>NZ_JADKSA010000004.1:0-486271 GCF_015350945.1 Curtobacterium sp. VKM Ac-2884
CTTCGTCGTGAACCCGGGCTCCTCCAAGCTCTACGGTGACGTCCTGGTCAACGGCAAGGTCGCCGCGTCCAACGCGTTCCTGTTCGAGCTCTGGGGCGGTTCCCTCAAGCCCCTCCAGCTCGAGGGCGACAACGCCATCCTGACCGGCACCACCGTCCACGTCTCCGAAGACGCCGCCGGCCTGCTGAACAAGACCTTCGGCACCGACGCCGTCAAGCGCGGCCTCCTCGTCGGCACCGCCACCATCACCGCACAGATCAAGTAACACCCCACGTACTCCGGCTGTGCATGGCAGACCGGAACGGCCAACGCCCCGTCGCTCGCGACGGGGCGTTGCTCGTGCGTGGAGGCGCCGGGTCAGCGAGCCCGCGCTCGGTACGCACCTGGCGCAGTTCCACAGGCGCGGGTGAAGTGCACGTAGAAACTCGACTGCGACCCGAATCCTGCGGCGTGCGCGATCTCCGACGTCGTCATGGACGTCGTCGCGAGCAACCGCTGCGCCTCGGCCACCCGGCACCGTGTCAGGTACTCGACGATCGTGGTGCCGACGTCCTGTCGGAACACCGACATCGCGTAGTGCGGGTGCAGGTGCGCGGCCGCTGCGACGTCAGCGACCTCGATCGGTTCCCGGAACCGGTCGACCACGAACCGCACCATGTCGATCACCCGGTGCATGGCATCCGCGGTGCCGTGCCCGCCGCCAGGCCGCAGGTCAACGGCGTCGCGGTGGTGCCGGAGCAGGCGACGCACGAGCGCCTGCGCCTCGAGGTTGGCGATGATCTCCGCACCGTCGTCCGCGAAGTCCCGCTGCCACGACCCGAGCATCGACTCGACGTCACGCCCGGCAGCTGCGGTCGGTACGACGACCGGGCGGTTCAGGAGCATCGCTCCGAGGTCGTGGTCGGGCAGTCCCCACGCGAGCACCTCGGCCAGCGGGATGTGCACCCAGCGGAACTCGCCCGTGCCGGTGCCGTCACCCACGAGCTGGTGCGGGGTCCAACCCCAGAACAGTGCGATCTCACCCGCGTGCACGCTGACCGGGGCTCCGCCGAACCGGTAGTCCAGGTGCCCGTCGAGCACCAGGTTCATCTCGAGGTCGTCGTGCCGGTGGGACGACGCCATGAGCGGGGCCGGGCCGCGGTGGCTCCAGTACGCCGCTTCCATCGTCTCCACGTCGAGCACGATGTCGAGACTACGTCAGAGCCCCTCGGTACTCGGGCGGCGATGCGAGCCCAGCGCCTCCTTGTCCCACGCCGTCACGGACGCGAGACCTCGGGCGGCACGTTCCTCATCGAGGAGCTGTTGCACCACCTGGCTCTTCGCGGCCGTGTAGGCACGACCGTCCGACGATCGCGCTGCTCGGGTCTTGACCTCCCGGTACCGCGCAACGGCGGTCGGGTCGCTGAGCAGTTTGTCCCGGAAGAGCCGTTGGTTGCATTCGTCCCACTGGTCCGAGGCGAAGGCGTGGAGGATGTGGGTCCTCGCCCCGTCTCGCTCTCGGGTGTACACCCCGTGGTTCTTCGGACCGGAACGGTGCTGCGTGTAGCCCGTCGCCACGAGCAACGGGCCGAGCGCCGACGGATCCGTGTCGACTGCGACCCGGACCGCGATGTCGATGACCGGCTTCGCTTCGAGGCCCGGGATGGCCGTGCTGCCGATGTGTTCGATCGCGAGCACGCGGTCTCCGAGCGCGGCGACGAGCCGCGACGCCTCACGCTGGTAGTCCGTCTCCCAGGAGTCGCGGTGTGCTTCCAGCTGCACCGCGGGAGGCTCTCCGGCGGACCGGATCGTGGCCATCGCCGCTGGCCACAGCGCGTCCAACCGTGGTCCCCACGGATCCGCCATCACGCCGCTCTGACGGAGTTCGACCACCTCGGACGCGGGGAGCCACTTCCAGGCCATCACCTCGGCCGGAGCTGGCCGCACGGTCGAGCCGGCAGGTTCCCCAACGGTGAAGAGGTCCACCAGCGCAGAGTCCTCAGTGAAGCGACCGACCCACTGCAGCGCCTCGGGTGCGACCTCGAGGGCGGTCTCCTCGCGCAGTTCACGGCAGGCCGCCGCTGTCCCCGACTCGCCAGCGAGCGCGCTCCCTCCGGGGAACTCCCACCCGTACGCGAACTCCTTCGTCGGAGCTCGTTGCGTGACGAGGACGGTCCCGTCGGCGCGGTGGACGCAGACCGTGACCACGAGGTGGAAGGACCCGGCGGGCCAACCGCTGTCGCCTCGCCGGAACGTCGTGCCCGTCGCTCCACCGCCCGCATCGACCACGTCCCACCACTCGTCCACGACCGCCAGCGTACGACGACCGTCGCGACCCGTCAGAGCCCCGTGCGTCTGTTCGTCTCCCAGTAGCCCAGCACCAGCTCGTCGCCCGCCGGCAGTTCGCGTTCGACGAGCCGGAAGAGTCGCCGCGCCTGGCGCTCGGACGAGCGCGCCGCGGCCTCGGTCGGCCATCCCGCCTCCACCGAGTAGCCCTCGTTGAACTCGGCGGCCCACCGCAGTACTTCGTCGCGGACCGTCTCCGACAACGCCGGTGTCCCCTCGGGGCACAGGCCGTCCTCGTCCCAGAGCGGCCAGTCGACGCTGTACTCGTTCATCAGTCGGTAGCGCACCGGACAACACTCGCACAGCGGACCACGGACCGATCCGAGGATCCTGGAACCCCACCGTCCGAAGCCGGAGGACCGCACACCCCCGCGCTTCCTACCGTCGACACATGACCAAGATCACCATCATCGGCGCCGGCGGCTTCGTCTTCCCCTTCCGGCTCATCGGCGACCTCGTCTCCTTCCCCGCCCTGCAGGACGCGACGTTGCACCTCATGGACCTCGACGCGGGCCGGGTCGCCCGCACCGCGACGGCCGCCCGCGCGCTCGTCGCCCACCACGGCCTCGGCGTCGAGGTCCTCGAAACCACGGACCGGCGTGCGGCCCTGGCGGGTGCGGACGTCGTCATCATCACGTTCCAGGTCGGCGGCGTCGAGTCGTACAAGTGGGACGTCGAGATCCCGCGCAAGTACGGCATCGACCAGGCGGTCGGCGACACCGTCGGCCCGGGTGGCGTCTTCCGGTTCCTGCGGTCGGTGCGCGCGTACGAGGACATCGCCCGCGACGCCCTCGAGCTCTGCCCGGACGCCCAGTTCATCAACTACGCGAACCCGATGGCGATGGCCACGGCGTTCCTCAACGCGAAGGGGCTCCGGACGGTGGGGCTCTGCCACAGCGTGCAGGGCACGACCCGCATGCTGGCGCGCACGCTCGGCGTGCCGTACGACGAGGTCGAGTTCGTCAGCGCCGGCATCAACCACCAGGCGTGGATCCTCGAGTTCACGCGTCGCAACGGCGAGGACCTGTACCCGCGTCTGCGCGAGGTGATGACGGCGAAGCACCAGCGCGGCGTCGCGGCGTCCGACCTGCACGACGACGACGGCGACCACAGCGAGGCGGCTGCCGCGGCGAGCAACTACGAGGGCGGCAACGAGCAGGTCCGCACCCAGCTGATGCGCTCGTTCGGGTACTTCGAGACCGAGTCGAGCCACCACGCCAGCGAGTACGTGCCGTACTTCCGCAAGGACCCGGAGACGGTGCTCGAGTACATCCCGGAGCGCTGGGACTACTACGAGATCTGCCTGGCGCACGACGAGCAGGGCGACGTGGACACGCAGCTCGAGAAGCTCAAGGCCGACCTGACGCCGAGCGTCGAGTACGGCGCGAGCATCGTGAACGCGATCGTGACGGGCGTCCCCGCGGTGGTCTACGGCAACGTCCCGAACGCCACGGGCGTCATCCAGAACCTGCCGTCCGACGCCTGCGTCGAGGTCGCGTGCCTGGTCGACGGCAAGGGGGTGCAGCCGACGTCGTTCGGTGAGCTCCCGCCGCAGCTCGCCGCGGTCAACCGCACGAACACGAACGTGCAGACCCTGGCGGTGCGCGCTGCGCTGACGGGCAACGTCGAGCACGTCCACCACGCGGTGGCTCTGGACCCGCTGACGGCGGCGCACCTGACGCTCGACCGCATCGCCGAGATGACCGACGAGCTCCTGCACGCCCACGCGGCGCTGCTCCCCGAGTCGTTGCGTCCGGCGGACGCGGTCACCGCGGCACCGGTGGCCGGCCGGGAGGCCCGCCCCGCGCTCGTCTGAACCGTCGCGCCCGACGTGGGGTCGGGTCCAGGACGCGACCCCACGTCGGACGCGCGGCGCCCCGTGTGCGCACCCCGCGCCTCCCGGCCGACCTGAACGGCACCACGACCTCAAAGGAGAGGACCATGCCGACCCGACCATCCCCCCAGCTCGCCAGACGGGGGTTCCTCGCCCTCGCCGGCATCTCGCTGACCGGCGCACTGGCAGCGTGCGCCGGTGGCGGCACGACCGGCCGCGGCGGGACGAAGCACATCCGCCTGTCCACCTGGAACATCCCGACGGACATCACGAGCTACCAGGCGATCGCCGACGAGTTCGTCGCGGCGCACCCTGGCACGAGCGTCGCCGTCGAGGTGACCACCGGGCAGTTCCACCAGTGGTTCATCACCCGGCTCGCCGCCGACCTGGCGCCGGACGTCATCCGGATCACCCCGCAGCAGATCGGTCGGTACGCCGCGAACGGCAGCTTGGTCGACATCTCGGGGTCCGTCCCGGCGGACTACCGGCAGGACTACAGCGACCCGTTCTGGGCGATCGGCGCGCGGGACGACGGCGTGTACGGCGTCTTCCAGCACACCGACAACTTCATCACCTACTACAACCGCGACGTCATGGAGCAGATCGGCGTCACGCCACCGCAGGCACTGGCCGACGCGTGGACGTGGGACGAGTTCCTCGACGTCGCGCAGGAGGTCAAGCAGGTCACCGGCAAGTACGCGTTCGGGTACGGGTGGTCGTCGCCCGAGACGGCGTACCGGTGGCTGCCGCTGGTCCACCAGAACGGCGGCGCGTTCCTCGGCGAGGACGGTGCCACCCCGTCGATGGACACCCCGGAGGCGATCGACGCCCTGGCCTTCGGCCGGAAGTGGTACGCCGACGGACTCGCGACCACGGGCAACCTCAGCAAGAGCGGCGGCGGCGACGTCTCGCGGAACCTGTTCCTGACGGGGCAGATCGGCATGATGCTCAACAACCCGGAGTCGATCGCGCAGCTCGACACCGACATGCCGGACAACTGGGGTACGGCCCCGATGATCCGGAACGTCGGCGAGGCGAGCGACCTGGGCGGCAACGCCCTGGCCGTCACGAAGTCGAGCAAGCACCCGGAGCTCGCGGCCGAGCTCGTGGCGATGATCACGTCGCGGTCGAAGATGCAGCAGTTCTGCCACGACGGCAACTGGCTGCCCGCCCGGAAGTCCCTCGACGCGAAGGACATCGGGTACGCCGCGAACACCGACACGATGCAGCGGTTCATCGACCAGGGGACGACGATCCCGCTCTCGATGGTGAAGGCCGAGAGCGGCGAGTACTTCAGCTCGCTCAACGCGGTGTTCGCCGACTACCTCGACCTCTGCCTGCTCGGGCAGCTGAGCCCGAAAGAGGCCTCGAACCAGATGATGGAGGCGATGCGCAGTGTCACTGCGAACTGAGACCGCGCCGGTCCGAACGACGGCGTCCACCGCCCCACCGACCGGTGGGCTCCCCGCTGGCGGCGGCGCCCGCCGGAGCCGGGGCCGCTTCGTCCCGTACGTGTTCATCGGCCCCGCGGCGCTGCTGTTCCTCGGCTTCTCGCTCATCCCGATCATCACGGCGATCGCGCTGAGCTTCCAGGACTCCAGCACCTCGCTCGGCGACGGCACCTGGGTCGGCGGGAAGAACTTCGTCGACATGGGCTCCGACCCGCTCATCGGGACGGCGCTGCGGAACACGCTCGTGTTCACGCTCGGCACCGTGCCGACCTCGATGGCGATCGGGCTCGCCCTGGCGGTCGCCCTGAACCGGCCGCTGCCCGGGCGCTCGGTGTTCCGTGCCCTGTTCTTCGTGCCGATGGTCGCGGCCGGCGTCGTGGTGGGCGTCATCATGTCGTGGATCTTCAACGGCGACTACGGCGTCGTGAACAACCTGCTCGAAGCGCTCGGGGTGGGGCGCGTGCCCTGGCTGACCGCTCCGGGCTGGGCGATGGCGACCCTGGTGGTCGTCGTGGTCTGGACCCGGATCGGCTTCTGCATGGTGATCTACCTCGGCGCGCTGCAGTCCGTGCCCGCCGAGCTCAAGGAGGCCGCCGCGATCGACGGCGCCTCGCGCTGGGTGCGGTTCCGGACCATCACGTGGCCGCTGCTCCGCCCGACGACGTCGATCCTGCTCATCCTGAACGTCGTGTTCTCGTTGCAGGCCTTCGACGTCATCTACGTGATGACCGGCGGTGGCCCCGGGTTCTCGACGACCGTGCTGATCCAGTACGTGTTCCGGTCCGCGTTCATCGATGCCCGGATGGGCTACGCCGCGGCGCTCGGACTGGTGCTCGTCGCGATCCTGCTCGTGTTCACGCTGCTCCGGCAGCGCGCCAACCGCAAGGCGGAGGAGATGCTCTGATGGCCGTACTCGATGTCCGCGGTCCCCGCCGCCGTCCGGCTGGAGCCCGCTCCCGGCGCCGGCCTGGTCGCTGGGTGCTCGTCGCGGGGCTCACCGCCCTGGCGATCCTGATGGTGTTCCCGCTGTACTGGATGGTCGTCTCGGCGCTCACCCCCGGCGGGCAGTCGCAGAGCGGCACGTTCTCGCTGTTCCCGACGCGGCCGACGTTCGAGAACTACACGCAGGTGTTCAGCACGCAGCCGGTCTGGCGGTGGCTCGGCAACTCGGCGCTCATCACCAGTGTCGGCACCGCGTTGAGCGTCGTCGTGTCGTTGATGGCCGGGTACGCCCTCGCCAAGTTCCGGTTCACGGGCCGGGGGCTGCTGTACTCGGCGTTCCTCGTCACGATCATGATCCCGATCCAGGTCACCCTGGTGCCGAGCTTCCTGGTCGTCGCGAAGATCGGCCTGGTCGACTCCCCCTGGGCGGTGATCCTGCCGACCGTGTTCGACGTCGTCGGGATCTTCATCGCCCGGCAGTTCATGCTCGGGGTGCCGGACGCCCTGATGGAGGCCGCTCGGCTCGACGGCGCCGGCGAGTTCCAGACGTTCTTCCGGGTGGTGCTGCCCTCGTGCGGTCCCCTGGTCGGGGTGCTCGTGATCCTCGGCTTCATGACCCGGTGGAACGACTTCCTCTGGCCGCTCGTCGTGCTGCAGGGCAACGAGAACCTGACCGTGCCGGTGGCCCTGTCGACGCTGACGAACAACCCGGCGTTCAGTTCACCGTGGGGTGCCGTGATGGCCATCGCGACCGTGACCGTGCTGCCGCTGCTCGTGGTGTTCCTGGCGTTCCAGCGCCAGTTCGTGCAGGGCATCGCCTCGACCGGCATCAAGTAGCCCGCCGCGCGCCGCGGCGCGGCGCGGCGCGGCGGGCGGCGTACCTGGCGGAATCGGGCGTACCTGGCCGTTTCTTTCGACCAGGTACGCCCGATTCCGCATACCAGCGCAGTGGACATGGGAAAGAAACGACGGGAGGCACGGTGCCAGCTGGCACCGTGCCTCCCGTCCGTCGTCCGCGTCAGCGGATGATCGAGATGTTGTCCGCCTGCGGGCCCTTCTTGCCGGGGCCCACGTCGTACTGCACGTGGTCGTTCTCCTCGAGCGACCGGTAGCCGGTCGTCGCGATGATGCTGGAGAAGTGGGCGAACAGGTCCTCGGACCCGTCGTCGGGGTGGATGAAGCCGTACCCCTTGGCGTGGTCGAACCACTTCACGGTGCCGGTCGGCATGGTCGACAGCACGGCGTCAGTGGATGCGCAGTTGCGCGACCATCGGGCAGGCGAACGGGTCGCGGGCAGCGAGCCCGACCCGGTTCAGGTACCGGACGACGATGCCGTAGGAACGCAGCAGGGTGGTCTCGGTGTAGGGCACGTCGAGCGTGTCGCAGTGGTCGCGGACGAGCAGGCGAGCCTGCTTCAGCGCCGGGCGGGGCATCGACGGGAACAGGTGGTGCTCGACCTGGTAGTTCAGGCCGCCCATCAGGAACGAGACCCACCAGCCGCCGCGGATGTTGCGCGACGTGCGGACCTGGCGCGAGAAGAAGTCGACCTTGGCGTCGTGCGCGATGGTCGGCATGCCCTTGTGGTTCGGGGCGAACGATGCGCCCATCATCACGCCGAACACGGCGAGCTGCACACCGAGGAACGCGCAGGCCATGCCGAACGGCAGGAACCAGAACACGACCGTCAGGTAGATGCCGAAGCGCGCGACGAGCAGGGCGGCCTCGAGCCAGCGGTGCTTGACGTCGGCCTTGGTGCCGTTGCCGGTGACGATGCTCTGCACCGCGTACCGGTGCAGGTTCAGGCCCTCGAGCGTCAGCAGCGGGAAGAACAGCCAGCCCTGGAACCGCATGAACGTCGTCATGAGCGGACCCTTGACCGCCGCGGCGTCCTCCGGCAGGAACCGGATGCCGTCGGGTGCGATGTCGGGGTCCTTGCCGACGGTGTTCGGGTTGCCGTGGTGGCGGGTGTGCTTGTTCATCCACCACGAGTAGCTGAGGCCGACCAGGAAGGTGCCGAGCCAGCGGCCGGCGTGGTCGTTCCACTTCTGCGAGGCGAAGACCTGGCGGTGCGCGGCCTCGTGCGACAGGAACGCGAACTGCGTGAAGATCACGCCGAGTGCGCCGGCGACGATCAGCTGGAACCAGGAGTCACCGAGGAACGCGAACGCGACCCATGCGAGCGCGAAGGTGACGATGAGTGTGCCGAACAGCGACCAGTAGAACCCGGTGCGGCGGCGGAGGAGTCCGTTCTCCTTGACCTGCGCGAGCAGAGCGGAGTAGGTCGAGGTGCCCTTGGGGCTTCCTGTTCCTGGACGAGTACGTGTGTAGCCCGGAGCGAGCGGAGTGGTGGTCAAGTGGACCAACCTTCCGGTGCGGACCGGCCCTTCGACCGGTTCGTGGAAGTTCACGCGATTGCGCTTGGTGCGACCCTAGGGCCTGAAGGTGCGATTCCACCTGACAATCAGCCTGCCCACTACGGTGATCGGATGGGCAAGGTCACGCTGCAGGACGTCGCCGTGCACGCCGGCGTCTCGATGAAGACCGTGTCCAACGTCGTGCGCGGCTACCAGCACGTCAGTCCGCCGATGCGCGACCGGGTGCAGGCCGCGATCGACGAGCTCGGGTACCGCCCGAACGTCTCCGGACGGTCGCTCGCCACCGGCCGGTCGAACATGCTCGCGTTCGCGTTCCCCGACCTCCGGCGGCCGTACTTCGCCGAGCTCGCGCACGTGTTCTCCCGCGTCTGCGCGCAACGCGGGTACCAACTGCTGCTCGAGGAGACCCTCGGCGAGGCCGACGGCGAGCGCTCCGCTGTGCGCGGTCGCGAGGCCGGGGTGGTCGACGGCGTCGTCATCCACCCCCAGGTCCTGACTCCTGAGGCGATCGACCGGATCCGCGGGGACACCGCCGTGGTGTTCCTCGGCGAGGACGTCCGCCCCCAGTACTCCGACCAGGTGGTCATCGACAACGCGGCCGCGGCGGCGCAGGCCGTCGCGCACCTCGTCGCGCTCGGTCGCCGACGCATCGGCTTCTTCGGGCACGAGACCGGCCCGGAGTCCAGCACCTCTGGCGTGCGGCTCCACGGCTACCGGGCCGGGCTGGCAGCCGCCGGTCTGCCGGTCCACGACGCGCTCCTGGTCCCCCGCGAGGTCGGTGACGCCGCAGGTGCCGAGACCGCGTTCGGTCGGGCGCTCGATGCCGGGCTCCGGGTCGACGCACTGCTCTGCCGCGACGACCTCGCTGCCCTCGGGGTCCTGCGCGCGATGCGGTTGCGTGGGCTCGACGCTCCGCGGGACATCGCGGTGGTCGGGTGGGACGCGATGGGACTCGGGTCGAGCCTGGTGCCGAGCCTGACGTCGGTCGCGCCGGACACCGTCGCGCTGGCGGACACCGCCCTCGACCTGCTGCTCGAGCGGATGGACGGCTCGGAGGTACCGGGCCGGCTGGTCACGGTCGGGCACCGGCTGCTGGTGGGCGAGAGCGCGCCGTTCCCCGACGGCTCGGTCGACCGCGGGCAGGCGCAGGGCCAGGGCCGAGTCTCGGCCTGAGCGACACTCCTCGTGGCGATCCGCCCGAGGAGTGTCGCCCAGCGCGAGTCTCGGGGCCGCTCCTCCGAGACTCGGCGCAGCATCAGCGCTCGCCCGGGTGCACGCTCCCCAGCAGCTCGACGACGACGGCACGCAGCGCCTCGGGCAGGTCGACGGTGCCGAGTTCGACGATCCGGTCGGCGCGCGGCAGGTCTTTCGACACGATCTCCCACGCGGCGAGCTTCTCGGCGTTGCCGGCCTGTGCGCGTTCGAGGGCGCGCCGGACCGCTTCGCGGGCGTCAACGCCGACCACCGGCGACCCGGTCAACGTGACCGCTCCGCCCGCAGTCGACTCCACGGTCAGGTCGACCGAGAACCGGTCCTCGCCACGAGCGGACACGACCTGCCCGTCCGCGGGGGCGGCGAGGAACGTGATCCGCCAGTCGCGACGGGCCGGGACGACGTCGACCGCGCCCGTGGTGGCGTGCACGCGGAACTCGGCGAGCGCCGCGTCCCACGTCAGACGGGTCTCGGCACTGCGGCCGGTGTCGCCGGCGGGGTCCTCCTGGTCCTCGACCAGGGTGAACGATCCGGAGGCACCGGGGGCGACGAGGACCTCGAAGGCGGTCGGGTTCGCGGTGGCGTCGAGTTGGTCCTCGGCGGCGAGGGGCAGCAACCCGCCCGCGCGCAGCAGCACCGGCACGCTGTCGAGGGTGCGGTGCAGGTCGACGAACCGGTCGCCGGCGTACACGGTGCCGGTGAACACGTCGGTCCAGGTCCCCGGCGGCAACCAGGCCCGTGCGGTTCCGTGCAGGGTGACGGGGTCACGCGGTTCGACGATCGGGGCGACGAGCAGTTCGGACCCGAAGGCGTACGTGTTCGGCACCCGGTACGCCTCGTCGCGCCGTGGTTCCAGGTGGTACAGCGGGCGGACGAGCGCGGTGCCCTCGGCGGTCCGGTGGTTCATGGTGTGCAGGTACGGCACCAGGCGGTGACGGAAGCGCAGGGCCTCCCCCATCGCGGCGCGTGCCTCGGCCGGGAACACCCACGGTTCCTTGCGGATGAACGGGTTGTCGGCGGAGTGCAGGCGCATGATCGGTGAGAACACCCCGAACTGCACCCAGCGCGTGGCGAGCTCGTCGTCGCGGACCCCGCGGGTGTGGCCGCCGATGTCGTGACTCCACCAGGGGTAGCCGATGTTCGCGGCCGTGGCGGTGAACTCGGGTTGGAACGCCAGCGACGCCCAGGACACGACGTCGTCGCCGGAGAACCCGACGGCGTACCGCTGGCTGCCGGGGCCGGCGTAGCGCGAGAAGGTCATCCCCTGGTCCGCCGAGCGCGCCGAGTCGAGTAGATGGAAGTGGTTGAGCAGCCAGAGCGGGTCGACGCCGGGCAGACCGCTCTCACTGCCCTGCTGCCAGTCGATCCACCAGAAGTCGACGCCCTGCGCCTCGAGCGGTCGGTGCAGCTGGTCGAAGTACGCCTGCAGGAACCGCCGATCGGTCGGGTCGAACGGGATCGGCTGCTCGGTCGCCGGGTCGATCCCCATCGCCTCGGCCATCGCGGGGTAGGCGTCCTCGAACGCCCGGACGCCGTCTGCGGGGTGCAGGTTGAGCGTCGTGCGCATCCCCCGCCGGTGCAGTTCCGCCAGGAAGGCCTGCGGGTCGGGGAAGAGCGACGGCTCCCACGAGTAGCCGGTCCAGCCGTCACCGAACTGCGGCGGTACGGAGTCGACGCGGTGCCAGTCCATGTCGATGACCGCGACCGAGAACGGCAGGCGTTCCTCGGCGAACCGGTCCACGAGCTCCAGGTACGAGGTGTCGCTGTACGGGTGGTAGCGGCTCCACCAGTTGCCGAGCGCCCACCGGGGCAGGCGCGTGGGGGCGCCGGACACCTGGTGGAAGGCCCGGAGGGCGCCGTCGAAGTCGCGACCGAACGCGAACACCGTGACGTCCCGGCGACCGGGCACGCGCGTGCCGATCCAGCCGTCGTCCTCGAACAGGAACGACTCGCTGTCGTCCAGCGCGGTGATGCCGTCGCGGGCCAGGATGCCGGGTTCGAGCGGCATCCGGCCATCAACGTCGTCGAGGGTGCGGCCGGTGCCGCCGAGGTCACGGGGTTCCTGCCCCCAGCGCCAGCGGTTCGCGTCCGGGCCGATGGTCTCGACGACCAGACCGCTCGGGCTGAACGGACGGCCGTCGTAGCGGAGCCGGGCACGGTCGGTCGTGACGACGACGCCACCGTCGCCGACGCGCTCCACGGTGAACGCCGGCACCGGCAACCGCCGTCGGATCGCGAACGTCGAGGCGCGGTCCTCGAACCCGCCGTCGTCGCTCCACTCGATGCGGAACGTGCCGGCGTCCAGCACGGTGATCCGCCAGTGCTCGCCCGTGACGGCGGCCGCGGGGTCGGCGATCGGGTCGGATCCGGGGAAGGGGCGGATCGTCGGGAGTGCGGTGGTGGTCATGGTCACGTCGTACCCCTCAGCTCTTGACCGCGCCCTGTGTCACGCCGCTGATGACCCAGCGCTGCGCGAACAGGTAGACGATGATCGTCGGCGCCATGGCCATCAGGTACGAGGCGAAGGCGACGTTGTAGTTCGTGCCGAACTGGCTCTGGAAGATGTTCTGCACCACGGGCAGGGTCTGCAGGGTCGGGTCGGCGGTGATGAGCGACGGCATCATGAAGTCGTTCCACGATGCCAGGAACGCGAAGATCCCGACGGTGGCGTTCATCGGTCCGAGCAGCGGCAGGATGATCCGCCAGAAGATCTGCCACGTCGAGGCGCCGTCGATGCGGGCGCTCTCCTCGAGCTCGACCGGGATCGACCGCAGGTACGCCGAGTAGAGCAGCACGCTGAACGACAGTTGGAACATGGCGTGCAGGATGCCGACGCCGATCGGGTTGTCGAGGCCCATCTGGGCGGTGAGCTTGATCTGCGGCAGTGCGACGACCGGGAACGGCAGGAACATCGCCGCCAGCAGGTAGACGAACGACCACCGGAAGAACCGCTTGTGCCAGTTCCGGACGATCGCGTACGAGGCGAACGAGCTGAGCAGCAGGGTCGCGACGACGGTGAGCGCTGCGACGCCGAGCGACACCGAGAACGAGACGGGGAAGCGCGTGAGCTCCCAGGCCGACGCGAACGAGCCGGGGTTGAACGGGAACGGCAGCGACAGGGCGTTGCCGTCGACGGACTGTTCGCTCGTCTTGAACGCCATGGCGACGGTGACGTACAGCGGGATGAGGACCGTCAGCGCCGCGAGTCCGAGCACGACGGTCAGGGTCCAGTTCGTGCCGCCGAGGCGTCGCCGGTGCCCGCGGCCAGGTCGTCGTGCGTCGCCGGTGGTCACCGCGCGGGTGTCGGTGGGTGGGCGGGTGTCGATGGCGGTCATGCGAGTCGCAGGTTCCTTCCGCGGGTCGCCGCGAGCTGCAGCACGGAGATGAGGACGGTGATGATGAAGAACACGGTCGCGTTCGCCATCTGGTAGGCGTAGTCGCCGCCGGTGAAGCCGCCGAAGATGGTCATCGCGACACTGCTCGTCGCGCTGCCCGGGCCGCCGTTCGTCAGGCCGACGATGACGTCGTACGCGCCGAGGTAGCCCTTCACGCCGAGCACGGTGTTGATGACGATGAAGCCGCCGAGCAGCGGGAGCGTGATCGCGCGCAGCTGCTTCCAGCCGGTCGCGCCGTCCAGTGAGCTCGCTTCGTACAACTCCTCGGGGATCGAGGTGAGCCCGGCGGTGTAGATGAGGAGGGCACCGGGCACGGTCTGCCAGGCGGACACGATCACGATCGCGACCCAGGCCAGGTTCGGGTCGCCGAGGATGCTCTGCTCCAGCGGTCCGAACCCGACGCTCGTGGCCAGGGCCGGCACGGTGTTCGAGAACAGGAAGTTGAACACGTAGGCGACGATGATCCCGGAGATCACCATCGGGATCACGAAGATCGACCGGAGGCCCGCGGCGAACCGGATCTTCTTCGCCAGTGCGATCGCCAGTGCCAGCGCGATGACCTGCGTGACGATCACGGTGACGACGGCGAACCCGAGGGTGAAGCCGTACGACGCGAGGATCGCCGGGTCGGACACGAGCGCCCGGTAGTTCTCGAGCCCGAGGAAGTTCCATTGCCCGAAGCCGAGGTAGTCGGTGAAGCTGTAGAAGATGCCGACGCAGGCGGGTGCGACGACGAAGGCGGTGAACGCGATGAGGGCGGGCACGAGGAACAGGTAGTACATGCCCTCCGTCCGGCGGAGGGAGCCCGGGCGACGCGAACCGGCGGCGCGGTGCGTGCGGGCGGCCGCGGTGGCCGGCCCGGACGTCGCCGGGTCGGTGTCGCGGGAGAGCGGGGTCTGCATGGTCATGGTGGCTCCTGGAGTCCTGGTCCGGCTCAGACCGTCGCCGAACGGCCGGCGAGACGCCGCCAGTCCGAGTCGAGCCGCTGCAGCATCGAGGTGAAGTCCCCGCTCCGGATCGCCGACTGCAGGTAGTTGCCGAGCGGGATCGAGGTGGGGATGAAGGTGCCGGCGCCCTGGTAGAACGCGGCGTCGTCGACGTACTGCTGCAGGCCGGCGAGTCGCTCGTCCTGCTGCGGCGGCGCGTCCTTCGTCGGCGAGTACGCCAGGTTGTCGCGGTTGTAGGCCTCGACGACCTCGGGCTGCATGAGGAACTCGACGAGCTCCTTCGCTTCGTCCGGGTGCTGCGACGCGGTCGGGATCCACAGGCCGAGGTCGATGTTCACCCGCGCCTGTCGGTCGCCGGGGTCGTTCGAGACCGGCAGTGCGAACGTGCCGACCTCGAGGTCCTTGTCGACCAGCGCGATCTGTCCGAGCGCCCACGGCCCCTGCAGGTACATCGCGGCCTCGCCCTTGCCGAACGCCAGGTTGCCGTCGGCGTAGGCACGCGTGGCGTGGTCGGGGTTGAAGAACGTCGAGATGGTCTTCGCACGCTCCATCGGCACCGCGAAGTCCTTCTCGAACGAGACCGCGGAGTCCGGGCCGACGTCGGTGCCGAGTGCCTTCATCTTCGTGAAGAACGACCCGGTGTCGACCAGGCTGCCCACCGAGTAGTCGAACAGCCCCTGCCACAGCGTCCAGGTGTCGCGGTCCGTCGCGTAGATCGGGGTGATGTCGGCCTTCTGGAGCGTCCGGCACACCTCGACGAACTCGTCCCACGTCGTCGGCACGGGCAGGTCGTGGTCGGCGAAGATCCGCTTGTTGTAGATGACCCCGGCGGCGGCGAGCGAGTACGGCAGCACGCTCGTGCGGTCCTCGAACGTCGCGTACTGGTTCGTCAGGGTGGCGATGTCCGGTCGGACCCGTGCCGCCGACGGCAGGTCTCCGAGGTCGCTCAGCACGCCGCGGGAGATGTAGCGCGCGAGTTCGAGGTTGTCGTTGAAGCAGCCGACGTCGGCCGGCTCGCCGCGGACGAACTGCGGCGCGATCGCCGTCGTGCTGTCGTGCACCACGGACAGCCCGGAGTGCCCCTGCTCGAACCGCCGCAACAGCGTGTCGAAGTACGCGATGACCTCCTGCTTCTGCTCGTAGAAGCGCAGCGTCGTCGCACCCCCTGCCGCTGCACGCGGTGCCGCGCACCCCGCGAGCGCCATCGTGCCGAGCGCGATCCCGCCGGCTGCTCCGGCGAGGAACCCCCGCCGGCTCACGGCCGCGCTGATCGTTCCGGTCCTGCTTCCCACCATCGGGCAACTCCCTCGTGCGCGTCGTCGCGCAGGTCCTGTTTACAGCGCTGTAAAATGGAAGTCAACGTTGTAATCGCACCCGACGGGGTATGCGCGCCCACGAGCGGACGGGAGGCGCGGGTCGCTCCCGCCCCGCGCCTCCCGTCCGCCACTCGCTGGCCCGACCGCTCCGCGCACCGTGCGCACGTCGCCATCCGGTGCGCCGTTGGTCGCTCCGTGCGCGCCTCCGGCGCCGCACCGAGCTCGCAACCCGGCACGGAACGGCCGAGGCTGCACGGCGTTCACCCGAACGACACGCCTGAGCGAACGCACAGAGCCGCCGCCAGGCACCATGGAGTGCATGCCAAGCACCACCTCCGCTCCCCCGCCCGGCCCCCGCACGACGACCTCGGAGGTCCGGCGGTGGGTGTTCTGGCCCGCCGCCGTCCTCGTGCTCGGGTTCGTGGCGTTCACGCTGGTGTCGCCGTCGAGTGCCGAGGCGATGTTCGTCGGCCTGCAGGACGGCATCGTCCGGAACTTCAGCTGGTACTACGTGCTCATCGCGGCGTTCTTCGTCGGCTTCTCGGTGTTCGTCGGCTTCAGCAAGTTCGGCGACATCAAGCTCGGCAAGGACCAGGACGAACCGGAGTTCACGACGGGATCATGGTTCTCGCTGCTCTTCGCCGCCGGCATGGGCATCGGCCTCGTCTTCTACGGCGTCTCGGAACCCCTCAGCCACTTCGCCTCGCCGCGCCCCGGCGTCACCGGTTCGGAGAGCGAGCTCGCGCAGCAGGCCCTCACCCAGACGTTCCTGCACTGGGGTCTCCACGCGTGGGCGATCTACGTGGTGCTCGGCCTCGCGCTCGCGTACGCCATCCACCGCCGGGGCCGCCCCGTCTCGATCCGCTGGGCCCTCGAGCCGCTGCTCGGCAACCGTGTCCGCGGCGGCTGGGGCAACCTCATCGACGTCCTCGCCCTGGTCGGCACCGTGTTCGGCGTCGCGACCTCGCTCGGCCTCGGGGTGATCCAGATCGGCGCCGGGCTCGAGAAGGCGGGCATCGCCGACAGCGGCATCGTCAGCCAGATCGTCATCATCGCCGCGATCACCGCCGTCACCATCGTCTCGCTCGTCACCGGGGTGGCGAAGGGCATGAAGATCCTGTCGAACTTCAACCTGTTGCTCGCCGCAGCGCTGCTGCTGTTCGTGCTCATCGTCGGGCCGACCCAGTTCCTGCTGCGCGACTTCGTGCAGTCGATCGGCTCCTACCTGCAGAACGTCGTCGGGCTGTCCTTCAACGTCACCGCGCAGCAGGGCGCCGAGGGCGAGGCCTGGCAGGGCGCGTGGACCACCTTCTACTGGGGCTGGTGGATGTCGTGGGCGCCGTTCGTCGGCGTGTTCATCGCGCGCATCTCGAAGGGCCGCACGGTCCGCCAGTTCGTCTTCGGCGTCCTGCTCGTGCCGACCGTGCTCACGTTCCTGTGGTTCGCGGTCCTCGGCGGTGCGGCGATCCACCGCGAGACCGACGGCTCCGGCGGCCTGGTCGGCGCCGATGGTTCCGTCGACGTCGAGGGCTCGCTCTTCACGTTGCTCGGCGATCTGCCCGCCGGCACCGTCCTGGTGTTCGGCGCGATCCTGCTCATCGGCGTGTTCTTCGTGACCTCGTCGGACTCCGGCGCCCTGGTCATGGCGATGATCGCGTCCGGCGGTGACATCGAGCCGAAGAACTGGCTGCGGGTGTTCTTCGCCTTCGTCTCCGCCCTGCTCGCGGTCGCACTGCTGCTGAGCGGCGGACTGGACGCCCTGAAGACCGCTGCCATCACGACGGCGTTGCCCTTCAGCCTCGTGCTCCTGCTCACCTGTTGGTCGACGATCATCGCCTTCACCCGCGAGCGGCGGGCGTACGACAGGGCCGAGCGCGAGGTCCTGCTCGAACACGTCGGCGCGTACTACGGGCTCGAGGTCGAGGGGCCGTCAGAGCGCGCGCCGCGGTCTGCGTTCGGTCGGCCGTGGGCAGCCGTCAAGAAGCGGGTGCGCGGCGGGCAGGCGCCCGTCGGCGCCGCCGCTCTGGACGACTTCCCCGTCCGCGCGCAGGAGGTTTCACCCGACCCGGCGGTCGATGCGAGCCTGGACGACGGGCCGGATACCAAGAGCGCGCCGCGCCCGACGGACGGATGACAACCGGCTCAGAGGTGCTTCTCCATGCAGTAGCTCGTCGGGTCGTCGGTGTACGGCCCGAACCGCGGGATCTGGCGGTACCCGAGCTTCTCGTACAGGGCGATCGCCGCGACCTGTGGCAAGCCCGTCTCCAGTTGCATCGTCGAGATGCCCCCGGCCAGCGCATGCGCTTCGAGCGCCTGGAGCAGGGCTCGGCCGACCCCGAGTCCTCGAGCGTCGTCGGTGACGAACATCCGCTTGACCTCGCCGGATCCGTCGCGCCGATCAACCAGTGCCGCGGTGCCGACGGCCACGTCACCCTCGCGAGCGACGAACAGCGAGACCCCGTCGGCTTCCAGGGCGTCGACGTCGAGGCCGTAGTAGTTCTCGGCCGGGTACAGGGCGAGGGCGAAGGCATCTCCCTGGCGGAGCAGGCTGAGGACGTCGTCGCTGCGAGGGCTCTCGATCTGGATGGAAGGCACGGCCGATTGTACGAGTTCAGTCGGCCACTGGGCGTCGTCCCGCCGAGGACTGGAACCGCACCAGGTACCCGTCCGGGTCCTGCACGAGGAACTGGTCGACGCCCGCCTGCTCGCTCCCGACGGCGTACCACTTCGTCTCGGGCTGCATGAAGAGTTCGGTGCCGGCACGGATCAGGGTGGCGGCCAGCGCGCGGCTGTCGGGCACGGTGATCTGGAAGTTCACGCCTCGGCCGAGCGGGCGATCGAGCGCGCCGGTGATCCAGTTCCGACCGACCCCGGCCTGTTCGAGCATCAGGTGTGCACTGCCGAACGCGACGTACGCAAAGCGCTCCTCGGGCCGCGCGTACCGGATCTCGAAGCCGCACAGGCCGCACCAGAACGCGAGGCTCCGGTCCAGGTCGGCGACGAGGAGTTCGGGGACGAGTGCGGGCTGAGGTATCTCGGTCACGACCCCATCGTCGCATCGCGACGGAGCGCTGCGACGCCCGAACAGCCTGGTGCGAGGTTGTACGCACGGTGCGACCCTGATGCCTCGCACCATGCGGACAACCTCGCACCGAGCGGGCTCCCACCAACAGCGCGCTCACCAACCCGGCACGGCCACCCGCACCGCGCTGATCCGCCCCGCACGCGTCTGCGCCGTCGTCGCCGGGTCGTAGCTGTCCGCCGTCGCCAGGTAGAGCGTGCGGCCGTCCTCGCCGCCGAGCGCGCAGTCGATCGCGCACAGCCCCGGCGCATCGATCCGGTCCGTGACCTCGCCGCCCTCGAGGACCCGGAGGAATTCCCCCGTGTCGACGGAGCAGACCCAGACGGCGCCGTCGCGGTCGACCGTGCTGCCGTCCGGCGTGACGCCACCGGGCAGCGCTGCCCACTCGCGTCGGCCGGTCAGCGACCCGTCGGGCTCGATGTCGAACGCGGTGAGCCGGCCGCCCCACGTCTCGCTCACCACGAGGGTGCGCGTGCCGGGCAGGACGTTCGCGCTGTTCGGGAACACCAGGCCCTCGGCGGCGAGGCGGAACGAGCCGTCCGGCTCGATCACCCAGAGCGGGCCGGGGCGGAGCTCCTCGCCGCCGTACAGGTCGTAGCCGAAGGCCCCGATGTAGGTCCGGCCGGTCGTCTCGTCGACGACGAGGTCGTTCACGAGCGACGACTCCTCGCCAGACAGGTCGGCGAACACCGACGTCTGGCCACGATCGTCGACGGCGACGACCGTGCGGGACTCCATCGAGCTGACGATCAGTCGCCCGTCGGCGAGCCAGCCAAGCCCCGACGACTGGCCCTCGACCGTGGCCTCGAGACGCGGAGCCGCGGTCGAGGTCGGGTCCATCGAGAAGACCTCGCCGGTGTGCATGTCCGAGTACCAGAGCCGCCCGTCGTGCCAGCGGTTGCCCTCGGGGAAGCGGATGTCGGTGACGACGTCGGTCGCGGAGTCCAGAGTGATGTGCACCGATCCACCCTGCCAGCCGGACCCCCGCGCCACCCGGTGGTCTGGCACGATCGAGGCATGCCCCTCGACGGAACTCCCCTGGAACGGCTCGGCTTCCTGACGATCGGGTCGTTCGACCCCGCCCGGCCGTCTCAGGGCCACGAGGACACACTCCGGGTCATCGAGCGCGCGGAAGCGCTCGGCTTCGACAGCGCGTGGCTGCGCCACCGGCACCTGCAACACGGCATCTCCTCCCCCGTCGCGGTGATGGCCGCGGCGTCACAGCGGACCTCGCGGATCGAGCTTGGCACCGCCGTCACGCCGATCGGCGCCGAGAACCCCTTCCGGCTCGCCGAGGACCTCGGCACCGTCGACGTGCTGCTGGGCGGACGCCTGAACCCCGGCTTCTCGGTCGGCACCCCGATGAACTTCGACCTCTACAAGGACGCGATCTACCCCGACACCGCCGAGCACGAGGACCTCGGCAACGACCGACTCCTGCGCTTCCGTGCACTCGTGCGCGGAGACGCGGTGACCGGCACCGTCGAACGCCGAGGGATCGAGGAGTTCGCGAACACCGTCCAACCCCACAGCCCCGGCCTCGCCGACCGCATCTGGTACGGCACCGGCAGCACGAAGTCGGCGGTCTGGGCCGGCGAGAACGGCTTCCACCTGCTCACCTCGAGCGTCACGCGCAGCGAGGTCGGCACGGACTTCGCCACCAACCAGCGCGCGCAGATCGAGGCCTACCTCGACGTCCACCCCGATCCCAGCAACGCTCGGGTCTCCCAGGGCCTGGTCGTCATCCCGACCGACACGGCGACCCGCGAGCAGGAAGCGCGCTACCGCGCCTACGTCGAGAGCCGCTCGGGCCGCGTGGGCGTGCCCATGGGGCCCGCGGGGATGCTCTTCGCCGCCGACCTCGTGGGGACCTCGGCGGAGATCGCAGACCGGCTGCGCGCCGACGCCGGCTACCAGGCGGTGACCGAGGTCGCCTTCGCGCTGCCGTTCTCGTTCGAGCCGGACGACTACGCGCAGATCACCACGGACATCGCGGAGCACCTGGGTCCGCAACTCGGCTGGGCGCCGCGACCGGCGGCCTGAGAACGGCGCCAGACCGACGGACGGGCGTGGGCCCCGCCAGCCGGTACCGGCGCACCGCGCCAGCGGAGTGACGGCCGAGCCTGGAGGCACGGTGCCAGCTGCCACCGTGCCTCCAGTCCGCCGTTGACTCGTGCCGAGGGCGCGCGGTCAGGCACCAGATCAGTCCTGTCACAGACGAGCGGGGTGCCGACGCGGTCGGCGGACGAGCTCTACCAGAACTGAACGGGCCATCAACACGGCTGGAAAGCCGCCTGTCGGACCCCTGATCGGGGGGAGGTACTAGACCGATCTGACTGCCATGATCCGTTTCATGGGGAAACCAAATACGCGCTCGGTGCGCAGAACAATCCTGTCGGTCGTGGGTGGCGTGGCTGCTGTGGGGCTCGGTAGCACCCTGTTGGCCGTCGGAGCCCTGCCAGCGACACGGGCACAGGCCTCGAGCAGCAACGCCGCCTCGAGCGTCGGCTTCTACAATCCGTCAAACGCTTCCTGGCACCTGAACTACGATGCCGAGCCGACCGACGAGAGTGACGTCGCCTTCACTGCCGGGCAAGCGGGCTCGGGAACAGTCCCGGTGTCGGGAGACTGGGATGGGAACGGCGCGACTTCGGTCGGCTTCTACCGCTACAGCGACGCTTCGTGGCACCTGATGAACCAGCTCGGCGGAGCGGCGTCCGACATCACGTTCAGCTTCGGTCCCGTGGGGGACACCAGTGTCCAGCCCGTCGTCGGGGACTGGGATGGCGATGGCAAGGACACGGTCGGTTTCTACGTGCCGTCCAACGCGTCGTGGCACCTCGCGTCCTCGAACAGCCAGAGCGCCACGTCGACGGCATTCGTCTGGGGCACGCCCGCGAACTCGAACGTCCGCGCGGTTGCCGGCGACTGGAACGCGGACGGCAAGGACACGGTCGGCTGGTACCTCCAGTCGAACGCATCCTGGCACCTCGCCTCAGCGAACTCGCCGTCGGCGAGTTCGCTCGCCTTCACGAACGGACCGGTCGGCGACACCAGCGTCGAAGCCATCGCCGGTGACTGGGACGGCAACGGCGGAGATTCAGTCGGCTGGTACAAGCCGTCGAACGCCTCGTTCCACCTGACGAACACGAACGGCAACACCGGCACGTCCGACATCGCGTACTCGTTCGGACCGACCGGGAACAGTGCAATCGTGCCGGTGAGTGGCGACTGGGACGGGAAGGTCGCACCCCCGCCGCCCTCGACGGGGCTTCCGACGTCTCCGACGGCGCAGCAGGTCGTCGACTACGCCAGGTCGTACAAGGGGCAGACGGTCTACCAGGTGGACGAGACCACGGCCGCTCCGTGGCACGGCTACCGTGGCGACTGGTGTGCGTGGTTCGCGACCTGGGCGATGCGGAACGCGACCGGTGGCAAGGAGTACACCTGGGTCGCTGACATGCGGAAGCTCGGCACTGAGGTGAGCAGCCCGCGCGTCGGTGACGTCGTCATCTTCGGCAACGACCAGCACGTGGGCATCGTGTCCCAGAACGTGAACGGCATCTGGTACGTGGTCGACGGCAACGGCCTGAGCACGGGAACCAGCGGCGATTGGACGACCACGAAGGTCGCCGAGCGCCCGATCTGGAGCCAGGCGCACGACTTCATCCGCATCAACTACTGAGGAAGTACAAGACGGCCCGGAGGGAAGCACCTCCGGGCCGTCAGCGTGTTCGCGAGAGCGAACCCGAGACTGCGAGTCGCCGGAGAGTCAGGCTCTCGTGGACCCGGCGGGGCGTGGGTCCGAGCTCTGCGCGCGGGAAGACGTCAAGTCGTCCAGCATCGATCCGCGCCTCTCCAGCATCGAGGAGGGCGACGCGAACGTCGCACCGTTCAGCCAGTGGCCTGCTGGTCCGCCTCCACCGCATCCCGCAACCGGTCGAGCACGTCCGGCACCGCCGACCGCACCCGGCTCCAGCTCGGGATGAACGGCTTGTCGTCCGGGCGCGCGCTGAAGGCGCCGCCGGCGTCGAGGATCGCCTTGGTGAAGAGCTCGACCGCGGCTTCTTCGGCGTGCTGGTCGAAGCCGAGCCCGCTCATCTCCGCTTCGTGCCGGTAGACCTCGACGATGTCGAGGGCGTTCCGGTAGTACGTCGCCTTGAGCACCCGGAACGAGTCCGAGGTGAGCGGGACGCCCATCGTCGCGAGCTTCCGCAGCAGCGACTGCACGATGTCGTTCCCCATGCGGGCGAGTCCGCCGGTGCCGTCGGCCTCGGCGAGGGGCTGGTGCTTGTGGTCGTAGGCGTCGGCGATCTCCACCTGGCACACCTGCCGGGTCGCGTAGTCGCGGTACACCTCGGACAGCATGCCGATCTCGAGGCCCCAGTCCCCCGGGATCTTCAACCCGTTCAGCACGTGCGCGCGCATCGCGAACTCGCCGCACAGCGGGTACCGGAAGCTGCTGAGGTACTCGAGGTACTCGGACTCGCCGTAGACCTGGCGGAGCGACCGGAGCAGCGGGCCGACGAGCAGCCGTCCGACGCGGCCGTTGATCCGGCCGTCGGCGACGCGGGCGTAGTAGCCCTTCGAGAACTCGTAGTCGAACGCCGGGTTCGCGACCGGGTAGAACAGCCGCGCGAGCATGCCCCGCTCGTACGTGGTGATGTCGCAGTCGTGCAGGGCGATGCACTCCGCGCGCTCCGACGCGAGCGCGTAGCCCGTGCAGTACCAGACGTTCCGGCCCTTGCCGGGCTCGCCGGGAGCCAGCCCCTCACGCTCCAGCTCGGCGTCGAGTTCCCGCAGGCGCGGGCCGTCGTTCCACAGGATGCGGTGCCGCTGCGGCAGCCGCGAGAAGAACTCCCGCGCGTGCTCGAACTGCGCGCGGTCGGCCCGGTCCAGCCCGATCACGATCTCGCTGAGCCAGTCGGCCTCGGCCAGCTCGTCGACGATCCGCGACAGCGCCGGGCGTTCGAGCTCCGAGTACAGCGCCGGCAAGATCAGGCTCATCGGCCGCTTCTCGGCGAACCCGCGCAGGTCGTCCTCGATGCTCGCGGTGCTGCGGCGGCCGAGGTCGTGGAACGTCGTGATGACGCCGTTCTGGTGGAAGTCGCTCATCGATGGCTCCTGAGGTGCTGTTCGCGGTGCTGTTCGCGGTGGTGATCGCGGTGGTGATCGCGGTGGTGCTCGAGGCCTTCGCTCCAGCCGAGCGGGCCGGGCTGCATCGAGCGGTACACGCGCTCGGGTCGGTCGTCGACGAGCGGACCGGGTGCCGGGCCGTGGCCGCGGACGACGACCGCCAGGTCGACGGCGTCGAGCAGCGCCGTGTCGTTCGGGCCGTCGCCGAGCCCGATCGTGCGCGGAGCGTTGCCGGTGCGGCGTTCGTGGTCGGCGACGAGCAGGCGGACCGCGGTGCCCTTGTCGCGCCCGGCGGGCAGGACGTGCCAGAAGCGGCCGCCGCGCACGAGTTCGAGGCCGGCCGCGGCGAGCGCCGCGCGGAACGGGTCGGCGCGGTCGTCGTCCTCGGCGTGCTAGAGCAGGACCTCGGAGGCTTCGCGCTGCCGTGCGGCTCCGGCTGCTTCGAGGTCGAGTCCGGTCCAGGCGGCGACGACCTCGTCGGTCTCGCCGCTGAAGGTCGCGAAGTGCAGGTCCAGGTCCGATCGGGTGTGGTCGAGGGCCGTGCGGAGACGCGCGAGGTCGGCATCCGCGGGGCCCGCGCCAGCGCCGGTGGTCACCTTGCCGTCCGGTCCGACGACGATCGCGCCGTTCTCCGCGACGAACGCCTGGCCATCGAGACCGGTCCGCCGCTGCAGGGCGGTGATCTCGGCCCGGGTCTTGCTGCTGCAGAACACCACCGGCACGCCGTCGGCGCGTAGGCGCTCGAGCATCGGCAGGGCAGCGTCGAAGGAGTAGTCGTGATGGTCGAGGAACGTCCCGTCGAGGTCCGTGACGACCATCAGGTCCTGTGGTGGCATCGTGCTCCGCTCGCGGCTGGGTGGGCTGCGGGCGACGGTGCCCCGGACCACCCTGCCATGCGTGGGAGTCCGGTTGGTGAACAGGGGCAGCTCGGTTCCGTGGTGCGCACTGCGCGCCCGGTCGCTACAGTCGTGGTGGGGCGCCGGGGACCAGGCGCAAGGGGGAACACCGTGGGGGAAGTCCAGTACGACGACGCGGCAGCCGATCTGCTCGCGCAGGCAGCGTCCAACGCCGCCGAGACACTGCGCGGCCAGGGAGCCGGACGGCGCACCGCCGCCGAGAGCGCGCTCGACGGCTTCGACGGCGCCTACGCGAAGCGGTTCGAGGAATCGGCGCAGATCGAGGCGGACGACCGACCGAAGCTCGCCACCGTGCTCGACGACCTCAGCACGCAGGTGAACGCGACGACGGCCGCCGCCGCGGACGAACGGGCGCGACAGGACGCCCTCGCCGCGTGGCAGGTACGCCAGGACGAACGCGACCGGGCAGCCGCAGATGCTCCGACCGACCTCCTCCGACTCCCGGGCGTCCAGACCTTCGACTTCAAGCCCTCGGAGATCCCGATCGCGCCGCCGAGCATCTCCGCCGCGTTCTCCGCACGGACCCGGACCCGGACCGGCGGCGGCACGTCGGGCGGGAAGAGCTCGGCCGATCCCGAGCACCTCCGGTCCTTCACGAGCACCGCTCGCGCCTTCGACCGCTCGGCGGGGGCGGACCGGACGACCCTGCAGAACGCCTGGTCCGGCTTCACGAGCAGCTGCGGGTGGGCGACGATCGACAGCTCGACGTGCCTGCACGGCTTCGACCGCCTGCTCGAGGAGAACGGCGAGGACGCAGCCTGGGTGGACCGCATCGCGGACGCCTTCGAGCGCGCCGGCGGCGGCGGAGCGATCTCGAACGCGACGCTCGACGTGTCCGCCGCCGCGGAACTGCCGCCGACGTTCCAGGAGATGCTGAACCCGGACCTCTCCGCCGACCAGGTCGCCGCGCTCTGGGCAACGCTCGGCTACTCGAAGGCCGACGCGAACGACCTGCAGGCACTGCCGTTGCCGGTCCTCAGCGCGCTCGGCAACCTCGAGGGCGTCGACTACTGGGCACGGGACACCGCCAACCGGACCGTCCTCGATGCCCGCATCCGGGCCGCGAAGCAGGAAGTCGAAGACCTGGAGTCCACCATCCCCTACGACAACGGGGCGGGGTGGGCGCGTGCCTCGGAGAACCTCGAAGCGCTGCAGCAGATCGACACCGCCAGCCAGTTCGAGCAGGGCAGCAAGGCCGGCGAGCGGTTCATCCTCTCGTTGACCGACGACGTCCCGCCGCTGGCAGCGGTGTCCATCGGCGACCTCGACACCGCCGACAACGTCACCTGGGCCGTTCCCGGCATGGGCTCGGACACGACCGGCATGATCGGCTGGACCGACTCCGCCCAGCACGTGTACGACCAGCAGGCGGACACCGGGCCCGAGGACCGGGCGGTGATCTCCTGGATGGGCTACAAGACGCCACCGCAGCCCGTCATCTCCGGCAAGCTCGACTTCGGGGTCCTCGGCAGCGACTACGCCGAGGCCGGTGGGGACAACCTCGCTGCGTCCGTCCGCGGGTTGGACGCGGTCCGCAACGGGGATGCACCCACCACGAACATCGTCGCCCACTCGTACGGATCGACGACCTCGGCCTACGCCCTGACGCAGGACGACGTCCAGGTCGACACGTTCACGACCATCGGCTCCGCCGGACTCCCGAACTCGGTCGACGACGCCGGTGACCTCAACGCCGACCACGTCTACGCCGGCCAGGCGCGGGACGTGTGGGCGATCGACCCGGCGAAGGGCGACCAGTGGGCGTGGACCGGGCGCCTCAGCCCCGAACACGGACAGGACCCCACGGCACCCGACTTCGGCGCCACGGCCTTCGGCGCAGACGGGTCCGGCCCGCTCAACCCCGTCGAGGACCACGCGACCCACACCGAGGACGAACGCGGCTACCTCGACCCCAACACCGAGTCCCTCACCAACATCGGGTTCGCCACCACCGGGCACCCCGAGCTCATGACCGATCCCCAGCCGAAGGGGCTGACCGACTTCCAGAAGTCGCTCCTGGAGAACCCGCAGTGGACACTGTGAACGTGAACCAACGAATCCGTGGCACCGCCCGCACCAGCGTCGGCGTCGCCCTCATCCTGACGGCGGCACTGACCGTGGCCGGCTGCAGCAACACCCCCGGAGGCAAGACAGTGGACCCGTCCGAAGCGAAGAAGTCGATCGTCGACGCCGTCAAGGAGTCCACCGACGCGGTCGGCGGCGAGTGGACCGTGTACCGCGGCCCGGCTGCCGAGGTCTGCACCCAGTCGGGCGGTGGGGATGGCGCCCGTTTCGTGTACATCCTGGAGCGGAGCGACACCGACGGCACCGACCCCGCCGCCGACATCCGGACGGTCGAGGAGCTCTGGAAGTCGAAGGGGATCACGACGGAGCGGTTCGAGAGCGGCGGTTCGGACCCGCTCACCGGCATCCGGGGCGCGGACGGGCCGGTCACCTCCATCGGATTCAACGCGTACCCGCAGCGGTACAGCATCACCGGGGTCTCGAAGTGCTCGGACGGCGACGTGAAGGACCTGCGCAGCGCCGAGTGAGGCGGGCGACATGGTCCGCTTATCGCGCCGTGACACCCGCCCTGACGGGAGGCCCGGTGCCAGCTGGCACCGGGCCTCCCGTCCCGCTCGTGGGGATGTCTACCGAGACACGCCGTCCAGAGATCCGTCCTGGCACCCGTCTGCGCGCTCGATCGGCAAAGGATCACCGAGCAGTCGGCGGGTCCAGTCCGCAAGAGCCGCGGTCGCGGTCCTCGAGATCGCGGCATCGGGCATCATGCTCGTGAACCCGTGGAAGGCACCGGGCCAGACGTGGAGCTCCGCGTCGACCCCCGCTGCCCAGAGGCGGCTCGCGAAGGCGACGTCCTCGTCGCGGAAGACCTCGGCGCTGCCGCAGTCGATGTAGGTCTTCGGTAGCGCGGACAGGTCTGCCGCACGAGCCGGAGCGGCGTACTCGGAGACAACCGGCGTCGCACGGCGTGGTCCGAGGTACGCGTCCCACGCGAAGCGGTTCATCTGGCGGTCCGCGACGCCGACACCGTCGATCTGCCGGGTCGAGACGGTCTCGTCGCGGTCGTCGAGCATCGGTGACACGAGGATCTGCGCCATGAGGTCGGGACCCTGCCGGTCACGGGCGAGCAGGGCTGTCCCCACCGCGAGTCCGCCGCCGGCGCTCTGCCCCGCGACGACGATCCGTGCCGGGTCGATGCCGAGCTCGTCGGCGTGCTCTGCGACCCAGACGAGACCGGCGTAGCAGTCCTCCACCGGGTACGGATCGGGGTACTCGGGTGCGAGGCGGTAGTCGACGCTGACCAGGACCACGTCGTGGTCGAGCAGCCAGTCGTCGAACGAGTCGAGGTTCCCGAGGTGGTGGCCGAACATCATGCCCCCGCCGTGGATCGAGTAGACGGCTGCGGTCGCACCGGTCGCGCCGGTGCGCTCGGCGCGGTCGATGATCGCGAGGTCGATGGGGTCACCGCGGTGCCCCGGCACGGTGACGGTCCGCCGCTGGTACCCGCGGGACCGCAGGCGTTCGTCGACGAAGTCCTCGGGCACGTCGAGCTGCCGCATGCGGGGCAGCATCTCCGCGGTGAGGGTGAACGGACCGCGGGCCTCGAGCGCCGCCAGGAAGGTCGCGAGTTCGGGGTCGAACGGCGGGCGGGCGATGGGGTCGGACACGGGCGCACTCCTTCGATGAAGAAGTGGCGACTCCCGTGAGACGCGTGTGCGGTCCAGCCTGCCGGAGCAGCGCGGGATTTTTTCCCTCTGCCTCTGACAGTAGCGCATGCGACGCTGCGCCTCGCGCACAGGACAGTCCTTCCCCACCGCCCGCCCGACGCGTACAGTCCCCTGCACGGTACGGCTGGTGGACGGGGAACGCGATGCGACTGATCACGGGGACGACACTGGTCGTTGCGCTTGCCGCAGCCACGATGGTCGGCCTGGCGTCGCCAGCGGCCGCGGCCGGGTCGGGAACGATCGCCGTGCAGCTCGCAGCGCCGGACGGCACCGCGATCCGGCTGGCGGACGTCGAACTCGCGGCGATCGGCACCGACGCCGTCGTCGGGAACGCCACCACCGATGCCGACGGTACCGCGACGTTCACCGGCATCCCCGCCCCGGACACCGTCATGGTGACGACGCGGCAACTCCCGCCACACGGAGCGGAGACCTACGCACCCGGACTCCGCTCGGACATCGCCGTCCGCGGCGGTTCGACCGTCGCGGTCACCGTGCCGCTCGTGATCGGTGCCACCGTGCAGGGCGGTGTGGTCGGTCCGACGGGACCCGCCGCCGGGCGCCTGATGTACGCCTGGAACGAGGACACCTCGCAGGTGTTCCGGACGACCTCGGACAGCGCGGGCCAGTACCGGTTCGTCGGGTTGAGCACCGGGAAGTACCGCATCGAGGCGTACGCCAGCGGAACGGCGTCGCCCGCCGTGTGGAAGACCCGGGTGTACCAGCAGCGCGGGACCCTTCCTGCTTCGCAGGTGACGTTGTCGAGGCACTACGCACACAGTGACTACGACCTGGCCGTCTTCGCGGCTTCGGCGTCCCGCGCCCCGTCGGCGCATCTGAGCGGCGCGAGCGTCACGGTGACGAACGCGACGACCGGCACGACGTTCTCGACCAGGTTCTCGACGCTGCTCGACAGCGAACAGACGGCGCAGTTCCAGATCCCCTCGGGGCAGTACCTGGTGGAGCTCCGGACAGTGGCGACGACCACATCGCCGGCAGGTGTGCTGTGGCTCGGACGTCCGGGCGGCGTCTACCAGTACGTGGCCGACCGAGCGCAGGCTGTCCCGGTGAAGGTCGTGTTCGGAGGGTTCAACGGCTGGGGCGGCGCGGTGCCGGAGGCGGCGTCGCGCTGAGTACCGCGGCTTCGTTGCGCTGTCGTCCGTCCGTGATTACGCTCCAGATCCCCGATCACGCGTCCGCGACGCGGTCGTGATTGCAGACCTCGACAGAGCCTCCCTCTTCTGACATGTTAAGGACTGAACGTTTGCACTTCACCGTTCAGGAAGGGAGCATGCAATGAGCAAGATCGGTCAGCAGGCTCGTCGAGTTGCTGCAGGCTTCGCCGCAGTAGCCGTCGGCGGGACGGTGTTCCTCGGCGCGATCCCTGCGCATGCGCAGGGTGAGGGCGAGGGGGTCGTCGGCGGATGGTCGGAGAGCGCCGAGACCATCGACGGCGGAGGAACCGGGATGTCGGTGTTCGCGGTGAACCACCGTGGTGCAGCCGAGAAGAAGACGATCAGCGGGACGACACACAAGCGCTCGCACGGTTGGACGACCTGGGCAGGCGTGCAGCACTACACGCGAGCGCGGCTCGAGCACGGCAGCAGCATCATCGCTGACTCTGGCCGGAAGTGGGGCAAGTCCGGCACTGAAGCAGTGGCCGCGTGGAAGCCGTACCGGCCGAACCAGCCCGGCAGCGGTGTCGGCTCTGCGAAGACCTACTACGGCAAGTGACACATCGCAGTGGGTGCGAGCCAGTCGCTCGCACCCACTGCGGCGTGAGGAGAAGACGTGACGAAGCGACAGCTCACGGCGACAGCCGGCCTGCTCCTGCTGGCCATGCTCCTGACCGTGCTGATCGGGGTGTTCGACGCTCGTCGACGTGTCGTCGCCGTGGAAGGCAACGACCTCCGCGCTGGCCAGAGCGCGTGGGTGACCGCGACGCTCGACGAACTCCGGCGTGCCAGGAGCGCGTTCGAACCGGGAACGAAGGTGTTCGTGAACCTCGAGGATCAGGTCCGCGCCGTTGCGATCCTGTCCGGACGGTGGACAGACGTCCCACTGCACGACGGGCACGCACTGACCGGGCGCCCCGGCGAAGCCCTCGCTGGGGCTGACGTCGGGGTCCACGGTGACGACATCGCCGTCGGTGGCAAGCCGTACACCGTGGTGGGGCGACTTGGCGTGCGGGCCGACAGTCTCCTGTCCGATGACGTGGTCGTCGCCGATCCGTCGCAGTTCTCGGCGTCACCACAGCGGCTGCTCCTGGACGGCCCGAGCAGTGTCCGCCACTACAGCGCACAGTTCCCTGGCCGAAGCGTCGAGATCATCGACGACAGCACGAACCGCAGGACGAACGTCGACGCCGTGTCGCCGGTCCTGATCGCGCTCGGCACGCTCGTCGTCACGCTCATCGCCCTGATCGCTGGTCTGCAAGCCGGACGATGGGAACTCCGCACGGCCGCCGTCCGCTTCACCACGGGGGTTCGACCACTGACCACCCGTCGCAGCGCTACCGCCAGGGTTGGTGTGATCAGCACGGCCGCCTGCACAAGCGCACTGGTCGGTACGGCGGCTGCACGGCACACCACCAACCTCGACCTCGACGTCACCGCCGCAGTCGTGGCGGTCGGGACGATCACGCTCGCCGTCACGGTCGTTTCCTTCTGGCACGGAAGCCGACGATGGAACTGCTGAACGACCTCCGGTCCAACTGGACGATCATCGTCGCCAAGATCGTCCTGATCGTGCTGCTCGCACTCTGCTGGTACAACGTGGCATCGTTCACCCAGTCAACGTCGCAGGCCGTGGCCCAGGGCCTGTCCGCTGATGCCGATGCCGACCTCTACACGGTGATCGACGATCTTGCGCCGGAGGCATTCGAAGCGATCCGGCGAGACGAGCGCGCACTCGACGGCGTCGCCGCATTCGTCGACCGCATCGATGACGAGCCCGAATTCAGGTTCATCTCCTCGTACGACCAACCCGTCACTGTCCAGGACTTCCGTGGCGACGACCGCTTCGACGTCGGTTACGGCACGGAGTACACGCTCAACGGGAAGTATCAGGACGAGTCCGGACGGAGTGTTCAGGACATCAAGTCCATCCAGCTCAACGAGACCGCGTACGAGTTCGCGGGGCTCTCCGTGCAGGACGGCGCGCCGATCGAGTGGGATGCCGTCGACTGGGGTTCCGGTCGAATTCCGGTGCTGCTCGGCAACGAGTACCGCGGCGTGTACGAGCTCGGACAACACCTCACCGGAGCGGTCATCCTGCAGGCGCAGGAGCTCGAAGTCGTCGGTTTCCTCGAAGCGGACAGCGCCATGTACTTCCGCGGTGAGGCCAACCACTACCTCGATGACACGGTCATCGTCCCCTACCCACCGGTACTCACCGGACTCGACCGAGCAGCGCTCGACCGGCTGGATCCCGAGCTGTTCGGACGCCTGGTGTTCCAGGTACTGAACGCCGACCTCGCCGTCGATCGCAGCCTCGATTTCGGTGGAGTGGTCGCACGACTCGACGGGATCGGAGACGAGACCGGCTTCAGGTCGTACACGTTGCTCGGAGTACCGACCTACCTCGTGCAGCTCTCCCTCGTCCGCCAGCTCATCCAGGACAACCTGGTGCTCGTCACCGCGCTGCTCGTCGTCCTCACCGCGGGCGTGGGCCTCATCACGGTGTTCCTCAACCGACTCCTGCACCACCGTCGAGCGCCGGTCGCGCACGTGCACCATCTCCTCGGGAAGAGCCCGGACCACACGAGCCGACTGTTCCGCCCAAGCCGCCTCACCGAGTACATCGCCGCGTTCGGGCTGTTCCTCGCGACGAGCGCGGTGCTCCCCAACGACAGTGCGACGGCCCGATTCGGCGCCGGTACCGCCCTCCTGCTCTGGTGCGTGGCGGACGGGGCACTCGGCCGACGAGCCGTCCGCATCGAACTGACCACCGGACGCAGAAGAGGTGCCCCACGATGATCACACTGCGCGACGTCTCGAAGACGGTCACCGAGCCCGACGGATCGACCAGAACGCTGTTCGACCGACTGCACTTCGACCTTCGCGAAGACGATCGCTCCGTAGCCATCACGGGACGCAGCGGATCGGGCAAGAGCACGCTGCTCCGGGTCCTCGCCGGCCTCGACACCGACTTCGAGGGGACCTACGTCCATGATGGGCACATCCTTGAGCGCACCGCGTCCAGGATGGCGGCCTACCGGCTCCGACACATCGGCATCGTCACCCAGGACCACAGCCTGCTCGGCGACCGCAGCGTGCTCGACAACGTCCGGCTCGGAGTCCCTGCTCGTGCGGACTCGGCGGGCCGAGCGCGTGACGCCCTGGAGGCGGTCGGCATCAGTCACCTCGCCGGCAGGCGCCCACGACGACTGTCGGGAGGAGAAGCGCAGCGCGTCGCGATCGCCCGAGCCATCGCGAAGCGCCCAGCCGTCGTTCTCGCCGATGAGCCCACCGGCGCACTGGACGAGACGACCGAAGACGACGTGCTCGCCCTCTTCGACCAGCTGCAGCAAGCAGGAACCACGTTCGTGATCGTCACCCACAGTGAGCGCGTCGCACAGAGATGCGGACGTCGATTCCACCTGCAACATGAACAACTCATCGAGTGCAGTACTTGACGGAACCAGAAGCGAAAGGGAGGGAGGTGGGCCCCACCCGCCGGTGCCGGCGCACCGCGCCAGCGGGGTGACGGCCGTGCCGGGAGGTGGGCCCCACCCGCCGGTACCGGCGCACCGCGCCAGCGGGGTGACGGCCGTGCCGGGAGGTGGGCCCCACCCGCCGGTACCGGCGCACCGCGCCAGCGGGGTGACGGCCGTGCCGGGAGGGACGGTGCCAGCTGGCACCGGGCCTCCCGTCCGTCAGGGGTTGCGCTGCAGAGCCCCGATCACGCGTCCGCCGTGCGGTCGCGTGCGTCCTGACGGATCGCGGAACGCGAGCACCTGCGGCGGTCGACGCTCGTTGGTCCTCCGCAGCAGCTCAGCGTCACTAGGCTTCTCCGGATGTCTTCCAACCCGTTCGGCGAAGTCCCCGTCCTGCCGGTTGCCGTTCCCTTCGGTGTCGTCGTGTTCGTCGTCCAGCTGGCGCTCCTGCTCAGGGGACGGCGCTTCACGTGGCCGCGTGTTGCCGTCGCCGCCGCGATCGCCGTATACGCCGCGGGGATCCTCGCGAACACGGTCTTCCCAATCTTCCTTTACCCGACCTCGAGCGACGAGCCGTGGGCACCGGCGCTGGCGCTGATCCCGTTCCACGACTACGAGCTCGCGGACGCGCTCACCAACGTGGCGGTGTTCGTGCCACTGGGCGTCCTCCTGCAGCTCCTCATGCGGCGTCCGCGGTGGTGGAAGGCGCTGCTCACCTCCGCGGCCGTCAGCCTGACGATCGAGCTCCTGCAACTCGCCGCGCAGAAGCTGTTCTCCGGTGGTCACGTCGCTGACGTCAACGACTTCATCTGGAACACCCTCGGTGGAGTCATCGGCTACGCGATCATCGTGTTGCTGACACGTGTCCCGATCGTCGCCGCGCTCGTGAACCGGTTCCGCTGACGCTCGACCGCCGGGGCAGCACGCACCGCATGAACTGCGGAGCGCCGGGCACTCGCGGATCCACCCGGGGCAAGGTCTTGCCCCCGCCCGCAGAAGTGGATAGGGCAAACTTTCAATTCAGGGGCGGAAGGAGAAATCCAGTAGCCGATCCGCCTCCGGACGCCGTTCCGCCCACCAGGGGCAGCAGCGAGGCCGCTCGTCTACTGGTGTCGTCGACGTTCGCGTCGGCGGTGCAATGCGACAACCACCAGCGTCGCGATCGCTGTCGCGGCTGCCACAACGCAAACCTGCGTCAGTACCGGCCATGGGACCAAGTACGGCGCCACCAGAAACGCGGCGCCCGATGCGCCCGCCACGAGCACAGTCAGGATTACAACGGCCGCGACGACGCCGACCGTGCCGAGTGGACGTCGACGCAGGAACCAATCCGGTAGACCCGCCAACGCTCCAGCAGCGAGCCCGAACACGAATGTCGCCGCCGCCGCTCCTACGAGCACCGGGACCATGATCAGGATGAAGGACAACCCACTGGGCGAACGCTCGACAACGGAACCGACGACAACGCCTGCGATCGGGACGGCAACAACAGCTGCGGCTCCCACCCACGCCGTCGTCAACGGCAAGACGGACAGCAACGTCCGACGCCCGGGCGTCCCGCCGGACTCAGTCACCGCCAGGGAACCGGAATCCTCAGAGACCCAAGACATCCATTCACCCTAGGTCGTGCCCGGAGACCAGAGGCACAGACCACCGTGTCGTCTCGATCGCCTACAGCCGATCGCTCAGCGAGCGACTAGAGGGTGATGAACCCCGTCGCCCACGCGACGATCACGCCCACGCCGGCGAACACTGCCACAAGGGCTCCGCCGATGACCGTGAGCTGCTGGTCCTTGTTCATCCCCATGCACGGAGCATATGAGATCCGACCGCTGCAGCGGTCCCTGGCCGTCTCGATGGCCGATCGGCTAACGAGAAGACACTGAGTGCGGTCGTCGATAGCGTGGAGTGGTGACTTACGACCGGTACGAGCCCTATCGGACGAGCGCCGTCGACGTGGACGGAGATACCTCGATCTACTGTGAAGAGTCGGGCAATCCAGACGGCGTGGCTGCCCTCTGGCTTCATGGTGGGCCCGGAGGATCACTCGGCAGCGGCTGGTACCGCACTCACTTCGACCCGGCACGCTACCGACTGATTGGTATCGACCAACGCGGCACCGGCAAAAGCCGCTCAGCAGGCGAAGCGAGCGGTGGGATGGATCGACAGAACACTCAGCAACTCATCGACGACATCGAAACCGTCCGCCGACGCCTCGGCGTCGACACCTGGGTGGTCTCCGGGATCTCCTGGGGAACCACGCTCGCGTTGGCCTACGCACAACAGCACCCAAAACGGGTACGCGCACTCGCGCTCATGGCTGTCACAACCACCAGCCGCAGCGAGGTCGATTGGATCATGGAGGGCGTCGGTCGGTTGTTCCCGGCGGAATGGGACGAGTTCGACCGTGCGAGCCAGCGACGCTCCGGCGAACGGATCGTCGACGCGTATGCCCATCTCCTGACGTCCTCGGACGCATCAACCCGCGAAGCCGCAGCCGCGGCCTGGGACCGGTGGGAAAACGTCCACGTCTCCCTAGACCACCCGGAGCTCCGGAACGAAGGCCACATCGGTCCCGATCGCCGCGAGGAGTTCGCCCGGCTCGTGACGCACTACTGGAGCAACGACGCCTTCATGCCTGGCGACGACGCGATCTTGGCTCGGCTCGACCGCATTCAACACGTCCCCACCACCCTCGTGCACGGCCGAAAAGACATCAGCGGCCCGGCAGTGACACCCTGGCGGCTTCACCAGGGTCTTCCGCAGAGCGCACTCACCATCGCGGAGGATGAGGGGCACGGCGGACCCCAGCAAAGCGCCGAACTGGCACGAGCACTAGACCGAATCGCAGTGGGCGTCTGAGGGGAAGGGCGTTCCCCGTTAGCCGATCGCCTACCGGGTCCGCACGAAGTCCGGCGAGCAGCGCGATTAGACCGTGGGGTCGACCCTCGCCGGCGTCTAGGGTTCGTGTTGTGTCCGCGACTCCTGAGAAGCCGAAGGTCTGGGCGATTGCAAGCTTTTACGTCGGCGGTACGGCCGCGCTGATCTTCGGTGTCGCTCGATGGACGATGCAAAGTCCTGCGGAGCTAGCCGCGCTCTCGTCAGGTCGGGGGCTGGTTCTACCCGGATGGGCGTGGAACCTGTTGTTCGTGATGCTGGGGCTGGCGATGTGCGGCTTCGCGATCTGGGCGACGATCCGTCTCCGTCGTTTCCGGTGAAGCTGAGTTCACACTGCACCCGGATCGCCTCCGTACGGCAAGGGGCGGACAGCTCGGGACGAACCCTCCTTGCGCGTCCGATAGACGATCGGCTATCGGTCGCCCGACGGGGCTCCGGTAGCATCCCGGCGTGAGATCAATGAAGCCCTGGCCTCGGGCCTTTGCCTGGTTCGTTGCCATCGCTGCTGTGCTAATGCTTGCCCTGGGGCTTTTGAACTTGGTCATCAACACCGGGATGATCGGTTCTTGGCTGCCCCTGATCGTTCTCACGCCTTGGTCTCTGTACCTCGGCGTCTGGAGCCTCCGCAACCAGGACAAGCACTGAGTTAGCAGAAGACCAGGTGCGTGTCCGGAAGCCGATCGGTCGCCGAGACCTTCACCATCAACCCTTGGATTAGCCGAGGCAGACATGCAAGGAGCGAAGAGGACCAACGTCATTCGACGTTGGTCCTCTTCCTTCGTCGCGGACCTCGCTAGAACAGCGAGTTCAGCTCGCCGTAGTCGACGGCCGGCGTCAAGGACCCGTATGTGCCGGCAGTCAGCAGTTCCATAGCGGCCGATCGAGCAATCTCGTACGCGGCCTGCGCCATGCCCGAACCGACGCTCACGCGGGCCACTCCGAGTTCTGAGAGCTGCGCGGCAGTCAGGGAGCCGGGGCCGACCATCACGTTCAGCGGGCCGTCGATTGCCTCAGCCAGCGCTCTGATCGTGTCGGCGTCGCCAACTCCGGGTACGAAGACACCATCTGCTCCTGCTTCGAGGTACCGGTGTGCCCGATGGAGGGTCTCAGCGAACCGCTGCTCCGGCGAGACCAGGCCGGCGAGGTACACGTCCGTCCGCGCGTTGATGAACATCGGTACCCCGGCACGACCCGCTGCACGTCGAGCCGCGCCGATACGGTCCATGAGCTCAGCTGCGGGCAGTGCGCCGTCTTCGATGTTGATGCCGACTGCACCGGCTTCGAGAACTGCGTCGACCGTGTGTTCCACCCCGTCTGCGTCGTCGGCGTAGCCGGCCTCGATGTCAGCGGTGACCGGCACAGTCACCGCGCCAGCGATCCGAGAGACTGCCGCGACGGCCTCCTCGCGCCCGAGCGCGTTACCGTCCGCATGACCGAGCGACCATGCGACACCTGCGCTGGTGGTAGCGATGGCTGGCGCACCCGCAATCTCGACGAGTCGGGCGCTTGCTACGTCCCAGGCGTTGGCGAGAAGGAGCGGCTGTGCGAAGTCCTGGTGGAGCGTGTGGAAGGCGGCGGCCTGCGTGGTTCTGTTGTTCACCTGCTCAGTTCAGCCGAGCCGCGCTTCAGTTTCTGGCGGATATCGGACGACGCGGTCAGCGTTACAGCGGTTTCGATAGCCGGTCCCCCCGCGGTCTCCCGTACCTGACTCGAACCGGACGCAGCCTCGACCCGAGTCGTGTCTCACATAGATGGTCCGCTCATCGTCGCAGTGAGGGAGCCCTATGCGTACGACCCATGCCAGCCACCGAAACGACGAAGCCCACCGAGATCATCGGTGGGCTTCGTCGTGGTCTCTCACACGCTTCGGTGGGCTGTCTTAAGAACCGCTAGATCCTTGAGGTGGTGCGGCGGACGGAGGCGTCGGACGAGCCCGTATCCTCTGACGACCCCGGCCGTATCCTCTGGCACGGGCGGCGCACCCGAGAACGGTACTCTGACCGGGCATTTTGCGGAGCAGTGCGGGAGGTGCCAGACTGCCGCGACGTCGATGCCGACGTGCCGTAGGAGCCCCAGCCGCCGGCCGATGACTCCAGACAGCGTCCGCGCAGCCGACCAGCTCGCAGGCCAAGCGGTCCTCATTGAACCGACGTGCCACCTGCCCTCGGCGCTCAAGCCGCCCATTTGACTTAGTCCACCGTCTCAGCGAGCGATCGGACAGTCGCACGCGCTGACTAGACCAGCGAGTCGACTGAATCGACAGCAGTCCCATCTCATGAAGACCGGCTCAGGACCGGGCTACAAGCAGCGGCTGTACAGCTCCTCTCCCTTGAAGGCGGAGCGAGTACTGCCCGCAACAGCTGCACCGACTGGTGCTACCCCGAGGTCATCGCAAACGCATGCGTGCGGCTGCACGGCGAACGGCAGGCAGCAGAACTGCACCACGTCACGTACACGGCCGACACATGCCGAGGCTGGGTCGTCTCGACCGGCGATTGCCATGGGGATGCAGGCGGGCTCAGTGGATGGTGACGACGAGCTTGCCTGACCGGGTCCCGTCCTCCGTGTCGCGGTGGGCCTGCACGATCTCCTCGAGCTCGTACACCTTCGCGATCGGGACCTGCACGGTGCCGGCTGCGACGGTGTCGAGGAACGCCTGCAGCACCGATGCCGGCAGGTCGCTCGCTTCGCCGGAGTACGCGGTGAGGCGCACCCCGTTGGGGATCACCGCCATCGGGTAGAAGTCGGGGATGGTCCAGACATCGGAAAGCATCCCGCTGAACGACACGGTGCCGTGGACGGCTGTCGCCCGGAGCGTGTCGGGCAGCGTGCCGGTGCCGATCAACTCGACCGCTCCGTTGACGCCGTCCGGCACGATTCGACGGACCGTGTCGGCGATCCTGCCCGAGTCCACCACGACGTGGTCCGCACCAGTGGCGTGGAGTCGCTCAGTGCGGTCCGGGTTGCGAGTGGTGGCGATGACGGTCATGCCCTGCTGCTTCGCCAGCACGATGCACGCCAGGCCGATCGACGACGTGCCACCGCGGATCAGGATCGTGTCGCCCCGGCGGGCACCGACGCCCACGGTGAGCGACCCGTGTGCGGTCTGCAGCATCTCGGGGACGGCGCCGAGCACGGACCAGTCGAGGCTGCTCCGGAACGGCACGACGCTGCTGGCCGGAACGACGGTGTACTCGGCGTAGCCCCCGTCGAAGTCGCGACCCATCCCGCCCATCAGTCCGGCTACTTGGGTACCGGCGGGAAACTCTCCACCTGGGGCTGCCTCCACGATCCCGACGGCTTCGATCCCGGGCACCCGTGGGAAGGTCCCGAAATGGCCCATGCCGCGGCGGAAGTGCAGCTCGGACCGGTTGAGTCCGAACGCTTCCACACGGATCAGCACCTGGCCCGGGCCTGGGATCGGGACCGGCAGCTCACGGAGGTGCAACACGTCGGGGCCACCGGGTGCGTCGATCACGACGGCCCGCATGGTCGCCGTCATCGCCTTGCCTCCAACGTAGACTGCAGGCGCTCGAGTGCCGCGATGCAGTCTGCGATCGCCGCGGCATCGGCATCCGAGAGCACAGCGTCCAGCGCTTGGTCGAACCGCTCGTCCGCGAGGGCGAAGGCGTCTCTCCCCTGGGGTGAGAGCACACTGCGGACACTGCGCCGATCGTTCGGGTCCGTCGAACGCTCGAGGAAACCATCCGCGGCGAGCCGATCGAGCAAGCGACTGGCTGCAGCGATCGACGTCCCGACGCCGGTCGCGACGTCCTGCACCCGGGCGCCCGATGGGGCTGCCTGGACGATCCGCAACACCTCCAGTCGGGCCAGGCTCAGCACGCCCTCGACCCGCATCCGCTTCTCGACCGCGTTCCACACGTCGGTCTCGTGCCACACCAGCGCGGCGAAGTACTCCCGCAGACGCGCCGCTCGCCCAGTCCGGTCATCCGGGGCGTCGGTTCCATGGAGGGGTGCAAGGTTCGTGCTCATGCTTCGACTCTACGGCATCTACTTGCTATGTAAAGTAGTTGCCCGTGACCACAGACACACGCCTCTCCTTCCTGCGATTCGTCGACTTCATCAACAGCGCCGACCCGTCCATCGGCGAGACGGTCATCGCACCGGAAGCGGCGTTCTTGACGCCGTTCTCGCCCGAGCCGCTGCGCGGGCTGGCGGGGTACCTGCAGATCCTGACGATCATGCGGAGCGCGTTCTCTGACATCCAGTGGGGCATCGACCGGATCGTCGTCGAGGGCGACACAGTCGCAGCACGTTTCGAACTCCGCGGCACGCACGACGGCGAGTTCCTCGGTGCCCCCGCTACGGGGAGGACGGTGGTCGCGAACGCGAGCAACTTCTACCGTTTCGACGAGGGACTGATCGTCGACGAGGTCGGCCAGCCGGACGTGCTCAGCATCCTCGGGCAGATCGGGGCGCTCCCGCCAACACTCGGCTGAACGGTCAGGCTGGCGCACCCTGGTGGCTCACGGACTGCTTCGACCCTCACTCGCTCCCCGGAATGCTGTCGGCGGCCAAGCGGGGGAAGAGCTGCTCGGCGGCTGTTCGGTGCACCTCGCCCAGTCGTTCTGCGCCGGGGCCGTTGTAGGTGTCCAGGTCGTGGTCGAAGCGGGCACTCCAATCGGGGTGCGCGTAGGGGAAGTCGCTGCCGTAGAGGACATGGCCGGGCTCCGCGAAGGCCAGCAGTGACGGCAGCGAGGTGGGGGATGCGGACAGTGCGGTGTCGAAGTAGAACTTCCGGAGGCCCGCTTGGATGCTCTCCGGCGTGGTGTCGGGGTTGAACATCGCGGCGGCGCTGAATCGACTGGCTGCGTAGGGCAGGAACCCGCCGGCGTGGGAGAGGATGACGCGGAGGTTCGGGTACCGGTCGAACACGCCGTGCGCGACGAGGTCCACGGCGGTGCGGGTGGTGTCGAACGGGAAGTCCAGCAATGCAGTCGGCATCCCTGGCAGCTGGGTGATCGGTGGTGCGGTGGGGTGCACGAAGACCACGGCCGAGCGCGCGGCGAGTTCTAACCAGAGCGGCTCGTACGCCGGGTCGCCGAGGTACCGTCCGTGCGCGTTCGACAGCAGGAGCACCCCGTCGGCGTGGAGTTCGTCGAGTGCTCGCACAGCCTCGGCGACGGCACCATCGAAGTCCGGCAGCGGCAGCACCGCGAAGTGCCCGAACCGGTTCGGCGCCTCACGGACCAGCTCGGCCTGGTAGTCGTTCAGTTCGCGGGCGAGTTCCCGCGCCGCGGCGTCGTCACCGAAGTGCACGCCGGGTGCGCTGATCGAGAGCATTCCGGTCTCGATCCCCGCCTCGTCCATCATCTCGATCGCCGCTCGGGGGCTCCACTCCGGCATCAGCCAGCCGCCGATGGCCCGAGGCCCTCGTCGCGGCGTTGTCCCGCCGCTTCCACCCCACGGGTCCCACTGCGCGGACCCTCCCGTCGCAGCCGGCGCATCCCCCTGGGCGCCGGCCCCCATGGCTTGCGATCCTGCCGCTGCCAGCGCCTCGAAGTAGCGGGGCGGGAGCAGGTGCTGGTGGACATCGATCTTTCCTGGCATGGAGCGGTCCTCCGATCGTCCTCAGCAATGAGGGCTGGTTGTGTGCAGAAGTGGTTGTCGTGATGGTTCCCGCCGGTCGAACCGGGAGTGGTTCGACCGTTCACGGGCGTCGAGCACGCCTGTCGTGTTCAGGGCGTCGGGGTCAACGGCAGCAAGGCCGCGTTAGGCGAGCCTGCGGCGGACTCGAGGTGGGAGCCCGATGGGCCGGCTGCCGGGCGGGGATCCTGCTCGGAGCGGAGGCCGCCCTTCGGTCGAGCCGCGGCTTCGCGTCGGTTCCGGATGAGCATCGCCGTCAGCGTGAGCAGGATGCCTGCCACGGCCCAGATGCTCAGCCGGATGATCGGGGCGGCGACCGCGGCGCCGTCGAAGTACTGGACGGACCGCAGCAGGTCGAGCGCGTCGCCCTGTGGGAAGACGTAGTAGAGCGTCTGGAAGAAGTCGTTGAGGACGTGGATCCCGAGGGGACCACCGGACGACGTGTTCCCGAGGATCACCAGGGCGAGCGTCATCACCAGAGCCGCGATGGTTCCGCCCAGTGCTGCGACGCCCGTGACCGCTCCCCCGATGGCGAGCCCGGTCAGCCAGAGGATCCCGAACACGGCCCAGGGGCCGACGGTCACCGCTCCGAGTGCGGAGTCGATCCACAGGGTGATCAGACCGGCGAGGAGACCGGTGTAGAGCACGAGGACGATGCTGCGCTCGATGAACTTCGCCGCCGTGTCGACAGTGCCGAGGATGCGTCCGAACACCGTCGCACCGAGGGCGGCCCCCAGGCCGGCGAAGAGGATCGCATAGAACTCGATCGATCCGACCGGGTCCTGCTTCGGCAGGGGTGCGAGGTCTGCGGCCGTGTTGGTGGTCCGCAGTTTCGCTGCGATCGAGTCACCGATACCGGAGATCGCCTGTCCGAGGCCACGGCCGCCGCCGCTGGCGATGTAGGTGGTGACGCCGGCGCCCTTCCCCGGAGCAGGTAACACCACAGCGCCGTCGACGTCGCGGTCGAGCACCGCGGTCCGCGCCTGCTGGTCAGAGGCCACGACGGTGAGGTCCAGCGATCCTTGCTGCTCGAGCGCGACGATCGCGTCAGCGTCGCCGGTGACCGCGAGATGCACGTTGTTCGGCGTCGGGTCGCCGAACGCGCTCGAGTAGCTCGTCAGCATCGCCATCGCGAGGAGCAGGATCGCGATCCCGCCGAGGATCACGTTCCGGTAGCGATGAGCCGATCCCGGCCCTTCGGAGTTCAGCGTTCCGCCCGCGACCGCCGCTTCGAAGGCCGGGTGCTGCGGGCCGTCTCGCCGGTCCGGTGCGGGTTCGGTCACGTGCGTCATGGTGTCCTTTACAGTTGTCCAGTAGATGACGAACGTACATCAGAGCTCTCAGTCTGGCAAGATGGACGCATGACGGAGGGAACACCCACGGCGGCACTCGCGAGCCAGCGGGTGGACCCGCGCATCACCCGCACCCGCGCCGCCCTGATCCGGGCGTTGACCGCACTCGTGTCCGAGTCGCCGAAGGGCGAGACGATCTCGATGAGTGCAGTGGCGCAGCGAGCTGGCTTGAGCAGGCAGGCGCTCCACAACCACTACAGCAACGTCGGTGACCTCGCGACAGATGTCTGGATCAGTCGACTCCTCGAAGACCATCTTCCCCTCGACGAGGGCGCGGCGAACCTCGCGCAGGCCCTCACCGACGCCGTTCGCGAACGCGGGATCGAACCGCTGCTCACCGCAGGACGATCGGATCGGGAGTTCTTCGACAAGCTCCGTGCCATCCCGCGCGGCGAGCGGGTCACCGAGGTGCTGGCTTCGGCGATGACGACGTGGCTGACGGAGTCCGATCGCGATGGCCCCCGACCGGTGGTCGCACTCAGCGGGGACGCCCGCACCTTCACGATCGGCGGCATGATCGCGCTGGTGTCGACGTGGCAGATGGCCGACGCACCGCCGAGCACCGCCCAGCAGGTCGCCACGCTCCGCACGTTCGCAGCCGCGGCAGCCGGTGCCCGCACCGACTGACGCGCAGAGCGCCACCATGCAGAGTTCGCGGCAGCCACCCGTCCGGGCCGGCCGGCCCGGACGGGTGTGTCGTCAGCCGTCGTAGGCGACGTAGTGCAGTTCGGCGTCCCGCCGCTCGTCATGGAGCTTCACGTACGCCTGCGCGATGACCGCGGGCTCCGCATCCGGTCGCCCACCTCCGATCAGGGCGGTGATCGCGACGAAACCGACGTAGACACCCTTCTCCGCGACGGCGGCACCGAGGTTGAGGATCCAGTTCCGGAGCCCTGCGGCTGCGATGTTGACGTTCCCGCGGACCGGAGTCCGGGCGAGCGCACCACCACCGGTCGTCACGAGGACCGTGCCTGTGCCGGCGGCGATCATGTCGGGCAGCACCGCACCGACGGCCGCGATGGCGCCACCGAGGTAGAAGTCGATCTGTGGCTGCAGGTTGTCCATCGTCACATCCACGGCATCGACCGACTCCAGTGCCCGATCCGCCGGCGAGTACTCGAGGACGTCGATCGGACCGAGCGACTCCCGGATCGACCGGAGTGCGCCTCGGATCGTGTCGGGCTCGCTGACGTCGGCGGTGAACCCGCGAGCCTGGATGCCCTCCGCGACGAGCGCACTCGCCAGGGCATCCACCTTCGCCTGGCTGCGGGCAACGAGCGCGACGTCGAAGCCCTTCTTCCCGAAGGCGCGAGCGATCTCGAGACCCAGTCCGGGTCCCGCGCCGATGATGGTGATGAGGGGCATGATGTGTCCTTTCGTGGCCCACCGCCGGGCCCTGCAAGCTGGTGCGGTAAGTTGAGAACGTCCTCAAATCCACTGCAGCATATGTTGAGACCGCCCTCAAGATCCTTCGGAGTCGCTGTGAGCACCCCACCCCGTCTGCGTCGAGACGCGCAGGCGAACGTCGAGAAGCTCCGCGCTGCCGCCATCGCCGTCTTCTCAAAGCGAGGGCTCTCTGCGCCACTGGAGGACATCGCGCGCGAGGCCGGGGTGAGCATCGGGACGCTCTACAACCGCATCGGATCGCGCGAGGACCTCATCGACGCAGTCGTGCCCGACATCGCGGGGGCGAAGCTCCGAACCCTGCGGGAACGGACACTAGCCCAGGACACTCCGCGCGCGCAGTTGGAGACCTTCATCGCCGAGATGATCGACCTCCAACGAAGCGACCCGGCGATGAACGACGCGATGCTGCGGCGCTACCCCGACGCCGTGCTCCTCATCAACGCATGCGAACGATCGATGGCGCTCGGAGCGGAACTCGTCGCCAACGCACACGCCGCCGGCGTACTCACTGCGGACTTCACCACCGAGGACCTGATGACCGTCTTGTGGATGGCCGGGATGGCCAGCCATGACCCTGCCGCTCCGGACGGGTGGCGCCGTGTCGTCGACCGGAGCATCTCCGCTGCCTGGACCGTCCAGGGCTGACTCCGCGACGAGCCTCGCGTCCGCACCACCGGCAAAGCCGCCTCCGTATCGCTAGCGCAATGGCGAAACCGAGTGCCTCACAGAGGGAAAACTAGGAGTCGGGTCTGCTGCACGGATAGGTGACATCTGATCTGGCTTTCCCGGGACGGTGGGCCCGGAAGGTTGCGATCGTGCCCAAGCCATATCTGAAGGAGTTCCGCAATGACGTGGTGCGTGTCGCGGAGAACCGCGAGCCCGGCGTGTCGATCAAGTGCATTGCTGGCGACTTCGGGTCCACCCGATGACACTCACGAAGTGGCTCGCCCGCTCGGGCGCCGAGAAGACAGCCGTTGACACCGGTGCGCCGCTGCTGGGTGGTCGAGATGCTGAGATCCGCGAGTTGCGTCAGCGCAACCGTCTCCTCGAGCAGGAATTCAAGGTGCGACGTCGTGCGGCGGCGTATCTGTAGCAAGCGCACCTTCCGGGAATCAGAGCGGCCCTCCCGCTATATGAATATCAACAGGCTCACGCCGCCTTGCCTTCGTTCAGCTTCTTGAGCTCCTGAAGCTCGGCCCAGTGTTGTTCGAGTCCGGCGAGAGTAGGGCTGACGCCCTGAGTGATGAGGGCTTGGGAGTGGGCGTCGATGTACCGGCAGGCTTCCTCGAAGATCTCGCTGACCTTCGGGATGATCTCGCCGAGCTTGTCGACGTTGATGTTGCCGAGCGTCGTCATCTGGACGTTGGCCTGATACCGGCGGGTCACGCCCTTGAGCAGCTCGTCCTCCGTGAAGACCTCGCACCAGGAACGAAGATGGCTGTAGCCGGTGTGGACCAGCGCATCCCGGGCTTCACCGTCCAACTGCTTGGCGGCTTGGATGGTGCTGTTAATCCGACCCTTGATCGCGTTCAAGGAGTCGATGCGCGGTCCTGTGGCGCGGGACACCTTGCCCTTGCCGCTCTCGTCAGTGATCTGGAAGTAGGCGCACCGCTTGGACTTCTCGAACAGGGCGAGGAGCGTCGTGGCGAACAGGATGTCGTGGGTGAAGACGATGACCTGGTTGTCGTCGGCCAGGCGGGCGATGCGCTGGGCAACTTCCTTGATCCGACGGTGGTCGAGGCTGGATACCGGGTCGTCGAAGATGACAGGCGCCGTGATGCCTGCGAGGCGAGCCTCGGCGAGGAAATCTGCGAGCGCTAAGACTTTCTGTTCGCCCTCGGACAGCACCTTGGACGGCTTGTGCTTACCGCTCAGCACCTTGCGGCGCTGCGCCTTGCCCTCTCGCCCGACGAACTGGACCTTGAGGGACGGGGTACGGAGGGCTTCGCACTCCTCGAGGAACAGCGCATCAAAGCTCTGGTTGATCAGCTGGTCGCTGGCGGTCTTGGCGAGCGCGGTCACGGAGCGGCCGAGGCCAGGCAGCGGGCGCTTGAGCGTCTTGCGGCGATCGGCCTCCTTGGCGCTTTTGACCTGCGTCTCGACCACCGCCCAGGACTTACCCAACTCGATGGCGTCCTTGAGTTCGAGCAGCTCTGATTGCCTTTCAGCCAGCGCCTCGGTTCGGCCCTTCTGCAAGGTCTCTAGGTCCGTGATGCTGTTGCCCACGGTGGTCAGCGCAGTGTCGACCTCGGCGCGAGGCTTGGCCACGAGATCGGCGATCTCGATGCTGGCTGGTTGGCTGGCGGCCACTGCCGTGGCGGCGGCGCTTCGTGCGCCTTCGATCGCTTGAACCTGAGTGAAGTAGGTCGGGCGCTCGCTTGGATCGGCGTCCTTGTATTGCTGGATGAACGACGCCATCTCGTTGCCTTGGAGCGCGGCAGCTTGCCGCCTGTAGCCATCGAGCGTGGTGTCGGTGATACGGATGTCGGCAGAGATCTTGTCCTCAAGGTACGTCGAGTAGCGAGTGAGCAGATCACGCGCCGGATCGAGCAGAGGCTGGCGGCAATAGAGGCAGCGGTCTGCATCGTGCGCCTCAACCTCGACGAGATGCTGGCGGTACGTCTCGCCGGCCTCGATGAAGTCGTTCCAGGTGTCGTCGGGCTCAGCAGGCAGGTCCGCGGCCGCGAAAAGCTCGCGGCGGAACGTCTCGAGATCGGTCGTGAGCTGCGCGCGCGTCGCCAGTGCGTCGTTGTACTTGGCCTGCTCGAAGCCCAGTAGAGCTTCGGCCGCGGTCGCTGCCTCTGACAGAACTCGCTGCTCGCTCTTGAAGCCGGTTATCTGGGCACCCATGGTGTTGGCGCGCAGGGCCGCAACGCCCTGGGTCAAAGCATCGAGCTCTTGATCGACGTCATCCCCGCTCTTGGCCTTGGCCTTGAGGTCGGCAAGCTCGGTGGAAGCACCGAGGGTCTCGATCAGCGGATAGATGGTCGATCCGCGCTGGAACCTGGAGAGCAGTGCCGAGCCGCTCGAACCAAGCTCAGAAATCGCCGCATCAATCTGAGCTGCTACTGCCTGGATCGCAGTCGCGACGTCCTTGAACAGGGCCAGCGAGGCCGGGGTGTAGACGTAGTCAAGGTCCTCGTCGACGTGGGTGCGCACGGCGGGGCTGTCGAAGATCGACATGCGCGTGAAAGGCGACACCCCAAGTTCGCCCGTCCAAATCAGAGTCTGAGCGTCGTCGCCGAGCTTGAATTCAAGTTTGGCGGACTGTGCTTCCGAGGTGTCGGCATCGATGTTGCCGAGGATCGTGTCCGCGGTACGGCTGTTGGCCAGAGCCTTGAAGATGCGGGAGTAGCCCGTCTTGCCAGTTCCGTTCTCCCCATAGAGGATCGTCAGGCCCTCGTGGGGCTCGATCGCTACACCCGCCACCAGCGCGTTGACACCACGTACCTCGGAGAGCCGGGTCAGCGACAGCGGCGGTGCCGACTCGTCCTGGCGAGCCTCGATGTTGAGCAGTGGAACGACCGGAAGCTCCCGCTTGTCGAGCGCTTTCTCCTGTCGGAACAGCAGGTAGGCCTTGTCGACCACGGAGGCTCCGACCGGGCGTCCGGTGGCGATCACTTCGGCGACAAGCAAGCGCACCCACTCGTCGTTGGCGTTCGCCCACTCGGCGAGTTGTGCCCGCGGATCAATGAACTCGGCTGGCTCAGTCGACTCCGCCACTTCGGCTTCAGTCGGTGTAGTCATCAGGCGCAGCCCTCCCGCGGCGTATCAGCAGTGATCGGTCTTGACGGCCCGCGCCGATCGTGTCCCTCATGACCTGCTCACGATCTCCTCTGCGCCGCAGCGGGCGCTCATCCGTTGTCCCAACGCTAGCCATGTGGTCCGACACGGTCGACGATGCCGCGCCCAATGCGGTTACACACCAGACTCCGACCGCACCATCAGGTGCGCCTCGGCGGCGACGCTGTCGCTCGGGACTGCTGCAGGTTCGGTTGACTCCTGACGGGTAGGGGCATCGGCTCCTGCTGGAAGGATGTGCGCCATGGTGAAGGCGTATCCGGAAGAGTTCCGCCGTGACGTGATCGCGGTCGCCCGGAAGGGCGAGACGTCGGTGCGGCAGGTCGCGAAGGACATCGGTGTGTCCGAGTCCTGCCTGGCCCGCTGGTTGCGTCTCGCGGACCGTGATGACGGCGCCCCTGCTGCTGCGTCGCCATCCGTGAAGGCGATTGAGCAGGCCGAGCTGCGGGACGCGCAGAAACGGATCCGGCTGCTCGAGCAGGAGAACGAGATCCTCCGCCGGGCAGCGGCGTACTTCGCCCAGTCGCAACTCCCAAAATGATTTACCCGCTGGTCCTCGAACTCGCCGCCGATGGTGTCCCCGTCGCGGTGACCTGCCGGGTGCTGGGTTTCTCGAAGCAGGCCTTCTATCGGTGGCGCGCCGACCCGGTTTCTCAGCGGGACTGGGAGGACGCGCACCTGACCAACGCAGCCTTCGACGCGCACCGCGACGACCCGACCTTCGGGTACCGGTTCATCGCCGACGACCTTCATGCTGCCGGCCACCGGGTGTCCGAGCGGCGAGTGTGGCGGTTGTGCTCGCAGCAGCGGCTGTGGTCGCTGCACGCGAAGAAGCGGGGCCTGCACCGCAAGGCCGGGCCGCCGGTGCACGACGATCGGGTCCGACGTGCGTTCACGGCGCCGGATCTGGATCGGCTCTGGTTGACGGACATCACGGAGCATCCGACTGGTGAGGGCAAGCTCTACCTCTGCGCGGTCAAGGACGCCTGCTCCCGGCGCATCGTCGGCTACTCGATCAGTGATCGGATGCGGTCCTCGCTCGCCGTCGCGGCCCTGCAGATGGCAGTGCAGCGCCGGAGCCCAGCCGGGACGGTTGTCCACTCAGATCGAGGGAGCCAATTCCGGTCGAAGAAATTCGTCCGCGCGCTGAATGGTGCTGGCCTGCTCGGATCGATGGGGAGAGTCGGTGCGTGCGCGGATAACGCGGCGATGGAGTCGTTCTTCGCGCTGCTGCAGAAGAACGTGCTGAACCGGAAACGTTGGGCGACCCGGGAAGAGCTCCGGCTCGCGATCATCACCTGGATCGAAGCGACCTACCACCGGAAACGACGCCAGCGAGGTCTGGGGAAGTTGACGCCGATCGAGTACGAGACCATCATCAACCCACAGGTCGCACTCGCGGCCTAAACGAACGAGTCAACCAATCCTGCAGCAGTCCCGACCGACCACCGTTCCCCTTTAATCACGGCGCCACATTGAGCGCGTCCGCTTTCGGTCGCCAACAGCACGGCGCCACGGATGCCCACATCGTCGTAGTGCACGTGCCCAGCCGCTTGTGCTGCATCCAGTCGCCCTAGAGCTGGTTCAGTAGACGGTCCTCCAGTCGGCTGACGGTTGCCCGCAGACGACGCCGAATCCTACCCCCTGCGTCCAGACCAACTCTGTCTCACATGGGTGGTCCGCGAACCTTCGCAAATCACCCCCGCCTTACGGACGCCTCGGGACCAACGAAGGCTCAGTCGCCCTGCGGTCGGCTCAACCCGTTCGCGCTGCCAAACAACGTGTCCATCTCCGTATTTCAGACACGCTAAGTAGCAGTCGGACAAGTTAGCTGGCGGATGACAACAAAAGCAGCCTTCGAAGCGCCCTTGCGGACCGCGAGAACATGCCGTGGAACGCCACCGTGGTGGTGTTCACCCCAAGCCGAACGCAGCAGTCTCAACGGCAGCGATTCAGCTGCACCGTCACACAGACGGGTGTCAGGAGGCTCTACGCAGCACCAACGGTCATCGCCGGGCGTCGGAGCGCCAGGCTCAAACAGTCGAGCGAGCGCGGATTGTTAGGCGCCAAGTCACTTGTACAGTTCGGGATTCGTGTAGAAATCCGGAACAGGTTCTTCGGCCGGCCGGCCGAACTCCGTGAGCAGATCCTTCACGCGCGGATCTTCGTGCGTGCTCTCCCAGCAGTCCTCGCCAGCGCCTGCGTCGAGGATTGCAGCATCGGAGTTGCGAACGAACAACCGGATGGAGTCCGGATCGAAGTCGTACCCGTTTGGCTCCCACAGCAGGATGGTGTACTCGCCGTCGGTGCTGATTGTTGGAAGGCCGATGTTGAGGCGAGCGTTGAGGACGTTGAGTCGATCGATGACGACCCGACTGAGGTCAGCGAGGGATCCGTTCTCAAACTTGCCGAGCATCCTTTGCCCCGTCACAGAAGCCGCGGGCTCCAATTGAGTAACCTCAGGCGAGGAGGGTACGGAATTGCTCAGATCAGGGTCTTCTTGCACACGATCATCCTACGGGACCGGCCGTCGAGTCGGTTTGCTCGTTCGCGCGGCTTTGTCGGGCGCAGTTCGAGTCGGGTGCGCCTTCTCTATCCGCCTTGGCATCTGAGCCGCCGGTAGCAAGCTAGCCCGGTGCGGTTGACGACGTAGTTCCCTGAGTGCGGTTGCGTGTTGGCGTGGGGAGCATTTCGCGTTCGCTGCCACGCTACTTCCGGCGCTACAGAATTCTGTACGCGGCGCTGCGGAGTGCTTGTTCTCGAGGTCTTGGAAGGGTGCCGGCCTTCGCGAGGGCACGTTGGTGAGCAACCCAACGTGCGATGGAGGCTTCGGCGGGATCAGATGAGCGGCGACGCGGCGGCCGTTGTTCGTCTTCCCAGAACCGTTGGTGGGCTTCGAGCCACGACTGCCAGGTACCGGCTTGTGGGCGCCAGAGGAACCCGGGCAGCACTTCCAGGCGGGAGCGTTGGTACTCCGTCATTCCTGCTCGCGTAGAAGCTCGGCGCTGGTACGCGAGCCGGTCGACCAGCCGCTGTTCTGCGGTTCTTGGTCGGGGACGAACTGCGCTCGCGAGAGGCAGCCGACTGTTCTGGGTCACGAAGGCGTCAAGTTGGTGGACCATCGTGACCCAGCGCTCGACGGATGGTGTGGGTATCGGGTCCTTGCCGACGTCAGCGAGGTAGAAGTCAAGGCTCCGGCGTTGGTCCGGGGTGAGCTGGCTTGCTGGGGTGTTAGCGATTGTGGCCCAGTGCTCGTGAAGTCGGGACAGTTGGGGGTTCCGGGTCGGCACGGCGGTCCTTTCCGAGACCGCAGGTCGGTCTCGGGACTGCTATGCGCGGATCAGCGACGTGTTGGGAGCCGCGCTGTGCGTCGAGCGGGTCGAGGCCAAAAACGGGACGACTTCGAGCTAGCGGATCACTAGCGTTTCGACGTCCCCGCCCCTTTGAGAGGTTCGCTCGTGCCCTCCCCCTCACGTCCCGCCGCCCCGTACACGCCGCTGCTCGCGTTGCCTTGGTGGGACACGATCGGTCCGTTCCTCACCGCGCTCGTCGACGACGTCGCGGCCGCTCTCGACGTGAACCCGCGCAGCCTGTACCCGTTCGTCACGCCCTTCGTCCTCTGGTGCTGGCAAACAAAAGGACTGGACCTCGACCGGGCGAAGATGTTCCGGCGAAGCAGGATCGAGAGCTATGTCCTCAACGGCATGACCGGCATGAGCCGGGGAACGAAGAACACACTCCGCGGGAAGCTCTTACGAGTCAGCGAAGTCGTCGCACCTGTTATCGAGCCGGCACCGCTCAACGGAATAGGCCGGTCAACGCCGACTCCGCCGTACGACTCCAAGCAGCGCGCAGAGCTGTACTCGTGGTCACGCACCCGCGGAACGTACGCTGCGCGACGAGACGCTGCGGTGTTGCTTGCGCTCGGGCTCGGTGCTGGCCTTGCGACACGTGAGCTCCTCGACGTGCACCGCAGAGATGTCAGTGTGGACGGCACTTCCGTTCGCGTCCGTGACGCACGTCGTCGCTCCGTACCGGTCGAAGAAGGATGGCGACCAGTGCTCCGGCAACAACTCGCCGACCTGGCACCAGATGATTGTGCGTTCCGCCCCGGCCGCACCGGCACGAGCTCCGGTCAGGTTGCCGATTTCGTTCGCCGTACCGCCACCGACCTCGACATCCGCCCGGCGAGGATGCGCTCGACCTGGCTGTGCTGGCGGCTCGAACGCAACACTCCCGTCGACACGCTGCTCGCCGAATCCGGGCTTCACACCTACGCGTCGCTCGACCGTTACCGCGTCTTCCTTCCGCTCCCCTAACGACCCCGGAACGGGACCCAAACGCGGCCCCGTCGTCGCGTTGCCTGAGATCGTGCGGTGCCGCGACACGCCGATCGATCCGCGGAACGGTGCGGATCGGGAGGATTTCGCCCGGCTGGCCGGATGCAGCCCGCATAGCCAGTGCGTGATCAACAACGGCAAGCGCCAAGAGCGCAACGAAACTGTCCAGCCCGTCCTCGCTCAGAAGATCGACGACGCCATCGAGAAGTACAGGCCCATCATCAACCGCGGCACCTACGACCACGTCGGACCCTTCGTCCGCGACGTCGTCCGCGCCATGTCCCCGACCACCTACGACAACGCGCGTCGCCTGCTGTCCATGGTGTCCGGTCTGACGTCATGGCGGTGGACGCGAACCGGCTGCGACCTCACCCCCGAGCGCATCTTCCGCGACTCCACCATCTCCCTCTACGTCAACACCGTCCTCGCCAACCACTCCCACGCGTACCGCTTCGACACGACACGGCACCTCGGCGCAGTCACTACCCGGCTCACCGGAGAACGCACCAGCCGCCTCGCCCCGCCGGCATCGGTGCGCCTGGCGCCGTACACGAGCGCGGAGATGGCTCAGCTGCACTCGTGGCAGGTCGCGCTGCCGACTGCACAGGCACGACGGAACGGCGCCGCTTTGCTCGCGCTCGGTGCCGGCGCCGGTCTGACCCCGGCCGAGATCATCGCTGTCCGAAGGAGCGACATCACGACTGACAGCGACCGCCGGTGGGTGACAGTCCGCGGCGCAGCCGAACGCAACGTGCCGGTGAAGGACCAGTGGGTTCGTACGCTCGACCAGGCGCTCACCACCGACGAGGATCTCCTGTTCCACGGCTACGAGTTCGAGGAGTACGCGCCGCGACCTATCCAATCGTTCCTCACCGCCAACCCCGGGCCGGTTCGACTGACCCCGATCCGTCTTCGTTCCGGCTGGATCGTCAGTCTCCTCAACGCACACGTCCCACTCGATGTCGTCGCGGAGATCGCTGGCTTCTCCTCGCTCACCTCGATCACCGACTACTTCGCCCACGCCACCTCAGCGAACATCGACGGCTGGCTCGACGCGATCGCCGGTCCCGCGGGAGCGACCCGATGAGCGGCCACGGCATCACCAACGGCGACGCGATGCGGTTCTTCGAGACCGACGGCCGCAAGAAGTCCACGGTCGACGAGAGCTCCCTGTACGACATCGCGAAGGAGAAGGCTTTCCGGAAGATCCGCCTGCGCGAGCACGAGATCGCCGACACCCGTTCAGGGTTCGCGGTCTTCAACCGCAAAGCAATCCGGCTCGCCAAAGCCCGGCTTAAGGCGACCGGCGTCGTCGACGCGTACGCCATCTGGCGACACGAAGAAGGTTTCCGGGAGTCGAACGGAGGCGCGCCAGCACTGATCTCCATCGAGAACCTGCTGATCGGGTGGATGCTCGTCACGACTGCAGGTCAGCCCCAGCTGCTCCTTCAGCTCGGGTCCGTCTTCTTCGGCATGCTGACCAACGGGGCCCGCGAAGAACTCGGTCTCCCCAAGCCGAGCAGCAAGAAGTCCCTCATGAAGGTCGAGAACTGGCAGCAGAACGTCGGCAACGCCCACCGACGCTTCATCGCGATCGTCGACCCGCACCTCGGAGAAGACCGCTACACGGCAAAGACGGTCGAGGAGAACGCCGCGACTATGGAGAACCTCGACAAGGAGCGGGAAGCAATCGGCATGGCGCGTCTTGCCGAGTTCATGGCCCGGTTCCTCAACATGTCGTTCTTCCTCCAGCCTCGCGCCATCCGGAACGCCCCGGAACGCAAGGAGGTCGATGTCAGCTTCGACGGGACCCACATGTCGTCTCCGCTGACGACCGGGATGTCGCACAACAAGGAGAAGATCGCGGCGCGCATCAAGAAAGACAAGGTCTTGTCTGCAGCCGGAAAGCCACGCTCCGGCCCGGTCTCGCCCTACGCCGCATGGAAGGTCGTCGAGACGCCCAAGCGCATCGACGCACCTCCGGGCCAGATGGCGCAGTACGAAACCGAGACGGCGTACCTCTGGGGATGGAACGCCACCCTCGCCCGTCGCGTGTTCCTCAAGCCCGACGACCGGTGCAAGGCTCCGCAGCTCATCCTCGGCGCGACCCTGAGCATTCCCGGCAGCGGGAACGTCGAGGCTGCCGCGTTCGTCCTCCAGCAGATCGTGCGGGCCGGGCACCTCCCGGGCATCGCAGATGCCGACATGGAGTACTTCGCCAATGCCAAGCCCGAACGGCTCTACGACCCGATCCGAGAGATCGGCTGGGAGGCCAGTACCGAATGGCGGGACGACCGTCTCGGTCCGCGCGGCGGGTTCGCCGGAGCGATCTTCATTGAGAGCGCCGCCTACTGCCCCGCCATGCCCATTTCGCTCCAGATGGCCAGCCGGCACGTCAAGGACGGAGGCATCGACGAGGTCACCTACCGTGCACGCATTGATGAGCGGGAGAATTGGGAGGTGCGCCCGAAGGCACGCCCCAACCCGGACGGCAGCGTCACCATGATGTGCCCAGCATCCGGCGACAGCCCCCGCGTCAAGTGCCCGCTGAAGAAGGCCCGAGCGCGCGTCTCAGAGGCCAAGCTGCTGACGATGGACGAAGTGGACCCGAGCGAGCCCGGCTACCCCGTCGGCGATGACCTGCCCCTCATCTGCTGCCAGGACTCCGTCAAGTTCCCGAAGGAGAACCTGCCACCGCTCTCGCAGGCATTGCGCTACAAGTCCCGCGAATGGTCCGACTTCCACGGCTACGCCCGGAACATGGTCGAGAACAGCAACTCGATGCTCAAAGCACCGAAGTACGGATCCCTGCACGTCCACCTCAACCGGCAGTCACGGGGGTTCGCGTCCGGGTACGTGTTCCTGACGTTCCTGCTGGTCGCACTCAACATCAAGCAGATCTGTGACTTCCTCAAGGCGAAGGAGATCGCAGACCGCCGAGCGGCTGAAAGCCGACCGCCGAGGAGGCCGCAGATTCAGCGACGTCGAGACCGCGAGTTCTTCAACGAGTACACCGGCACGCGTCCTGGTGGTGTTCCGGACCTCGAGGTCCGTCAGGCGCGAGCCAAGGAGCGGCGAGAGAAGGAAGCCAAGGCAGCCGCGGCCAACACCAGTCGATCGCCGCGAGCTCGGGAGGGAGCTACAAAGCAGGGCTGAGCCCACAAGACCCAGAACAACGAGGATAGGCCCGCAGCCAACCGGCTGCGGGCCTCTCCTCATTGTTGGGTTCTTAAGACAGTTCTTAAGACACCCCTTCGGTCGGGCTGACAGGATTTGAACCTGCGACCCCTTGACCCCCAGTCAAGTGCGCTACCAAGCTGCGCCACAGCCCGCGAGTTCCGGAGAACTCAGGATCCCGGAGGACCCTCGCCCACGTCCGACCGGAGCGCGAGCGACCGGTCCAGCATAGCGGACGCCAGACCCCCTCCGCGCCACGGCGAGTCGGACCGAGCAAGCAACCAGAGCCGCCCGAACAACCCGAACGACACGATCACCCCGGGCGAGACCTCACCCCGCCCGCACCACCTCACGCCGCGCCGCCAACCACGGCAACCCGAGCCCGACGAGCAACCCGCCGGCCCCGTCCGCCGCCAGGTCACCGATGGTGTCGTCGTACCCGACGTAGATCGCCGAGTCGACGAAGTTGTGCCCGAGCCACTCCCCCATCTCCCACGCCGCCCCGATCGCGAGCCCCGCGCACAACCCGAGGATCGCGACGACCACCCGGCGCTCCCCGTCCGGCGCCGGCACCGCGCGCAGGTCGGCACCGATGACGTACAGCACCGCCGCGAGCAGCCCGGTGAGCACGACGTGCATGAACTTGTCCCACAGGAACACGCTCGTGTACCACTCGAGCACGCTCGACCACCCCGCGAGGAGCACGAGCACGCACACCGCCAGGTCGAAGGCGGGCCGCAGTCCGAGCATCCGCGGCACCACGACCCCGAGCAACGACAGTGCCATCACCGGCAGCGCGGTCCCGCCCCACCCGATGCTCGCGACGACCAGGCTCACGAGCGTCAGGGCACGAACGACGTCGGCCACCAGGAACTTCGGCCGCAGGAACGTCGGCCCGAGCGCCCGGATCACGACGCCCACCGCACGACCGCGTGCACGGCCGCGTGGTCAGAGGGCCACACGCCGCCCGGCCGCCGGTTCGACACGGCCACCCGGTCGACGGTCGCGTCCGGCGTCACCAGCACGCCGTCGATGCGCCGGCCACCGACACGCGGACTCCCGTAGTGCGGGTACGTCCCGTACGGCTCGCCCGTCTGCCTGGAGGCCCGTCCCCAGCTGTCGACGACACCAGCGTCCGCCAGTGCTCGCCATGGTGCGGACCCTGCCGGACTGTTCCAGTCAGCCATCACGACGGCGGGCAGGCCGCGCTGTCGCACGATCCGGCCGAGGAGTTCGGCGGACCGCAGTCGGGCCCACGGCGAGGCGACGTCGAGGTGCGTCGCGATGGCCAGGAAGCGGACGCCGGTCGCGCGGTCGTCGACGACGGCGCCGACGGCGTGCCGGGGGAAGGACGTGGCCCACGAGCGGGATCCCGGACGGCTCGGCGTGCGGGACAGCGCCCAGGTGCGCTGCTCGACGACGTCGAGGCGGGAGCGGTCCAGGAAGAGCCCGACCTGCTCCCCACCGCCGCGCGCGCCGCGCCCGACCAGGACGGGCTCCCAACCCGACCCGAGGCCGGCCGTGAGGTCGTCTGCCTGCGTGGGGAGGGCCTCCTGGACGGCGAGGACGGTGGGCGCTTCGGACGTGACGAGCGCGGTGATGGCATCGCGGCGACGCTCCCAGGCGTCCGGGTGCGCGGACGGTCGTGGCACGCGGCGCCGCACGTTGAGGGTCATGCAGTGGACCTCGGGCGACCGGACGGCTCCGATGAGCGGGTGGTCGTCGGGGTGGTGGGGCATGCCTCCCTTCTACGAGACGACACCCGTCGGATTCCCAGGGACCTCTCCGCGTGGCTCGTAGGGTGGCCCGATGCGTTCTCGTTCCACCCCTCGTGTCCTCGTCGCGATCGCCGTCTCCGGACTGCTGCTCGGAGCCGCCGGGTGCACGTCGAGCGGGCCGGACACGAGCCGCCCGACCCTCGCGAAGGCCACGGCGGGGACGGTCACGGTCGCCGACGCCTCCGCCGCCGCGGCTCGGTCGGTGCGGGTGAGCACGGCCCTGTTCGCGAGTGCTCCCGGCGCGATCGTGGCGACGGCCGGTGATGCCGACGCGATCTCCGATGCAGCTAAGGCCGCGGCGAGCGCCCACGTCCCGGTGCTGCTGACCGCGAAGGGCGCGAAGGGTGGCGCTGCCGTCGCGGGCGAGCTCGACCGGCTCGGGGCCGACTGGTACCAGGCCGAGGGCGACGTGTCGGTCGACACGGACGTCGAACAGCGGAAGGCGCCCGAGGACGGCGACGCGCCGGAGTCGACCCGGGCCTCCCGGCAGGCCACGGTGGTGGTGGCGGACGCGAGCGCGGACGCTGCGGCCGTGGCGACCGCCAAGGCCGCCGGTGCGAAGGTGGTGACCATGCCGAAGGGCGTGACCGACCCGGCTGCCGCGCCCGACGTGGTGACGGCGCTGCACGAGCGGAAGCAGCACCAGACGGTCCTGGTCGGGGCCGCGTTCGACGCGCTGCAGGACCCGGAGTGGACGGTTCGGGCGGCCGAGGGCGGCTACCAGCTGCGGAACGGCGGCCAGCGGCCGTTCGACGGGCACCGCTACGTGGCGCTGTACGGGGCTCCCGGGGCGCCGGCGCTCGGTGTGCTCGGCGAGCAGGGGCCGGAGGCCACCGTCCAGCGTGCCGAGCAGGTCGCGAAGCCGTACCGGGCCGAGTCCGACGAGCTCGTGACGCCTGCGATGGAGGTCATCGCGACCGTCGCCGCGGGGGACGCCGGGGCGGACGGCGACTACTCGACCGAGCTGCCGGTGTCGACGCTCGAGCCCTACGTCGACGCCGCGCACGACGCCGACATGCCCGTGATCATCGACCTGCAGCCGGGGCGCTCGGACTTCCTGTCGCAGGCGAAGAAGTACGAGTCGCTGCTGAAGAAGCCCGGCGTCTGGCTCGCCCTCGACCCGGAGTGGCGGCTGACGAAGGACCAGGTGCCGCTGCAGCAGATCGGCCGCGTGTCGGCGTCCGAGGTGAACGAGGTGTCCTCGTGGCTGGCGTCGCTCGTCAAGAAGGAGGGGCTGCCGCCGAAGGCCCTCGTGCTGCACCAGTTCCGGCTCTCGATGATCCAGGACCGGTCGGCGCTGAAGACCCATCCGGAGCTCGACATGCTCGTGCACGTCGACGGGCAGGGATCGCAGCCGGACAAGCAGGCCACGTGGAAGGCGCTGCACGAGGGCGCTCCGGAGGGCCTGCACTGGGGCTGGAAGAACTTCTACGACGAGGACACGCCCATGCTGACGCCCGGGCAGACGATGGCGGACGTGCAGCCGACGCCGTCGTTGGTCACCTACCAGTAAGCGCGTTCCGTCGCGTTGTCCACAGTCGGGAGGCGCGGGTCGGCTTTCGTCGGTTGCTCCTGACAGCATGGGGGCATGGAAACCACCGCCCCGCCTTCTGCAGACATCGCCGCCGAGGCACAGCAGGCGCTCGCTGCGCTCACCGGGCGCCCCGACGCGGTCTTCCACCCCGGCCAGCTCGAGGCGATCTCCGCCCTGGTCGAGCACCGGCAGCGCGCCCTCGTCGTGCAGCGCACGGGGTGGGGCAAGTCGGCGGTGTACTTCCTCGCGACCCTGCTGCTCCGGCGCCGTGGTGGGGGCCCGACCGTCCTGGTGTCACCGCTGCTGGCGCTGATGCGCGACCAGGTGGCTGCGGCTGCCCGGGCCGGGGTCCGTGCGGTGTCGATCAACTCCGCGAACGCGCACGAGTGGGGCGAGACCCAGGCTGCGCTCGCCCGTGACGAGGTCGACGTGCTCCTCGTCTCCCCCGAGCGCCTGAACAACCCGAAGTTCCGCGACGAGCAGATGCCGACCCTGATCGCGCGGATGGGCATGCTCGTGGTCGACGAGGCGCACTGCATCTCGGACTGGGGCCACGACTTCCGACCGGACTACCGCCGGCTGGCCGAGCTCATCCGGTCCCTTCCCCACGTGGTCCCCGTCCTGGCGACCACCGCGACGGCGAACGAGCGCGTGGTCGAGGACGTCGCCGAGCAGCTCACCGCCGGCCCGGCCGACCCGGTGTTCACGATCCGCGGGTCGCTCGCCCGCAAGTCCCTGCGGCTCGGCGTGCTCACGTTGCCCGACGCCCGACAGCGGCTCGGCTGGCTGCTCGCGCACCTCGGCGACCTGCCCGGCAGCGGCATCATCTACACGCTCACGGTCTCGGCTGCCGAGGACATCGCCCGCCTGCTGCGCGACAACGGGTACGCCGTCCGGGCCTACACGGGGCGCACCGACACCGACGAGCGCGAGCAGCTCGAGCAGCAGCTCAAGAACAACGAGCTGAAGGCCCTGGTCGCCACGAGTGCGCTCGGCATGGGGTTCGACAAGCCGGACCTCGGGTTCGTCGTGCACGTCGGCGCGCCCTCGTCGCCCGTCGCCTACTACCAGCAGATCGGTCGTGCGGGTCGTGCCACCGACAACGCCGACGTGCTCCTGCTGCCCGGGCGTGAGGACCGCGAGATCTGGCAGTACTTCGCCAGCGCGTCCATGCCGACCGAGGCCCGGGCCTCCGCGGTGCTCGGAGCGCTGTCCACCGACACCGCGATGTCGACCGTCGCGCTCGAGGGCCTGGTCGACATCAAGCGCTCCACCCTCGAACTCCTGCTCAAGGTGCTCGACGTCGACGGGGCGGTCCGACGCGTCACCGGCGGCTGGGTCTCCACCGGGCAGCCGTGGCAGTACGACGCCCCGCGCTACGAGCGGGTCGCCGCCGCACGTTCCGCCGAGGCCGCCTCGATGCTCGACTACGAGTCCACCTCGGCGTGCCGCATGCAGCTGTTGCAGCAGGACCTCGACGACCCGTCCGCGGAGCCCTGCGGCCGGTGCGACAACTGCGCCGGGGCGTGGTTCCCGACGGCGGTCTCCGACTCGGACTCGTCCGGTGCGGCGGCCGCGCTCGACAAGGTCGGTGTCGAGATCGCCCCGCGTGCCCAGTGGCCGTCGGGCATGTCGTCGCTCGGCGTCTCGGTGCGGGGCAAGATCGGCGCCGACGAGCTCGTCCAGCCCGGCCGCGCGGTGGCTCGTCTGACCGACCTCGGCTGGGGCGGGCCGCTCCGTGCACTGTTCTCGCCGTCGACGCCCGATGCTCCGATCTCCCGGGAGCTCGTCGACGGCTGTGTCCGGGCACTCAAGGACTGGCCGTGGGAGACCCGGCCGACCGGGGTCGTGGCGATGTCCTCGCGGTCGCGGCCGCAGCTCGTGGGGTCGCTCGCCCAGGCGCTGTCGACGATCGGGCGGCTGCAGTTCCTCGGCACGCTCGACCGGAACGGCGGCACGCCCCGCGGCGACGGTGCGACGAACAGCGCCTACCGGTTGTCCGGCGTGTGGGACACCTTCGTGGTGGATTCGTCGCTCGCCGCTGCCCTGCAGTCCCACGACGGCCCGGTGCTGCTCGTCGACGACCTGGTCGACAGCCGGTGGACGATGACCGTCGCGGGCCGCGAACTCCGGCGTGCCGGGGCCGCCGCCGTGCTGCCCTTCGCGCTGGCCACCGTCGCGTAGCGCTGCGCGCGCGTACTGACTCGGAACGACACCCTCGACGTCGTACGACATCGACAGAGTCGTTCGGCGTCGGCGGCCGGCGGGCGGGGCTAGCGGCGGGCGGGCTTCGGGAACGTGGCGCGCATGTGGTCGGTGGTGAGCACGTCTCCGATGCCGATCATGAGCAGCGAGAACACGATCTGCTCGATCACCATCCAGAACGGGTACAGCCCGGGGATCGCCGCCACGATGAGCGTCACGATCGGGAAGATCCGACTGAACAACCGCACCCGCTGGTACGCCCAGTAGTACCCGAGCTGTGCCCGCCACGCGAACACGTAGAGCGTCAGGGTGATGAGCAGCACGACCGTCGCCCGGAACCACACCGCCCACGGCACGGTCTCCCCCGCGCGCGTCAGCAGCACGGCGACGACGATGGCCGCGAGTCCGACGATCGTCTCCGCGACGAGCAGCCACCGGATCCACCGGAAGGAGCGCACGGTGTCGGGGTGCTCGAGCATGTCCTGGCGGATGACGTACCCGCCCTGGCGACCTCCGGCCAGCCGGTCGAGCCGCAGCCGGCACCACAGACGGTCGGCGAGGCCACCGAGTCCGTCGTTGCGCTGCGTCACCAGTACATCGTGCCGTATCGAGCGACCGTCGACGTACCGCGCGGGTACCGACGCCGACCCCGAACGACGTCATCGAAGTCGCACGACGTCGACGATGTCGTTCCGGGTCGGCGCGGGACTGCCCAGCCGGCTCAGTCGCTCGGCACGAGCGCCGCGCCACCCAGCACGGTGCCGGTCGCGGCGTCGAGCAGGACGAGGGAGCGGACCTCGTCGGGCAGGGTCCACGGGTCGCTCAGCACGACGGTCAGCCCTTGCTCGACGCCGGCGGCCTGGAAGACGTCGAAGGACTCCCCCGCCGGCGTCCACTCCGGGTCCTTCCCACCGGTGACCGTCCCACCGGACAACACGACGTCGACCGGCCCCGTCGTTCCCGTCTTCAGGTGCGAGATGTCCACCGCGAGGGTGGCGTCACCCGTGTTCCCCGCGATGTGGACGTGGCCAGAGGCAGCGGCGCCGTCGATGCCGACGATGTCCCCGGAGACCGGCGGGACACGGCGCCACCACGGCTCGATCGGCGACGAATCGGCGGACTGCACGGCCGGGGACTCGTCGGACAGGGGTACGCCGAGGCCGTTCGAGGGTCGCAGCCCCTCTGTCGGCGACTGCGCAGGCTCGGGCGCGGCACCGTCGGAGCGGGTGACGGTGTCGTCCTCGGACGGTGCGTGCGAGACCGTCCAGAGTGACACCGAGCCGACGACGACCACGGCGACGAGGGCACCCACCAGGGCGAGCCGACGTCGATCCGTTCCCCACCGCCCGATGCGCACGCTCCCATGATGCCGCGCCGACGCTGCGGACGCGCTCCGGGCCTCCCGGCCGAACGCGAACGCGAACGCGAACGCGAACGCACAACGCGCCCCGTGCAGACGGGACGCGTTGTGTGTGACGGAGCTGCGACTCAGCGCTTCCGGCGCTCGCGCACGCGCATGTTGACGTTGATCGGGGTGCCGGAGAAGCCCCAGACCTCGCGGAGTCGACGGGTGATGAACCGTCGGTACTGCGGGTCGAGGAACGCCGACGTGAAGAGCACGAAGGTCGGCGGCTGGCTCGACGCCTGGGTCCCGAACAGGATGCGGGGCTGCTTGCCGCCGCGCACGGGGTGGGGGTGCTCCTGGACGAGCTCGGCGATGAAGGCGTTGACCTTGCCCGTCGGGATGCGGGTGTCCCACGACGCGAGGGCGGTCTCGAGCGCCGGCACGAGCTTCTCGAGGTGACGGCCGGTGCGGGCGGAGATGTTGACGCGCGGGGCCCAGGCGACGTGCGCCAGGTCCTGCTCGATCTCACGCTCGAGGTAACGGCGACGTTCGTCGTCGAGCAGGTCCCACTTGTTGTAGGCCAGGACGAGCGCACGGCCCGACTCGAGCACCAGGTCGATGATGCGCAGGTCCTGCACGGAGACGGGCTCGGTGACGTCGAGGACGACGACGGCGACCTCGGCCTTCTCGAGCGCGGCGGTGGTGCGGAGCGAGGCGTAGAAGTCGGCGCCCTGCTGCATGTGGACGCGCTTCCGGATGCCGGCGGTGTCGACGAAGCGCCACACCTTGCCGCCGAGCTCGATCTGCTCGTCCACCGGGTCGCGGGTGGTGCCGGCGATGTCGTTCACGACGACGCGCTCTTCACCGGCGGCCTTGTTGAGCAGCGAGCTCTTGCCGACGTTCGGGCGGCCGAGGATGGCGACGCGGCGGGGGCCACCGACCTCCTGCTTGGCGACGGCCGAGGTGTCGGGCAGCGTCTTGATGATCAGGTCGAGCAGGTCCGCGACGCCACGGCCGTGCAGGGCCGACACGGGGTGCGGCTCGCCGAGCCCCAGGTTCCAGAGCTCGTAGGCGTCGAGTTCGCGGCGCTCGTCGTCGGCCTTGTTCGCGACGACGATGACGGGGCGGTCGGTGCCGCGGAGCATCTTGACGACGTGCTCGTCGGTGGCGGTGATGCCGACCGTGACGTCGACGACGAACAGCACGGCGTCGGCGAGGTCGATCGCGACCTCGGCCTGCGCGGCGACCGAGGCGTTGATGCCCTCGGCGCCGGGCTCCCAGCCACCGGTGTCGACGAGCGTGAAGCGCTTGTCGTTCCAGTCGGCCTTGTAGCTGACTCGGTCACGCGTGACGCCGGGGACGTCCTGCACGACGGCCTCGCGACGACCGAGGATGCGGTTGACGAGCGCGGACTTGCCGACGTTCGGGCGGCCGACGATCGCGAGCACCGGGTAGGCGGGCAGGTAGTGGACGCCGTCCTCGCCGACCTGACCGGCCTCGAGCAGGGCGAGGTCTTCGTCCTCGAGGTCGTACTCCTCGAGTCCGGCGCGGAGCGCGGTCGCGCGCTGCTCGGCCTCGGCCTCGTCGAGTCCGGCGAGCCGCTCGCCGAGGGCGTCGTCGTACTGGGGGAAGTCGTCGTTGTCCGGGTTGTCCAACTGAGCCATGGTGGGTTCCTCGCGAGCGGCCGGAGCCGCGGTGTCGGTGGCCGTTCCCGGCCGGGCCGGAGATCCGGCCGTGGTGTGACCAGGCGGCCGAGGCCGTCCGGTCGTGCGTCAGTGCGTGGCCGCGCGGGCCAGGTCGACGACCGCCTGCACGGTCTGGTCGAAGTCGAGGTCGGTGGAGTCGAGCGTCGTAACGCCGTCTGCGGCGTTCATGAAGTCGACGACCTTCGCGTCCGCCGCGTCTCGACGAGCGAGTGCGGCGGAGGTCTCTGCGGCCGACTGGGTCGTGACCTCCGCCGAGCGCCGGGCCATTCTAACGGACTCGTCGGCCGTCAGCAGGATCCGGACCTCGGCGTCGGGTGCGACCACCGTGGTGATGTCCCGACCCTCGGTGATGATGCCCGGCGCGTCGGTCTTCCGCATGACGTTCCGGAACAGCTGCACGAGCCGGTGTCGAACGTCGGAGAGCTTCGCGATGTGGGCCACCGCGCCCGTCACGTCCGGGGTGCGGATCGCATCGGTGACGTCGGTCTCCCCCACGCGCACGTAGTAGTCGTCGGGGTCGGTGCCGATGGCGTAGTCGAAGGTGTCCCAGCTCGCCAGGATCGCCGCAGCGTCGTCGAGGTCGACCCGCTGCTGCAGGGCGTGCCAGGCGAGGGCGCGGTAGGCGGCGCCGGTGTCCTGGTAGCCGTAGCCGAGGGCACGGGCGGCCGCGCGGGAGACACTCGACTTGCCGCTGCCCGCGGGGCCGTCGACCGCGATGACGATCTTCGCGACGTAGGCGCCGTCGGTCAGGCCGGCCGGTACCGGGGCGCTGGTCGAACCGGGCTCGCCGCCGGGTTCGCCGAGGCCACCGGCCGGTCCGCCGAGTGCGCCGCCGTCGCCGCTGCCGCTGAGCGGGCCGCCGGCACCGCCCTGGCCCGGGGTCGGGAGGCCGGTGTCGGGCCCGTCGGGTCCGCCGGTCACACCGGAGTCGTTCGTCGCTGCGTTCGTGTCGTTCAGGCCCATGCTGCTGCGATCCTCCATCCGCGACCCTCGAGTTCCTCGACGAGTCGCTGTTCCTGCTCGGGCAGGACCGACACCTCGACGATGCCGATCTGCGCGCCCGGTGAGTGCTCGAGGCGCATGTCCTCGAGGTTGATGCCGATCTCCCCGATGAACGTCAGGAGCGCGGCGATCTGCCCGGGGGTGTCGTCGACGAGGACGACCACCTGGGCGAAGCGCTTGGTGGTGCCGTGCTTGCCGGGCAGCCGTTCGACCCCACGGTTGCCGGCGGCGATCGTCTCGGCCAGGGTCCGTGGTGCGCCGGCGGCGGCGGGGTCGTCGAGCGCCCCGATCACGCCGCTCAGCTCGTCGCGCAGGTCGGCCAGGACCCGCCGGACGTTGGCCGCGTTCGCACCGATGATCTGCACCCACAGGCCGGGGTCGCTCGCGGCGACGCGGGTGACGTCACGGACGCCACCTCCGGCGAGACCGAGGGACCCGTCCGGGGCGTCACGAAGCCGCGAGGCCATCAACGTCGACACGAGCTGCGGCACGTGCGAGACGTAGGCCACGGCCAGGTCGTGCGACGCCGGGTCCATCGGCACGACGGTCGCGCCGACGTCGAGCGCCAGGTCCTCGACCACGGCGGCGCGCTGGTAGCTGATGGCGTCGTGTCCGGCGATCACCCAGGGGCTGCCGACGAACAGGTCGGCGCGGGCGGCGCTCGGTCCGCTGCGTTCACGACCGGCCATCGGGTGCGACCCGATGTAGCGGGTGACGTCGGCGCCGGCGGCCACGAGCTCGGCCAACGGTCCGGCCTTGACGCTCGCGACGTCGGTCACGATGGCGTCCGGGTAGGCGGACAGTTCGCGGGCGACGACGGTCGCCACGACGTCCGGCGGGACCGCCACCACCACGAGTTCCGGCTGGTCGCCGGGTTCGGGCCGGCGCCCGGCCCCGTAGTCAACGGCGAGCGCCAACGCGCCGGGTGAGACGTCGTCGAGGACGACGTCGACCCCCTTCTCGCGCAGCGCCAGACCGATCGAGGTGCCGAGGAGCCCGGTGCCGACGACCCGCACCGGGCCGCGCACGCGGCGGTCGATGTCGGGTGGGGTCAGGTCGGTCACCGGGCAAGCCTACCGACCGCCACCCGGGCTTCGGTCGACGCCCGGGTGGCGGTCACGGCCCGAGGGGCGGTCGCAGGTCAGTCCGCGGTCTCGTCGTCCCACTCGTCGTCCTCGCCCTGGTCGAGGGCGACGTCGCGGTCGTCTCGAGCTGAGGGCTTGGCGTCGCGGACGGTGCCGAGCAGCTTCCCGACCTCGACCGTGCCCAGCTCGCGCATCTTGCCCGGCGGCAGGCTGCCGAGGTGCAGCGGCCCGAACGAGCGGCGGACGAGTTCGAGGACCGGGTGGTCGACGGCCTCGAGCATGCGACGGACGATCCGGTTGCGGCCGGAGTGCAGCGTGATCTCGACGAGCGACTCACCCCGCGAGGACTCGAGCAACCGCACCTTGTCGGCCTTGATCGGACCGTCCTCGAGCTCGACGCCCTCGGTCAGACGCTGGACCACGGCGGGGTTCACGTTGCCGTGCACCTTCGCGATGTAGGTCTTCTGCACGCCGAACGACGGGTGCGCGAGCACGTGTGCCAGGTCGCCGTCGTTCGTCAGGACGAGCAGCCCGGAGGTCTCGGTGTCCAGGCGGCCGACGTTGAACAGGCGCTCCTCGTAGCGGTCCACGAACTCGGTCAGGTCGCGGCGACCGCGCTCGTCCTGCAGGCTCGAGACGACACCGGTCGGCTTGTTCAGCACGATGTACCGCCGCGAGGAGTCGATCTGCACCGGCACGCCGTCGACCGAGATCGCGTCGGTCGCGGGGTCGACACGACGCCCGAGGGCGTCCACCACCTGCCCGTTGACCGTCACACGGCCCTCGACGATCAGGTTCTCCGCGACGCGGCGAGATGCCACGCCCGCAGCGGCGATCACCTTCTGCAGGCGCTCCCCCTCTGCCTGGAGGCCCGGCTCGGCCCCGGCGGACGCCGCCCCGTCCGCCGCGTCCCAGTCCTCGATGATCGGGCGTTCGGGCGTGCCCTCCACCGGGGCGCCGTGGCTGTCGCGCTCACCGCTCGGCTTCGGCGTGGTGCGGCCGTTGGCGGTGTTGCTGCTCTTGCCGGGGCGGTCGCTGTTGCGGACGCTCGTGGTGCCGCCGACGTAGCGGCGGCCGTTGTGCCAGACGCGGCTCTGCTGGCCGTCGGGGCCGCGGCGGTCGTCACGTCGGTCGTCACGCGGCGCGGAGCTGCGGTCGTCGCGACCCCGGTAGCCGCCCCGGTCGTCACGGTTGTCGCGGGGTGCCGAGCTGCGGTCGTCGCGACCCCGGTAGCCACCACGGTCGTCACGGTTGTCGCGAGGTGCCGAGCTGCGGTCGTCGCGGCCCCGGTACCCACCGCGGTCGTCACGCGGCGCGGAGCTGCGGTCATCGCGCCCGCGGTACCCGCCACGGTCATCGCGCGGCGCGGAGCTGCGGTCATCGCGCCCGCGGTACCCACCGCGGTCATCACGCGGCGCGGCGCTGCGGTCATCGCGCCCGCGATACCCGCCACGGTCATCACGCGGGGCCGAGTTGCCGCGGTAGCCGCCGCGATCGTCACGCGGCGCAGAGTTCCCGCGGTAACCACCGCGATCATCGCGCGGCGCAGAGTTCCCGCGGTAGCCACCGCGGTCATCGCGCGGCGCAGAGTTCCCGCGGTAACCACCGCGGTCGTCGCGCGGAGCCGAGTTGCCCCGGTAGCCACCACGGTCATCACGCGGGGCCGAGCTGCGGTCGTCGCGACCCCGGTAGCCACCGCGATCGTCACGCGGCGCAGAGTTCCCGCGGTAGCCACCTCGGTCATCGCGCGGAGCCGAGCTGCGGTCATCGCGGCCGCGGTAGCCGCCACGGTCATCGCGAGGCGCAGAGTTGCCCCGGTACCCACCACGGTCGCCGCCGCCGGCACGGTCGTCACGGCCGCGGTACCCGCCACGGTCGCCGCCGCGGTCGTCACGCGGCGGGTAGCCACCACGTCGGTCGTCGTCACGCGGCGGACGTGCGCCCCCGCGGTCGTCGCGACCGTACCCACCGGAGCGGCCACCGGCACTGGAGCCGGCCCCGCCGCGCCCGGGAGCCGAACGCCCGGGGCGATCCGGGCCTCCTGAGTGTCCGTTGCGGTCGTCTCGGTCTCGGGGCGCGCCGCGCCCCCGGTCGTCAAACCCGGCCATCGGGGATCCCTTCGTTCTGCCCGAAGCCGTCCGCACCGTCGTCCAGGAGGGGCGAGATGAGCGGCAGCTCGTCGAGCGAGTTGATGCCGAGCTGCTGCAGGAGCAGATCGGACGTGACGTAGTTGATGGCGCCGGTCTCGGAGTCGGTGAACGACTCCTCGATGAGACTGCGCGCGACCAGCGTTCGGACGACGCCGTCGACGTTGACGGCGCGGATCGACGCGATCTGGGATCGCGTGATCGGTTGCTTGTAGGCGACGACCGCGAGGGTCTCGAGCGCGGCCTGCGACAGGCGCGAGGGACGCTCGGCCTCGACGAACTGCTCGACGACGGCGTCCAGGTCCTGGCGGACGTAGAAGCGCCAGCCGCCGCCGACCTCGCGGAGTTCGAACCCGCGGCGGGTGGTGCCGTCGACGCCGTCGAAGTCCGCGACGAGGCGTTCGACGGCCTGGCGGACGGCGGGGACGGGTGCGTTCACGGCGGCGCCGAGCGCGACGAGTGACTGGGGCTCGTCCGCGATCATCAGGATCGCCTCGAGCTGGCGGTCGATCGGGATCGCCGGGTGCGTCTGCGGGGCATGCTCGTGCTCCTGCTCGGCACGCGCGTGGATCTCGTGCTCGATCGCGCGGGCGTCGGCCATCTCGTCGGCGCCGCCGGGTTCGGCGCTGGACGTGTCGTGCACGTCATCCGTCATAGTCGGCTCCCAGGTTGGCGAGGCTCTCGTCGGACCAGTCCTCGGCGGTCCATCGGAGCGTGAGTTCCCCGAGCGGCTCGAGTTGTTCGAACGAGATCGATGCGTTCCGGTACAGCTCCAGGATCGCGAGGAAGCGAGCCACCACGATACCCGTCTGGTCGACGCCCGCGACCAGTTCGCGGAACGAGACGCCCTCGCCGTCGCGTGTCCGCAAGATCGAGACGACGATCGCGGCCTGTTCGCGGATGCTGATGAGCGGCGCGTGCAGGTGGTCGAGTCCGACCGTCGGGATCTCCCGCGGGGCGAACGCCAGCGCTGCCAGCGCGGCGAAGTCCTGCACCGAGAGCGTCCACACGAGCTCGGGCGTGCGTGCGCGGAACCGCTCCTCGAGCCGGACACTCCGGACGTGCCGACGCGACTCCACACCCCAGCGCTCACCGAACCAGTCGGCGGCCTGCTTGAACGCCCGGTACTGCAGCAGCCGTGCGAACAGCAGGTCGCGGGCCTCGAGCAGGGCGACGTCCTCGGCGTCGACGAGCTCACCCTGCGGCAGCAGCCCGACGATCTTCAGGTCGAGCAGGGTCGCGGCGACGACGAGGAACTCGCTCGCCTCGTCGAGCTCGTCCGCCGACTCGGCCTGACGCACGTACTGGATGAACTCCCCCGTGACCGCGCCGAGCGAGACCTCGGTGATGTCGAGCTCGTGCTTCGTGATGAGCGACAGCAGGAGGTCGAACGGGCCGTCGAAGTTGGTGAGTCGGACCCGGAACCCCGACTCAGGCGACGGCGCCACGCTGGACGAGCTCTCGTGCGAGCTGCCGGTAGGCGTGGGCGGCGGCGTGGTCCGGTGCCGTCTGGGTGATCGGCCGAGCGGAGACGGTGGCGTCCGGGAACTTCACGGTGCGGCCGATGACGGTGTCGAGGACCCGGTCGTCGAAGGTGTCGACGACGCGCTCCATGACCTCGCGCGAGTGCAGGGTGCGCGAGTCGTACATCGTCGGCAGGATGCAGTCGAGCGTCAGCGCCGGGTTGAGGCGGTCACGCACCTTGTCGATCGTCTCGATGAGCAGGGCGACACCGCGCAGGGCGAAGAACTCGCACTCGAGCGGGATCAGCACGCCGTGCGCCGCGGTCAGGGCGTTGACGGTGAGCAGGCCGAGCGACGGCTGGCAGTCGACCAGGATCACGTCGTAGTCGTTCGCGACCTTGCGCAGCACGCTCGCCAGGATCTGCTCACGGGCGACCTCGTTGACCAGGTGCACCTCGGCCGCGGACAGGTCGATGTTCGCCGGGATCACGTCGAGCCCCGGGGTGTTCGTCGGCTGGATGACCTGGATCGGGTCCTTCACGGCGCCCATGAGCAGGTCGTAGACGGTGTGGATGTCGTGCGTGCGGACACCGAGGCCCGCCGAGAGCGCACCCTGCGGGTCGAAGTCGACGGCCAGGACCTTGCGGCCGTACTCCGCCAGCGCCGCACCGAGGTTGATCGCCGTGGTGGTCTTGCCGACGCCGCCCTTCTGGTTGCAGAGGGCGATGATGCGCGCAGGGCCGGTGCTGTCGAGTTCCTCGGGCACGGGGAACTCCCGGACAGGACGACCCGTCGGACCGATGGAGGTCGCGCCGGTGGGGTTGGTCGTCGGGTTCGTGCTCACCCGGCCATCGTACCGGCGACGTCGGCCGGCCCGGGGCCGCACCGCCGCGCGCGGCCGGGTCGGCGTTGCTCGTGGCAGGGTGCCTGGCCGACGCGGTCGCCGCTCAGGCTGCGCGCAGGGCCACGCGCATGCTGTCGACGCGTTCGGCGATGACGGCGTCCGTCGACCACCGCTGCTGCAGGCGTGCGACGAGCTCGCCGACCTGCTCGCGGTCGAGCCCCGGGTGCAACGCCAGCCCGACGGTCAGCTCCGGGCCGGCGAAGCGTCCGACCGGGTCACCGGGGGTCAGTTCGACACGGGCGACGCTGCGCTCCCCCACGACCGAGTCGGCGAACGCCTGGGCGACCTCGGGGTCCTCGAAGCACGGGGTCCACGGCAGGTCCTGACCGAGCGCCCACACCGCGGGACGGCGCAGCACGAACTCGGTCGCCGACTTCGGGTCGAGCACGACGAGCTGCGTCTCCTCGCTCGCCGCGGCCATCGCCACCCGGCGTGACTCCACGGGCACGGGCCGGGCATCGGCGTCCCAGGCGTGCATCGCATCGACCGAGGTGAACGCCGGCATCACGCTCCGCCCGTCCGGCCCGGCGACCGTCACGATCGAGAGCTCCTGGGTCTTGTCCACGAGCTTGCCGGCGTCGGTCTCGCCGAGGTCGCCGGCCTCGGCGATGAGCGGGATGAGTAGCCGGGCGGTGCGCAGCGCCTCGACGACCGCCGCCTGCGATGCACCGGCGGCCACGCCCGCGATCGCCGCGGTCAGCGCCGGGTCGGCCAGCCCGTCGTCGTCGGCGAACGCGGTGTCGTGGTGATCGAACGTTCGACCTTCCCAGGCGAAGCCGGCCGAGTCCGCCGCGCCACCCGGGGTGTGCGCGTCGTCGGGCCCGGTTGCCGCGTCCGGTCCGGTTCCGCGCCCGTTCGAGATCCCCGCCACGCCGCTACTCCGAGGCGATGTCGAGTGCGGCCGGCAGCGTGAACGCCCCGGAGTACAGCGCCTTGCCGATGATCGCGCCCTCGAGCCCGAACGGCACGAGCTCGCGCAGCGCCCGCAGGTCGTCGAGCGTCGAGATCCCACCAGAGGCCACGACGGGCTGGTCGGTCCGGTCGCACACCTGGCGCAGCAGCTCGACGTTCGGGCCCTGCAGCGTGCCGTCCTTCGTGACGTCGGTGACGACGTACCGGGCACACCCAGCGGCCTCGAGCCGGTCCAGGACCTCCCACAGGTCGCCGGCGTCCTCGGTCCAGCCGCGGCTGGCGAGGGTCGTTCCACGCACGTCGAGCCCGACGGCGATCTGCTCGCCGTACTCGCCGATCACCCGAGCGGCCCAGTCCGGGTTCTCGAGCGCCGCCGTGCCGAGGTTGACGCGGGCGGCGCCGGTGGCCAGCGCGGCTTCGAGCGAGGCGTCGTCGCGGATGCCACCCGACAGCTCGACCGAGACGCCGTCGACCTCGCGGATCGCGTGCGCGATGACCTTGCGGTTGTCGCCCCGACCGAAGGCCGCGTCGAGGTCCACCAAGTGGATCCACTCCGCGCCCTGGTCGCGCCAGGTGCGCGCGGCAGCGACGGGGTCGCCGTAGCCGGTCTCGCTCCCCGCCTCGCCCTGGGTCAGCCGCACGGCCTGGCCGTCGACGACGTCGATGGCAGGCAGCAGGACGAGGGGCGAGGTGTCGGTGAGGTCGGTCATGGTCCTGTCGGTTTCGTCGCGGTGGTGAAGGTGCGGTGTTCGGTCTGGAGGCCCGTGGCACGTCCGGCGGCGCAGTCGCGCCCGTCACGGGCCGGGTTCAGAGCGAGCGCACCCAGTTGGTCAGCAGGCGGATGCCCGGCTCGCCGGACTTCTCGGGGTGGAACTGGGTCGCGGTGAGCGGCCCGTTCTCGACCGCGGCGATGAACCGCTGCCCGTGTTCGGCCCACGTCAGGCCGGGAGCACGGAACGGCCCGTAGGCGTCGAGCGGGAAGTCGGTCACGCCGTACGAGTGCACGAAGTAGAACCGCTCGTCGTGCAGCCCGTCGAACAGCACGGAGTCCTCTGGTGCCTGGACGGTGTTCCAGCCCATGTGCGGGAGGACCTCGGCCTGGAGCTGCTCGACGGTGCCGGGCCACTGCCCGAGCCCCTGGACGTCGGCTCCGCGCTCGATGCCGCGGGAGAACAACACCTGCATGCCCACGCAGATGCCGAGCACCGGACGACCACCGGCCAGACGGTGGTCGACGATCTCGCCGCCCTGGACGCCCTCGAGCTGGTCGATGACCGCGGCGAACGCCCCGACCCCGGGTACGAGCAGGCCGTCGGCACGGAGCGCCGCCTGCTTGTCGGAGGTCAACGTGACCTCGGCCCCGGCCCGCTCGAGTGCCTTGGCGGCGGAGTGGACGTTGCCCGACCCGTAGTCGAGGACGACGACGTTCGGCTTCGCGGTCACAGTGCGCCCTTGGTGGAGGGGATGCCGTCGACGCGCGGGTCGAGCTCGACCGCCTTGCGCATCGCACGCGCGAACGCCTTGAACTCGGCCTCGGCGATGTGGTGCGGGTCGCGGCCACCGAGCACACGGACGTGCACGGTGATGCCCGCGTTGAACGTGATCGCCTCGAACACGTGGCGGACCATCGACCCGGTGAAGTGACCGCCGATGCGGTGGAACTCGAACCCCTCGGGCTCACCCGAGTGCACGAGGAACGGGCGCCCGGAGACGTCGACGACCGCCTGTGCCAGCGCTTCGTCGAGGGGCACGAGGGCGTCGCCGTACCGGCCGATGCCGGACCGGTCGCCGAGCGCCTGCTTGAGGGCCTGCCCGAGCACGATGCCGGTGTCCTCGACCGTGTGGTGCACGTCGATGTCGGTGTCACCGGTCGAGCGCACGCGCAGGTCGATGAGCGAGTGCTTGCTGAACGCGGTCAGCATGTGGTCGAAGAACGGCACGCTCGTCGAGATGTCGGACGAACCGGTGCCGTCGAGGTCGAGCTGGAGTTCGACGCTCGATTCGCTCGTGCTGCGGCTGATCGAGGCGGTACGGGCGGTCATGCCCCAACCCTAACCGGCGGCTGCTCGGCGGCGACCTGCCGCATGGCGTCGAGGAAGGCGGTGGTCTCCTCTTCGGTGCCGGCACTCACCCGCAGGTGGTTCGGGATCCCGAGGTCGCGCACGATGACGTCCCGCTCGAGCAGCGACTCGAACGCAGCGTGCGGGTCAGCGACCCCACCGAACAGCACGAAGTTCGACCAGGTCTCGTACGTCCGGTAGCCCATGGCCTGCAGCTCGGTCACCATCCGGTCGCGCTGCTGCTTGATGTCGTCGACCATCGCGAGCATCTCGGGCGCGTGGCGCAGTGCGGCGACGGCGGCTGCCTGCGTCAGGACGGACAGGTGGTAGGGCAGTCGGACGAGGCGGACGGCGTCGATCACGGCGGGGTGTGCCGCCATGTAGCCGACCCGTGCACCGGCGAACGCGAAGGCCTTGCTCATGGTGCGCGACACGACGAGACGCTCACGCCCGGGCAGCAGCGTGAGGGCGCTCGGCACGTCGGCCGGCATGAACTCGGCGTAGGCCTCGTCCACCATCACGATGCCGTCGGTCGCGGCGTACGCGGCCTCGATCGTCTCGATCGGCAGCGGTGTGCCCGTGGGGTTGTTCGGCCCGCACAGGAACACGATGTCCGGACGGTGCTGCTCGATCGCCGCCACCACGGTCTCGGGAGAGATGCGGTACTCGTCGTCGCGCTCCGCCGGGATCCAGGTCGTGCCGGTTCCGGACGCCAGGATCGAGTGCATCGAGTAGGTGGGCGGGAACCCGAGGACGGAACGCCCCGGGCCGCCGAAGGCCTGCAGCAGCTGCTGGAGGACCTCGTTCGAGCCGTTCGCCGCCCACAGCTGTTCTGCCGACAGGCCGTGCCCGAGGTACCCGGCCAGCGATTCGCGGAGCTCCGTGAACTCGCGGTCCGGGTAGCGGTTCACCGTCGCGAGCGCCTGGCGGATCGAGGCGACGATGTCGTCAGCCACGTCGTCCGGCACGGGATGCGTGTTCTCGTTGACGTTCAGCTGGACGCGGACGTGCTTCTGCGGAGCGCCGTAGGGGCTCTGACCGCGGAGGTCATCTCGGATCGGGAGGTCTTCCAGCGTGAATGCCACCGATCCATCGTAGGCCGCTGTGGCCACCGGACGACCAGCCGTCCGGACGGGACTGCCCTCGACCACTTGCAGCGACTACTGGCCGGAGGTGTACTTCGTCGGGATGGCGATCTGCTCGCCGGCCTGCAGCCCGGAGCCGTCGAGAGCGTTGAGGCTGATGACGTCCTGCACGAAGTCGCGCGGGTCGGCGTTCGGCGCGGTGTCCTCGGCCAGCTGCCAGAGCGTCTCGCCCGGCTGGATCGTGACCGTGTCGAACTGCGTCCGGGCGCCACCAGCGGCGGCGTCACCGGCGGACGCCTGGCCGCCGTTCAGGACGAAGAAGGCGACGACGATGAGGAGAGGGAGCGCGGCGAGCGTCGTGAAGACGATGCGGCCGCGGCGCGTCAGGCGCAGGCGGACGCGCACGGCGGGGGCCGCGGTGCGCTGGATGTCAGCGATGGCGATGGTGCTCATGTCGTTCTTGCCTTCCCGTTCGGGTGAACCGAAGTCGTGTACCGAACATAGTTTCGAATCAGACGACGCACAAGTCCTAGGAGAGGATTTCTGCGGGGTTTTCTTGCGACACGCTCGAACAGGTGTTTGTCCGGGGTTGACCGGTCGGATACTGTTTCGATCGACTGGGACAAGTCAAACGGGGACCACCGACATTCCCGCCACGGCCGCTCAGCACCGACGAAAGCGAGACGACGTGGTGGACGAACTGCGGGGCCAGAAGCCGCTGACCGCGAAGCAGCAGACGATCCTCGACGCCATCCGTGCGTCCATCGCCTCGCGGGGCTACCCGCCGAGCATGCGCGAGATCGGCGATGCAGCCGGGCTCTCCTCGCTGTCGAGCGTGTCCCACCAGCTCGGCCAGCTCGAGCTCGGTGGCTGGATCCGCCGCGACCCGAACCGTCCCCGTGCGCTCGAGGTCCTGGTCGACGAGCCCACGCCGGACGTCACCGGGCCCGACGTCGACGCCACGACCCTCGTGCCGCTGGTCGGCCGGATCGCCGCCGGTGTCCCGATCACGGCGGAGCAGCACGTCGACGAGATCGTCCCGCTCCCCCGGCAGCTCGTCGGCTCGGGCGACCTCTTCATGCTCAAGGTCGTCGGCGAGTCGATGATCGACGCCGCGATCTGCGACGGCGACTGGGTGGTCGTGCGCGCGCAGCAGACCGCCGAGAACGGTGACATCGTCGCCGCGATGCTCGACGAAGAAGCGACCGTCAAGGTCTTCCGCCAGCGCGACGGCCACACGTGGCTGCTCCCCCGCAACACCGCATTCGAGCCGATCCTCGGCGACGCGGCGTCGGTGCTCGGCAAGGTCGTCGCGGTCCTCCGCTCCCTCTGACGCGCCCCGGGCACAACCACGATCGGCTCGAACCACGAGATCTCGTGGTTCGAGCCGATTTCGGTTGTGCGGCGTTGAACTGAACCGCGGCCGGAGCGCACCCGCGCGACGGACGTGGGGCGGGCCTCCCGGCCGTCAGCCGGTACCGGCCGTCAGGACGTGACGGGGGCGACCACGTACGGATCGAGCTCCGCGACCTGCCGCTGGAAGACGCGTACGCGCAGGCGGGTGCCGTCCTCGACGTAGTCGACGGAGTCGACCGCGCCGGCGTCGTGCAGCGTGGAGACGAGGTCACCGCGGTCGTAGGGCACGACCACTGTGAGCTCGACGTCGGGCTCCGGCAGGCGCTCCTCGATGGTGCGGAGGAGCTCCGGGATGCCCTCACCCGTACGGGCCGACACGAAGACGGCGTCCGACGCGAGCCCGATCAGGACGAGGCGCTGTGCGTCGTCGATCAGGTCGGCCTTGTTGAACACGACGATCTCGGGGATGTCGTGCGCGCCGACGTCGCCGATGACCTCGCGCACGGTGGCGAGCTGTGCGCCGGGGTCGGGGTGCGAGCCGTCGACCACGTGCACGATGACGTCGGCCTCGCCGACCTCCTCGAGGGTGGAGCGGAAGGCCTCGACCAGTTGGTGCGGCAGGTTCCGGACGAAGCCGACCGTGTCCACGAAGGTGAACTCGCGGCCCTTGGTGCTCTCGGTCCGGCGGACCGTGGCGTCCAGCGTCGCGAACAGCTGGTTCTGCACCAGCACGCCGGCGCTCGTCAGGCGGTTCAGGAGCGAGGACTTGCCCGCGTTCGTGTAGCCGGCGATCGCGACGCTCGGCACCTCGTTGCGGTGGCGGTCGGCACGCTTCGCCTCGCGCGCGGGGCGGAACCCGGCGATCTGGCGGCGGAGCTTCGACATGCGGGTGTGGATGCGACGCCGGTCGAGCTCGATCTTCGTCTCACCGGGACCACGCGAACCCATGCCCGCACCGCCGGAGACCTGACCACCGGCCTGCCGGGACATCGAGTCACCCCAGCCGCGCAGTCGGGGTAGCAGGTACTGGAGCTGCGCGAGCTCGACCTGGGCCTTGCCCTCTCGGGTCTTCGCGTGCTGGCTGAAGATGTCGAGGATCACGGCCGTGCGGTCGATGACCTTGACCTTCACGACGTCCTCGAGCGCACGGCGCTGCGACGGGGCGAGCTCGGTGTCCGCGATCACCGTGTCGGCGCCGGTGGCCTTGACGACCATCGCGAGCTCTTCCGCCTTGCCCTTGCCGAGGTAGGTCGCCGGGTCGGGGTTCGGTCGACGCTGGAGGAGCCCGTCGAGGACCACCGCGCCGGCGGTCTCGGCCAGGGCGGACAGCTCCCGCAGGGAGTTCTCGGCGTCCTGCGCATCACCGTGCGGGTACACGCCGATCAGGACGACCTGCTCGAGCCGCAGCTGGCGGTACTCGACCTCGGTGACGTCCTCGAGCTCGGTGGAGAGGCCGGCGACGCGGCGCAGTGCCGCGCGGTCCTCACGGTCGTACTGGTCGCCGTCGCCGTCCCACCCGTGCTCGTCGACCGAGCGGGTCTGGATCGCCTGGGCGGGGGCGAAGATGGACGATGCTGCGCGGCGGTCGGCGTTGCGCAACACCCGTTCGACGACACCGTCTGCGCTGTCGTCGTTGGTCTGGTCGTTCTGCTGATGGGTATCCGTCATCCTGTCCACAGGGTACCTCCGGTGGGCCTCGGACACACCGGGTTCCCGCTACGGTTCATCCATGGCGAACGACCACTACTTCTCCGCGAACCCGTCATCGGACACCCGCGAACGCCAGATCGACGTCACCCTCGCCGGCCGGTCGCTCACGCTGACCACGGCAGCAGGGGTCTTCAGCCCGGACGGCCTCGACCGCGGCACCCGCGTGCTGCTCGGTTCCGTCCCGCCGCCCGCGCACGACGGCGCCCTGCTCGACGTCGGTTGCGGCTGGGGCCCGATCGCGATCACGATGGCGCTGCACTCCCCTGACGCGTCGGTGTGGGGCGTCGACGTCAACGAACGGGTGCTCGGTCTGGCGCGGGCCAACGCCGAGGCCGCCGGTGCGTCGAACGTCACCATCGCCCTGCCCGACGACGTCCCGGACGACCTGCGGTTCCGGACGATCTGGTCGAACCCGCCGATCCGCGTCGGCAAGGACGAACTCCACGAGATCCTGCTGACGTGGCTGCCCCGGCTCGAGGTCGAGGGCGACGCCTGGCTCGTGGTGTCGAAGGACCTCGGGGGTGACTCGTTGCAGAAGTGGCTCGTCGGTGCGCTCGGGGCCGGGTTCCACGTCGCGCGGGCGTCCACCGACAAGGGGTTCCGCGTCATCCGCGTGCGCCGGACGGCGTAGCGCGGCGCGCGCCGCGCCGCCCGCCGCGCCGCCCCGCCCGCCGCGCCGCCCGCCGCGGGCGCCGCGCGAGCGGCTTCGTGAGCAGAAATGGTCGAGTCGCCGCAGAGCACCCGACCATTTCTGCTCACGAAGCGGCGCGCGCCGCCTGCGGCGCTCCGCCCGCGCTCCGCCCGCCGCCCGTGGCCCGCCCCGCGGCCCGCGCCCCCGCGTCAGACCGTCAGGTCGCCGGAGAACACGAGCTCGGCCGGCCCGGACAGCGACACGTGCTCGCCGTCCTCCGCCGCGAACATCCGCACCGTCACGACGCCGCCCGGAACCCGCACGCGCCAGGTGTCCGGCGCACCGGAACCCACCCAGTACCGCGTCGCGAGCGCAGCAGCCACCGCACCGGTGCCGCACGACAGCGTCTCGCCACTGCCCCGCTCGTGCACCCGCATCGTGATCTCGCCGACGCCGTCGTTGATCAGGGGGTCGCCGGGCAGCACGAACTCGACGTTGGCGCCGTGTTCGGGCGCCGGGTCGAGCACGGGCAGGAAGGTCAGGTCGAGGTCGGCGAGTTCGTCCTCGGTCGCGACGGCGACGACCACGTGCGGGTTGCCGACGTCGATGCCGATGCCGGGCCGGGCACCGTCGAGGTTCTTGGCGCGCACCATGACGTCGTCCGAGCCGCCGTCCTCGATGCCCAGCCCCCACCGGCCGAGGTCGGCAGCGAAGCCGTTGGTGGTCCGCTGGATGTCGACCAGGCCCTTGCGGCTGCCGACGGTCAGGGTCTCGCCGGGTGCGAGCTCGACCAGGCCGGACTCGGTCAGGTACCGCGCGAACACCCGGATCCCGTTGCCGCACATCTCGGCGACCGTGCCGTCGGCGTTGTGGTAGTCCATGAACCACGTCGCCGCGGGTTCGACGGCCACCAGGGCGCGTCCTTCGGGGATCGCCTCGGACCGCACCGCTCGGATCACGCCGTCGCCGCCCACGCCGAAACGTCGGTCCGCGATCGCGCGGATCCGCTCGGGGGTCAGGTCGACGGTGGCGTCGGGGTCGGCGAACAGGACGAAGTCGTTGCCGGTCCCCTGGCCCTTGGTGAAGTGCAGCTCGGTCACGGGACGATCCTACGGGCCAGTTCCGACAGGTCCCCGCGGTCGGCTCCGGTGCCGTCGAGGGTCTCGGCCTCGGCGTAGCGGCGGAACCAGGACACCTGCCGTCGGGCGTACTTGCGCGTCGCGATGCCGGTCGCCTCGACCGCTGCCTCGATCGTGGAGGTCCCCCGCAGCACGTCGAGCGCCTGCGAGTACCCGATCGCGGCCCGCGCGGTCTTCCCGTCTTCGATGCCCTGCTCGCGCAGAGCCGCGACCTCGTCGACGAGCCCGGCGGCGAACATGCCCGCTGCACGCGCGTGCAGCGCCGCGACCAGCTGCTCACGATCGCGTCGCAGGTGCAGGATCCGGGACGGTCGCCAGGCGCGGGGCGCGGACGGGAGGCTCGGGGTCACGACCTCGGATCGGCTCGCGATCTCGAGTGCCCGGATCAACCGCCGTGGGTTGCGTGCATCGATCGTCGCTGCGGCCGCCGGGTCCAGGCCGCGGAGCCGCTCGAGCAGGATGCCCGGCCCGAGCTCGTCGTGCTCGCGCTCGAGCCGCGCGCGGAGTTCCGGGTCGGTGCCGGGGAACGCCAGGTCGAACAGGACGGAGGACACGTAGAGGCCACTCCCGCCGACGAGCACGGCGACGCCGCCGTCGGCACGGATGCGGTCCACGTCGGCTCGGGCGGCCACCTGGTACGCGGCGACGCTGGCCTCGTCGGTGACCTCGAGCACGTCGAGTTGGTGGTGCGGGATGCCGTGCCGTTCGTCGAACGACAGCTTCGCGGTGCCGATGTCCATGCCGCGGTACAGCTGCATGGCGTCGGCGTTGACGATCTCGGCGTTCCGGCCGGCGGCTCGGAGGCGTTCGGCGATCGCGATCCCGAGGTCGGACTTGCCCGTCCCCGTCGCCCCGACGACGGCGATCAGATCAGCGTCGGACGCGTCGCGCTCGCGGTGCTGTACCGGGTCGCGCTCGGGGTCCTGGGCCGTGTCGCGCTCGGGGCCGTCCCCGACGGGGGCGTCAGCGCCCGACACGGAGCGTGGGCAGTCCGAGCGACACCGGGCGCGGACCGTCGCCGGGCGCCGCCGGGGTCGGCACGCCGCAGCTCTCGGCCTCGGCACGGTCCCAGGCGTCGCCCGCCCGGGTGCGTCGGATGCGCAGTGGAGCGTCGTCGTCGGCGATCAGGAAGTGCGGGGCCGCTCGGGTGATCTCGACCGTGACGACGTCGCCGGGTCGCGGGACCGCGGAGCCCTCCGGCACGGCGAAGTGCACGAGCCGCGAGTCTTCCGCGCGTCCGGACAACCGGCGGGTGGCGTCGTCCTTCCGCCCCTCGCCCGTCGCGACGAGGACCTCGACGCTCCGGCCGACCTGCGCGGCGTTCTCTTCCGCGGTGATGCGTTCCTGCAGCGCGACGAGCCGCTCGTACCGCTCCTGCACGACGTGCTTCGGCAGCTGGTCGTCCATCGTCGCCGCCGGGGTACCGGGGCGGATCGAGTACTGGAACGTGAAGGCGCTGGCGAACCGTGCCTGCTCGACGACGCGCAGGGTGTCCGCGAAGTCCTCTTCCGTCTCGCCGGGGAACCCGACGATGATGTCGGTCGAGATCGCCGCGTTCGGGATCTTGGCGCGCACCCGGTCGAGGATGCCGAGGAAGCGCTCGCTCCGGTAGCTCCGCCGCATGGCCTTGAGGACCCGGTCGGACCCGGACTGCAACGGCATGTGCAGCTGCGGCATGACGTTCGGGGTCTCGGCCATGGCGTCGATGACGTCGTCGGTGAAGGCTGCCGGGTGCGGGCTCGTGAAGCGGATGCGCTCGAGGCCGTCGATGGTGCCGGCCGCGCGCAGCAGCTTGCCGAACGCCTGACGGTCGCCGAACTCGACCCCGTACGAGTTCACGTTCTGCCCGAGCAGCGTGACCTCGATCGCGCCGTCGTCGACGAGCGCCTGGATCTCGGCGAGGACGTCGCCCGGGCGTCGGTCCTTCTCCTTGCCGCGGAGCGACGGGACGATGCAGAACGTGCACGTGTTGTTGCACCCGACCGAGATCGACACCCACCCGCTGTGGGTCGAGTCACGCTTGGTCGGCAGCGTCGACGGGAACACGTCGAGCGCTTCGAGGATCTCGATCTGCGCCTCGTCGTTGTGCCGCGCACGCTCGAGCAGCGTCGGCAACGAGCCCATGTTGTGCGTGCCGAAGACCACGTCCACCCACGGCGCCTTCTCGAGGATGACGTTCTTGTCCTTCTGCGCCAGGCACCCACCGACGGCGATCTGCATGCCGGGGTGGTCGCGCTTGATGCCAGCCAGCTGCCCGAGGTTGCCGTACAAGCGGTTGTCGGCGTTCTCGCGCACCGCACAGGTGTTGATCACGACGACGTCGGCCTGCTCGCCGTCCGCAGCCGTGTAGCCCGCCGCCTGCAGCGACCCGCTCAGCCGCTCGGAGTCGTGCACGTTCATCTGGCACCCGTAGGTGCGGACTTCGTAGGTGCGCTGGCGCGCTGCGACGGTGGCCATGGTCGTCCCAGTGTAGGTCGGGGCGACTACTCGAAGCGCACGGTCCCGCGGCCCGTCGGAGGCCGGCGTCCGCCGCCGTCGAGGGCACGCTGGACGGCGATCCGCACCACGCCCGAGCCGTAGCCCTTGCGCATCAGGAACCCCGACAACCGACGCTCGGCGGTCGCACGGTCGAGCCCACGCATCTGCGGCGCACGCTTGTCGGCGAGCTCCTGGGCGCGGATGAACTCGTCGTCCTCGTCGTCCGCAGCTTCGTCGAGCGCGGTGTCGATCGCGATCTGGTCGATGCCACGACGACGCAGCTCGGTGACCACGCCCTGTCGCCCCAGACCCTTGCGGGCGTGCAGGCGGTCCACCAGGTCGGTGGCGAGGGCGACGTCGTCGAGCAGCCCGACGCGGGTCAGGCGTTCGATCTCGTGCTCGACCACGTCGGGGTCGAGGTCCTGCTGGGTGAGCAGTGTCCGCATCTCGGACTCGCTCACGCCCTTGCGGCCGAGCGCCCGCATACTGAGCCGCTCGGCGTCGGCGCGTTGCTCGTCGAGGGGACGCGGGGCATCCGCAGGGTCGAGTTCTTCACCACCGGCGATCGAGAAGACCGACGCCGTCGTGGCGTCCGCCCCGTCGTCGTCGTAGCCGTCCTGCTCGGCCCGCGCGGTCCGGCCGGAACCGTCGCCGATGACCGGCGAGACCCAGTCGGCCTGTGCACGCGGCCCGCGGATGGGCAACGGAACAGGGGTGTCCGCATCGTCTTCGAGCACGGGCTCCGGAACGCTGGGCACCGTCGGCTCGGGTTCGGGCGTGGGATCCGCAGCTGCCGGGGCCCGACGACGGGACCTCGCACCGAACAGGTCCGTGACCGGTGCGAGGCCGTCGTCGTCGTGGTCGGTGCTCACGCGCCCTTGCGCTCCGCGAGCTTCGGCGCGATCGACTCGACCGGAGCCTCTTCTGCCTTGGCGCCACCGACGCCGAGCTTGGCGAGGATCTTGCCCTCGATCTCAGCCGCCGTGTCCGGGTTCTGGATCAGGAAGGAACGCGAGTTCTCCTTGCCCTGCCCGAGCTGGTCGCCGTCGTAGGTGTACCAGGCACCCGACTTCTTGACGATGCCGTGGTCGACACCGAAGTCGAGCAGCGAGCCTTCGCGCGAGATGCCGACGCCGTACAGGATGTCGAACTCAGCCTGCTTGAAAGGCGGCGCCATCTTGTTCTTGACGACCTTGACACGCGTGCGGTTGCCCACCGCGTCGGTGCCGCTCTTGAGCGTCTCGATGCGACGGATGTCGAGGCGGACGGACGCGTAGAACTTCAGTGCCTTACCGCCCGAGGTTGTCTCCGGGGAACCGAAGAACACGCCGATCTTCTCGCGCAGCTGGTTGATGAAGATCATCGTCGTCTGCGTCTGGTTCAGCCCACCGGCGAGCTTGCGCAGCGCCTGGGACATGAGGCGGGCCTGCAGACCGACGTGGGAGTCACCCATCTCGCCCTCGATCTCGGCGCGCGGCACCAGTGCTGCGACCGAGTCGATCACGATGAGGTCGATCGAGCCGGAGCGGACGAGCATGTCCGCGATCTCGAGCGCCTGCTCGGCGGTGTCCGGCTGCGACACGAGCAGGGCGTCGATGTCGACACCGAGCTTCTTGGCGTACTCCGGGTCGAGCGCGTGCTCGGCGTCGATAAAGGCCGCGATGCCACCGGCGCGCTGGGCGTTGGCGATGGCGTGGATGGTGAGGGTCGTCTTACCCGAGGACTCCGGGCCGTAGATCTCGACGATGCGGCCGCGGGGCAGTCCCCCGATGCCGAGCGCGACGTCGAGCGCCACCGACCCGGTCTGGATGACGTTGACGGGTGCGCGTTCGTCCGAACCGAGGCGCATGATCGCACCCTTGCCGAACTGCCTGTCGATCTGTGCGAGTGCGGTCTCGAGGGCCTTTTCGCGGTCTGCCGGTGATGGCATGGGGTGCTCCTTCGTGCTCGTGTTCGGCCGCCTGTAGGCTGTCGCGTCCACGCCGGCCGGTGGTGCAAGGCCGATGGTTCTGCGACAAGGCTTCGGGCTGTTCCCGATGTCCATCAACCTATGGCTGGCCACCGACATCACTGCCGACGGTCACGCGATCTGTGGATGGAACACCTGGGCGACGCCGCTGTGGAGGAACGTACCACCGATCGAACACCCGTTCGAGCAACACGCCGAACACAGTTTCGGGCGGTGGCGGCGGCGCGACGGAGCGCGGACGCCTCAGTTCTGCGGCTCGGCCAACCCCTTGCCGTGCCGCCGGTCGAGCGGGACGTCCTGCGAGTCGCAGAGGGCATCCCACACCCGGCGGGCGTCGATGCCGGCCGCGAGGGCGTCCACGGCCGAGCGGCCACCGAGTTCCTCGAGCACGACGTCACGGCTGACCACGGACCCGTAGGCCTCGCCGAACACCTGGTCGACGGCACGCCAGAACTCACTCACCCGCATCCGACAAGCCTAAAGCGTCCCCGAACACACAGCGCCCCGGACGCAGAACGCCCCCGCCGGGAGGTTCCGGCGGGGGCGTTCGGTGCGAGGCGCTCAGCGCACCGCGAGGTCGTTGTCGAACTCGGCGACGAGGTCGTCCGGGAGCGTGTCGGGGACGGGAGTGAGTCCCTCGACGATCGCGAGGCGGTCGCCCACCTCGCGCATGATCGTGGAGATGGGGGTGTCCAGCGCATCCGCGACGGACGCGAGGATCTCCGAGCTGGCCTCTTTCTGACCACGCTCGACCTCACTGAGGTACCCGAGAGCCACACTGGCCTTGGACGCGACCTGACGGAGGGTCCGGCCCTTCTGCAAGCGGAAGTCCCGAAGCACATCGCCGATTTCCTGACGAACGAGAACCATGAGAACTCCTCCTCTCTGTCGTCTCCGCGCCCGCCCGATCCGGAGGATCGAGTTCGGGTTCAGCAACTTTAGCGTTGCCGGTTGAAGCATGCTAACCAGGCTGGCTGCCGTCCTGCTGGAGATTGCGTGAGATGTAACCCAGTGGAAACGGGACCTATTCCCGGCCTCGGACCACGGACGACATCCGTGTCAGGAGTTCGGAGACGGACGCCGTGCGGATTGCACCGCGGTCCCCGTCGAGGTGGAGTTTCCAGGCAGTGGCGCCGTCCGCCGACGCGATGCCGACGTAGACGGTGCCGACCGGCTTGCCGTCCTGCGGGTCCGGCCCGGCGACACCGGTCGTGCTCATCCCCCACGTCGCCGGCTCACCATCGACGGACAGCGCAATGCGGACACCGGCCGCCATCTGCCGCGCGACCTCGGGATCGACGGCCCCGTTGGCCGCCAGCAACGCCGACGACACCCCGAGCACGGTGTGCTTGACGGGCGTCGCGTAGGCCACGACTCCCCCGCGCACCACGGCGCTCGCCCCCGGAACACCGACGAGCGTCGATACCACCAACCCGCCGGTGAGCGACTCCGCCACGGCGACGGTCTCACCGCGACGCGTCAGGTCGGCGACCAGGTCCCGCGCGATCGCGTCGACCGTGTCGACAGGGCCGGGAGGCGCGGCGCCGGTCGCGTCGTCGGCCTGCGTCACGCGGTGGTCCGGTTGTGCTTCCACGCCTGGTACAGGTAGTCGATGCCGCTGAGCACGGTCGCCAGGAAGGCGGCGCTCATCAGCACCACGTTCACCCAGTGCGCCCAGTCACCGACGAGCTCCCACCACGGGAAGAGTGCCGACGTCAGGGCGACGGCCTGCAGCACGGTCTTGATCTTGCCGCCACGACTGGCCGGGATCACCCGGTCCGACAGCACCGCGAAGCGGAACACCGTGATGCCGATCTCGCGCACCATGATGAGCACCGTCACGTACCAGGGCAGCTCGAGCAGGATCGACAGGGCGACGAGCGCGCCGCCGATCAGGACCTTGTCGGCGATCGGGTCGACGAGCTTGCCGAAGTCGGTGACCAGGTTCTGCCGCCGGGCGATGATGCCGTCGGCGCTGTCGGTCACGATCGCGACGACGAAGACGATCGCCGCCCAGATGCGCAGCGGGCCGTCGTCGCCGGCGTCGGTGAGGAGCAGCACGAAGAACAGCGGCGCCATGAGGATGCGCACCACGGTGATGATGTTCGCGACGTTCGCCGTCGATGCCGGGCCGGGACCCTTGCGGAGCAGTCGCCCGCGCCAGGGGAACTTCGCGCCGTGTGTCGTGTCCGTGCCGTCCGAGGCGGTCATCGCCTTCACTCCCTGCCCGTCAGTCCCCACGCGTCCTCATCGGGCTCGTCGTGCACTTCATCGTACCCGCGGGTCATGTCGCCCACGGGGTCGGCGCCGTAGCGGTCGCCGTCGTCACTGGGGCCGGGCACGGGGGCCACGGGCGCCGGAGCAGCCGGCGGCTCCTCGCCGCGGAGCTTCGCGAGCACCGCGGGCAGCTGGTCGGTGGTGACGAGCACGTCGCGGGCCTTCGACCCCTCGGACGGACCGACGATGTCGCGGGACTCCATCAGGTCCATCAGGCGACCGGCCTTGGCGAAGCCGACCCGGAGCTTGCGCTGCAGCATCGAGGTCGAGCCGAACTGCGTCGAGACGACCTGTTCGACCGCCGCGAGCAGCAGTTCGAGGTCGTCGCCGATGTCGGCGTCGATCTCCTTGCGCTCGACCACGGCCTGGACGTCCTGGCGGTACTCGGGCTGGGCCTGGCGGGTGACGTGCTGGACGACCTCGGCGACCTCGCCCTCCTGCACCCACGCTCCCTGCACGCGCAGGGACTTCGACGATCCCATCGGCAGGAAGAGCGCGTCGCCCTGGCCGATGAGCTTGTCCGCGCCGGGCTGGTCGAGGATGACACGGGAGTCCGTGACGCTCGTCACCGCGAAGGCGATGCGGGACGGCACGTTCGCCTTGATCAGGCCGGTGATGACGTCCACCGACGGGCGCTGCGTCGCGAGCACCAGGTGGATGCCGGCGGCACGGGCGAGCTGGGTGATGCGGACGATCGACTCCTCGACGTCGCGCGGGGCGACGAGCATGAGGTCCGCGAGCTCGTCGACGACGACGAGCAGGTACGGGTACGGCTTGAGCTTCCGCTCGCTGCCGGCGGGCAGGACGATCTCGTTGTTCTCGATCGCCTTGTTGAAGTCGTCGACGTGGCGGAACCCGAACGACGCCAGGTCGTCGTACCGCATGTCCATCTCCTTCACGACCCACTGCAGCGCTTCGGCCGCCTTCTTCGGGTTCGTGATGATGGGCGTGATGAGGTGCGGGACACCCGCGTAGATCGAGAGCTCGACGCGCTTCGGGTCGACCAGGACCATGCGGACCTCGGACGGTTTCGCCCGCATGAGCAGCGACGTGATCATCGAGTTGATGAAGACCGACTTGCCGGAACCGGTCGAACCGGCGACGAGCAGGTGCGGCATCTTCGCCAGGTTCGCGACGACGAAGCCACCCTCGACGTCCTTGCCGACGCCGATCGTCATCGGGTGCTTCGACTTCCGCGCCGCGTTCGAGCGCAGCACGTCGCCGAGGGACACGATCTCGCGGTCGGAGTTCGGGATCTCGACACCGATGGCGCTCTTGCCCGGGATCGGCGAGAGGATCCGGACCTCGTTGGAGGCCACCGCGTACGACAGGTTCTTCGACAGCGCCGTGACGCGCTCGACCTTGACACCCGGGCCGAGCTCGATCTCGTAGCGGGTGACCGTCGGACCGCGGGAGAACCCGGTGACCTTCGCGTCGACCTTGAACTCCGTCAGCACGCCGGTGATGGCGGCGACGATGTCGTCGTTCGCCTGGCTGCGGGCGACCGAGGGGGTGCCGGAGCTCAGGGTGGTCGCGGCCGGCAGGCGGTACGGCTTCGACGGGTCGTCGTCGGTCGCCGCCGCGGAGAGTTCCTCGGGCTCGTCGGCGGCGGGGTCCTCGACGAGGGGGGCCGCGACCACGTCGGGCACCGCGGGGCGGATCGCCGCGGTCGGCTCCGGACGCGCGGGGACGTCGGTGCCGAAGTCCCGCAGGGCCTGCTCGGCGACCTGCAGGTCCTGTTCGACGGAGTCGTTGAGGTTGACCGAGGCGGGTTCGGCCGGTGTCAGGTCCACGAGGCCGGCGGCAGCGCCCGCGTTGGGGTTGACCACCGGGACAGCGGGTGCAGCCGCCGCGGCGGGCGGGGCCGTCGGTGCGACACCGGTGGCCGGGGGCAGCACGGGGCTGTCGTACGCCGGGTCCTCTTCGCGCCCGGACTTGTTCCGTCGCCACCACGGCACGTTGTCGCCGCCGGCGTCACCGTCGGCAGCAGCCTGCTCGTCGCCGAAGCCGAGGTCGTCGAACAGCTGGAAGTCGGTGTCGCCCTTCTTGCCGCGCTTGGCCGTCTTGGTGCGCGCAGCGGGCGCCGCAGCTGCCGCTTCGACCTCGGGCTCGGCGGCCGGGGCCGGCGCGCCGAACAGGTACGCGTACAGCTCGTGCAGCCGACGCCCGACCTTGTTCGGCGGCGTCTTGGTGATGATGAAGAGCGAGAGGACGAGCAGCACGATCGCCACCGGGACCGCGACCCAGGCGGTCGCGATCGTGACGAGCCAGCCGATCACGACCCAGCCGAGCACACCGCCGGCCGCAGCCAGGGCGGGCATGCCGTCCGCTGCGCTCGGCTGCCCGCCGAAGACGTGGCAGAGCGAGGCGATCGCGACGAGCAGGATCCCGAGGCCGATGCCGATCCGGGTGTTGTCGTGCACCGAGGCCGGGTGCCGGAACAGCCATCCGGCGAAGACGATCATGATCACCGGCAGAGCGAACGCCAACCGGCCGAACAGCCCGCCGAACGTGTACGCGTCGAGTGCGACCGACACGCCGTTCGTCGGGTTGAGCCACTCGACGACCGCGCCGGCGATGGCCAGCACGAACAGCAGGAACGGGAACCCGTCACGCCGCTGGTCCTTCTCGAGGGACTCCTTGCCGAGCAGTCGGAACATCGCCCCGACGCCGTGCGCCATCGCGAGCCAGAACGTCACGAGCGGGTTCTGCTCGCGGAACACCGGTGTCGGTGCCGCCTGCGACAGCTTCTTCGTCGTGGCCTGGGTGCGCGACGAACCGCGCGTCCCGTTCCCACGGGACGACGTGGACGCGCGCGAGCGCGTGGTCGACTTGGTGCCTCCGGCCATGGGCAGAACCCTAATCCCCACTCAGGACAAACCAAGGGAGGCCCGCCGCAGCATCCGTGACGGACGCTGGACGGGCCTCCCGGTCGACCGCGATGAACGCGATGAACGCGATGAACGCGACTGACGCGACTGACGTGCTACGCCTCGATGACCACCGGGACGATCATCGGACGACGACGGTGCTTGGTGTTGACCCACCGGCCGACCGTGCGGCGGACGACCTGCGCGAACGCGTGCGAGTCGCGCGTGCCGTTGGCGGCCGCCTCGGCGATCGCCTTGGCGATCTGGGGGCGGACGTCGTCGAACACGGAGTCGTCCTCGGCGAAGCCGCGCGACTGGATCTCCGGGCCGATGACGCACTGGCCGGTGGTGAAGTCCACGGCGGCGAAGACCGAGATGAAGCCCTCTTCGGACAGCACGCGGCGGTCCTTGAGGTCGGCGTCGGTGATCTCGCCCACGGTCGAGCCGTCGACGTAGACGTAGCCGATGTCGAGCTGCCCGGCGACCGTCGCGACGCCGTCCTTCAGGTCGACGACGATGCCGTCCTGCCCGAGGATCACGTTGCGCGGCGGCACACCCGTCTGGATCGCCAGGTCGGCGTTCGCGTACAGGTGGCGGTGCTCGCCGTGCACGGGCAGGACGTTGCGCGGACGCAGGATGTTGTAGCAGTAGAGCAGCTCGCCGGCCGAGGCGTGTCCGGAGACGTGCACCTTGGCGTTGCCCTTGTGCACGACCTTCGCGCCGAGCTTCGTCAGCCCGTCGATGACGCGGTACACGGCGTTCTCGTTGCCCGGGATCAGCGACGAGGCGAGGATGACGGTGTCGCCCTCGCCGATCTCGATCTGGTGCTCGAGGTTCGCCATGCGCGCGAGCACGGCCATCGGCTCGCCCTGCGACCCCGTCGACATGTAGACGATCTGGTCGTCGGGGACGTTCTTCGCCTTCTTCGTGTCGATGAGGACGTTCTCGGGCACCCGGAGGTAGCCGAGGTCGGCGGCGATGGTCATGTTGCGGATCATCGAGCGGCCCATGAACGCGACCTTGCGGTTCGCGGCCGCGGCGGCATCGAGGACCTGCTGGACACGGTGCACGTGCGACGAGAAGCTCGCCACGACGACCTTCTTGCGGGCGCGCGTGATGATGTTCTCGAGGACCGGGCCGATGTCGCGCTCCGGAGCGGTGAAGCCCGGGACGTCGGCGTTGGTCGAGTCCGGCAGGAACAGGTCCACGCCGGCCTCGCCCAGGCGCGCGAACGCGCGGAGGTCGGTGATGCGGTCGTCCAGCGGGAGCTGGTCCATCTTGAAGTCACCCGTGTGCAGGACACGACCGGCGGGGGTCGTGATCGAGACGGCGAGGGCGTCCGGGATGGAGTGGTTCACGGCCACGAACTCGAGGTGGAACGGGCCGAGCTGCTCGGTCTGGTCCTCGGCCACGACGAGCGTGTACGGCTTGATCCGGTGTTCCTTGAGCTTCGCCTCGACGAGCGCGAGGGTCAGCGTGGAGCCGATCAGCGGGATGTCGTCGCGGAGCTTCAGCAGGTACGGGACGGCACCGATGTGGTCCTCGTGGCCGTGCGTGAGCACGACACCGAGGACGTCGTCGAGACGGTCACGGATCGGCGCGAAGTCCGGCAGGATCAGGTCGACCCCGGGCTGGTGCTCCTCGGGGAAGAGCACGCCGGCGTCGACGATGAGCAGCTTGCCCTCGTACTCGTAGACGGTCATGTTGCGACCGATCTCGCCGAGTCCCCCGATGGGGATGACGCGGAGGGTTCCGGGTTCGAGCGGCTGCGGTGTGGAGACTTGTGTGGGCATTCGGTCCTACGGATTCAGGCGACGCGCGAGGAGCGCGCCGCGGTGTTCGCTAGCGGGTGGTGCCTGGCACCTTTGGCAGTGCGCCGCCGGCCGCTGCGTTGCGGTCGGGGCGGAAGTTCGAGAAGTCGGCGCCGGGCACGTCGCGCACGGCTTCGAGCGAGGTCTCGATGGCGTACGCCTCGGAGTCCTCGGGGCCGACGAGCGGCAGACGGACGCGCGGGCTGCCGATGCGGCCGAGCCCGTGCAGGATGTACTTCGCCGCGACGGTGCCGGGCACGTGGGTCATCACGGCGCGGACGAGGGGCTCGACGCGCTTGTGCTCGGCGGTGGCGGTCGCCAGGTCGCCGCGGTTCACGGCGTCGATGATGGTGCGGTACGGCGTGCTCGTGATGTTCGCGGTGACGCCGATCAGGCCCGTCGCGCCGATCGACAGGTGCGGGAGCACGTTGGTGTCGTCGCCGGAGAAGTACATGAGGTCGGTGTTGTTGAGCACGCGGGACACCTCGGCGAAGTCGCCCTTGGCGTCCTTCACGGCGAGGATGTTCGGGTGGTGCGACGCCCGCACGATCGTCTCGTACGTGATCGGGATGCCGGTGCGCCCCGGGATGTCGTACAGGATCACCGGCAGGTCGGTGGCGTCGGCGATCATCCGGAAGTGGGTGAGCACCCCCGACTGGGTCGGCTTGTTGTAGTACGGCGTGACGATCATCACGCCGTCGGCGCCGGCCTTCTCGCTCTGCTTGTAGAGGTGGATCGCGTGCGCGGTCTCGTTCGAACCGCCACCCGTGATGATCTTCGCGCGGCCGGCGGCGACGGACTTGCCGACCTCGACCAGACGGAGCTTCTCGGGGTCGGTCAGGGTGCTCGTCTCGCCCGTGGTGCCGGTGACGACGATGCCGTCGGCGCCGGCGGTGATGCAGTCGTCGATGTGCTGCTCGACGCCGGGCCAGTCGACCTCACCGTCGGCCGTGAACGGGGTCACGAGGGCGACGAGGACCTGACCGAAGGGATTCTCACGCGGGGACACGGGCACCAGCGTACCGGGGATGTGCGCGATGGCCGCCGTCCGGGCGGACGGTCGCCTGCCTGCGGCGCGGACGGGAGGCCCGGATCGCCTCCGCCCCGCCGCTCACGCCCGGGTCCCGGCCCGCGTCGCGCCCCGCGATGGCCGTCGCGCCCCGACTCACCGGGGCGCGACGCCCGCGAGCGGGCGCGAGCACGGGGCACCGCGCGCCGCTGTCGGTCAGGACGCGCTGCGGCGCCACTCGAGGAAGCGGTAACGGGTCCCGGTGCGGGACACCTGCCACGGGCCCTCGTCGGTGAGCGTCCATCCGGCCGACTCGCCGAGCGTCGGTGCGACGGTGTCGCCGGGCACGTCGACGTCGATGACGGTCTCGGACACGCGCTCGGCACGGTCCAGCGCCGCGGCGTACACCTGGCCGCCGCCGATGACCCAGACGGGGCCGTCGGCACCGTCGAGCGCGGTCGCCAGGTCGTGGACGACCTCGGCACCGTCGGCAGTCCAGGACGCGTCGCGGGTGAGCACGACGTTGCGCCGACCGGGCAGCGGGCGGGAGCGTTCCGGCAGGGACTCCCAGGTGCGGCGGCCCATGAGCACCGTGCCGTCGCCGGTGACCTGCTTGAAGTGCGCGAGGTCCTCGGGCACGTGCCACGGCATGCCACCGTCGGCCCCGATGACCCCGTCGGTCGACCGGGCCCAGACCATGCCGATCATCAGACGGCGACCGCGGCCTTGATCGCCGGGTGGTGGTGGTAGCCGACGACGGTGAAGTCCTCGTACTCGTAGTCGTCGATCGAGTCGCGCGGCGCGAGCTCGAGCGTCGGCAGGGCGTACGCCGTGCGGGACAGCTGCTCCTCGACCTGCTCGACGTGGTTGTCGTAGACGTGGCAGTCGCCGCCCGTCCAGACGAAGTCGCCGACCTCGAGCCCGGTCTGCGCGGCGATCATGTGGGTGAGCAGGGCGTACGACGCGATGTTGAACGGGACGCCGAGGAACATGTCGGCGCTGCGCTGGTAGAGCTGGCACGAGAGCTTGCCGTCGTTGACGTAGAACTGGAAGAACGCGTGGCACGGGGCGAGCGCCATGTCCGGGATGTCGGCGACGTTCCACGCCGAGACGATGAGCCGGCGGCTGTCCGGGTTCGTACGGATCTGGTCGATGACCTGGGCGATCTGGTCGACGTGCTCGCCGGACGGGGTCGGCCACGAACGCCACTGCACGCCGTAGACGGGGCCGAGGTCGCCGTCCTCGTCCGCCCACTCGTTCCAGATCCGGACACCGTGCTCCTGCAGCCAGGTGGCGTTGCCGTCGCCGCGCAGGAACCAGAGCAGCTCGTACGCGATCGACTTGAAGTGCACGCGCTTCGTCGACACGAGCGGGAAGCCCTTCGACAGGTCGTAGCGGAGCTGCGCGCCGAACAGGCTGCGGGTCCCGGTGCCGGTGCGGTCACCCTTCGGTGCCCCCTCGGTGAGGACCCGGCGGAGCAGGTCCTCGTACGGGGTCGGCACGGTGGGGTCGGGCTGCACGGTCTCGCTGTCGCTCACACACAGAAGCCTACGTCGGCGAAAGCCTGCGGCAGCATGAGTAGCGTTGACGGCATGGCAGACACGGCGGCAGAGCCCCTCTCGATCCTGATCGCCGGCGCGTCCGGTTTCATCGGCACCCCGCTCGTCCGCGCGCTGCGCGAGGCGGGCCACCACGTGACCACGCTCGTCCGGCGCGAGCCGCACACGGCCACCGAGTTCCGATGGGCTCCGGGCCGCCGGCCGCTCGACCCGGCCATCGTCGACGGTGCGGACGTGGTGATCAACCTGGCGGGGGCGAACATCGGCAAGCTGCCCTGGACCGCGAAGTACCGCGAGGAGATCCGGCGCTCCCGCGTCGACGCGACCGACACCCTGGTCGAGGCGATGCGGCACGCCAGCACTCCCCCGGCGCTGTTCCTGTCCGGGTCGGCGTCGGGCGTGTACGGCGACCGTCCGGCGGACGTCCTGCAGGACGACGCGGCACCCGGGACCGGGTTCCTCGCCGAGGTCTGCACCGCGTGGGAATCCGCGGCGAACGCGGCTCCGGAGGGCGTCCGGGTCGTCACCCTGCGCACGGGCATCGTGATCGGCGAGGGCGGCGGCGCGCTCGCTCCGCTCATCCCGCTCACCCGGGCAGGGCTCGGCGGTCGCCTCGGCACCGGCGGGCAGCACTGGCCGTGGATCGCGCTCGAGGACGAGGTCGGGGCGATCGTGCACCTGGCGACGAGCCCGTCGGCGTCCGGGGTCGGCGGGCCGGTGAACCTGGCCGGGCCGGAAGCCGTCGTCGCCGACCCGATCACGAAGCGGGTCGCCGAGGACCTGCACCGGCCGTACCTGTTCCGGATCCCGGAGTTCGCGCTGCGCCTGGCGCTGCAGGACGCCGCCGACGAGATGCTGCTGTCGAGCCAGCGGATGGTGCCGACGAAGCTGCTCGAGTCCGGCTACACGTTCCGGTACACGCGTGCGGTGGACGCCGTCGACGCGGTCCTCTGACCGGGCCTCAGACGCTCGACCGCGACAGAGCCGTGCGCATCGCGGCTCGAGCGCGCTTGCGGTCCCCCGCGGCGTCGTAGACGACCCCGAGCCGGTACCAGGCGCGCCAGTCCGCCGGGTCCTGCTCGACGGCGGCCTTGTACTGCGGGAAGAGCTCGTCAGCGGCCTCGCGCGTCGGACGGCCGGACGGACGCACGGGCACGACGTCCTCCGGTGCACCGCCCTCCGCCTCGAGCCGGGATCCGAGCCGGGTGATCCGGATGCCGAAGCGGAACTCGAGCACGAGCAACAGCGCCCCGATCCCGGCGACGATGAACAAGGCGACGCCGATGCCGATCCCGATCGGGATGCCGGTGGCGATGAACGCCACGGCCCGCTGCCCGACGAGCACGATGTAGAGCGCCAGCAGCAGGGTCATCAGCGCTGCGCCCCAGAACGGCGACCGGATCGCGCGACCGGCACGCGCTGCACGTCCCACCGGGTCAGCCGATGCCGAGGACGCTGCCGAGGCCCACGGTGAGCCCGCGGGCGGATCCGAGGGCGGACAACGCCGCACGGATCCCGGCGACGTAGGCGACGTCGTCGTTGGTGTCGTGCCGGATCGTCAGGGTCTCGCCGGGGCCGCTGAGCAGGACGTCCTGCACGGCCTTCACCCCGGGCAGCCGGAGCGAGTGGATCGGCACGCTCGCCACCTGCTGGCCGCGGGCACGCTGGTCGACGTGCGGGGCCTCGACCGGGCCGACGTCGCGACGGGCCTCGGCGATGAGCTCGGCGGTGCGCACCGCGGTGCCGGACGGCGAGTCGATCTTGCCGGCGTGGTGCGTCTCGACGATCTCGACGGAGGGGAACCACGGCGCCGCGATGGTGGCGAGGTGGGTGCCGAGCACCGACCCGATCGAGAAGTTCGGCACCACGAGGACGCCCTGGTCGGGACGCTCCTGCAGGGCGGTGCGGAGCTTCGCGAGACGGTCGGCGGACCACCCGGACGTGCCGACGAGGACGTTCGCCCCGCTCGACAGCGCGTTCTCGACGATCGCGGGGCTGAGCGCCGGCACCGTCACGTCCACGACGAGCGCGGCGCCGCCGAACACCGACGGCGGTGCTTCGTGGGCACCGTCCTTCGACGACAGACGGGCGACGAGCTCGAACTCCGGGAGTTCCTCGACGACGGAGGCCACGAGGCCCCCGAGACGACCGGTGGCGCCGACGACGGCGACGGGAGTGACCATGCGGTCCATCCTAGGATCGACGCATGTCAGTCGAGGTCAGGACCGTGCCGGCCGATCTGCCCGAGGTCGACGTCCTGCTCGACGCGTACCTCGACGAGCGCGAGGCGACGTTCCCCAGTGCGCAGGGCGCGTACTCGCGCAAGCGCACCCCGGCGGCGGAGTTCACGCCGCCGAACGGGGTCTTCGCGGTGGCGTACGACGACGGGGTCGCGGTCGGCTGCGGCGGCCTGCGGCGCATCGCGGACGACCCCGACGCGACCACCACGGACGTCCGGTTCGAGGTCAAGCACGTCTTCGTCACCCCGGCGGGCCGGGGGAAGGGCGTGGCCACGGCGCTGATGGACGCGCTCGAACGGGAGGGCGCCGCGCTGGGGGCGACGAGCATCGTGCTGGACACGAACGACTCGCTCGTCGCCGCAGGCGCGATGTACCGCAGCCGGGGCTACGAGCGCGTCGCGCCGTTCAACGACAACCCGAACGCGACCGCCTGGTTCCGCAAGCGCACGGCCCGCAAGCCGATCGTCTGAGCCGCCACGGGCCTCCCGGTCGACGCCGACCACCGGGCCAGCGCCCGACGCTAGACGGGCTGGTCGACCGGCAGCCCGGTGCGGAGCTCCACCGGCAGGTGGGCCAGGTCGTTCAGGGCGACCACCTCGGCCGGCTTCGCGGAGCGGATCCGGATGATCGTGAGCGCGGTGTGCGCGACGTTCGTGCCCATCCAGCGCCACTCGGGCGCCTGGAACGCCTCGCGCACGAACCAGCCGATCACGGCGTTGTGGGTGATGAGCAGGTCGTGCCGGTCCTCGCGCGCCGGGGTGAACCACTCGGAGACGGCGTCGCCCATCTGCGCCTGGCCCGCGATGATCTCCTCTTCCGTGACGCCGCCGTACCATCCCTGGTAGGCGTGCGGCATGTCCGGGGTCGGGCCGGAGGGGACGCAGTCGAACAGCAGCGTCGACGGTTCGGGCTGGATCGACGGCAGTCGCTGCGCCAGGAACGCGGCAGTCTCGCTCGGGGCCTCCAACGGGGAGTGGTACACGCCGTCGAACGGCAGCCCGCCAAGTCGGTCGGCGACCAGCATCGCCTGGCGCTTGCCGCGTTCCGACAGCTTGCCGTCGCGGAGGCCGTGCTCGGCATCCTGGTGTTCGCCGTGCCGGACGAGGTACAGGTAGTGGGACATGTCCGTGCTCAGCTGCCCATCCCGATCGCTGCGGCGAGCTCGTCCTGCTGCACCGCCCCGACCACCGACGTGATCGTCGGGCGGGTCAGGAGGTCGCGGGCGAGTTCGAGCACGCCGTCGGTGGTGACCCGGTCGACACGCTCCAGTGCGGTCGACAGGTCGGTGTACTCCCCGGTGCCGAGCTCGGACCGGCCGAGGCGGGTCATCCGGGCGTCGGAGTCCTCGAGCGAGAGCGTCAGGGCGCCCTCGATCTGGCCCTTGGCGCGGCGGAGCTCGTCGTCGGTGATGCCGTCGTCCACCATGCGGCGGAACTCGGCGTCGATGATCTCGATGACCCCGGGGACGTTGTCGGGCGCACAGCCCGCGTAGACGCCGAAGGCACCGTTGTCGAGGTAGGCGGGCGCGAAGGACGACACCGCGTAGGCGAGGCCGCGTCGTTCGCGGACCTCTTGGAAGAGCCGGGAGCTCATGCCCCCGCCGAGCACGGCGTTCAGGACGCTGAGGGACGGCCGGCGGTCGTCGCGCAGGTCGAGCCCCTGCGAGCCGCGCAGCATGCTGACCTGCTCCGTCGGACGGTGGACCACCGACAGCTTCGGTTCGATGGGGTCGGCGACGGTCTGCGGCGTCCGGCGTGCGAGCGGCTCGGCGTGCGCGGCGTCGTGGAACACCGCGGCGACCGCGTCGCAGAACCGGTCGTGGTCGACGGCTCCGGCGGCGGTCACGACGATGCCGTTCGGCGCGTAGTGCTCGCGGTAGTGGGCCAGGACCTCGTCCCGCTGGACCGCTCGGATGCTGTCCGGGGTCCCGCCGATCGGACGACCGAGCGCGTGTCCACCGAAGGCCGCGGCGAAGAACGCTTCGCCCGCGACGTCGGCCGGGTCGTCGGCGGCCATCGCGAGTTCTTCGAGGATGACGCCGCGCTCGACGGCGAACGCCTCGGGGTCGAGCACCGAGCCGGTCACCATGTCACCGATGACCTGCACGGCCATCGGGACGTCGGCGTCCCGCACCCGTGCGTAGTAGCAGGTGTACTCCTTGGCGGTCGCGGCGTTGTGCTCGCCGCCGACCGAGTCGAACGCGATCGCGATGTCGAGCGCCGACCGGGTCTCGGTGCCCTTGAACAGCAGGTGCTCGAGGAAGTGGGTCGATCCGAACTGGCCGTCGCGTTCGTCGCGCGAACCGACGCCGACCCAGAAGCCCATGCTCGTCGAAGCGGCACCGGGCACGGCTTCGGTCAGCACGCGGACACCCGACGGCAGCACGGTGCGGCGGACGAAGGCTCCTCCGGACGTCAGGAAGGACGTGTCCGGGGCCCCGAGCGGCAGTGGCACTGGCTGGTTCATCGCAGACGAGCCTACTGATGCTCCGGAGCCCACCGCCCAGTTTCCACAGGCCCGCAGACTGTCACTCGAAGAGGGGTACAGAAATTGAGGACAGACCGACTCGTCTGTCTGTCCTCCATGTGGTACAGTCGTTCACGCCGGATCGAAAGCCCCCCTAAGTTCCGATCCGGCGGCTCGGGACATCAGTCCTCGCGGCCACGAGTCCCCCCACTCGGTCGCGGAGCCGATGAACCAAGGAGCCACGCTGTGACGGTCGATTCCCCCCAACCGGCCGTCCAGCGTCTCCTCGGTCCGAGCACGAACCTCGCGTCGCCGGACGGGTCGAGCGTCCCCCCGACTCCCCGCTCCGGCGGCGCGAAGGTCCGCATCCTCGAGACGGCCACGCGACTCTTCTACGAAGAGGGCATCCACAGCGTCGGCGTCGACCGCCTCATCTCCGAGGCGAGCGTCACGAAGGCGACGTTCTACAAGCACTACGGGTCGAAGGACAACCTGATCCTCGCCTACATCCGCACGCAGCACGAGCGCGTGCAGGAACGCCTGGAACAGCTCGTCACCGACGCCGGCTCCTCCGCCGCAGCGGTCCGCGCGTGGGTCGCCGCCCTGGCTGACGAGGTCAACGACCCCGACTTCCGCGGGTGCGCGTTCCTCAACGCCGCCGCCGAGTACCACGACCCCCGCGACCCCGTGCGCGAGGTGGTCGCCACCCACCGCGACTGGTACACCGACCGGCTCGCCACCCTGCTGCAGGAGTCCGGACACCAGCTGCCCGGCGACGGCGCCGACGAGCTCATGCTCGCGCGCGACGGTGCGATGGCCGGCGCCTACGCCGGTGACGCCATCGCGGCGACGGCCGCACTCGGTCGCGTCGTCGACCGCGTCCTCGCCGCCTGACACCCGGCCGACGCCCGCGCCGACGCCCTTCCGGCTCACGCCCGGCTGACGCCCGGCTGCCGCGAAAGCGACAGTCTGCCGCGAACTGTTCGCGGCAGACTGTCGCCCTCGCGGCACGGACTCGCCGACGTGACGGACGTCCGTCGCTTTCGCGACCACGAGCGGACGGGAGGCACGGTGCCAGCTGGCACCGTGCCTACCGTCCGCACTGTGGTCGCGCTCACCGCGACCGATCGCGTCGCGCAGATCAGGCCGGTCCGGTGGCACTCCCGGGGTTGCCGCTCGAGACGATCGACCCGTTGACGCCGTCCGGGAAGAACCCGCCCTTGTCGATCTGGTTCGGGTTCAGGAACACCACGTTCAGGACACGCTCCGCGGTGCGGCCGTAGGCGAGCGAGTTCGCGTCCGTCGGCACGAGGTTCACCGCTCCCGACCGGGTCGTCACCCCCTGGTCGTCGTCGGTCGGACCGTCGAGCGAGTCACGGGCGTCGGAGATCTTGTTCGCCGGCACCTGCAGTCCCTTGTCCGAGAGCTTCGACCGGATGATCCCGGCGTGGTAGGCCTCGACGGCGAGGATGCCCGCCGCGGCACTGAGGTACGTCTTGCTGGTGATGAGCGGCGCGGCCCCCTTGTAGGCGGTGACCCCGACGTCCTCGAAGATGTACGCCCCGAGCAGGAAGTTCTCCTCACTGGCGAACGGATCGAAGGTGCCGGTCGGACCGACCACACCCGCAGCGCGCGCGGCGGCGGTGAAGCTCGACGCGAGGTCGATCTTCGGACGTGAGACCGTCGCACCGCCGAGGGCGGATCGGAGGAACGCCACGTGCGCGCGCTCGTCGTTCGCGATCTCGGTCGCGATGCCGCGGATGGCCGCGGTCTTGAACGGCACCTTCTTGCCACCGATCACCGGCCCCTGCGGGTCGATGCCGGTGATCATGCTGTCGGCGAGGCCCGCGCCGAACACGGCACGCAGGTAGAACTCGGCCTCGAGGTACTCGAGGTTCAGGGCGAAGTTGAGGATGGCCGCGTCGGAGACGGCACCGTCCTCTTCCGGGGTGGCGGCGGCGCGGTCGGTGGTGAGCGCTGACGAGCCGAGCGCGGCGATGCCGGCTGAGGCACCGGCAACGCCGGCGGCTGCGAAGAACCGTCGTCGGTCGAGCGTGTTCTCGGCGCTGCGATCGATGGCGTGGTGGATGAAACGCTTGTCGAACATCGTTGTCCTCATGTCGTGCTGGCAGCACGGGACCCCACCGACGCTGCAGGGAAACGGGTCGGTCGAGCCGCGATCGGCGGGATGGTCGATCGTGCGGCGAAGATACCCCCGAACAGGGGGCGGTTCCAGCGTCCCCCGTCATCCGGCGGAGTTCGGACAGGGCGGCCGCGTCGGGCGGCCGCCGAGGCTGCGGGTGTTGGCTGGGGGCATGGCCAACGACCCCAACTGGAACCTCCCCGAGGTCCCCTCGTTCACCCTGACCAGCCCCGACTTCACCGACGGCGGCGCACTGCCGACCTCGGCGCGCGGCACCGACGCGGGTGGCGAGGACCGCTCCCCCGCACTCGAGTGGTCCGGCGCTCCCGAGGGCACGAAGAGCTTCGTCCTCACCGTGTACGACCCCGACGCCCCGACCGGCTCGGGCTTCTGGCACTGGAGCCTGACCGACATCCCGGGCTCGGCGACCTCGCTGCCCGCCGGCGCCGGCACCGACGACGCCCTGCTGCCGGCCGAGGCACTCCGCCGCCGCAACGAGTTCGGCACCGACACGTTCCTCGGCGCTGCCCCGCCCGCGGGCCACGGCGTGCACCGCTACTTCTTCACGCTGAGCGCCCTCGACGTGCCGCTGCTCGAGGCGCCGGCCGACGCGACGCCCGCGGTCGTCGGGTTCGTGCTGCGTGAGCACCTGCTCGGCCGCGCGCAGCTCGTCGGCACGCAGGAGACCCCCACCGCCTGACCGGCGGCCACCCGCGGCTCGGCCGAGACTCGGCGTCAGCGACAGTTCTCGGGCCCCAGTGCCCGAGAACCGTCGCCCAGTCCGAGTCTCGGCACCGACCGCCCCGCAACGACGAACGGCCGCCGCCCCGGAAGGGACGACGGCCGTTCGTGTGCCAGGGGTGGATCAGACGGTGGCGTCCGTCGACTCCTCGCGGGCACCGCTGGAGTCGGTGTCCGACTCCTCGGCGACGACCGGCGCGAGCGACAGCTTGCCGCGGTCGTCCACCTTGGTGACCTCGACCAGGACCTTCTGGCCGACGCCCAGGACGTCCTCGACGTTCTCCACACGCTTGCCACCGGCGAGCTTGCGCACCTCGGAGACGTGGAGCAGACCGTCACGGCCCGGGAGCAGCGACACGAAGGCGCCGAACGTGGCGATCTTCACGACGGTGCCGAGGAACTGGTCCCCGATCTCCGGGTTGGTCGGGTTCGCGATCGCGTTGACCGACGCACGAGCGGCCTCGGCCGACGGTCCGTCGACGGCACCGATGTAGACGGTGCCGTTGTCCTCGATCGAGATGTCGGCACCGGTCTCGTCCTGGATGCCGTTGATCGTCTTGCCCTTCGGGCCGATCAGCTCGCCGATCTTGTCGACGGGGATCTGCACCGAGATGACGCGAGGAGCGGTGTCCGCCATCTCGTCGGGGGCGTCGATCGCCTCGTTCAGCACACCGAGGATGGCCGAGCGGGCCTCCTTGGCCTGCTTCAGCGCCGCGTCGAGCACCGTCGACGGGATGCCGTCGAGCTTGGTGTCGAGCTGGATCGCGGTGACGAACTCCGAGGTACCGGCGACCTTGAAGTCCATGTCGCCGAGGGCGTCCTCGGCACCGAGGATGTCGGTCAGCGCCGCGTAGCGGGTCTGACCGTCGACGGTGTCGGACACCAGGCCCATCGCGATGCCGGCGACCGGGGCCTTGAGGGGCACACCGGCGTTGAGCAGCGAGAGGGTCGAGGCGCAGACGGAACCCATCGAGGTCGAGCCGTTGGAGCTGAGCGCCTCGGAGACCTGACGGATGGCGTACGGGAACTCTTCACGCGTCGGCAGCACCGGCACGAGGGCGCGCTCGGCGAGGAAGCCGTGCCCGATCTCGCGACGCTTCGGCGAACCCACACGGCCGGTCTCACCGGTCGAGTAGGGCGGGAAGTTGTAGTGGTGCAGGTAGCGCTTCTTCGTGACGGGCGACAGCGAGTCGATCTGCTGCTCCATCTTGAGCATGTTCAGCGTGGTGACGCCGAGGATCTGCGTCTCGCCGCGCTGGAAGATCGCCGAACCGTGGACGCGCGGGATCACGGCGACCTCGGCGTCGAGCGGACGGATGTCGGCGAGGCCGCGACCGTCCATGCGGACCTGCTCGGTCAGGATGCGGCCGCGGACGACCTTCTTCGTGACCGACTTGTACGCGGCACTGACCTGCGAGTTGGCGACCTCGGGCAGTTCGCCCGCCGACACCTTCGACGCGATGGCCTCCTTGACGCGCGACTTGAGTGCGTCGTCGGCGTCCTGGCGCTCGGTCTTGGCGGCGATCTTGTAGACGTCACCGAGCTCGGAGAGCGCGATGGCCTCGACGGCCGAGTAGACCTCGGGCGCGTACGGCGGGAAGACCGGGTAGTCCTGGATCTCCTTGGCGGACTGCGCGGCGAGCTTCGCCTGGGCGTCGACGAGGGACTTGAGGAACGGCTTGGCCGCCTCGAGACCCTGCGCGACGACGGCCTCGTCGGGCTTGGTGGCGCCGCCCTGGATGAGCTCCCAGCTGTGCTCGGTGGCCTCGGCCTCGACCATCATGATGGCGACGTCCTCGTTGCCCGCCTCGTCGGTGACGACACGGCCGGCGACCGTGAGGTCGAAGACGGCGTCGGCGAGCTGCGATGCCTTCGGGAACGCGACCCACTGGTCGGTGCCGTTCGAACCCGGGATGAGCGCGAGGCGCACACCGGCGATCGGGCCGGAGAACGGCAGACCGGAGATCTGCGTCGACGCGGACGCGGCGTTGATGGCCAGCGCGTCGTAGAACTCGTCCGGAGCGATGCTCAGGACGGTGATGACGATCTGGACCTCGTTGCGCAGGCCGTCGACGAACGACGGGCGCAGCGGCCGGTCGATGAGTCGGCAGACCAGGATGGCCTCGGTCGACGGGCGGCCTTCGCGGCGGAAGAACGAACCGGGGATCTTGCCGGCGGCGTAGGAGCGCTCCTCGACGTCGACGGTCAGCGGGAAGAAGTCGAATCCTTCACGCGGGTGCTTGCCGGCGCTGGTGGCCGAGAGGAGCATCGTTTCCTCGTCGAGGTACGCGGCGACCGCGCCCTGCGCCTGCTGTGCGAGCCGACCGGTCTCGAACCGGACGGTGCGCTTGCCGTACTTGCCGTTGTCGATGACGGCTTCGGCGAACTTGATCTCGGGACCCTCCAAAAGGGTGCCTCCTTGATGTGTGTTCGGCAGGCCGTGGCGACGGCACTCGATGGTGCGTGCGCGCCGATCGTTCCGGACGCATGTCTGGCCAGCAGTAGAAGCACTCGGGAAACCGTTCCGGCCCGCGAGCCACCACCGATGACCAGCTCCGTGCCCGGCCTGCGCAGTGTTGTGTCGAACATCCGGGGAAACGGTCCTCGGACACGATGGACTTTACCAGTCCACAGGGAATCGGCGGCGCGGCTCGCTGACGGCCGGGCGAGCCTCGGTAGCCTGCTGCCATGCGTCTCACCCCCTCGCGGGGCGTGCTCGTCGCGGCCGCCGTGGTCGTCGGCGCGCTCGTCGCCCCGGTCCTCACCGCTGTCCCGGCGTCCGCGACGGAGTACCCGACCTGGCAGGACGTGCAGCAGGCCAAGGGGAACGAGACCGCCAAGCGCGCCGAGGTCACTAAGGTGCAGGCCGCGCTGCAGTCGGCGCAGGACGAAGCAGCGGCGAAGTCGCAGGCCGCGCTGACGGCCTCGTCGAAGGCGGACGCGGCCGAGGCGGAGCTGGCGGAGGCCACCCAGGCCGCCACGAGCCTCCAGGCCCAGGCGCAGCATGCGACGGAGACGGCGGACCGGGCCCAGCAACGTGCCGGCCAACTGGCGGCGAACCTGTACCGCGACGGCAGCACGAACCAGATGACCGCCCGGATCGCGACCGCGGGGAACCCCGACCAGCTGCTCTACCAGCTGGGCGCGCTCGACCAGCTGTCGTCCACGTGGTCCGGCGTGATGGACGAGGCGTCCGTCGCGGCCGGCACGGCATCGTCACTGCACGAACAGGCCGAACGCGCCGAGACCGAACGCGCGACGCGTGCGGAGGCGGCCGAGGAACGGTCCGCGGCGGCGAAGTCCGCCGAGTCCGTGGCGAACGCCGCGGTCGAGTCGACCGAGCAGCACAGCGACGAGCTGTACGCGCAGCTCGCGTCGCTCCGGGACACCACCGCGAAGCAGGCCGCAGGGTACGAGCTCGGGCAGAAGGTGGCGGCGCAGCAGGCCGAACAGCAGCGCAAACGTGCGGCGGCCGCAGCGGCACAGGCGGCGGCAGCGTCGGCGAACGCGGACACCGGCAGCGGCGGGAGCACCAGCGCCAGCGGAGGTTCGGGCACGAGCTACCCGAGCACCGGCGGTGTCGTCGTGGACCCCGCGGCCGCGCAGGCCTACGCCAGGAGCGCCCTGGGCTCGTACGGTTGGGGCGACGACCAGTTCTCCTGCCTGGTGTCGCTGTGGACGCAGGAGTCCGGCTGGCGGGCGAACGCGCTGAACGCCTCGAGCGGCGCCTACGGCATCCCGCAGTCGCTGCCCGCTGACAAGATGTCGGCGGCCGGGGCGGACTGGCGGACGAACGCGAACACACAGATCAACTGGGGACTCGCCTACATCAAGAGCGCGTACGGGTCGCCGTGCGGTGCGTGGGGCCACGAGATGAGCGTCAACCCGCACTGGTACTGAGGACCACTGCTCGCCGCGTCCCTGCTCACTTCCCCACCAGTCGCAACGCCTGCAGCGGGCACATCGCCACCGCGTCCGCAGCGGCGGCGCGTTCGTCCGGCTGCACCGGCACGTCGCGGGTGCCGGTGCCGTCCCGTGCGATCGGGTAGCCCCACTCGTCGCGCACCAGCCGCTCGGCGAACAGTTCGGTGCACAGGCCGCGTCCCCGGCAGCGGGTCCAGTCGACGTGCAGCACGACGAGACCGGCTGCGGTTGCACCGCCCGGTTCGCCACTCACCGTCGTCCCCCGACCAGGCACGCGCCCCGCAGGTGCGTCTGGACGTCGTCGTGGAACACGTCGAGGGCGCTCCGCACCATCCGCGCGACGCCGTCCGGGTGGTGGCAGGCCCCACGTCCGTCGACCAGGGCAGCGACCCGCCGGACCTCGCCGGCCAGGTCGCCCGTCCGACGCCCGGAGGCCAGGTCGGCGACCACGTCGGCGATCCGCGGCAACCCGTTCACGCACGGCCCGCAGCGGCCGGCGGACGCCCCGGCGAGCGCCGCGGCGAGGCCCGCGGTGACCCCGACCGGACAGGTCAGGTCGTCGAGCACGGCCAGCACGCCCGCCCCGGGCGCCGCACCCCACGGTGCGAGCCCGTCGACGTCGAAGGGCGCGTCGAGCGCTGCGGCCGGCACCCAGGTGCCGCCCCACCCGCCGAGCAGGACGGCTCGCGTCCGTCGCGGATCGGCCGCCGGCAGCCGGGAGGCCCCCAGCAGCTGCCCGAGCGGCGCACCCCCGGCGGTCTCCAGCACCACGGCTCCGCCCGGGTCGGTCACGTCGCTGACCGTCACGAGACGGGTGCCGGGAGTACTCGCGCTGCCGACGCTCCGCGCCCACGCCGCCCCGTTTCGTGCGACGAGTGCCGCCTGGGCGAGGGTCTCGACGTTCGACACGAGGGTGGGGCGACCGCTCGGGCCACGGTCGGTGAGCCGCACGACACGGTCCTCCGGCAGGCCGCGTCCACCGGAGACGGCAGAGGCGAGCGCCGTGGCCTGCCCGGCGACGAAGCTGGTGTGCGGCAGGGCGCGGACCTCGATGGCGACCGGGTCGGTGCCGGTGCCGCGCCGACCGTCGGTGCGTTCGGCCAGTGCCTGCCGGACCCGATCGGCGAGCCGTGCGCTCGTGGCGACCACGGCCTCGGTCGCACCGATCGCCTGCGCCACGACGACGATGCCGTCGAGCACCAGGTGCGGTGCGCGTTCGAGCAGGACGGCGTCCTTGCGGCTGGCGGGTTCCCCCTCGGCGCCGTTGGCGATGACGGTCGGGGCACCGCGGCTGCCGCGGCGGGTCCGGCCCGCCACGGCGTCGAGCTTGCGGGCGAGCGGGAACCCGGCTCCGCCGCGGCCGTCGACCCCGGCGAGACCGATCTCGTCGATGATCCCGGGTCCCACGTGCGGCAGCGGCCCGTGCGTGCGGCGGTGGGCGTCGAGTCCGGGGCCGGGGGCGGCGAGGAGTCGCTGCGCGCCGGTCGGTGGTGGCACGGTGAGCGGGTCGGCCAGGGTCATCGGAGGGCCTCCTTCGGGGTCGGACGGAACGCGGTGACGCCGGCCGTGCAGCGCCAGGCCACGGCGCCGAGCACGGCGGCGGCGCAGACCCCGGCGACCACCAGGAACCAGGCGGACGTGCCGTCGGTCCCGGTGCCGATCGCGTGCGTCATCGCGATCGGCCACATGGCGTAGGCGGTCCAGTGCACGGCGCGGAACACCCGAGGACCGATCACCCGGCGGAGCATCCCCGTGACGACGAGCACCACGAGCAGGTCCACGGCCAGGGTGCCGAGCCCGAGCCAGAACCAGCGGTACGCCCCGACGAACGGCACGACGGCGTCCAGCAGGCGCAGTTCGGCCTCGGTGTCCAGCAGCAGCGTCACCACGTGCACGGCCACGAACACGGTGGACGCCAGGGCGACGTCCCGGTGCACGAGCTGCACGCCGAACCGTGGCAGGCCGGGGAGCGGTCGTCCGCCGCGGGTCACGATGCCGAGCAGGACCGTCAGGGTCAGGAGCACGACGGCGGCGACGCCCGTGCCGCGGCCGACCACCCAGAGCGCGGTGTCCATCAGGCGGCGTCCGCCCGGTCGACGTGGTCGACCTGGTCGTCGGGCCAGCCGCCGATCCGCAGCACCGATCCGTCGGCCGCGACGAGCCGTGCCGCACGGCCGCTCTGCCGGAGCCACTCCACGGCGCCGTGCCCCCGGACGACCGCGGCGGTGGTCATCGTGTTGGCGGTGGTGCACGAGGGGGCGACGACCGTCACCGACCGCCACACCGGTTCGGCGGGCAGGCCCCACCGCGGATCGAGGATGTGGTGCCGCGCGGTCCCGTCCTGCTCCCAGCGACGCTTCTGCGTGCTCGAGGTCGCGACGGACCACCCGGAGGCGATCCGGACGTGGTCGACGGGGTCGTCCGCCAGGTCCTGCACACGCACCTGCCAGCCGCCGGAGGGGTCCGGGCCGGCCGTGGCGACGTCCCCACCGAGCGAGACGAGGGCGCCGATGCCGAGCCGCGCGGTGATGCTCGCGGCCGCCATGTCCGCGGCGGCGGCCTTCGCCGTGGCGCCGAGATCGAGCGTCACTCCCTCGGGAATCCGCAGGAACGTGCCGGACAGCAGGATCCGCTGCCACGCCGGGCGGTCGTCGAGCGATCGGGCGACGGCGTCGGGTGCCGGGACCGGGGGCGCGTCGGCGAACGCGACGTCGTACCCGAGGGACACCATGCGCCGGCCGAGCGTCGGGTCGACGTCCCCGTCGGACAGCCGTGCGGCGTCGACGGCCTGGTGCACGAGCGTCGCCAGCAGGGGCGAGACCTCGGTACCGCGCACCAGGTCCTCGGCGCGGGCCACGAGCTCGGAGTCGGCGCGGAACCGGCTGCACGCGGCGTCGACGGCGGCGGTGACCTCGCGGACGCAGGACTCGGCGGCGGCGAGGTGGCGGCGGTCGCGGTGGTCGAGGACGACCCGGGCGGTGGTGGTCCAGAGGTCCCACTCGGCGGCGGCGCGCACGGTCACGATCCCGTCGTCGTCGTGTCGGACGACCCACCGGTGGTGCTCTGCGAGACGCCGGTGTCGCTGCTGCTCGTGCCGCTGTCGGTCGACGTGTCGGTCGACGTGTCGTTCGACGACGAGGAGGACGAGGACCCGGAGCCGGTGGTGGCGTCACTCGACGTCCCGGTACCCGAACCGGAGTCCGTCGCGGTGCTCGTGCTCGTGGACGTGTCGGTCGTCGTCGTGCTGGCCTGCTCGTGCCCGAACCACAGCCCGGCACCCGTGACCGTCGCGACCGCGAGTCCGCCCAGGCTCACGAGCGCACTCGTGACCCGTGCGGATCGCTTGCCGTTGCCTCTGGTGTCCATCGGTCCTCCTCGTCGTCACGACGAGGTTCCCGAGCCCACCGATGAGCGAGCCGCCAGCCGCCCGCACGCCGACCCCGCGAACCCTGTGGTCCGCCTAAGAGCGCGCCACGGGGTCAGCGGTCCGGGTCAGTGGCCGAGGCCACCGAGCAGGCTCGCGAAGTCAACGGTCGCGGGGAGCGCGTCGGCTTCCTGCGGGGCCCGCCGGGAGGCCCGGATCGCCCAGGCCAGGTCCGCTCCGGCCCGGCGGATGCGTCCGTCCAGGGCCGCGGCGTCGCCGTCGCTCCCCCAGTCGTCGGTCGCGGCGAACACGCCGGTCGGCACCACCGCTGCGCGGAGGTACGCGAAGACCGGACGCAGGGCGTGGTCGATGGCGAGCGAGTGCCGCGAGGTCCCGCCCGTGGCGCCGAGCAGGACGGGCAGGTCGGCGAGCGCGTCCTTGTCGAGGACGTCGAGGAACGACTTCGCGAGACCGCTGACGCCGGCCGTGAAGATCGGCGTGACGAAGACGACGGCGTCGGCCTCGACCACTGCGGCCGTGGCGGCGGACAGCGCGGGCGCTGCGAAGCCGGTGAGCATCGCGTCGGTGATCTCGTGCGCGAGCGGCCGGAGCTCGACGTGCAGGACGTGCGCGGGCGTGCCCTCGGCGACGAGCGCGGCGACGACGGCCTCTCCCAGACGGTCGGCGAGCAGGCGGGTGGAGCTGGGCTCGGAGAGTCCGGCGGAGACGACGGCGATGGTGGTCATGGTGGTTCCCGACTTTCGATGCGTTTGCATGAACATCGTACCGAACAGTGCACCGCGCGCAACCATTCCCGGGAACGGAGAACGCCCCGGTCCTCGCGAGGAGGACCGGGGCGTTCCGTCAAGCCGTGAGGCGTCGACTAGCGGCGCAGGCCGAGGCGCTCGATGAGCGCGCGGTAGCGGGCGATGTCGACGTCGGAGAGGTAACCGAGGAGACGGCGACGCTGACCGACCATGAGCAGCAGACCACGACGCGAGTGATGGTCGTGCTTGTGCTCCTTGAGGTGCTCGTTCAGGTCGTTGATACGACGCGTCAGAACGGCGACCTGGACCTCGGGGGAACCGGTGTCGCCCGGGTGGGTCGCGTACTCTTCGATGATCTCCTGCTTGACCTTCGCGTCAAGTGCCATGCGTAGATCCCCTTTCAGTCCGTTGCGCGGTGCCCGTGCCTGATGCACGAGCGCTCTTTGTCCGCGGCCGTTCGACGGCAACCGCGCAAGACTACCAGAGTCCTAGGCGGTCCTGGCGCGCAGGCGACGACGACGCGGGGCCGGCAGCAGACTGCGGACGAGTCCGACGAGGGTCGCGCCGAGCAGACCGCCGAGGCCGTTCGACAGCACGTCGCGGGGGTCGGCGACGCGGTACGGCAGGTAGGTGGCCTGCGCGAACTCGATGCCGGTCGACAGGGCCACCGCGACCAGGGCTCCGAGGATCCACCAGCGCCGCGGCAACCAGAGCGCGGCGAGCATGCCGACCGGGACGAACATCGCGATGTTGGCGAGGAACTCGGTGCGCTCGTACGTGAACCAGGTGCCGTGCGGCAGCTGCTGCACCCAGGCGATCGCGTGCAGCACGAACGAGTTCTGTGCCGACGTGAACACCTGCGGGGTGAGCGTCATCCGCCAGATCACCCAGGCGTACGCCGCGGTCACGGCGAGGAGGAGGAGTCGACGGAACATCCCGCCAGTCTGCGGTACCGCCCTGCACGCCCGCTGGAGCGCTCCTGGCAGAACCCGTCGGCCGACCTGGACGAACACCCCGGCGTCCTGGTCAGGACTCCCCCGCACCTGTCAGCATGGGTGCGAACAGGGAGGACCGCCGGATGCCGGAGCACCAGGGGAAGCGTGCGTCCGCGCGACGTCAGTGGCTGTGGATCACGGCCGCGGTCGTCGGCGTCGCGGCGGTCGTCACGACGCTCGTGGTCGTCGTGCCGCACGGCAGTGGGCCGGACGCCGACCCGACGGCGAGCGGACGCGACGTCGTGACGCGGAAGACCGTGGAGCAGGCGTTCCCCGGCGGCCTCGCGCACCAGCCGTCGGACGTGAACCAGCCGGGCATCCGCGAGCGCCAGGCCCGCGCCGCCGGACACGACGACACCGCGGCGCAGATCGCCCGCATCGCCGACCAGCCGATCGCGACCTGGCTCACGAACACCTCGCGGTCCGAGACGCGCGCGACGATCCGCGCCGTCGTCCGGAGCGCCGAACGGCAGCACGCCACCCCGGTCTTCGTCCTGTACACCGTGCCGGACCGCGACTGCGGCAGCTACTCGAAGGGCGGCACGACCGACGACGCGTACCTGCCGTGGGTCCGCTCCGCCGTCCGCGCGATGGCCGGCTCGAAGGCCGTCGTGCTCGTCGAACCGGACGCGATCGCACAGATCCAGAACTGCGAGCGCCTCCGCGACTCCCGGCTCCCCCTGCTCCGCGAGGCCGTGGACGCGCTGACCGGGCACGGACTGACGGTGTACCTCGACGGCGGCAACGAGAACCGCGTCCCGACCGCGACGATGGCCGACTGGCTGCGTCGGGCGGGTGTCGACGAGGTGCAGGGCTTCTTCACGAACGTGTCGAACTTCTACCGCGTCGACCAGGAACGCGCCTACGCCGACGAACTCGCCGACGCGATCGGTGGTGATCCGCACTTCGTCATCGACGTCTCCCGCAACGGTCAGGGCTGGCGCGGGACCTGGTGCAACCCCGAAGGCGCGGGCCTCGGCCAGGACCCGCACGTCACCGGTGGATCGAGCCGGCTCGACGCCCTGCTCTGGGTCAAGACGCCGGGGCTCAGCGACGGCACGTGCAACGGCGGACCGGCCGCCGGGCAGTGGTGGGAGTCGTACGCGCTCGGCCTGGTCGAGAACCGCAAGCGCGACTGACCCACGGCCGGGGTGTCGGTGCCCGGTGGTTGCATGAGCGCATGACCCCGACCGACAGCCGGCGCTCCGTCGTCCCGCCCTACCTGCTCCACGCCGTGGCCCAGGCGGCCGAGTTCCCCCGAGCAGCTTCGGCCGCGCGCACCGCCCTGGCGTCGCTCGAGCTCGTGCAGCGCCCGAAGCACCAGCACCTGGTCGCCCCGCGCGGTGTCAGTGTCAGCGTCAAGGGCAGCGGCACGGTCGACCGGTCGCCCCAGCGCACGATCGCCGATGCCCGCGGCACGACGACGCTGCCCGGCACGGTCGTCCGGCACGAGGGCGACCCCGACACCGGCGACGCGGCCGTCGACGAGGCGTACGCGGGCCTCGGCGCGACCCACGCCTTCTGGCTCGACGTCTTCGGCCGGGTGTCGATCGACGGCGCCGGGCTCCCCCTCGACGCCACGGTCCACTTCGGGCAGGACTACGACAACGCCTACTGGGACGGCAGCCGGATGGTGTTCGGCGACGGCGACGACGAGGTGTTCCGACGCTTCACGATCGCGCTCGACGTCATCGGGCACGAACTGGCGCACGGCGTCACGCAGTACACCGCCGACCTGACCTACCAGGGGCAGTCCGGGGCACTCAACGAGTCGATCAGCGACGTGTTCGGCTCCCTCGTCGCCCAGTACGCGGCCGGGCAGACCGCCGAGCAAGCGAGCTGGCTCATCGGCGAGGGGCTCTTCACCGATGCCGTGCGCGGCGACGCCCTGCGCTCGATGCGGGCCCCGGGCTCCGCCTACGACGACCCGGTGCTCGGCAAGGACCCGCAGCCCGCGACGATGGCCGACTTCGTCGTGACGACCGACGACGCCGGCGGGGTGCACACGAACTCCGGCATCCCGAACCACGCGTTCTTCCTGGCGGCGACCGCGATCGGCGGGTACGCCTGGCAGGGTGCGGGCGCCGTGTGGTGGGACGCCCTGACCTCGGAGTCCGTCACCGCCTCGATCGACTTCGCCGGGTTCGCCGCAGTGACGATCGACGCCGCTCGGTCCCGGTTCGGCGCCGGTTCCGCGGAGCACACCGCGGTGCAGGATGCCTGGCGGACGGTGGGCGTCCTCGACTGAGACGATCGAGCGCCACGCACCGGCGTACGGTCGGGAGCATGCGCATCGAGGTCCGTCGTTCCGGGGGCTTCGCCGGTACCACGCGGCACTGGCGGGTCGACACCGACACGAGCGCCGACCCCGCGGCGTGGTCCGAGGTCGTCGACGCGCTCCCCCGGACCCCCGCGACGGCGTCGGCCGGGCCGCCGGTCCCGGACGACTTCACGTGGACGATCACCGTCGAGCGCACGACCGTGACGATCCCGGGTCGCCGCCTCGACGGCGCGTGGGCCGACCTCGTCGCGCGCGTCCGCTCTGCAGGCGACCCGTCCTGAGACGGCGGGGGTGTGGCGGAGCCGCCACGGGCCTCCCGTCCGCACCGCGCCGACCGTACCGCCGCGGATCGTGAGCAGGAATGGTCGCGTCCGCGCTGCCGACCCGACCGTTTCTGCTCACGAAGTGGCCGCGGGAGCGCGCGACCCGCGGGTCAGTCGACGTCGATGACCGTCAGGCGCCGCGTCGGACGGGTCATCGCGACGTAGACCGCGGCCGCCGGGCGCGCAGCGTCGGCACCGACACGGTCGGGGTCGACGAGCAGCACGCCGTCGAACTCGAGGCCCTTGGCGTCCGCGCCGGTCAGCACCGTGAGCGACCCGGCGTGCGGCGAGGCGAGCCCGCGCACGTCGGCCTCGGTGCGTGTGAGCCGCTGCCGGACGGCGTCGACCTCGGACTCCGGGACGATCACCCCGATGGTGCCGGCACCGATCCGCGACCGTTCGGCGTCGGCGACCGACACGACCGTGTCGAGCAGGTCGGCGCGGGCGACGCGGACGCGCTCGACGGGGTCGCCGTCGCGCACGGCCTCGTTGCGGGTGACGGTCAGGCCGGCACCGTCGGCGAACACACCGGCGGCCTCGACGATCGACCGCGGGGTGCGGTAGTTCACGGTGAGCTGCTCGATGCGGTGGTCGAGCGGCACGAGCGGTGCCCGGCCACGGCGTCGGCGGGCGAGCGCGCCGAGCACGTCGTCCCAGGTGCGCGCGGCCCCGGGCGAGGAGCCCTGCGCCATGTCGCCGACGATCGTGAAGGAGCGCAGCGGGTTGCGGCGGGCGAGCACGCGCCACTGCATCGGCGAGAGCTCCTGCGCCTCGTCGACCACGATGTGCCCGTAGGTCCACTCGCGGTCGTCGGCGGCGCGCTCCGCGGTCGAGCGGGGGTCGCCGCCCTCGGCGAACGAGCCGGCGACCTGTTCGGCGGTGACGATGCCCTCGACGCCCATGTTCTCGATCGCCTGCCGCGCGTTCTCGATGTCACGGTTCCGGCTGGCCTTCGCCGCGCGCTTGGCGGCGCCGCCGGTCGGGTCGAACGGGCCGAGCAGTTCGGCGGCCTCGTCGAGCAGGGGGACGTCCTCGACCGTCCAGGCACCACCGCGTGCGCGCTGCAGCAGGGCACGGCGCTCCGGGGTCCAGTCCGGGGTCAGCGAGGCGAGCCAGTTCGGACGGGCGTACAGGTCCTCGAGGAACTTCTCCGGGGGCAGCGGCAGCCACGCGGTGTTGAGCAGCACCCGGGCGTCGTAGGAGCTCCGGATGTCCTCGCGCAGGACCTTCTCGTCGGCTTCGTCCACCGTCGTCCCACGCTCGCGCAGCTGTTCGGCGAGCAGCCGGGTCATCGCGTCGAGCGCCAGCTTGTTGAACGTCACGCGCGCGGCGTTGTGGGGCTTGCCGCGGTCCTGGGCGCGCTTCATCGCATCGGCCACGAGCTGCGGCGGCACCACGAGCCGCTCGCCCTCGACGTCGAGGGTCACCGACTCGGTCGGCACCACCTGGCGGGACCGCACGGCGCGGCGCAGGAGCGCAGCCGTCTGCGCGGAGCCCTTCACGGCGGCGACGTCACGGGCGTCGTGGGTCGTCGCGTGCACCCCCGGGTAGAGCGAACCGAGCGAGGCCATCACGACGCCGGTCTCACCGAGCGACGGCAGGACCTGTTCGATGTACGTCAGGAACGCGGGCGACGGACCGACCATCAGGACGCCGGAGCCCCGCAGCCGCTCGCGGTACGAGTACAGCAGGTACGCGGCACGGTGCAGCGCCACGGCGGTCTTGCCGGTGCCGGGGCCGCCCTGCACGATCAGGACGCCCTCGAGCGGTGAGCGGATGATGCGGTCCTGCTCGCCCTGGATGGTGGCGACGATGTCGGTCATCCGGCCGGTGCGCTCGGCGGTCACGGCGGCCAGCAGCGCCCCCTCGCCCTGCAGGTGGGTGCGCTCGTCGTCGTAGAGCGAGGCGTCGAACACCTCGTCCTCGACGCCGACCACGCGACGGCCCTCGAGCGACAGGTGGCGACGCGAGCGCATCCCCATCGGGTGCGCCGCGGTGGCCTGGTAGAACGCGCTGGCACCGGGCACACGCCAGTCGAGCAGCAGCGGACGGTGATCGGCGTCGCGGAGCCCCACCCGGCCGATGTACCGGAAGGCGTCCTCGGAGCTGTCGGGCTCGGAGACCTCGAGCCGGCCGAAGACCAGACGGTCCCCCACGCGCTCCAGGGTCGCCACGGTGTCTTCGTAGAGTCGGGCGTACGCGTCGCGCTCGCTGCGGCTCTGGTGGTTCCCGCCGACCGCCTGACGACGGGTCTCGGCGAGACGCTGCTCGGCCTCGGCGGTCAGCTCGTCGAGACGGCGGAAGAGGCCGTCCACGTAGCCGCGCTCGCGGTCGATCTCGGTCGGTTCGGACACACGCAACCCTTCGGGAAGAGGGGAATCCAGTGTACTGCCCGCTGGAGGCCCGCAGTTCCCGAAGGGTCGTCGGTCACATCTCTTCGTGCGTGTCCGGGTCTGCGTCCCACAGCCGACCGCGCTCGAGGCCGGAGATGGCCTGCACCTCGGCGTCGGTCAGCTCGAAGCCGAACACGTCGAGGTTCTCGCGCTGCCGGGTAGCGTCGGCCGACTTCGGCACCGGCACGGCACCGAGCTGGACGTGCCACCGCAGCACGACCTGGCCGGGGGTCACGCCGTGGGCCGCTGCGGCGTCGGTGATCGGCTGCTCGGTGAGGAGCTCCGACCGGACCGCGAGCGGGCTCCAGCTCTCGGTCACGATGCCGAGCTCCTGGTGCACCTTCCGCAGTTCTGCCTGCGGGAAGTACGGGTGCAGCTCGACCTGGTTCACGGCCGGGGCGACACCGGTCGCGTCGATGATGCGGCGCAGGTGCTCCGGGGTGAAGTTCGAGACGCCGATCGAGCGGACCTTGCCGCTGTCACGCAGGTCGACGAACGCCTTCCAGGTGTCGACGAACCGGTCCACCGACGGGTTCGGCCAGTGGATCAGGTACAGGTCGACGTGGTCGAGCCCGAGGTTGCCCAGGGTCTCGTCGATCGAGCGGTGCGCCTCGTCGTAGCCGTGGTGGCGGCCGGGGAGCTTCGACGTGACGACGAGGTCCTCGCGTGCCACGTCGGACTCGCGGACGGCGCGGCCGACGGCATCTTCGTTGCCGTAGTTCAGCGCCGTGTCGAGCAGCCGGTAGCCGCTGGCGATCGCGGTGCCGACCGCGGCCGCACCCTCGTCGCCGTTCAGGCCGTAGGTGCCGAGGCCGAGCTCCGGGAACCGGTGGCCGTCGTTCAGCTCGATGGTCGGGGCACCGACCTGCATCAGCGCACCCCGAGCAGGTCGATCACGAAGATCAGGGTCTTGCCGGACAGGAAGTGGCCGCCACCGGCGGGACCGTAGGCGAGCTCCGGCGGGACGACGAGCTTGCGGCGACCGCCGACCTTCATGCCGGGGATGCCCTCCTGCCAGCCGCGCACGAGCGCTGCGAGCGGGAAGTCGATGGGCTCACCGCGGTTCCACGAGCTGTCGAACTCCTCGCCGGTCTCGTACTCGACGCCGGCGTAGTGCACCTTGACGGTCGAGCCAGCGGACGCTTCCTCGCCGGAGCCCTCGACGATGTCGGTGATGACGAGGTCGGTGGGGGCCGGGCCCTCGGGCGCGTCGAACTCGGGCTTGCTGTTGAGGTCAGTCATGCGATCCAGTCAACCAGAGCGCGGCAACGGCAGACGCAACGGCCACCCAGGCCGCAGAATGGTTCCACCGTGACACGACCCACTCCCGCACCGCCGCGCCGCCGCCTGCTCGCCGACCTCACCCCGCTCCGCCGATCCCCCGCCTTCGCCCGGCTCTGGGCGGGCACCGCCATCGCCGGGATCGGCACGCAGATGACCACGGTGGCGGTCGGGCTCGAGGTGTACGAGATCACGCACTCCACCTTCGCGGTGGCGCTCGTGGGGGTCATCGCCCTGCTGCCGATGGTGGTCGCCGGCCTGTACGGCGGCATGCTCGCGGACGCCTTCGACCGCCGAACGGTCGCGCTCGTGTCGTCGATCATCGCCTGGGTCGCGGTCGCCCTCATCGCCACGCACTCGTGGCTCGGGCTGCACAGCGTCGCACTGCTCTACGTCCTGGCGACCGTGAACGCCGTCGCCGCGACCGTGAGCAACGCCTCGCGTTCGGCGATCGTGCCGCGACTCGTCGGCACCGACCTGCTGCCAGCCGCGAGCGCCCTGGGCGGGATCGCCTCGGGGTTCCAGGTCACCGTCGGACCGGCCGTCGCCGGTGTCCTGATCGCGAGCGTCGGGTTCGCCCCGACCTACACGATCGACGTCGTCCTGTTCACCTTCGCGTTCCTCGGGGTGTTCACGCTGCCGCGGATGGCGGCCGAACACGGTGCCCTCCGCCCGGGCCTGAGCTCCCTCGTCGAGGGCGCACGGTTCCTGCGGAGGTCGCGCAACATCACCATGACGTTCGTGCTCGACATCGTCGCGATGACGTTCGGCCAGCCCCGCGTCCTGTTCCCCGCGATCGGGGCGCTCGTGATCGGCGGCGGATCGATCACCGTGGGCACCCTCACGGCCGCCTACGCGATCGGCGCGCTGCTGTCGAGCGTCTTCTCCGGGCCGCTCGGACACGTGCGCCGCCAGGGTGAGGCGGTCGGGTGGGCCATCACCGCGTACGGCGGCGCGATCGCGGCGTTCGGCGTCGTCATCGCGCTCGCGCACGTGCTCGGCGGACGATCGGGCGAGTCGTTCTCCGTCGAGATCCTGCCCGCGCTCGGGTTGGCGGCCCTGTTCCTGGCGGCGGCCGGCGGTGCGGACAACGTCAGCTCGGTGTTCCGGAACACGATCCTGCAGGCAGCGTCGCCGGACGGCATGCGCGGCCGGCTGCAGGGCATCTTCATCGTGGTCGTCACAGGAGGCCCGCGGCTCGGCGACCTCTACGCGGGTCTGGTCGTCGCGGCCGGCATCGCGTACCCGCCGATCATCGGCGGCGTGCTCATCGTGGCGCTCGTCGCGCTGCTCCTCCGCCTCGTCCCCTCCTTCCGCCGCTACGACGCCCTGCACCCCCACGCCAACTGACGCCCGAGACTCGGGGCCGCTGCGCCGAGACTCGGCCCCAGCGACAGTCCTCGGGGCGCGCAGCGCGCGATCTGTCGCTCAGCCCGAGACTCGGCAGCGGCCACCGGACGCGACCACGGGACGGCCTGGAGGCGCGTGGCGGCGCCGCCACGGGCCTCCAGGCCGTCACGTGTCGGGTACCGTACAACGCATGCCGGACAGCGCATCGCGCGACCTCCAGCGGACGGGAGTCCGCGCCGTCGTCCGGCGCACCTACCACTCGGTCATCCGGCACCGCGTCGTCGACGCGGCGGCGTCGCTGACGTTCTTCGCGCTGCTGACCGTGTTCCCCACCGCGCTGACCGTGGTGTCCGCGCTGTCGATCGTCGACCGCAAGGGCGACAGCCTGGCCGACATCATCGGTGTGCTCGGGTTCATCCTGCGCCCGGAGACGGCCGAGCACCTCGAGACCCCGCTGCGCCAACTGCTGACCCTCGACAACCCGTGGCTCGGCTTCGCGACCGGCGTCGTGCTGACGCTGTGGTCGCTGTCCGGGTACGCGACGGCGTTCGGGCGGGCGATGAACACCTCGTACGAGGTCGAGGAGGGTCGGCGGATCTGGAAGTTCCGCAGCATGATGCTCCTCGTGACGCTGCTCGTGATGGCGGGCGGCGCGATCGCGATCGTGATCCTGCTCGGCACCCCGACGATCTCGGCGGCGATCGTCGCGTCGTTCGGGTGGGCACCGTGGATCGACGACGTGTGGAACGTCGTGAAGTGGCCCGTGCTCGCCGCCGACCTCGTCGTGATGGTCGCGGTCCTGTACTACGCGACCCCGAACGTGAAGACGCCGCAGCTGCGGTGGGTGTCCGCCGGTGCCGCGTTCGCCATCGTCACCTGGGCGCTCGCGACCCTCGGCTTCGCCGTCTACGTCGAGACGATCGGCGGCGGGAACCGTGCGTACGGGTGGCTCGGCGGCGGGATCCTGCTGCTCGTCTACCTGTACATCTCGAACTTCGTGCTCGTGGTCGGCGGTGAGCTCGACTCCGAGGTGATCCGGATGCGGCAGCTCCTGGCCGGCATCGAGGCCGACGAGTCGATCCGGTTGCCGCTGCGCGACGTCACCCGCAACTTCACGCTCGCCCGCTGGCGGGACGCCGACATCGCCGCGGCGCGGAACGTCCGGACCACCGCGGCCCAGGTCGCCGCCGACGAGGACGTCGAGCCGACCCCGGCGCAGGAACACCTGCGCGACGTGGCCCAGCAGGTGCGCGTCGGCGAGACTCCGATGCCTTGAGGCGGTCGTGCCGCCCTTGCTTGCGCTGGTCGCGCTGGTTGCGCTGGTTGCGCGTCAGCGCTCGCGCGCCGCTTGGTCCAGCATCTCCTCGGTGACCACCGGGATCGCACCGGTCGCGAGCTCGATGCCGGACAGCCGCGCCGGGCTCAGCACTCGCTGCACCTGGTCCTCGTCCATCAGACCGGCAGCCACGACGAGCGTCGAGATCGGCGTCGACGTGGTCAGCGCCGTGTGCGCGATCGACGCCGCAGCCGCGTAGCCGATGTACGGGGTCAGGGCCGTGACCACCCCGACGTTCGTGTCGACCTGCGCCGCGAGCTTCGCCTCGTTCGCCTCGATGCCCGTCACGCAGTGCTCGCGCAACGTCGCACAGCCCCGTGACATCCACTGCAGCGACTGCAGGATCGAGTGCGCGATGATCGGCTCGAACGCGTTGAGCTGGAGCTGACCGCCCTCGGCTGCCATCGTCACGGTGGTGTCGGCGCCGACCACGGCGAACGCGATCTGGTTCACGACCTCGGGGATCACCGGGTTCACCTTGCCCGGCATGATCGACGAGCCCGCCTGGCGCGCCGGCAGGGTGATCTCGCCGAGTCCCGCCTGCGGCCCGGACGCGAGCAGCCGCAGGTCGTTGCAGATCTTCGAGAGCTTCGCGGCACTGCGCTTCACCGTGCCGGACAGCGTCATGAAGGCGCCGGCGTCACTCGTCGCCTCGATCAGGTCCGGTGCCGTCACGACGTCGATGCCGCTGGCGTCCTGCAGCTGCCGGCGGACCTCGTCGCGGTAGAGCGGGTCCGCGGTGATCCCGGTGCCGATCGCCGTCGCACCGAGGTTCATCTCGGCCAGCAGCGGCAGGACCTTGCGGAGCAGGTCGGCGTCCTCCTGGATCGTGTGCGAGAAGCCGGTGAACTCCTGCCCGAGGGTCATCGGCACGGCGTCCTGCAGCTGCGTGCGGCCGACCTTGAGCACGTCGGCGAAGGCGTTCCCCCGCTCGGCGAACGCCGCGGAGAGCTGCTCGAGCTGTTCGATGAGCCGCCGGGCGGAGAAGATCATCGCGATCTTGATGCTCGTCGGGTACGTGTCGTTCGTCGACTGGCTGCGGTTCACGTGGTCGATCGGGTGCAGGTACCCGTAGTCGCCCCGCTCGCGACCGAGGAGCTCGAGGGCCCGGTTCGCCAGGACCTCGTTCGTGTTCATGTTCGTGCTCGTGCCGGCACCGCCCTGCACGATGTCGACGACGAACTGCTCACGCAGGGCGCCGTCCCGCACCTCCTGCGCAGCACGGTCGATGGCGTCGGCGCGCTCGTCGTCGAGGACCCCGATCGCCCGGTTCGCCCGCGCAGCCGCCTGCTTCACGGTGGCGAGCGCCTCGATGAGGTCCGGGTACACCGAGATCGGCACCGACGTGATCGGGAAGTTCTCCAGTGCCCGCAGGGTGTTGATGCCCCAGTACGCGTCGATCGGGACCTCACGCGACCCCAACGAGTCGCTCTCGGTACGGGTCTGCGCCCCGGTGGGGGCCTGTGCTGCTTCGTTGCCGGTCACACGTCGAGGCTAGCCCAGTCCGTCCGGCCGGTCCGGGAGCCGGGCGGGAGCGCGCACATGGTGAGCAGGAATGGTCGGGTCGCCGGAACGCACCCGACCATTTCTGCTCACGAAGCGCGCGTCGCGTCAGCGCCGCCCACACCCAGCCGGACGGGAGGCGCGGTGCCAGGCCGCCACGGGCCTCCCGTCCGGTGGACGCGAGCCAGCGCGTGCCCGTGGATGGTGAGCAGGAATGGTCGGGTCGCCGGAACGCACCCGACCATTCCTGCTCACGAAGCGCGCGTCGCGCGCACCCCGCGTCAGTGGAACTGGGGGACGATGAGGTAGATGCCGTACAGCACGACGGCGCCGCAGACCGCGTAGCAGAGGATCGCGAGCGCCCGGAAGGCACGCACCGCGGTCGTCGCTCCTGCGGGGTTCGGGAACCCGGCGGTCGCCGGACCGATCGTGCCGTCGTCCTTCACGGTGAACTTGCCCGCGCGGGTGTCCGCGGCGCTCCAGAACCGGAGACCGACGGAGTACACGGCGACGACGAAGCACGACGAGACCACGGCGACGAGCGCCACGGTGAGGAATGCGAACCAGTCGATACCCATCAGCGATCTCCCACCGTGAGGAATGCGAAACGGCGTCCGTCAAGCGCGATTCCCATCAGCGACGGCCTCCCTTGCGTGCGGCCATGCGACGGAGCGTGCGCTCGCGGCTCAGAGCTGCGCGGCGGTCCGCGACGGCGTCGGCGCGCTTCTTGCGCTGCAGGTCGCGCAGTTCCTTGCGGGTGTACACGGCGTTCGCGGCGACGTCGACCTCGATGGCCGAGGCCTGCTCGTGCGGCTTCCGGAGCGACCACAGGTACAGGCCGAGGATCACGGCGGCGCCGACGATGGCGTCGATCACGAGGCCGATGACGCCCAGGCGTGCGATGCCCGAAGCCACCGCGCCGACGGCTGCGGCGGCGGGCAGCGTGATGAACCAGGCGATGACGATCTTGCCGGCGGTGGACCACTGGATCTTCGAGCCGCGGCGGCCGAGCCCGGCGCCGATGATCGAGCCGGAGGACACCTGCGTGGTCGAGAGCGCGAAGCCGAGGTGGCTGGACGCCAGGATCGTCGCGGCGGTCGAGGCCTCGGCCGCGAAGCCCTGGGTGGCCCGGATCTCGGTGATGCCGGACCCGAGCGTGCGGATGATGCGCCACCCGCCCGTGTAGGTGCCGAGGGCGATCGCCAGGGCACAGGCGACGACGACCCAGAACTGCACGCCCTGGTTCGACGACTGCGCCCCCGAGGCGATCAGCGTCAGCGTGATGACACCCATCGTCTTCTGGGCGTCGTTCGTGCCGTGCGCGAGCGACACCATCGACGAGGTGAAGATCTGCCCGACGCGGAAGCCGCCGCGCTCGTTCGGGAACACCGGGCGCTTCGTGATCCGGTACGCGATGCGGGTCGACAGGAACGACACGAGCGACGCGATCACCGGCGACGCGAAGGCCGGGATGATGACGACCGTCAGCAGCGCGACGTAGTTGACGGACTGGAACCCGGCGCCGACGATCGCGGCGCCGATCAGTCCGCCGAACAGCGCGTGCGACGACGACGAGGGCAGCCCGCGGAGCCACGTGATCATGTTCCACACGACCGCTCCGATGAGCCCCGCGAAGATCATCTCCGGTGAGATCGCGACGCCGCCCGGGCCCTCGTTGATGAGGCCGTGCGAGATCGAGGTCGCCACCGCGGTGCTGAGGAACGCACCGACGAGGTTGAGCACCGCGGCGACCGTGACCGCGACCTTGGGCTTCATGGCCCCGGTCGCGATCGGAGTCGCCATCGCGTTGGCGGTGTCGTGAAAACCGTTTGTGAAGTCGAAGAAGAGGGCCAACGCGATGACCAGGACGACTATGAGTGTGATGTCCACCGCGGGCCAGTGTTCCCCATCGACGGCCTCCGGAGCAAACCTGATCGGCAACCTGCTGTTCACCGGAGCTTCAGACTCGTTCAGATTCGGAACCATGCCGATGCGAGAATGAGTCCCATGGACACCGTCGAGCTCCTCATCCTGTTGGTCGGATCGCTCGCGGTGACCGGGTTCGCACGGGCCAAGGGACTCCCCGCTCCGCTGCTCGTGACGGCGGTCGCGCTCGCAGCCTCGTTCCTGCCGGGGCTCCCCGCGATGGAGATCGACTCCGAGGTGATCCTGACGGTGATCCTGCCGCCGCTGCTCTACTCGGCGGCGCTCGACGTGTCGTGGCAGAGCTTCCGGACGTCGATCAAGCAGATCCGGCGTCTCGGCATCTTCCTGGTCATCGTGACGGCACTCGTGGTCGGCGCGGTGGCGTACTTCCTGATCCCGGACATGACCCTGCCCGCGGCGATCCTGCTCGGTGCGATCGTCGCCCCGCCGGACGCCGTCTCCGCCGCCGCGATCGGTCGCAAGCTCGGGCTCCCCCGCCGGGTGATGACGGTGCTGTCCGGCGAGAGCCTGATCAACGACGCCGCGTCCCTGACCCTGGTGCGCGTGTTCACCCTGATCATCGCGGGGACGTCGCTCACCGTCTGGCAGGACCTCGGCATCTTCGGCTTGGCGATCGGCGTCGGCCTGGCCGTCGGCATCGTGCTCGGTGTCGTCGTGCACTGGATCCGGATGCGGCTCAACGACCCCGTGGTCGAGACGATCATGAGCATCCTGCTGCCCTTCGTCGCCTACATCCTGGCCGAGGACCTGTCCGGTTCCGGCGTCATCGCGGTCGTCACGGCCGGCCTGTACATCGGCTACAACTCGCCGAAGGAGGGCTACGCCACCCGACTGCAGGAGCGTCCGCTGTGGACCAGCATCGACGTCATCCTCGAGGGCTTCGTCTTCGCCCTGATCGGCCTGCAGCTCAACACCGTGGTGCAGGACCTGGTCGAGAGCGAACGGAGTCTCGGCCAGACACTCACCGCCGCGGCCGTGGTGCTCGGCGTCGTGATCCTGGTGCGGCCGCTCTTCATCTTCGAGTCGTACGTGCGCAACCGCGTCAACGGGCGATGGCTCCGTCCGCTGCGCATCAAGCTCTCCCGGGGCCACCCGTCGCTGCGGTGGATGCGCGGGACGGCCGAGCCGAAGCTCAACTGGCGCGAGCTCACCGTCATCTCGTGGACCGGCATGCGCGGCGTGGTCACCCTCGCCGCCGCGGTGTCCGTGGTCGCGAGCCCGACGCAGATCCCCGCACAGGACACGATCTTCATCATCGCGTTCTTCGTCACCGTCGGCACCCTGCTGCTGCAGGGCCTGACCCTGCCCTTCGTCATCCGTGCACTCAAGGTGCAGGACCCGGCCGAGGGCGAAGAGGACGTCCGGAGCGAGATGCGCCTGAACCAGCGCACGACCGAGGCCGCGATCGAGCTGCTCGAGAAGCGTCGTCCGGACTGGTCGAAGCAGTACGGCGACGTCGCCGTCGACTCGGTGGTGAACCGGCTGAAGGCACGGCTCGAGCGACAGGTCGAGACCTTCCGCCAGGACGCCGAGGAAGAAGAGGTCGAGGAGCGCAACGCCCCGATGCGCCTGCGCGGCTCGCAGATCCAGGACATCCGGCGCGAGCTGCTCGACCGCCGACGCGAGATCGTGCTCGAGGAGCGCGAGAAGGGCAACCTCGACGAAGAGGTCATGCGCCGCGTGCTCGTGACCCTCGACGCCGAAGAACTCGCGATGGACTCGGCGCAGGCGTCACGCAGCCGCTCCTGAGGGCCTCGGGCGTATCCTGGCGCTCCGATCGAGTACAGGAGCACAACGCCGAGTGAGCACGCCGCGGAACGACGTCCCGAAGAACGACGACACCCCGGACCGTCCCGGAGCGTCCCGGCCGACGTCGCCCCCGAAGCCACGCAGCACACGGCCCTCGGCCCGTGGGACCAAGCCCCGTCGCGGCGCGAAGGTCGCCGGTTCCACCCGACCGGCACCACGCCGCCAGGCACCCGTGCCGGAACCGCAGCAGCACGGCGCGTACCGGCGCTGGTACTCGACGCTGCACCCGTCGCTCCAGCTCATCGGGCTGCAGCTCTGGATGCCGCTCTTCTTCATCGTCGGTTTCTGCCTCTGCTACGTGTTCGCGTTCCACGCACCGCACCCGCACGACGTGCCGATCGCGCTCGTCGGCAGCGACCCGACGCTCGTCGCCGCCGTGCAGAAGGCGTTGCCGGGCGAGTTCGTGTTCCACACCTACGACTCCCTCGCCGCGGCGAAGCGGGACGTGCTCGCCGGCTCGATGGCGGTCGCGTACGACCCCGCGACGAACGAGTTCTTCAAGGCGAGCGCCCACCAGTTCCAGGTCGCGAGCCTCGTGCCGGCGACGCTGACCGCGGTGCTGACCGGGATCGGGGTCGCGACTCCGACGGTCACCGAGCTCGCTCCCCTGCCCGCGTGGGACGAGTACGGCACCGTCCCGATGTACGTCATGCTCGCCTGGTGCATCGGCGGCTACATGGTCGCGATGTTCATCGGGATCATGGGCGGCCCGCTCCGGCACCGCACCCGCATGACCGTCATCGTCGTCGGCGGCCTCGTCATCTCCCTCATCACGAACACGCTCGCCGGTCCGGTCGTCGGCGCCATCCACGGCCACTGGATCCAGCTCGTGCTCATCGCCTGGGGGTGGATCGTCGCGATCGGTCTCGCCGTCAACGGGCTGAGCTACTTCGTCGGCCGGTTCATCGCCGCCCCCGCCATGATCTGCTTCGTGTTCCTGTCGATGCCGTCGTCCGGCGGGGCGTACCCGAAGTGGTTCATGCCGGAGCCGTTCGCCTGGCTCAACAACGTCGTCGTCGGTTCCAGCATGGTCGACATGATCAAGCACCAGATCTACGGCGTCGGCCCCGGCCCGGCCCGCGGCCTGATCACGATGGGCTGCTACGCGGCGGTCGGCCTGGTGCTCATGTACTTCGGCAAGAAGTGGTGGGAACGCCGACGCATCCGCGCCATCGTCACCGGCCGGACCACGATGTTCCAGGACGCCAACACCGCCAACCGCGAGTTCCTCGGCAAGGAGCGCGACGCCGAGCTCGAGCGCCACGGCCTCGAGTCCACCGAGACGGGCACCCTGAGCGTCCTGAGCGACGACGACTGGGAGGACGCCCGCGTCGGCGGCGACGTCTTCACCGGCGGCCGCGACGGCCTCGAGACCGAGACCACCCCCACCGGCCGCATCCCCGTGGTGCGGACCGGAGAGCGCACGGGAGGCGCGGGGACCGGACCGCGCACGCGTCCCGTCCCACGCACCGGGGGCTCCAGGGCACCGGCTCGGTCCGACACGTCGGCCCGCGTCGACACGTCGGACGAGCCGCCGCACGGCCGGCACGCGGACCGGTGAGGTGCCGGCGGCGCGTATCCTGGGGGGCATGAACCCCCGCATCACCTGGCACCGCGTCCTCGTCACCGTCGTCGTCGTGCTCCTCGTGCTGACGGTCGGCTTCTACGTCGCGAGCATCGTGCTCGCGCCCGCCGACGGCCGGAACACCGCCGGGCTCTTCGTCGGCTGGGCGATGTTCGCCATGGTCGGCGCGATCGTGTTCGGGATCATCGACTTCTTCGTCCGGCCCCTCGGTGGTCGCAGCGGGGACGCCGAGGTCATCGCCGCCGCCGAGGAAGCACGCACCGGCAGCACCCGCACCCAGCAGACCCGCTGATCCGCTGATCCGCTGATCCGCTGATCCGCTCTACGCGGGTGTCTCGACACCCGTCCCGGTGAAGCCCGCGACCGTCGCGTCGTCGTCGGCGAACGTGAAGCGTGCACGCACCGACCCCCCGCGGAGCACCCCGGGGAGCCAGTACTTCGCGTCGTCCCACATCGCCTCGTAGGGGACGTCGGCGACCGGGATCCACCGCGGCTCGAGCTCGTCGGAGCCCGACGGGCTGCCCTGCCAGCGGCGGCACACGAAGACGTCCGAGACCTGGGACCAGGACGGCCGGTACGGGAACCGGTAGTCCAACGTGCCACGGGCCTCCAGGTCGACCGTCTCGAGACGCAGGTCGACCTCTTCGCGGACCTCGCGCACGGCGGTGTCGACCGCCGTCTCACCGGGCTCGCGCTTGCCGCCCGGGCCGACCAACCGACCGGTGCCGAGACCGCGGCGCTTCTCCCCGAGCAGGACCTCGGGCCCGCGCTCGCCGTCGCGCAGCAGGTAGACGACGACCACTCGGGGGTGCTGGGACTTGCTCTCGTCGCGCGGGGTCACCCGTCCAGTCTGGCCGAAGATGTGTCGTACGCTCTTCCCATGGCAGGCGTGCTGCGGGGGCACCATGGCTGAGCCCCGCAGGACCGGGCGCAGCCTCGAAGTGCTGCGCGCCGAGGCCGCCGAGGAGATCTCGATGCTCGTCGAGCACCGGAGCCGCCAGGGCGAGGACCCGTGGGAGTTCATGCCGACGCTCCCCACGGTGGACGAGCAGGTCGTGCTCATCCTCCGGGCCGACGCGGTCGACCTCGACGCCGCGATCGGCAAGCGGCACGCCCAGTGGTCGATGCACCCCGCGTCCGGTCAGGGCACCGTCCTCGGCGAGGAGTACCACCGGTTGCGCCGGATCGCGCTGCAGCACCCCGAGCTCACCCAGGCGGTGTGGAAGCTCATGGGCGCCCTGCCCGACGCGAGCTGAGGTCCACGCACAACGCACGCGGACGTGTGTGCGATTGGATGGGCGCATGACCGAAACCGTGCTCGCGATCCTCAACCAGCCCTCCCGCGACGCCGCGGCGCACGACCCCGCAGCGGACGCCTTCACGTGGGCGAAGCCGCTCGAGGAGCACCTCCAGGTGCAGGACCTCGGCATCACCCGAGGCGACGGCGTCTTCGAGACGATCACGGTGGTCGACGGTCGTCCGCAGGCCCTCGAGGCGCACCTCGACCGGTTCGGCCGCTCCGCCGCGATGCTCGACCTGCCCGCGCCGGACCCCGACGCCTGGCGGCAGGCGATCGAGGCCGTCTGCGCCCGGCTCGACCCGGTCCGCGAGGCCTTCGCGAAGACCGTCCTGACCCGTGGCGTCGAGGGCACCGACCGACCCACCGGCTGGGTCTACGCCGCGCCGTCCGTCGACTCGACCGCCGCGCGCACCGAGGGCATCTCCGTCGTCGTGCTGGACCGCGGCTACCGTCACGACGTCGAGCGCACCTCGCCGTGGCTGCTGCAGGGCGCGAAGACCCTGTCGTACGCGGTCAACATGGCCGCCCTGCGCGAGGCCGCCCGGCGCGGTGCCGACGACGCCCTGTTCGTGTCGAGCGACGGCTACGTGCTCGAGGGCACGCGCGCGAACCTGATCCTGAAGGTCGGCGACCGGCTCGTCACGACGCGCACCGACATCGGGATCCTGGCCGGCACCACGCAGGCCGATGTCTTCCGCTTCGCCGAGCAGCAGGGCATCGAGACCGCCTACGAACTCGTCACGCTCGCCGACCTGCAGGCTGCCGACGCACTCTGGCTCGTGTCGAGCGTCCGGCAGGCGGCACCGATCCGGGCCGTGAACGGCGACGCCCGCGCGATCGACGCGGACCTGACGGACCGCATCAACGAGTTCCTGCTGGCGCGCGAGGTCTGAGCCGGCCGGGTCCGCCGGCCGTCACGACCCAGCGCCCCCGGCGCCACGGACGGGAGGCCCGGATCGCGACGTGCGGGCACGGCGCGATCCGGGCCTCCCGGCTCTCCCCCGCTACCAGCGCGGGGTGGTGACGCCCGCGCCGTGCGCCCACTCGAAGACCTGGCGGCCGTCGATCCAGACGCGCGTCGCGCGACTGGTCGCGTCGAGCGGGTCGCCGTCCCAGAGCACGAGGTCGGCGTCGTAGCCCGCGGCCAGCCGGCCGACGCGGTCACCGAACCCCAGGAACTCGGCCGGGTTGACCGTGAGCGCTTCGAGCGCGGTCTGGGCGGGCAGGCCCTCCTTCACCGCGGCCGTGGCCTGGTCGACGAGCATGCCGATCGGCACGACGGGTGCGTCCGTGGTGATCGCGACCCGGACGCCGGCGGCGGCGATGGTGGCGAGGTTCGGGATGCCGCGGTCGCGGAGCTCGACCTTCGAGCGGCTCGTGAACAGCGGGCCGTAGATGACCGGGATGTCCTTCTCGGCGAGCAGGCTGGCGATCTTGTGCGCCTCGGTGCCGTGGTTCACGACCAGGCGGTAGCCGAACTCCTCGGACAGCCGGATCGCGGTCGCGATGTCGTCGTGGCGGTGGGTGTGCTGGTCCCAGACGAGTTCGCCGTCGAGGACCCGGACGAGTGCCTCCTTCGTCAGGTCACGCGCGAACGGCTCACCCTTCGCGGCGGCGGCGTCACGGGCGGCGCGGTAGTTCTGGGCCTCGACGAAGGCGTCACGGATGATCTTCGCGACGCCGAGGCGCGTCGACGGCGTCTGACCCTTGCCGCCGTACACCCGCTTCGGGTTCTCGCCGAGCGCGCTCTTGATGCTCACCGAGTCCGAGATGAGCTGCTCGTCGACGGTGCGCCCGCCCCAGGTCTTGATGGCGACGGTCTGGCCGCCGATCGGGTTTCCGGACCCCGGCTTCACGACGATGCTCGTGATGCCCCCGGCGAGCGCGTCGCGGAAGCCCTCGTCGTCGATGTCGATCGCGTCGATCGCACGGACGCCGGCCATGTTCGGGCCGGTCATCTCGTTCGTGTCGTTCCCGGCTTCGCCGTTCGCCTCCTCGTGGATGCCGACGTGGCCGTGGGACTCGACGAACCCGGGGACGAGCCACGCACCGGCTGCGTCCACGACGGTGATCCCCGGGGGCGGTGTGACGTCCGGGCCGATCGCGGTGATGCGGCCGTCCTCGACGACGACCGCGCCGCCGTCGAAGGCGGGGGCGGAGACGGGGACGACGTGGGCACCGGTGATCGCGAAGGAGTTGCTCATGCCACCAACGCTACGCGGGCCGGCGAAATACGAATTCCTGGCGTCGGGCGTCCGGGGGTCCCTACGCTCCCGGCATGGTGCATCGGAGCGAGGCCCCGCACGTCCACGACGGCTCGACCGCGCTCGGGGGCCAGACCGCGCACGGCGGCGTGCTCCTGCACCGCGGATGGCCCGTGCACGGCAGCGCGGAGCGTCCGTGGCGCAGTGCCCGCCGGGGTTCCCGCGCCGATCGGATGACCACGTCCGTCCGGGTGTCGCTCCCACCGAGGATCGCTCGTGCTCGGTGGGAGCCCGATGCCCGGACCGAGGCGCTGCTCGACCGCGCAGCCGCGGCGCTCCGGTCGCTCGACGTCCACCACGGTTCCCGGCTCGCGCCCCTCGGATCGGTGATCGGTCGGACCGAGGCCGTCGCCTCGTCGCGGATCGAGGACGAGTCCGCGTCGCTCGACGACTGCGCCCGAGCGCTCGTGGGCATCCGCGCGAACCCGAGTGCGACCGTCGTCGTCCGCGCCGCCGGTGCGATCGAGGGGTTGGTCGCGGCAGCGGACACGGGCGTGATCACCGAGGCCGCGCTGCTCGAGGCGCACCGGCTGCTCATGCGCGACGACCCGGTCGACGGCCGGTACGCCGGGCGCTACCGCAGCGTCCAGAACTGGATCGGTGGCGGTGACACCCCGCGGCTGGCGACGTACGTCCCGCCGCCGCCGGAGCTCGTCGCGCCGCTCATGGCCGACCTGTTCGCGTTCCTGCACCGGACCGACCTGCACCCGATCGCCCAGGCTGCGATCGGGCACGCCCAGTTCGAGTCGATCCACCCGTTCACCGACGGCAACGGCCGGATCGGACGGGCAGTGATCAGTGCCGTGTTGCGGCGGCGGGGCGTCACGACGACCGTGACCGCACCGATCGCCACCGCACTCGCAGCGGATCGGGGCCGGTACTTCCGGCACCTCGAGCGGTACCGCGACGGGGTCGTGGACGCCCTCGTGGCAGACATCGCGATCGCCATCGGTACCGTGTGCGACGAGGCGACCGTGACCGCCCTGCTGCTCGACGAGCACGCGGCCGACCGGATGGCGGGTCCGTGTGCCACGGGTGTCCACGCCGTCGTCGGGCAGGCGCTCGCCCACGACCCGGTCCTGACCGAGACTCGTCTGCAGGACCTCCTCGCCGGCGTCGACGACGGACCGGTCGACGCCGACCTGGCCGGCTCCGTGGCCGCAGACCTCGTCCACGCCGGGGTGCTGCGTCCGGTCACCGAGCGGCGGCGTGACCGTGCCTGGGTCGCTCCGGCAGTCGTGGACGAGCTCGAGGCGTTCGAGCAGCGGGTCCGCGCGGGGGTGGCCGGGCGGACGCGGACCGACCGCTTCCGGACGGGGCGGCCCGGCAGACGCGGTGCGACCGGTTCCGGGCGGCGTGACGCCCGGCTCGCCACGGGGCCGTGCGCATAGGGTGGGATGGTGAGCACCGAGCACTCCCACGCCACCCCGCCCACCGCCGCCAAGCGGCCCGTGACGCGGACCCACCACGGCATCGACTTCGTCGACGACTACGAGTGGCTGCGTGACAAGGAGTCGCCGGACACCCTCGCCTACCTCGAGGCCGAGAACGCCTACACCGACGCCGCCACCGACCACCTCGCCCCGCTGCGCGACCGCGTCTTCGCCGAGGTCAAGAACCGCGTCCAGGAGACCGACCTCTCGGTGCCGGTGCGCATGGGCGGCTGGTGGTACTTCACCCGCACGGCCGAGGGCAGCCAGTACGGCGTGCACTGCCGTGCGCCGATCGCCGGTCCTGATGACTGGACCCCGCCGGCTGTCGTCGAGGGCGAGTCGACCCTCCCCGGCGAGCAGGTCGTCCTCGACGGCAACGCCCTGGCCGACGGCCACGAGTTCTTCTCCCTCGGCACCTACGACATCAGCGACGACGGCACCCGCCTGGTCTACGGCATCGACGTCGAGGGCGACGAGCGGTACACCCTGCACGTGCGCGACCTGGCCTCCGGCACCGATCTCGGCGACGCCATCCCGAACACCGGGGCCGGCGCGACGTTCGACCCGGCCGGTCGCTACGTCTTCTACCCGACGGTCGACGAGTCGTGGCGCCCGGACAAGATCTGGCGGCACGCGGTCGGCACCGCGGCGTCGGACGACGTCCTGGTCTTCGAGGAACCCGACGACCGCTACTGGGTCGGCGTCGGCGTCACCCGGTCGTCGCAGTACATCGTCATCGAGCTCGGGTCGAAGATCACGTCCGAGGCTCTGGTGCTCGACGCCGCCGACCCGACCGGCGAGTTCCAGGTCGTGTGGCCGCGGCGCGACGGCGTCGAGTACGAGATCGAGCACGCCATCGTCGGCGGCAGCGACCGGTTCCTGGTACTGCACAACGACGGTGCCGAGAACTTCGAGCTCGTCGACGTCCCCGCCGACGACCCCACGTCCGAGCGGGACCGCCGGGTCGTGGTGGCGCACCACACCGAGCGCCGCATCGAGTCCGTCGACGCCTTCGCCGGGCACCTCGCGCTCGAGTACCGCTCCGAGGCGCTCCCCCGCATCGCGATCATCCCCATCGAGGGTGACGGGTACGGCGACGCGCACGAGGTCCCGTTCGACGAGGCACTGTTCTCGGCCGGCCTCGGCGGCAACCCCGAGTGGGACCAGCCGACGCTCCGCATCGGGTTCACCTCCTTCGTCACCCCTTCCGAGGTCAGCGACCTGGACCTGGCGACCGGCGAGGTGACGGTCCTGAAGCGCCAGCCGGTGCTCGGCGGCTACGACCCCGCCGACTACGCGCAGGAGCGCGACTGGGCCACGGCGGCGGACGGCACCCGCGTGCCGATCTCGCTCGTCTGGCGGCGCGACGCCGTCGACGCGGACACCCCCTCGCCGCTCCACCTGTACGGCTACGGCTCGTACGAGCACTCCATCGACCCGGGCTTCAGCGTCATGCGTCTGTCGATGCTCGACCGCGGCGTCGTCTTCGCGGTCGCCCACGTGCGTGGTGGCGGCGAGATGGGTCGCCACTGGTACGAGAACGGCAAGACGCTGACGAAGAAGAACACGTTCACCGACTTCGTCGCGGTCGCCGACCACCTGATCGAGTCCGGCCGCACCACCGCGGACCGGCTCGTGGCCGAGGGCGGCAGCGCGGGCGGGCTCCTGATGGGTGCGGTGGCGAACATCGCACCGGACCGGTTCGCCGGGATCGTCGCCGCGGTGCCGTTCGTCGACGCGCTCACGAGCATCCTCGACCCCGACCTGCCCCTGACCGTCATCGAGTGGGACGAGTGGGGCGACCCGCTGCACGACGCCGAGGTCTACCGCTACATGAGCGAGTACACCCCGTACGAGAACGTCCGCGACGACGTGCAGTACCCGCGGATCCTCGCCGTGACGTCGATCAACGACACCCGTGTGCTCTACGTCGAACCGGCGAAGTGGACCGCGAAGCTGCGCGAGGTCGGGGCGCCGGTGCTGCTGAAGACCGAGATGTCCGCGGGCCACGGCGGCGTGAGCGGTCGGTACGCCTCGTGGAAGGAGCGGGCCTTCGAGCTCGCTTGGCTGCTCGACGTGCTCGGCCTGGCCGACGAGGCGCCCGCCGCCTGATGACTTGGTGAGCAGAAATGGTCGGGTTGCGCGCGCGCACCCGACCATTTCTGCTCACCAAGCGAACGGCCGCGCCCGCGGCACGCCGCGCCCGCGGCACGCGGCTCGCGCCTCACACGCGGTTGAGCGCGTGCACCGCCTCGTCGTAGGACTCCTCGGCCAGGCGCACCCGGTCCCCCGCGAGCACGCCGTACCCGAACGTGCCCTCGCCACCGCGTTCGGCGATCGCCGCGTTGGTCCGCAGCGCGTCGAGGGCGTGCAGCGACCGGACGCGTTCGGTCAGCACGTCGGCCGCGCTGCCGATCCGCTTCCAGAGTGCGTGCGGGAACGCGTCGTCGCCGAGGACGTCCATCGCCATCCGTGCCCGCATCGTGCCCTGCCAGGCGGCTTCGGTGGTCGCACGGTCGGCGGCCTCGCGCTCGGCGGCGGTGTCCGAGGTGTCGTCGGCGACCGCGGCCCGGACGAGTTCGCGGATGTGCGGCTTCACGACGGCGCCGACGTCCTGCGCGACCTTCTTCGGCGACCGGAGCGACCACTCGGTCGGGGTCGGACGTTCGACGGCGTCGTCGAGCGCGTCGAGCAGCTCGAGGAACGGCTCGCCGTGCACGAACGCGACGACGTCCCGCACCGACTGGTCGCGGCGCTCACGGGTCGACGCCAGGATGCGTTCGCGGGTCATCGAGTCGACCAGGTCGTCCTGCGCCGGGGTCGACGCGCGCGGCAACCGGTCGATGAGGTACTCGTTGAGTGCTGCGCGCGCGGTCACGGCAGCCAGGCCGTCGGCCGCCTCGGCGGCGCGGTCGACGGCGTCACCGTCGGCGAACGCCGGACGGTAGGCGCCGAGGATCGAGGCGATCTCGAGGGCGGTCTCAGCCGTCTGCCGGAGGTCGGCCGCGTCGCCGGAGCGGAGCCGCGATTCCTGGCCGAGCAGCGCAGCGCGCAGCTTCCGCAGTCGCTTCGCGAGGACGCGTGCGGTCGTGCCCTTGTCCGGCTTCTCCTCGGTCTGGAGGCGCGGTGCCGACGCTCCTGCCAGCCCGCGTGCCAGCTTGGACGCGACGGCGGCGGGGCCGGCGCCCACGGCCGCGAAGCGCCCGTCCAGGGCCGCGAAGAGCTCGTGCGCGACCTGCGGGTCGACGTCGGCGACGGCCTCGACCTCGACCTCGCGCCAGGTGCGCGGCGTCTCCGGAGCGTCGTCGTCGAGGCGCTGCGCGGTCACCTGGTCGTCGGCGAGCTCGGCGACCTGGTCGCCGTCCTCGTCGAGCAGGCGGGTCACGGTGCGGGTGGTCGTGATGCGGACCACGGGGCGCAGGCCACGGCCGCGACGCTCGGTGAAGAGCGCCGCGAGGACCTCGGTCGGCACCGTGGCGGCGTCGTCGGTCAGTGGGAAGTGCTGCTCGTGGCGGACCGTGTCCGACTCGGACCGCTTGATGTGCCACCCGGCATCCGGGCCACCGGTACGCCGACGGACCGTGACCCGCGCCGCCACCAGGTCGTACCGCTCGGTGTCCCAGTACGTCGCATCGAGCTCGAACGGCTCCTGGTGCTCGGTGCGGAGGATGCCACCGGCGCCGACGAGGTCGGGCAGGGCACCGCCCTCTGGCAGGTCGTAGGTGCGCTCGATCTCGAGGTGGGTGTCGCTCACGAGGTCTTGTCTACCAGGGCTTCACCGTGCGCCTCGACCACCGCGGGCGCATCGGTGGAGAACCGCGACGCCACCGCTCCGGCGAGGACGATCGCCAGGTGGGGCAGGGTGACGAGGAACGGGCTCCACCGCACCGGGACGAGCGGGTAGAGCACGCCGGCCCACTGCAGGGCGAAGACAGCGACCGGGAGGACCAGGAGTACCCAGGTCCACCGCGCAGCGCGTGCCGCGACCAGCCACCCGGCAAGGGCGAGGACGACGGGCACCAGGGCGATCGGCAGGCTCGTCGGCGGCGTGAGGATCGGCTGCAGCGCACCGCCGACGGCCGCCGCGACGATCATGCTGGCGCCGAGGCGACGGCGTCGAGCACTCGTGCGGAGCGTGAGCGCTGCCAGCGCGATGGCCGCACCGGGCACGAAGAACACCAGAGACCACGTCCCAGTGATGCCGAGGACTCGGTCCGAGGCACTCTCGTAGCCGTAGTTCGGCTGCAGGATGAGCCACGCCCCTTCCACGAGCAACGACACGACCGCGAGGGCGACCAGCACCGGCACGGTCCGGATGGTGTGCGGTGCAGAACGGACGGGTGTCGGCAGTGCGGTCATGGTGTCCCCCCAGGTGGAACGGTGGCCGGCGCGTCGGTGGAACAGCGCCGTGGTGAACGCGCCGAACGCGAGTGCGGTCGGCGAGAGGTCGAGTTCGTGGGCATCGCGGACGTCGGCGAGCCACTGCTCGCGGCGGGCGGCGCGGTGTGCTGCGGGCGAGACGGCGACGGCGGCCCCCACGAGCACCCGGTCGAGCGCGCTCACGAGGTCACCGGCCGGTGGGCCGAGCGCGCCGGACGAACGGGCGTCGCGGCGGACGGACGCGCGGCGACGAGGTCGCGTGCGGCGTCGACCCCGTCGGGCGTGAACTCGTAGAGCCGACGACGCGGGCCCGGTCGGTCGGTCTCGTCGTCCCACGACGACGTGATCCACCCCTGCCGCTCGAGTCGCTCGAGGATCGGGTAGACGGTGCCGGCCTGGCGCCCGGTGGCCTTGATGACGAGCAGCCCCCACGCCGGGCCGTCGGCGGCCAGCAGTGCGTCGAGCACGTCGAGCGTCGGGGCGGTGACGCGTTGGATCGGTTCCATGCGGCTTAACCTAGCTATATCGGATAAGCGCGTCAAGGGCGTCCAGAAAGCGGGGTTAGCCTGGCGCCATGAGCGACACGATCACCCGCGAGCAGTTCACCCCCGAAGCCGGCGGCGTCACGATGTTCACGACCACCTGGTGCGGCTACTGCGCCCGCCTGAAGAACCAGATGACGAAGGCCGGCGTGCCCTTCACCGAGGTCGACATCGAGCAGACCCCGGGCACGGCGGAACTCGTCGCCGAGGTCAACGGCGGCAACCAGACCGTCCCGACGCTGGTGTTCCCCGACGGCAGCACGGCGACGAACCCGTCGCTGGCCGAGGTGCAGTCCCGCATCTGAGCGGCGAAGTCCCGCACACATGCATCTGAGCGGCGGCGCTGCGCACGACCGAAGTCCGTCCGAACCGCGTGATCACGTGGTTCGGACGGACTTCGGTCGTGCGGGACGGATGCGCGCCGCCCGCCGCGGAACTAGCCCCCGAGTGCCTCGGTCAGCAGCGCAGCCATGGCGTCGAGCTGGATGTCGCCGGAGTCGACGAGTTCCTCGTCCGAACCGTCGAGCGCGCGGGCGGCCAACGACGCCTTCGAGTCGATGAGCTCGGCGATCTTGGTGTCGATCGTCTGCGCGGCGATGATGCGCCACGCGGTGACGGGCTCTTCCTGCCCGATGCGGTGCACCCGGTCGATCGCCTGGGTCTGCTCGGCGCTCGTCCACGACAGCTCGGCGAGCACGACGTTGGACGCCACCTGCAGGTTCAGGCCCACGCCGGCGGCGGTGAGCGAGCAGACGATCACGGCGACGTCGGGGTCGTTCACGAACGAGTCGATCTGCGCCGTGCGCTGCGTGGCCGTCTGGTCGCCACGGATCGTGGCGGTGCGCAGGCCCCGTCGAGCGAAGACCTCTTCGGCCTGGTCCATCACGTCGAGGTGCTTCGCGAAGAACACGACCTTGCCGACGTTCGACGCGAGCTGCGCGGCGTAATCGGCTGCGAGCTGGGCCTTGGCGCGACCGATCCGCCGGACCATCGAGAACACGTTCTCACCGGTCGACGAGGCGTCCTGGTCCTCGAGCTCCCAGCGCGCGACCTGACGGACGAGCTTGTGGTCGATGCCGACGACCGGGTCCTGCCCGGTGCGGGCGTCGAGCGCCTGGTGGTACCGGCGGACGAGCTTCGCGGTGAGCTCGCGCTCGGCGTCGCGGATGGAGCGGCCCTCGTCGCCGTCGAGCTCGACGGGGATGTCGGCGATCCGGCGGGCCGGGATGTCCGCGGCGACGTCGACCTTGCGGCGTCGGACGATGCCCTGGTCGATCACGGCACGGCGCGCCTCGACGAAGAAGCCCTGGTCGGCCGGCGTCAAGCCGATCTCCTCGAGCTCGTTCATGAGCTTCGCGCGGGGCTTCTTGTCGTCGATCCAGCCGAGGTACTCCCAGATGGTCCGGAAGTCCTCGACCGAGTTGATCAGCGGGGTGCCCGTCAGCGCCATGAGCAGCGGTGCCGCGGTGCGCTGCCGGATGCGGTCGGCGATCTGGAGCACGAAGCGAGCGCGCTGCGAGTCCTTGTTCTTGATGAAGTGCGCCTCGTCGACGACCATGCCCTTGAAGCCGAAGCCCCCGAGCCAGCCGGCGTGCCGGTCGAGGATCTCGTAGTTCACGATGATGATGTCAGCGAACCCGTCGAGGTCGTTGCCGTCCCCGTGGATGACGGTGGCGCGGTGATTCGGCACCCAGCGCTCGGCTTCGCGCGCCCAGTTCGTCTTGACGACGTTCGGCACCACGACGAGCAGCGGGAACGCGTTGGCGGCGTCGGCGGCGAGCAACGACTGCGCCGTCTTGCCGAGGCCCGGCTCGTCGGCGAGCAGGAACGTGCGGTGCCCCTGCGACGCGGCGGCGACCAGTTCGGCCTGGTGCTTCATCAGCGTGGTACCCGAGCGGGAGTGCAGCGAGGTCGGCTCGGGCAGTGGCATCGTCGCCGCTCCCCCGCCCGCGCCGTACTCGAACGACTTGAACAGCGGACCGAAGAGCTCCCAGTTCGCCAGGCGACGCGGGTGCGCGACCGGTTGGTCGGCGAGCGCGAAGTCCGGCGGCAGGAACGGGTTGGCGAGCTGACGCTGCACGACCGCCTGCGGGGTGACGGCGCGCACCGGGGTCTCGGCGACCGGGGTGGGCTCGGCCGCGATGACGAGGTCCTCCGGCTGCAGCTCCATGCCGCCGGCGATCATCATGTCGCGCTTGACGGCGCGGGTCGCCTCGGAGACCTGCACCTCTTCCGCGAGCAGCTGGATGACGCTGGTGTCGCGGGCCGCGGTCTTCGCCAGGATCGTCGCGACGCCGTCGAGCCGCTTGAGCTGCTCGGCGCGCTGCGAGTCCGTGAGCTCGGTGTCACCCTTCACCCGTGCGCGTTCTTCGCGCATGAGCAGCGCGACGGCCTGGAACTTCGTCCGGTTCGTCGCTTTGAGCGGTCCGCGCTGCGCCGCCGCCTCGACCTCGCGCACCGCGCGGGCGAGGACGGGGATCACGCCGTCGTTGTCCAGCGGCCTCGTCCGACGTGACGCGGTCCGCGTCCCGCCGGCAGCTCGCCGGGTGCCTGATCGAGCCAACGCTCCTCCTGTTCCGCCCACGCATCGGGGCGAGCCGCCCGTGGGGCGGAAGTCCTGCACCGGGGCCTGACACGGCTCCGGTTCGGCTGCGGGCCACCGTGGCCCACCGCATCGCCGGTCCCCGCTTCGGGACGTCCGGTGGAGTCCCGCGGACCGTTCCACCGCGAGCGCCTGCTCGGCGCCGGGTGCGACGGTCCGCGCCGGGATCCGGCGTCGTCACACGCACGTGACGCCCCCGCGGGGCGGTCACGGCCCGGTTCCCGCGTCGATCAAGTGATCGACGGCTGCGTCCGGAATCGACGCGGCACGCGGGAACGCGGTGCGTGCGCGCTCAGTTTACTCCCCGACCCCCGACAGAGGCGACTCCGCGTCGCCCGCGCGCGTCGCGCCTCCTGGAACGCCCCGCGTGACGGACGGGAGGCACAGTGCGGGCCCGCCACGCGCCTCCCGTCCGATGCCGGTCGCGTCCACCCCGCCGACGCGACAGATCCCGGGTCCTCACGCCGACCACCCCGCGAAGCGACGGTTCCCGGTTCCCCACGCCGACCACCCCGCGAAAGCGACAGTTCCCCGCCAACGTTCCCCGCAGATCTGTCGCCTTCGCGACGGGCGCCGCGAGCCGTCAGACGCGGGGCGCGGACCGCGGGCGGACCAGGCCGGCCGCCGGCAGGACCGGAGCAGCCTCGGCCAACGCGGCCCGCGTCGCCGCGAGGAGCTGCTCGGCGGTCTGGATGCCGTTCGCGGAGCCGGTGGTCGCCTGGCCGCCGGCGTGGGCCAGCAGCTGGGCACCGATGGCGGGCCCGATGCGGTCGGTCTCGCGCGGGTTGCGGGCGACCCAGTCGCGGGCGATCGCGTCGGCGAGGCGCTCGGCCGCGGCTCCGCGGTCGGCGTCTCCGCGCGATCGGTGCCAGAGGCCGGTGACGACCAGGTGGGCGACGACCGCCCCGATGTCGCGGACCGGGAAGCCCCACCCAGCGGTGTCGATGTCCAGGAGCCCGGAGATGCGCCAGGGCTCGTCCTCGTCGACGAAGACCTGCTCGAGGTGCAGGTCACCGTGCACGACCTGTTTCGCCGCACTCGTCCAACCGATCGACCGGCGGCCGATGGCGTCGTACAGGCGGTCGATCTCGTCGGCATCCTGCGGCAACGCGGCGATGAGGGTGCGGCGGTGCCAGTCGGCGTGGTCCATCGCGTCGGCACGGGCCTGCTGGGTCATCGGGACGGTCGCGACCCGCCCGCTCAGGGCGGCCAGCGACGCGACGAACCGCGAGTCGTCGGCGATGTCGAGGATGCGACTGCCGGCCGGCACGCCGCGGATCCGCTCGAGCACGAGGAGTCCGTCGCCGCGGCTGGACAGCACTCGGGGCACCGGCAGGCCCGCCGCCACGAACTGCTCGTGCGACTTCACGATCGGCGCGACCCGGTGCGGACGGACGATCTTCAGGAACAGGGTGCGCTCGGGGGCGTCCACCCGCACCACCGCACGCTTGCCCGGTCGGTACGCGGCCACCGTGAGCACCGGGTCGGTGACGGGCATGCCGAGCGTCGTCAGGAGCTCGGCGACCGCGTCGCGGTAGGTCACCTGCGGCAGCACCGGCAGACCCGGATCGTTCGGGTACGCCCACACCGAGACGGGTTCGCCGGTCGCGGGATCGGTGACGATCGCACTGTTCTGGTCGTGCGCGCCGCCGGTGTCGACGTACGTCAGGACGGTGGCGCGCTGGCCGTTCCGGTCGACGGTGTCGACCTCGTAGCCGTACAGGTAGCCGTTGCCTGAGGGCTCGACGGAGTGCGCCCGTGCGGCCACGACGGAGGTCCCGGAGCCGGCGAAGGCCTGCGGGATGACGCGCTCATGGTTGGGCCACACGACATCAGTCAACCGTGTCCGGACGTTTTCGTCGCGTTCGTGCACGGCTCGGCGTGCGGGCGGTGGCTAGCGTGGTCGAGGTGAACCCGGTCGCGCGTCTCCGCAGCTCCAGTCGCACGCCGTTCCTGCAGGTCGTGAAGACCGCGGTCGCGGTCGTCGCGGCGGTGCTGCTGTGCCGGCTGCTGATCCAGGGACCGTTCCCGACCTTCGCCGCGATCGCCGCACTGCTCGTCGTGCAGCCGAGCATCAACCAGTCGTTCGTCAAGGGCCTCGAGCGGAGCGCCGGTGTCGTGCTCGGCGTGCTGCTCGCCACCGGGTTCCACCTGCTGCTCGGCGACTCGGTGTGGGTCGTCCTGCTCGTGGTCGTGCTCGCCATCCTCATCGCCTGGGTGCTCCGGCTGACCCCGACCTCGGCCACCCAGGTCAGCATCAGCGGGATGCTCGTGCTCACCGCGGGGGTCGTCACGCCCAACTACTCGGCCGACCGGATCCTCGAGACCGTGATCGGTGCGGTCGTCGCCCTCGTCGTGAACGCCCTGATCATCCCGCCGGTCCTGCTCGAGCCCGCGCACCTCGCCGTCGCCCGACTCGCCCGCGACACCGCCGTGGCCTTCGAACGCGTCGCGATCGGCCTGACCGAGGGATGGGACCGCGACCGCTGGCAGGACGCCCTGGTGCGGGCCCGCGCGCTCCGGCAGCAGCACGCGAAGACCGAGGCGTCCCTCAACGCGGCTCGCGAGTCCCTGACGATGAACCCACGAGGCGGCCGACACCGCACGATCCTCGACCGCGACGTCGCCATCACCGAGCACCTGCGCGTCCTGGTGACGCGCGTCACCGGCATGACCCGGGCGATCCACGACAACACCGCACCAGACCTGCGCGCCGACCCGGTGGTCGGCGGCATCGCGACCGAGGTGGCCCGGATCGGCTCGGACGTCCGCGCGCTGAGCGCCCGGGTCGAGTCGACACGGCTGGACCCGTCGTTCGCCGCGGGTGCCGATGGGGACGATGCCGGGGTGGCGACCGCGGAACCCGCGCTGACGGCACCGATGGAGATCGTCCGACCGAACTCCCGGCACTGGGTGCTCATCGGCGCTCTGCTCGAGGACGTCCGACGCGTGCGCGAGGAGCTGCTCGGCGAGGACGACTGACGCCGGTCGACGCGGCGTGCCAGCGCCGGCGCCGGCGCCGGTCGGGCACTGGCGTGCCAGCGCCGGTCGGGCGCGGCGCGCCAGTGCCGGTCAGCGCGTGGCGCGTGCGGCTTCGGCCGCCGTCTGCACGACGTCGTCCCAGATCACCGCGGCGGGCACGGCAGGATCGGTGCCGGGCACACCCGCGTCGGCGAACCGGCTGATCTCCGCGACGACGGCCTCGGTGCCGACCTCGCGCGCCGCGCGGCTCGCCACGTCGGGGACGGCCGTCCGCAGTTCGGCGACCACGCGGTCGCGGCGGACGCCCTCCATCTGGCCGAGTGCGCCGATGCCCTTCCACGCGGCGTCGAGCTCCGCGCGGAGACGGACGATGGCCGGGTGGTCGACGGACGGGTGGTCGACGGACGCGTGGTCGATCGGGTCGTTCATGGTGCCCCCTGGTGCAACGGACCGCCCTTCGGGTAAGCGCTGTCCGCCGGGTGATCCTACCAATGAAGCAAGAAGTCCTCATGTCCCTAGAACGCGGGACAGACCGTTCTGCCCGGTGGTCTGGCAGCCACGGTACCTGCTCCTGTGACGAGATTCAGCGAGTTCGGCCCGGGCATCGGCCCTCCGCGCCCGTTCGATGCCACGATGGGTCCGAGGAGGTCCACTATGCGGCTGTTGGTGGTCGAGGACGACGACGAGATGCGTGCCCTGATGGAGCGCGGTCTCGCTGCCGAGGGGTACCGCGTGACGGCGGTGGAGAACGGGGTCGAGGCGCTCATCGCCCTCGGCGAGCAGGCGTTCGACCTGGCCGTCGTGGACGTGATGATGCCCGGCATGTCCGGGTTCGAGCTCGCACGACGGATCCGCGAGCGCGAGGACCCCGTGCGGATCCTGCTCGTCACCGCGCGCGACGCCGTGGACGACCGCGTGTTCGGCCTCGACGCCGGGGCGGACGACTACCTCACCAAGCCGTTCGCGTTCGCCGAGCTCACCGCCAGGCTCCGCGCCCTCGGTCGCCGCGAGTCCGCCGGGGCACCCCGAACGATCGAGGTCGGCGACGTCTCGATCGACTCCGAGGCCCGTCGCATCTCGATCAAGGGCCAGCGCGTCGCCGTCAGCCCGACCGAGTTCGCGCTGCTCCGCCTGCTCGCGCGCTCCGCCGGCAGCGTGGTCGACCGGCCGAAGATCCTCGAAGAGGTCTGGGACGGCTCGCAGCACGTCGACCCGAACGTCGTCGAGCAGTACATCTCGTACCTCCGCAAGAAGCTCGTCGCCCACGAGGCCACGGTCGCGATCGCCACCGTGCGCGGCCGCGGGTACCGCCTGGATCTGCTCGGGGCGTGAGCGGGGCCTCCGCTCGCCCGGGGCCGGACCGCCCACGACGCGGTCTGGTCCGCCCCCTGCGCCTGCTGTCGCTGCGGGCACGGATCACGATCGGCTCGACGGCGATCGCCGCGGTCGTGATCGTGCTGCTCGTGCTGGTGATGCGGTTCCAGGTGGTCAGCGTCGTCGCGAGTGCGACCCGGACCCTGCTGGACGCCGACGCCGACCCGTACGTCGCCACGCTCGAGGTGGACAGCGATCCCGACCTGTCCCCGCCGGGCAACGCGCAGCTGGTCGCCGTGGTCTCACCGTCCGGCGACATCGTGCTCTCGACGATGCCCACCCGGGTGGAGAGCGCGCTCGGCAGCCTGACCTCCACGGCGGCCGGCACCTCGATCATCCGGGTGTCCGGGTCCGAGTACCGCGTGGTGGTCGAACACCCCGTGAACCAGGCCGGCCGGTGGACGGTCGTCGCCGCCCGGAACTCGCAGGCCGAGGCGATCGTGGTCGACGACCTCACCTCGACCCTGTCGCTCACGGGCGTCGCGATCCTGCTCGCCTTCGGCATCGCCTCGTGGATCCTGGCGACCGCCGCGCTCCGTCCCGTCAACCGCATGCGCCGTGAGGCCGAGCGGCTGTCCGTCGCGCCCGAACGGGCCGAGCTGCCCGTCGGCCCCGCGCAGGACGAACTCGCGTCCCTCGCCACGACCCTCAACGCCTTCCTCGCCCGCACGCGCCAGGCCACCGAGCGGGAACGGCAGATGGTGTCCGACGCCAGCCACGAGCTCCGCACACCGCTCGCCATCCTCACCACCCAGCTCGACCTGGCGTCGCTCGACGGTGACGACGCCGCCGCCCTGGCCGCCCACATCGAGCGCGCCAAGCACAGCGTCGCCCGGCTCTCCCGGTTGGCGAACGACCTGCTCGCGTTGTCCCGGATCGAGGAGTCCGAACGGCGGGAACAGGACGGCGACCAGCGCCCGGAGACCGGCTGGTCCGACCTGGGTGACGAGGTCATGGCGGCCGTCGACCGGGTCCGGCTCATCGCGTCGGCCAAGGACGTCACCGTCGACTTCGACCTCGAGGCCCCGGTGGCCGTCGGTGGCTCCGGGCCCGGCATCGGCGGTGGGACCCACGAGCCCCGCTACCGGCTCGACACCGGTGGCATGGCGCAGCTCGTCACGAACATCGCGGGCAACGCGGTGTCGGCGCTCCCCCGCGGTGGCGGCATCTTCGTGTCCTGGCGCAGCACCGGGGGCGAGGGTGTCCTGCAGGTCACCGACGACGGCCCCGGCGTCCCCGAGTCGTTCATCCCGGTGGCGTTCGACCGGTTCACCCGACCGGACGAGGCCCGGAAGTCGCGCCCGAACCCCGACCCGGCCACCGGCGCGATCGCCCTGCCGGGTGGATCCGGCCTGGGGCTCGCGATCGTCCGCGCGGTGGCCGAGCGCGCCGGCGGGACGGCGTCGCTGCGGAACGTGCGCTCCGGCGGACTCGAGGTCACGGTGCGACTGCCCGAGGTCGAGTAGCCGCGCACCCGCTCCGCGCCCTTCGCCCGCGACCACTCACTGGAAGTCCCGCGACCGCGTGCGCACGGACAGCGACAGGTGCTCGATCCGGTCCGCCACGAGGTTGACCACACCGTCGGGTGACCGCTCGAGGATGCCGCGGACGATCACGGCCGGGGACTCCCGGGCGACCCGGCGGTAGCGTCCCCACACCCCGACGCTGCAGATGACGTTGACCAGCCCGGTCTCGTCCTCGACGTTCATGAACGTGATCCCCGACGCCGTCGCCGGACGCTGCCGATGCGTGACGATCCCGCCGATCTCGACCCGCCGCCCGGTCTCGGCGGTCGCGGTGTCCTGCACACTGAGCACCCGGCGGGCGGCGAGCCGGTCGCGCACGTGCCGGACGGGGTGGTCGTCGGTCGTCATGCCCGTCGACCACATGTCGGCGATCAGGACGTCGCCGCTCGTCATCTGCCCGAACAGCGGCGGTTGGACGACGACCTGCGTGTCCGGCAGCTGGTCGGCGCGCTCCGCAGCGGCCTGCGCCGCCGACCACATCGCACCGCGGCGGTCGATGTCGAACGGGGCGAAGGCGTCGGCAGCGGCGAGCGCCTCGAGCTGCGCCGTCGTCAGCCCCACCCGGCGGGCCAGGTCGGACATGTCGACGAAGGGGCCGTTCGCGTCACGCTCGGCAACGATCTTCTCGGCGCTCCTCCGGCTGAGCGAGGCGACCTCGGCGAGTCCGAGCCGGACCGCGAACGCGCCGTCGCGGCGGTGCCGTGCGGTGTCGTCGGGCAGTGCCTTGTCGAAGGGCAGCACCGGCGGCTGCTCGGTGTGCAGGCAGGCGTCGTCACCGCACGGGGGCACCACCTGGTCGTCGCCGAGCGGTTCGAGCGTCGCGTCGACACCCGAGCGCAGGATGTCCGGTCGGAGCACCTGGACGCCGTGCCGACGGGCGTCGGCGACCAGGGTCTGCGGTGAGTAGAACCCCATCGGCTGCGCGCGGAGCAGCGCGGCCAGGAACGCCCCCGGGTAGTGCAGGCGCATCCAGGCGCTCGCGTAGACGATCAGGGCGAAGCTGATCGAGTGGCTCTCCGCGAAGCCGAAGTTCGCGAACGCCTGGATCTTCGCGTAGATCGCGTCGGCGTCCTCGCCGTGGATGCCGTTGTCCGACATGCCCGCGTAGAGCTTGTCGCGCAGCCGGTCGATCTTCTCGTGGCCGCGCTTCGACCCCATCGCGCGCCGCAGCAGGTCGGCGTCGTCGCCCGAGCAGTTGCCGACCGCGATCGCCATCTGCATGAGCTGCTCCTGGAACAGCGGCACCCCGAGGGTGCGTTCGAGCACCGGTTCGAGTGACGGGTGGATGTACGTGATCGGTTCCTCGCCGGTCCGACGCCGGATGTAGGGGTGCACGGCACCGCCCTGGATCGGGCCGGGGCGGACGAGGGCGACCTCGATCACCAGGTCGTAGAACCGCCGTGGGAGCAGCCGGGGCAGGGTGCCCATCTGCGCACGGGACTCCACCTGGAACACCCCGATGGTGTCGGCTCGGCAGAGCTGGTCGTAGACGCCCTGTTCCTCCTTCGGCATGGAGTGCATCTCCCAGCGCTCCCCGCAGTGCTCCGCTGCGAGGTCGAACGAGTACTGCAGCGCCGCGAGCATGCCGAGGCCGAGCATGTCGAACTTCACGAGCCCCATGAAGGCGCAGTCGTCCTTGTCCCACTGCAGCACCGTGCGGCCGTCCATCCGCGCGTGCTCGATCGGCACGACCTCGCCCACCGGCCGGTCGGTGAGCACCATGCCGCCCGAGTGGATGCCGAGGTGGCGCGGGAAGCCCAGGACGTCGCTCGCCAGCCCGACGACGGCCGGCGGGATGTCGTGGTCCTGGCTCTCGGTCACCGAGCCCCACCGCTCGACCTGCTTCGACCAGGCGTCCTGCTGCCCCGGGCTGTGGCCGAGGGCCTTCGCCATGTCGCGGACGGCACCCTTCGGGCGGTACGTGATGACGTTCGCGACCTGGGCGGCGTTGTACCGGCCGTACTTCTCGTAGACGTACTGGATCACCTCTTCGCGGCGGTCCGAGTCGAAGTCGACGTCGATGTCGGGCTCTTCGTCGCGCATCGCCGACAGGAACCGCTCGAACGGCAGGCCGTAGCGGATCGAGTCCACCGCGGTGATCTCGAGCAGGTAGCAGACCGCGGAGTTCGCGGCGGAGCCCCGCCCCTGGCAGAGGATCCCCCGGCCGCGGGCGTACTGCACCATGTCGCGCACGATCAGGAAGTAGCCGGGGAAGTTCTTGTCCTCGATCACCGCGAGCTCGCGTTCGATGCGCTCGCGCTTCTGCGGGTCCACCCCGTCGGCGCTGCCGGGGTAGAGCCGACGTGCACCCGTCCAGGTGAGTTCCCGCAACCAGGACATCGCGGTGTGGCCGTCCGGCACGTCGAGGTCGGGCAGCCCGGGCTTGACCGTGCGGAGCCGGAACCCGAGCTCGTCGGCCAGCGTGACGGTGTTCTCGATCGCCCCCGGGTACCGCCCGAACCGCCGGGTCATCTCGGCGCCGGAGCGCAGGTGCGCGGTGTCGGCGGCCGGCAGCCACCCGTCGATCTCGTCGAGGCTGCGCCGGGCCCGCACCGCAGCCAGCGCCGTCGCCACCGGGAACCGGTCCGGGGTTGCGTAGTGGACGTTGCCGGTCGCGACCAGGGGCAGCGTGTACCGCTCGGCGAGGGTCGCGAGCACGTCGTTCCGGGCGCTGTCGAGCGGGTCGCCGTGGTCGAGGAGCTCCACCACGACGTTGCCGCCGCCGAAGCGGTCGAGCAGCATGCGCAGCGCGGTCTCCGCCGCGGACTCCCCACCCTGCTCGAGCGCCTGCCGCACGGTGCCCTTCCGGCACCCGGTGAGCACCCGCCAGTGTCCGTCGGCCCGCCCCGCGAGCTCGTCGAGGTCGTAGCGCGGGCTGCCCTTCTCGGACCCGGCCGCGAGGTGCGCACTCGTCACCGCGCCCGCGAGCCGGTGGTAGCCGTCCTGCCCGTCGGCGAGCAGGAGCAGGTGGGAGCCCTCGGGATCGGGGACGCCGTTCTGCGGTTCGGTCAGGCCCAGCGAGAGCTCGGTGCCGTAGACGGTGCCGACCTGCGGGTACGCCTCGGCGACCTCGGCCATCCGGGCAGCACCGTAGAAGCCGTCGTGGTCGGTGAGGGCGAGGGCGTGCAGGCGCAGCCGTGCGGCTTCCTCGAACAGCTGCTCGGGCTGGCTGGCGCCGTCGAGGAAGCTGAAGGCCGAGTGCGCGTGCAGCTCGGCGTACGGCACGACCGGAGCGCCGTCGTCCGCAGCCGCCGGCTGGTCCGTGGGCACGTACGGCTCGCGCTTGCGCGACCACGCCGGGCTGTCCCCGCCGTCGCCGGCCTTCGACGTCCCCGGGCTGCGCTTGTCCGACAGGGCGCGTTCGAACTGCGACCACGGCACGGGTGGGTTGCTGTAGCCCATCAGGTCCTGCTCCTGGATCGGTTCACGTGGCGATCGCCTCCGCCCACCACCGGTGGTCCGCCAGCACCAGGTACCAGGCACGACCCTCGGCGTCGACGAGCTGCAGCCGGTGCAGTCGTCGACCGCCGGACTCCCACCAGCGCACGACGAGCGGCCAGGGGCCGGCCCAGGCCGTGACGGGTGCGAACCCGCCACCCCGGTCCCCCTCGGCGCGGAAACGTTCGGGCGCGCCGGACAGCACGCCGCGGTCGTCGACGTCGACGCTCGCGCCGTCGCGTGAGACGACGTCGACCGGCCGGGGACGCTCGAGGACGGTGGCGGGCGGCGGCCCGGGCAGTTTGCCGGGCCACGGTCGGTCGCGCACGGTGGCCAGGGCACGCTCGCCGCCGGGCGGGGCGTCGCCCCACGGCACGAGCACCACCCGCTCGGACAGGGTCCGACCACCACCGACTCGCGGGCTCACCACCCCGTCGTGCCCGACCATGCCCTGGATCCGGGCCAGCCCGTGGTGCACGCGCTCGTCCGGCCCGGAGCCCCAGAGTCCGCGTTCGTGGTTCGCCATGTCGTCGACGGCGACCGGCTCGAGCACGACCGAGGTGACCGGGGCCTCGAGCCCGGTCGGGTCGACCCCGCCGGCGAGCTGCCACCGCACCCGGTCGACGACGTCGGCGGCGTCGAACCAGCGGGGGTGTGCCCACGTGCGTTCGAGCAGGATGTCCCGCTCGTCGACGATCCCCACCCGGATGGTCGTCGCGACCAGCCCAGCGGCGCGGAGGCGTGCGGCGAAGTCGTCGGCGGAGCGCCGGAACGCGAACGCGATCTGGTCGGCGCGGTCGAGCGGGGGCTCGAAGGCGGCCTCGATCCGGAGCTCGGGCGGGATCGCGCGTGCCGAGATCTCCCGCGGGTCGCGTCCGCCGGCCAGCCGGTGCAGGAACGCTCCGGCGACCCCGAACCGGTCGCGGACCTGCTCGTCGCTGAGCGACGCGAAATCGCCCAGCGTGGTGATGCCGAGCCGGTCGAGCACCGTCGCGAGCTCGGGATCGCCGAGCACACCGAGGGGCAGGGCCGCCAGGAAGTCCGACGAGCCGGAGACCGGCACGATCCGCACCCGTTCGCCGGGACGCACCGGTCGGGCCCGTGCTGCCTGCTCCGCCGCGAACGGGGTGTCCGCCACACCGGCCCGCACCGCCGGGGCACCGTGGTCGGCCGCGATCCCCGCCAGGGTCGCCGCGGCCGCCCGCTCGCCGCCGTAGTACCGCGCCGGTCCCCGGGCACGCAGGGCGAGGGTGCCGGGACGCAGTACCTCGACCCCGGGGACGGCCGCCTCGACCGCGCGGATGACGGGTTCGAACGCGCGGTGGTCGAGCGCGTCGTCGTAGGGGTGCACGACGAGCTCCGGGCAGCGCGCCTGCGCCTCGCGCACCCGGAGGCCCCGGACGACGCCGTGCTGCCGTGCGGACGCGGAGCTCGCGAACACCAGGCCCTTCGCGACCACGGCGAAGGGCTGCTCCGGCGGTGCCCCGGCCGCGCGGGCCGCCGCGATCACGGGCCAGTCCGGGCACCAGAGCACGATGGTCCGGGTCGGTGGCGGCTCGGGCAGCGCCCCGCCGCGGGCGATCGCGTCGGCCCGGACACGCCCCGGCGCGATCACGACGCCACCGCCACGCACAGCAGCACCGCGGCGGTCACGATGCCACCGCCACGGGCCGCAGCACCCGGGTGTCGCCGGACCCCACCGACGGCACGAGGGTCGCCGTCCGGACCGTGCCGTCGGCCGCGGGCAGGAGGAGCTCGGCGCTCGTGGGGCGCACCGCACCCGCACGGCCGGTCGCCGTCACGGTGGCGCGACGCTCGGTCAGGTGCCCGTGGCCCTGCCCGATGCCGCTCCACACCGACGACGTGATCCGCAGCGTGACGTCGGCACCGGGCCAGGACCCGAGCGCGACGAGGGCACCGCCGCGTTGCCGGAGCCGTGCAGACAGCCGGGCGACGTCACCCGGCACGACCCGGCCGAGCGGTCGGGTGAGGACGATCTGGGCGACGTCCGCCATCGCCGCGGTCACCGCGAGCCACTGGTCGCCCGGATCGGGGACGAGCACGAGCCGCTCGAGGTCGATCCCCGCGGCGGCCGCGGCCTCGATCCCGAAGGACGGCACCCCGACGACCGCGCACCACGCACCGGCCGCCGAGGCCGCCTGCAGCATGGTGATCGCGAGCAGCACCGACTCGGGGACGGCGTAGGTGCCGCCGACCCGGATCGCACCGCCGGGCAGCAGCGGCTCGAGAGCGGAGGCGGTCGGGAGCCCAGCGGTGTCGACGCGGGTGGACTCCATGTCGGTGACCCGGGACCGCAGGGACGTGATGCGGTCGAGCGCCGCCCGGGCGTCACCGAGGTGGTCCGCAGCGCCCGCGCCGCCCCCACGGGCAGCACCCGCGCCCCCGCGCGCAGCACCCGAACCCCCGCGCGCAGCACCACCCCGCCCGGCCCGGTCCGGGCCGGGCGACCGGAGTGCCGCCGCCGTCTGCATGCCCTCATATTCGAACATGTGTTCGATGATGTCAATCGCGTCCGACATCCGTGGACAATCGGGTCGAACGCGTGTTCGGTCAGCTCACCACGTCGCCACCGCACCGACCGCGCCGAGCACGGACCGCGTCTTCGTCACGACCTCGTCCGCCTCGTCCGCCGCCACCGACGACCACGTCACCGCTCCCCCGGCCCCGAGCGTCCGCGACCGGATCTCGACCGGGCCCACCCCGTCCGGTGCGTCCACCACCGTCACCAGTGTCCGGATGGCCACCGACAGGTCGACCGCCCCGCTCGCCGAGAAGTACCCGATCGTCCCCGAGTACACCCCGCGCGGCGCGCCCTCGAGCCGGGCGGCGATCGCCATCGCGCTGATCTTCGGCGCACCGGTCATCGACCCCGGTGGGAACGCCGCCCGCACCACGTCCGCCGGCGACGTCCCCGACGGCAGCACGGCACCGATCGTCGAGACCATCTGGTGCACGCTCGCGTAGGTCTCGACCGCGCACAGCCGCTCGACGTGCACCGACCCGGGGATCGCCGTCCGCAGCAGGTCGTTCCGCAGCAGGTCCACGATCATCACGTTCTCGGCACGGTCCTTGGCACTCACCGCGAGTTCGTCCCGCACGGCCGCGTCGGCGACGGCGTCGGCGAGTCGTCGCCGCGTGCCCTTGATCGGTTCCGCCAGCACGGTCCCGTCCGCGGCGATCCGCAGGAACCGCTCCGGCGACCGGCTCGCCACGCGCAGCGGGCCGAGCCGCAGGTACGCGCCGAACGGGACGGGGTCCGACGCCCGCATCCGCATGTAGTCGTACAGGTGCGGGTCGGACAGGTGCGGGTCGGACAGGTGCGGGTCGGACAGGTGCGGGTCGGACAGGTGCGGGTCCGTGCCGGGGCCGACCCGGGCCTCCCGGTCCCCGCCCGGCACGGAGAAGGAGGTGGTGAGACAGACCTGGAACGCGTTGCCCTCGCGGATCTCGGCGCGGCACGCGTCGACGGCGCGTTCGTGGTCGGCTCGCGACGTGCGTCCGACCGCTGACGACACCCCGGCCGGGAGGCCCGTGGCCGCGTCCGCCACGTCGGCCGGCGACGGCGACCCGGTCACCGTCTCGAGCCACGCGCGGTTCTGCGCGCTGGCCGCCGGCTCCGCGTCGGCGACGAGCGTCAGCGCCCAGGCGCCGCCGGTGTGGTCGACGACCACGGCGCGGTCCACGAACCGCAGGTCGGCGTCGGCGTGCCCGTCGGCGGTCCGGTCCGGGCCGCCGGACTCGCGACCGAGCTCGTACCCGAGGAACCCGACCCAGCCGAGCGCGAAGCCGCAGCCGACGATCGGCTCGGGCAGTTGCGGCGTCCGCGCGAGGAGGTCGGCCAGCACGGCGAAGGCCGGGCGGTCGTCGGAGGACGACGGACCGAACCAGTCGGCGGCGGGCGCGGCGACCTCGACGGACGCCTGCCGGTCCTGGTGGCGGAACCGGGCCACGAACGGTCCGTCCGTCCACGTCAGCACCGACCATCGCGCCCGTGGTCGAGCGGCCTCCGGTGCGCCGTCCGGCAGCGCGGAGTCGAGCCACACGAGGTCGCCGTCGGCCGCGGCGGCCAGTGCGCCGAGATCGGGGACCGGATCGAGCCGGCGGACCTCGATGCGGGCGCCGGCCGACGGACCGGTCAGATCGCGGAGATCGTCCATGCGGCGGCGTGGGACGCACCGGCGGCGAGCACCACGAGACCACGGTCGACACCGTCGTTGAAGGCGTCGGGGGCGCACGTCATCGGCTCGACCGCCAGCCCGGCGCGGTGGTACTCGGGGACGACGTGGTCGGCCGTGTGCACCTGCACCCACGGGCACTCCGGACCGAAGGTCGCGCGGACACCCCGGCCGTCCGCCGCGGTCAGGGCGATGGTCGCGGCCCCGTCGGCGTCGCGGTCGAAGCCCGTGAAGGCGTGGTCGATGAACCGGTCGCCGATGCGTGTGGCGGTGCGCAGGTCGAACTCGTCGTGCACGGGGACCAGGTCGGTCGGGATCAGCCGGTCCGGCGTGACCTCGAGCACCTCGGCCGCGGGCAGGGTGAGGGTCCAGTCGTCGACCGTGCCGGCGCCGGCGACCAGGTACGGGTGCGGGCCGGTCCCCCACGGGGCGTCGTCCGCGCCGGAGTTCGTGCCGGTGATCGTGGTGTGCAGCCCGGCGTCGTCCAGCCGGTACTCGACCAGGATCTCGACGCGGTACGGGTAGCCTGCCTGGGCCTGCACGGTGGTGGCGAGCACCACGCGGTCGGGCTCCTGCGCCTCCACCCGGAAGTCGGTCCAGGCGACCAGTCCGTGCAGAGCGTGGTGCCGTGCCGGTTCGGTGAGCGCGAGCTCGTGGTCGACACCGCCGAACGAGTACTCGCCGTCGACGACGCGGTTCGGCCACGGAGCGAGGACGGCACCGCGAAACGCCGGACGGACCTCGTCGACGTCGAACGGCACGATCAGGTCGCGACCCTCGTGCCGCAGGGTCCGGAGCGTCGCACCGACCGTGGCGATGTCGGCCGTGTACCCGGCGGCGGAGATCGTCAGCGGGGTTCCGGACAGCGGCGCATCGTTGCTCATGCGCTCAGCGTATCGGGCACGTGCGGCCACCCGCACCACGAGAAAACCCCCGCCGTTCCGGGGAACGACGGGGGTTGTCGGTGGATCTGAGGGGACTCGAACCCCTGACCCCCTGCATGCCATGCAGGTGCGCTACCAGCTGCGCCACAGACCCAGATTGTGTTGCTTCCGTGCCGACCGGTTCCCCGGAGGCACCATAGAAGCTTACACCATGCGAACGCCGGGCAACGAAATCGAAGCCGTCACCCGGGCGCGTCGCTGATCAGGCGGTGTGGTCCACCGGGAGCTCGAGCGGGATGGTCGGGCAGTCTGCCCAGAGCCGCTCGAGCGAGTAGTACTGACGGTCCTCGTCGTGGAAGACGTGCACCACGATGTCGCCGACGTCGATGAGGACCCAGCGGCCCTCGCTCCGGCCTTCGCGGCGGAGGGTCTTGGCGCCGAGCTCGAGGAGGCGCTCCTCGACCGCATCGGCGATGGACTGCACGTTGCGCTCGTTCCGACCGGTTGCGAGCAGGAACACGTCCGTGAGCTGCAACGGCCCGGTCACATCGAGCGCGACGAGGTCCTCGGCCTGCTTGGCGTCCGCCGCGAGAGCGGCGGCCTGCACGAGTTCCAGTGCGCGAGTGGAGGCGGTCACGGATTCCTTCCGGTCGTCGACCCGGCAGGGAGCCGGATCGCTTGATGGGTCACGATCATAAGCCACCCCGCCGACAGCGGCCAGGCCGGGGGCGGCGGGGTGGTGCAGGACGGACGTCAGGGACGGCAGCGTCAGCCGCCCATGTGGGTGGTGAGCAGAGCGGTGATGATGACACCTGCCGCTGCCAGTCCGACCGCGCCGACCGTGACACCGAGGATGAGCGGCGTGCGCGACTCCTTCGGCTTCGCGGCGGCGAGGACGACCTGGCGGGTCGAGGTGTGGCTGGACACCGCGCGGCTGGCGCGCACCGGGCTGGCGTCGGTCTCGGGCTGCTCGTCGTGCTGCTCGAGCAGGCGGTCGACCTCGGCACCGTCGATCGGTCGGTGCGACCCCGTCGAGGACAGCGACGCGGGCAGGTCGATGGACCCTGTGAGGATCACCTCGCCCGTCGCGTTCAGCGCTCCGGTCGGGTCGGCCAGGGCCGAGTTCGGCAGGATGATCGCGTTGGTGTCGGTGACCGCGATCCGGCGGGTGCCGGTCGAGTCGTCGTGCACCTCGGCGTCGTTCGAGCCGTGCGCCTGCTGCGACCAGTGCCCGACGGGCGGCTCGAAGGCCGTCGTCATCGGCTTCGGCTCGGCCGGCCGCTGGAAGGACGCGGGGACCTTCGGAGGGTCGGTCCGTGCGGGCTCCGGGATCGGCACCTCGTTGGTGTCGTCGTCGGTGTCGTCGTCCTCAGGGTCGAGCGACAGCGGGAACACCGCCGGGGTCGACGGCGCACCGTCGGGGATCCCCGGGAGCGACGTGGCCGAGGGGTGCTCGGGCGCAGCGACGTCGACCGGTGCGTCTGGAGCGATCGCGTCGGTGCTGGTCTGGTCGGCGCTCGCCTGGCCGGTGCTCGTCTGGCCGGTACTCGTCTGGTCGCTGGACGTCGAGGCGGGAGCCGCGTCGGTGGACCCGGCCCCGGGCTGTGCGTCGGATGCGTCGTCGCCGTCATCGGCGGGCGGCGACCACGTCGACCGGTGGCGCCGGGGCTCCTCGGCGTGCGCAGCGGCTTCGTCGAGCGGCTCGAGGGCGTCGGGGGAACCGTCGGCCTCGGTGGCCTGGGCGACCGCTGCCTCGTCGAGCACGGTGGGGGTCTCGGAACCGGACGGCTCGTCCGCGGCGCGTGGGGCCGAGGCCGGCTCGATGGTGTCGACCGAGCCGAGGACGTCCTCGACGGTGCGGTCGGAGGACTGCGGCGTGGGGTTCTGCAGCGGGACCGGCAGTACCGCCTGGTCCTGGGCGGCGCGCTGCTGGCGGATCTGGCGGCGGGTGAGGCCACCGCTGCCGGGCACGATCTCGGTCGCCGAGGCCGGCGGGAACGGCGACACCCCGGCTGCGGGGACCGACGTCACCGGCACGGAGGGCGCCGAGGCCGGCGTGCCCGTCGGTGCCGGCGTGCCCGTCGGTGCCGACGAGCCCGTCGCGGCGGACGCCGGGGCAGAGGACTGGGTCGGACCGCCGGGGGCGGGTGCCACGTGCGAACCGGGTCGCGGACGGGGGTCCGTGGACTCGGCGGGGGCGGCGACGGTCGGCGGCGGCGTCGCGGGCTGCGAACCGGCTGCTGCGGCACGCTCCCGCTCGCGCGCCTGGCGCCGCGACAGGGGCGGCTGCGCGTCGGACGAACTCATGCAACGCTCCGATACAGGTGGTGCTTGGAGATGTACTGGACGACCCCGTCGGGGACCAGGTACCAGACGGGGGAACCACGTCTCACCCGGTCGCGGCAGTCGGTCGACGAGATGGCCAGTGCGGGGACTTCGAGCAAGCTTACGTCTCGCTCGGGGAGTCCACTGATGCTCAGGTCGTGTCCCGGACGCGTCACGGCGACGAAGTGCGCGAGGTCCCAGAGACCATCATGGTCTTTCCAGTCGACAATCTGCTGAACGGCGTCTGCGCCCGAGATGAAGACGAGCTGCGCGTCGGGCCGCTGCTCGTGCAGGTCGCGGAGCGTGTCGACCGTGTACGTCGGGCCGGGGCGGTCGATGTCGACGCGACTCACCGTGAACATCGGGTTGGACGCGGTCGCGATGACCGTCATCAGGTAGCGGTGCTCGGCATCCGTGACGCCGGACTTCATGTACGGCTGACCGGTGGGGACGAACACGACCTCGTCCAGGTCGAACGCCCGAGCGACCTCGGACGCCGCGACGAGGTGACCGTGGTGGATGGGGTCGAACGTGCCGCCCATCACCCCGATGCGCGGTCGTCCGGTGCTCTCGAGCATCGCGTGCAGATCAGCTCTTGGTGTGACCGAACTCGTCGACACCCGTCTCGTGGTGGCGGGTGGCCTCGAACTTCTGCGAGTGACGGTAGGCCACGTCGCGGAAGCTCCAGGTGACGAAGCCCAGGAAGACGAAGAACAGCGCGCCGACGAGCGGGAACACGAACGCCGGGGCCCCGGAGGCGTGCTCCGCAGCTTCTGCGAGGAAGGTCATCGTTCGGTGCTCCGTTCGGTCGGGGAAAGACGCCGTTCAGTCTAGCCGCGGATCTGGCCGTTCCCGCGCACGATCCACTTGGTGCTCGTGAGCTCCGGCAACCCCATCGGGCCACGCGCGTGCAGCTTCTGGGTCGAGATGCCCACCTCGGCGCCGAAGCCGAACTCCCCGCCGTCGGTGAAGCGCGTCGACGCGTTCACCATCACGACCGCCGAGTCGACCGTCGCCAGGAACCGCTCGGCCGTGTCGACGTCGTTCGTGACGATCGACTCGGTGTGGTGGGTGGACCAGCGCGCGATGTGCGCGATCGCGGCGTCGACGTCCGGCACGACGCGGATCGACAGGTCGAGGTCCATCGACTCGGTCGCCCAGTCCTCGTCGGTGGCGCGCAGCACGCCCGGCACGATCGTCCGCGTGGCGTCGTCGCCGCGCAGCGTGACACCGGAGGCGCGGAGCCGGTCCGCGAGCACGGGCAGCAGCCGCTCGGCAGCCTGCTCGTGCACCAGCAGCGTCTCGAGGGCGTTGCAGACGCTCGGCCGCTGCACCTTGCTGTTCAGGACGATGTCGACGGCGCGCTGTTCGGGCGCCGATGCGTCGAGGAACACGTGCACCACGCCGGCACCGGTCTCGATCACGGGGACCTGCGACTCGGTGACGACGGTCTGGATGAGCGAGGCGCTGCCGCGTGGGATGAGCACGTCGACCAGGCCGCGGGCGCGCATGAGCTCGGTGGCACCGGCACGGCCGAACTCGTCGATGGTCTGCACGAGCTCGCGCGGCAGGCCGACCGACTCGACGGCGTCCTGGATGCGGGCCACGAGCACGGCGTTCGTCCGCTGGGCCGCCGAACCCCCGCGGAGCACGACCGCGTTGCCGGACTTCAGCGCGAGCGAGGCGATGTCGACCGTGACGTTCGGTCGTGCCTCGTAGATGGCGCCGACGACCCCGAACGGCACCCGCACCTGGGTGAGCTGCAGGCCGTTCGGCAGGAGCGAGCCCCGCAGGTGCTCCCCCACCGGGTCCTGCAGGCCGACGACGTCCTCGACCGCGGCGGCCAGCGCCTCGATGCGTGCGGGGTCGAGCCGGAGACGGTCGACGAGGCCGGAGGACAGACCGCTCTCCTCGCCCGCGACCAGGTCACCGTGGTTCGCGGCGACGATCTCGTCGGTGGCGGCGCGGACCCCGGCAGCGATCGCCACGAGGGCGGCGTCCTTGACCGCCGTCGTCGCGGTCGCCAGCGCCGACGAGGCGGTCCGAGCAGCCACGAGCGTGTCGGTCAGGGTCGGGGCGGGCGCGATCGACGACATGGACCGATTCTAGGTCCGACGCGAGCCCGTGTGACGGACGGGGTCCGGGCCTCCCGGCAGCCGTCGACGACCCGTGTCAGGGACGCGGCGCGGCGTGGAACCAGGTGCCGACGTGCTCGCCCGACAGGGCGCGGTCGACGAGGGCCGTGGCGGTCACCAGGACCGACGTGCCCGCCTCGGCCGCGAGCCGTGCAGCCGCGACCTTGGTGCCTGCTCCCCCGGTCCCCACGCCGGACTTGCCGACGGAGCCGAAGGTGACGCCGGCGAGCTCGTCGCCGAACGGTACCTCGTCGATGCGCTCGGCACCGGGCTGCTCGGGCGGCCTCGTGTACAGGGCCTCGACGTCCGACAGCAGCACCAGGGCGTCGGCACCGAGCAGCCGAGCCACCAGGGCGGCGAGCCGGTCGTTGTCACCGAAGCGGATCTCGTGCGTGGCGACCGTGTCGTTCTCGTTCACGATCGGCAGCACCCGCAGGGCGAGCAGCCGGTCGATGGCGCGCTGTGCGTTGACCCGGTGCGTCGGGTTCTGCAGGTCGCCGGCGGTCAGCAGGATCTGCGCCGCGACGACCCGGTGCCGGTCGAGTTCCTTCTGGTACCGGAACATCAGGACGTTCTGGCCGGTGGCCGCGGCGGCCTGCTGCGTGGCGAGGTCGTCGGGACGGCCGTCGAGCCCGAGGAACGGGAACCCGGTCGCGATCGCACCGGACGACACGAGCACGACCTCGGTGCCGCGGCCGTAGGCGCTGGCCAGGGCGTCCACCAGCGGACCGATCTGGCCGGCGGCGTCACCGCTGACCGACGACGAGCCGACCTTGACCACGATCCGCCGCGCACGCGGGATGTCCTCTCGCCGGGTGACGGGTCCGAGGTCGGTGCGGGCGGTCGTGTCGGTCATGCCGCGGTCAGTCCTTCTGGTCGCTGGTCTCGAAGCCGCCGGCCTCGACGCCGGTCTCGGCGTCGCCGGCCTCGACGCCGGTCTCGGCGTCGGTCTCGGCGTCGCCGGCCTCGACGCCGGTCTCGGCGTCGCCGGCCTCGACGCCGGTCTCGGCGTCGCCGGTCTCGAGGTCGTCGCTGGTGACGACCTCGTCGTTCACCCAGAGGCCGGAGACACGCTCCTGTTCGAGCTCGGCACGGGCGGCGGCCTTGGCGTCCATCCGCTCGAAGTACTCCTCGCGACGCTCGTTGCGGGTCGGACGCGAGGTCGCACCGATGCGGGCGTCGGTCCCGCGCGCGCTCGTGATGAGCTCCGCGGTGGACGTGAGCGTCGGCTCCCAGTCGAAGACCATGCCGCCGTCGCCACCGATCACGACCGTCGAACCGGCGACCGCGCCGGCCTTGAACAGGCCGTCCTCGACGCCGAGCTTCGCGAGCCGGTCGGCCAGGAAGCCGATCGCCTCTTCGTTGGTGAAGTCGGTCTGCTGGATCCAGCGCTCCGGCTTCGCGCCGCGGACGCGGAAGAAGCGGTGCTCCTCGCCGCCCTCGGCACGGACCGTGAAGCCCTGGTCGTTGACGGCCCGGGGGCGGATGACGATGCGCTCGACGACGGGCTCGGCCGCGCGCTTGGCACGACCCTGCTCGACGACCTCGGCCAACGCGAAGGTCAGCTCACGCAGACCCTTGTGCGACGCCGTGGAGATCGGGAACACGCGGTAGCCGCGGCCCTCGAGCTCGGCGGTGACGAACTCGGCGAGCTCGGCGGCGTCCGGCACGTCGATCTTGTTGAGCGCGATGAGCTGCGGACGCTCGAGCAGCGGCACCTGGCCCTCGGGGACCGGGTAGCGCTCGAGCTCGCCGAGGATGACGTCGAGGTCGCTGATCGGGTCGCGGCCCGGGTCCATCGTCGCGCAGTCGATGACGTGCAGCAGGGCTTCGCAGCGCTCGACGTGCCGCAGGAACTCGAGGCCGAGGCCCTTGCCCTCGGACGCACCCTCGATCAGCCCGGGGACGTCCGCGACCGTGAAGCGGCTCTCGCCCGACTCGACGACACCGAGGTTCGGGGTGAGCGTGGTGAAGGGGTAGTCGGCGATCTTCGGCTTCGCGGCCGAGATCGCGGCGATGAGCGAGGACTTGCCGGCGCTCGGGAACCCGACGAGGGCGACGTCGGCGATGGTCTTCAGCTCGAGGCTGATGTCACCCGCCCAGCCCTCGGTGCCGAGGAGCGCGAAGCCGGGGGCCTTGCGCTTGGTGGTGGAGAGCGCCGCGTTGCCGAGGCCGCCCTGTCCACCGGGGGCCACGACGACGCGCATGCCGGGCTCGGTCAGGTCGGCGATGACCTCGCCGGCCTCGTCGTACACGACGGTGCCGATCGGGAGCGGGAGCTCCTGGACCTCGCCGCTGACGCCGCTGCGGTGGTCGCCCATGCCCGGCTGCCCGTTCTTGGACGAACGGTGCGGGGAGCGGTGGTAGCCGAGCAGCGTGGTGACCTGCGGGTCGGCCACGAGCACGATGTCGCCGCCGTCACCGCCGTTGCCGCCGTCGGGCCCGGCGAGGGGCTTGAACTTCTCACGGCGGACCGAGACGCAACCGTTGCCGCCCTTCCCCGCGCTGAGGTGCAGGGTCACGCGGTCGACGAAGGTCGCCATGGTTCCACTCCTGGAAGATCGTTGCGCCGACGCGGTGCGTCAGCGCGTTGTGCCGACGTGATCCGTCGGCGCGTCGTGCCGACGTGATCCGTCGGCGGGAAAAGCGAAGGAGGGGCGGGCACTCGGCCCGCCCCTCCCGCTGAAGCTGATCGTCGCGACTACGCGTTGACGATGTTGATGACCTTGCGGCCACCCTTGGTGCCGAACTCGACCGAACCGGCCGAGAGGGCGAACAGCGTGTCGTCGCCACCGCGGCCGACGTTGGCGCCCGGGTGGAAGTGGGTGCCACGCTGGCGGATGATGATCTCACCGGCGTTGACGACCTCGCCACCGAAGCGCTTCACGCCGAGGCGCTGAGCGTTCGAGTCACGACCGTTGCGAGTGGAACTCGCACCCTTCTTGTGTGCCATGAGCTGACTCCCTTACGCGATCTTGGTGATCTTGACGCGGGTCAGTTCAGCGCGGAAACCCTGGCGCTTCTTGTACCCGGTCTTGTTCTTGAACTTCTGGATGATGACCTTCGGACCGCGCAGGTCGTCGAGCACCTCGGCGGTGACGGTCACGTTGACGAGCTCGGAAGCCGCCGACGTGATCTTGTCACCGTCCACGAGGAGCACGGGGGCGAGGTCGATGTTGCCCTTGTCGTCCGCCTTGACACGGTCGACGGTCAGGATGGTGCCGACCTCGACCTTTTCCTGACGGCCGCCGGCGCGCACTACTGCGTAAACCACGTGGAAATCCTTACGTAACTCTGCTTGAGGGAAGTCTCGGGTGCCCACTTCTGCACGAGCGGCTCCCGGAAGGCCGGGCCCGATCGGCGACGCAGGCAGAACGGCCCGCTGACACCAGGGATCGAGAATACTCGATCCCCATGGGTCCGGTCAAACGGCGACACACGTACGATTGCACGGTGACCGTGTTGATCGACCCACCGACGTGGCCCGCTCACGACACTCTGTGGTCGCACCTCGTCAGTGATGAATCCTACGCGGAACTCCACGCGTTCGCTGCACGCGCCGGTGTGCCGCGTCGTGCGTTCGACCACGACCACTACGACGTGCCGCTCGCGAAGTACGACGAACTGGTCGCCGCGGGGGCCTCTGCGGTGTCCGGCCGGGAGCTGGTGCTGCGGCTCATCCGCAGCGGCCTGCGCGTGGCGCAGCGCGACAAGCGCGCCCACTGACGCGCCGCGCGCGCACGGTGCGAGGTTCCCGACTCGGTGCGGGGTTCTCCCGACTCGGTGCGGGGCACGCCGGCTCGCACGGTGTCTCCAACCCCGCACAGTGCGGACGGGAGGCCCGGCGCACCCCCGCCACGTCCGTCCCCCAGCACAGTGCGCGGCCGCGTCCCGGGCATGTGCGCACGGTGCGAGGTTGCTCACAGCGTGCGAGGTCGGCAGCACGGTGCGTCGCCAGAGGCTCGCACCGTGCCGCGGCCGCTGCACCGCCCGGAGAACCTCGCACGGTGCGGCGACAGGCGTGCGCCGCACCGCGCATGACCTCGCCGGGCCGCCGTCGCGTCTCGGGCACGTGCGCACCGTGCGAGGTTGACCGCAAGGTGCGAGGAACGAAGGTCCCACCATGTGGTGAACCTCGCACCGTGCAGCGACCGCACGACCGCACGACCGACCGCACCACCGCACGACCGACCTCACGACCCGAGGTCAGCGGGGCGCTGGACCGCCCCAGGGGGCTGCCGGCGGCTGCTGCTGGTCCGGACGGGGCTGAGCGCCGTACTGGCCGCCGTACTGCCCGTGGGGGTCCGGCCGGACCAGACCCTGTCCGTACGGGCCCTGCTGCGGCTGCTGCGGCCCCGGCTGCACGGTCGCGGGCGGGACGGCGTCGGCGGGCCGCACCGTCCCCGGCAGGCCGGACGTCGGCGCGGGGCCACGGTTCCGTCGCGGCCGCCCGAGCCACAGCCACGCCGCGGTCGCGCTCGCCAGGAGCATCACCGTGAACGGCACGCCGTTGCGGAGCGGGTTCGTGACGACGTCGATCACCAGTCGGGAACCGCCCGAGGTGATCGCCCCGAACGCGCCCGTGAAGACACCGACGAGCGCGAGGGCGATCGTCCCGGCAGCCCCGGCGAGCACGGCGCGGAGCAGCACGGTCGGCAGCGGACTGCGGCGGGCGATCGGGGTCAGGAACGCCAGCGCCAGGAACGCCCCCGCGTAGAACGGGAACGGCGCCAGGAACACCGAGGCGATGAAGCTGCCGACCAGGCTGGCACCTGCGCCGTAGTGCGCGAACGGACTGACGACGAGCGACGTCCCGATGAGCCCGACGATGCCGGACACGAACTCGACCAGCACGAGGGACACCACGGCGATGAGCGCCCCGGCGGTGTTGTTCACCGAGGCGCCGGGCGCGAAGGCCCGACGTGGGTCGGCCGGTGCACGAGGCGGTCGTGGCGGGGCGTAGGGCACCCCGGCAGCGGGCTGGACGCCGTGCGGCGGCTGCCCACCGAACGGCGGCACGGAACCACCGGCTCCCCCGGGCCCGGGCGGTGCGGGCTGCTGCCAGCCCGCACCGTAGTACCCACGATCCTGCTGCGGGTCACCGGGGTTCGTCACGCTCAGTTCCCCAGGATGACGGAGCCGTCGGTGTCCTCGCCGGAGGCACTCTCGGTCGTGGCCGGGGCGCTGATGCTCGGCGACGACACCCGGCGGGACCTCGAACGGCCCTGACCCGGCTGCTTCGGCTCGGGCAGCGCCTGGAGCACGGAGTCCAACAGCGACTCGGCGTCCGGGGCGACCTGGCGCGGCTCGCGCTTCGGGGCGGCGTTGAGCGGGATGTCCAGGATCGCGACCGTGTTGTCGGTCGGGGTCACCGTCGCGCTGGAGCTGACCCGACGGCGGGCCGGGGCCTTGGCCTTCGGCTCGGCAGCAGGAACAGCAGCAGCGTCGGCGACCGCCTGCTTCGGCGCAACCTGCTTCGGCTCGACAGCCGCCTCGACTGCGACGGGCGCCGACTCAGTGACCTCGGTGGCCTCGGTCGCGGCAGCGTTCGACTGCTCGCCGCTCCGTCCACCCCGGCCGCCACGGCGCCGACGCTTCGACCCGGTGGGCTGCTCGCCAGCACCGGAGTCGTCGGACGCGGACGTCGCGGCGGGGACGTCGGCCGAGGCCGGTGCCTCCGCCGAGGTCGGCGAAGCCGGCGAGTCCTCGTGCGGGATCGTCGAGGCGGCGATCCGCGACAGCGCGTTCTTCACGTCGTCGGTGATCTGGTGCGCCTGGCTCGACTGTCCGTTCGACGAACCGGAACCCGAGCCACCGCCGGAGTTGCCCCCGCCGTTGCCACCGTTGCCGTTGCCGGCGTTCCCGTTGCCACCGTTGCCGTTGCTGCCGGCACCGCTGCGCCCCTTGCGACGCCCCTTGCTCGGGCCCGGGTCGGCGTTGTTGTCGTTGACCTTCGCGTTGACCTCGTCGAGCGACTCGCGCAGGCCGACGCCGATCTTCTTGCGGGTCATCTGCACCAGGCCGAGCGAGGTGACCTCGGCGACCTGGTGCTTCGTGCGGTCGCGGCTCAGGCACTCGATCAGGCGACGGAGCACGAGGTCGCGGTTCTCCTCGAGCACCATGTCGATGAAGTCGACGACGATGATGCCGCCGATGTCGCGCAGGCGGAGCTGGCGGACGAGTTCCTCGGCGGCCTCGAGGTTGTTCTTCGTGACGGTCTCCTCGAGGTTGCCCCCGGAGCCGACGAACTTGCCCGTGTTGACGTCGACGACCGTCATGGCCTCGGTGCGGTCGATGACGAGCGAACCACCGGAGGGCAGCCAGACCTTGCGGTCGAGCGCCTTGTCGATCTGCTCGTTCAGGCGGTACTCCTCGAAGGAGTCCGGGCCCTCGTAGCGGACGACGCGGTCCTTCAGGTCGGGCGCGACGGCCGACAGGTACTCGTCGATGGTGCCGCCGGCAGCCTCGCCGTCGATGATGAGCTTCGTGAAGTCCTCGTTGAAGACGTCACGCACGATCTTGACGAGCAGGTCCGGCTCCGAGTGCAGCATCACCGGGGCCTGGCCACCGGCGACCTTCTTCTGGATGGCCTCCCACTGGCTGGTCAGGCGCTGCACGTCGCGGGTGAGCTGCTCCTCGGTCGCACCTTCGGCAGCGGTGCGCACGATGACGCCCGCGTGCTCCGGCAGGACCTCCTTGAGGATCTTCTTCAGGCGCGCACGCTCGGTGTCGGGCAGCTTGCGCGAGATCCCGTTCATCGAGCCGTTCGGCACGTAGACCAGGTAGCGACCGGGCAGCGAGACCTGGCTGGTCAGGCGGGCGCCCTTGTGGCCGACCGGGTCCTTCGTGACCTGCACGAGGACCTTGTCGCCCGGCTTGAGCGCGGCCTCGATGCGACGCCCGTGGCTGGTGTCGACCGAGTTCCAGTCGACCTCGCCGGCGTACAGCACGGCGTTGCGGCCGCGACCGATGTCGACGAAGGCGGCCTCCATCGAGGGCAGGACGTTCTGCACCTTGCCGAGGTACACGTTGCCGATCAGCGACACGTTCTCCGACTTGGTGATGTAGTGCTCGGCGAGGATGCCGTCCTCGAGCACGCCGATCTCGATGGTCGACGAACTGGAGCGGACGATCATCTGGCGGTCGACGCTCTCGCGGCGGGCGAGGAACTCGTCCTCGCTCACGACCTGGCGTCGGCGTCCGGCGTCACGGCCGTCGCGGCGGCGCTGCTTCTTCGCCTCGAGCCGGGTCGACCCCTTGATGCGCTGCGGCTCGGTGATGAGCTCGGGCTCGCGGCGGCGGGGCTCCTGGTGGTCGCGCGGCTCGCGGGGCGCACGGGCCTCGCGGTCGGCGCTGCTCCCCCGACGACGCGAGCGCCGGCGGGATCCGCCCTGCTCCTCGCGGTCCTCGGAGTCGTACCGGTCATCGCGGTCGAACCGGTCCTCGCGCTCCGAGCGCTCCGAGCGCTCGGAGCGGTCGTCTCGGTCGTCCTCGTCGCGCTCGTACCGCGCGGCACGACGCGGCAGCTCCGGCAGGACGGGGGCGTGGAAGATCAGGCTGAGCGTGCTCGTCGCCTTCGGGACGAACGGCTCGGCGGGGGCGGCGGGTTCGCTCGCCTCGGCCGTCGGCTCGGTCTCGGTCGGACGGGAGGCACCACTCGGCTCCGCCACGTCGGCTGCGGGCTCGGTCGGCTCGGCCTCGACCACCGGCAGGTCGCCGGTCAGCGTGCTCACGTCGTCCGGCTCGGCGCTCTGCGCGGAGACGGCCTCGACCGCGACGGACACGGCTTCTGCTGGTGCCCCGTCCGCCGGTGCCCCGTCCGTCAGTGCGAGGGGCTCGTCGACGGCAGGCACCTGCACGGCGTCGGCCTGGCCCTGCTGGCCGGACGACCGGGCGCGGCGTCCGCCGAACAGGCGGGTCCGACGCTTCGGGGCGTTCTCGTCGTTGGTCGTGTTGTCGTTGTTCTGCTCCACCATGGACTGGCGCACTCCTCGGCCCCACTCGCACCCTTGTCAGGCGGCGGGAATTCTTTGGTTGTGGCGGTGGCGTCGACGCCCCGCGCTCGCTGTCTTCGTGATCGGTCTGCGTCAACTTCTCGTTGCGTCCGCTGCCGTTCCGGTCCGGGCACCCGGCCCGGGTCGGCTCGGCGTCGGAGTGACGCTGTCCCGACCACGGTGCGCTCTCACCGCACCTGATCGTCCGGACACTGCCCCGTGGGGCACTGCCCGGAAAGCTCTCTTCGGTCTGCGGTTGCCCGCACGACCTCCGGCCAGTATCGCACGCCGCTCCCGGAAAGGACCGGAAGCCGCATGCGATGATGACGGCGTGAGCACGTCAGCGCCTGCCCCCCGTCGTCCGATCGCGATGGCCGTCTTCCTCTTGATCACCGGGTTCGTCGGCCTGTACGGGTCCTTCTCCCTGGTGCTCGACGAGTTCAAGAAGTACGCCGACCCCGACACGGTGCTCTCGTGCGACGTGAACCCGTTCATCAGCTGCTCGGACGTGATGGCGAGCTGGCAGGGTCACCTGTTCGGGTTCCCGAACCCACTGCTCGGCGTGATGGGCTTCGTCGCGCCGATCGCCGTCGCGGTGATGATGCTCGCGGGCTTCCGCAACGGTTCACGGTGGTTCTGGATCGCGTTCAACGCGGGCGTGTTCCTGGCGTGGGTCTTCGTGACGTGGCTCTTCACCCAGACCGTCTGGTTCATCGGCGCGCTGTGCCCGTGGTGCATGCTCGTGTGGTCGATGACGATCCCGATGTTCTGGGTGTTCACGATCTGGAACGCCGCGCAGGGCCGCTTCGGTGCCCGCACGCAGCGGGTCGGCCGGGCACTGCTCCCGTTCTGCTGGGCGTTCCCGCTGGCGAACTACCTGTTCATCATCGTGACGATCATCATCAAGTTCCCGACCATCCTGACGGTCTTCTGATCTACTGCTGGGCGTCCCCGATGCGGCGCCCATGACGCATCGATGACGCGTCACCGAATTCCTGGGGGCTTCCCAGGCGGGACGCCCGATCGACCTCCGTGCAGCACCTACGCTCGATCTCGATGAGCGAGAACGAGAGCAAGAAGGTCCGTCGTGACGCCGCCCGAGAGCGCGCTCGCGAAGCCCGGGTGCAGGAACAGGCGCGACGTCGCCGCAACAAGACGCTCGGGATCAGCGGCATCATCGTCGGCAGCCTGGCGGTCGTCGCCGTGGTCGTCCTGGTGATCGCGAACTCGGTGCAACCCGCTGGGCCGGGGCCGCGCAACATGGCGAGCGACGGCATCCTGTTCACCGGCCAGGGCGGCGAGATCGTGCCCGTCGAGACGAAGGCCACGCCCGACGGTGGGACCCCGACGGCGACGAAGCAGGACGACTCGGTGGCGAACATCACCGTGTACTCGGACTACATGTGTCCGTACTGCAACCAGTTCGAGACGGCGCAGATGGACCAGATCGAGCAGTGGGTGAAGGCTGGCTCTGCGACGCTCGAACTGCACCCGTTCAACCTGCTCGACCGGGTGTCGCTCGGGTCGAAGTACTCCACCCGCTCCGCCGCCGCGGCCGCCTGTGTGGCGAACTACAACCCGGACGCGTTCCTGGCGTACAACACGTCGCTCTACGAGAACCAACCATCCGAGAGCACCAAGGGCCTGACGAACGACGAGCTGGCGTCCCTGGCGAAGGACGCCGGCGCGACGAACGGCAAGGTCGCCTCGTGCATCACCGGGCAGCACTTCGCCGGGTGGGTCGCCGACGCCACGAACCGGGTGATGAACGACCCGATCCCGAACTCGTCACTCGACAAGGTGACGAGCACCCCGACGATCATCGTGAACGGCAAGCAGTTCACCGGTTCCCTGACCGACACCGACGCCTTCGCGTCCTTCGTCGAGCAGAACGGCGGCGCCGCGTAGGCACGAGGCAGCGCGACGACGAAGGCCCCCGCTTCCGGATGGAAGCGGGGGCCTTCGCTCGTGCGTGTGCTACTTCGCCGCGGCGTCGATCGCGGTGATGACCGTGCTGAGATTGTCGAGGCGCTTGCCGTTCACGACCACGGTTGGCGTGCCGAAGCCCAGCGTGCCCTGCAGTGCCTCGTCCGCGGTGACGAGCTTGGTGGACTTGGTCACCCAGCCCTTGAACTGCTCGGTCGACAGGCACTCGGAGACGTTCGACCCGGTCGCGCCGCCGGCTTTCACGAGCTTCGCGATCTCGGCGTTCGTCAGGCCCGACGTGCCCTCGGCGGGCTGGTTGTCGAAGAACTGCGTCTGGACGTCCAGGAACTTGTCCGGCGCGTAGTTCGCGACGCACATCGCGGCGTTCGCGGCGCGGCTGGCGTACCGCGAGCTCTGGTAGCTGCGGTCGAGGATCGACACCGGCTGGATGGCCAGCGTCGCGTCGCCCGACTTCACCTTGTCCAGGATCTGGTCGGCGTAGGCGGCCTCGAACTGCTTGCAGACCGGGCAGGCCCAGTCGACGTACTCGGTGACCGCGACCGCACCGTCGGTGTTCGACGTCGGAACGGCCGACGGGGTGCCCTTCGCGGTGACGGCCTTCGTGGTCACCGGGGTGACCTCGCCGCCCTCGCCGGTGAACTGGATCGCACCCGTGGCCATGTTCTTCGGCCCGGCAGCGGACACGGCGGGTGCGTTGTTCACGTTCACCACGACGAGCGTGATGATCGCGGCGATCGCGATGATGCCCAGGCCGATGCCGCCCTGCAGGAACCACTTGTTGCGGCGCTTGCGACGCTTCTCGGCATCAGCGCGCTGGCGGGAGACCTCACGCGCGTGCTGGCGACGCTCGTTCTTGGTGGGTCGGTCGTTGTTCGTCACGAGTCGTTCCCCCGGCGTCTCAGGCGAACCAGAGCGCGAGCTCGCGCGCCGACGACTCGGTGCTGTCCGACCCGTGCACCAGGTTCTGCTGCACCTTGAGGCCCCAGTCACGACCGAGGTCGCCACGGATGGTGCCGGGCGCGGCGCTGGTGGGGTCGGTGGTGCCGGCGAGCGACCGGAAGCCGGCGATCACGCCGTTGCCGGCGACGCGCACGGCGACGACCGGACCGGACTGCATGAACTCGACGAGCGGCTCGAAGAACGGCTTGCCCTGGTGCTCCTCGTAGTGCGCGTCCAACAGGTCGCGCGGCGCGGTGAGCATCTTCAGGTCGACGATCTCGTAGCCCTTCGACTCGATGCGGCGGAGGATCTCACCGGTGAGCTGGCGGGCGACGCCGTCGGGCTTGACGAGGACGAGGGTCTCTTCGAGGTCGGACACGCAGTACTCCTAGTGTGTTCGCGGGATCGGAGGGGTGATCAGTCCTCGCCCATGGCGGCCCGGCGCGCGGCGTTCTGACGGTCGAGTTGACCGCCCTTGACGAAGCAGAAGACCCACAGCGCCAGGAACACTACGGCGACCGCGAACATGAACGGTTCGATGAACCCGGTGGCGAGGATGGCCGCCTGCAGCAGCCAACCGAACCCTACACCGGCGGGGTTGCCGGTCAGGCGTGCGGCCAGCGCCAGCACGATCATCGCGCCGATGCCACCGCCGAACGCCAGGGCCGGCGGCAGGGTCCCCTTGCCGAACACGACGAGCATCGGGAAGAAGAACATGATCGCCTCGAGCACGAGCGCGATCGACAACAGGCTCTCCTGCGCCCCGCGGTCGCGTCGCGGCTTGCGGGTGCGCGGTGCACGCCCCGGCCGGGAGGTGGGCCCACGCGAGCCGGTTCCAGACGACCGCGGAGCTTGCGGAGAGGTCGGCTGGCCGTGCTCGTGGGGACTGGGTGCGTTCGTCACTTCGTCTCGCCTTCCCGGTGGACCAGGTCCATGACCGCACCCACCATCACGATGGAGCCCGCGACGAGCACGAGGGCGTCCTCGGCGTCCGCCTCGTCCGCCAGGTCGCGTGCCTGCTGGAGGGCGGCGGCGAGCGACGGCTCGACGACGACGCGGTCCGCGCCGACCTCGTCCACGACGACCTTCGCGAAGGCGTCCGCGTCGAGGGCACGCTCCCCCGGGGGCTGCGTGACGACGAAGGTCTCGACGGTGCCCTTCAGCGCGCGGACGAACCCGCGGGCGTCCTTGTCGCCGAGGATCCCGACGACGCCGACGACGTGCTCGGACGGGAACGCCACGGGCAGCGCCTCGGCCAGGGCCTTGGCGCCGTGCGGGTTGTGCGCCGCGTCGACCACGACGGTCGGGTCGGTGGCGATCGGCTGGAGTCGGCCGGGGCTGGTGGCACCGGCGAGGCCCTCGGACAGGACGTCCTCGTCGAGCGCCTGGGTACCCCGACCGAGGAACGACTCGACCGCGGCGATCGCGACGGCCGCGTTGTGCGCCTGGTGCCGCCCGAACAGCGGCAGGAACAGGTCGTCGTAGCGGCCGGCGATGCCCTGCACGGTGATGAGCTGACCGCCCACCGCCGGCGTCACGTCGACGACGCTGAAACCGGTGCCCTCGACCGTGAGGGTCGACTCGGTGAGCTCGGCGGCACGCTCGAGTTCGACGAGTGCCTCCGGGACCTGCTCGCTCGACACCACGGCGGACGACGGCTTGATGATCCCGGACTTGGTCCGCGCGATCTCCGCCACGGTGCTGCCGAGCTGCTTCGTGTGGTCGATGGCGATCGGCGTGAACACCGCGACCTGGCTCTGCACGACGTTGGTGGAGTCCCACTCGCCGCCCATGCCGACCTCGATCACGGCGACGTCGACCGGCGCCTCGGCGAAGCACGCCAGGGCCAGGACGGTCAGTGCCTCGAAGAAGGTGAGCGGGAGCTCGCCCTTGGCGGTGAGCTCCTGGTCGGTCAGTTCGAGGACCGGGGCGATGTCGTCCCAGTTCTCGACGAGCCGGCTCGGCTCGATCGGCTGCCCGTCGATGACGATGCGCTCCCGGATCGACACCAGGTGCGGGCTCGTCATCAGGCCGGTGCGCAGACCGTGGGCGCGGACGATGCTCTCGGTCGTGCGCGCGGTGGACGTCTTGCCGTTCGTGCCGGTGATGTGGATCACCGGGTACGCCAGGTGCGGGTCGCCGAGCAGCTCGACGGCGCGACGGGTCGCGGTCAGGCGGTGCTCGGGCGACTGCTCACCGATCCGGGCGTACAGGGCGGCCTCGACGCGCTTGACCTCGTCGTCGTCACCGCCGTAGGGCACGGCTTCGACCGGAGCGTCACCGGACGGCCCCACCGGGATCCGGATGCCGTCGTCGTCGTGCTGGTCGTGCTCGTCGTACTGGTCGTCGTCGCTCATGCGCGTGACACCTCCACGGTCACCTTCGCGCCGTCACCGACATCGGTGGTGGCGCCTGCCCCGAGGGGCACGATCTCGACGCTCGTCGCCAGGGTCTCCCCCGCGATGAGCTGCTGGTGGGTGCGCACCGACGCGTCGGCGGCATCGTCGACCCCGAGGGTCAGGACGATGCGGTCGCTGACGTCCAGGTCGGCGTCGCGTCGGGCCTGCTGGACGGCGCGGACGACGTCGCGGGCGAGCCCCTCGGCCTCGAGCTCGGGCGTGGTCACGGTGTCGAGCACCACGAAGCCGCCCTCGTCGAGGAACGCCACGGCGACCGACGGGTCGGCGACGGTGAGGTCGAGCGTGTACTCGCCCTCGACCAGGTCGACACCGCCGACGGTCACGCCGGACTCGGTCGCGGTCCAGTCGCCCTTCTTCGCGGCCGGGATCACCTGCTGCACGGCCTTGCCGATGCGCGGGCCGGCGACGCGGGCGTTGACGGTGAGCTTCCGCTCGATGCCGTACTGCGCCAGGGACTCCTCGGCCTGGGCCTCGAGCACGACCCGCTTGACGTTCAGCTCGTCGCGCAGGATGTCGGCGAACGGTTCGACCGCCGCCGGGTCCGGCACCACGAGGGTGAGCGTGGCGAGCGGCAGCCGGACGCGCTTGCCGGTCGCCTTGCGGAGCGCGAGGCCCTTCGAGGCGACGTCGCGCACGCGGTCCATCGCCGCGACGAGGGCGTCGTCGGCGGGGAACTCGGCCGCGTCGGGGAAGTCCGTCAGGTGCACGCTCCGACCACCGGTCAGGCCCTTCCAGATCTCCTCGGTGACGAGCGGGGCGAGCGGGGCCGCCACGCGGGTCAGGGTCTCGAGCACCGTGTACAGGGTGTCGAACGCCGCACGGGCGCCGTCCCCTGCCGCGCCGTCGGCCCCGGTCCAGAACTTGTCGCGCGACCGGCGGACGTACCAGTTCGTCAGCACGTCGGCGAAGTCGCGGACCGCCTGGGCCGCGAGCGGGGTGTCGAGCGCGTCGAGGTGCTGCTGCACGTCGGACACGAGCACCCGGGTCTTCGCGAGCAGGTACCGGTCGAGGACGTCGGTGCTGTCCGTCCGACGGGTGGCCTGGTACCCGTCCGGCCCGGAGGCGTTCGCGTAGAGGGTGAAGAAGTAGTACGTCGACCACAGCGGGAGCATGAACTCGCGGACGCCCTGGCGGATGCCCTCTTCGGTGACGACGAGGTTGCCGCCGCGGATCACCGACGAGGACATCAGGAACCAGCGCATGGCGTCGGCGCCGTCGCGGTCGAACACCTCGGAGACGTCCGGGTAGTTCCGCAGCGACTTCGACATCTTCTGACCGTCCGAGCCGAGGACGATGCCGTGGCTGATGACGTTCTTGAAGGCCGGTCGGTCGAACAGCGCGGTGGACAGCACGTGCATGACGTAGAACCAGCCGCGGGTCTGCCCGATGTACTCGACGATGAAGTCGGCCGGGTTGTGCGACTCGAACCACTCCCGGTTCTCGAACGGGTAGTGCACCTGGGCGTACGGCATCGACCCGGAGTCGAACCAGACGTCGAACACGTCGGTGATCCGGCGCATCGTCGAGTTCCCCGTGGGGTCGTCGGGGTTCGGGCGGGTCAGGTCGTCGATGAACGGGCGGTGCAGGTCGACCTCGCCGTCGGCGTTCAGCGGCAGGCGGCCGAAGTCGCGCTCGATGTCCTCGAGCGAGCCGTACACGTCGGTGCGCGGGTACTCGGGGTCGTCGGACTGCCACACCGGGATCGGCGTGCCGAAGTAGCGGTTGCGCGACACCGACCAGTCGATGGCGTTGCCGACCCACTTGCCGAACTGGCCGTCCTTGACGTTCTCCGGCACCCAGTTGATGTCCTGGTTGAGCTCGCCCATGCGGTCGCGGAAGTCGGTGACCCGCACGAACCACGACGACACGGCCTTGTAGATGAGGGGCTTCCGGCACCGCCAGCAGTGCGGGTAGCTGTGCTCGTAGGACGCCTGGCGGAGCAGGCGACCGGCGTCGCGGACAGCCTTGGTCAGCGGCTTGTTCGCGTCGGACCAGAGCATGCCGGCGACCTCGCCGAACTGCGAGGTGAAGACCCCGCCCTCGTCGAGCGAGAGCACCACGGGGATGCCGGCGGCGGCGCAGACCACCTGGTCGTCGGCACCGTAGGCCGGGGCCTGGTGCACGATGCCGGTGCCCTCGCCGGTCTCGACGTAGTCGGCGACCAGGATGCGCCAGGCGTGCTCCATGCCCTCGGTCTCGGCGAGGAAGTCGAACAGGCGCTCGTACTCGACGCCGTCGAGCTCCGCACCCGCCAGGGTGCGGACGACCGCGGCAGCGGCGTCCTCGGCCGTCTCGTAGCCGAGGTCCTTCGCGTAGGCGGCCACGGTGTCCGAAGCCAACAGGTAGGAGACGGAACCGGCGTCGGCACCGTCAGCCGCGCCTCCCGGCCCCGCAGGGAGCACCACGTACGAGACCGCAGGCCCGACGGCCAACGCGGCGTTCGTGGGCAGGGTCCAGGGGGTCGTCGTCCAGGCGAGCGCACGCACGCCGGCCAGCCCGAGCGACTCGGCGCGCGCACCCTGCAGCGGGAACGACACCGTGACGGACTGGTCCTGGCGCATCTTGTAGACGTCGTCGTCCATGCGCAGCTCGTGGTTCGACAGCGGCGTCTGGTCGTTCCAGCAGTACGGCAGGACCCGGAAGCCCTCGTACGCCAGGCCCTTGTCCCAGAGCTGCTTCCACGCCCACAGCACGCTCTCCATGAACGTGGTGTCGAGCGTCTTGTAGTCGTCCTCGAAGTCGACCCAGCGCGCCTGGCGGGTGACGTACTGCTGCCACTCGTCGGTGTACTGCAGCACGGACTTCTTGGCGGCGGCGTTGAACACGTCGACGCCCATCTCGTCGATCTCGTGCTTCTCGGTGATGCCGAGCTGGCGCATCGCCTCGAGCTCGGCGGGCAGCCCGTGGGTGTCCCAGCCGAAGCGGCGGTGCACCTGCTTGCCGCGCATGGTCTGGTAGCGCGGGAAGACGTCCTTCGCGTACCCGGTCAGCAGGTGACCGTAGTGCGGCAGGCCGTTCGCGAAGGGCGGGCCGTCGTAGAAGGTCCACTCGTCGCAGCCCTGGCGCTGGTCGATGGACGCCTGGAACGTGCCGTCGCCCTTCCAGAAGGCGAGGATCCCCCGCTCGACGGCGGGGAAGGACGGCGAGGGGACGACGCCATCGGCATCGGCGTTCAACGGGTACGGCACCGGGACTCCTTGTGGGTTCGCTCGATCTCCACGAGGACGGAGCACGCTCCGCGGTACCACCTCGCTTGCCACGCCGTGCTGTCCGCACGTCACGACCGCTCGTGTTCGGGTTCGGTGCGGCCCGGTCCGCCCGGTTCTACTGACGAGCCGCTCGCGCGGACCGCGTTCTTCCGGGAGCTCCCCGGTGATGGCCGGATCGACGCTCGTGTGACACGAGTTTAGCGGACGGGAGCATGCTGGAGGGATGCCCGACGACTCTGCCTCCGGCGAACGCCCGGAGTCCTCCCTCACCGTCATCATCGCCTTCGGCGCGAACCTGCTCGTCGCGATCGCGAAGACCGTCGCGTCGCTCATCTCGGGTTCGGCCTCGATGGTGGCCGAGGCGGCGCACTCGTGGGCGGACACCGGCAACGAGGTCTTCCTGCTCGTCGCCGAACGACGGGGCGCGCGGAAGCGTGACACCGCGCACCCGCTCGGGTACGGCCGCGAGACGTACATCTGGTCGATGTTCGCCGCGTTCGGGCTGTTCACCGCCGGCGCCATCGTGTCGATCTACCACGGCATCTCCGAGCTCGGCGAGACGGGTCCGGCCGAGGACGTCCTGCTCAACTACATCGTGCTCGCGCTGTCGTTCTGCCTCGAGGGCACGAGCTTCCTGCAGGCCTACCGCCAGGCGCACGGAGCGGCGACGAAGCGCAAGGTGCCGGTGCTGCGCCACGTGCTGCAGTCCTCGAACCCGACACTGCGGGCCGTGTTCGCCGAGGACGCCGCTGCGCTCATCGGCCTCGTCGTCGCCTTCCTCGGGGTGTTCCTGCACCAGATCACCGGCCTGGCGATCTTCGACGCGATCGGTTCCATCGCGATCGGCGTGCTGCTCGGGGTCGTGGCGATCATCCTCATCGACCGCAACCGCCGCTTCCTGCTCGGCGAGAGCACGTCGCCCGAGCTCGAGAACGCCGTGCTCGTCGAGCTGCTCGGCCGCTCGCAGATCGAGCGCGTCACCTACCTGCACCTGGAGTTCGTCGGACCGTCGCGGGTGTACCTCGTCGCGGCCGTCGACCTGACGGGCAACGAGAACGAGGAGCACGTCGCGGTGCGGTTGCGCGACGTCGAGAAGTCGCTCGAGGACAGCCCGTACATCGAGGAGGCCGTGCTGACGCTGAGCTACCCGGGCGACGCCTCGCTGCGGCCGACGAGCGACGAGGTGCCCGAGGTCGTGCGTGACGGGACGGCCTCGGACGTGGCCGCCGGCGGAGCGGGGACGCTGCGCACCGACTGAGATCCGGCGGGGACGGCATCGCGGGAGAGATCGACAACATTGCATATGTTAATATTGCATTTCCTCGCAGTTCCGCCCCTCTCCTCCCGAACAGGACCATGCCGACTCCCGATCTCCCGTCCGTCGTCCTCCACGCCTCGGGCAACTCACACCACTCCCACCAGGTCATCGCCGGGTACATCGCACTCGCGCGCAACCGCGAGTTGGACCTCCGCATCACGTGGTCCCGCCGCGACCCGGCGCTGCCGTCCAACGCCTGGCTCCTCGCCGAGGTCGACGGCCTCAGGATCGGCTACGACCTGGACGACGGAGACATCCTCGACCCCGTCGTCGTCGATGCGTTCGCGGACGACGTGGACGTGCTGTTCCGCCGGAGCCGGCCGATCACCCCGAACGACACCTACCGCACCGGCGCCGAGCACCGAGCGCTGGGCCTCAACTACCACGCGACGTCGCGGCACCCGTACTTCTGGAACGCCGCGTTCCGGAGCAACGTCGGACCACGCCGCTTCGGCGCGCTCGCCGTGGCCGAGTGGAGCCGATCCGCTCGGCTCCGCGTCGGCGACCAGCAGTCCGACAACGGGCAGATCCTGTTCCAGACCAGACTGTGGGAGCCCGAGACGAGGACGACGGGTCTCACCGCCAAGGAACGGTGGCGCGCGGACGATCGCAACGCGATCAACCTGGAGCGCATCGAGTTGATCCGCGCCCTGAAAGCCGAGTTCGGTGACCGGTTCCAGGGAGGACTCAGTCCGACGGACCACGCGCTTGCGGTCGCCCCGGAGCTCGTGCTCCCAGCCAGCCGGTCGAACCCTGCCACGTTCCTCCGCGCCTCGAGGGCGGCCCGGGTCTGCATCACCACGAGGGGGCTGTGGAACTCGAACGGCTGGAAGCTCGCCGAGTACCTCGCGCAGGGCTGTGCGGTCGTCTGCGAACGACCGACGCACGAGGCCCCCGGCCTCCGAGAAGGACACGAGTACCTCGGGTTCTCCTCCGTCGACGAGGCACTGGACGCCGTGCACCGCCTGGATGCGGACACCGCAGGGCGCTCCCGCCTCCGGACGGAGGCCCGGCGGTACTTCGACGGGTACGTGGAACCGTCGGCCCTCGTCCGTCGATCGCTCCGGGTCGCCGCGTCGGGTCAGGACAGCGGCCCGGCGGTGGGGACCGAAGTCGTCGCCTGACGACCCCTCCCCGTCAGCGGGCGTCGAGGCCGGCGACCACCGGGGTCAGCGCCGCCGCGACGTACTCGACGAGCGGCCGACGAGCCACCCCGTCGGCGACCCACACCCCGAACGCCGCCGCCGCCGCCCCGAGCACAGCGCCAGAGACCGTCTGCGGCCAGAGCGACCCCGGCTGGTCCCCCGTGCGCCCGGCCACGAAGGCCGCGACGGCCCCGTGCTGCGCCATCACCCGGACGGCGACCCCGGCGACGAGCTCGGAGCCGATGCCCATCACCTCGGCCTGCGCGACCGCCCACGGCACCCGCTCGGGGTCGTGGGCCCGGGCCGCGGCGAGCAGGGCCTGCTCCACCGCACGCACCGCACTGGGTTCGGTCGAGGCCGCCAGGTACCCGGGCAGCCCCGCGACCGCGGCGTCGAGCTCGAGCCACATCACGTCGGACTTCGCCGTGAAGTAGTTGAAGAACGTCGCGCGGCTGACCCCCGCACGCACGGCGATCTGGTCGACCGTGGTGCGTGCGTACCCCTGCTCGAGGAACAGCTCGGCAGCGGCGTCCGCGAGGACCTCGGCGCTCGAGCGTCGGGGCCGGCCACCGCGGCGGATCGGTTCGTCCATGGGCCCCAGTAAACCGCTAGACTCGTCCAGCCATGATCTTGGACTCAGTACAGAAAACCGTCGCCGCCGTCGCGAGCGCCACAGCCGTCGTCCTCGTCCTCGCGGGGTGCAGCGGCGCCGGGACGAGCACCACGAGCAGCAAGCCGGTGAGCGGCGGGACCCTGACGTACGCCTCCGGCGACGCCGAGCCCACCTGCCTCGACCCGCACGTCGGCGGCAACTACCCGCAGGCGCTCCTGGCGACGCAGTACATCGAGGAGCTCGTCGGGCTCGAGGACGGCGAGCCGACGCCCGAGCTCGCGACGAAGTGGACCACGAGCGACGACGGCAAGACCCTCACCTTCACACTGCGCGACGACGTCACCTTCACCGACGGCACCCCGTTCGACGCCGCCGCCGTCGTGGCGAACATCGAGCACGTGCAGGACCCGGCCACCGCGTCGAGCACCGGCTACCTCGCGCTGCAGTCCATCACGAAGGCGACGGCCACCGACGACCACACCGTGACGCTCACCCTGAGCCGTCCGGACAGCGCGCTGCTCGAGTCCTTCTCGCAACCGTGGGTCGGCATGGAGTCCCCGAAGGCGCTCGAACGCGAGCAGGCGACGAACTGCGAGTCCCCCGTCGGCACCGGCCCGTTCGAGGTCACCGGATGGAAGCACGGCGACCGCGTCACCTTGACGAAGAACAGCGACCACTGGGGCAAGACGAAGCCGCGCCTGTCCGGCATCACGTGGCGGTTCCTGCCCGACTCGACGTCGCGCTACGCGGCGCTGCAGTCCGGCCAGGTCGACGTCATCGACAACGCGCAGCCCGACCAGCTCAAGGCAGCGTCGGCGAAGGGCGCCATCCGCGACCTCGACGCCCCGCGCCCCGGTGCCTCGAACCGCCTCGAGCTGAACTCCGGCCACGGCGTGTTCCGTGACGAGGCCGTGCGGCAGGCGTTCATCGCGGGTGCCGAGATCGACCCCGGCCTGCAGTCGCTGTTCCTCGGCACCGCGAAGCGCTCGTACTCCGTGCTCTCGAGTGCCGAACCGCTGGCGTACTCGGAGAAGAGCCGGTTCGACTACTCACCGACGAAGGCGGAGCAGCTGCTCGACGACGCCGGCTGGAAGGTCGGGTCGGACGGCATCCGGCAGAAGGACGGCCAGCAGCTCACCGTGACGTTCCCGGTGTCGACGAACCAGTCGGTGCCGGCCGAGCGCAGCCTGTTCCAGCAGATCCAGGCGTCCGAGAAGGCCGTCGGGTTCAAGGTCGTGCTCGACGAACTCGACCTGTCCAGCTGGTACGCGGCCCTCGCGGCGAACGAGTACGACGTCGTCAGCGCCCCGTACACGAAGGTCGGCCCCGACGTCCTGCGGATCCTGTACGACAGCGCGAGCATCGAGCCGGCGCCGTCCGGGTACTTCGCGAACCTCGCGCAGCTCGACGACCCCGCGCTCGACACCCTGCTCGAGCAGGCGGCCCGCACCTCGGACGCCGACGAGCGCGCCGACCTGTACCAGCAGGCGCAGAAGACGATCCTGGCGAGCGACACCGTGCTGCCCCTCTACGACCAGCAGAACCACTTCCTGGTGGGCTCGGCCGTGCACGGCATCCAGACGACCTCGGTGTCCACGCCCTGGTTCGGCACGGCCTGGATCGACCGCTGACGCGGATGCCCTGGGTGTGGTGGGCCGTCCGACGGCTCGCGGGCGGGATCGGCGTGCTCTGGGCCGTCGCGACGATCGTGTTCGTCGCGATCCGGCTCATCCCCGGCGACCCCGCACTCGCGATCCTCGGTGGTCCGGGCTCGCAGGCCTCCGCCGAGGCCGTCGCCCAGGTCCGGCACGAGTACGGCCTCGACCAGCCGGTGCTCGTGCAGTACGCGGTGTTCCTCGGACGCCTCGCCACCCTGCAGCTCGGTGACTCGTACGCCTTCCGCACCCCGGTCGCGACGCTGCTCGGCCAGCAGCTGCCCGTCACACTCACCCTGGCGGTGGCCGGGCTCGTCGTCGCCTGGGTCCTGGCGATCGTCGCGGCCTGGTGGTCGACGCAGCGCGGTCGGTTCGCAGCCGGGCTGACGAGCGCGCTGAGCGTCACCGCGAGCGTGATGCCGCACTTCTGGCTCGGCAGCGTGCTCATCGTGGTGTTCGCGAGCGCCCTCGGTTGGGTGCCCGCCGTCAGCGACGGAACCGTGCGCGGCTGGGTGCTCCCGGTGCTGACGGTGGCCGTCCCGGTCGCTGGGTACCTGGCCGAGACCGTGCGCGACGGGGTCGTCGACGCGCAACGGTCCGCCTTCGCCCTCGCCGCGCGGGGCCGTGGTGAGACCCGCCTCGGGCTGTTCGCCCGGCACCTGCTCCGCCACGCGGCGCTGCCCGGGATCGCCCTGTCCGCCTGGGCCTTCGGGTCCCTCGTGTCCGGCGCCGTCGTCGTCGAGTCCGTGTTCGCGCTGCCCGGCATCGGTCGCGCCCTGGTGACCGCGGTGACGCAGCGGGACATGCCGCTCGTCGCCGGCATCGCGCTGGTGTCCGCTGCCGCCTACGTCGTCGTGCTCGCGATCGCCGACCTCGTCGAACGTGTCGTCGACCCGCGCACCGGCGCCCCGCGCCCCCGCACCCCGCGAGCCGCGCGACGCCGTGGACCCGGCCCCGAGGCGGCGGCGCGGTGAGCGGCATCGCCGAGCCGAGCCTCCTGGCCGGTGAACCGGTCGACGGACGACCGGCAGCAGCACGTCGCCGGCGACGGGGCCTCGGCGTCCCCGGAGCCGTCGCGGGTGCCGTGGTCCTGCTCGCCGTCGTGGCGGCCGCGTGGCCGGCGCTGCTCGGCGGCGCGGACCCGCTCGCCGTGCACCCGTCCGAGGCGCTCCTCACACCGAGCGGCGCGCACCCCTTCGGCACCGACGAATCCGGACGCGACGTCCTGTCCCGGGTCGTCGCCGGCACGCGGGCCTCGCTCGTCGTCGGTGTCGCCGCGACCCTGATCGGCGGCGGGACCGGCGTCGTGCTCGGGGTCGTCGCCGGACTGGGCGCCGGCGCCGGACGCATCGGCCGACTGCTCGACGCCGTGATCGGCCGCGTCACCGAGGTCGCGTTCGCCCTGCCGCTGCTGCTCGTCGCCCTGGTGGTCATCGCCGTCACCGGCCCCGGCCCGGTCCCCGCCGTGCTCGCCGTCGGCTTCGCCACCGCCCCCGGCTACGCCCGCATCGTCCGTGGTCTGGTGCGTGCCGCCCGGTCGTCGCAGGTCGTCGAGACCGCCGTGCTGCTCGGCCGCTCCCCCGTCCGCATCGTGGTCCGGCACGTCCTGCCCACCGCGCTCTGGCCCGTCGTCGCGGTCGCGACGCTCGGCGTCGGTCAGGCGATCGTCTGGGCCTCGGCGCTGAGCTACCTCGGCGTCGGCACACCACCTCCGGCTCCGGAGTGGGGCGCGATGCTCGCCGACGGCCGGACCTACCTGCAGACCGCACCGTGGATGAGCACCTTCCCCGGGCTCGCCATCGTGGTGCTCGCGACCGCCGTCACCGTGCTCGGTCGCGCGATCCGCCGAACAGGAGTCGTCCGATGACCACCGTCCTCGAGGTCCAGGCGCTGCACGTCGCCATCGCGGGCACGTCGATCGTGCACGACGTCGCCCTGCGGGTCGACGCCGGTGAGTGCGTCGCCCTGGTCGGCGCGTCCGGCTCCGGCAAGACCGTCACCGCCCGCGCAGCGCTCGGCCTGTCCGCACCCGGCTCCGCCGTCCGCGCCGACGCCTTCACCGTCGCCGGCCTCGACGTCCGCGCGTTCTCCGATCGTCGGTGGCGCCAGGTACGCGGGTCGCGGGTCGGCTACGTCGGCCAGGAGGCCCTGGGCGCGTTGGACCCGCTGCGTCCCGTCGGACGCGAGGTCGCCGACAGCCTCCGCCTGCACACCGAGATGGGTGCGGCCGAGCGCGTGGACGCCGTGCGCGATGCCCTGCGCGCGGTGGGCCTCGACCCGGACATCGCGACCGACGGCCGACTCGCCGGCACGCTGTCGGGCGGGATGCGGCAGAGGGCCCTCATCGCCGCGGCCACCATCGGGTCGCCGGCGCTCGTGGTCGCCGACGAGCCCACGACCGCACTGGACGCCGGGGTCGCGGTCACCGTGATGGAGCAGCTGCGGGCGGCACAGCAGCGCGGGGCGGGGCTGCTCGTGATCACGCACGACCTCGGGCTCGTCGCGGGGTGGGCCGACCGGGTGGCCGTCATGCACGAGGGACGGATCGTCGAGCAGGGCCCGGTCGCCTCGGTGTTGCAGGATCCGCAGCACGCCGCGACGCAGGCCCTGGTGCGCACGGCGCACGGTGCCGATCTGGTCGGCCGGTGCGAGGTTGCCCGCTCCGTGCAGGCCTCTGACGACGCACCGAGCGGGCAACCTCGCACCGAGCGCACGTCCACGCACCGTGCGCCGATCGGCGACCGCGGCACCCAGCGCGCAACCTCGCACGGTGCGAGGGAGGTGCTCGTCGCCGAGGGGCTCGCGCGCGACTACGAGGGCGTCCGCGCCGTCGACGATGTGTCGTTCGGGCTCGACCGCGGGCGGGTGCTCGGGGTGATCGGCGCCTCGGGGTCGGGCAAGACCACCCTGGCGCGGGTGCTGCTCGGGCTCGAGGTGCCCGACGCCGGCACGGTGTCCCTCGACGGAGCGCCGTGGGTACCACTCCCCGAACACGACCGACGACCCCGACGCCACCGGGTCGCGGCCGTCGTGCAGGACCCCGGCGCCACGTTCGACGAGCGGTGGTCGGTCGAACGGGTCCTCGCCGACGCGTTCTCGCGGGGCGACGACCGCCGCGCCCATGGCTCCCTCGCCGCCCGGGTGGACGCAGCCCTGCGCCAGGTGGACCTCGACCCGGCGCTCCGGCCGCGGTCGCCGCTGACCCTCTCCGGCGGGCAACGACAACGCCTGGCGATCGCCCGGGCGTTGGCCACCGACCCCGAGGTGATCGTCCTCGACGAACCGGTCACCGCCCTCGACGCCACCGTGCAGGACGCCGTGCTGACCCTGCTCGAGCGGCTCCGCGACGACACCGGCGTGGCGATGGTGTTCGTCTCGCACGACCTGCGGGCCGTGCGCCGGATGGCCGACGACGTGCTCGTCGTGCACCGGGGCGCGGTCGTCGAGCACGGCCCCGCCGCGACGGTGTTCGCGCGCCCGGCGCACCCTGTGACCGCGCACCTGCTGCAGGCCGCCGAGCGGCTGGCCGCCGGCCCGAGTCTCGCGCAGGGCGACCAGCCTCAGGCCGCAGGCCGCGAGGCCGGTCGCTGACGCCGAGTCCCGTGGCCGGGGGCCACGTGCCCTGAACGTGACCGGAGGCCCGGCGCGCGTCCGTGGCGGACGTGCACCGGGCCTCCTGGCCGGGTCTGACCTGCGTCAGGAGTCGGCGGACTCCTTCTTCGGCGTGTCACCCGAGATGATCGGGATCTCACTCGTCGCGAACTCCTTCGCCCAGTCGGACTGCGCGAACTCGGACGTCGGGTCGTTGTAGTCGTCGATCACGCCGGCGACCTCGTCCTCGGAACCGACCGTCGGGCCGGAGCCCATGAGCGGAGTGGATGCGGTCTCCTTGGTGAAGTACACCGCGACCAGCCCGATGACGGCGGCCAGCATCAGGTAGAAGGCCGGGATGTCCTCGGCCCAGCCGTAGCCGGCGTCCTTCGCAGCGTTGATGAGCGCCGAGGTCGCGAGCGGGGTGGTCCCACCGAACAGCGACACCGAGACGTTGAACGCGATCGCGAGGGCGCCGTAGCGGATGATCGTCGGGAACAGCGCGGGCAGCGTCGACGGCATGGTCGAGGTGAACGTGACGAGCACGACACCGAGGATCAGCAGGCCGGAGAAGACCCCGACGCCCGTGCCGGTCTGGACGAGCTTGAGGGCCGGCCAGGACAGCAGGATGAAGCCGATGCAGCCGGCGGCGAGGACCGGGCGACGACCGAACTTGTCGGACAGCCGGCCACCGAACGTGATGACGACCATCATGAGCAGCATCACGACGACGATCAGGATGAGGCCGAACGTGGCGTTCTGGCCGAGGTTCTGCTCGAGGTAGGTCGGCATGTACGACAGCAGCATGTAGTCGGTCACGTTGAAGACCAGGACCAGGCCGATGCAGATGATGAGCGCGCGCCAGTTCTCGGCGAAGAGCTTGAGGAACGGGGTCTTCTGCCCCTCGCGCTCGGCGGCCTGCTCCTGCTGCTTCTGGAAGGCCGGGGTCTCCTCGAGCTTGAGGCGCAGGTACAGCCCGATCAGGCCGAGCGGGCCCGCGATGATGAACGGGATGCGCCAGCCCCAGCTGAGCAGGGCGTCCTCGGACAGGCCGAACTGCAGGCCGGTGACGATCGACGCGCCGAGCACGTAGCCGGCCAGGGTGCCGAACTCGAGCCACGAGCCCATGAACCCACGGCGCTTGTCGGGCGAGTACTCGGCGATGAAGGTCGCGGCGCCGCCGTACTCACCGCCGGTCGAGAAGCCCTGCACGAAGCGGGCCACGAGCAGCAGGACCGGAGCCCAGAAGCCGATCGAGTCGTACGACGGGATCAGGCCGATCATCAGCGTGCCGGCGGCCATCAGGATCATCGTCAGCGCGAGGACCTTCTGCCGGCCGATCCGGTCGCCGATCGGACCGAAGACGGCGCCACCGATCGGTCGGACGATGAACGCCGCGGCGAAGAACCCGAAGGTCGCGACGATGTTCGCGGCCGGGTCGCCCTGCGGCAGGAAGACCTGCGAGATCGTGACGGTCAGGTACGCGAAGATGCCGAAGTCGAACCACTCCATCGCGTTGCCGAGGGCGGCAGCTGCCACGGCGCGCTTGAGCAGCGACTCCTCGACGACGGTGACGTCGTCCTTCGTCAGCTTGCGCCGAGCGCGCTTCGCAGCGCCCTTCGAGCGCAGCGGTCGGTCGCCGTGCGGCAACGGCCGATCGCCGTGCGGGTGGGGTGCGTCGTTCGGTGCCAAGTCGTTCCTCCGGTGTGCGGTGCGTCCTTCGGGCGTCCGGCGGACGGCAACGGTGCAGTTCCTGCGAACCCGCGCTCGCCGGACAAACTCCGACAGACTACCAGGTCTCCGGCGTGTCCGACAGGTCGGTGTGGTAATCGCCGCTCCCGGCACTCGTGAGCCGCGTCGGTCCTGCCCGCTACGATTGGGGCACCTCGCATCGAGCGGGGACACTCAGGCACCTCATCACGGACTCGGTGCCGCACACACGCACGGAAGGCGCAGCCATGACCAAACCCATGCCCGAGAAGCCCAGCGTCGACGGACTCGAGCAGGTCTGGGGGCCGGTCTGGGAGCAGGACGGCACCTACCGCTTCGACCGTGACGCCGCCGGCCACCGCGACGCCGTCTACTCGATCGACACCCCGCCGCCGACCGCCTCCGGGTCGCTGCACATCGGGCACGTCTTCTCGTACACGCACACCGACCTCAAGGCGCGGTTCGAGCGCATGCGGGGCAAGCACGTCTTCTACCCGATGGGCTGGGACGACAACGGCCTGCCGACCGAGCGCCGCGTGCAGAACTACTACGGCGTCCGCTGCGACCCGACGCTCCCCTACGACCCCGACTTCACGCCGCCGTTCGAGGGCGGCGACGGCAAGTCGTCGAAGGCCGCCGACCAGCTGCCGATCTCGCGCCGCAACTTCATCGCGCTGTGCGACCAGCTCACGGTGCAGGACGAGCAGCAGTTCGAGGAGCTCTTCCGCACCCTCGGGCTGTCGGTGGACTGGACGCAGTCGTACCGCACCATCGACGACACCTCGCGGGCGAGCGCGCAGCGTGCCTTCCTCCGCAACCTCGAGCGCGGCGAGGCCTACCAGGCCGACGCCCCGACCCTGTGGGACGTCACGTTCCGCACCGCGGTCGCGCAGGCCGAGCTCGAGGACAAGGAGATGCCCGGCGCGTACCACGGCATCGCCTTCCACCGCGCCGACGGTGGCGACGACGTCGTGATCCAGACGACCCGTCCCGAGCTGCTGCCGGCCTGCGTCGCCCTCGTCGCACACCCGGACGACGAGCGGTTCCAGGACCTGTTCGGCACCACGGTCCGCTCCCCCCTGTTCGACGTCGAGGTCCCGGTGCTCGCGCACCACCTGGCGCAGAAGGACAAGGGCGCCGGCATCGCGATGGTCTGCACCTTCGGCGACACCACCGACGTCGTGTGGTGGCGCGAGCTGCAGCTGCCGAACCGCGCGATCCTCGGCTTCGACGGCCGTGTCCGTTCCGACGAGCCCGCGTGGATCGAGTCGGCGACGGGCAAGGCGCTCTACGCCGAGATGGCCGGCAAGACCGTGTTCTCGGCGAAGAAGGTCGTCGTGGACGCCCTGACCGAGTCCGGCGAGCTCGTCGGCGACGTCAAGACGATCAACCACCCGGTGAAGTTCTTCGAGAAGGGCGACAAGCCCCTCGAGATCGTCTCGACCCGCCAGTGGTACATCGTCAACGGTGCCCGCGACGACGCCCTGAAGACGACGCTCCGCGCCCGCGGCGAGGAGATCGCGTTCCACCCCGACTTCATGCGCGTCCGCTACGACAACTGGGTGGGTGGCCTGTCCGGCGACTGGCTCATCTCGCGCCAGCGGTTCTTCGGTGTGCCGATCCCGGTCTGGTACCCGCTCGACGCCGACGGCAACCCGGTGTTCGACCAGCCGATCGTCCCGACCGAGGCGCAGCTGCCCGTCGACCCGTCGTCCGACCCGGCACCCGGCTACTCCGAGGACCAGCGCGGCGTGGCCGGCGGGTTCCAGGGCGAGCTCGACGTGATGGACACCTGGGCCACCTCGTCGCTCACCCCGCAGCTCGCGGGCAAGTGGGAGACCGACCCGGCGCTGTACGACCTGGTGTACCCGTACGACGTCCGCCCGCAGGCGCAGGACATCATCCGCACGTGGCTCTTCACGACGGTGCTCCGCAGCCAGCTCGAAGCGGACACCGTGCCGTGGAAGCACGCGAGCATCTCCGGCTTCATCGTCGACCCCGACCGCAAGAAGATGTCGAAGTCGAAGGGCAACGTCGTCACGCCGCTGTCGATCCTCGAGCAGCACGGTGCCGACGCGGTCCGCTACTGGGCGGCCTCGTCGAAGCTCGGCACCGACGCGGCGTTCGACCCGCAGAACCCGAAGCAGATCAAGGTCGGTCGCCGTCTGGCGATCAAGGTCCTGAACGCCGCCAAGTTCGTCTACGGCTTCCCGCTTCCAGAGGGCGCCACGAGCGTGACCGAGGCACTCGACGTCGACATGCTCGCCGAGCTCGGTGCGGTCGTCGAGCAGGCCACCGCCGCGTTCGACGGCTTCGACCACGCCCGCGCGCTCGAGATCACGGAGCGGTTCTTCTGGACCTTCTGCGACGACTACCTCGAGCTCGTGAAGGAACGTGCCTACGGCACGGCGGCCGACGCGACGCACGAGACCCAGGCGAGCGCGGTCCTGGCGCTGCGCGGCGCGATCGACGTGCTGCTCCGACTGCTGGCGCCGTTCCTCCCGTACGCGACGGAAGAGGTGTGGGCCTGGACCCACGAGACCAGCGTGCACCGGGCCTCCTGGCCGACCGCTGCCGACCTGCCCACCGACGCGGCCCCCACCGGGCTGCTCGCGGCCGTCGGGCAGGCGCTCATCGGGATCCGCGGGGCGAAGACGTCGGCGAAGGCGTCCCAGAAGACGCCCGTCACGCGTGCCGTCGTCGCGGCACCGGCCGAGACGCGGGCGCTCATCGAGCGCGCAGCGGTCGACCTGGCGGCCGTCGGCCGCATCGAGAACCTGTCGTTCGTCGACGGCGACGAGCTCGCCGTCACCGAGATCGAGCTGGCGGAACAGCAGGCGTAACGTCGGTCGTCCGGGCCGGTCGCGTCGGCGACCCGGCCCGTCCACCACCGGACAGGAGGCACGGATGCAGTTGGGCACACGATGGAGCGTGGGTGGGGAGCCGCCTGCGCGACTGCCCGAGGCGATGGTCGTCGCCGTGCGCGGGGTCGAGGACGAACTGGCGGCCGAGTCGGTCGACACCGGTGCGTGGGGCTGGACCCTCACGTTCTTGGAGGGCAAGCCGATCGTCGAGCTCGACGACGGCACCTCGATCCACCTCGACGATGCCGGGCACGCGCAGGTCACGAACCCCGACGACGCCGCGGAAGAGGACTGACGCGGGGCGAGGTTGCTTGGTGAGCAGAAATGGTCGGGTCCCCGGTGGGAACCCGACCATTTCTGCTCACGATGCGAGCGCCTACTCGGCGAGCCAGGTGAGCAGGACCTCGTTCACCTCGGCGGTGTGCGTGGTGAGCAGACCGTGCGGGGCACCCTCGATCTCGACGTACTTCGCGGCCGGCAGCGCCTTGGTGAAGCGGCGACCGGTGGCGTCGATCGGCAGGATGTTGTCCGCCGTGCCGTGCACGATGAGCGCCGGGACGGTCACCTTCGGGATGTCCTGACGGAAGTCGGTCGGCCAGGTCAGCGGTGCTGCGGCGGACGCGATCGCACCCGAGCCGGCGGCGATGTTCCAGGCGTTGCGGACGGCCTCTTCCGAGATGCGCGAGCCGAGGTTCTCCGACAGGTTGAAGAAGTCCTGGTAGAAGTTCGTGAAGTACGCGTACCGGTCCTTCTCGACGTCGGCGGCGATGCCCTCGAAGAACGACATCGGGCCGGCGCCGTCGGGGTTGTCGTCGGTGATGGCCAGGAAGGGCTCGAGCGAGGCGAGGAACGCGACCTTGGCGATCCGGTCCTGTCCGTGGCGGCCGATGTAGCGGGCGATCTCGCCGGTGCCCATCGAGAAGCCGACCAGGATCACGTCACGCAGGTCGAGGGTCTCGAGGACGGTGTGCAGGTCGTCGGCGAAGGTGTCGTAGTCGTAGCCGGTGCTCGGCTGCGAGGACTGCCCGAAGCCGCGGCGGTCGTACGTGATCACGCGGTAGCCGGCCTCGAGCAGGGCCGGGGTCTGGCCCTCCCACGAGTTGCCGTCGAGGGGGAAGCCGTGGATCAGCACGATCGGCTGTCCGGTTCCCTTGTCCTCGTAGTGGAGTTCGATGTCGACGCTGTTCTCGGTTCCGACGGTGATGGCACCCATGATCGTTTCCTTCCCTGAGCCTCGCGGAGAACGTCCGTTCTCCGTCGATGTGCCTTACACTAGAGAACGATCGTTCCCGGCGCAACTCGGGAACGGTGAACACGCAGCGAACGGGGTACGTCATGGCAACCAGCACCATCAGCACGGTCGACGCCGACGTCCGCGCACACATCGTGGACGTCGCCGACCAGCTGTTCTACGCGCGCGGCATCCAGACCGTCGGCATGGACGAGATCCGCACCGGCGCAGGCGTCTCCCTGAAGAAGCTCTACGCGGCGTTCCCCGGCAAGGAGCAGCTCATCGCGGCCGTCCTGTCCGGGCGGCACGACCTGTGGGAGCGCGGCGTGCACGGCGCGGTCGAGGCGGCCACGACCCCGCGCGACAAGCTGCTCGCCGTGTACGACTTCCTCGAGTCGTGGTTCGGCGACGACACGTTCCGCGGCTGCGGGTTCATCAACGCCTTCGGGGAGCTCGGTGCGACCTCGCCCGCGGTCGCCGAGATCGCCCGCGACCACAAGGACTCGTTCCAACGGTTCGTGCAGGAGCTCACCGCCGAGGTCGTCACCGATCCCGACCGTGCCGAGGAACTGGCCGCACAGCTCGCCCTGCTCGCCGAGGGCGCGCAGACGACTGCAGCCATCGCCGGCACCACGGAGCCTGCAGCGCACGCCCGCCGTGCCGCGTCGACGCTGATCGACGCCGCGACGGGGCCGTCTCGCTGACCTGGTCGTCCCGGGCGTACCTGGTCGATCCGGGTGTAGCTGGTCGATTCTTCCGACCAGGTACGCCCGATTCCGCTTTCCAGTTCGGTCGCGATGGGAAGGAACGCACCCACAGGGCGGACGGGAGGCGCGGGGCGGGGCCGCCACGGGCCTCCCGTGAATAGGGTGGGGAGATGGCAACCCCGTTCGACGTCCCGAGCACCCTCCCCTACGCCCTGCCGCCCTTCGGCGACGTGCGACTCGAGCACTACCGACCGGCCTTCGAGGCCGGCATGGCCGAGCAGCGCGCCGAGGTCGAGGCCATCGCCACCGATCCGCACGCCCCGACAGTCGAGAACACCCTCATCGCCCTCGAGCGCTCCGGGCAGCTGCTGACCCGCGTCAGCCACGTGTTCTTCACGCTGTCGTCGGCGGACTCGACGCCGGAGCTGCACGACCTCGAGGCCGAGGTCTCGCCGCTCCTCGCCGCCCACCGCGACGCGATCACGCTGGACTCCCGGCTCTACGCCCGCGTGCAGTCCGTGCTCGACGGCGCCGCAGCAGCCGGGCTCGAGGGCGAAGCGCTCCGCCTGGTCGAGCGCACCCACGCCGAGATGACCCTGGCGGGCGCCGGGCTCGACGACGCGGGCAAGGAGCGCCTGACCGCGATCAACCAGGAGCTGTCGACGCTCACGACCACCTTCGAGCGCAACCTGCTCGAGGACACCAACGACTCCGCCGTGCACGTGACCGACGAAGCCGAGCTCGAGGGACTCGACGACGGCGCGAAGTCCGCCGCTGCCGGTTCCGCTGCGGACCGCGGCCTCGAGGGCTGGCTCATCACCCTGCCGCTCTACACCGGCCACCCGTGGCTGCCGTCGCTCGCGAACCGCGACCTGCGCGAGCGGATCATGCGCGCCTCGCTCGCCCGCGGCCGCCGCGGCAACCAGTACGACAACCGCGAGGTCCTGCTGCGCATCGTCCGGCTCCGTGCCGAGCGCGCCGAACTGCTCGGGTTCCCGAACCACGCCGCCGTCGTCACCGCCGATGAGACCGCGAAGACGCCGGAAGCCGTCGACGGGCTCCTGTCGTCGCTCGTCGGCGCTGCGGCACGGAACGCCGACGACGAGCGGGCCGTCCGGTCCCGCACGGTCGGTTTCGACATCGAGTCGTGGGACTGGGCCTACGCCACCGAGATCCTGCGTGGCGAGCAGTTCGCAGCGGACAGCTCGGCACTCCGACCGTACTTCGAGGCCGACCGGGTCCTGCACGACGGTGTCTTCCACGCCGCGGGTGCCCTCTACGGCCTGACCTTCACCGAGCGCCCGGACCTGCACGGCTACAACGACGAGGTCCGTGTCTTCGAGGTCACCGGCGACGACGACGAACCGGTCGGGCTCTACCTGCTCGACCTGTACACGCGCGACGGCAAGCGCGGCGGCGCGTGGATGAACCCCGTGGTCGAGCAGTCCGAGCTGCTCGGCACGCTGCCCGTCGTGGTGAACAACCTCAACGTCGCGAAGCCGGCGCCCGGGTCGCCGACGCTGCTCATCCAGGACGAGGTCGAGACGCTCTTCCACGAGTTCGGCCACGCACTGCACGGCCTGATCGCCCGCACCACCTACCCCCGGTTCTCCGGCACGAACGTCGAGCGCGACTTCGTCGAGTTCCCGAGCCAGGTGAACGAGATGTGGGTGTCGTGGCCGTCGGTCCTGGCGAACTACGCGAAGCACCACGAGACCGGTGCCCCGCTGCCACCGGAGCTCGTCCTGGGCCTGAGCGAGTCCGAGGGCTTCAACGAGGGCTTCGGCACGACCGAGTACCTGGCCGCGGCGCTCCTCGACCAGGCCTGGCACCGGCTCTCCGCAGCAGAGGCCGCCGCGGTGACGTCCGTCGAGGACTTCGAGCGCTCGGCGTTGGAGGCCGCCGGCATCGCGGTCGAGGCCGTGCCCCCGCGGTACTCGTCGACGTACTTCGCGCACACGTTCTCGGGCGGGTACGACGCCGGGTACTACGGCTACATCTGGTCCGAGGTGCTCGACGCCGACACGGTCGAGTGGTTCCGTGACAACGGCGGGCTGGACCGCGCAGCCGGTCGGCGTTTCGCGGAACGACTGCTGGGCGTCGGGGGCTCGAAGGACCCGCTCGAGGCCTACCGCGACTTCCGCGGCCGTGACGCCGAGGTCGGGCCGCTGCTGCGTCGCCGCGGGCTCGAGTAGGGCGCGCGGGGACCGCGCGCTTCCGGGCGTACCGCGTCAAAACGGGCATACCTGGTCGGAACTTCCGACCAGGTACGCCCGATCTCACCTTCCATCGCAGCCGTCATGGGAAGAACCAGACGTCGACCCGCCGCGCCGACCGCCCCACCACGACGAAGCCCCGCACCGATCCGGTGCGGGGCTTCGGAGCGAGCGGAGCGCTACGCCGACTTCTCGACGCGCTTCGCCCGCGGCCGGGGCACGATGGTCGGCGCCGCGTTCTCGAGCACGGACTCGCGGGTGATCACCACGCGGGCGACGTCGTCGTCGGACGGGACGTCGAACATCACCGGGCCGAGGACCTCTTCGAGGATGGCGCGCAGGCCACGGGCACCGGTCTGGCGCAGCACGGCCAGGTCGGCGATCGCCTCGAGCGCACCCTGGTCGAACTCGAGCTCGACGCCGTCGATCTGGAACATCCGCTGGTACTGCTTGATCAGCGCGTTCTTGGGCTCGGTCAGGATCTGCATGAGGGCGGCCTGGTCGAGCTGCGACACCGTGGTGACGACGGGCAGACGACCGATGAACTCGGGGATCAGGCCGAACTTGTGCAGGTCTTCCGGCAGGACCTCGGAGTACAGGTCCTGGTGGTCGGTCGCACTGTGCAGTGGCGCCCCGAAGCCGATCCCCCGCTTGCCGACGCGCGAGGACACGATGTCCTCGAGTCCGGCGAACGCACCGGCCACGATGAACAGGACGTTCGTCGTGTCGATCTGGATGAACTCCTGGTGCGGGTGCTTGCGACCACCCTGCGGCGGGACCGACGCGACCGTGCCCTCGAGGATCTTGAGCAGTGCCTGCTGCACGCCTTCGCCGGAGACGTCGCGCGTGATCGAGGGGTTCTCGGCCTTGCGGGCGATCTTGTCGACCTCGTCGATGTAGATGATGCCGGTCTCGGCGCGCTTGACGTCGTAGTCGGCGGCCTGGATCAGCTTGAGCAGGATGTTCTCGACGTCTTCGCCGACGTAGCCCGCCTCGGTCAGGGCGGTGGCGTCGGCGACGGCGAACGGCACGTTGAGGCGCTTCGCCAGGGTCTGCGCCAGGTAGGTCTTGCCGCAGCCGGTCGGGCCGATGAGCAGGATGTTCGACTTCGCGATCTCGATGTCGTCGCGGTCTTCAGCAGCGGTGATCTGCCCCTGCGCACGGATGCGCTTGTAGTGGTTGTAGACGGCCACGGCGAGGGCGCGCTTCGCCGGGTCCTGCCCGATGACGTACTCCTGCAGGAAGTCGAAGATCTCGCGCGGCTTCGGCAGTTCGAAGTCACCGCTCGAGGTGTCCTCGCCGGCTTCTGCCAGACGCTCCTCGATGATCTCGTTGCACAGCTCGACGCACTCGTCACAGATGTAGACACCCGGACCGGCGATCAACTGCTGGACCTGCTTCTGGCTCTTGCCGCAGAAGGAGCACTTGAGGAGGTCCCCGCTCTCTCCGATGCGTGCCATTGCCGTGCCTCCCTGGTTGGACGTGCCGGCCCGCGCACTCGCACCGGCCGCTGGTGCACCGCTGCTGGTGGGCACCTCGTCGTGGACACGAGCCTAACCGCAACCGGTGACACCGACCGTGCGGCGCCGCGGGATTTCGCGCGCGCGTTCGCCCAGGGCGTTCGGGCCTGCTACCGTGATCCAGTCTTCTCTACAAGTTGTAGAAACACCGTCCCGACCATCGAAGGATCCCCATGCAGAAGCGTCTCGCCGCCGGCGGCGCCGTCACCCTCGGCGCCGTGGCCGTCATCGTCCTCGGCACCGCCGGCGCAGCCAGCGCGCACGTGTCCGCGACGGCCACCTCGACCGCCGCGAACTCGTACACCACGGCGACCTTCTCGGTCCCGCACGGCTGCGACGGCTCCCCCACCACGAAGATCGAGTTCCAGGTGCCGGAGTCCGTCATCGAGGTCACCCCCACCGTGAACCCGAACTGGAAGATCACGAAGGCGACCGAGCCGTACACGAGCCCCTCCGCCGCGGCCGACGGAGAGCACGCCGAGGACGCCGCCGAGCGCGTCACGAGCATCACCTACACCGCGAAGACCCCGCTCCCCGCCGACGAGCGCGACACCTTCGCCCTCTCCTTCTCGCTGCCGGACGGCAAGGCCGGCGACCTCGTCGAGTTCCCCGCGATCCAGACCTGCGAGAAGGGCTCGGTCGAGTGGAACCAGGAGCAGCAGGCCGGCGAGGCCGAGCCCGAGCACCCGGCCCCCTCGATCACGCTGACCGCGGCCGAGGCCACGGACGACGACGGTGACCCGGTCGCCACCACCCCGACCGCCGAGGCCGCAGCCGGCTCGACGGCCCCCGCGGACCCCGACCTGGTCGGCCGCTTCCTCGGCCTGGGCGGTCTGGTGCTCGGCGCCGTCGCCCTGGTCGTCGCCGTCGCCGGCACGCGTCGTCGGAGCTCCGCCAAGTGACGCAGCGCGGCTCGCGTCGGGCTCGACTGCGGTCCTCTGCCTGGAGGCTCGTGGCCGGGTCCGCCGCGGCCGTCGCGATCGCAGGCGGTGCGGTCCTCGGGCTCGCGGGTCCCGCCAGCGCGCACAACTACCTGATCGCGTCCACCCCGGAGGTCGGCGGCACGCTCACCGCGCTGCCGAAGGCGTTCGAGATCACCACGAACGACAAGCTGCTCGACATCGGCGACTCCGGTTCGGGCTTCGCCTTCCGGGTCGTGGGTCCGGACGGGAAGTACTACGAGGACGGCTGCGTCGACATCGACGGCCCCTCGATGACCACGCCCGCCGCACTCGGCGACTCGGGGAAGTACACCGTCGAGTGGCAGATCGTCTCCGCCGACGGCCACACCGTCTCCGACGAGTACGCCTTCACGTGGAAGGCCCCGTCCGGCTTCTCCGCGGCCTCGGGATCGACCACGCCGCCGACCTGCGCCACCGCGGGAGACGACTCCACCGCGGCCGCCACCACCGGCACCGCCTCGGGTGACACCGACTCGGCCACGACCGACGCGCTCTGGATCGGCGCTGGAGGCGTCGTCCTCGTCGCCGCGGTCGTCTCGGTCCTGCTGCTCCTGCGGCGCCGCCCCGCGCCCGAGACGGACGACACCGAGGACTGAGCCGACGGGGCGGACCCGCGCCGTGCCTCCAGGCCGGTGTGCTGGCGAGCCGGCGCACCCAGGTTCCACGACTCGCCGCTCAGGTCCGCCGAGGTTCCACAGCACGACGAAAGGGCGGTCGAGATTCCAAGATCTTGGAACCTCGACCGCCCTTCGTCGGCGCCGAAGCGGCCTGCGGTGCTACTTGACGAGCGCCGGCAGGTTCTTGCGGCTGGTGAGGACCTGGTCGATCAGGCCGTACTCCACGGCTTCCTGCGCGGACATGATCTTGTCGCGCTCGATGTCGTGGTTGATCTCCTCCGGCGTCTTGTTGGAGTGCTTCGACAGCGTCTCCTCGAGCCAGGTGCGCATGCGGAGGATCTCCGCCGCCTGGATCTCGATGTCCGACGCCTGACCGCCACCCTGCTGGACAGCGGGCTGGTGAATGAGCACGCGGGCGTTCGGCAGGGCCAGACGCTTGCCCGGCGTCCCACCGGCGAGGAGCACCGACGCGGCCGAGGCGGCCTGACCGAGGCAGACCGTCTGGATCTGCGGACGGATGTACTGCATCGTGTCGTAGATCGCCGTCATCGCGGTGAACGAGCCACCGGGCGAGTTGATGTACATGACGATGTCGCGGTCGGGGTCCATCGACTCGAGCACGAGCAGCTGGGCCATGACGTCGTCAGCCGACGCGTCGTCGACCTGGACGCCGAGGAACACGATGCGGTCCTCGAAGAGCTTCGCGTACGGGTCCTGGCGCTTGTAGCCGTAGGCCGTGCGCTCCTCGAAGCTCGGCAGGATGTACCGATCGGAGGGAGCCGGGACGTTCTGCGCGCCACCGAGCATTGGGAGATGCATTCTCGTTTCCTTTTCTTCGGTGGGGGTCAGGACTGGGCGTCGGGGTCGGCAGCCGCGGTCGGCGTCGCGCCGTCACCGACGGTGCCACCGCCGCCGACGACCTCGGCCGACGAGGCACGCAGGTGGTCGACGAAGCCGTACTCGAGGGCTTCCTGCGCGCTGAACCAGTTGTCGCGGTCGTTGTCCTTGAGGACCTGCTCGATCGACTTGCCGGTCTGCTCGGCCGTGAGCTCCGCCATGCGCTGCTTCATGTCGAGGATGACCTTGGCCTGCGTCTGGATGTCGGCAGCGGTGCCGCCGAACCCGCCGGACGGCTGGTGCAGGAGGACGCGGGCGTTCGGCGTGATGTAGCGCTTGCCCGGCGTGCCGGAGGACAGCAGGAACTGTCCCATCGACGCGGCCAGGCCGATGCCCACGGTGACGATGTCGTTCGGGACGAACTGCATCGTGTCGTAGATCGCCATGCCGGCGGTGATCGAGCCACCGGGCGAGTTGATGTAGAGGTAGATGTCCTTCTCAGGGTCCTCGGCGGCGAGCAGCAGCAGCTTGGCTGCGATCTCGTTCGAGTTGTCGTCGCGGACCTCGGAGCCGAGCCACACGATCCGGTCTCTCAGAAGGCGGTCAAAAACACTGGGGTTCAGTGTTGCTTCGGCCATGGAAAAGCTCCCGTTCAGTTGTCGCTTGTTGTCGAACTTATCGGTTGCAACGCACCACTTCGCGTGTGTTCGCCGACAGCAATGCGGTGGTGCGGAAAACACGAGACGGGAGGCACGGTGCCAGCTGGCACCGTGCCTCCCGTCCGTCTTGCTGGTGGCGTCGAGTTCGTTACTCGGCGTCCTCAGCGGGGGCCTGCGCGACGCCCGCCGTGAAGGCGGACAGGTCGACTGCGTCGCCGTTGGTGTCCTTGACGGTCACCTTCGACAGGACGGTCGCGACCGCCTTCGAGCGGGCGACCTCGCCGACCATGCCGGGGATCTGGCCGTTCTGGTCGATGACCTTGATGAACTCGGCCGGCTCCATGCCGTACTGCGCAGCAGCCTGGATGAGGTACTGGGTCAGTTCCTCCTGGGAGACCTGGATCTCTTCCTTCTCGGCGATGGAGTCGAGGAGGATCTGCGAGCGGAAGGCCTTCTCGCTGGACTCGGAGACCTCCTTGCGGTGCTCGTCGTCCTCGAGGCGGTTCTCCTGCTCGAGGTGACGGTGCACCTCGTCCTCGATGAGCTGCTCCGAGATCGGGATGTCGACGTCCTCGATGAGCTTCTCGACGAGCTTGTCGCGAGCCGCGGCGCCCTGACCGAAGGTCTTGGACTTCGCGATCTGCTCCTTCAGGTCTGCCTTGAGCTCGTCGATCGTGTCGAACTGGCTGGCGATCTGGGCGAACTCGTCGTCGGCCTCGGGAAGCTCGCGCTCCTTGACGGCGGTGACGGTGACGGCGATCTGGGCGGTCTCGCCCTCGCGGTCACCACCGACGAGCTTCGACTCGAAGTTCGTCGACTCACCGGCGGTCAGGGACTCGAGCGCCTCATCGATGCCCTCGAGCAGGTCGCCGGAGCCGATCTCGTAGGAGACGCCGGTGGCCGAGTCGACCTCGTCGTCGCCGATGCTGGCGGTCAGGTCGATCTGCGCGAAGTCGCCGGTCTTCGCCGGACGGTCGACGGTCACGAGCGTGCCGAAGCGGGTGCGCAGGTTCTGCAGCTCCTCTTCGATCTCGTCGTCCGACACCTCGACGGCGTCGACGGTGAGCTCGTACGCGGAGTAGTCCGGCAGGTCGAACTCGGGGCGGACGTCGACCTCGAAGGTGAGGACGAGGTCGCCCGCGAAGTCGGCGAGGTTCGGCAGCTCGGCGACGTCGGCCTCGGCACGGCCGAGGATGCGCAGCTCCTGCTCTTCGACCGCCTGGCGGTAGAAGTTGTCGATGGCGTCACCGACGGCGTGGTTCAGGACCTCGCCACGGCCGACGCGCTGGTCGACGATCGCCGGCGGGACCTTGCCCTTGCGGAAGCCGGGGATGTTGATCTGCTCGGCGATGTGCTTGTACGCGTGGTCGATGCTCGGCTTGAGATCTTCCGGCGTCACGTTCACGGTGAGCTTGACGCGGGTGTCGCTCACCTTGTCGACGGTGCTGGTGGCCACGGGATGTTCTCCTGTTGGTTGACGTTCGTGTGGTCGATGGTTCTCGAGGACCTGGTCGGGGCGACAGGAGTTGAACCTGCGACCTCCCGCTCCCAAAGCGGGCGCTCTACCAAGCTGAGCTACGCCCCGTTTGACTGGGCCAGGGTGTCCGCGCGCGCCGAAGGGCGCATGCGACGCCGATGAGTCTAGCGGTCCCCCGGTGCGCGGTTCCCGGGAGGGGCGTCACTCGTCCGCCGCGGCACGGCGCAGGCCGTTGCGCCACCGCACGCCGACCACCACCTGGACCCCGAGCGCCGTCACCCCGAGCACGACCCCGACGATGATCCGCCACACGTGCAGCAGGGCGTGCGCGGGCTGCGACTGCGGATCGCCGAACAGCTCCGGGCGCATCGAGAAGACGATCGCGGCGAGGACCACCAGCGCGTACGAGACCACCCGCGACCGCTTGATCCGCCGTGCATCGGCGTCGGTCGGCGGGAGCATCACACGGGGTGGCATGTCGGTACTCGTTCGTCCGCTACGATGGTCGGGCTGCGCCTGGTGCGCAGGCGCGGGGATGTAGCTCAATGGTAGAGCCCCAGTCTTCCAAACTGGCCACGCGGGTTCGATTCCCGTCATCCCCTCTCTTGTGGCTACTGGGAAGTAAGCCCGTCCACGTGACGGACGCTCAGGCAGAACCCCTCCGAAACCCCTCGGTCTCTGTATGCTCTCGCCATGACCGACAGGCCGCAGGACCGACGCCCGGTCGTGCGCTTTCGTCGTAGTGACCTCGTCATCGGACCGAAGTTCTGGTGGGGCTGCGTGGTGGGAGCTGTTCTCATCATTCTCGGTGTCCTGGTCACCCCATCGAACGGATGGGCTGGTGCAGGTATCGGCGTAGCGGGCATCCTTGGTGCGACGCTGGGCACCCTGTTCCAACCGGCCCCGCGAGAACGTGACCTAACGCCCAACGGCACGAGCGCAGTCCGAGGCCTTGTACACATCGCTCAGGACGTTGAGAACACAAAGGTGCTTGTACGGCAGCTGTCGGAGGCTGCTCCCAAGAACGTCCGGCTGACCGTTGGCCTGGCCGACGCCCAGGACCGCCTTGAGGCGGTGCTGGCCGCGATGTACGGGGCGATGGCGGAGTGGGACACCGTAGCGCCAGGCTCGCTGGACGAGGTGAGCCGCTTGCAAGACGAGGGCCGGCGCGCATTCGAGATGCTGGCGAAGGAAGCTGAACGACAAGAAGGAGCACAGCATGAGTGACGGAGTCGTCGAACTCGCTCGCGATCCAGACGGTGAGTCGCGCATTCGCGGCAAGGTCGCCGAAGTTGTGAGTGACCGCGAGGTAATCCTCAACCGAGGCGCTGAACACGGGGTGAGGGCAGGCATGTACTTCGCCATCCTCGATCCCGGTGCCGTTGGCATCACCGACCCAGACACGAACGAGCCGCTTGGCGACATCAAGGTCGTGAAGATCGTCGTGCGCGCCATAGAGGTTGCCCCGAGGATCACCCTCGCTCGCACTTTCCGCACACGCAGGGTCAACGTTGGTGGCACCGGGGCCCTCGGCATGCGAAACATCGTGGCGGCTATGCAGGAGCCTGAGTACGTCGACAAGGTCGAGAAGCTCACTCTCGATAAGAACTCACCCCGGAAGATCGATCCGAAGGATTCTGTCGTGGGCAGAGGAGACCCCTTCGAGTCGGCCGAGCCGGAAGAGGTTGAGGACGTTCGGTCCATCACGGTCTGGGAAGAACCGACCTACTGACAGACAATGTCGGCGGTACCTGACAGTCTCTCAACGAGGCGCCAGATAGGCGTCCGGGAGAGATCGGGTACACCATGGCTGTTCAGATCACGCATGTCCGCTTCGGCGGAACCACCAGGACCGAGTCGAGCATCGTGATGTACCGCTGGGTTAATCCAACAAACGGCAAGACCGGCGACAACGACAAGCCCTCGATGGTTGCATTCCTTGAGGGGAAGGACGGAGCAGCCCACGTCGGTGCTGGCACGACGAGGGTGCCTGTCGGGGTAGTTCGCCCGGATTCTGGAGCTCCGTACCTCCGTACCTACGCCGACGGCAAGTGGACGAACAACCTCGTGAACCTGCCGACGTTCTAGGTCGGACTATCGAGCCTCTACGAACGCCTCGAACCGAGCGATTTGGTCGTTGTAGTCCGTCGGGTACAGGTGCCCGTAAATGGTGTCCGTGGTGGAGACAGACGCGTGCCCCATCCAGCGACTGACCTCGTACGGCTTGAAGCCTGCGGCGAGCATCAGCGAGGCGTACGTGTGGCGCAGGTCGTGGAAGCGCATGTGCTGCACGACTCCTGCCCGCTGGGCGGCAGGCACGAGGTAGTAGGCGCGCACTCCCCCACAGTCGATGTTGCGTGACCAGTCGAGCCGGCGAGAGCCGTTGCTGCGGGCTGGCCAGAACAGCGCATCGGGGTCGCCGCTGTGCGGGTGCGCCAGCAGGTACTCGCGCAGGTCAGCGATGAGCGAGCGCGAGAGCAGCGGTACGTTCCGGGTGGAGCGGGCGCTCTTGGGGGTACCGACCTGCCACTCGCCGTTCACGCGCCGGATGGACTGCCGAACCTCCACGTGCCCGGCCGCGAGGTTGAGGTCGCGGATGCGTAGCCCTTGCAGCTCGGCGGCGCGCAGCCCTGTGCCCGCGGCGAAGCGGATCAGCAGCCCGTACGGCGCGTACTCGTCCAGTTCCTTGGCGACCTGCTCTACCTGCGCCGCCGTGAGGAATACCGGAGCGAACCCCTCCGAGTTGGTGGCGCGAGGGATGTCCACCGCGTCGCACGGGTTGTGGGCAATCAGCCGGTGCCGCAGGGCGTACCGGAACACCTTGTTCAGTGCAATGAAGTGGTTTCGGACTGTGGAGGACGCGCGGCCGGACGCGATGAGCTCAGCCACCCAGGCCTCCACCTGTTCCGAAGTGATGGTCGAGATACGCCGCTTGCCGAAGGTGGGCAGCACGCGGGCGTCGTACAGCTGCACGTACCCGGCGTAGGTGCTCGGCTTCAGCTTCGCGCGGGACGCCGCGAGGGACGCCTGCACGACTTCCTCGAAGCTCTTGCTGCGTCCGGCCAGCGGCTCGGTCGTCTGGCCGTGCGCCTTCTGGTTCTCCACCGTCAGGGCGAACCGCTCAGCCTCGCGCTTGACCGTGAACGACCGCTGCCGGAACTTGCCGCCGTCGCGCCAGCGAACCTCGTACGCTCGGCCGGTCTTGCGCTCTACCTCTCTTACGTGTGCCACTACGCCACCGCCCCGACTCGAGCGATGGAGTTGTACGCGCGCCGCACAACAGACTCGCTCCAGGTGGTCAGCCCGGTGGGCGTCAGGTATCGCTCGTCGGTGAGCTCCGCGGCGATGGACCGGAAGCTTGCTCCGGCATCCCGCGACAGCACGATGCGGCGCATTAGCCCGGCTGGGATGGCGGACGGTCGACCATTGCGCTCGCCACGGCGGGCACGAGCAGCGAGGGCGTCTTTCGTCCGGACAGAGATCATCTCGCGCTCCAGCTCTGCGAACGTCGCCAGCATCTGCGCCATCGCTCGGCCCTGTGGTGTCGCCAGGTCCACCGCTAGGTCGAGGATGACGAGGTTCCAGTGCTGCTGCTGCGCCGCGACCAAGATCTCGCTCGCGTGCAGCACCGACCGCGCTAACCGGTCGATCTTCGCGACGACGAGCGCTTCCGCTTGCCCTGTACGCAGCAGGTCCAGCGCGCGGCGCAGCTCCGGGTTCACGGCCTTGCCGCTGCGGCCGAGGTCGGCCACGACCTCGACAGTCCACCCGCGGCGGCTGGCCTCAGCGTGGATGGCCTCGACCTGCGCCTCGACGCCGAGGCCGGAGCGCTCCTGTTCTTCTGTGCTCACGCGCACGTACCCGATGACGTGCATCAGACCGCGCCCTCTCGCGTCAGCCCGATGACGGGCGCGCCGTCCTCGTCGGTGAGCAACCCCGCCGACTCCTGGTCCGCGACGATCTGGAACTGCACCTGGCTCGTCGGGTTGTGCGCGCCCAGCAGATCAATCAGCTCTTGTACGGTCATGGTTCTGTCCTCTCGGTCTGCGGCGGAAACGTCCGGTTGCGCCTTCCGCCTCGAGCTGAATCGAACCGCGGCATCTGAGATTTCACTAGCACCTGCCGGATATCCGAGCCTGCGGCCCGAACGTGTGCGAGGGGTCACCGGGGTACCTGATCGGAGGCGTTCGGCCGACACAGTCCGATTGAAAGGACGCCTGGACCGCCGCCGGTTCACCGGGTCCTCCGCCCCTTGCGGACCTGCGGCCCGGCTTGCACCGGCTTGGGCTGTTGTGCACCGCGTTCGGCCGCGGTGCGCGGTGCCGGGTTGCCGGTCTTCCGCTGGCGGCGGGCGCGGGCAGCCTGACGCTCCTCCATGGCGGCGTCGGCGGCGGCTTCCTCGGCGGAGTAGTCGGGGGTGCCGTCCGGTTCGTCCGACAGCTCGGTCACCGCGTCGTCGTCCAGGTCGTAGACGAACGCCGCCTCGATGTTGCGCTCCAGCAGGCTGACGGTCACGCCCATCTCGATCTCCTGCTTCCCGGCCAGCTGGGCGCGGTCCAGCAGGTCGCGGGCGGCGGCTAGCTGCACGGCGTACGGCACCTTCGGGTCTTGCATGATCTCGACCAGCCGGGCAGCGGCCTTGTCGCTGGCTTCGAGGATGCGCTGCTGCGCACGCCGCCGTACCTGCGGGGCCGCGCCACCGTGCATCCTGCAGACGTTCGTGCCCAACATCGCCCAGTTGCGGCAAGGCTCCCCGTTACGGCGGCGTGCGGTGCAACGGGTGTCGGCGTGCATGAGGTCCGAGCTGTTCTTCTTTGACATGTTTTCTTCTCCTTTGGCTGGCTGATGGGCGGGCAGTGGTATGCGACCCGCTGCGACCCCCTAAAGGGGTTCGCGGGTCGGTACTACTGCTGACCCCGCGACCCGTGACCCGCATCGACGACCCGGGGTCACGGGTCGCTCGGCTCTCTGGGGTAGTGGCGCTGCGGAGAATTCGCTCCCGAGCCCTTTGCATCGCGGCGAATGGCCCCCTCCTCCACGAGTACTTCGAGCACGCGCTCCAGTACGTCCTTGCCAGCCCCTTGCGAGAGGCAGGCCTTGGTCAGCGCACCCTTGCCGAGCCCAGGCCTCGTCGTCACCACGCGGAGGAGCAGCTCCCGCGCGAGTTGGTCCTTCTTCTGGGCTGCCGACGATGACATCTCAAGTCGCCGCTCAGCGTTCGCTGCGTTGTCTTTCGACTTCTTCCGTGCCGCGTACTCAGCCGCCGTGAGCGACGCAATGGTGTGCAGGGCGAGAGAGCCTGCGGACTCGACCGGCTGCAGGATGAGCGCCCGCATCTCGCCGTTCTTCTGCTTCTGCTGCACGAGGCCCACGTAGCCGAGCTCGACCTGCTCGACGCGTATGTGTGCCCCGGAGCGCATCCGCATGTGGTCGCTACCACGAGCGCGTTCGCCGGTCGCGTTGGTGTGGTGACCAACCGCGACTCCTACGTCAAGCATCTGAGCGATGATGCGCAGGCCGCGGGTCAACCGCTCCATGCCTTCGCCGTTCTCTTCGCCTGACATGTACTCGACCGCCGGGTCGAATGCGATCATTTGCAGGCGCTCGTCCTCCGCGAGAGGGAGTCCCCGAGCGGTACGGACTATGGCGGCGACTCCCTCAGGCGTACCGACGTCCGCCGTGTGTGCGAACGTCCAGCCGGACGCCACGGAGGGGTCCGAGTGCCAGGAATTCCACGCGCGGGTGCGGTCCACAAGCTGCTCGGCACCTTCGCCTTGGTAGAACAGCGTCGCGCCAGGTTCAACGGAGTGCCCGTGCCAGTCGAGGCCAGCACGAACACAACGAACCAGGTCGAGGATCGCGAAGGTCTTCTTCGCGCCAGGCTCACCAAAGAGGTCCGAGTAGAAGCCGCGCGGTATCCAGTCCTGCACCACCCAAGACGGAGGCTCCAGGGCCATGAGGTCACCGTCGGTCATGGCGTACTGCAAGTGATCGTGCTCGGCGTCGCCAGCCGACTGCATGAACTTGCGCTTCACCTCGTCGAGCAGACCAGCGTCATCGTCTTCCTCTCGGAGCTTCTCAAACATGTGAGCGTCGGCACGCGCCATGAGCTCTGCCTCGGTAGCGACCCTCTTCCGAATGGGCGCTTCCTCACGGGCGCGGAGCAGTCGGACCTCAGACATTTCGGTACCCGAGCTTCCGACCTGTCAGCGGCGTGTAGAGGGCAGCCACCGCCGCGAGCCTCGCCTTGTCAACGCGAATCGCTCGCTCCGGCGGATACAGCTGCAAGTGGTCGTACGCGTCCTTGCCCCGCCCACGGGCCTTCACGAGCCTGATGTGAGTGGGCCGCACACCTGCATCAGCGAGTAGATCGTGGCGCAAGGCTGCGTCGTACGCGCCGACCTCCCAGTGCCCCTCGTCCTTGTCGACCCAGATCACCACCCGCCGCGCATCGCGAAGCCAGGCAGCCTGCTCGGGTGTGCACTTCGCCGCGCCCTGGTGGATCGACGTCGCCGGGACGCCAGCAGCCCACAGTGCGTCCGCGTCCTTCTCGCCTTCGGCCCAGTGGATGGTCTCGCCGGCCTGCACGGCTTCCAGCACGGCGGGCAGCCGGTAAAGCCACCGGTCCGCGTCGGAAGGCTTGGAGTAGGGGCTCGACCGATTGGTCCGATCGAAGTACAAGAACGTCTTGTTTCGCGTACCCGGCAGCGTGCTGCGGTAGCGCCGTTTTTCGAAGAGGTAGCGGCCGTGCTCGTCGGTGTAGTCGTACGCCGTGACGAACTCGTAGCCAAAGGGAGCCCACGAGGCGCTCACGAGGGCTGCCCCGGAGTGAACGTGTGCGCCCGGATGTAGGCGTCGAGCTGATCGGTGCTGAATAGTGTGTGCAGGCCGAGCTTCGTGTGCCCGATCTTCTTGTCAGCTACCAGCCTGCGAAGCTGGCGCTCGCTCGTGCCGAGGTAGGAGGCGGCGGCGGCGTAGCGCAGCCAGGTGTGTGTCATTGTCATCGGAAGCTCCACAGAGAGTGGGGCTACGCGTAGACATAGAAATAGCCCCGCGCAGCCCACAACGAATCGTTGCGTGCCGCACGAGGCATGCGGACCTTGGCGAACCTGTAGCTCTCTGCGGAGACTTTCGTATATGCCAACCCGCCGGTCGCTTTCGCGCCGGTCAGACCTCGAATATGCCCTGCTGGGCTACTAACTAGTTTCGTATGTTCAGTCAGAGGTGAAGGGAACTCGTCACCTGTCGAGTTCGACGAACCTATCACGCAGCCGCATGGACCTGTGGTGTCGGCCGTCGGTCGGTTCTGCGTCGAGGGTGACGCTGATGCCGTGGAGGTCGCTGGTGCAGTCGATGGCGACGAGCAAGTCCAGGCCGCGCACGGGCACGAGCGCGTTCCATGAGCGCGGGTAGTAGAGCGACTGCAGCGAGCGAGCGATGGTCCACCCGGACATGTACGGCAGGACCCCGCGGTCGTCCCACACGGCGACACGCAGGGCTGCGTCGAGCACGACGCCACGACGCGGCGTGCGCTCCACGGTTGGGTCCACGTGGAAGCGCATGGTAGCCAGCTCTACGCGGCTCAGGTGGCGCAACGGGCTGTCGTTCGGTGCGGTCGGACCCGAACCGAGCGTTGGCCACGCGCGATCCCAGCCCCACAGCGCGTGCAGCGCGTCCAGCGGCTTCGGTGGTAGAATATTTGATGTCACGGTAAGCCCCTCCGCCGCCCCGGCCTCCTTCAACAGGGCCGGGGCGGTTCCATGTGGTCAGTACTTCTTGGACAACGCCGGGTAGGCGATTACGAGCTTCCGATAGGCCATGTACGGGTCTTCTGCACGGTCGGCCAACCACTCAGCTTCCCGAGCGAGCCGCTCCAGAGCGTCGATGCGCTGCTGGGCCTGGCTCTGCAGCTTCGAGTACTGTTCGGCGGCCAGCTTCAAGTCGACTGAGCTGTAGTCGAGCTGGTACTTCACCTGCTCGCGGAGTTGCTGCTCCACATCAGCCGAGCCCTCCGTCAGCTCCTTGCCGCGCTCAATCAGGCTCTCGGAGCTCTTAACGAGGGCGTTTTCGAGCATGCGCACGCGGTCGAACACGGCGTCATCTACGCGCTTGACCTCGGCCTTCTCGGCGGTCTGATTGGGGTACGCCTCTTCCCGTGCGTGGATGCGGAAGATCTCGGGATCAGCGGCGATAGCTGGCGAGTAGTCGAAGACGGGCATGTCAGGCTCCAATCCGGCGCGCGGGCCGCTTGATCAGGTCACGGATGCGGTCGCGGGTGGTGCTGAGCTCGTCCGCCCGCTCGAACGCAGCACCGAAGGCGCGCTCGGCGGCTTCCACTTCTGCGCGCAGCTCTTCAGCTGCGCCGCGGTAGTCGCAGGCCTTCTGACGCAGGCGCTTGGCCGCACGCGGTCCGCCGTAGGCGGGATACGGGGTGGTCTCGACGGTCATCGGTCTTCCTTTTCTATCGAGCGGTCGCGGAGACGTCCGCGAGTCTTGGTGGGGCGCAACGTCTCGGCAACTTCCGGGTACAGCACGCCGAGAGTCGTCAGATGATCTACCAGGGCAACACGCACGAGCGTCGCCTTGGAAATGCCACCCACGCGCACCATGAGGTCGAGTGCTTCAATTACTTCCGGCGGCACCGTCGTGCGAAGTTCGGCTTCCGATTGACGTGTTCCCATGTGGCGAACCTTCCGTTTGCGTTAGCATTAACGGTACATTGCTGCGGAACTACCGTGGGGCAATAGGTGCGTTTTTGTTTTTGCAACTATCGACAATTACGGAAGGCAATTCTCATGAGCAACAACAGCGACCGTGGCACCGAGTACACCGGCAACGACAAGGAGGGCGCGAAGCGCCCGCTCACCGTGCAGGAGCAGGCACGCGCCATGCGGCGTGCGGGGATTCAAGGGAGCGCCGACAGGCCCATACTCGACGGCGGGCGCGCAGATGCTTCGCAGTCTTGCGGGAACGCGGTCGACGTGCACTAGGCTCCACTTCGTGGCCATACGGAAACCGGAAGACGTATTTACACCTAAGACGATCGTGACTCGGGAGATGTTCCAACGCCGGAATGAGCCCGAACTCGACGGCACACCCGGTCTGCAGCAGAACCTACGAGACGCGTTGACGGAACGCGGCGGTCAAGTCCTGATCTACGGGGACACTGGAGTCGGAAAGACTTCCCTACTCAAGTATGCGGCCGAAGACGAGGATATGCACTTCGTTTCTGTGGAGTGTATGACTGGGATGGACGCTGACCAGCTGGTTGAGAACGCCCTCCGACAGCTCGTAGACGTGCGAGAGATGAAACGTGGTCGTTCGCGATCGATAGGAGCAGAAGCTTCCGGTGAGGGCAAGCTCCCCTGGATTGCCAAAATGACTGCTTCGATCAAAGGGGATCTCAGCAATTCCTCCGAATGGGAGGTTCTTGAAAAGCCCGCAATCGACGTCCTGATTGATGCGATGGATCGCACAGGCAAACAGCTCATAGTATTCGACAACTTCCAGAATATCCAGGATACAGATACCCGCCTCGCAGTTGCACAGCTTTTAGAATTGCTTTCTGATCGAGCTGGCCGAGATGACGCACCGCAGGTGTCTTGTGTAGTCATCGGTATTGCAACTGATGCACAAGGCTTACTTGGAGCATCACGCTCTTTCGCGCGTCGCACAACTGAAGTGGGCGTGCCTCGCATGCCGAACGAAGAGATTCGGGAAATTCTTGTCCAGGGGTTCAATTTCCTCTCGATCCAAATCCCGGCGTCGATTATCAACCAGCTCGTTCACCACAGCGACGGCTTCCCGTACTTCGCTCACCTGATGGGTCTCTACATCGCTCGCGAGGCACGGAGAGCCGGGACGTCGCTCGTCGAGCCTGCGATGGTGGGATCAGCCTTGACGCGCGCCTCAAAGTCAGTTTCTGCTCAGTTCGCCTCACGATGCAAAGCCGCCTTCGAAGCGGCGGGAGATACTCAGCCGAGGAAAAACGTAATGCTGCTACTTGCCGACTCCGACAAGCAGGAGTGGAGCAGTGTAGATATTCAGAACCTCTGGGAGGCTAAATTTGGTGCGCGGGCGAACTACACGTTCCTCTACGTCGCACTGGGCGAGCTAATCACCGCGGATCATGGGCAAATGCTCACTAGAACTGGAGCGCGTCGACAGTACGAATATCGCCTCGAAGACCCACACCTGAGGCCCTATCTGCGGATGCAGTACCTCTAGCCCCCTCCGGAGCCCCTCCAGCCGCGCTCCACCACCCCGAACCAAGCCGCACCGACGTGAGCCACTGTGGATCTCTTGAACGCCCGGAAACGCGGGCTGGGACAGCTCCGCGAAGGCCGAAGCGGTTCACGTCGGTGTGCGCTGGTAATGGGTAAGGGACGTTCTTCCAAACTGGCCACGCGGGTTCGATTCCCGTCATCCCCTCTCTTGCTTCTTGCTTCTGCCCGGTGTCGGCTTCGTCGACTGGTGCCCGGTTGCACGCTCGGTGCGAGGTTGTTCCGGCGCACCGAGCCATCAACCACGCACGGAGCGAACGCGCGCGCACCGTGCGCGCGACACCGCCCAAAAGTGGGGATGGGGCGGCGGAGCTGCTTCCGGGACACTTGAGCGGTCCTCGCCATACCAAGGAGCTCCGTGCCGAACCCCCGCAATTCCACAAGCCCGCGCACCCCACGTGCCCGTCGTCGAGTACCGATCATCACCTGGGTCGGCATCGTGGGCACCGCCGTCCTCGCACTCGCCGGCTTCGCATCGACGGGGCCCTGGGGGATGCTGCTGATGATCGCGCTCGTCGTCCTGCCCACGATGCTCTACGGCGTCGCGTTCCGTCGGTCGACCTGGCTCCGCATCCCCCGGAAGCGTGGCACTGCTGCGATCGGCGCCGGAATCGCGTTGGCGGCGCTGATCGGCTCGAGCTCCGCCTACGGAGCAACACACCCGTTGCCCGAGCGACCTGTCCCCGTCGCGGCCGCCGGGGTGACGACATCGAGTGCGAAACCGACCTCGACTCCGACTCGCACCCCGCGCCCGACGCGCACCGCGACTCCGACGCCGACGCCGACGCCGGTGATCACCACAGAGGAAGTCGTCGAGACCGCTCGGATCCCGTTCGGCGTGACGACGGTACAGAGCTCCACCGTCGCGCAGGGCACCTCATCCGTGACCACCCCGGGCACGGACGGCGTCATCACGAAGACGTACTCGGTCACCTCCACGGACGGCGTCGAGACCCGGCGGGTCCTGCAGAGCGAGCGCGTGACGACGCCGCCAGTGACGCAGGTCACCACCGTCGGAACGTACGTCGCACCCGCTGCGCCCGCTGCTCCCTCGTGCACGAACGGCACCTACGTCAACACCGCGGGTGCCACCGTGTGCCGTCCAGAGGTCGCGTCGAGCTCGCCAGCTGGCGCCACTGCGAAGTGCGGTGACGGCACGTACAGCTTCAGCCAGTCCCGGCGAGGCACGTGCTCCTCACACGGTGGTGTCGCCATCTGGCTCTGACCCTCGCCGGCGAGGAGCGGGCACCCCATCGCACCGTCGTCAGGACGCTCTGATCGGCTCTTCTTCGACTTCCTGTCGCAGCATCCGGTACTGCCGCTCCCAACCAGGGGTGCCACGCCCCGCGGCGTGCAGCGCAGTCCGGACTGCCCCGAGCGCACGGTCGAGCGCACCGAACTCGTCGTCCGAGACGACCCCGATCGAGAACGTGAGGATGCCGGTCGCGAGGTCGGCGTTCAGGTCCTGATCGTGGAGGTCGTCGAGATCGAAGAGCGCGTCCGCTATGACGTCGAAGTCCGCCGTGAGCTCGGCGCGGAGGTCGTCCGCTGCCTCGAGCTGCGCTGCGCATTCGACGCGCACGAGGTAGTTCGTCATGAGGTTCTCCTGTCCCAGCAGCCCGTTCTCGCGAGCCGATACTTCAGATGCACAACGTACCAGGGGTCCGACGGCGTCAGAGGGACCGTGTGGAGGTGCTCCCCACACGGGCAGTACGCCTTGTAGTACTCCCCCCCCCTCGCGAAACGCCATCCGCGCGCTTCGGCCGTACGCATGACCTGCTCGATGTCCTTCTTGGGATGTCGTGGTCGTTCGACCATCGCCACCTCCCCTCCACACCCTCGACGCTAGGGAAGGCGGGAGCGACAGCGGGGCTGGCAGTGAGCGTTGTGGAGACGCTCCGCGATCGACAGCGCTGTGGAGGAATGTCAGGGGCCGCCGAGCTCGAGGGCGATCTGCGGGGCGTCCCCGAGGTCCACGTGCGCACGCTTGCGCTCGGCCGCCCGGAGCGGCACGAGGTACCCGCCGTCCTTCGGGAACAACGAGGTCGTCCAGGTCACCGGGCCGATCGTCACCCGGGCGGGGATCACACCCCACCCGTAGGTGAGCATCGGTGCGAGGTCGGCGATGACCTCGGCGGCGTCCGGTGGCACGACGGCGAAGAAGAACGGCGAAGGGCCGCGCCATTCGATGACCTCGCCGCGGAACTGGAGCTCCATGCCGTGATCGTACGGCGGCGCACCTCGCACGCAACCTCGCACCTGGCGGATCGGTCGTGACGACACGCCCAGCGGGCGTCCGACCGAGGTCCACGGCACGCGGCGGACTTGACTCCCGTTCGAACACACGTTCGAATACCGTCGTGGGACGGCGTCGCGAGAACCGGTGGCAGCCCCCGGAACACCCGGAGGTCGAACGTCCGCGCGCCTACTCGCTGTCCGAGGACGCCCGCGGGCCCGACGTCTGCCACGCCGTCACCCCCGTGCCGGTCTGGGCGTGGATCCAGTTCCCGACCTTCCACGTCCGGGTGAAGGCCTTCGCGAAGAGCTGGACCCGTGATGCCGTCATGGTCGAGTGGGCGCAGTTCGGACAGCAGGCGGACGCGTGGGTGTGGCGGTCGGCCGTGAAGCACCGCACCCTGCGTGCCGACCAGGCGGAACGCGCGATGCGGAGTCCGCAGAACGCAGCGCGTTGACTTCCGGTCGTACCCCGAGGATGGTTTAGCGAACACCGGTTCGGCAAGTAACTCACTGATCGAGGCATTCGTTCGAGTGCCGCTCCGGGACGAGGAGGCACCATGAAGAACACAGCGGTGCCGTCCTGGGTCGCCCACGTGCTCACCCCACCCGAGGTCATCAGCGCCTACGTCGAGGCCCGGGTCAACGATCCGGCCCTGCTGTCGGGCGAGCACACGGAACCCACGTACGCCGACTTCCTCGGCGACGAGTAGACGGTGGTTCAGCGGCGTCGGCGGCGCGCGGACAGCGTGACGCCGACGCTCGCAGCAGTGACGCACACCAACGCCACCGTCTCCAGCACGGACAGCCCCTCGCTGAGCACCACGAGGCCGGCCAGCGCGGCGATCGCCGGGCCGAGACTCTGCAGCACGCCGAACACCCGCGTCGGCATCCGCCGCAACGCCAGCATCTCGAGGGCGTAGGGCAGCACGCTCGACAGGACGGCGACGGCGCCGAAGACGAGCAGGAGCACGGGTTCGCGGACCACGCCGTCGATCGCGGACGGGAGCCCGAACGGCAGCGACACGAGCATCGCGACCACCATCGACACCACCAGGCCGTCGACACCGGGGATCGCGGCGCCGACGTGCCGGTTCATCACGATGTAGCCCGCCCAGCACGCCGCCGCGAGCACGGCCCAGACCACGCCGCCGACCTCGGTCACGGCGCTCGGGCCGACCCCGAGCAGCACGACGCCGGCGAGCGCCAGGGCGGCCCAGAGCGCGTCCCGCCACCGCCGGGTGTGCACGAGGGACAGGGCGAGCGGACCGAGGAACTCGATCGTCACCGCGACCCCGATCGGGATGGTCGCGAAGGCCAGGTAGATGAAGACGTTCATCCCGCCGAGCGCCAGTCCGAGGCCGACCGCGCCGAGCCACTGCGCGCGGGTCCAGTGCCCGACGCGGGGACGGACGACCAGCGCGAGCACCACCGCGCCGATGACGAGCCGGAGCGTCGCGGCCCCGACCGCGCCGACGTCGTCGAAGTGGGTCTTCGCGATCGCGGCACCGAGCTGGACGGACACCATCGCGGTGAGGGCGAGCAGCGGAGCCGGGATCCGGTCGGTACCGCGGGCCTGGTTCATCCGCGGGACCGGCTCATCCGAGGTAGGCGAGCACGGCGAGGACGCGGCGGTGGTCCTCGCCGGTGTCCTCGAGCGCGAGCTTGCCGAAGATGCTCGACACGTGCTTCTCGACGGCGCCGGTGCCGATGACGAGGGCGCGGGCGATGGCCGCGTTCGTGCGGCCCTCGGCCATCAGGCCGAGCACGTCGCGTTCGCGCGGGGTGAGCGCGGCGAGCGGGTCGCGCCGCCGGCTCATCAGCTGAGTGACGACCTCGGGGTCGAGCACGGTGCCGCCGGCCGCGATCCGACGAACGGCGTCGTCGATCTCCTCGAGCCGGGTGACGCGGTCCTTGAGCAGGTAGCCGATGCCCGTCGCACCGGCGGCGAGGACGTCTTCGGCGTAGGTGGCCTCGACGTACTGCGAGAGGAGCAGGACCCCGGTGCGCGGGGCGATCCGGCGGGTCTCGACGGCGGCGCGGACGCCTTCGTCGGTGAAGGTCGGCGGCATCCGGACGTCCATGACGACGACGTCGGGAGCGCCGTCCGGCAGCGTCGCGAGGAACGCACGGGCGTCCGCGTACTGGCCGATGACGTCGATGCCGGCTTCGTCGAGCACGCGGGCCAGGCCCTCGCGCAGCAGGACGGCGTCGTCGACGACGACGGCCCGGATGCGTGCTGCATCCGGGCCGTCTGTCATGCCGACCAGCCTAGTGGGAGCACGGGCGCTCCCGTGGGGTCACGACCGCGGGTTCGCCGTCGTGGGGACGCCGTTCAGGGCACCGAGCGGGATCCGCGCCGTGGCCTCGGTGGGGCCGCCCTCGGGGCTCGCGACGACCAGGTCGCCGTCGAGTGCGCGCATCCGGCCGATCAGACCCTCGATGCCGTGGCCCTGCTGGGGTCGTGCTCCGCCGCGGCCGTCGTCGGTCACGCTGACGGTCAGGTACCAGAGCCCGGAGGCGTCGACCACGAGGCCGAGGTACACCCCGGCGGTCGTGGCACCGGCGTGCTTCATGGTGTTCGTCAGGAGCTCGCTCACCGTGAAGTACACGTTGCGCTGGATCTCCGTCGCGAGTTCGAGGCCCTCGGGCAGGCGGACGTCGAGGCCGACCGGGATCGGGGTGCGGGCGACGAGCGCTTCGAGGGCCGCCACGAGCCCACGGTCGAGCAGGATCGGCGGGGCGAACCCGCGGGACAGCGCACGCAGTTCGTCGAGGGCGTCCTGCGCGTGCTCGGAGGCCTCGCCGATCAGCTGCTTCGCCTTCTGCGGGTCCTTCTCGAACGCGCGTTCCGCTGCCGACAGGTCCATCCGGAGGCGCACCAGGCGTTGCTGGGGGCCGTCGTGCAGGTCGCGCTCGATCTGGCGCAGGGCCTGGCCCTCGGCGGTCACGGCACCGGCACGGGAGGCCTGGAGTCCGGCGACGCGCTGCTCGAGCTGCTCGGCACGGAACCCACCGAGCAGACCGAAGTCCACCCAGTAGTGCGCGATGACCGAGCCACGGGCCCAGAGCGGGAACAGCACGACCGAGGCGGCCATCGACAGCAGTCCGAGGAACCCGATGCCCGTGGCGAACCCGAGGCCGTCCGGGAAGTACCCGGTCCGGACGTTGTTGAGCAGGAACACCCCGCCGACGGCGATCGGCCAGAGGAACCCGGCGAGCAGGATCGCGCCGGCACCGACGGTCACCAGGGCGACGAGTGGGTACACGACCGCTGCGTGCAGCAGGTAGAGCCAGTAGTGCGGGTTGGCGACGGCGGAACCGGTGCGCGTCCACCAGTTCTGCTGCCAGCGGGGCGTCCAGTCCACCGGGCGGATCGGACGCCGATCGGCCCATCCGATGCGGAGCTTCTCGAACTGTCCGAGCCACCGCGCCACGAACAGCGCGATGAAGAACATCAGCAGCACGAACGGGTTGAACAGGTCGCGGAAGCCTCCGCCGAAGATCGCCGCGGGGAACGCGAAGTAGAGCGTGCAGAGCAGCACCCCGGTCAGGGCCATGTAGCCGAAGTCGCGCGGCAGGCGCTTCCACGACTCGCGGTAGAACGCGCCGGCCGTCATGCCGGAGCCCGCACTGCCGCCCCGGCCGCCACCCGGTGCCGATCCGTTCGGCGGGGTCGCTCCCCACGACGCTGGCGGCGTCTGCTGGTCGTGCTGTCGCGGGTACTGCGGCATCGGCTTGGTGGCTCCAGGTGGGACGGAGTCGCCCAGCGGGACGGTCTGGGCCTGGTCGGGCGAGGGCGTGACGTCGTCCAGCGGGACGGTTCGCGCCTGGTCGAGGCGGTCGGTGTCGGTCATGACTCCAGCCTCGCGATCGCGGGGCCGTTCCCCCATCCTGCCCCCTCCCCACCCCGGGTGGGGTTATCCCCCCGTTCCACCGGCCACCGGGGCTCCATCGCGGCGTGACGGGTGCGGGAGTAAGGTGCGGGTATGCAGAACATCACGGGGGTTCGGGTGGTCTCGGCCGCGGCCGTCGTCGCAGCGGTCGTGTTCGGGGCGCGTGGACTGGTGGGGACGATCTGGCTCGCGCCGTGGGACCTGCCGAACGGACTGCTCCTCGTCGCCACGGTAGTGGCCGGGCTGGCGGGTGCGGTCGTGCTCGTCGCGGCGGTGCGGGCGAAGGACCGACGGGCGCTCGCGTTCGCGGTGTCGGTCCTGGCGTTCGCGCTCCTGTGGCCGGCGCCGGGTTGGGCCACCGCGGTGCTCGTCGTCGTCGCGCAGGGTGCGCTCGTGGCGTTCGGGGTGCTGACCGTCCGGCACGAGGACGGCGCGCAGCGGGCGTTCGGGTGGACCGTCACCGTGGCGGCGTCACTGTGGTTCGTCGCGGCGCTGCTGTCGAACACGGTCCTCCTCACGGCGCTGCCGCAGGAGGCACTCGGCGTCACCTTCTCCGTCCCGGGGCTGCTGCAGACCCTGGCGTACCTGGCGGCGACGGTGCTCGTCGCCGTCCCGCTCCTGCGTCCGGTGGGTCGGGGCGTGAACGCGCTCTGGGCCTCGGCCGAGGTGCGCTGAGCCCGCAACGACGCTGAGCCGACGAGCGCCCCTCAGCCGGCCCGTGCCGCCAGGCGCTCGGATCGGCGCACTGCCTGCTCGTCCGGGTCGGGCACCGGCGCGGCCTGGATGAGTCGACGCGTGTAGGGGTCCTGCGGCGACCGGAGGATGGCGTCGCGGGTCCCCTGCTCGGCGACCTTCCCGCCGTGCAGCACGACGACCCGGTCGCACAGCGTGTCGACCACGGCGAGGTCGTGGGTGACGAACAGGCACGCGAAGCCGAGGCGTTCCTGCAGCTCCCGGAAGACGTCGAGCACCCGGGCCTGTACCGAGACGTCGAGGGCGCTCGTCGGCTCGTCGGCGATGAGCAGTGCGGGGTCGAGCGCGACGGCGCGGGCGATCGCGACGCGCTGCCGTTGTCCGCCGGAGAGCTCGTGCGGGAAGCGCTCGCGGTACCCGCCGTCCAGGCCGACGTCGGCGAGCAGCCGGTCCACCCGTTCGTCGATCTGTGCCGACGGCAGGCGCAGGATCTGCCGGAGCGGCTCGGCGACGGTCTGTCCGACCGTGTAGCGCGGGTTGAGCGACCGGAGCGGGTTCTGGAAGACCACGCCGACGTGTCGCCGCATCTCGCGACGAGCGGCTCGCCGGGCGACCGCCACGTCGGTGCCCTCGACGACGACCGAACCGGACGTGATCGGTGCCAGCCCCACGGCGGCGCGGCCGATGGTGGTCTTGCCGCTGCCGGACTCGCCCACGAGTCCGACGATCTCGCCGCGACCGACCGTGAACGACACGTCGTCGACCGCGCGGAACCGCCCGCGCAGTGCACCGCCGTACTCGACCACGAGGTGCCGGACGTCGAGGACGACCGACGGGGCCTCCGTGACGGGGTCGACCCGCGCCTCCCGGCCGACCTCGGTGCCCATGCGTGGGACCGCAGCGAGCAGGTCACGGGTGTAGTCGGCGGACGGTGCGGCGAAGACCGCGGCGACGGTGCCCGTCTCGACGACGCGACCGCGGCGCATGACGACCACGCGGTCGGCGATGTCAGCGACGACGCCCATGTCGTGGGTGATGAGGAGGATCGCGGTGCCGGTGCGTTCCCGCAGCGCACGCAGGACGTCGAGCACCTCGGCCTGCACCGTGACGTCGAGTGCGGTCGTCGGCTCGTCGGCGATGAGCAGGTCGGGGTCGGCGGCGAGCGCCATCGCGATCATCACCCGCTGCGCCTGTCCGCCGGAGAGCTCGTGCGGGTACTGGCCGAGCCGGCGTTCGGGTTCCGGCACCTCGACGGCACGCAGGAGTTCGAGCGACCGAGCACGGACGGCGGCGCGGTCGTGCGAGGCATCGGCGCGGCGGACGGCCTCGGCCAGCTGGAACCCGATCGTGAACACCGGGTTGAGGGCGGCCGACGGGTCCTGGAAGATCATCGACACGCTGCGGCCGCGGACCCCGCGCAGGGTGCGCTCGTCGGTGCCGAGCACCTCGAGGTCGCCGAGCCGGATGCTGCCGGAGGACCGTGCCCCGTCCGGCGCGATCCCCATCGCCGTCATCGCGGTCATGCTCTTGCCGGATCCGGACTCCCCGACGACGGCGACGACCTCACCGCGGCCGACGGTGAACGAGGCGTCGTCGACCGCGCGGACCTCGGCGCCGTCGACGTCGAAGGTCACGGACAGGTGGTCGACGGTCAGGACGTCGGTCATGGGGTCTCCGAGCGGTCGGTGCGGTCGCGGGCGGCCTTGAACGCCTCCCAGTCCTCGAGCATCTTGTGGTGGTGGCCCTGCAGCCACTGCATGTAGTCGCGGCCGTTGAGCAGGCGCTCGCGGACCTCGGCGTCGACGTCGCCCGCCCCGGTGCGGCCGGCGTGCTCGACCACCGCCAGGCCGTGTCCGATGATGTCGCGCTGCCGGTCGAGGTACTTCCGTTCGCCGGCGAGCCAGGAGCCCCAGACGTCGGCCTCGGCACGGAAGTAGTGGCTGCGCTCGCCCGCGACGATCTGCCGCTTCACGAACCCGGAGTCGACGAGCCGGCGCGTCGCCATCGAGACCGAACCCGAGCTGGCGCCGAGGGCGCGTTGGAGATCGGACGAGGACGAGTGCGGCGCGCGCGTCATCATGAGGTAGCCGAGCACGCGGGCGTCGGTGAGCGCCATGCCCGCACCGTCGTTGAGCATGAGGGCGAACTCCTCGACGAACGCCTGACGCTCGGGTTCGAGCACGACGTCGTCGTGCCCGACACCGTCGCCCCGACCATCGACGTCGCTCACGGTGCCAGCCCTGCCGCGACCTCGGGGGACTCGGTCGGGATCGTCCACGGTTCCTCGGTCATGCCCCCACCGGCGCGGATCGACCGGACGGTACCGTCGGCGTCGCGCGTGAAGGTGATGTCCTCGTCGACCGAGCCGAAGCGGTTGCCGTGCGTCATCCGGAGCGTGTCCGCGTCGACGACCTCGAGCCGGGTCGGGGTGTCGAGCGGTTCGGGTCCGGACGGGTCGACCTCGACGAGCCGGTCGCCGATCCGGGCGATGTCGGTGACGCCCCACGGGTTGGCGAAGCGTCCGGTGTAGGCGGCGGTGTCGACGTCGTCGGGCACGGGAGTACCCGGCGCGGACGTGTCCGCCGCGGCGTCGAGCATCTGCACGATGGCGGTGGCGATGAGGGTGGCGGGCCCGGCGGCGGCGCTCGTCATCACGGACACGACGAGTCCGGACGCCGGGTCGAACAGCGACTGCGTGATGTGCCCGGGGAACCCGCCCGAGTGGCCGCGGACGTCGCGGCCGCCGATGCGGTCGACGATGAACCCGGCGCCGTAGCCGCGGGCGGCCGGGTCGTCGGTGGCGCTCCAGGCCTTGCGCTGCGCGAGTCGCTTCGAGTGGTCGTCGAGCAGGCTGCCGGCCCCGATGACGTGCTGCGAGAAGTACTTGACCAGGTCGGAGGCGGTGCCGTGGAACCCGGTGGCGGCGGCCATCGCGTGGGTGTCCACGTGGTCGATGCGCTGCCGCTGCCGCGCGGTGTGGAAGCCGGTGTACCCGACCACGAAGTCGTCGGCGCGCGTGGGGTCCCAGTCCGGGCCGGTGTTCCGCAGGCCCAGCGGCTCGGTGATCGACTCGCGGACGAAGTCGTTGTAGGACCGGCCGGAGACCGCGGCGATGACGAGCCCGAGCAGCGAGTAGCCGAGGTTCGAGTAGTTGAACGACGACCCGGTGGGGACCTTCTGCCCGCGGTCGAGCACGAGCGCCAGCAGCTCCTGCTCGTCGGGGAACGGGCGCAGGAGCGACCAGTAGTCGCCGTCGTGGCCGTCGCGGATGACCCCGGCGCCCATCTCCATGAGCTCACGGATCGTGGCGTCGGCGAGCGGGGAGCCGCCGTCGACGAGCGCCGGGACGTACGTGCCGACGGTGTCGTCGAGCCGGAGCGACCCGCGCTCGGCGAGCTGGAGCAGTGCCGTCGCGGTGAAGGTCTTCGAGTGCGAGGCGATGCGGAACAGGTCGGTGGTGGTCAGGCGACGCCCGGCCTCGACGTCGGCGTAGCCCCACGCCTCGTCGAACAGCACCTCGCCGCCGAACCCGATGGCGACCTGCACGCCCGGCACCCGCAGCTGCCAGACCTTGTACGACACCCACTCGTGGATGTAGGGCAGGGTCTTCCGGTACGCGGAGAGGGTGTCGGTCACGGTGGTCCTTTCGAAGGGCGGTGGTTCGAGTCTGGCGCGTCGGTCGCGACGGTGCCCACCGCGACGCGGCGTGCACCGTGCAGGTCAGCGCCGACGCGGGTCGAGCGCGGCGCGCAGCGTGTCGCCGAGCGCGATGACGGAGAGCACCGTGACGGCGAGGAACGCCGCGGGTGCGATGAGCATGTGCGGGGCGCGGAGGAACTGCGACGTCGCGGCGGAGAGCTGCAGTCCCCACGAGATCGCCGGGCTCTCGAGCCCGATGCCGAGGTAGGTCAGCGACGACTCGGACACGATGACGCCGCCCACGGTGATGGTCGCGAGCACGAGCAGCGGCGAGATCGACGACGGCAGCACGTACCGGGTGGTGATCCGCCAGGTGGACAGCCCCATCGTGCGGGCGGCGAGCACGAACTCGGCGTTCCGCACGCTGCGGACGCTCGACCGCACGAGCCGGGCCATCGTCGGCCACCCGAACAGCGCGAGCACGAGCGACACCGTCAGCACGGACCGCTCCCCCACGCTGTTGAGCACCACGACGGCGCCGAGCAGGAACGGGAAGCCGAGGAACACGTCGGTCAGGCGGGCGAGCACGGCATCGACCCAGCCGCCGACCATGCCGGCGATCGTCCCGACGACGACGGCGACCATGCCGGCGAGCACGGTGGTGAGCACCGCGACGGCGATCGAGGACCGGGTGCCGTACACGACGTTGGCGTACACGTCGCAGCCCTGCAGGTCGAAGCCGAACGGGTGGCCGCTGGTCGGCGAGGCGCCGCTCTGCCCGAGGTCGCACACCCGGGGGTCGCCGTGGCCGAACAGCCCGGCGAACAGCTGCGGGAACGACGCGACGAGCAGCACGACGACCAGGACCGAGGCGGGGACCCAGAAGCCCGGGGTGCGGGCCACGGCCAGCAGGGGTCGTCGTCGTCCGCCGACGACGGGTTCGACGGTGGCGCTGAGTGCTGAGGTGGTCATGCGGCTGCTCCGGTCCGGACGCGGGGGTCGAGGGCGGCGTGCAGCAGGTCGACGAGCACGCTCGTGACGAGGAACACCAGGATGAGCGCGGTCGAGATGCCGACCACGACGGCACCTTCGTGCGACCGGATGCCCTGGAACAGCAGGTTCCCGACGCCGGGCAGGTTGAAGATGCCCTCGATGATCACGGTGCCGCCCATCAGGTACCCGAGGTCGGTCGCCAGGTAGGTGGCGGTGGGGATGAGCGAGTTCCGCATCACGTGCACGCCGACGATCCGACCGGGCGCGAGCCCCTTCGCCCGTGCGGTCCGGACGTAGTCGGCGTCGAGGGTCTCGATCATCGAGGTGCGGGTGAGCCGGGACACCGCCGCGAGCCCGAACAGCGCGATGACGAACGCCGGCAGGATGTACGCCGTCGGCCAGCCCGCGGTGACGCCGGCGACCGGGAACCAGTGCAGCCGCACCGAGAACACGAGCTGCAGGGCGACGCCGAGGACGAAGACGGGGATCGCACCGACGACGATCGTGCCGACCAGGACCGTCTTGTCGAGGGCGGTCCCGCGCTTCAGGGCGGAGAGCACCCCGAGGCCGATGCCCAGGACGATCTCGAGGGCCCACGCGGTGAGCGCCAGGGTGATCGTGACGGGCCACCGCGAGGCCATCTGCTCGCCGACGGACTGCCCGTTGAAGTCGGTGCCGAAGTCGCCGCGGAACAGCCCGCCGAGGTACTGCACGTACTGCAGCCAGAGCGGCTGGTCCAGGTGGTACTCGGCCCGGAGCGTGCGGACGACCGCGTCGCTGAGCGGCCGGTCGCCGCCGAGCGCCCGGATCGGGTCACCGGGCAGCGCGAACGTCATCGCGTAGATGAGGAACGTCACCCCGAGGAACACGATGGCCAGGCCGCCGAGCCGGCGACCGACGGCGAGCGTCGGACGCATCACGCGCCTCTCCCCACCGGCACGGCCGTCCCGCCGCTGGCGCGTCGGTCCGGAACCGGCGGCGTGGGCCCAGACCCGCTCGTGGTGACCAGGGGCGGACGGGAGGCGCGGGTCGGGTCCGCACTGTGCCTTCCGTCGTCGCCTTCGGCGACGTGGCTCGCGCAGGCGAGGATCGCCCCGAACTGCACCCCCACCAGTTTGCGGATTGGGATCGGTTCGGCGCCCGTGGCGGCGTCCGCCTGCCAGTGCGCGTAGCGCTCCGCCAGGCGGTCGCGCAGGCGCCGGAGCGGCGCGGACGCCGCACCGGCGGTGGTCTCCGCCTCGAACGCCCGGAGCAGCATGCCGCCGTAGCGCAGTCGGAAGCAGCGGACCAGGTCCTCGCAGCCGAAGCGCTCCGCGACGGTGGCCCGCCGGTCGGCCGGCTCGCGGTCGGCCCGGCGGCGGTCGGTGTCCGCCGTGCCGGCGAGCATCGGCACGAAGGCCCGCGACGCCTCGAGGAACGGCGACGCGATCGACAGCATCGGCGACGCCTCGTCGAGCAGCTGCTGGAGTTCCTCGCCCGAGGCACCGAGCTCGGCGGAGCAGCGCCGCAGCAGGTCGGCGTACGACTCGTCGGTCGGGGTCTGGTCGTCGGCGTCCGGGTGGCTCCAGTACGGCAGTTCGGCCACCATGCACAGTGCTCCGTGCCGCATCGCCCACGCCGCGCTCGACGCACCGTGGATGTGCTCGCCCGGGTCGACCCCGAGTGCTTCGAGGTAGTCGTACGCGGTCTCGATCCCGTCCATCGCGAACACCGCGGGGGCGAGTTCGCGCAGGAACGGTGACTCGGGCTCCCCGGTGTCGAGCGGCAGCCCGAGCGCGGCGGGGACCGCGTGCAGGGTGTCGACGACGTCGGGCAGGTCCTCGGACAGGTAGTAGTAGACCCCGCCCATCTCGCCGTTGTGCAGCGACACCAGCAGGTCCGGCTCGGTGTCGTCGATGAGCCGCATGAACGCGAGCGTCTCCGGCAGCACCTGGTCGAAGTACACCGACTTGTGGCTGTTCGGGAACGTCCACTCCACCTGGCTGTCGGGTGCCGGGCGGTAGAAGTGCCGCGAGTAGAACACCCGGTCGTGCGGGTCGTGGAACCACGCCTCGTTGAGCCGCATGCCGTCCGGGTCGATCGTCGGGACGATGTGCCAGGTGACGTCGAGCGCACGGGCGTCGTCGTCGGTGAGCACCGTCTCGGCGAGGTGCAGGGCCGTCCACGAGCCGATCGGTTCGTTCGGGTGCACGCCGCCGACCACGACGGCGGCGTGCGCCCCGGTGCCGATCCGGTAGGAGTGCAGCGGTTCGCCGAGCCGGCTGGTGCCGATCCGGGTGACCGTGACCTGGTCCGGGTGGGACGCTGCGAGCGCGTCGAACCGGGCGTGCAGGTCGTCGACGAGCGGGAAGCCGTCGTGGTCGGGGACCTCGGCCGCCAGGCGGAGGATGGTGCGCTGGTCCATGTGGTGGTGCCCTACTTCACGGCGATCTGCGCGACGACCGGGCTGCCGGCGACCGCGGGGAGCTTGGTGACCTTGTCGCTCGTGACGTACGAGTACTTGTCGAAGAAGGTCGGCACGACGGGGAAGTCCTCGAGCACGGCCTCCTGCGTCTTCGTGTAGTACTCGTTCGCCTCGTCCTGCGAGCCGGCCGAGTCGGCCTTCGCCAGCAACGCGTCGACGGTGTCGGACTGGTAGTACCCGGTGCAGGGCGAGCAGCCGCCGGCCAGGGTGAACAGGGCGCGGAGGGTGTTCTGCTGGCTGATGTACAGCGCACCCCAGTGACCGAAGTGCGGACCGGCGACCTTCTTGTCCGTCAGCTCGGAGTAGTACGAGGCCCAGTCGGTGGTGGCCTTCGCGACGGTGTCGACGCCCAGGTTCTGCCGGATCTGGTTGGCGTACGCCTCGTACAGCGAGTCGAGGCCGCTGCCACCGGGGTAGACGAGCGTGATCGTGCCGTCGAAGCCACCGGACTTCGCCAGGAGCTGCTTCGCCGCCGCGGGGTCGAACTCGCACGCGTCGCCGCAGATGCCCTCCTCCGTGCCGGACATCGACGGGGGCGTGAGTGCGGTGGCGGGTTCGTACAGGCCGCCGTAGATGGCGGTGTTCACCTCGTCGCGGTCGATCGACATCGAGATGGCACGCCGGACGTCGGGGTCGGAGTAGCGGTCGTCCCAGAGCGGGAAGCCGAGGTAGTCGATGCCCGGGGCGTCGAAGGAGTGCAGGCGGTCACCGAAGTCGGCCTTCGCGCTCGTCATCTTGTCGGTCGGCAGGAACAGCACGTCGGCGTTGCCCGCGAGGACGTCGGTGTAGGCGGTGTTCATGTCCGAGTAGCTCCGGAACGTGACGTCCTTCGTGACCGGCTTCGTGCCCTCGTAGTCCTTCCACGCGGTGACGGTGAACTCCTTGTCCGCCTTCCACGCCGACTGCATCTCGTAGGGGCCGTTCCCGATCGGCTTCTCGTCGTACGCCTTCAGGTCGTCGTAGGCGGCCTCGGGCATCGGGTAGAACGCCGTCTGGGCCTGGCTGAGCTGCAGCGGGAACTGGCTGTCGGCGTGGGTGAGCGTGACCGTGAAGGTGTCCTTGCCGGTGACCTGCAGCCCCGACATCTCCTTGGTCTTCGGGGTGCCCTTCGCCGGGTTGAGGTCGGTGTACCCGACGATCGCGGCGAGCTGCCCGCTGTTCTCCCACGCGTTGGGGCCGTAGGCGACGTGGTTCCAGGCCTTCACGTAGCTCTCCGGGGTGACGGCCTCGCCGTTCTGGAACGTCCAGCCGTCCCGGAGGGTGATGGTCCACGTGGTGGCGTCGTCGCTCTCGACGCTCTTCGCGGCGACGTCGTGGAGCTCGCCCTTCGCGTCGGTCTGCGTCAGCGGCGCGAACAGGCTCTGCACCTGGTCGAACGCGACGGTCTGTCGTCCGGGCGTCAGGTGGTCGGGCTCGCCGGTGGCGTACACCAGGCTCGATCCGCCGGCGGAGTCGGCCGTGCCGCTCGCCGAACAGCCGGTCACCACGAGCGCCAGTGTGGCTGCCGTGGCCAGGGCGGCGATGGTCCTGCGTCGCATGGGGGTCTCCTCGGGTCGTCGTTGATGAGTGAAGCTAGGCCCGTTCGAGTACCCGGCACAATGCTTCTTTCAATGAACTCTGAAACTTTTACCGTTCTGAAACACTCGCGAAACGACAGGTGTCGCGCTCGACGGGGGCCGTGTGCCACGCTCGGACCATGCGGCACACACCCCACTTCCTGATGACGGACGTCGACGAGGTCAAGCGCCTCGTCGCCGGCAACCCGTGGGCCACGATCGTGTCGCACACCGACGCCGGGATCGTCGCGTCGCACTACCCGTTCCTGCTCGAGACACCCGGGCCGGACGACGACCCCGACGAGGTCGTCCTCGTCTCGCACGTCGGCCGCCCCGACGAACTCGCGCACGAACTCGGCCGCCACGAGGTCCTGGTCGTGGTGCAGGGTCCGCACGGCTACGTCTCCCCCGCCTGGTACCCGCCCGAGCAGTTCGTCCCGACCTGGAACCACGTCACCGCCCACCTGTGGGGCACGCCCGAGCTGCTGTCCGACGACGAGAACTTCCGGGTGCTCGGCGAGCTCGTCGACCACTTCGAGCAGGTCATGCCGGAGCCGGTGTCCCTCGAGATCGACGAGGAGACCGCACGCCGGATGGCGAAGGGCACCGTGGGCATCCGGATCCGCATCACCCGGTTCGACGCCCGCGCGAAGCTCTCCCAGAACAAGGCGCCCGAGGTCGTCGACCGCATCATCGCGGGGCTGCGCGGCGACGGCCCCTACGCGTCGCCGGCGCTCGCCGACGAGATGGAGCGGGTCCGGTCCGTCGGCTCCACGACGGACAGCCGGGAGGCGCGATGAGCGAGATCCTGCTCCGCACCGTCCGCAGGGTGGGCACCTCCGGGGCCCCTGCCGACGTCCGCATCGCCGACGGCCTGGTCACCGAGATCGCGCCGGCCGGCACGCTCGACCCCGCCGGCCCCGACACCGAGGTCGTCGAGGCCGCCGGCGCCTGGCTCGGCCCCGGCCTCCGCGACCACCACACGCACTTCGACCAGTGGGCCCTGGTGCGCCGCCGCGTCGACGTCTCCGGCTGCGACTCCGCGGAGTCGACCGCCGACCTCCTCGCCGCGGTCGCGCGGACCGGGGTGCCGGACCGCGTGCTGATCGGCCACGGCTACCGCGACGGGTTGTGGCCGACCCCCGCACGACGCGAGCTGCTCGACCAGGCCGCACCGGGCCTCCCGACCGTCGTCATCAGCGGCGACCTGCACGCGGTCTGGTGCAACGCCCTCGCGCTCGCGCACTTCTCCGCACTGGTCGGCCGCTCGCTCGAGGCGGGTGACGACGGGATCCTGCGCGAGCAGGACGCCTTCGACGTGACCGGTGCGCTCTCGCAGGTGCCGGACGACCTGCTCGACGGGTACGTCGCCGACGCCGTGGAGGCCGCTGCCGCGCGCGGTGTGACGGGCATCGTCGACCTCGAGATGCGCTTCGGCCTCGACCGCTGGGCGCGCCGGATCCACGCCGGCACCGACGCACTCCGGGTGGCGTCCGGCGTCTACCCGGCCGAACTCGACGCGGCGATCGACCGCGGACTCCGCACCGGCGACGTCGTGGACCGGACACGCGGCCTGCTCACGATGGGGCCGTTCAAGGTCGTCACCGACGGCTCGCTCGGCACCCGGACCGCGGCCATGACCGACGGCTCCGGTGTGCTGGCGTGGGAGTTCGACGACCTCGTCGCGATCACCCGCCGAGCCGTCGACGCCGGACTCGTCCCCGCCATCCACGCCATCGGCGACCGCGCGAACACCCTCGCGCTCGACGTCTTCGAAGCCGTCGGCGCCCGCGGCACCATCGAGCACGCGCAACTGCTCGTCGACACCGACGTCGACCGGTTCGCCAGGCTCGGAGTGGCCGCCTCGGTGCAGCCCGAGCACGCCATGGACGACCGGGACATCGCCGACCGGCACTGGGCGGGCCGCACCGACCGCGCCTTCGCGTTCGCGTCGCTCGCCCGAGCCGGTGCCCGGCTGCTGCTCGGGTCGGACGCCCCCGTCGCGCCGCTCGACCCGTGGATCTCGATGGCCGCGGCCGTCGGACGCGACCGGGACGGCCGCGACCCGTGGCACCCCGCCGAACGGCTCTCCGCGCTCGCCGCGTGGCAGGGCTCGACGGACGGTCGGGTCAGCGTGGCCGTCGGCGACGTCGCGGACCTGGTGCTCGTCGGGTCGGACCCGCTGGCAGCGTCGTCGTCCTCGTTGCGGTCGATGCGCGTGCTCGCGACCGCGATCGCCGGACGGTTCACGTACTCAGAGCTCTGAAGCGCGCTACTTCTGGTCCTTCGGGCACCAGTAGAGCTTCCGGCCGGCCATGTCGGCCACCCGGATCTCGGTGCCGCACACCCGGCAGGGCTCACCCTGGCGGTGGTAGACCCAGTGCCGGTCCTTGCGCGACCGCTGCGCCTTCTTGTACTCGGCGTCGGACAGGCCGTCCATCGTCATCATCAGGCCGTCGCGGACGCCGTCGTGCAACAGCTTCGACCAGTCCGCCCACAGCGCCTTCGCCTGCTTGACGGTGATCTTCTTGCCGACCTTGTACGGGTCGATGCGCTGCCGGAACAGCAGCTCGGCGCGGTAGATGTTGCCGATGCCGCTCACCACGGACTGGTCCATGAGCAGCTGGCCGATGGCGACGTTCCGCTTCCGGACGTTGTCCACGAAGGTCTTCTCGGCCTCGGGACCGTCGTCGTTCATCGGGTCGGGGCCGAGCTTGTCGAGGGCACGCTGCACCTCGGCCGGGGTCTCCACCACGCAGGCCGTCGGGCCGCGCAGGTCGGCAACGGTGTCCTCGGTCAGGATCCGGACGCGCACCTGGCCGACGGGGTCCGGCGGGAACGACTCGATCGGGTCCTCGACCTTCTCCTGCTCGGCCATCCGGTACCGCGCCAGTCGTGGAGCACCGATGGAGGTGAGGGACTCCTCGCCGTCGTCGTCGGCCGACAGCGCCGTGGCGGTCGACAGGTCGCCGGCGAAGTCCCACGCACCGTAGAGCCCGAGGTGGACGCGCAGGAACAGGTCGCCCTCGAACTCGAGGAACATCTGCTTCGCCACCGCCCGGGCAGCGATCATCCGCTTGCCGTCGAGCTGGGCGGCCCCGGCGGCGAACCGCCCCTGCGGACTGGACACCTCGCAGCGCTTGCCGACGAAGTGCCGGGTGAACTGGTTGGCGATTCGGTGGACGGAGTGACCCTCGGGCATGGGACCTGTCTACTCGGCCGAGCCGTCGATCTGCCTGCCGGCGATGTGCCCCGTCTGCTCGTACTCGGCCAGCTGCGCGATGCGGCGCGCGTGACGCTCCTCGCCCGAGAACGGCTCGGCGATGAACAGGTCGACGAAGCGGATCGCTTCGTCCTCGGTGTGCTGGCGCGCACCGATCGAGATGACGTTGGCGTCGTTGTGCTGGCGTGCGAGGAGTGCGGTCGACTCGTTCCAGACGAGCGCTGCGCGGACGCCCTCGACCTTGTTCGCGGCGATCTGCTCACCGTTGCCGGAGCCGCCGAACACGACGCCGAGCGCCTGGACGCCGGCCCGCTGGTCCTGCACCACGGCGTGCGCGGCGTTGATGCAGAACGAGGGGTAGTCGTCGAGCGCGTCGTACTCGGTCGGTCCGTGGTCCACGACCTCGTGCCCGGCTTCGGTCAGGTGCGTTGCGAGGGTCTGGTTGAACTCGAGGCCGGCGTGGTCCGTTCCGAGGTGGATGCGCATGGAACCGATCCTATTCCTGCGGCTACTGCCCCCGGACCACCACGACGACGTACCGCGTGGGCCCCTCGCCCGGGTTCCGGTAGACCACGTCGGCGGGGTCACCGAGCTCGATCCGGTCGCCCGCGGCGAGCCGCGTCGGCTCGCCGCCGACGACGAGCTCGAGCACGCCATCGACCACCCAGATGCAGTGCCGCAGGAACGCGTAGGCGGACGCCGGGTAGGCCACTTCGCGGCCGGCCGGGAGGCGCACCTCGGTGACGTCCGCGGGGAACGCCGCACTCGAGACCGGACGGCGGCGGTACCCGGTGTCGGGATCGGTCCAGGACTCCGCGGTCACGCCGCGTTGAATGCCACGTGCTTCGTCGGGGTCGGTCGCCCTGGGCACCTCGTGCTCGAGGGCTTCATCGAGGAGCTGCGAGATCGTCAGGCCGAAGGCGCCGGAGAGCCGGCCGAGGATCGTCGCGGTGGGGCTCGACACCCCGCGTTCGACGCGGTTGATCATCGCGCGGGAGACACCGGACTCCTCGGCGAGCTCGGTGAGGCTCCACTTGCGTTCGGTGCGCAGGCGTTGGAGGCGCTCGCCGAGGGCACGTTCCGCGAGACCCGGCTCGTCGTCTACGATGTGAGACATGACGACAGCATATGCGACGAACGGGACGGATCCGGTCGTGGTGCGCGATTGCGGACCCCGCGACCTCGACGTCGTGCACGCCCTGCACGTCGACGCCGTGCTGCACTCCACCGCCATCTGGCAGGAGACCCCGCACCCCCGCGCGTACTTCGACGGCTGGCTGGCCGAACGGCAGGGCGACGGGTACCCGGTGCTCGTCGCCGAGGTCGACGGCACCGTGGCCGGGTACGCCACGTACTCGCAGTGGCGACCGCACCACGGGTACCGACTGACCGTCGAGCACAGCGTCTACGTGGTCGAGTCGTTCCGCGGTCGGGGGATCGCCTCGACCCTGATGCGGTCGCTCGTCGAGCGGGCGACCGCCGAGGGCCGACACGTCATGATGGCCGGGATCTGCAGCACGAACACCGGGTCGATCGCCCTGCACGAGAAGCTCGGGTTCAGCACGGTCGCGGTCGTGCCCGAGGTCGGACGCAAGTTCGACCGCTGGCTGGACCTGACGCTCATGCGCCTGCCGCTCGCCTGACGCGAGCCGAGGGGCGGGGGCGAGCCGCGCCTCCCGTCCGCTTGCCGGAGCGTCAGGCGGTGGTGTCGAAGACCGGGCCGACGGTACGCGAGCGCTTGAGCTCGAAGAAGCCGGGGTACTTCGCCACCGCGACGACGCCGTCCCACAGGTCGAGCGCTTCCTGGCCCTTGGGTGCCGGGGAGATGACCGGGCCGAAGAACGCGGTGCCGGCGACGGCGATGACGGGCGTGCCGACGTCCTGTCCGACGCGGTCGATGCCGTCCTGGTGGCTGACGCGCACGGCGGCGTCGACCTCGTCCGTCCAGGCGTACTCGAGCAGGTCGGCGTCGAGGCCGAGTTCCGCGAGCACAGCGGGGACCACCTGGTCGGGGTCCTGCTCCTGGCGGTGGTGGATGTGCTCACCGAGGGCGTCGTAGAGCGGCTTCACGATGTCCTGGCCGAGCCGGAGCCGCGCCGCCGTGACGATGCGCGGGTAGAGCTGCCCCTTGTGGATGCGCTCGCGGTACTCGTCGGGGATGTCCTGGTCCTCGTTCAGGACGAACAGGCTCATCACCTTCCACGTGACGTCGAGGTCGCGGTGCTCGGCGACCTCGCCCACCCAGCGGCTCGTCATCCAGGCCCAGGGGCAGTTCGGATCGAACCAGAACTCCACGGTGGTGCGTTCGGTCGGGTGTTCCGTCGTGTGTTCCGTCGTCTTGTCCACAGTCGTCTCGCTCACGCTCCGAGCGTACGCGGCGTCGCTAGGCTGGGGATGACCGTCCCGCCGGTGCACGACGCCGTGCCGGGACTCCCCCTCGCGGACCACGATCGTCCGCGTCCTCAGCGAAGATGGAGCGTTGCGTGCCCGGAGAGAACCTCACCAGAACCGAAGCCCAGGAACGTGCCGGCATCGTCAGCGTGCAGACGTACGACGTCGAGCTCGACCTGACCCGCGGCGCCGAGACGTTCGGCAGCACCACCCGCGTGCGCTTCACCGCGACCGCCGGTGCGTCCACGTTCATCGACGCGATCACGAAGACCGTGCACTCCGTCACCCTGAACGGCACCGCGCTCGACGTCGCCGCGGTGAACGACGGCGTCCGCATCCAGCTCGACGACCTGCAGGAGCAGAACGAGCTCGTGGTCGTCAGCGACGCGCTGTACACGAACACCGGCGAGGGCCTGCACCGCTTCGTCGACCCCGTGGACGACGAGGTGTACCTGTACTCCCAGTTCGAGGTCCCCGACTCGCGCCGCATGTTCGCGGTGTTCGAGCAGCCCGACCTCAAGGCACAGTTCTCCTTCACCGTGACGGCGCCGTCACGGTGGCAGGTCGTGTCGAACTCCCCGACGCCCGAGCCCCACGTCGACGGTGAGAACGCGACCTGGGCCTTCCCGCCCACCGCGACGATCTCGAGCTACATCACCGCGCTCATCGCCGGCCCGTACGAGGTCGTCCGCGACGAACTGACGAGCAGCGACGGCCGCACCATCCCGCTCGGCGTCTTCGCGCGCAAGTCGCTGGCCGAGTACCTCGACCCCGAGTACGTGTTCGAGACCACCAAGAAGGGCTTCGCCTACTACGAGGAGAAGTTCGACGTCCCGTACCCGTTCGAGAAGTACGACCAGCTCTTCGTGCCGGAGTTCAACGCCGGCGCGATGGAGAACGCGGGCGCCGTCACGTTCACCGAGACCTACGTCTTCCGCTCGAAGGTGACCGACGCCATCAAGGAGCGCCGGGTCGTCACGATCCTGCACGAGCTCGCCCACATGTGGTTCGGCGACCTCGTCACGATGAAGTGGTGGAACGACCTGTGGCTGAACGAGTCGTTCGCCGAGTGGGCCTCCACGATCGCCACCGCCGAGGCCACCGAGTGGACCGAGGCCTGGACCACGTTCCAGGCGATGGAGAAGTCCTGGGCCTACCGCCAGGACCAGCTCCCCTCGACCCACCCGATCGTCGCGACGATCAACGACCTCGAGGACGTCCAGGTCAACTTCGACGGCATCACGTACGCCAAGGGCGGCTCCGTCCTGAAGCAGCTCGTGGCGTGGGTCGGCATCGACGCGTTCTTCGCCGGTGTCTCGGCCTACTTCAAGAAGCACCACCACTCGAACACCGAGCTGCGTGACCTGCTCGTCGAGCTCGAGGCCACCAGCGGCCGCGACCTGTCCGAGTGGTCGAAGCTCTGGCTCGAGACCGCGGGCGTCAACACGCTCCGCCCGGAGATCGAGGTCGACGCGTCCGGCGCGATCACCTCGTTCGCCGTCCTGCAGGAAGCGCCGGCCGACTACCCGACGCTCCGCCCGCACCGCCTCGCCATCGGCGTCTACGTGTTCGGGACGGACGACTCCGCGCCGTTCGGTGCCGACACCGCGTCCTCGGGCGGCAAGCTCGAGCGCGTGCACCGCGTCGAGATCGACGTCGACGGCGCACGCACCGAGGTCCCCGAGCTCGTCGGCGTGCAGCGCGGCGACCTCGTGCTCCTCAACGACGACGACCTGGCCTACGCCAAGATCCGTCTCGACGAGCAGTCCCGCACGACGGCGATCGAGCACCTCGCGGCCATCGCGAACCCGCTCGCCCGCTCGATCGTGTGGGGTGCGATGTGGGACGCCACGCGCGACGCCGAGTCGCCCGCCAGCGACTACGTCCGGCTCGCGCTCGGCAACATCGCGACCGAATCCGAGTCGACGACCATCCGCACGACCCTGTCGCAGCTGCTCCTGACGACGCGCAACTACGTGGCGCCATCGAAGGTCGACGCCACGGTCCGTACGGTGGGCGAGACGCTCTGGCAGCTCGCAGCATCGGCCGAGGCCGGGTCGGACGCCCAGTTCCAGTTCGTGAAGTTCTTCGCGCAGATCGCGTCGACGCCCGAGCACGTCGCCACCCTGCAGGGGCTCCGCGACGGTTCGGTCACGCTGAACGGGCTCGAGATCGACACAGACCTGCGCTGGGAGCTGCTCGAGGGCCTCGTGCTCGCCGGTGCCGCCTCCGACGCCGAGGTCGACGCCGAACTCGCGGCCGACAAGACCGCGTCGGGTGAGCAGGCCGCGGCCCGCGCCCGTGCGACGATCCCGACCGCCGAGGGCAAGCTGGCCGCGTTCGCGTCGCTCGTCGACTCCGCCGAGCTGCCGAACGCGATCGTGCGCCAGACCACGGTCGGGTTCCAGCACGTGAACAGCCCCGTCGTGCTCGAAGGCCTCGTGCCGAAGTACTTCGAGGTGCTCACCCGCATCTGGGCCGAGCGCAGCTACCACATGGCCGACACCATCGTCTCGGGCCTCTACCCGGCGCCGCTCGCGTCGGCCGAGCTCCGCGACGCCGCCCACGCGTGGCTCGAGGCGCACCCGGAGACCCCGGCGCTGCGTCGCATCGTGTCCGAGAGCGTCGCGGGCACGGAGCGTGCGCTCCGGGTGCAGGCCGCCGACGCCTGAGTCTGCGTCGCTGATCTGCGGGGCCTCGGCGTTCCTCATGGAACGCCGAGGCCCCGCCCTTAGCATCGACCGGATATGACCTTGGCTGCAGAGACCTCCGACGTCCCGAAGTGGGCATCCAACGCGTTCACCCAGTTCGTCGATGCCTGGCACATCCCGATCACGATCGTGATCACGATCATCGCGGCGATCCTCCTGCGCGTGATCCTCCGCCGGATGATCAAGCAGATCGTCGACCGTGTCGTGAACGGCGTGAAGAAGCGTCAGGGCGCCGAGGACACGCAGGCACTCATCGCGTCGCCGGTCCAGACCGCGCGCGTGGTGCAGCGGACCCGCACCTTGGGCAGCGTGCTCGAGAACCTCGCGACGGTCATCGTCGTGGTGGTGGCCCTTGCGATCATCATCCCCGTGGCGATCCCGAACGCCGCCGTCGGGATCGTCGGTGGCGCGTCGCTCGTCGCCGCGGGCCTCGCCGTCGGCGCGCAGTCGATCGTGAAGGACCTGCTGTCCGGCATCTTCATGATCCTCGAGGACCAGGCCGGCGTCGGCGACGTCGTCGACACCGGGCAGGCCACGGGCGTCGTCGAGAACGTCGGACTCCGAGTCATGCAGGTGCGCGACGTCAACGGGATCCTGTGGTTCGTGCCGAACGGGCAGATCCTGCGCGTCGGCAACCTGTCCCAGGGCTGGTCGCGCGTCCTCGTCGACATCACCGTCCCCTACGACACCGACATCGACGCCGTGCAGGACGCCCTGCTCGCGGCCGCCGTCACCATGTCGCAGGAGCCCCGCTGGCGCCAGCGCATCGTCGAGAAGCCCGAGATCTGGGGGCTGCAGTCGGTCTCCCCCGACGGCATGGTGTTCCGCCTCGTCGTGAAGACCCGCGCCTCCGAGCTCGACGTCGTCGGCCGCGAACTCCGCGCCCGCCTGAAGCACGCCGTCGACGAGCTCGGCATCACCCTGCCGGCGATGGCGATGATCATGCCAGAGGGCTGGGAGAACGCCACCTCGATCAACGGCCTGCGGTCCGTGCAGACGCGTCCCACCCCGGCACCGACCAAGCCGCGCCGCACCAAGCGCAACGTGCTCGGGCAGCCGATCCGCACCGACGACCACCACGACGGTGGGAAGGACTCCCAGTGACCGATCCCACACCTCCGAGCAGTGGCCCCGGCGGGGCTGGTCTCGGCATGCCCGGCGTGCCCGGCGTGCCCGGTGTTCCGGCGCAGCCCATCACGCTTCGGGTCGGCGAGCACGGCGTCTCGGCCACCGGCTCGTTGTTCGACCGCATCGGCGGCGCCCCGACCTTCGACCGGCTCGTCCGCCGCTTCTACGAGGGCGTGCAGCAGGACGACGTCATCTGGCCGATGTACCCGGCCGACGACCTCGAGGGCGCGATCTGGCGCCTGTCGGCCTTCCTGCAGCAGTACTGGGGCGGGCCGGGCACCTACAGCGAGGAACGCGGACACCCCCGGCTCCGGATGCGGCACAACCCGTTCCGCATCACGTCCGAGGCCCGCGAGCGCTGGCTGCACCACATGCGCGAGGCCGTCGAGTCCCTGCAGCTCGCACCCCTCGACGAGGCCGAGCTCTGGGCGTACCTCGACCGCGCCGCGCACGCCATGACGAACACCTTCGACTGACGCCAGCTCTTCAGCCGCCCAGGTTCCGCCTGCCGCCCAGGTTCCGCCCGCCGCCCAGGTTCCGTCTGCCGCCCAGGTTCCGAAATCTGCACATCTCGGCGCCGTCTCGTCCCGTTCGTGGAACCTCGGCGAACGGCGCGCGGCGTGTTGTGGAACCTCGGCGGCGCTGACGCCGTCGTCGAGGGCCGTTCGTCGTCCTCAGCGCACGTACGAGCCGGTGGCGAGGTCCTGGACCAGGGACGGGTGCGTCGGGTTCCAGCCGAAGGCGGAGCGGGCGTGGGATCCGGACGCCTCCTGGTGCAGGAGCAGCGCGTCGGCGAAGGCCTCACCGAGTCGCTCGCGCGAAGCATCGACGCTCTCGGCGACGACCGGTGCGCCGTGCGCCCCCGCTTCGGCGAGTTCGCGCACCGTCGGGTTGTCCCCGGTCGCGGCGACGATGTACCCGTCCTGCTCGGCACGCTCCAGCGCGAGGACGTAGAGCTCGCCGAGGTCGTCGACGTGCACCGTGGTCCAGCGCTGCGAGCCGTCACCGACCAGCGTGACCGGCTTGGTGCCGTCGCTGACGAACATCGCGGGGATGCCGGCACCGCGCCCGTACACGATGCCCGGGGCGACGATCGTGGTCCGCACGTCGCTCGCCCGCACGGCAGCCTCGTTCGCCGTGCGCCACGACGTCAGCTCGGGCGGATCGATCGGCGACTGCTCGGAGATGTCCGTCGAGTTGCCGAAGGTGAAGATGCCGCCGGTGTGCACGAACGGCTTCGGTGTTCCGGCTGACGCGCGAAGGACCGTCGCCGTGAAGTCCGGGTCGACGTCGGGCGCGGACGCCGTGTGGACGACGCCGTCGGTCTCGTGCAGCAGTCGTTCGACGACCTCGGTGTCGGTGACGTCCCCGACGAGGGCGTGCCCACCGGCGTCATGCACGTTCTGCGCCTTCTCGTCGGAGCGGACGATGGCGGTCACCTCGTGCCCGTGGGCGACGAGGGCGCGGAGGACAGAGGAGCCGATGTACCCGGACGCGCCGGTGAGCAAGACGTGCATGCGGCCAGCCAACCACCTCGCCAGGACGTGACGTTCGCTACAGGTTCAGGGTCCAGGCGCGGCGTTTGACGAGCACGTGCCCGCGCGACGTCGTCAGACGGCTCCACGGGCCCGTCTCGAACAGGCGGACCGGGTCGTGCCCGAGGAAGCCGAGGCTCTCCCCCGCGAAGCCTGCACCAGCCGGCAGGTGCTCGATGCCCGGCACCGGACGGCCCCAGACCTCGGATCGCACCTTGCGGATGATCGCCTCACCCGCGTTGGTCGGGACAGCGTCGGCGACCTCGGCGATGCCGTCACGGGTGGCGCGGCGCAGCAGCTCCGGCGAGACGTCGGGCAGCGGCACCCATCCGCCACGGGGCGGGGAGATCGCCGCCCACGTCACGGTGTGGACCTCGTGTGGGAGCTCGACCTCGATCGGGGTGGCCCGCGTCGGGTCGGCACCGTCGGCGTGCTCGGCGTCCTGCGCCTCGGCGAGGAGCCGGAGGCGCTCGAGCAGGGACTGCAGCGGCACCACGACGTCGATCGTCGCGGGCTCGGTGAGCGAGAACGTGCGGAGGCCGAGCACCGTCGGCAGCTCGTCGAGGAGCCCGAGGGGGTACAGGATCGCCGTGTAGACCGCGAGGACACCTGAGTCGGCGATGAGCCGGACCGAACCGTCCTCGATCCGAGCGGCACGTCCGAGGTACGTGCGGAGGTCACCGAGGGAGGCGGCGTCGGGAAGCGTGAACGAGGTGCCCATGTCGAACCGATCCTACCGGCGCACCCTGTGTTCGTAGACTGCACCACGTGAACGGCGAACCCGACTTCCTGCGGACACTCCGACTCGAGGATACCGGTGCGAGCACGGGTGAGACGATCCTCACCGGCGCGAACCACTGGTCCCCCGGTGGGCGGGTGTTCGGCGGTCAGGTGCTCGCCCAGTGCATCGTCGCTGCGCAGGCCACCATCGAGGGGCGTGACATCCACTCGATGCACGGGTACTTCCTGCGCCCCGGCGACATCGACGTGCCGATCACCTTCGGCGTCGAACGCATCCACGACGGTCGGTCCTTCGCGACGCGGCGCGTGCAGGCCTACCAGCGCGGTGTGCCGATCTTCTCGATGATCGCGTCGTTCCAGGTGCCGGACACCGGGGTCGAGCACCAGGACCCGTACCCGGTGGACACGCCGTCACCGGAGTCGCTGCCGTCCGCCGCGTCGATCCTGTCCACCATCGACCACCCCGTCGCCAAGGCCTGGGCCGAACGGTCGATCGACCTGCGGCACGTCGAGGGACCGGTGTTCGTCGACGTGCAGGGCGAGCACGTGCCGCACCAGGCGGTCTGGTTCCGTGTGCAGGGCGACCTGCCGGACGACCCCGCGCTGCACCGTGCGGTCCTCGGGTACGCCAGCGACCTGTCGATCCTCGAACCGATCATGCGGCGGCACGGCGTCGCCTGGGGCACGCCCGGCGTGAAGAGCGCCAGCCTCGACCACGCGATGTGGTGGCACCGCGACGGTCGGGCCGACGAGTGGGTCCTGTACACGCAGGAGTCCCCCAGTGCGCAGGGCGGCCGGGGGCTCGCGTTCGGCCGGATGTTCTCCCGCGACGGACGCCTGCTGGCGACCGTGGCGCAGGAGGGGATGATGCGGGTCCCTACGGGCGGCTGAACTCCACCGGCGCCTCGAGGTACTGCTCGCACGCCGCACGCTCGGCCGCGGTCAGCCGCCGAGGACGGTTCGTCGCGGCGTCCACCATGACGAGCGCGGTCGTCGCCCGGGTGTAGAGCTCGGCCGGCTGCTGCCCGACCGGCGACCAGACCTCGTACGACACGTCGACGCTCGCCCCACCGAGCCGCCCGATCCACATCTGGATGTCGAGCGGCTGGCGCAGGTACGGGATCGACGCGAGGTACTCGAGGCGCTGTCCGGCGATCACCGTCATCGTGCCGGAGCCCGGCCGACCGTCGATGATCGGCTCGGGAAGGCTGCCGTCAGCCGACAGCTCACCGGCGTCCGGGCCCCAGAACCCCACGATGCGCGCCTCTTCGAGCAGGCGCAGCATCGCGGAGTTGTTGACGTGGCCGTAGGCGTCGATGTCGCTCCACCGCATGCGGATGGGAGCGTGCAGTCTCGCCACGCGGGTCAGTCGCGGGTGAGCTTGCGGTACGTCGCGCGCCCGGGCTTCGCGGCGTCGGCACCGAGGCGCTCGATCTTGTTCTCCTCGTACGCCTCGAAGTTGCCCTCGAACCAGTACCAGTTCGGCGTGCCGTCCTCGTTGAGGCCTTCCCACGCCAGGATGTGGGTCGCGATGCGGTCGAGGAACCACCGGTCGTGGGTGATGACCACGGCGCAACCGGGGTACTCGAGCAGGGCGTTCTCGAGGCTGCCGAGGGTCTCGACGTCCAGGTCGTTCGTCGGCTCGTCGAGGAGCAGCAGGTTGCCGCCCTGCTTGAGGGTCAGCGCGAGGTTCAGACGGTTGCGCTCACCACCGGACAGGATGCCAGCACGCTTCTGCTGGTCCGGGCCCTTGAACCCGAACTGCGAGACGTACGCGCGGGACGGGATCTCGGTCTTGCCGACCTGGATGTAGTCGAGCCCGTCGGACACGACCTCCCACAGGTTCTTGTTCGGGTCGATGCCGCCACGGCTCTGGTCGACGTACGAGATGTCGACCGTGTCGCCGATCTTCAGCGTGCCACCGTCGAGGGGCTCGAGCCCGACGATCGTCTTGAACAGGGTCGTCTTGCCGACACCGTTCGGGCCGATGACACCGACGATGCCGTTGCGGGGCAGCGTGAAGGACAGGTCACCGATGATGACGCGCTCACCGAACTGCTTGTGCAACTTCTCGGCGTCGATGACCTGCGACCCCAGACGCGGGCCCACGGGGATCACGATCTCCTCGAAGTCGAGCTTGCGGGTGCGCTCGGCCTCGGTGACCATCTCTTCGTACCGGGCGAGACGGGCCTTCGACTTCGCCTGACGGCCCTTGGTGTTGCTGCGGACCCAGTCGAGCTCGGAGGACAGGCGCTTCGCGAGCTTCGCGTCCTTCTTGCCCTGCACCTCGAGGCGCGCACGCTTCTTCTCGAGGTACGTCGAGTAGTTGCCCTCGTACGGGTAGAGGCGACCACGGTCGACCTCGGCGATCCACTGGGCCACGTGGTCCAGGAAGTACCGGTCGTGGGTCACGGCGAGGACGGCACCGTGGTACTGCTGCAGGTGCTGCTCGAGCCACTGCACACTCTCGGCGTCCAGGTGGTTGGTGGGCTCGTCGAGCAGGAGCAGGTCGGGCTTCTGGAGCAGGAGCTTGCAGAGCGCGACACGACGCTTCTCACCGCCGGACAGGTGCGTGACGAGCTCGTCCCCCGGGGGGCACTGGAGCGCGGCCATGGCCTGCTCGAGCTGCGAGTCGAGGTCCCACGCGTCGGCGGCGTCGATCTCCTCCTGCAGCGTGCCCATCTCGGCGAGGAGCGCGTCGAAGTCGGCGTCGGGCTCGGCCATCAGCGCGGAGATCTCGTTGAAGCGGGCGAGCTTCGCGTGGATCTCGCCGACGCCTTCCTGGACGTTCTCGAGCACGGTCTTCGTCTCGTCGAGCTCCGGCTCCTGCATGAGGATGCCGACGGTGAAGCCCGGCGTGAGCTTCGCCTCGCCGTTCGACGGCTGGTCGAGACCGGCCATGATCTTCAGGATCGTCGACTTGCCCGCACCGTTCGGTCCCACGACGCCGATCTTGGCGCCGGGGAGGAACGACATCGTGACGTCGTCGAGGATCAGCTTGTCGCCGACCGCCTTGCGGGCGCGGACCATCTGGTAGATGTACTCAGCCATATCGGCCCCAAGTGTAGTGACCCCGTCGGTGCGTCGCGCGCTCGGCACCGGATCGCCGCTTCGCGCACCCTGCGGAACGGGGGGCTGTCGGGATCCGTGACGACGACGTAGGTTGTCCTCGCCAACCACCTCGGGGCCCGTCACTCACCACGACGCGGACCGGCTCAGGATCACGGACGGGATGACAACCATGACCAGGCACGCCACACGACTGCGCCGACTCGCGCTCCCCTTCCTCGGAGCGATCGCGCTCACCGCTGCCCTCGTCGCGCCTGCGTCTCCGGCGACGGCCGCCGGCGCAGTGCCGAAGGGCTCCCCTTACCTGCTCTACACGGCGACCATCAGCGCCGACGGGGCCGGTACGGGGTACTCGTCGTACATCAACGTGCACGACGCCCACAACAACGCCTACGCGTTCGGCATCCAGTCGGACAAGGGCTCGCCCGAGAGCAAGGGCAAGCCGCGCTTCATCTGGGAGCGGGTGCAGAACGGCAAGTTCACCTACGGGTACCTCGGTCCGGCGACGAACAAGAACACCCCGATCGGTATGCGCTGGTACCAGAACGACGTCGCGACGATGATCGTCAACCACAAGACGATCGGCACGCTCAAGCTCAACCTGGACGGTCGGCTGTTCTTCAACGCCGAGGCGAACGGCCGCCTCAACGGCGACGTCGTGCACTCCACTGTCCAGGACACCCGCATCACGGTGGGCAACGTCAAGGGCCGGACCGGTCTGAACGGCACGTGGAACACGAACTTCTCGTTCCACGGCATCAAGGCGACCCAGATCAACAAGCCGGCGGTCCAGGGAGCGACGTTCCGGATCAACGGTCGGGTCTCCGGGCTGCCGCGCGGCGGCAACTGGGACACCGACCAGGTGTCCGGCATCGGGATGATCGCGCAGAAGTGGTGACCGTCCGGGGCGTCTGACCAGGGTCACGCGGCGGCCCGAGTGAGCGGCCCGTCGTCATCCGACGGCTGCGGGTCGAATGCGGCTCCGTCCTGCTCGAGCATCCGCTCGGACGGCCCGACCGCGTCCGCGCCGTCCAGCCCGTGGTCGGTCCCGGCCTCGTTCTCGTGGTCGGGCCCGTCGCCGTGGTCGGCCTCGGCTCGGTGGTCGGTCTCCGCCTGAGGGTCCGCCCCGAGCTCGTGGCCGGCGTCCTGCCCGTGCTCGTGCCGTTGACCGTCGAGCGCCGGAGCAGCGACGAGGCCGCCGCCGTGCACCTCGCCGGTTCGGGGATCGACGCCCCGCACGCCGCCGTGCCCGGACGCGGTGTCGTTCACCTGCCGCGGCACCCGGACCCAGTTGCTGATGCCCCACGCCAGGTCGTGCCCGATGCCGTCGGCATCGATCTCGACCGACGTGCCGCCCCGGCCGTCGCGCTCCCAGGTGCGGATCCGGACGCGGCCGGACACGACGATGCGGTCGCCCTTCTTCAGGGACTTGAACACGTTCGACGCGAGGGAGCGGAACGCGGTGACGGTGTACCAGTTGGTCGCACCGTTGACCCAGGCCGCGCTGGCCCGGTCCCATCGACGTGACGGTGAGGCGAGGCGCAGGCTCGTGATGGCGATGCCGGTCTCGGTGACGAGGTGACGGGGTTCCGTGGCGACGATTCCGCAGACGGTGATGATGTCGTTCATGCGTCGATCGTCATCGAGCCCGGGGCTGCGGAAGCAGCCCCGGGCTCGATCTGTGGCGTGTGGACCCGACCAGGCGACCTGTGGAGGACGAGTCCCCCGGGCCTCCTGTCCGGCCCTGGACCGCTAGTGCGCTCGGAACTCGGGCCGCGCCGCGAGCGGGCCGAGCGCCGCGTGGACCGCGCCCTTCGCCGACTCGAGCGACGGGTAGAGCCCGCCGGTGCGCCCTCGTCCGTAGAGCTCGACCTGGAAGCCGTCCGCGGCACGGTGGATGCTGCCCACCGCACCTGCCGGACCGATCGCGACCCAGGTCCCGGTGTTGTTCGTCATCGTTCGACCACCTCCTCGTGGCCCCGACGCCCGAGGATCAGGACGCCAGGATGTACTGACTGTAGGCCTTGCGGACCTTGTTCACCTTGGGCAGCGCGACTGCGAGGCAGTAGCCCTGACCGGGGTTCTTCGCGAAGAAGTCCTGGTGGTACTCCTCCGCCGAGTAGAACGTCGAGAGCGGCTCGATCGTGGTGACGATCCCGCCGTCCCAGATGTCGGACGCGCGCTCGATCGCCTGCTCGAACAGTGCGCGCTGCGCGTCGTCGGCCGGGAACATCGCCGAGCGGTACTGCGTGCCGACGTCGGCACCCTGCCGGTTGAGCTGCCGCGGGTCGTGCAGCGTGAAGAACACGTCGAGGATGACCTCGGCCGGGATCACCGTCTCGTCGAAGGTGACCGCGACCGCCTCGGCGTGACCGGTCGAGCCCGTGCACACCAGCTCGTACGACGGGTTCTCCACCCGACCGCCGATGTAGCCGGACTCCACGTCCTGCACGCCCTGGAGCGTGCGGTACACGGCGTCGAGACACCAGAAACATCCACCTGCGAGCACGAACGTGGTCATGGCCACAACCTACCTCCCCGACATCCGCGCGGGGCCGGACCGGGGACATGCCCTCCACAGCACGCACCGCCCACTCCGCCGTCCACGATGCGTCAGCACGGCCCCGGCGTGTCGGTGGTGGCCCGTAACGTCGAGACCACACCGACCAGGAGGCCACGATGCAGACCACGACCGAACCCGCACTGCGGATCCGCACCGTCCCGCTCTCCCGGTCGCGCGGCGACTACCGCATCCTCGACGTCCGCGACGACCTGAGCCGCGTGACCCGCGCCAACGGCGAGATCGTCGGCTACGTCGACCGCATCGACGTCGCCGGTGACACCGCCTACCGCGCCCGTCGCTACGTCGCGACCGAGCGTCGGTTCGTCGAGCTGCCGAACGTGTGGTCCGCCGACGACGCCGTGGACTGCCTCCGCTGGTCATGATGTTCCAGATTGGAATCATCTCGGGTCGGATGCGCGGAACGCCGTCCGTCCTCCCCGGGGCCTGACCGTTTCGTGAGTATGGTGCGCGCATGGACTGGTGGAACGACCTGACCGACTGGACTTCGTCCGACGACGGGTGGCGGGTGATCTCGGGTGCCGTGATCCCCTTCGTCGCCATCGTCGTCGCCGGCGTGATCGCGGCGCTCATCGGACGGGGTGCGACCAAACGGGTCGTCGCCCTGCAGGAGCGCGAGTCGAAGAACGCCGCCGTCGCGGCGATCATCTCCGCGGCGCGCAAGGCCGCTGCTTGGGGTTCGCTCGGGCACGACGAACGCGGCTACGCGGACCACCTGGCAGAGGATGCCGACATCCGGCTCCGGCTGCTCCCCGTGCAGGGTGCGCCCCTCGCCGCCAACTGGGCACAGCACGAGATCGCCGACATCAAGAAGAACTCGTCGACCTTCAGCTTCCAGGCCGACCAGTCGCTCGCGGAGTTCCGCGACCGCCTGCTCGAGTGGCAGGCCCGTCCGGGCCGCGCACGCAAGCTCTTCAAGGCCGACCTCGAGCGCTGGAAGTTCGAGTCCCCCGACCCGGATGCCGACCTGATCAAGCGCCAGCAGGACTGGAACGCCGACCAGAACAGCACCGCCCGCCCGCAGACCCCGGCAGCGCCCGCTCAGGCCGCTCCCGTCGAGCGCCCGACGCCGACGACGACTTCCCTGCGTCCGGCACAGCGTCCGGGAGGCACGCCCGCCTCCGCGCCGTCGGCCCCGGCCAACGCCGGGTCGGCCCCCGCCGGTGGCACCCCCGCTGCCGCAGCCGGGTCGGCGTCCGCTCCCGCTGCAGGACCCGGGTTCTCGGTGAACCGCGGTGGGTCGGACGCCAACGCCACCCGCTCCTACGGCGAGAACACCACCCGCGTCTACGGTGACGACGCCGCACCGCCCGTGCGCCCGGCGCTCGGCACACCCACGTCCCCCGCACGCTCCACCCCGAGCCGCGGCACCGACGACACCGAGGTGGTGGACGACGACGCCGTCACCAAGGCCTTCGGTGACACCGACCGGGTGACCCCGGCCCGCGGCACCGACCGTCCCGCGTCGTCCACCGTCGCGACGCCGGCGCCCACCTCGGCCGACGCCCACGTCAACCGGACGCCCGCCAACGACGTCCCGACGACCCCGGGCGCACCGACGGCCCCGGCATCCGCTCCTGCTCCGAGGGTCGAGACCCCGGGCACGACGAACACGACGTCGATCCCGACCCGCATCACCCAGGCGCCGGCGGAGCCCACCGACGCGGACGAGACGTCCGAGGCGACGCACACGCAGCCGATCAGCGCCTCCGAACTCCGCCGCCGCGCCGCGGACGACGACGAGTAGCGGGCACGGACAAGCAGCACCCAGCACCCAGCACCCCGCGTCCGACACCCCCACGAACGAGCAACGGGCCGCCATCCGATCGGATGGCGGCCCGTTCGCGTCGTGCCCCCGGCAGGAATCGAACCCGCGGCACGGTGGGTAGAAACCACCTGCTCTATCCACTGAGCTACGGAGGCGAGCGACGTCGATTCTAACCGGGACCCGCCGGTCGAGCGGTTCCGGAACGGTTCGGCCGTCGTCTGCCCACAGTTCGCCTCCGGGACACCCGCGCTTCGTACCGTCCGGGAGATGCACTCCTCTGCCACCGTCCTCGCCGTCGTCCCCGCACGCGCCGGCTCGAAGGGCATCCCGGGCAAGAACCTCCGGACGGTCGGCGGTCGGACGCTCGTCCGCCGGGCGGTGGAGTCGGCACGCAGCGCAGCACTGATCGACGCCGTGGTCGTCACGACCGACGGTGACGCCATCGCCGCCGAGGCCCGCGCAGCCGGTGCCGACGTGGTCCGACGGCCGGCCGACCTCGCGGGCGACCAGGCGTCATCGGAGTCCGCGCTGCTCCACGTGCTCGACGAACTCGAGGCCGCCGGCGGCGCGCTGCCCGAGGTCCTGGTGTTCCTGCAGGCGACCTCGCCGTTCATCGACCCGGACGACCTCGACACGGCGATCCGGCGCGTCTCGGAGGGGCACGCCGACGTCGTGTTCGCCGCAGCGCCGTCGCACGCGTTCCTGTGGCGGGTCGCCGACGACGGTTCCGCCGTCGCCGTGAACCACGACGCGGCCACCCGTCCGCGTCGCCAGGACCGCGCGGCCGAGTACCGCGAGACCGGCGCCTCGTACGTCATGCGGACCGACGGCTTCCGGCAGCACCGGCACCGCTTCCACGGCCGCGTCGAGCTCATCGCCGTCGACCCCGCCGGCGCAATCGACATCGACGACGAGACCGACCTGATCGCGGCCGAAGCCGCGGCCGAAGCCACGGCCGATGTCGTCGCTCCCCAGATCCCCGACCACGACCCATCCCCGACGCGGGCAGCCCCCGCACTGAACGGAGCACCATGACCGTCACCATCGGCACGTCCACGATCGGCGCGGGCCACCCCGCGTACCTCATCGGCGAGATCGGCCTCAACCACAACGGTGACGTCGACATCGCCAAGCAGCTCATCGACGTCGCCGCCGACGCCGGGCTGCAGGCCGTCAAGTTCCAGAAGCGCACCCCGGCGATCTCCACGCCCGAGCACATGAAGAACACGCCCCGCAGCACCCCGTGGGGCGAGATGACCTACCTGGAGTACCGCTACCGCGTCGAGTTCGACCGCGACCAGTACATCGAGATCGGCGACCACGCGACGCTGCGTGGCCTCGACTGGTTCGCCTCCCCCTGGGACGAGCCGTCGGTGGACTTCCTCGAGGACCTCAACGTCGTCGCGTACAAGATCGCCTCGGCGTCGGTGACCGACCTCGGGATGCTCGCGGCCGTCGCCGCGACCGGCAAGCCCGTCATCCTGTCGACGGGCATGTCGACGCTCGAGCAGATCGACGCCGCCGTCGACGCCCTCGGCACCGACCGCCTCGTGCTCATGCACGCCACGTCGACGTACCCGCTCCCCGCCGAGGAGGCGAACCTGCGCATGATCGACACCCTCGCGCACCGCTACTCGGGCGTTCCGGTCGGGTACTCCGGCCACGAGCCGGGGCTGCAGATCTCGATCGCCGCCGTGGCCCTCGGCGCCACCGCGGTCGAACGGCACATCACGCTCGACCGCACGATGTGGGGCTCGGACCACGCGGCCTCGCTCGAGCCGCACGGCCTGAAGACCCTGGCGCGGGACATCCGGATCATCGAGACCGCGCTCGGTGACGGGGTGAAGCGCATCTTCCCGGGCGAGCGGGCGCCGCTCGCCAAGCTGCGCCGCGTCGGCGCGTGAGCAGAGACCGCGTGAGCGGAGACCGCGTGAGCGGCCCGGTCGACGAGACCGGCGCCCTGGACGTGCCGGCTGACGGGGGTGCGTCGACCGCCGGACGGGCGGCGCGCCTCCCGTCCGGCCCGTCATCCCGCGGCCGACGTGTGGTCGCCCTGGTCGACACCGACTCGTTCGCCAAGTGGGGCGCCCACCTGCTCGCGGCGGCACCGGCCGGCTGGGACCTCGACCTGCGGACCGTCGCGACGCCGCGTTCGGCCAGCGCGAAGCAGCTGCGCTCGGCGTTCCGCGGGCTCGACGCACGACTCGCGCACCTGCGGGCGACTCCGCCGACGCCGAAGGACGTCGACGCCGTCGTCGAGGAGCTCCGCGTCGATCCGCCCGACGCCGTCCTCGTGTCCCTGATCGGCCCGGTCGCCGAACTCGTCATCGACGAGGTGCACCGCCGGATCCCGGACCGGCCGGTGCTGGTGTCCGGCCTGCCGGGCATCTCGTTCCCGGCGAAGTGGAAGGGCATCTTCTTCCGTGCGCGTGCCGACCTGTTCGTGCTGCACAGCCACCGCGAGGTACGGGCGTACGAGGAGATGGCGACCGAGGGCGGTGTGGAGCCGCACTTCGCGCTCGCCACGCTGCCCTTCGCCCGGAGCTCGACCGCCAGCACGGGCGCGACTGCGAGCGCCAGCACGGGCGCGACTGCGACCGCCAGCACGGGCACGAACACGAACGGTGCACCCGTCCGTGACGCCGTCGTCTTCGCGGCCCAGCCGAGCGTCCCGCTGGAGCGCGTCGACCGGGCCCTCGTCGTGGAGTGGCTCGTCGCGACCGCACGACAGCACCCGGAGTGGCGCGTCGTGATCAAGACCCGCGCGGCCGCCGGCGAACACCAGACGCACCGCGAGGAACACCCCTACCCCGACCTCGTACCGGCCGACGCGCCGCCCAACCTGGTGGTCGAGAGCGGGCCGATGGCCGAACACCTCGACCGTGCGGTGGCCCTCGTGACGATCAGCTCGACGGCGGTGCTCGAAGCGGCCGCACGTGGTGTGCCCGCGCTGACGCTGACGGACTTCGGCATCGGCCGCCACCTCATCAACGAGGTGTTCGTGTCGAGCGGCCTCGAGGGCGACTCGGTCGACCTGGTGGACGGCCGGTTCGGGACGGTCCGCCCGAGCTGGATGCAGGACAACTACTTCCACCCGGCCTCGGACGACGACTGGCAGCGCCGGCTCACCGAGCTCATGGTGCAGCGGGACGCCGGGACGCTCGTCGACCGGGAACCCGCACGCCGCAGCCGGGGCGGGGTACTGCGCCGGGCCTGGGAGCGGAAGAACGCCCTGGGCGGAGCGGACCGCTCGGCGCTGGGCTGGCTCGCGCTCGTGATCGGGGCGCCGATCCGAACGACGAAGCGGCTCGCGCGGAAGGCCAGGGCGCTGGTCGACCCGCCGGAGCCGGTCGTGGTGGCGGCGCCGACGTCGCAGCGGGCAGCGGGCGGCGATGGCGAGGCGGGCGCAGCCGCGTCAGAGGGCCTTGGCGATCGCCAGCAGGAGCTGGTCGCGGGTGGGGACCCCGGGTGAACGGAAGACCTCGGCCCCGTCCTCCCGCCGCACGATGATCGTGGGCGTGGAACGGATGCCGAGGTCCTCTGCGTCGTCGGGGTACGACGCCACGTCGCGTTCGGTCACGGCGAGCCCCGGGACGAGCTCCGAGGCCTCGGCCGACACCCGGCGGGCGGCGGCGCACGGCGCACAGAAGGCGGACGTCCAGAGGTCGAGCTGCATGTGACCGTGCAACGCGGCGGCGCGGGGTTCTACTCCCGGTCGAACTCGCCGCTGCGGTCGCCGCGGTCGGCGAGGTCGTCCACCGGGTCGGACTCCCCCGGCTCGTAGGTGAACTCGACCGAGGTCTGGTCGAGGACCTGACGGGACTTGGTGGCGCGGTAGGTGAAGGCCGTCTGCAGGCCCTCGACGTCGGCGAACACCGTGACCTCGTCGTCCAGCGCGTCGCTCGTCGCGGTGCGGGTTTCGGTCGTGCCGTCGAAGGGTCCGCCGTGGAAGATCGCGGTGTACTCGTCGCCTTCGTGGATGGTGATGTCGCTCATGCATCCCTTCTACCAGGCGGCCCCTGATGCGGTCTGTTGCGCAATGCATAGCATCGCTATATAGTTCAGCTATGGAAACAACGCGCGCGCAGACGATCGAGACGCTCCTCGTCTCCGTCAACCGCCTGATCCGCAGCGCCGCGCAGTCGACGGGCAACACCACGTCGGCAGCGGTCTGGCGCACGCTCGGCATCCTCGAGTCCGACGAGCCGCTCCGGCTCGGTGAACTCGCGGCGGCCTCGCGCGTGGCGCAACCCACGATGACCCGGCTCGTCACGGGCATGCTCGCCGACGGCCTGGTCACGCGGAGCGTCGACCCCGACGACTCCCGCGGCCAGCTCATCGAGATCACCGACGCGGGCCGTGCCCGGCTCACCGCCTGGCGCGCCACGCTCACCGACACGGTCGGCCCGTTGTTCGCCGACCTCACCGACGACGACTGGGATGTGCTGCACCACGCGTCCGTCCTGATCGCCCAGCGCACCACCACCAGAACGGAGACCACCGCGTGAACGCCCACGCACCTGCCGGCCAGTCCGGCTCCATCCTCAAGCAGTCCTCAGCGGTCTGGGCGATCGCCTTCGCCTGCGTCGTCGCCTTCATGGGCATCGGCCTCGTCGACCCGATCCTCCCCGCGATCGCTGGATCGCTGAAGGCGACCCCGGCGCAGACCGAACTGCTCTTCACGAGCTACCTGGCCGTCACCGGCGTCGCGATGTTCTTCACGAGCTGGGTCTCGAGCCGCATCGGCGCGAAGCGCACGCTGCTCATCGGCCTGGCGCTCATCGTCGTGTTCTCGGTCCTCGCCGCGACGTCGAACAGCGTGTGGAGCATCATCGACTTCCGTGCCGGTTGGGGCCTCGGCAACGCGCTCTTCATCTCCACCGCCCTGGCGACCATCGTCGGTGCGGCGTCGGGCGGGACCGCCTCGGCGATCATCCTGTACGAGGCAGCGCTCGGCCTCGGCATCGCCGTCGGCCCGCTCGTCGGCGGGCTGCTCGGGTCGGTCAGCTGGCGCGGCCCGTTCTTCGGGGTCACCACCCTGATGGCCGTCGCGTTCATCGCCATCGTGGCGCTCCTCAAGACCGGCAGCCTCGAGAAGCCCACGCCCACGAAGCTCTCGGCGCCGTTCCGCGCCCTCGGCCGTCCCGCACTCGCCGCACTCGCCGCGACCGCGCTCTTCTACAACATCGGCTTCTTCGTCCTGCTCGCCTACACGCCGTTCCCGCTCGGTTTCGGTGCGCTCGGCATCGGCTTCACGTTCTTCGGCTGGGGCCTCGGTCTCGCGATCACCTCCGTCTGGGTCGCCCCGATGCTCACCGCCCGTCTCCGCAGGACGACGGTGCTGAAGATCGCGCTGCCCCTGCTGGCACTCGACCTCTTCGCCGCGGCCGTCGTCGTGGACTCGCAGGTCGGCCTCATCATCTGCGTCATCATCGGTGGACTCGTGCTCGGTGTGCTGAACACGGTGCTCACCGAGTGCGTCATGGAGGCCACGGACCTGCCCCGCTCGGTCGCCTCGAGCGCCTACTCGGCCGTCCGCTTCATCGGCGGCGCCATCGCCCCGCCCGTCGCGACCCTGCTCGCCGACGCGTACGCCCCCTCGGCCGCGTACGTCTTCGCCGGAGCGTCCGTTGCCGTCGCGTTCGTCGTCATCCTCTGCACCACGAAGGTCCTGCGCCGCGTGGACGACGGTGCCGAGCCGGAGCGCGTCGAGGCCGAGGCGATCGGCGCCGGCGAGATGTCCTAGCCGCACAGCTCACCCGCCCCGCCCCGCCCCGCTGCCGCTTCCGCTTCCGCTTCCGCTTCCGCGAGCGGGCGAAACACCCGGGTGCCTCCCGACGCGGCCCGGGTATTTCGCCCGCTCGCGCTCTGCGCACTGCGCACTGCACGCACGCACGTCCGCCTGCCGTCGTCCGGCTGGCTGGCTGGCTGGCTGGCCGCGAGCGGGCGGAATGTCTGGGTTCCCTGCAACGTAGCCCGGGTATTCCGCCCGCTCGCGCCCTGCGCACTGGGCGCGACCAGCCTGGAGGCGCGGCGCCAGTCCGACGGACCGCCACGGGGCCTCCAGGCGGTCACCACCACGGCCCCCTCACCCTCCCGCCCCGCCCCGTCTTCCGCGAGCGGGCGAAACACCCGGGTGCCGCCCGACGCGGCCCAGGCAATTCGCCCGCTCGCGCTGGCGCGGAGTGGCCAGAGCGCAGGCCCTCCCCAGGGTCTCGCCGAGCGTCTCGCCGAGCGGGCGAAATGTCCGCGTCACCCCGCCGCGCAACCGCGGCATTTCGCCCGCTCGCGGTGCGCGCACTGGACGCGACCAGCCGGGAGGCCCGGCGCCAGCCCGGCGGACCGGCACCGGGCCTCCAGGCCGTCACCACCACGGCCCCACGCGCCTCCGGCACCGCCGCGCCCGCGAGCGGGCGAAACACCCGTGTGCCTCGCGACGCGACCCGGGCATTTCGCCCGCTCGCGGGTTCGGGGGGACGCGACCGCGCACCAGCGGCGGACGCGAGCCCCACACCGGCCGCGCACCACCTGCGCACGGGGCGTGCGCACGCCGGGAATAGGATCGTGCACATGGCAACCGCGAATGACCGCCTCGTCTGGATCGACTGCGAGATGACCGGCCTCGACCTCGAGGTCGACGAACTCGTCGAGGTGGCCGTGGTCATCACCGACTTCGACCTCGAGCCCGTGCACCCCGGATTCGACATCGTGATCAAGCCGGACCAGTCCGCGCTCGACAACATGAACGAGTTCGTGACGAACATGCACGTCACGTCGGGACTCATCGAGGAGATCCCGAACGGCGTCAGCCTGGCGGACGCCGAGTACCAGGTGCTCGAGTACATCCTCGAGCACGTCCCGGCCGAGGGCACCGCCCCCCTGGCCGGCAACACCATCGGCACCGACCGCGCGTTCCTGTCCAAGTACATGCCCCGCGTCGACGGCCACTTGCACTACCGCAGCGTCGACGTGTCGAGCATCAAGGAGCTCTGCCGCCGCTGGTTCCCGCGCGTGTACTTCAACTCGCCGGAGAAGCACGGTGGGCACCGGGCCCTCGCGGACATCCTCGAGTCGATCCGGGAGCTCGAGTACTACCGCCGCGCCGGCTTCGTCGCCGAGCCGGGGCCGACCACCGACGAGGTGCGTGCCGTCCAGGCCGAGGTCGTCGAGAAGTGGGAACCGCGCTTGGCCCAGCCTGCGGCCGAGTGACGACACGGGTGGTCGGCACCGCCCGCAGCATGTACTACTATTGAGTGGTCGCGCCGGTCCGCCGGTGTGTGCATGGTGGATATAGCTCAGTTGGTAGAGCGCCTGGTTGTGGTCTAGGAGGTCGCGGGTTCGAGACCCGTTATTCACCCCAGTCGAGGGAGAGTCCTGTTGCGTGTGACGCAACCGGGGCTCTCCCTCAGTGTTTGTCTGGGCGCCTCCGGCGCCGTGCGGCTTCGCCGCGAGTGGTCAGCGCGGTGTGGGACGATCCCTGCGTGATGGAGATGTCCGCCGACGACTTCGAGCAACTCGTGACCGACGAACTCGACCTGCTCCCCGACGAGATGGTCGACGGGCTCGACAACGTGGTGTTCGTGGTCGAGGACGAGCCGGAGAACGGCGAAGAGCTCTTCGGCGTGTACGACGGCATCGCGGCGACCGAGCGCGGGCAGTACGGCTTCGGTGAGCTGCCCGACCGCATCGTGGTGTTCCGCAAGCAGCACCTGGCCGAGTGCGACACCGTCGAGGAGCTCAAGGACGAGGTGCACACCACCCTCGTGCACGAGATCGGGCACTTCTACGGCATCGACGACGAGCGGCTGCACGAGCTCGGCTGGGCGTAGGCGCCCCGAGACTCGTCGCGCGAGGGCCGAGACTCGGGCTGAGCGACACTGCTCGGCGCTCGGGACGCGAGAAGTGTCGCCCACGCCGAGTCTCGCCGCCGCCGCCCCCGGGCAGCCCCCGCCCCCTCAGAACCGCGTCGGCCCCACCTCGTGGTACTTCTCCCACGCGTCCACCGGCCCCCGCCCGTGCAGCGCGTACTCCCCCACGAGCCGCTCCTTGTAGACGGCCGGGTTGTGCGACGCGACCACGCGGGCGTTCCGCCAGTGCCGGTCGAGCGCCCGGGTGCGGTCGGCAGCGGACGCCCCGCCGACCTCGAACAGTTCAGACGCCGACCGCAGCACCCGCGGCCCGATCTCGACCTGCGCCTGGTAGACCGCGTTCTCGGCGGCGTTCAGCAGCACGTGGTCGACCCCGACCCCGGGCTCGTTCGTCGCGACGACCTGGTCGAGCAGCCCCGCGGCCGCGACGACGAGCGACCGGGCGGTGAACGCCCCGGCGGACAACCGACCGAGGACCGCCAGCACCTGCGGGTCCTCCCCCGGCGTCGCCGCGTTCGCGTGGATGTACGTCCGGGTCCGCGGCCGCACGAAGGCGACCGCATCGTCGGACACCGCCTGTCCGATGCCGGCCAGGACTGCCAGCAGGTACAGCTGGAAGAAGGCCTGGATGTGCGACAGCGGTGCGTCCTTGTACGCCGACACCACGGCGGGGTCGACCGGCACACCCTCGAAGACCGTGGTGCCGGACGCGGTCAGTCGCTGGCCGAACCCGTCCCAGTCGTCGACGCTCGTCACGCCCGGCGCGTCGACCGGCACGGCGAACGTCACGCGGTCGCCCGAGCGGTCCGCCGCCAGGTAGATCCAGTCGGCGTAGAGCGTGCCGGTCGAGTAGAACTTCCGCCCGTCGAGACGGAGGGAATCGCCAGCCGGCGTCACCGTCGTCGAGATGTCGGCCAGGGTCGTCCCGGTCCGCTCCGAGGTCGCGTTCCCCACGATCGCCCCGTCGACGATGCGTTGGAGCCACTCATCCCGTCCGGCCGACGATGGCCGGAGCAGCACGAGTTCGGTGTACCCGAAGTGCCCCCGCCACAGGTGCGCGATGTTCGAGTCCGCGGCCGCCAGGTCCGCCACCAGGTGCAGGAGTTCGACCAGGCTCACGCCGAACCCGCCGCGGTCCTCGGGCACGCGCAGCCGCCCGAACCCGGCGTCGGCGAGTGCGCGGACCTCGGCGTGCGGCAACGGCCGGTCGCCGGGGGTGCCGGAGGCGAGCTCGCGCTCGACCGCTCCCTCGCGGATGGTCGCGAACACGGGTGCGAAGCGTTCGCGCAGGGTCGCCAGACGATCGGCCGGGAGGCCCGTCACCCGTCCGTCGGTCGTCGTCGCGTCCGTCATGCGGTCACCTCCACGGCACGTGCGGCGTCCGCAGGCGCCGCCACGGTCGCGCTCGCGCCGCCCGTGAACGCGCCGCGCCACTGCCGGGCGGGGTGCGAGTCCGGCAGCTGCGGGTGCCCGAAGAGCTTCTCGCGCAAAGTGCCCTCGCGGTACTCGGACTGCATCAACCCACGCTCCTGCAGGGTGGGCGCGATGTGGTCGACGAACTCCTCGTACGAGCCGGGCAGGATCCAGTTGATGACGTTCACCCCGTCGACGCCGACGCGCTGCCAGTCGGCGAGTTCGTCGGCGATCTGGTCGGGCGTGCCGACGACCCGGGCACGGAGCTTGGCGGACAGGCGGGCGAGGTCGGCGATCGTGGGTTCGCGGTCGCCGGCGGCCTCGCGGAGCCACTGCAGGTGCGACTGCCCGGCGTGGGTGCGGACCTCGGACAGCGGGGTGTCCGGGTCGAGGGCCTCGCCGGTGTCCGGGTCGAAGCCGAGGTTCGAATGCACCAGGAAGCCGTCGGCCGCCAGGTACTCGTCGATCTCCGCTTCCTTCGCCTTCGCCTCGGCCTCGGTGGACCCGGTGACGAAGGTCAGCCCGAGGAAGAACGCGATGTCCTCCCGCCGACGCCCGGCTGCCCGGGCGAGGTCGCGGGTCTCGCGGATGAGCTGCTCGGTGGCGTCGCGGTTCGAGGTCAGGATGAACTGGGCCTCGGCGTTCCGTGCGGCGAAGGCCCGACCGGCGGGCGAGGAGCCGGCCTGGAACAGCACCGGCGTCCGCTGCGGGCTCGGCGCGCTCAGGTGCGGCCCTTGCACGTCGTAGCGCTTCCCGTGGTGGTCGATGCGGTGCACCTTGTCGGGGTCGGCGTAGCCACGCACCGGGTCCTTCAGCACGGCGCCGTCCTCCCACGAGCCCTCCCAGAGCTTCGCGCAGACCTCGAGGTACTCCTCGGCCCAGACGTAGCGCTCGTCGTGCTCCTCGAGCCGGTCGGCGCCGAAGTTCCGGGCGGCGCTGTCGAGCGCGCTCGTGACGACGTTCCAGCCGATCCGGCCCCGGGTGATGTGGTCGAGGGTGGAGACCTTGCGGGCGAAGTCGAACGGGTGCGACTGGATGACGCTCGACGTGAACGCCAGGCCGAGGTGCTCGGTCGACACGGCGAGCGCGGAGAGCAACACCGAGGGGTCGTTCGAGGGGATCTGCAGCCCCTCGCGCAGGTTGGTCGAGTAGTCGCCGCGCCCCGGCCCGTAGGTCCCGACGACGTCGGCGAAGAACATCGCGTCGAACTTGCCGCGCTCGAGGGTCTTCGCCAGGTCGGTCCAGAGCGTGACGTCGTCGAAGTCGGCCTGGCGGGCGTCCGGGTGCCGCCAGAGGCCGTGCTGGATGTGCGACGTCGTGTTCATGACGAAGGCCGCGAAGCGCAGCGGTCGGTTCGGTGCATCGCTCATGCACCCCATCGTGGTCGGCGGGCACCGCCCGACGACAGCGACGTGACCTTCCGTTACGCGCGGTGTTCCCCCCGGCCCTGGAGGCGACCATGCTCCTGAGGCATGCCGACCCCGAGCACCGTCACCGCGCCTCCCGGCCGTCCCGCCGCACCGTCGTCCACCGCGACCCGCCGTCGCGTCGCCCTCGCCTCGTTCGTCGGCACGACGGTCGAGTACTACGACTTCTACCTGTACGCGACGGCGTCCGCCCTGGTGTTCGCGCCCACGTTCTTCCCGTCGGTGACGCCCGCGGTCGGGGTGATCGCGTCGTTCGCGACCTACGGGGTCGGCTTCGTCGCACGGCCGCTCGGCGGGGTGATCGCCGGACACCTGGGCGACCGCATCGGACGCAAGAAGCTGCTCGTCGCGTCCCTGGTGCTGATGGGCATCGCGTCGACCCTGATCGGGGTCGTGCCGTCGGCGGCGACCATCGGGGTCGGTGCCGTCGTCGCGCTGGTGTTCCTGCGGCTGCTGCAGGGTGTCGCCGCCGGCGCGGAGTGGGGCGGGTCCGCGCTGCTGTCCGTCGAGCACGCACCCGAACGGCACCGCGGGCTGTTCGGGGCGTTCACGCAGATGGGGTCGGCGGGTGGGATGCTGCTCGCGACCGGCGTGTTCACCCTGGTGCGGTCCATGCTCGGCAACGAGGCGTTCCTGGCCTGGGGGTGGCGGCTGCCGTTCCTGTTCTCCGCGGTGATCGTGGCCGTCGGCCTGGTGATCCGGCTCGGCGTGCAGGACGCGCCGGTGTTCCAGGAGCTGCGGGCCTCCGGCGGGGTCGAACGGTTCCCGGTCTGGCAGGCGATCCGGCACCACCCGCGCGCGATCCTGGTGACCGCCGGACTGCGCCTGGTGCAGCCGGCGCTGTACTCGATCCTGACGACGTACTCACTGACCTACCTCGCGGCCGTACGGGGACCGTCGGGCTCGGACGCCGGGCTGCAGGCGGTGCTCGTCATCTCGGCGGTGTCGCTCGTGTCGACGCCGTTCTGGGGGTGGCTGTCCGACCGGGTGGGACGCCGCGTGCTCACGATCTGGTCGGCCGCCGGCATCGCCGTGCTCATCTGGCCGTTCTTCGCGTTCCTCGACGCCGGGCCGCTCGTGCTGCTGCCGCTCGTGGCGCTGATCGGGATGTGCGTCTTCCACGACAGCATCTACGGGCCGCAGGCAGCCTGGTTCGCGGAGCAGTTCCCGACCGGTCGGCGGTACTCGGGGATGTCGCTCGGGTACCAGATCGGGTCGATCTTCTCCGTCGGGCTGACGCCGTTGCTCGCCGCGGTGTTCGTGGAGCTCGGTGGGGGCTCGCCGTGGATCCTGTGCGGGTACCTCGGGATGTACGCGGTGCTGACCATCGTGGCGGCGGTGTTCGCGGTGGATCCGGTCGCGCGGGGCCGTGCTGCTGCGCGGGGCGGTGCTGCGCGGGGCCGAGTTTCGCGGTGAGCGACAGTTCTCGCGCTCGGGCGTCCGTGAACTGTCGCTCAGCCCGAGACTCGGCGCGGCCAGCCCGAGACTCGGCGCGCCCCGCTACGTCCGCAGCACCACGTCGGCCAGGGACGCCGGGTCCTCGGCGGCGATGAAGTCCTGCTCCTGCGCCGCCCACCGGTCCCACTCGCGAGCGAAGGTGTCGCCGTCGCGGCCGATCGCCCGGTCCCAGCGGACCGCATCGTCGGCCTCGAGCCACACCGCCAACGCGGCCAGCGGCGCCGACGCCCGGGAAACCGCCCCGCAGCCCTCGATCACGATCGGCAGGTCGGGGTCGACCGCGGTCCACTCCGCCGGGCCGTCGGCAACCCAGTCCCACCGGCGGTACCCGCTGGGAGGCCCGAGCACGTCGCGGACCACGGCGTCGGCCGCCGCGCGGAGCCCGTCCCACCCCGGGTAGACGTCGTCGAGGTGCACGACCTGCGCCCCCAGCGCCTGCGCGAGCTGGTTGCCGAGGGTCGTCTTGCCGGTGCCGGAGCGGCCGTCGACGAGCACCACGAGGCGCCCGCCCGATGCCGCCGCAGCACCGGCCGCGGCCGCAGCGAGACCTGCGGCGAGGCCCTCTCCGTTCGCCGGGTGCGCCGGGTCCGCCAGCCCCGTCGGGTCCGCCGGGTCCGCCGGGTCCGCCGGGTCCACCGGGTCCGCCGGGTCCACCGGGTCCGTCGACTCACGCACGCCAGGCCCCCGCTGCCACGGCGACCGCGATCGACGCGACACCGATCCCGACGAGCACCGCGACCATCGCCCACTCCGGCCACGCGAACCGGGCAGCCCGCGCCCACGTGCGTCGCCCGGGAGCCCCGAACCCGCGCGACTCCATCGCCACCGCCAACGTCGTCGCCCGTCGCAGCGCCAGGACCAGCAGCGCGAACGCCATCGACGCCCCGCGCCGCAGCCGCCCGGTGTCAGCAAGACCCCGCGCACGCCGCGCCATCGCGAGCTGCCGCCAGTCGTCCACCAGCAGCGTCATCATCCGGATGGCCGCGAGTGCCCCGAGCACGAACCGTGCCGGCAGCCGCAGCACCTGCGCGAGCCCGTCGGCCAGGTCGGTCGGGTCGACGCGGATGAACAACGCGACCGCGGGCAGCCCCACCGCGAGCACGCGGAGCGCCGTCGCCAACGCGAGCGTGAGCGACCCGTCCGTGACGTGGGCGAACCCGAAGTCGAACCACTCCCGTCCGGAGGGCCGCCCGTACAGCGCGATGCTCACCGCCGTGAGCGGCATGGCCACCAGGATCGGTGACACCCGCAGCAGCAGGGTCCGCGCCGGCAGCCGCAGGAGGGGCAGCAGGGCGAGCTCGAGCGCGAGGGCGACGGCTGCGGACACGACGTCCAGGCTGAGCACGAGGCACACGCCGAGCGCGAGGACGCCGACGAGCGAGGCCACCGGTTGGACAGCGCGGACACCGCGGTGGTGGTCTGTCGGGTCGGTGGCGGTCGTCGCGTCGGCTCGGCCTGGAGGCGCGGTTCGGCCCGTCGACGTCGGCCCCGTCTCCGGGGTGGTCGCCGTAGCACCCCCCTGGTCGCCGTCCACACGCCGGGCGCCGTCCGCCGCGAGCACGACCTCGTCGGCGTCGAGCGCCCGGATGAGGTCGCGGTCGTGCGTGACGGCGACGATGGTGGTGCCGGCGTCGGCGAGCGCTCCGAGGTGCCGGACGACCGCGTCCCAGGTGGACCGGTCCTGCCCGGAGGTCGGTTCGTCGAGCACGACGACCGGCGGCCGCGCAGCGACGACCGCGGCGATGGCGAGCCGTCGCTGCTCGCCGCCGGACAGCGTGAACGGGTTGGCGTCGGCGAGGTGGCCGAGGCCGAACTCGCCGAGGAGCACGTCCGCCCAGCCAGCGACGTCCGGAACGCCGATCGCGCGGGGGCCGGCCTCGACCTCCTCGCGGACGGAGCCGGCGACGAACTGGTGCTCGGGGTCCTGGAAGACGGTGCCGATGCGGGCGGCGAGTTCGCGGCTCGACCACGTGTGCGGCGCCGGCGGGACGCCAGCGGCGAGGTCCGTCGTGGCGGCGAGCTCTCCCGCGGCCGGAGGCAGGAGCCCCGCGAGCGTGAGGCCGAGCGTCGACTTGCCGATGCCGTTCGGCCCCGTGATCGCCAGGACCTGTCCGGCTCGGAGTTCGAGGTCGATCCCGCTGCCCACCCGCTGTCGCTTGCCCCGTGCGGTCCCGAGGTCCCGCGCTTCGAGCAGCGCGCCCGCCCCAGTGCCCGCCCCCGCCCCGACGCCCGCGCCCGCCCCCTCGCCGAGCGGGCGAAATGCCGCGGTCCCCCCGGCAGCCGACCCGGGCATTTCGCCCGTTCGCGCAGCCGCACGGAACTCGTCGCCCGCCACCTCGCCCGCCCCCTCGCCGAGCGGGCGAAATGCCGCGGTCCCCCCGGCAGCCGACGCGGGCATTTCGCCCGTTCGCGCAGCCGCACGGATCCGCCCGCGGGCCGCGCCACGCTCGGGCTCGGCGCCGGGCACCCACACCCCGGCCGCGGTGAGCGCTGCGCCGTGACGCGCGAGCACCTCGGCAGGCGCGCCGTCCGCGACGACCCCGCCGCCGGGTTCGAGCAGCACGAGTCGGTCGACCAGGTCGAGCCAAGTGCCGATCCGGTGCTCCACCACGAGCAGGGTCGCCCCCGACTCGTCGAGCAGTGCGCGGACGGCGTCGTGCACCTGGGCCACGCCGACCGGGTCGAGGTTCGCGCAGGGTTCGTCGAGCACGAGGGCTCCCGGACGCATCGCGAGCACCCCGGCGAGCGCGAGTCGTTGCCGCTGGCCGCCGGAGAGCATCGCGGTCGACCGGTCGAGCGGCAGGTCGAGCCCGACGACCGCGAGCGCCGACCGCACCCGTGCCCAGGTCTCGTCGCGCGGGACGCCGAGGTTCTCGCACCCGAAGGCCACGTCGTCGCCGATCCGTGACATCACGGTGTGCGCCTCGGGGTCCTGCATGACGAGGCCGACACGCCCGCGGACCGCGCGGGGGTCGGCACCGTCGACCAGGACCGAGCCCTGCACGGAAGCAGCGGTGTCGTCGGTGGGGTCGGGTTCGTCGGGCAGCACGGCGGCCACTGCCCGGAGCAGCGTCGACTTGCCGGAGCCGGACGGCCCGACGATCGCGACCCGCTCCCCCGGCTCGACGGTCAGGTCGACGCCACGGACGGCCCACTCGGCGCGTTCGGGGTAGCGCCACCCCCAGTCGCGGAACGCGATGCGCGCGGCGCGCACGCCGACGACGTCCGGGGACGTCGACGACGGAGCGGACACCGTCACACCAGTTCGCGCGGCCGACGCCGGCTGTGCTCCCGGCCGGCAGCGAACGAGGACAGCACACCGGTGCGGGCGAGCGCGCGGACGACCAACCACGAGCCGGCGCCCGCGATCACCGCACCGGACACGATCGCGCACACGACGTAGACGACCTTGAACGCGGCGTCGAGACCCGGGTACCACAGCACGGTGTCGTTGATGCCGAGCGCGAGACCGGCTGCGGCGCCCGCCAGGACGACGACCGGCAGCCGGTACACGCGGTACAGGAAGAGTGCGAGGACGATCTCGGCACCGAGTCCCTGGACCAGTCCGGCCTCGAGCGTCAGCCACCCCCACTGCGTGCCGAACAGTGCCTCGACGGACGCGGCGACCATCTCGCCGTAGAGCGCAGCGCCGGGCTTGCGGACGACGATCGCGACGAGCGGCCCGGCGAGCAACCACACCCCGCCGAACAGGGCCTTCGTCCCCGGGAGGACGAGGTCCATGACGGCGCTGATGGGTTCGTAGCCGAACTCCCACAGCCGGAAGACGACGCCGAGCGCCACCGCGAGCACGCTCGCGACGACGATGTCGACGACCCGCCAGCGCAGCGATCGCCGCGGGGCGGTGTGGACGGTTGATGACGTGCCAGAAGACATGGTGCTGGACTCCTCCCTGCGCCGGCATGATCCGGATCAGGTTCGACGGTCGGAGCGCCACTCGCTCCCTCTCAGCCCGGCGGTCCCGGACTCCCGTGTGTGTCCCAGCAGTCTAGACGTGGTCGCGACCGCGTGACGGGTCGCGACCACACATCGGACGGGAGGCCCGTGGCGGGTCCGCCACGGGCCTCCCGTCCGATGTGTCGCTACTTCTTCAGGACGCGCACCAGTTTGCGGAGCACGGTGCCGGTCACCCAGACGAGCGGGATGCTCACCGCGACGAGCGAGATGAGGTTCGGCTCGAACTCGAGGTCCTTGCCGGGGCGACGGATGTACGCGCCGACCGGGATCGACGCGCCGCCGCCACCGCCGCCGCCGTTCTCGTCGTCCCCGCCGCCCCCGAAGCCGAACCAGCCGAGGGACACGGGGATGAGGGTCTGGTCGCCGACCTCGACGGGGTCTCCGTAGTTCGTGGAGACGCCGATCGGGCGTACCTTGTCTGCGATCTGCGTGACGATGTTGGCCATGCGCGCGACGCTACTCGCCCGTTCCTCCACAGGCCGGGCCACGCGCGCACGGGTACACAGCTGGTGCTTGTCTGCGGACGCGGACGGGTGTCACCGATATGTTGGCGCGACCATCACCTGGAGGACCGTTTGCACACCTGGCCCGGCAACCCGTACCCGCTCGGGGCGACCTACGACGGAAGCGGCACGAACTTCGCGCTCTTCAGTGAGGTCGCCGAGCGCGTCGAACTCTGTCTGTTCGACACCGACGGCAACGAAGAGTGCATCCCCCTCGTCGAGGTCGACGCCTACGTCTGGCACGCCTACCTGCCGAACGTCGGCCCCGGCCAGGAGTACGGCTTCCGTGTCCACGGCCCGTACGACCCCGACAACGGTGCACGCTGCAATCCGTCGAAGCTCCTGCTCGACCCCTACGCCAAGGCGACGAGCGGCGAGATCGACTGGGACCAGTCGCTCTTCGCCTACACGTTCGGCGACCCGGACTCGACGAACGACGACGACTCCGCGGCGCACATGATGAAGGGCGTCGTGATCAACCCGTTCTTCGACTGGCAGGGCGACCGCGCACCGCGCACGCCCTACGGCGAGACGGTCATCTACGAAGCGCACGTCAAGGGCCTCACCGAGACCCACCCAGACGTGCCCGAAGAGCAGCGCGGCACCTACGCCGGCGTCTCGCACCCCGCGGTCATCGAGCACCTGAAGCGACTCGGCATCACGACGCTCGAGCTCATGCCGGTGCACCAGTTCGTGAACGACTCGACCCTGCAGGACAAGGGGCTGTCGAACTACTGGGGCTACAACACCATCGGCTTCTTCGCGCCGCACTCCTCGTACTCGTCCTCGGGCGACCAGGGGCAGCAGGTGCAGGAGTTCAAGACGATGGTGCGGGAGCTCCACCGCGCCGGCATCGAGGTCGTGCTCGACGTCGTCTACAACCACACCGCCGAGGGCAACCACCTCGGGCCGACGCTGTCGTTCCGCGGCATCGACAACGCGGCGTACTACCGCCTGGTGGACGACGACAAGAAGTTCTACATGGACTACACGGGCACCGGGAACTCGCTCAACGTCGGGCACCCGCACTCGCTGCAGCTCATCCTCGACTCCCTGCGCTACTGGGTGACCGAGATGCACGTCGACGGCTTCCGCTTCGACCTCGCCTCGGCGCTCGCCCGCGAGTTCTACGAGGTGGACCGGCTGTCCGCGTTCTTCGAGCTCGTGCAGCAGGACCCGATCGTGTCGCAGGTCAAGCTCATCGCCGAGCCGTGGGACGTCGGCCCCGGCGGCTACCAGGTCGGCAACTTCCCGCCCCAGTGGTCCGAGTGGAACGGCAAGTACCGCGACACCGTGCGCGACTTCTGGCGCGGCGAGTCGTCGACCCTCGGTGAGTTCGCCTCGCGCATCTCCGGCTCGGCCGACCTGTACGAGCACGACGGCCGGACGCCCAAGGCGAGCATCAACTTCATCACCGCGCACGACGGCTTCACGCTCTACGACCTCGTCGCCTACAACGAGAAGCACAACGACGCCAACGGCGAGGACAACAACGACGGCGAGAGCCACAACCGGTCCTGGAACTCCGGCGCCGAGGGCCCGACGGACGACGAGTCCGTGAACGCCCTGCGGCTCCAGCGACGCCGGAACTTCCTGGCGACGCTGCTCCTCAGCCAGGGCGTGCCGATGATCGCCCACGGTGACGAGCTCGGCCGTTCGCAGTCCGGCAACAACAACGTCTACGCACAGGACTCCGAGCTCAGCTGGATCGACTGGGACACCGCGGACGACGACCTCGTCCAGTTCACGGCCGACGTCGTCAAGCTGCGCCACGACCACCCGACGTTCCGCCGCACCCGGTACTTCAACGGGCGCCCGGTGCGCCGTGGTCAGGACGAGCCGCTGCCCGACGTGGTCTGGCTCACGCCCGAGGGCGACGCCATGTCGCCGGAGGACTGGGACTCCGGTTTCGGCAAGAGCGTCGGCATGTACCTGAACGGCGACGGCATCCGCGGGCGTGACTCCCGCGGCGAGCGCGTCACCGACGTGGCGTTCATCACGTACTTCAACGCCCACGACGACGTCGTGACCTTCACGCTGCCGCCCGAGGAGTACGCACCCGGCTGGACGGTCCGCATCGACACCGCCGAGCCCGGTGCCCGCGACGAGATCGTCGAGGCGGGCACACCGCTCGACGTACCCGCGCGGTCGATGATCGTCCTGCGTGCCGAGCCGAACCACGAGGTCTCGGTCACCCCGGTCGAGGTGCAGCACCACGACGGCGCCCCCGAGCCCCGGTCCCCGCAGGACGCCGTCACCCCGGCCAACCCGGCCGGTTCCACCGCACCGAGCGGCACCGCGCGATGACGACCGGCACGACGGGGGCCGGGCGTCGCGTGCCCGTCTCGACGTACCGGCTGCAGGTGTCGGCGGACTTCGACCTGGCCGCCGCACGCGACCTCGTCGACTACGTGCACGACCTCGGGGCCGACTGGCTGTACCTGTCGCCGGTCCTGCAGTCGGAGCCCGGCTCGAACCACGGCTACGACGTCGTCGACCACACGCACGTCGACACCGACCGCGGCGGCGACGAGGCGCTCCGGGTCCTCGCCGAGGCCGCGCACGCGGTCGGGCTCGGCGTGCTGGTCGACGTCGTCCCGAACCACGTCGGGGTCGCCACCCCGGCGGTCAACCCGTGGTGGTGGTCCCTGCTCGAACTCGGCCAGGGCTCCCCCGTCGCCTGGGCGTTCGACGTCGACTGGGACGCCGGCGACGGCAAGGTCCGGGTGCCGGTCCTCGACGACCGGCTGCTCGACGCGGTGACGCTCGACACGTCCGACGCCGAGCACCCGGTGCTCCGGGTCGGCGACACCGCCTACCCGACCGCGCCGGGCACCGCCCACCCGGGCGACTCGGTCGAGGCCGTGCACGCGCTGCAGCACTACGCGTTCGTGCACTGGAAGCGTGCGGACCACGAGCTGAACTACCGCCGGTTCTTCGCGGTGAACACGCTCGCGGCCATCCGGGTCGAGGAACCCGAGGTGTTCGCGGCGTCGCACGGCGTCATCGGCGGCTGGTTCCGCGACGGCCTCGTCGACGGACTGCGCATCGACCACCCGGACGGACTGTACGACCCCGCCGGCTACCTGCAGGACCTCGCCGAGCTGACCGGCGGTGCGTACACCCTCGTCGAGAAGATCCTCGAACCCGGCGAGGAGCTCCCGAGCTCCTGGCCGGTCGACGGCACGACCGGGTACGACGCGCTCGGCGTCCTGGACCGTGTGCTCGTCGACCCCGCGGGCGAACCCTCGCTGACCGCGGCATCGGGCGCGGAGCCCGCCGACTGGCAGCAGCTCACGCACGACACCCGCCGCGGCATCGCCGACGGGATCCTCGGCAGCGAGGTCGAGCGACTCGCCCGACTGCTCGCGCCGGTCACCGCCGGAGCGGACGCGATCACGCACGAACGGCTCGTCGACGCCCTCGCCGAGGTCGTGGCGTCGTTCGACGTGTACCGCACCTACCTGCCCGAGGGCGCGCACCACCTCATCGCGTCGCTCGAACGCGCGGCAGAGGCCCGTCCCGACCTCGACGACGTCATCGACCGGATCGCCCCGGCGCTCGTCGACCCGGAGAACGCCGCCGCGATCCGCCTGCAGCAGACGAGCGGCATGGTGATGGCCAAGGGCGTCGAGGACACCGCGTTCTACCGCACATCGCGCCTGACGTCCCTGAGCGAGGTCGGGGGTGACCCGAGCGTCTTCGCGGTGTCCGTGGCCGACTTCCACCAGGCGCAGCGCGACCGCCTCGGCAGCTGGCCGCACACCATGACGACGCTCACCACCCACGACACGAAGCGCAGCGAGGACACCCGCGCACGCATCGCGGTCCTGGCCGAGCTCGGCAGCGAGTGGGCCGACGCGCTCGACCGGTTGCAGTCCCTCGTCCCGCTCGAGGACCGCGTGTTCGCGGACCTCCTCTGGCAGGCGATCGTCGGCGCCCGGCCCGCGAGTCGTGAGCGGCTGCACGCCTACGCCGAGAAGGCATCACGCGAAGCCGGCGACAGCACCACCTGGACCGCGCCGGACGCGGCGTTCGAGGAGCGCATGCACGCCCTCGTCGACGCAGCGTTCGACGAGCCCGCCGTGGTGGCCGTGCTCGATGCCCTCGACGAACGGATCGACGCGGCGGGGTGGTCGAACGGGCTCGCGCAGAAGCTCGTGCAGCTCACGGCACCCGGCGTCCCCGACGTCTACCAGGGCACCGAGTTCTGGGACCGGTCCCTCGTCGACCCCGACAACCGCCGAGCCGTGGACTACGCCGAACGGCGCCACGTCCTCGCCGAGATCGACGGCCCGGACGACGACGGCCCCGAGGACCTTCCGGCGATCGGGCTCGACGGCGCCGCGAAGCTCCTCGTGACCGCCCGTGCACTCCGTCTCCGCCGCGACCACCCGGAGCTCTTCACGCGGTACCTCGCGCTCGAGGCGACGGGCAGCGCGGCGGACCACGTCGTCGCGTTCGACCGCGGCGGTGCCGTGACGATCGCCACGCGACTGCCGATCGGCCTCGAACGGGTCGGTGGCTGGGGTGACACCCTCGTGCACGCCGTCCCCGTCGACCGGGTCGACCTGCTCACCGGCAGGTCCTTCCCGGCCAGCCGGGGCATCGCCCTCGCGGACCTGCTCACCACCTACCCGGTCGCGCTGCTCATGCCGGCCGCCACGGTCGGGGAACCCGGCCACGCCGACACGGTGACCGACGCGTCCGGCTCGGAACGGGCCTCCCGGTCGACCGCCCGGACCACCCCGGCGACCGAATCCGACGCGCAAGCGGAGATCGACATCCTGGAGGGTCACGCATGACCGCACCCGACCGTTACGCCGTCTGGGCGCCCGAGCCGGACCGCGTCCGGCTCGTCGTCGACGACGTCGAGTACCCGCTGACCCGGGGCGACGACGACTGGTGGTCGACCGACGCGATCATGCCGGTCGTCGGTGCCCGCTACGGGTTCCGCCTCGGCGACGACGACGCGGTGCGACCCGACCCCCGCAGTCGCTTCCAGCCGGACGGAGTGCACGGCACGTCCGCCGTCGTCGACCCTGCGCGCTTCGCGTGGACCGACGAGTCGTGGACCGGACGTCCAGCCCGCGGTGCCGTGATCTACGAGATGCACGTCGGCACGTACACGCCGGAGGGCACCCTCGACGCGGCGGCGCAGAAGCTCGACCACCTGGTCGAGCTCGGCGTCGAGTTCGTCGAACTGCTGCCCGTGAACGGTGTGAACGGCGAGTGGAACTGGGGCTACGACGGGGTCGCCTGGTACGCGGTGCACGCCCCGTACGGCGGCCCCGACGCCTACGACCGCTTCGTCGACACGGCGCACGCACTCGGCCTGGGCGTCATCCAGGACGTCGTCTACAACCACCTCGGGCCGAGCGGCAACTACCTGCCGCTGTTCGGGCCGTACCTGGTGCAGGGGCTCGCGAACACGTGGGGCGACTCGGTGAACGTCGAGCACCCCGAGGTGCGTCGGTACGTCCTCGACAACGTGCGCATGTGGTTCCGCGACCACCACGTCGACGGGCTCCGACTCGACGCCGTGCACGCGATCCGCGACACCACCCGACCGCACGTGCTGGCCGAGATGGCCGACGAGACGGACGCCTACGGTTCCTTCGTCGGTCGTCCACTGTCGCTGATCGCCGAATCGGACCTCAACGACCCGGTGATGTTCCGCCCGCGGGAAGCCGCCGGGTACGGACTGGCCGGACAGTGGTCCGACGACTTCCACCACGCCGTGCACGTGGCGCTGACGGGCGAGACGAACGGCTACTACGCCGACTTCGCACCGCTGTCGGCGCTCGCGAAGGTGCTCGACCACGGGTTCTTCCACGACGGCACGTGGTCGTCGTTCCGTGGCCGACGCCACGGGCAGCCGATCGACCGTGGGACCTCCCCGGCGACGGCCCTGGTGGTCACGAACCAGAACCACGACCAGATCGGCAACCGCGCGGCGGGCGACCGTCTGGCGGCGACGCTCGACGACGAAGGCCTCGTCATCGCCGCGGCACTGACGCTGCTGGGTCCGTTCACGCCCATGCTGTTCATGGGCGAGGAGTTCGCCGCGACGACACCGTGGCAGTTCTTCACGTCGCACCCGGAGCCCGAGCTCGGCAAGGCGACGGCCGAGGGCCGCATCCGCGAGTTCGCGGAGCACGGCTGGGACGAGTCGGCCGTACCGGACCCGCAGGACCCGACGACGTTCACGAACTCGAAGCTCGACTGGGCCGACGTCAATTCCGAGCGGGGTGCAGTGATCCTGCGCGCCTACCGGGTGCTCGTCGCCCTGCGCCGGACCGACCAGGCCTTCGTCGACCACCGGTACGAGGCGAACGCCGTGCGGTTCAGCGAGGACCGGCGGTGGCTGGTGCTCACGCGTGGGCTGCTCGGACCGGACGTGGCACCCGTGCACGTCGTGGTGAACTTCCTCGACGACGCTGCCGAGGTGCCGGTCCCCGGTGCCACCGGCGAAGAGCTCTACCGGTTCGGAGCGGCCGACGTCGCGACGGACTGCGTGCGGTTCCGCGGACGGGGCGTGGTCGTGCTGCGCTAGTCGCTGCGCTGTCACCGAACAGAAACTCGGGGTGGGCGACGGTCTTCGTGCTGCACAGCACGAGTCCTGTCGCCCACCCCGAGTCTCGTCGAACGGTGGGTCAGCGGGTCAGGCGGCGTGGTCGGCCACGGCGTGCGCGTTCGTGCGCACGGACGGCAGCTTCCGGTGGTCCTTGACCAGGGAACGGGTCTCGCGGATGCGGCGGTCGATGCCCCACTTCGTCACGAGGGCCAGGCTCTCGCGCACGATGTTGCCGCTCATCTTCGAGACACCGAACTCCCGCTCGGTGAACGTGATCGGGGTCTCGACGACGCGCAGGCCAGCCTCGAGGGCACGCCAGCACAGGTCCACCTGGAAGCAGTACCCCTTCGACGCGACGCCGGCCAGGTCGATCCGCTCGAACGCCCGCGAGGTGAAGACCCGGAACCCGCCGGTGGCGTCGCGGACGGCGATGCCGAGGGCCAGGCGCGTGTAGAGGTTCCCGCCACGGGAGAGCAGTTCGCGGTACCAAGGCCAATTCTCGACCTTGCCGCCCTTGATCCAGCGGGACCCGAGCACGAGGTCGTTCGTGTCCGCGAGCTCGAGCATCCACGGCAGGTACTCGGGGTGGTGCGAGCCGTCGGCGTCCATCTCGACGAGCTTGGCGTAGCCGTGCTCGAGGCCCCACGCGAACCCGGACAGGTACGCGCCGCCGAGGCCGTCCTTCACCGTCCGGTGCATGACGTGCACGCGGTCGGTCTCGCGGGCGATGGCGTCGGCGATGTCACCGGTGCCGTCGGGCGAGTTGTCGTCGACGACGAGCACGTGCACGGTGTCGTCCGTGGCGGCGAGCGTGCGCTCGACGATGGGACGGACGTTCTCCGCCTCGTCGTAGGTCGGGATGATGACCAGGGTCTCGCTCATGGTGCTCCTCGTGCTCCACATCGAATGTATCGGTCGGTGGTGGGTCAGTCCGACGAGAGGTCTGCGAACACGATCAGGTTGTCCGTGTAGTGCCCGGTGGCGGTGTCGAACACGCCGTCGCAGGTGATCAGTCGGAGCTGGGGGGTCGGGGTGGTGCCGTAGACGTCGCTCGTCGGGAACGCCGACTTGGCGGCGCGTTCCGAGCGGTCGACGGTGAAGGTACGGGTGGTGCCGTCGGACATCGCGACGTGGATCTCGTCGCCGGCGACCAGTTCGTCGAGCCGGAAGAACACCGCGGCGCTCGTCGGGCTGTCGACGTGGCCGGCGATGACGGCCGGGCCGACCTCACCGGGGACGATGCCGTCGCTGAACCACCCGGCGCTGTCCCAGTCGACGGGCGGGTCGAGTTCGCCGGCCGTGCCGCGGTGCAGGTCCTCGAGGTTCGACTGCACGCCGATCGCGGGGATCGAGACGCTGACGGGGGTCGCCACGGATCGGGCAGCGGGTGCCGCCGGGTCCTGGAACCCCTCGATGCCCGACCCCGCAGAACCCGACCCGGCAGACGCAGAAGCAGACGCAGAAGCAGACGGCGCCGAACCGGCCCGCCCGTCCGACCCGTCGCTGCCGACGGTCGACGCGAGCGCCACACCGGTGACGCCGCCGCCCACGACGACCGCGGCCAGCACGGCCCCGATCACCACGCCACGACGTCCGAACACCGAACCGCGCCCGGCGGACCGTCGGCCGGTCACGATGCGCCTCCGGCCGCCGTCGCGCAGCCGCCGAGCACGTCCGAGGTGAGCATGGTCGAACCGAGTGCCGCCCAGGCGTCCCCGTAGTAGGTCGGCGTGGTGGCGGCCGTCCGGTCTGCACGCTCGAGGTCGTCGGCAGCCGCACCGGAGGAACCGGCCGCGTACTCCGCGGCGGCCCGGGCGGTGTACGCCAGGGCGTTCGTGTCCCCGGTCACGGCGGTGCCGCCCAGGTCGAGCTGCGCCGCGAGCTGCGTCGTCCGACGCAGGGTCGGGGCGAGCGACCCGGCCAGGGCGCGGTCGTCGGCGGAGCAGGCCTCGGCGTAGCGGACGGGCGTCCGCATCGCGTCGTAGCCGTACAGCACGCGCTGGTCTCCACCGGTGGCGGGCATCGGGTCGACGGTGCCGTCGGCGTGCACCTGCGACCAGTCGCTCGGCAGCTGCGACTCGTCGAGCACCGCCGCGGTCGCCGCGCGGGACCCACGGTTCAGCGCGGTCCAGCGGTCGTCGCCCGTGGCCTTCGCCAGCACCGCGAAGGCTGCCGGCGACGCGTACGAGGCGTTGTACCGGTACGGCTCGGAGTCCGCCCACGGCCCGGGCAGCAGGATCGTGCCGAGCTCCGTGGTCGCGGTCTCGTGTTCCAGGATCGCCGAGGCGATGCGCTTGCCGGCTGCCGTGTAGCGGTCCTCGCCCCACGCGTCGCCGGCGAGCACCAGGGCCCGCGCGGCGTCGAGGTCGGCGTCGCTCGCCGGCTGCTCGTCGGCGACACCGTCGTCGGGCGTCCAACGCCAGGCGAGCAGGTCGTCGTCGGTCAGCATGTGCGCCTTCGTCCACTTCCAGATGTCGTCGAACCGGTCGCGGTCACCGTTCGCGAAGGCGATGAGCAGCCCGTAGGCCTGTCCCTCGCTGACGGTGTCGTCGCCCTGGTCGGTGCGGACGACACGGCCGTCCTGCACGTACCGGTCGAGGAACTCCGTGCGGAGCTCCTTCGGGGAGCGTGCCGCGTCGGGCGCGCTGGTCGAGGTCGGGGTGGCGACCGAGCCGCTCGAGGCCTCGGTGTCCTGCCCCCACGGGCGAACCGCGATGAGCGCGACGCCGACGGCGACGACCACCGCCGCTGCGGCGGTGACGGGTATCCAGGTCCTGCGGGTCATGCTGGCCTGCCTTTCCGTGGATGGTGACGAAGGATCTGGACGGGGGGCGGATCACGTGAGCGTGTCGGCGCACGTGATCCGTGCCTCCCGGCCAGGGCGTCAGCGGTACAGCGAGCGGAGCGCCGCGACGGCCGCGTGGACGGCCTCCGTCATCGGGCGGTCGGCGGCTGCGCCGCCGCCACCCGTCTGCACGCCGCCGGTCGGGGTCGCGGCGGTGGCTGCGGCGTCCGTGACCGGCACGACCGTCAGGTCGCCCTTGCTGTCGTCGAGGACGAACAGGGTGGAGACCGTGTTGCCCGCGAGGTCGACGCTGGCGGTGCCCTGCTGGCCGCTGCCGGAGACGTCGAGCGTCCACTTGCCGGAGTCGACGGTGGCGTACTTGGTGGCGGTGCCGAACTTCGCACCCTCGGCGATGGCGGTGCCCTCGGAGGTGCTCACGTCGACCTGCTTCGCCGTGGTGGCGGCCTGGACCAGCCGGAGCTTCGCCTTGCCGTCGCCGGGCTGCTGCAGGTCGTCGGTGAACGCCGTCGTCTTGAGGTCGGTGTTCTTGCCGTACGCGACGACCGTGCTCGCGTCGCCCTTGTCGACCTTGACGTCGGTGGAGATCACCGGCGTCGAGTCCGGGGCGTCCGAGGCCCGCATCGACAGCACGTAGGTACCGACCGGGAGCTCCTGGTACTTGCTGACCTGGCCGTACGTGACGTCGTCGAGCTCGAAGATCGTCTTGCCGCCGGACAGGCTCGACAGCTCGACGTCGACGCCCTTGGTGTCGGGCGAGAGGTGGCCGACGCGGAGCCAGCCCTCGTCGGCGGTCGCGGCGGAGGCGGTCTGGGGCGCTGCGAGTCCGACGGTCGCGGCGACGAGGGTCGCTGCGAGTGCGCCGACGACGACGGTGCGGCGTCGCTGGGTGTGTGCGGTCATGGTCGTGCTCCTTCGGGTCGTGGTGCTGGTCGAGTTCTGTGCGGTGGTGCTGCGGGCGTTCCCGGGGGCGTCGCTGCGGGTGTTCCCGCGGGCGTCGCTGCGGGTGTTCCCGCGGACCGCCCCGAGCGGGCCCGCGCGTCGCTCCGCGAGCGGGCGAAATGCCGGGGTCGCCGTCCGGAGCACCCGGGTGTTTCGCCCGCTCGGCGATCCCGCGTGTGCGGGTGGTGCGAGCCGCCCCGCGAGCGTCGCCGCGCGCGCCGCCCCGCGAGCGGGCGAAATACCGGGGTCGCCGTCCGGAGCACCCGGGCATTTCGCCCGCTCGGCGAACTGCTCGGCGAACCGCTCGGCGGACGGGGCGGCAGGGCGGCGGGTCACGAGGCGCTCGTCGCGGTCGTGGTCGGGTCCGCCGGGGTGTAGGTGACTGTGAGGCGTTCGCCCTCACGCTCGACCGACGCCGGCCGGAACGAATCGGGCATCGCCTCGAAGGTGGCGGCCACGCGCTCCGCCGAGGCAGCGTCGCTCGTGTGCAGGACGGCGGTGCGGAACGGCTGGCCGGTCTCGCCCGTGAGCGGGGTGAACCGGTCGACGCGGACGTCCTGGTCGGCGAGCACCTGGCCGAGCGCGATCATCGCTCGCGAGTCGACCTGACCCGCGCGGAACTGCGACTTCGTGCCGTCGTCGGCCCGGAGTGCTGGGTTCGACGCCAGCTCGGTGCCCATGGTCTTCCGGAGGTCGCTGGCCCGGGTGATCGCGGTCTGTGCGGCCGTCGATCCCTCGGCGTGGATGCGTCGGACCTCGACCTGCTGGTCGCCGGACCCGAAGGTCGCGACGGCCGTCGAGTTCTCGATCGCCTGGCGGATGTCGGACGACGAGTTGCCGCCGGTCCGCATGGAGTCCGTCGTGATGACGTAGTCCGAGTCCTTCCACCCGTTGGGCGACTGGCGCTCCACGGCTCCGTCGGTGTCGAGCTTGTAGTACCAGACCACGTTGTTCCGGGCGAAGCCGTCCTCGACGAGGTCGACCCACATGGCGTCGTCCACCAGCAGTCGGGAGGACTTCGAGACGTTGTCCCCGACCCACTGCTCGGCCTGCTGCATCGGCAGGTCGAGGTTGCCCAGGACGAAGCCGCGCAGCTGTGTTCCCCAGAGCGGCACCGCCACGACGAGTGCGACCGCGGTGGTGACGGCCCAGGTGATCCCGAGACCACGACGGGTCCCGGCGCCGAGGCGGGTACGGGTGCGGACCCGACCGGCGATCGCCAGGACGGCACGCTCGGCCGTGTAGGCGACCAGCAGGGCGGCGAAGGGGATGAGCATGATGACGTACGGCACCGGCAGGTACCCGTTCGGGCGGAACATCATCGCGAGCAGGAAGACGAGCATCGCGGCGATCGGACGGACCCGGCGCATGAAGAGCCCGACGACCGCGGCGGCCGAGCCGAGCACGATGAACACCGGGTCGAGCGCCCACCACTGCGACGCGGCGGCGTTGGCCAGGCTGCCCGGGTCGAACAGCGAACCCGATGCCGAGCGCGAGCCGAGCTGGTAGGTGATGCCCTCGAACAGGCTGACCCGACCGCTGCTCGGCAGCAGCTCGCCCTTGACCGCGGCGAGCAGCAGGTACCCGCCGCCGATGATGACGAGGACGGCGCCGGCGACGCTCAGCGTGTACCGGCGCGTGCTCTTGTCGGCGCGGCGGATCGCCATCCAGATGAGGAACGGCAGCGCGAGCAGGTACGTCTCCTTGGAGAGCACCGCGATGCCGAGGCACGCAGCGGCGCCGGCGAACCCGGCGAGCTGCTGACGACGGCTCAGCACGAGGACGAACGCGGCGAGCAACCACGGCGTCGCGACGTTGTCGATGTAGACCGTGCGGTGGTACTGCAGGGCGAGCGGCGACAGCGCGAAGACGAGTCCGGCTGCGGCAGCGGTGATCCGGCCGGCACCGAGGCGGCGGGCCAGGACGAACAGCAGGATGCTCGAGACGGCGGAGAAGAAGACCATCGCCTCGCGGCCGGCCTCGACGGCGAACGGGTAGCGCGCGAACGCCCCGGTCAGACCGGTGTAGCCGGCGATCTGGATCCAGCCGAGTGGCGGGTGATCGTACCAGTACGTGTAGTGCGTGATCTCGCCGAGGTGCATGATCGCCCAGGCCTGCGCCGTGTACGTGCCCTCGTCGTCGATCCGCTGTGGGGTGCCGGACATGTTCCAGGCCTGCACGATGACGGTGACGGCGACGACCGGCAGCAGCCACGTCAGGCTCGCGGCGTGCCGGCGGAACCAGGCGCCGATGCCGGTGTGCTCACCGGCGACGGCACCGCGGATCGGGATGCCGGTGGTGTTGGTGATGCTGGCGGTCATCGGGTCCCTCCTGTGGTCGTGCCGGCGAGCTCACGCTCGGAAGACGAAGACGAAGACGAAGACGAAGACGACGTCGCGCCCGCGGACCCGGTCAACTCCGACGCGAAGCCGACGACCTCGGCGGGCTGCTCGGTGTTCCGGTGCTGGCCCGTGTGCTCCGTCTTCTCCCAGCCGTTCTGCCCCTTGGCGTGGCGGACGACGGCTCGGACGGCTGCTGCGGCGAGGAAGATCTGGTACGGCACGAGACCGAGCACGAGCTTCACGTAGTCGCGGAACCGGACCTTCTCCTTGTAGATGCGACCGAACTCGTTGAGGCCGACGACCTCGACGGCCAGCAGCATGAGCGTCGGTGCCACCGGGATGAACGACACCAGGGCGATCGCCGTCGGCACCTTGACGAACAGGATCATCAGGACGCTGAGCGGGATGAGCAGACCGGTGGCCGCCTGGATGAACGGCATGGTCAGCATGTACCGGGCGAAGAAGCGCTGACGGAACGACGGCAGCTTCTTCCACTCCCCCTTGCCGAGCACCTGCAGGAAGCCCTGGTTCCAGCGCGTCCGCTGCTTGAGCAGCGAGGCGAAGGTCGGCGGGGTCTCCTCGCGGGTGACGGCCTCGGGGCTGTAGGCGACGACGACCTTCGCGCCGTCGGCGGACAGCCGGACGCCGAGCTCGCAGTCCTCGGCGAGGCAGTGCGCATCCCAACCGTTCGACCAGTCGAGGCGCTCCTTCGTCACGAAGACGGTGTTGCCGCCGAGCGGGATGAACTTCGAGCCGGCGTGGAAGTGCAGGCGCGAGCGGAACCAGAAGTAGTACTCCAGGACGTTCCGGAGCGACCACCAGCTGGACTTGAAGTTCATCAGCTGCACGCCGCCCTGCACGACGTCGGCGCCGGTCTCCTGGAACCGCGAGTCCACCAGGGTGAGCAGGTGCGGGTAGACCTCGTCCTCGGCGTCGAACACGCCCACGACGTCACCGGTCGCGTACTGCAGCGCCAGGTTCATCGCCTTCGGCTTGTTCTTCGGCAGGGTGTCGTCGACGACCACCCGGATCAGCTCGGGGTGGCGGGCTGCGGCGGCGCGCACGACGGCGTCCGTCTCCGGGTCGTCCTCGCCGACGATCGCGATGATCTCGAAGTCGGGGTGGTCCTGCTTCGCGAGCATGTCGAGCGTCTGGCCCATGACCTCCTGCTCGTGTCGTCCGGGCACCAGCAGGGTGAAGCGGTGCGCGGCCGGGCGCGGGGTCTGGCTGAAGCTCGTCGACTTCAGCGCGTCCCGCGAGCGCCAGGCGTGCAGCATCCACCAGAGGGTCGTCAGCGCGACGATCGTGAGCAGCACGGAGATCGCGATGAGGGCGGAGTAGCCGATCCACTCACCCAGCGACCACGCGGCCTGCTGGACGGCACCGGATCCTCCGGTCGGGACGTCGGTGGTCCCTCGGTTCGGGACGCTCGACGGAGCGGTCCCCTCGTTCGGCTGGAGCAGCGGCCCTGCGGCCGTCAGCAGCGTGGCGGAGATGGTCATGCGGCGAGCCCCTTCGTGCGACGAGCATCGGTGGAACGGAAGACGAGGGCCTTGTACGCGGCGAACCGGAAGGCGGTTCCGAGCACGAGGCCGACGCCGTTGCCGGCGACGTTGTCGGCGAGGGTCGAGGTGAACCCGAGGACGTAGTGCGAGACGAACAGGCAGGCCGCGGCGATGCCGAGCCCGATCAGGTTCGTTGCAGCGAAGAGCAGCCCCTCGCGCACGGTCTCGCGGCGGCCGGTCTGGCGCTCGGCGCGGAACGTGATGAAGCGGTTGCCGATCCACGCCACGGCGGTCGACACGACGGCCGACACGATCTTCGCGGCGATGGGACCGTCGGGCATGACGGTGGCGCGCAGCAGGTTGTAGATGCCCAGGTCGATGACGAAGCAGACGGCACCGATCGTGCCGAACGACGCGAGTTGCCTCGCGGTGGCGAGCAGGCGCGAGACCGTGCCGGGTCGCACGGTCGGCACCGTACCGGTGTCGGGTGACACCAGAACGGGGGTATCAGTTCGGGTCATGCCCCCGATTCGGGGGTGACCGGATTGCCGTTTGGGTGGGGTACGGGCTTACCCAGGCATCTGCCAGTTCCACGACACGTGCCGTTCATCCGGGGTACGGACGGCCGGTCTGTGCAGACCGGACCGGTCTGTGCAGGCGGACAGCAAAGCGGACGGGAGGCCCGTGGCGGCGTCGCCACGGGCCTCCCGTCCGATGGTGGGTCGCGTCTCAGGCGGGACGCTGCGCCGGCGACACGGTCTTGGCCGCGTCGCGCTCCGGCAGGTCACCCAGGGCCGCGTCGATCGCAGCGAGCGCGTCGGCGTCGAGCGTGACGCCCGCTGCCTTGACGTTGTCCGTGACCTGCTCCGGACGCGAGGCACCGACGATGGCGCTGGCGACGTTGTCGTTCTGCAGGGTCCACGCGATCGCGAGCTGCGCGAGGGTGAGGCCGGCCTGGTCGGCGACGGGCTGCAGGCGCTGCACGGCCTCGAGGACCTCGTCGCGCATGAACCGTTTGATCATGTCGGCGCCGCCCTTCTCATCCGTGGCACGTGAGCCCTCGGGCAGCGGCTGACCCGGCTTGTACTTGCCGGTCAGCACGCCCTGCGCGATGGGCGACCAGACGATCTGCGACAGGCCGAGCTGCTTCGAGGCGGGGACGACCTCGCCCTCGATGACCCGCCACAGCATCGAGTACTGCGGCTGGTTCGAGATGAGCTGGAAGCCGAGCTCCTTCGCGAGCGCTGCGCCGGCACGGATCTGCTCGGCGTTCCACTCGCTGACGCCGATGTAGAGCGCCTTGCCCTGGCGGACGACGTCCGCGAAGGCCTGCATGGTCTCTTCGAGGGGGGTCTCGTGGTCGTAGCGGTGCGCCTGGTAGAGGTCGACGTAGTCGGTCTGCAGGCGGGTCAGCGAGCCGTTGATCGACTCCGTGATGTGTTTGCGGCTGAGGCCGACGTCGTTGTGCTGCTTGGGGCCGGTGGGCCAGTAGACCTTCGTGAAGACCTCGAGCCCAGCACGTCGCTCGCCCTTGAGTGCTTCGCCGAGGACGGTCTCGGCGGCGGTGTTGGCGTACGTGTCCGCGGTGTCGAACGTGGTGATGCCGGCGTCGAGCGCTGCCCGAACGCACTGGGAGGCGACGTCGTTCTCGACCTGCGAGCCGTGCGTCAGCCAGTTGCCGTAGGTGATCTCGGAGATCTTGAGTCCGGAGTTGCCCAGGTACCTGAATTCCATGGTCCCGACGCTACTGGAGCCCGCCGACACGTGAGGGGCCCCGCGAGTGCCTGCCGCCCGCCGCGCGGTGGGTGGGGTGGCGGGTGGGGGTGGGTCGGGTGGCGGGTGGGGGTGGGTGGGCGTGCGGTGCGGTCGGCCGCCGCGAGCGGGGTCCCGCGAACGTCAGTCCCGCGAGCGGGGGTCCCGCGAACGGGCGAAATGACGGCGTGCCCGACGGCGGCACCCGGGCAATACGCCCGCTCGCGTCGTCGCCGAGGTCGCGACCGCGGCAGGCTCGCCGAACCAGACGAGCTGACGCCGCCCTCACGGTCCCGACCGCTGCATTGAAAGGCGGCGGGCAGCGCTGCGGTCCGCGCCGGCGGGCGCCCCCGCGAGCGGGCGAAATGCCGCGGTCGCCACGCAGCCGGACCCCGGTGTTTCGCCCGCTCGGCCGCTGGCCGACTCCTCCACAGAGGCGCCGGAATCGCAGGCCGTCCACACAGGAGGCACGACGCACCACCGTCGCGCCCGCTCGGCTCCACGATGTGGAGATGACCGCCAGACGCCGACTCCCGTTGACGCTGCGGGACGCCTCGTTCCGCGTCCGTGACGCACTGCATCGAGGGGTGTCCCGTGGCCGCCTCGAGGCACGTGACCTCGTCCGCCCGTTCCACGGCATCCGATCCGCGGTTCTGCCACGAACCGTCGACGAACGCGCCCGGTCACTGGCTCCTCGACTGCGCCCCGACCAGGTGTTCAGCCACGTCACGGCCGCCGCGATCCTCGGCATCCCACTCCCCCGCCGGTTCGAGGGCACACCGCGGCTCCACGTCACGACGATCGGGGTCGATCAGGCGCTCCGTGTCCGCGGCGCCGTCGGACACCGCGCCCACCACGGCAGGGTCAGCGCGACCAACAGCCGAGGTGTGCGTCTGACGGCCCCGGCGGACACGTTCGTCGCCCTGAGCACGATGTTGACGCTCGACGAACTGATCATCGCGGGTGACGCCCTCGTCGGGTGGCTCGGATGGGCGACGCTCGACGAGCTCATCCAGGCCTTCGGCCGGCGGCGCGGGCTCCGGGGCGTCGTGAAGCTGCGCAACGCTCTCGCGGAGATCAGACCGGGCTCACGCTCCCCAGGTGAGACCAGGGCACGGCTGGCCCTCGTCCGCCGTGGACTCCCGGAACCCGCCCTGAACCACGACGTGATCGTGGACGGCAGGTGGATCGCATGCGTGGACCTCGCCTACCCCGCAGCGCGCGTGGCGATCGAGTACGAGAGTGATCTCCACCGCACCGACCCCGCCACCTTCCGGAAGGACCTCACCCGCGGTGAACACTTGAAGGACGTGGACTGGTGGTTGGTCCGGGCCACTGCGGACGACGTGGGCCGAGGTGTCGATCGGTTCGTACAGCGTGTGAGACGCCTCCTGCATGCCGGGTTCCGCGCACCGCACGACCACCGCTTCGCGACGCTTCAGTGAACAATGGTTGACGCTTCAACCAAAAGGGTGCACACTGGCGTAGTATCAGGTTGATGCAGGCGCATGGATCGCGTCGCACCACAGACTCTCGTTCGGAAGAAGGACCACCATGACGCTCACCGCCACCACCATCCCCGGCTACCAGACCGGCACCTGGAAGATCGACCCCACCCACTCCGAGGTCACCTTCTCGGTCCGCCACCTCGCGATCAGCAAGGTCAAGGGCAAGTTCGAGACGTTCGACGCAACCGTCGTCACCGCCGAGAACCCCCTCGAGTCGACCGTCGAGGCGAACATCGACGTCGCGTCGATCAACACCGGCCAGGAGCAGCGCGACCAGCACTTGAAGACGAGCGACTTCTTCCTCACCGAGGAGCACCCGCAGCTCACCTTCCGCTCGACGAGCATCGAGGCCAAGGGCGACGACCTGCACATCGCTGGCGACCTGACGCTGCGCGGCGTCACCAAGCCCGTCGTCCTCAAGGCCGAGCTCGGTGGCTTCACGACCGACGGCTACGGCCAGGTCAAGTTCGGCGCCGAGGCGTCCACGAAGATCGACCGCACCGAGTTCGGCGTGAACTGGAACGCAGCGCTCGAGGCCGGTGGCTTCACCCTCGGCAACGATGTGACGATCAACCTCGACGTCCAGTTCGTCCTCCAGGCGGCCTGAGTCCCTTCGGTCTCGCTGCCTGACTAAGGGCACCGAACAGCACCACCCGAACCCGAGACACTCGCCCCGGCTCCCCACGGAGCCGGGGCGTTCGTCGTCCCCGCCGGGCTTCGGGGGTGCGCGCGTGCCCACTGCCCGCCGCTGTAACCCGAGCGGGTGCGCCATCGCGAGCGCACCCGGGCGAACGGGCGAAATACCAGGCTCATCTCGTACTCGACCCCGGCATTCCGCCCGCTCGCTCAGGGACCACGCCCTGGCACGCCCCTCCGGTGTCAGCGAGTGCAGTGCGAACCGAACCCCGCGCGGGCGTGAACGGGCGGAAACGTCCGGTGGATACGCTCACGGCCGCGGCATTTCGCCCGCTCGGCCGGGCTCCTCGGCGTAGCGTTGGGCAGCGGACGGGGGCACGCCCGCGAAGCACGGGAATCCGCACACCCGCCCTCGAGTTACAACGACACACGCACGACCCACCCGCACCAACCGCACCACCCGCACCACCCGCACCACCCGCACCGAGCACCGCACGCCAGCCCGACGAACAGGAGCACCACCATGGCCACCGACTGGATCGCGATGCAGGCCCTCGCGGCAGCCGAGTTCGGCCGCCGCGTCGCCGCTGTGACGGACTGGGACGCCGCCACCCCCGACTCCGAGTGGACCACCCGCGACCTCGTCACCCACGTGGTGGACGAGCAGCGCTGGATCCCGAAGCTCCTCACCGGGTGCGACTACGCCCAGGCCGAGGCCGACCTCGAGTCCATCGGCGACGACCTCGTGTCCGAGTGGCAGCGCTTCGCGACCGCGGCGACCGATGCCTGGCGGAACGCCCCGCAGGACACTCCCGTGCACCTCAGCACCGACGTCGTGCCGGCTGGCCAGTACCTGACCGAGCAGACCAGCGACATCACCATCCACACGTGGGACCTGGCGCGGGCGACAGGCACGGACGAGTCCCTGCCGGACGAGCTCGTGCAAGCGGTGTGGGAGTACTTCGAGCCGCAGATCGAGGACCTCGCGGCCACCGGCTTGTACGCCGCCCCGGTCGACGTCGACGAGGACGCCCCGCTGCAGGTCCGCCTGCTCGCCGTCACAGGCCGCGATGCCAAGGTGAGCGCATGACCAACGCAGCGCCGAGCAACGCAGTCACCACCACCCGCCTCGGCGCCTCCGGCCTCGAGATCAGCACCGTGATCCTCGGCATGATGTCCTACGGCGCCCCCGACCGCGGCTCGCACGCGTGGAGCGTCGGCATCGACGAGGCCCGCCCCTTCGTCCGTCGCGCGTTCGACGCCGGCATCACCACCTTCGACACGGCGAACGTGTACTCCGACGGCTCCAGCGAGGAGATCACCGGCACGCTCCTCAAGGAGCTCGCCCCGCGCGAGGACGTCCAGGTCCTCACCAAGGTCTTCAACCGGATGCGGCCCGGTCGGAACGGCGCAGGGCTCTCCCGCGCCGCGATCATGCACGAGATCGACGCCTCGCTGACCCGTCTCGGCACCGACTACGTCGACCTGTACCAGATCCACCGCTTCGACCCGGTCACCCCGATCGAGGAGACGATGGAGGCCCTGCACGACGTCGTCAAGGCCGGCAAGGCCCGCTACCTCGGCGCGAGCAGCATGTGGACGTGGCAGTTCGCGCAGATGCAGCACGTCGCCGACCTGCACGGTTGGACCCGCTTCGTCAGCATGCAGGACCAGTACAACCTGCTCGAACGCGAGGAAGAACGCGAGATGCACCCCTTCGCGCACGCGACCGGCGTCGGTGTGATCCCGTGGAGCCCCCTCGCCCGCGGCAAGGTCACCCGGCCGTGGGACGCCGACGGCTCCGGTTCGCGCGCGAGCACCGACGAGTTCGGCAAGACGCTCTACCGCCAGGACGAGGACGCGAACCGCGCGATCGTGGGAACCGTCGAGTCGATCGCGAGCGACCGCGGCGTGAGCATGGCGCAGATCGCCCTCGCGTGGGTCGCGGGCAAGCCCGCGGTGAGCGCGCCGATCGTCGGTGCGACGAAGGAGCACCACATCGACGACGCGGTCGCGGCCGCCGCGATCACGCTGACCGACGACGAGGTGACGCGACTCGAGTCCGCGTACACGCCCCGGGTGCCGTCCGGTTTCTGACGCGCCCACGAGCGGCCGGGAGGCGCGGTGCCAGGTGGCACCGCGCCTCCCGGCCGCCGTTCGGACGCGTCTCCTGCACGTGACACGCCGTCGGGTCAGCACACGCCGTCGTGTCCGCGCGACGCCGCTCCGTCGTCGAGACGCCGCCGGATCCGGCGGCGTCTCGACGTGACGACTGCGTCTTCCACCGCACACGCACCGTCGTTTCAGGCGACGGCGCCGCGTTCGCGTTCGAGGCGCGCGATGCGCACGAGCGCAGCGCGCTCGGTGCCCGTCTGGTTGCCGAGCACCCCACCGATCCCGTCGAGCACGAGTCCGGTCGCCCGGCCGACGGGCAGTTCGACGGGGCCGATCGCGGGGGCCCGCAGGCCGAGCATCGAGCGGTGGCGGGGGTCGAGGGTCGAGACGGCCCCCTGGAACAGCGCCTGGTAGCCGGGCCGCAGCATCAGCGCGAGCGGCGGGTTCTTGATGAACTTGACGACGTCGCGGGTGCGGGCCGTGACGGCCAGTTCGCCGCGGTCGAGGTACCCGTCCATCTGTGCGCGGAGCTCGGCCTCGGACTCCGGGGCGTCCTCGACGCGCATGAGCCGGCCGGCGGTGGCCCACTCGCGGACGTAGGCGTCGGCACCACCGGGGATCGGGCCGCCCCAGCGCTGCGCAGCGCGGAGGAACGCGTCGGTGAAGGCGAGGTGCACCCAGCGCGCCAGGTCGGGGTCGTTCGCCGCGTAGTCGCGTGCGATGCCGTGGCCGTCGACGTACTGGCCGCGAACCCGCTCGTGCAGGCGCAGCACCCACTCGCTCGCACCGCGGGCGGTCGCGGTGTCGCCGTGCGAGACCGTGTAGATCCAGCGGATGGTGCCGGCGAGGCGGCCGAACGGGTCCTCGCGGTAGCGGGAGTGGTCGGCGACGCCGGCGAGGGCTCCCGGGTGCAGGGCCTGCACGAGGAGTGCGCGGACGCCGGCGACGATCGTCTGCTTGCCGCCGTGCACCGCCCACGTCGCGGAACCGGGGCCGAAGAAGCCGGCGTCGGTGCCGTCCTCGAGTTCGTCGATCCACTCCGGCTTGCTCGTCGCCCCACCGGTGAACGTGTCGTTGAGGCGGGAGCGGAAGGCATCGGAGACGGAGGGCATGGCGTCATCGTCCGTCCGCCCCCTGGGAGCGCGCTCGGCTTCGTGCACCCCGATGCCTCCCAGCGGGCGCGGGGGTGGCCCGCTAGGTTGGGACGCGTGAGCATCGACACGCCTCGTCCCTGGCTTGCCTCGTACGCCCCGGGGGTCCCGCACGACATCGAGGAACAGCACGGTTCCCTGATCGACCTGGTCGAGGAATCGGCGCGACGGTTCCCGGGCAGGGTCGCGCTCGAGTTCTTCAAGCGGACGACCAGCTACGCCGACCTGCAGGAGCAGATCCTCCGCGCGGCGAACGGCCTCCGCAAGCTCGGCGTCGGTGCCGGCGACCGGGTGGCGATCGTGCTGCCGAACTGCCCGCAGCACATCGTGGCGTTCTACGCGGTCCTGCGCCTCGGCGCGATCGTGGTCGAGCACAACCCGCTGTACACGCCGCGCGAGCTCCGCCACCAGTTCGAGGACCACGGCGCCAAGGTCGCGATCGCCTGGGACAAGTCCGTCGCGACGCTGCAGGACTTCCCCGCCGACGTGAAGCTCGACGCGATCGTGTCGGTCGACCTGACCCGAGCGATGCCCCGCAGCACCCGGCTCGCCCTGGCCCTGCCGGTGGCGAAGGCCCGCGAGTCCCGCGCGAAGCTCACCACCTCGGTGCGCGGCACGACGAAGTGGGACGACCTGGTCCACACCCGCAAGCTGTCGAAGCGCCACCCGCGGCCGTCGACGGACGACATCGCCCTGATCCAGTACACCTCGGGCACCACCGGCACGCCGAAGGGCGCGGTCCTCACGCACCGGAACCTGCTGGCCAACGCCGCACAGGCCCGCGCCTGGGTGCCGCAGATCCGTCGGGGCGACAACGTCGTGTACGCGGTGCTGCCGATGTTCCACGCCTACGGCCTCACGCTGTGCCTGACCTTCGCGATGAGCATGGCTTCGCGGCTCGTGCTGTTCCCGACGTTCGACCCGGCGCTCGTGCTCACCGCGATCAAGAAGCACCCGCCGACGTTCCTGCCCGCCGTCCCGCCGATCTACGCCCGACTGCAGCACGCCGCCGACTCGGCGAAGGTCTCGCTCGAGGGCATCGAGATCGGCATCTCGGGCGCCATGCCGCTGTCGCAGGACATCGTCGAGCCGTGGGAAGCCCGGACCGGCGGGTACCTGGTCGAGGGCTACGGGCTGTCCGAGTGCTCCCCCGTGCTGATGGCGAACCCGGTGTCCCCGGCACGTCGCCTCGGCTCCATCGGTCTGCCGTTGTCCTCCACCGAAGCCCGCGTGGTCGACCCCGACGACAGCACGAAGGTGCTCGGCGTCGACGAGCCCGGTGAGCTGCAGGTCCGCGGGCCGCAGGTGTTCCGCGGCTACTGGGGCAAGGCCGAGGCCACGGACGAGGTCTTCACCCCCGACGGCTGGTTCCGCACCGGCGACATCGTGGCCATCGGCGCCGACGGCTACGTCCGGATCGTCGACCGCCTGAAGGAGCTCATCATCACGGGCGGCTTCAACGTGTCGCCGTCCGAGGTCGAGGACGCCCTGCTCAAGCACCCGAGCGTCAAGGAGGTCGCGGTCGTCGGCATCACGCAGGGCGGCAACGAGCAGGTCGTCGCCGCCGTCGTGCCGAAGGACCCGTCCTCGTTCGACGCCGCGGCGCTGCGGGCGTGGGCGCGTGACCAGCTGGCGGCGTACAAGGTGCCGCGTCGGGTCGTCGTGGTCGAGGACCTGCCGCGCTCGATGATCGGCAAGGTGCTGCGGCGGAAGGTGCGGGACCAGATCCTCGCCGACGACTGACGCGCGTCAGCGCCCGCGGCGGCCGACGACGCGCGTCAGCGCAGGCGTCGCCCCGGCCCCGCGAGCACGGCGAGCCCGGCCACCACGAGCGCGATGCCGACCCACCCCGTCGTGCCGAGGTGCTCCCCGACGACGAGCACGGCGAGCACCGCCGCGACCACGGGCTCGAGCAACGACACCAGGGTCGCGACCGAGGCACCGACGGACCGCAACCCCACGGCGTACAGCGAGTGCCCGAGGACCGTCGGCACCAGGGCCAGGTACAGGAACACCGGCCAGTTGCCGCCCTCGCCGAGGGACGGTGCGCCGGCGACGACCACGAGCACGACGAGCGGCACGGCAGCGATGCCGAACACGGCGCCGACGAGCCCCCGGCCGTTCGGCAGCCCCGCCGCGACGGCTTCGACCCCGGGCCCGCCGGGCACCGACACCGCCCCGGCCGCCGCGTGCAGCCCCCGCGCCACCGCCCACGAGTACAGCGCGTAGGTGAGTCCGGCGAGCAGGGCACTGGCGATCCCGAGCGCGAGCGCACCACCACCGCCGTCGTGTTCCGACCGCGCCAGGGTCACGACGACCATGCCGGCCACGCTCACCAGGGTGGCGATGATCCACCTGCCGGTGACGGGCCTCCTGTCCGACACCCACTCCACGAGCCCCGCGAACACGGGTGACGACCCGATGGCGATGGTGGTGCCGAGGGCGACGCCCGCGTCGGCGAGGGCTGCGTAGAAGGCGACCGCGTAGACGACCAGCGCCCCCGCGCCGAGCAGCGCCCACCCCCGCGTGCGACGCTCGGCGACGGCGCGGAGCGTGCCGCGTCCGGCGACGGCGGCGAGCACGAGTCCACCGATCCCGAACGTGACGGCGCCGAAGACGAAGGCGGGGACGCCCGGGGCGAAGTGCGTCGCGGTGCCGGTGGTCCCCCAGACCGCGGCGGCGACGACCACCGCCGCGAGCCCACCAGCGGGCGTCGGGACCCGGCGCGCGCTGGCGGGACCGGTCACGAGACGTGGATGGACGGCCGGCGGTGGACGTCCGGTTCGGCTTCGCGCAGGACCTCGCGCGTGACGGGCGCGACGTCACCGGCACCGGTGAACACGAACCGCAGGGCGTTCCGGATCGGGCTGCCCTCGTTCCACTCGAAGTAGATGCTCGGGACGACCCCGGCGGTGTCGCGGATCGCGAGCAGGGTCGAGGCGATGGTGTTCGGCACGTTGCCGGACCGCACCCGGAGCACACGGTGTCCGTGCACGACGTGCCCCTCGACCAGCAGGTCCTCTTCGAAGTCGGACGAGTCGGCGGGCAGCACCTCGAGGAACATCGTCGGGACGCGCGCGGGGATGCCGGAGTCGCGCCGTTCCTCGCGCCCCTTCGCCCGGTACGCCTCGGCGGTGCCGGCACCCGGCTCGTTCGCGATGATGCAGACCGCGCTGAACTGGTCGGCGTCGGCCTCGACGAACTGCCGGGCCGTTGCGTCCAGCTCGATCGAGGACGCGCGGAGCTCGAACGACCGGCGAACACGCGAGACGAGCGACACCACGACGATGGCGATGATGAAGATCGCCGCGATCCGGACGCCGTCGGGCCGCTCGATGACGTTCGCGACGGTGGTGTAGACGAACACGACCGAGATGACGCCGAACGCGATGGTGCGCTTCTTCTGCTGCTTGCGACGGGCCGACAGGGTGACCGCGACCGCGGCGCTCGTGATCAGGACGAGCACACCGGTGGCGTAGGCCCCGCCCTGGGCGTCGACGTTCGCGCGGAACACGATCGTGATCAGGAAGGCGATGAGCGTGAAGATGATGACGAGCGGCCGGGTCGCCCGCGCCCACTGCGGAGCCATGCCGTAGCGGGGCAGGAACCGCGGCACCAGGTTGAGCAGGCCGGCCATCGCGCTCGCGCCGGCGAACCACAGGATCGCGACGGTCGAGAAGTCGTAGATCGATCCGAACACCCCGCCGAGGTACTGGTGTGCCAGGAAGGCCAGGGCCCGCCCGTTCGCACCGCCGCCCGGCTGGAACTCGTGCTGCGGGATGAGGAACGTCGTCGCGATCGACGAGGTGATCAGGAACGAGCTCATGATCACGGCCGCGACGGTCAGGAGCCGCTTGGTGCCGCGGATCCGACCCTCGGGCCGAGCACTCGTGTCGTCCGACGCGTCACCGCGCACCTGCGGCATCACCGCCACGCCGGTCTCGAACCCGGACAGGCCGAGCGCGAGCTTCGGGAACACGACGAGCGCGATGCCGACCATGACGAGGGGGTTGCTGTGCTGCGCGGTGAGCCCCGACCACCAGTCGCTGGCGACCATCGGGTGCTCGAAGACGTGCCAGAGCGCGACCACCACGACGACGGCGTTCAGCGCGAGGAACACCGCGACGAGGCCGACGGCGATGCCGATCGCCTCCTTGAAGCCGCGGAGGAACACCACGCCGAGCAACAGCAGCAGCGCGAGGGTGAGCGGGACGGGGATCTCGGTGAACCAGTGCGGCGTGTACGGGTTCTCGGCGATGTGTGCCGTGGCGTCCGCCGCCGACAGCGTCATCGTGATCATGAAGTCGGTGACGGCGAACCCGAGCAGCACGAGCACCAGGAGCTTGCCGGCCCACCACGGCAGGAGCTTCTCGAGCATCATGATCGACCCGGCACCGCGGAAGCTGTCGCTCGCGACCCGGCGGTACACCGGCAGCGCGCCGAACAGCGTGACGAGCACGAGCACGATCGTGGCGATCGGCGACAGCAGGCCGGCGGCGAGCGCCGCGATCGCCGGCTGGTACCCGAGGGTCGAGAAGTAGTCGACGCCGGTCAGGCACATGACCCGCCACCACGGGTGGGTCTTCTCGACCTCGACCTGGTGCGGACCCTGGTGGGATGCCCCTTGGTGGGCGCCCTGCAGCATCCACCGACGCAGTCGGGTGCTGCGGTCGAGGGGTGGCTCCGTGGCGTCGCGCTGGGCGGCCCGCTCGGCGTCTGTCGCGGTCACGTGGACGATGCTAAGCCGTCCGGGTGACGCACGCGCGCACCCGGACGGCCCCTGTGGACAACCCGGTCCGGCTACCGCGGGGGCCGGGTGAACACCGCCACCAGCCCCGCCACCACCAGCAGGGCCCCGGCAGCCAGGCAGGCCGCCAGCAACAGGGTGGTCGGGTCGACCGAGAACACCGGTATCGCACTCACGGCCATCGCGACCGCGAACACGAGCAGCACCACACCCCAGAAGATCGTGCCGAAGCGTGCACCACGGCGCGCCCGCGCAGATGCCGGTACCGGCGCCGCAGGTGGGAACGTCTGCGTCGTCTCGTCGTCGTTCGTCATCGTCTCGTCCTTCACTCGTTGACGGTCAGCGCACGGGGCACGTCGGCGGCGCCCCCGAGGATCCACACGTGCACGGTCGTCGTCCCGCCCGCGTCGGCACCGGCGGACCGTGCCGCCCGGTTCTCGACGGTGGTCGTGCTGAACAGCCCACCGCTGCCGTCGTCGCCATCGTCGCCGTCGGTGTCGACGCCGTACCCGACGCCGCTCACCTCGACCCGGACCGGCACGTCGGTCGGCAGCAGCACCTCGGCCCCGCCGGCGCCGAGCCACAGGTTCACGTCCCCGCCGGCGTCGGTCTCGTCGAGGCCGCGCAGGTCGAGGGTCGGTCCGCCGACGAGCATCGCGTAGTTCCGTTCCGATCCGGCGGCGACGCTGTCGACCCGCCAGGTGGTCCCGCCGATCAGCGAGACCTGCGTGCCGGCGGGGAGTACCCCGGTGACGACCAGGGCGACGACCCCGATCGTCGAGAACAGTCCGAGGGCGCCGTCGTCGCGTCCCCGGATCCCGGCGACGATGGTCGCGATCGCCAGCACGGCGACGGCCGCGGCGATGCCGAGCACGGCCACCGGCCAGGCCTGCGCCTGCGCCCAGACCGCGACGCCGGCACCGGCGACGAGCGCCAGCCCGAGCGACACGGCGACGTACGCCGCGCTCGACCGTCGCTCGGCACGGGTCGCGCGCCACGCGGCCGCCCGCTCCCGTTCGGAGCGCATCCGCTCGTCGTGTCGCCGCTGTCGGTCCTGCGGGGTGCCGGGGGCGTTCCACTGCCAGGAGGCCCGGCCCGCGTCCGACGTCTCCCCTGCGTCCGCCGTCCACGTGGCTCCACCGGCCGGGCGCGGGTCGTCGGGGCTCGTCCAGAAGTCGCGCCGTGCGCTCGCGCTCGCGCCCGTGCCCGTGCCCGTGGCACCGTCCGCGTCGGGCGCCGGCCCGTCGGTGCGACGACGCGCGACCACCACAGCCAGCCAGACGATCCCACCGACGAGCGCGATGCTCCACGCCGTGCGCAGGGTCGCCTCGAGCCAGCCGGGCATCCCCCACGCCGACGGCACGCCCTGCCACCAGATCCCCTGGACCGCGGGCACGAAGGTCAGCACCACGAAGACGCCGATCCCGATGAGCGCCGGGTCGAGCACGCCGCGGATCATCCGCTCGACGTGGATCCGACCCGTGGTGTCCGGCAGCAGCGCCCACCCGACGGCGTACGCCAGGAAGACCGGGCCGCCGAGCAGGGCGACGACGATCGCGACGCCGCGGACGACGAGCGGGTCGAGTCCGGTGCGTCGGGCCACGGCACCGCAGACGCCGGCGAGCCAGCGGTCGTCGGTGCGGGGGACGTCGAGTCCGCGGATCCAGTCGAAGAACCGGGCCGTCGAGTCGGCGGTCCCGGCAGCCGGGCCGGGAGCCGTGTCGTGCTGGTGATCGGTCATGGCCACCAGCATCGCGGCCCGCGGTGGCCGACACCATCGGGGTTCCCCCTGACCGGTCCCTGATCCCTGCCCCGACCCCTGCTGGTGCGGGCGCCCGAGTGCCAGGATTGGCCCATGGCCACCGCTCGGATGACCCGCCCGACCCCCAGGGTCCTCGGCGGTGTCTGCAGCGGGTTCGCGACGCACACCGGTCTGCCCCTGGGGGCAGTCCGCGCGGCGACGGCGGTCCTCGCCGTGTGCGGCGGGGCCGGTGTCCTGCTCTACGCGTGGTTGTGGGCCACCACCCCGAGCGCGACGGCGGCCGCGACGTCACCGCTCAAGGCCGTGCTCACGGCGCCCCGTCCGGACGGCGACGCGGACGCGACCGTGACCGTGAGCCGTCGCGCGCCCGTCGTGGAGATCCTGCTCGGACTCGCGCTGCTCGCCGCCGGGGGCGCGATCGTCGCCGTACGGCTCGGCGCCCAGGTCCCGCTCGAGGTCGTCGTGCCCGGCGTCGTGGTCGTCACCGGTGCTGCACTGGCCTGGCGGCAGTTCGACGCCCTCCGCACCGTCCGGGCCGCGGCGTCGTCGACCCTGGTCGTCCGGGCCCTCGGTGCACTGGTGCTCGTCGTGCTCGGCATCCTGTTGTTCTTCACCACGAGCGACCGGCCGAACGTGTGGACGGTGCTCAGCGCAGCGGTCGCCGTGCTGCTCGGCGTCGCCGTGGTCGTCACCCCCTGGGTCGTGCGGCTCGTCCGGGACCTCGCCGACGAGCGCGCGGCACGGGTCCGCGACCTCGAGCGCGCCGAACTCGCCGCGCACCTGCACGACTCGGTGCTGCAGACGCTCGCGCTCATCCAGCAGAAGGCCGAGCCCGGATCCGACGCCGCACGGCTCGCCCGGGCGCAGGAACGCGAACTGCGGTCGTGGTTGTTCGCCGAGCAGACCGAGCCGGCCCGTGACCTCGGCGCCGAACTGCGCGACGCGGCCGCCGACATCGAGGCCGAGTACCCGGTCCGCATCGACGTCATCGCGGTCGGCCCATCGCGCACCGACCTGCCGGACGGTGTCGTCGCCGCTGCCCGCGAGGCGATGCTCAACGCGGCCCGGCACGCCGGCGGCACGATCAGCGTGTACGCCGAGACCGCGCAGGACGTCGTCGAGGTCAGCATCCGCGACCGTGGGCCGGGCTTCGACCCCGACGCCGTGCCCGAGGGACGGTACGGCGTGCGCGAGTCGATCACCGGGCGGCTGCACCGACTCGGCGGCCGGGCGACCATCGCCCCGGGGCCCGGTCGCACCGGGACCGAGGTCCGGCTCCGGCTGCCGCTCGCACCCACCGACCCCCACCCCGAGGAGGACGCATGACCGAGCCCGACCTGCTCACCGTCGCCGTCGTCGACGACCACTCCATCTTCCGAGCCGGCGTGCGCGCCGGACTGCCACCGGGCCTCCAGGTCGTGGGTGAGGCTGCCACCGTCGACGAAGCCGTGACGCTCGTGGCGACCACCGCACCCCGCGTCGTCCTGCTCGACGTCCACCTGCCCGGCGGAGCCGGCGGTGGCGGCGCCGAGGTGATCACACGGTCCGCTGCCGAGCACCCGGGCACGCTGTTCCTCGCGCTGAGCGTGTCCGACGCGGCCGACGACGTCGTGCGGGTGATCCGGGCCGGGGCCCGCGGGTACATCACGAAGAGCTCTTCGAGCGCCGAGGTGGCCGAGGCCGTCCGACGGGTGGCGGAGGGCGACGCGGTGTTCTCGCCCCGCCTGGCCGGCTTCGTGCTCGACGCCTTCGGCGCGGTGAGCGGCGAGACCGCGCAGCACGACGCGGAACTCGACCGGTTGTCGGCGCGCGAGCAGGAGGTGATGCGCCTCATCGCGCGCGGGTACGCCTACAAGGAGGTCGCGACGGAGCTCTTCATCTCGGTGAAGACCGTCGAGACCCACGTGTCGAGCGTGCTGCGGAAGCTGCAGCTGTCGAACCGGCACGAGCTGACGGCGTGGGCGCTGCAGCGCAAGCTGCTCTGAGCGCCCACGCGGTCACTTCGCGCTGATCCTGGCTGTGGATGGTGCAGTCTTGTTCACCGCCCCGACGGTCTCACTTCGCGCTGATCCTGGCTGTGGATGGTGCAGTCTTGTTCACCGCCCCGACGGTCTCACTTCGCGCTGATCCTGGTGTACTTGTTCACGGCCCACGGCACGAACACGACGAGCATCACGGCGATCCCGATCAGCACCGTCACGATCGGGTGCTGCATCGTCCAGATGTCCGGCACCGGCGCCGACCCGACGTTGCCGAACAGCTCGCGGGCCGCCTGCACGAGCGACGACACCGGGTTCCACTCCGCGAACACCCGCAGCACCAGGGGCAGCGTGTCGCTCGGCACGAAGGCATTCGAGATGAACGTCAGCGGGAACAGGATCATGAACGAGGCGTTGTTGATGACCTCCGGCGTCTTGACGCTCATCCCGAGCAGCGCCATCACCCAGCTGAACGCGTAGCTGAACAGCAGCAGCAGGGCGATGCCGGCCAGGAACTCGAGCGGCGACGAGTTCACCCGCCACCCGACGGCCAGCCCGGTGAGCATCATGATCGCCATCGAGATCGAGTTGAGCACGAGGTCGGAGTTGGTTCGGCCGACGAGCACCGCGGACGCCGACATCGGCAGCGTGCGGAACCGGTCGATCAGGCCTTCCTTCAGGTCCTGCGCCATCGCCGAGCCCGAGAACGTGGCCCCGAAGACGACGGTCTGCGCGAAGATCCCCGCCATCAGGAAATGCGTGTAGTCGGTGCCCTCGACCGCGATCGCGCCGCCGTAGACCTGGCTGAAGAGCAGGACGAACATGATGGGCTGCAGCACCGCGAACACGAGCATGTCCGGCGACCGCTTGATCTTGATGAGGTTCCGCTTGGTGACGGTCCAGCCGTCCTCGAACCAGATGGCGACCGGCGAGGTGACGACGACGGGCAGTTGCCGACCCGGCGCGATGGTGGTGGCGGTCATCGGGCCGTCTCCTTCTGCTTGGTGGCGGCGGCTTCGTCGGCCTCGTCCTCGGTCGCGGCGTGGCCGGTGAGCCGCAGGAACACGTCGTCGAGGGTCGGTCGGCGCATGCCCGCGTCGTGCAGCTCGATGCCGGCGTCGCCGAGGTCGGCGAGCACCCGTTGCAGCGCGGTGGGGCCGGCCTCGACCGCGATGGCGTGGGTGCGGCCGTCACCAGAGGCCTCGACGTCGCCGACGCCGTAGCGCCGCAGGACGGTCGTCACGGCGTCACCGTCGGTCTCGTCCACCAGGGTCACGACGACCCGGTGGCCGCCGACCTGCGCCTTGAGGTGGTCGGCGGTGCCCTCGGCGATGACCCGGCCGTCGTCGATGACCGCGATGTCGTCGGCGAGCCGGTCGGCTTCTTCGAGGTACTGCGTGGTGAGCAGGACCGTGGCGCCCTGGGCCACCAGGTCTTCGATGATGCCCCAGAGCGCCAGCCGGCTGCGGGGGTCGAGGCCCGTGGTCGGTTCGTCGAGGAACAGCACGCGCGGGTTCATCACGAGGGCTCCGGCGAGGTCGATCCGTCGCCGCATGCCACCGGAGAAGCCCTTCACCGGGCGGTCTCCGGCCTCGGCCAGGTCGAACACGTCGATGAGCTCCCGGGCACGCTCCCGCGACGTCTTCCGGCCCAGGTGGTAGAGCCGCCCGATCATCTCGAGGTTCTCGAAGCCGGTCAGGTTCTCGTCGACCGCGGCGTACTGCCCGGACACCCCGATGGACCGCCGGGTGGCCTGCGGGTCGGCGATCACGTCGATGCCGTCGATCGTGGCCGTCCCGGAGTCCGGGGTGATGAGGGTGGTCAGCACCTTCACGGTCGTGGTCTTGCCCGCCCCGTTCGGCCCGAGCAACGCCTTCACGGTGCCCTGCGGCACGGACAGGTCGAGTCCGGCCAGTGCGTGCACCGGCCCGGACTTCGACCGGTAGGTCTTGGTCAGCCCGGAGGCTTCGATGATGGCCATGTCGCTCCCTTGTCGACCACGTAGAATATCAGTGGGTCGGTGGGAACTCGTGACCGGTCACTCAGATGCCGAAGTCACCACCGAAGTCACTGGAGCCACCGCCGAAGTCGGATCCGCTGTCGCCCCAGCCCGCACTCTCGAACCCGCCGCCGTCGGACGCGCCACCGTCGGACGCACCGCCGTCACCGGAGTCGGCTCCAGTGTCCTCCGAACCACCGTCACCCGCAGCGTCAGTACCGCCATCGAACGATCCGGGGTCCGGCAGGAAGGCGCTCATGATCGCCGAACCGATGACGTAGCCGGCCACGGTGCCGAGGATTGAGGCACCGATCATGCTGCCGAACGACGGTCCGCCGCGCTGCCCGCCGAAGCGGCCACCGCCGCCGACGCCACCGAGCGAGCGCTCCATGAAGCCCGGTTGGCGGATCTCGGACCGCGTCGCCGACTGCGCGAGCGAGCGGGGGTCGTCGCCGCGAGGGGCCTCGCCGGGAGGCGCCGTTCGGGTGAACTCGTCGTAGACCATGCGGCGCTGCTCGTCGGTCAGCTTCGCGAACGCCTCGGCGTGCACCTCTTCGATGCGCTCGGGCGGCGCCGTGCGGAGCAGGTAGCGGTACCGCTCCACCGCGCGCTCGTCGTCGGTCGTCGCGCCCTGCTGCTGCGCGGGTGCACCGCCCCACTGCGGCACGCCGTACTGGCCGCCCTGCTGCTGCCCGGCCGGCACCCCCGTCGGCGCGGGCTGGTGGTACGACTGCTGGCCGTACCGGTAGCCCTGCTGCTGCGGTTGCTGCGGCTGCCCCCACTGGTTCTGCTGCGCGTCGTACTGCTGCGCGTCACCGGTGCGGTCGCGGTCCGGACGTCCGAGCAGGCGGTCGAGGAATCCCATGGTCGATGCTCCTTCGGGTGCACGGGTGATCCGGTCGGACCGCCCGTGGCCTGCCACCCTATGGAGCGCGGTCGGCCGCTGACTGAGCGCCCGCTCAGAGTCAGCCGTGCGCCGCCGCGCCCGCAGGCGCACCGTGCGCACCTGCACGACCCGTGCCGGGTTGGCAGCACCGTGCGCGCCTACAGCACCGCACTCAGCGGCCAACCCCGCACCAGAACGCAGGCACCGCACCGTGCGCACCCCCCACCCGACGGGAGGCCCGTACCCGACCCGCCCCGCGCCTCCAGTCCGCACCGTGCGCACCTGCACGACCCGTGCCGGGTTGGCAGCACCGTGCGCGCCTACAGCACCGCACTCAGCGGCCAACCCCGCACCAGAACGCAGGCTCCGCACCGTGCGCCGGCCACACCTGCCGCGCGCACGCGCCGACTCAGCCCGCCGCCGCGCCCGCGGCCACGCCCGCGGCGAGCGCGGCAGTCCACACCGCGTGCAGCTCGTCGGCCGCCCCGGGGTGCGCCACCAGGAACGGTTCGCCCACGGGCGGGAAGCCCTCGACCGGACCGGAGCGGGTCAGCACGATCCCGCCGGCCTCGTGCACGAGCAGCACGGCGGCCCCGTGGTCGACCGGGTTGAACGCCGACACGCACCCGCCGATCCCCCGGCCGGCCGCGACCTGCGCGATGGTCAGGGTGCCGGAGCCCTGCACCCGCAGCGTGCACGACCGGTCGGCCAGGGCGTCGAGGAACGCACCGAACCCGGGCCACGGCCGGTGCCCGTCGAGCTCGGTGCCGACGACCGCACCGGCGAGCGGTCGCGGGGTGTCGTCCAGCTGGAGCGCACGGTCGCGCAGGGTGGCACCGCGTCCGCGCCGCGCCTCGAGGACCTCGCCCCGCCACGGGTCGGCGACGACCCCGACGAGCGGGCGGCCACCGCGGGTCAGGCAGAGCGACATCGACGTCCAGGGCACCCCGTTCGCCAGGTTCGTGGTGCCGTCGACGGGGTCCAGGTACCAGCGGTGCCGGTCGCCGGGGGCGTCGCCGTACTCCTCGCCGGTGAAGCCGTGGGTCGGGAACGCCATCCGGACGCGGGACCGAACGTGCTGTTCGACCAGTCGGTCCACGTCGGTGACGAGGTCTGCGGGGTTCGCCTTGGTCCGCACCTCGCTGACGGGGTGCTCGCGGGTGAAGGCGATGACCTCGTGCGCGATGCGGTGTGCCAGGGCCTGGGCGCGCGAGGCGACCTCGGTCTCGGTCGGCTCGCGGTCCCGTTCCGGCCAACCGTCCCGCTCTGCGGACGACAGTGCGGCGCCGATCGCGCCGACGTCGTTCGTGGTGATCGAGTCGACGCCGAGCCGTGCCGCCCAGAGCGCCGGTTCGGCCTCGTCCACGGTCCAGACGGCGACCCGCAGCCCCAGGGCGTGCGCAGCCTCGATCGTGCGCGGGGTGAGGAACGCGATGTCGAGGTTCAAGGTGGACGGGGTCAACGCCTCGAGGTCTGCCGGAGCGGGCGGGTCGAGCGACTCCCACGCGAGCCAGACGTCGGCGTCGGGCAGCACCGAGCGGACCGCCGCCATCGCCGCCGGCGCTCCGCACCACGCCACGGTGGTGGACGCGGTGGACCCCGCGACGGTCCGGGCAGCGACGAGTCCGTCGGCCGCGTCCGTCAGGTCGACGAGCAGCACCGAGTGGCAGCCGTCGAGCCGTTCGAGGGCGGCGTCGAGCCGCGGGATCCGGTCGAGGCCGTTGCCGAGCCGGGCGACGTCGCACCAGGCGACGTCGGACACCCGTCGGGCGTCACCCCACATCCGGCCGAGGGTCTCGTCGTGCAGCAGGACGGCGACGTCGTCGGCCGTGCGACGGACGTCGACCTCGATGACCTCGGCGCCGAGCGCCTCGGCGACCGCGATGGCGGGCAGGGTGTTCTCGCGCCGGACGCGCGGCGCACCGCGGTGGGCGACGAGCCGTGGCGGACGCACGCCGGGCCTCCCGGTCGGGCTGGTGGCGACCACCTGGTCGGCGGGCGCCGACACCGGGGCGCTCATCGGGTGCCCTCGAGCAGCGCGCCGTCGCGGTACACGAGCACCTCACCGAGGCGGACCCCGGTCTCGGTGCCGACCGCCGGGGGTGCTCCGGTGACGAACGCGCGGAGCTCGGCGCCGTCGGCGGCCAGCACCACCTCGGCGAAGTGCCCGCGCATCAGCACGCGGGCGACGGTCGCACGGATCGGCGAGTCGTCGGTGAGCACGACCTGCTCGGGTCGGATCAGGACCGTGTCCGCGACGGTGGGGCTGACCGACGTGCCGGCCAGGAACCGACCGGCGACGGGGCTCGTCGACCCGATGAACGACGCGACGAACCCGGTGGCGGGGCGGGCGTACAGCTCGGTGGGCGTCGCGATCTGCTCGATGCGGCCGTCGTGCATGACGGCGATCCGGTCCGAGATGCTGAGCGCTTCGTCCTGGTCGTGCGTCACGATGACGGTCGTGATGCCGAGGCGCTGCTGGATGCGCCGGATCTCGTCGCGGACGCTCACCCGGAGCTTCGCGTCGAGGTTCGACAGCGGCTCGTCGAGGAGCAGCACGTCGGGCTCCTGCACGATCGCCCGCGCCAGGGCGACCCGCTGCTGCTCGCCGCCCGAGATCGCCGTCGGCTTCGACCCGGCGTGGTGGCTCAGCCCGACGAGTTCGAGCGCCTCGCGCACCCGCTCCGCCACCCGCTGCTTCGGCACGCGTCGGGTCCGCAGCGGGAACGCCACGTTCTGCGTCACCGTCATGTGCGGCCACAGCGCGTAGTTCTGGAACACCATCGCGCTCGGCCGACGCTCCGGACCGATCGACGTGACGTCACGGTCCCCCATCGTCACGACGCCGCCGTCGGCGGGAAGGAACCCCGCCACCATCCGGAGCGTGGTCGTCTTGCCGCACCCGGACGGGCCGAGCAGCGAGACGAGCTCGCCCTTCGCGACGTCGAGGTCGATGCCCGCGACCACGTCGCGTCCGCCGAGCGTCTTGCGCAGTCCGCGGATGGTGAGTCCGCCGGTGCGGGCCCGGTCGGTCGTGCTGCCGTCGGCCGGGAGGCCCGTGGTGCGTTCCGCGACGAGGGTCGTGTCCGTCATCTGGTCGCCTTTCGTGCTGGTGGTGGTCATCGGTGTCTGTCGCTTCATCGGATCTGGAAGCCGTCCGCCAGGCGGCCGCCCATGATGTGCTTCCGGGCGAGCAGCAGCAGGACCACGGACGGGATGCTGAGCGCGATCGCGAACACCGCGGAGACCTGGCGTGGGGAGTTGAGGACGAGCGAGTACATCGCCGTCGGCATCGTCATGTAGGTCGGCGCGCCGACCAGGTACGTGCCCTGCGCCTCGTCGAACGACGCGAGGAACGACATCACCATCGCGACGAGGATCCCCGGCCACGCGATCGGGAACGTCACCCGCCAGAAGGTCCGCCAGCGGCTCGCTCCGGCGTCGCGTGCTGCTTCCTCGAGGGACCGCGGGACGGCCGAGAACGCGGCGGCGGGCAGCCAGGTCATGAACACCACGCACCCGAGGACGTGCACGATGAGGATGCCGGTGACCGTGTTCATGAGGTTCAGCGCGGTGAACATGGCCGACATCGTGACGAAGAGGCCCATCTTCGGGAACGCGTTCGTGGCGAACAGCCCGACCAGGACGAGCCGGCGCCCGGGGAACTCGATGCGGCTGATCGCCCACGCGGCCGGCAGGCAGACCACCGCGGCGATGAGGACCGTCAGCGGGGCGAGGACGAGCGAGTTCTGGACGGCGACCGCCAGGCTCCGGTCCTCGAACACGGTGCCCCACCACTGCAGCGTCCAGCCGTCGGGCAACAGGTTCGGGTAGGTCCACGTCGTGGCGAAGGCACGAGCCGCCAGCCAGAGGAGCGGGCCGAGCACGAAGACGGCCAGCACGACGGCGGTGGCCCAGACGAGGGTGTTCCCGGTGAGTCGCTTGATCACGGCTGCTCCTGCTTCTGCTGCTGCTTCCGCAGCTCGCCGGCGTTCGCCCGGACCGTCGAGCGGAGGTAGAACACGCTCGCGGCCGCTGCGAAGGCGAACACGATGAACGCCATCGCCGTCGACTGCTGCGGGCGGTTGTAGGCCTGGAAGTACTTCGAGATGTCGACGCCGAGCATCGTCGGGGCGTTCGGACCGGTGAAGTACGGCACCGTGAACGACCCGAGGACCCCGATGACGGTGAACGTCGTCGCGATGACGAGCGGGGTCGCCGCCATCGGCAGGAGCACCTGCCAGACCACCCGCCACGTGCTCGCGCCGGCGTCCTTCGCGGCCTCGACCAGGGCGTCCGGGGTGCCCTGCAGCGCGCCGGCGATCATCAGCACGGCGAACGGCAGGCTCGTCCAGACGCTGCCGAACACCACGGCGACGAGGGTGTAGCCCCACACCGGGACGTCGAGGCCGAACTGGGCACCGAGGCTGCGGAGGAAGCCCTGCGCGTCGGTGAACGTCAGGACCGACCAGCTCGCGATGACCACCGGCACGAAGAGTGGGACGACTGCCAGGACGCTGAGGCTCTTGCCGAGGAGACCACCGCGGAGCCGGAGGATCACCGCCACCGCCACGGCGAGCGCCACGGTCAGGCCGGTCGACAGCGCGGTGACCCCGAGCGTCGCGACGAGGTCGCGCAGGAACGTGGCGTTGCCGAGCAGGGTGCCGTACACCGCGAACGAGAACCCACGAACGGTGTCGCCGCCGATGTCCGCGAGTGCCTGGTTCAGGCCGCCGGTGAACCCGAGGCTGAACAGGGCGGCGTTCACGACGGGGACGCCGACGAACAGGACCACGACGAGGACGGGCGCCGCGACGAGGGCGAGGCCCTGCCACCGCCGACGGCGGTCGAGCCGTTCCTGGACGGACAGCCGACCTGCGGTGTCCGCGGTGCCGTGGGCGGGCGACGGGACGGGCGGGAGGCCCTTGGCGGAGTCGCCACGGGCCTCCCGGTCGGTCGCCGGGCCGTCCTGGACGGTCTGGGTCACTGCGGGACCTTCGCGTCCCACGCCGCGTTCATGTCGGCGGCGAAGTCGCTCTGGAACCCGAGGCGCAGCTGCGAGGGGTTCGCGTCGGCGAACTGCTCCGCGACCGACGCCGGCAGGCTGTCGAGCGGGATGACCGGGTAGCCGGAGACGGCGCTCGCGACGAGCTGCTGCCCCTTCGAACTGAGGACGAAGTCGGCGAGCTTCTCGGCTGCCGCCTTCTTGGCCTTCGGCTCGGTCTTGGGGATGCCGAGGAAGCTCGCGCTGCCGGTGAACGACGGATCGTCGATCTGCACGGCCTTGACGGTCTTCGGGATGATGCCGGTCTTCTGCGAGGTGATGAACTGGTCGCTCCAGACCGGGGCCATCGCGATCTGGCCGCTGCCGAGCAGCTGCACGACCTGGTCGTTGCCGTTCGGGTAGACCCCCTTCTGGTACGTCGAGGGGCCGAGGTCCTCGAGCGCTGCGAAGCCCTTGTCCCACTTCGACTCGAGCGACTTGTCGTACGTCGTCTGCATCGTCGCCTGCTCATCCGCGGTCAGGTACTTCGCGAGCACCGTGGCGACGAACGAGCCGCCGGAGCCGCCGGACGACGGGGAGTTGTACGCGAACTGACCGGGGTTGGCCTTGATCCAGGCGAGGAGGTCGTCGAGGGTCTCCGGCGGGTCCGTCACCTTGCTCGAGTCGTACGCGAGCAGGACGCTCGAGGCGCGGTACGGGATCGCGCTGTCGCCGCCCTGCTGCTTCGTGGCCTCGGGGACGTCCTTCAGGTTCGGGATCGTGCTGTCGCTGACCTTCGCCATCAGGCCGGCCTTGCCGGCGGTGGAGACGAAGCCGGCGTCGACGAGGTCGTACGCGACGGACTTGCCGGCCTTGACCGCCGTGGACAGGTTCGCCTGGGTCTGCGCGTCGTGCTCGCCGTGCAGGTCGATGCTCGTGCTGACGTGGATCTTCGGGTTCGCCTTCTCGAAGGCGGGGATGAGCGACTTGTCCCAGAGGTCCTGGACGTTCGTGTCGCCGCTGATGAACACGGTGAGGTTCGTGGTGCCGCCGCTCGTGTCCGCGGCGTTCGAGACGTTGGCGCTCTGGACGCAGCCGGACAGTGCGACGATCGCGGCCGCCGCGATGGCGAGGCCGGCGAGGACTCGGGTCTTCACGTGGGTTCTCCCTGTTCCGTGGTGGTGCGGTGGGGTCGTGCGGGGTGGGGTGTGCGGGGCTGTGCGGGCGGGCCGTGTGGGAACGTTCCCGCGCCGAGGTCGAGTGTGGCGCTACCGGGTGAACGCCGGGTGCCGCGGGCGTCGCCGCCGAGTGAACTCCGGGGGCCGCGCGGGCGGCGGCGGCGCGGGGGCGGGTCGGAGTCGGGGTCGGTGGCGCGGGGTCGGCGACGGCGCGCCCGCACCGTGCCGGCCTCGCCACCAGGTGCGAGGTTGACCGCTCCGTGCCCGCCTACAACTTCGCACCGAGCGGGCAGCTCATCCCCGAGCGGCGAATGTCGCACGGTGCGAAGTCGGTCGGACCCACCGATGACCTCGCACCGAGCTGACTTCCTGCCGCTGACCGCGCGACTTCGCACCGTGCGCCGCCTTGAGGGCCGGAACAAAGTCGCACGGTGAGCGGTCGAGCGGTCTCAGCGCGACATCCGCACGCCAGCCTGACGGAGCTTCGCCCGCAGGGTCCACTCGTTCCGCAGGTCGGACCAGGTCAGCCGGAGCACGATTCGGACCTCGGGGAACGCGCGGAGACGGTCCTCTCGGATCTTCTCGTCGAGTAGCGCTTCCTCAGGGGTACGCCCGCGCAGGTACTCACTGCGCTGGTACTTCACGGCACCGTCGAACTCCACCACCACCCCGGACTCCGGGAACCAGAAGTCCACGACGATGTCCGGCTCGCCCGCCGTCCGGAACCGGTGTTGGAGGACGGGGGTCGGCGTACCGAACTGGTCGAACCGGGCGCGTGCGTAGGACTCCCCGGGTGAGTCCGACGCGGCGTCGGCGAAGTCGACGGCCCGCAGTGCTCGCCACCGGCCCTTCTGTCCCCGCCGCTCGATGGCCGACCGGACCAGGTCTCGCTCCACCGCACGGCGGAGGAGCGAGTCAAGGGCGACGATCGCATCGGTGAAGGGCAGCGTGAGCGCCAGATCCGTCGCCAGCCGCTCCAGCCCGCACAGCACCAGCCCATCCGGTGTCGTCACTGCTCGTCGGTTCCGCTCGGGGTCGAGGTCCGCGTGCACGATGAAGGTCGCGTTGGTGGTCCGCCGGTCGCCGCCGCTCGAGGTCACGTGGATCCGCGTCGGTGGCGGGGTCAGGAGCGGCACGCCGAAGACCACCGCCGCGGACACGTGGGACACCAGGTCTCCTGGCCGGATGCGGTCGGCGAACGAGCGCACGCGGACGTGGTGCTGCTCGGTGGTTCGGAGTGCTGCCCATCCAGCGGCCTCCGCGTACAGACCGCGTGCGACCCGGATGAGCTCTCCTGCCGCCGCCCGTCGTCTGATGACGTCGGACTCGTCCGGCCGCTGCGCTGATGTTCGGTAGGTGAGGACTTCGGGGACTGGTGCGAGCTTGAGGTTCATCGACATGCCCCGATGGTCGGGAACCCGGTGGACGAATGCAGCGCCGGACACGAGCCCTGTGGACGGATCACCGCCCGCATGCCGTGTGGAGGAATGAGTCCCACCACCGGAGGCTGCGAGACTGTCCGGGTGAACACACGCACCTGGGGTTGGCTCGCAGCCGTCATCGACGTCGTCCTCATCGTCGTCTTCGCGCTCATCGGCCGCTCCTCCCACGGCGAGGGCAACACCGCACTGGGCATCTGGACCACCGCCTACCCGTTCCTGGCGGGCTGGGCGATCGGGTACGTGACGAGCGGAGCCTGGGCGCGCCCACTGCGCTTCTGGCCGACCGGCGTCGTCGTCTGGATCCTCACGGTGTTCGTCGGCATGGCGATCCGCGTCGCCACGGGTCAGGGCGACGTCGACGGCAACCCGCTGCCGATCTCCTTCGTCATCGTCGCGACGATCGTGCTCGGGGTGTTCCTGCTCGGATGGCGCGCGATCGCCCGCGGGGTGCTGCGCTTCACCGCGTCGCGGTCCGGACGAGACGCCGCAGTGTCCGACGCGTGAACGGTGGCCGCGGGTCCCAGCCGACCATCCTCGACGTCGCCGCACGAGCAGGCGTCTCGAAGTCCGCGGTGAGCCGTGTCCTGTCCGGCACCGGACGGTTCTCCGACGAGACCCGTGAGCGGGTCGAGCGCGCCGCAGCCGAGCTCGGGTACGTCGCCAACGCCATGGCACGCGGGCTCGTCAGCGGTCGGACGCACACCATCGGCATGCTCGTCCGCGACGCGTCGTCGATGGTCTACACCGCACTGCACGCCGTGATGGAGCGCCGCGCGTCCGAGCTGGGCTACCGCGTCGTCACCACCACGGGTGTCGGCCGTGTCGAGGACGAGAAGTCCGCACTCGCCGCACTCGTGTCGATGCGGGTGGACGGCCTCGTGGTCTGCAGCGGCCTGATGCCGTCGACCGACATCGCCGAGTTCGCACCGCGGATCGCCACCGTGGTCGCCGGTCGGCCCGAACTCCACCCGGCACTGTCCAGCGTGTACTGCGACGAGGTGGACGGTGGCGCGACCATCGCCGACGCCGTCGCCGACGCCGGCCACGGCACGGTCGCCGTACTCACCGTCCCACTCGACAACGCGATCACGCAGCACGCCCGCTCGACGGCGATGGTCGAACGGCTCCGCGCGCGTGGTGTCCGGGTCATCGACATCGACGCCAGCTTCGTGCGGCCGCCCGACGACCTCGCCGCTGACCTGGTCGACGCGATGCACGAGTCGGACGTGACCGCGGTGATGTGCCCGACGGACCGGCTCATGCTCGACGTGTGCGAGGCGCTCGCTCGCCGCGGTGTCCGGGTCCCGCACGATCTGTCGGTCACCGGGTTCGACGGCGTGTACCCCCTCGCGAGCGACTGGATCGGGTTCACGACGCTCGAGCAGCCGATCGAACGCATCGGCCGCGAGGCGATCGACCTCGTCATCGGCCGGATCGACGACCCGACGCGTGCTGTCGAGCACCGCTCGCTCCGGGGCACGGTCGTCCCCGGCCGCACGCTGCTTCCCCGCTGACTGACGGACCACGCTCGGTGCGAACTTCGCCGGCCGGTGCAGGTTCAGCGTGACGTGCACGGTGCGGCCCAGGGTGGACGGTGTGAGCTTCATGGGCACGTGCGAGGTTCCCGAGTGCTGCACGGTGCGAGCTTCGCCGGCCTGTGCAGCAGTGATGGCTCGGTGCGGTGCCACAAGGGCGCACGGAGCGGGCAACCCCGCACGGATCGCGGGACTCCGCACGGTGCGGGCTTCGCCGCCACCGCCACCACCGCCACCGCCGCCGCCGCGCGCCGCGCGCACCGCACCGCCGCGCGCCGCGCCGCGCGCGCCACGGCTAGAACAGCCCGCTGCGCGGCCCCTCGTCCGGACCGTCGAACCCGCGGAACATGTCGGACACGAGTGCCTCGATCTGCGGTTCGACCAGGCGCTCGACCGCCTCGGCGATGCGGGGCCGGTGGTCGATGAGCGCCAGGCACACCGCCGTCCCGGTCGAGCGAGCGCACTCGTCGGACAGCTCGATCTCGTGCCGGAGCGCCGCCTTGGCCTCGTCGGACAGCGGCTCCCTCGGTGCCTGCTCGCCCGCGCCCGTCCCCGCCAGCTCCCCGAGCGTGAAGAGGAACGGCGAACCCGGCGAGGGCTCCGGATCGACGTCGAGGCCCTGGAACTCGGGCGACAACCCCTCCGCCGGCTGGTACCCGGCGTGCCGCTTCCGCGCCGCGGCCCGCTCGAGCTCGCGCTGCAGCAGCGGCAGGTTCTTGGCGGTGTAGTCGTCGACGGCGTCCTCGACGATGGTCGAGATCCGGCCGATCAGCGCGTGCTGGACGGCGTGCGGGACGTCCTGCCCGAAGCCGGCGGCACTCGCGATCGGGGACCCGGTGCACTTCCGGCAGATGCGGGTGCGCGGGCGCGCGGTCCCGATCTGCCAGCGTGGCAGCCAGCGCAGCCAGACGTCGACAGCGCTGCGCACGCGTCCGTCGATGCCGTCCATGCCCCAACGATACGGAGCGGAGGCGCGGATCACCCGCTCATTCCGCTCGCCGACCCAGAACGGCCGGGTTCTCAGGCCTTGGGTTCCGTCACGAAGTCGATGAGCTCCTCGACGCGGCCGAGCAGCTGCGGCTCGAGGTCGGCGAAGGTGCGCACCTGCCCGAGGATCCGCTGCCACGCCCGGGCGATGTCGGCCTGCTCGGCGTTCGGCCACCCGAGCGCCTGGCAGATGCCCTTCTTCCACTCGATCGACCGCGGGATCGTCGGCCAGGCCTGCAGTCCGACGCGTGCGGGCTTCACGGACTGCCAGACATCGACGAACGGGTGCCCGACGACGAGCACGTGCGCTCCCCACTTGCCACGCATCACGGCGTCGGCGAACCGGGATTCCTTCGACCCGGGCACCAGGTGGTCGACGAGCACGCCGACGCGACGGTCTCGCGAGGGCTGGAACGCATCGAGCACCGACGCGAGGTTGTCGACGCCGGAGAGCTCCTCGACGACGACGCCCTCGACGCGAAGGTCGGTTCCCCAGACCTTCTCGACCAGTTCGGCGTCGTGCTTGCCCTCGACCATGATGCGCGAGGGCAGGGCCACCCGAGCACGCTGCGACTCCACCGCGAACGATCCGGACGCGGTGCGGAGGCGACCACCGTCGGACGTCTGCCGCACGGCGGGCGCGGCCCCGGGCCTCCAGTCCGAGTGAACGGAACCCAGCGAACCCGGCGAGCCGGCAGCGGCTGCGGCAGACCGGCCGACCGGCGCCTGCGGGCGGCCCAGCGTCACGAGCTCGCCCTCGAGCAGGAACTGCCCGGTGAAGGGGAAGGAACGGGTGCGGCCCTTCCAGTCCTCGAGCGCGATGTTGCCCGCCTCGAGTCCGACGACGGCGCCGGCCCACCCGGAGTCCGGGTCCTCGAGCACCATGTCTCGTTCGAGCGGCACCTGCCGCACCTTCTTCACCCCGCGGGAGCGCCAGTCTCCCGAGAGCACGTCCCCGCCGTACCGGTCGTCGTCCACCCGCACGAGGGTACTGTCGACGTCGGCCCGGACGACGTCGACCGCGCCGACACCCACCATCTCGACGGAAGGCCTCCCGTGCGCGCAGCCATCATCCACGCCCCGAACGACATCCGCGTCGAGGAGCGCGACCGCCCCTCGGTCCTCACCCCGACGGACGTCGTCGTCAAGGTCGTCGCCGCCTGCGTGTGCGGCTCGGACCTGTGGCCGTACCGCGGCGTCACGAAGACGAAGGAGCCCCGGCCGATCGGGCACGAACTCGTCGGCGAGGTCGTCGCCGTCGGCGACGCGGTCACCGACCTGCACGAGGGCGACTTCGTCATCTCCCCCTTCACCATGAACGACGGCACCTGCCAGGCCTGCCGCCACGGGATGACCAGCGGCTGCGACCACCTGTCCGGCTTCGGCGGGAAGGACGCGTACGGCGACCCGGTCGGCGGCGCCCAGGCGGAGTACGTCCGCATCCCGGACGCGTCCGCGACGCTCGTCGCGGTGCCCGGCCCCGTCGACCCGGCGCTCGTGCCGTCGCTGCTGACCCTGTCCGACGTCTTCTCCACCGGGCACCACGCTGCGGTGTCGGCGGCGGTCGGTCCGGGCAAGACGGTCGTGGTGGTCGGCGACGGCGCGGTCGGCCTGTCCGCCGTCCTGGCCTCGAAGCGGCTCGGTGCCGAGCGCATCATCGCCATGAGCCGGCACGCCGATCGCCAGGCGCTGGCACGTGAGTTCGGCGCGACGGACATCGTGTCTTCCCGTGGCGAAGAGGGCGTCGCGGCGATCCGCGAGCTGCTCGGCGGCGACCTGGCCGACTGCGCGGTGGAGGCCGTGGGCACCGAGGAGAGCATGGACCAGGCGCTGCACTCGGTGCGCGCGGGCGGCAACCTCGGCTTCGTCGGGGTCCCGCACGGCGTGCCGACGATCGGTACGCGCTACCTCTTCGACACGAACATCGCCGTCGCGGGTGGCATGGCGCCGGCACGGAAGTACATCCCGGAGCTGCTGCCCGACGTGCTGTCCGGAGCGATCGACCCGGGGCGCGTCTTCGACCTGGAGCTGCCGCTCGACGAGGCCGCCGAGGCGTACCGGGCGATGGACGAGCGCCGGGCGATCAAGGTGCTGCTGCGGCCGTAGGCGCCGGTCGCTCACCGGCGCCCGGCCGGCGTCCGGCGCGCCTCCGTCGGGGCGGCACGTTTCGCGCAGCAGAACGCGTGTTTCGAATCGGTAAACAAACCTTTCAGTAAAGAAGGTTGTCCGTTACAGTCCTCGACATGACCACACGAGGACGCACCCCCGGCCAGCCCGGTCTGCTGCGCGTCCTGAACGACCGTGCGGCCCTCGAGCTGCTGCTCGACGACGGCCCGCTCACCCGCAACGAGATCGCGCAGCGGACCGGGCTCAGCAAGCCCACCGCTGCCGAGATCATCCGCCGGCTCGAGTCGGCTGCGCTCATCCGCCAGGCCGGCACGGACACGCAGGCCGGGCGCCGCGGGCCGAGCGCCGTCGTGTACGAAGCGATCACCGACCGCGACCTCGGTGTCGCGGTGGACGTCCAGCTCGTCGACGTCCGGTCGACCGTGGTGGACGCCGCCGGTCGCACGTTCCCGGTCGCCACGCACCGGATGTCCGAGGCCGAGGTGCGCTCCCCCGGCGCCGACATCGTCGCCGCCGCGATCTCCCGTGCAGCCGCCGCGGCCGGCGTGGACCCCGAGCTCGTCACCGCCGTCGCCGTGGGTGTGCAGGCGAGTGTCGACCACGCCACCGACACCCTCATCTTCACCGATGGACTGCCCGGCTGGCCTCGTGAGCAGGTCAGCACGACCCTCTCCGCCGAGCTCGGCGTCCACGTCGTCGTCGAGAACGACGCCAACCTCGCCGCCATCGCCGAACGCAACATGGGCGCCGGGCGGGCTCCCGGGTCGTTCGCGCTCTTCTGGATGGCCGAGGGCCTCGGCATGGCCCTCGACCTGCACGGTCACCTGCACACCGGTGCCTCCGGTGCCGCGGGTGAGATCGGCTACCTCAGCGTGCCCGCAGACGCACGCTCCATCGACCCGACGGCCACGATCGTCGCGGACCTCATCTCCGAGTCCGCGATCATCGCCCTGGCCGCCGAGCACGGGATCACGGCACCGGACGGCACCGCAGCCGACTGGCGCCAGGTGCTCCCGCAACTGCCCGGCCTGCCCGAGCAGCACCCCTTCACCGTCGCCCTCGGCGAGCGCGTCGGGCACAACGTGCTCCCCGCCCTCGCCGTGGCCGATCCCGAGACGGTCGTCCTGCACGGCCCGACCGGGATCGCCGGTGGCCCCGCCCTGGCCGCCGCCGTGACCGCCTGGCTCCGGACCCGCTCGCGCTGGTCCACCGCCGTGGTCGCGCCCGGCGTCCCCGACACCCCCGTCCTGCACGGTGCGCGGCACGTCCTCATCGACGTCGTCCGCACCGCGCTCGCGGACCGGCTCGAGCGCATCAGTGACGATGCCCCGACGCCGGACCCCGTCGAGCGCCCCTGAACGTTCCACCCGCACCACTCGAGGCACCATCACCCAGCCCTGTCACAGGGCTCTTCGTCGCGCCCGGAAACGGGCAGCGCCCGGAAACGGACGGCGACGGAGCGAGACCAGAGAGCGAGTACCGCCTTGTCCCTCCCCGAACCGAACGTCCCGCGCCGCCGGGTGTTCCGCCGCATCGCCACCGCCACGGCCGTCGCCGCCGTCGGCGCCCTCGTCGTCGCCGGCTGCAGCTCCGGCAGCAGCGCCGACTCGATCGAGAAGAGCGCCCCGAAGGAGCTCAAGGGCACCGTGTCCCTGTGGCACTTCTTCACCGGCCGTGAAGCCGGCGTCGTGAAGACCGCCGTCGAGGGCTTCGAGAAGGCCAACCCCGACGTCACCGTCGACATCCACGCCGGACAGGACGACGAGAAGCTGCAGAAGGCGATCTCGTCCGGCCAGAACATCGACGTGGGTCTGTCGTACTCGACCGCCATCGTCGGCAGCTTCTGCTCCTCGGGGGCGTTCCGCGACCTGTCGCCGTACATCAAGCGCGACAAGGTCGACCTGTCCGACATCCCGAAGGCCGTGCAGTCGTACACGCAGTACAAGGGCACGCGCTGCACCCTGCCGGCCCTCGCCGACGTCAGCGCGCTCATGTACAACAAGCCGCTGCTCGAGAAGGCGGGCATCACGGCCCCGCCGAAGACGCTCGACGAGCTCAAGACCGACGCGCTGAAGCTGACGACGTACAACGCCGACGGCTCCATCAAGCAGCTCGGCTTCAACCCGCTCATCGACTTCTACGAGAACTCCCCCGAGCACTGGGCGCCGATGGTCGACGGTTCATGGCTCGACAAGGACGGCAACAGCGTGATCGGCACGTCCGACGCGTGGAAGAAGCTGATCACCTGGCAGAAGGGCTTCGTCGACGAGATCGGCTACGACAAGCTCAAGGCCTTCACCTCCGGCCTCGGGCAGGAGTTCGCGGCCGACAACGCGTTCCAGACCGGTCAGGTCGCGATGCAGATCGACGGCGAGTACCGCACGGCGTTCCTCAAGGACCAGAAGCCGGACCTGGACTACGGCACGTCCCCGACCCCGGTGATGGACGGCCTCGGCAACTACGGCTCGACGTACATCGCGGGCAACGTCGCAGGCATCGCGAAGGGGTCCAAGAACCCCGAGCTGTCCTGGGCGCTCCTGAAGTACCTGTCCACCAACACCGACGCGCAGGTCACGATGGGCAACGGTCTGAAGAACATCCCGACGCTCACCTCGGCGCTGGAGTCCCCCGACCTCGAGGTCGACGAGAACTACAAGACCTTCGTCGACGTCGCGGGCAACAAGGACACGATGACCTCGCCCGGCACCGCGGACGGCGCCGCCTACATCGGCACCTTCACGAAGTTCTGGCAGGCCTACCAGCAGAACGGCGGCGACCTCGACGCGAAGCTCGAGAAGCTGGACTCCGACATCGACAACGCGAACCAGCTGGCTGGTCCGTGATGAGCCTCACCACCAAGACGACCGGCCGGGAGGCGCGGCTCGCCCGCGCCGCCCGGCCCACGGACCCGACGGGGTCCGGTCCGGTGCCCCCGGCGGCTCCGCGACGTCGGCCCCGCTCCGCAGAGTCCCGGCGCCGCCTCGTCGCCCTGACGATGCTCGCGCCGGCCCTGGCGGGCCTGGTGATCTTCTTCGCCTACCCGCTCGTCGCGTCGATCTTCTACTCGTTCACGCGCTACAACCAGCTGCAGGAGCCCGAGTTCGTCGGGCTGCTGAACTACAAGTTCCTGTTCACCCAGGACCCGCAGATCGGGCCGGCGGTCGTGAACACGCTGTGGTTCGTCGTCATCCTGGTACCGGTCCGGATCGTGTGCGGACTCCTGGTCGCCGGGCTGCTCAGCCGGGCCAAGACGGCGACCGGGTTCTGGCGGACGCTGTTCTACCTGCCCGCCCTCGTCCCGCCGGTCGCGAGCGTCGTGGCGTTCGTCTTCCTCTTCAACCCGGGCACCGGGCCGGTGAACCAGATCCTCCGGGTCTTCGGCATCGACGGCCCGCTGTGGTTCAACGACCCGGCGTGGTCGAAGCCGTCGCTCGTGATCCTGGGCGTCTGGGTGATGGGCGACATCATGATCATCTTCCTGGCGTCGCTGCTCGACGTGCCGCGCGACCTGTACGAAGCCGCGTCGCTCGACGGTGCGAACGGCGTCCAGCAGGTCCGGCACATCACCCTGCCGACGATCGCCCCGGTGATCGGGTTCGCCGCCGTGACGGGGGTGATCGCCGCGCTGCAGTACTTCACCGAAGCGGCCGTCGCCTCGGGCGTCGCGAGCGGCAAGGCGACGATCGGTGGCGGGACCGCCGCCCAGCTCGGCTACCCGGGCACCTCGCTGCTCACGTACACCGAGCTGCTCTACCAGCACGGGTTCGCGAACTTCCAGTTCGGCTACGCGTCCGCCATGGCCGTGGTCCTGTTCGTGATCACCGCCGTGGTGCTCGTCTTCACGATGCGCCGGATCAGTGTGTTCCGGCCGGAGGAGTCCTGATGACCGCTGTGTCCCAGTCCCCGCTCACCCGGGCGCCCCGGGGTTCCGCTCCCCGCACCGGCAGGCCGCGCGGTCGCACGCTCGTGTGGATCGCCGAGCACGCCGCCCTGGTGGCCCTCGGCGTCCTGACCATCGCGCCGATCGTGTTCGTGGTCCTGACCTCGCTGATGTCGAGCAACCAGGCCCTCACGGCGTCGATCGTGCCCCGGCCGTTCGACTTCTCGAACTACGCGCGGGTGTTCACCGAGCTGCCGCTCACGCAGTGGTTCGGCAACTCGTCGATGTACGCCGTCCTCGCCACCGCGTTCATGCTCATCAGCTCGGTGCCGGCGGCCTACGCGCTCGCCCAGATCAGGTTCAAGGGCGCGAACCTGATCTTCACGGTGATCATCGTCGCGATGCTCCTGCCCCCGCAGGTCACCGCGGTGCCGGTCTACGTGATGTGGTCGCACCTGCACCTGACCGGCACCCTGTGGCCGCTCATCCTGCCGAACCTGCTCGGCGACGCCTTCAGCATCTTCCTGCTCCGCCAGTTCTTCATGACCATCCCGAAGGAGTACGGCGACGCCGCCCGCATGGACGGCTGCAGCGAGTGGGGCGTGCTCTGGCGGGTGGTCGTCCCGATGGCCCGCCCGGGCATCGCGTCGGCGGCGATCTTCATGTTCTTCCACTCGTGGAACGACTACTACGGCCCGCTCCTGTACGCGTCCGAGAACCAGGCCGCCTGGCCGGTGGCGTACGGGCTCGCCACGTTCCGCGGACAGCACGGCACCGACTGGTCGATGACGATGGCGATGACCGTCGTCGTCATGGTCCCCGTCGTCATCATCTTCTTCTTCGCACAGAAGGCATTCGTCGAGGGCATCGCGCTCACCGGCGTGAAGGGATAGCAGCTCCAGTGAAACTCACAGTCGTCGGTGGCGGATCCACCTACACCCCCGAACTCGTGGACGGCTTCGCCCGGCTCCGCGACCAGCTCCCCATCGACGAGCTCTGGCTCGTCGACCCCGACCCGGTGCGCCGAGAACTCGTCGGCGGCGTCGCCAAGCGGATGTTCGCGCACGCTGGCCACCCCGGCACGATCCACGTCACCGACGACGTCGTCGCCGGGGTCACCGACGCCGATGCCGTCATGTTCCAGCTCCGCATCGGCGGGCAGGCCGCACGGCAGCAGGACGAGACGTGGCCGCACGAAGCGTGCTGCATCGGGCAGGAGACCACCGGTCCGGGCGGGTTCGCGAAGGCGCTCCGCACCGTGCCCGTCGTCCTGGAGTACGCCGAACTCGTCCGGAAGCACGCCAAGCCGGACGCCTGGATCGTCGACTTCACGAACCCCGTCGGCATCGTCACCCGCGCCCTGCTCGAAGCCGGGCACCGCGCCGTCGGCCTGTGCAACGTCGCGATCGGGTTCCAGCGCCGCTTCGCGAAGGAGTTCGGCGTCGCCCCCGACCACGTCCGGCTCGACCACGTCGGCCTGAACCACCTGACGTGGGAGCGCGGCGTGCACGTCACGGGCGCGGACGGCGTCGAGCGCGACGTGATGGCGGACCTGCTCGCCGAGTCGGACGGTGCCCTCGGCCGGACGGCGGAGAGCGTGCACATGCACCCGGATCTCCTCCGCCTGCAGCACGCGATCCCCTCGTACTACCTGCGGTACTTCTACTCGCACGACATCGTGCTGCAGGAGCAGCTGCACGAACCCACCCGTGCCGAGGCCGTCATGGAGACCGAGCGGGCCCTGCTCGCGAAGTACGCCGACGAGTCCGTCGTGACGAAGCCCGCCGAACTCGAGCAGCGCGGCGGCGCCTACTACTCCGAGGCGGCGATCGACGTGCTGTCCTCGATCCTCGGCGACCGCGGCGACGTGCAGGTCCTGAACGTGCGGAACGACGGCACGTTCCCGTTCCTGCCGGACGACCACGTCATCGAGGTGCCGTCGCGCGTCACCCGCCAGGCGATCACGCCGTTGCCGGTCTCCCCGCTCGACCCGGACATGGTCGGTCTCGTGTCGCACGTCGCCGGGTACGAGCGGCTCGCGCTCGACGCCGCGGTGCACGGCGGCCGCGACCGGGTGCTCCGCGCGATGTGGGCGCACCCGCTCGTGGGGCAGGTGGACAAGGCGGAGCAGCTCACCGACCTGCTCCTGGCCGCGAACGCGGAACACATCCCGTGGGCGCGATCGGAGCAGGTGACGTGGGCGGGCTGAGCCGGACCGGCGAGGCGGGCCCGGCCCGAGCCTCCCGTCCGCCCGCGCCGGTCCCGCCGGACGCCACCGACGTCGTGCTCGCCGTCGACGGCGGCGGCAGCAAGACCGACGTCGTCGCGATCGCGCTCGACGGGACCATCGTCGGGCACGCACGCGGTCCCGGGTCGAACCCGCAGACGCGGGGATGGGACCTCGCCGGCCCGATCCTCGACGACGTCCGCGCGCGGGTCGTCAGCGAGCTGGGCGACCGGCGCATCCGGACGACGCACGTGTACCTGGCCGGGCTCGACCTGCACGACGAGCTCGTCGCGGCGACCGCGGCCCTCGCGCACTGGGCCGAGGACGGCGGCGAACCGCACGTCCTGGACAACGACCTGTTCGCGCTGCTGCGGGCCGGCACCCTGTCCCCCGACGCCGCGGCCGTGGTGTGCGGCACCGGGATCAACGCCCTCGCGGTGCGGGCCGACGGCACGACCGCACGATTCCCGGCCATCGGGGACGTCTCCGGCGACTGGGGTGGCGGCGCATGGCTCGGCAACCGGGCCCTCTGGCACGCGGCGCGGGCCGACGACGGGCGCGGTCCGGAGACGGCACTGGTCGACGCGGTGCCGGCGGCGGTGGGCCTGCGCAGCGTCCGCGAGGTCACCGAGGCAATCCACTTCGGCCGCTTGGACCAGCGGGTGTTCAACCGGCTCTGCCCGGTGCTGTTCGAGGTCGCAGGAGCAGGAGACGCCGTCGCGACGAGCGTCGTCGAACGGCAGGCCGAGGAGATCGTCCTGCTCGCCGCGGTCGCGCTCGAGCGGTTGGGCCTCGGTGGTTCGGCGGCCGAGCCGGTGCCCGTCGTGCTCGGCGGCGGCGTGCTCGCTGCTCGGCACCCGTTGCTCGTGGACGGTGTCGTCGACGGGCTCGCTGCCCGGGTCCCCGGAGCGGTGCCGACCTGGGTGACCGATCCCCCGGTGCTCGGCGCAGGGCTCGCGGCGCTGGAGTCGGTCGGTGCCGACGACGCCGCACTCGAGCGGTACCGCGAGGCCGTGCGCTTCCGTGCCTTCGCGAGCACGACCGCGCTGATCCGCTGACGCGCTGCCGACGTCACCCGAGACTCGGTCTGAGCGACACGGTTCGCGCTCCAGAGCGCGAGAACTGTCGCTCAGGCCGAGTCTCGCGGCCCGCGGCCCTCGGCCCGCGGCCTACGCGCGCGCCAGCATCCCGAGCGTGTCGACCACGCGGTTCGAGAAGCCCCACTCGTTGTCGTACCAGGCGACGACCTTCACGTGCCGGCCCCCGTCGACGCGGGTGAGCAGCGAGTCGAAGATGCTCGACTCCGGCCGCCCGGTGATGTCCGTCGACACGAGCGGGTCCGCCGTGAACGCCAGGACCCCGGCGAGCGGACCGGAAGCCGCGGCACGGTAGGCCTCGTTCACCTCGTCCACGGTCACGTCCCGCGAGACGACGGTGTTCAGCTCGACGATCGACCCGACGGGCACCGGCACGCGGATGGCGTCACCGGACAGCTTGCCCTCCAGGCGGGGCAGCACCAGCCCGATGGCCTTGGCCGCCCCGGTCGTCGTCGGCACGATGTTCACACCGGCAGCGCGGGCCCGACGCAGGTCGCGGTGCGGCCCGTCCTGCAGGTTCTGCTCCTGCGTGTACGCGTGCACGGTGGTCATGAACCCGTGCTCGATCCCCGCCAGGTCGTCGAGCACCGATGCCAGGGGTGCGAGCGCGTTGGTCGTGCACGACGCGTTCGAGATCACCGTGTGCACGGCCGGGTCGAACGTGTCCGAGTTCACGCCGTACGCGATGGTGGCGTCCGCTCCGGTGGCCGGCGCACTGATCAGGACCCGTCGGGCGCCGGCGGACAGGTGGCCGGCTGCCGCGTCGCGTGCGGTGAAGCGTCCGGTGGACTCGAGGACGACCTCGACGCCGAGTTCGGCCCAGGGCAGGTCCGCCGGCGAGGTCGATGCGAGCACGCGGACGCGGCGGCCGTCGATGACGAGTGTGTCGCCGTCGACCTCGACGGTGCCGTCGAACGGCCCGAGGGCGGAGTCGTAGCGGAACAGGTGCGCGAGCGTGTCGGGGGCGGTCAGGTCGTTCACGGCGACGACCTCGAGGTCGTCACCGCCCCGTGCGAGCAGGGCGCGGAGCGTGTTGCGGCCGATGCGGCCGAAGCCGTTGATGGCGATGCGGGTCATGTGGAGTTCCTTTCGTTCCGTGGTCCATGCTCACGGGCCGGGAGGCACGGCTCCAGTGGCAGGGACGCCAGCGTCCGAAAGGATGTCGCCACCACCGCCGCGACGGCGCGGTCAGTCCTGGAACGTCCGTCGGTACTCGGTGGGCGAGGTCCCGAGGATCCGCCGGAAGTGCGTCCGCAGGTTCGCGTCGGAGCCGAGGCCCGCTCGCTCGGCCACCTGGTCGACGCCGAGGTCCGACTGCTCCAGGAGCTCCCGCGCGAGGTCGACGCGCGCCCGCAGCACCCACTGCATCGGCGTGTACCCGGTGTCCTCCACGAACCGGCGTGAGAACGTCCGGGTCGACACCGTGGCGTTCCGCGCGAGCGCTTCGAGCGTGAGCGGCTCGGCGAGGTGCCGGAGCGCCCACTCCCGGGTGTCGGCGAACACGTCGCCGAGCGGTTCGGGAACGCTCCGCGGCACGTACTGCGCCTGGCCGCCGCTGCGGTACGGGGCGCTGACGAGCCGTCGGGCGACGTGGTTCGACAGCGCCACACCGTGGTCCTGTCGGACGATGTGCAGGCACAGGTCGATCCCGCTCGCGGCGCCGGCACTCGTCAGCACCGAGCCCGCGTCGACGAATAGCACGTCCTCGTCGACGTCCACCTCGGGGTACCGCTCACGGAGCACCCGCGTGTAGTGCCAGTGCGTCGTCGCCCGGCGGCCGTCGAGCAGCCCGGCTGCCGCGAGCGCGAACGCCCCCGTGGAGATCGCCGCGATGCGGACGCCGCGCTCGTGGGCCCGCGCGAGTGCCCCGACGACGTCGGTCGGCGGCGCCGAGTCCGACGGGCGGCGGTAGCCGGGCACGAAGACGGTCTCGGCCCAGTCCAGTGCCTCCAGCCCGTGGTCGACCGCGTAGGCCAACCCGTCGCCGCCGGTGATCCGACCGACCCGGGGGCCGCACACCCGCACCTCGTAGGGCATGCTCGGCCGGTTCGAGAACACCTGCGCGGGGATCCCGACGTCGAGCGGTTTCGCGCCGTCGAGCACCAGGACCGCGACGCGGTGCAGTGGGAACGCAGCCATACCGGCGACGCTAGCGGACGTGGCCGCCCGGCTCGCGGAGTGCCCTGACCGTCAGGCGTCGCGGACGGCCAGCACCCGGTGCGGCGATGCCCGTTCCGCTCGCCACCCGGTCGGCAGCGTGTCCCGCAGCTCCGCCAGGGTGAAGGACCGGCGGATCGACCGCAGGCCGTCGACCCGGACGAAGGTCCCCGCGGACACCAGCGGCGATGCCAGCGCGTACGCCCGGTAGGCCTCGCGTGACCGACGGATGTCCGAGTGCACACAGCGACCCGACGCGAGCGCCGCCGAGTCCGCCAGGAACCCGTTCCGCTCGTCGTCGCCCAGGTGGTGCAGGACGTGGTTCGACACCACGACGTCGAACCGCTCGCCCGCCGTGACCAGGTCACCGCTCGACTGCTGCCGGAAGGTGACACCCCGCGGTGCCCGCCGGTTCGCCGCGTCGATCGCCCGCGGGTCCGGGTCGACCCCGACGACCTCGACGTCGAACCCGTCGCTCGCCGCCCACCGCACGACGGCCCGGGCCAGGTCGCCGCCGCCGCACCCGAGATCGAGGACCCGGGCGCGGCCGTTCACCGGCAGGGCCGGAACGACGTGGGTCCGCCACGCCGATCGCCAGCCGCTCACCAGGGCGTTGACGAGGGCGAAGCGCCGGAAGGTCCGCGCGAGCGCGCGCGGGTCACAGTCCGGGTCGTCCATGAGTTCGGTCAGGTCCACCGCGCGCGTGCGCAGGTCGAGGACCGGGAGGCCCGTGGAGCCGCCGTCAGGACGGCTCACGTGCGCACCGTGGTCAGTCGCGCACTCTCGACCGTGAGACCGGGGCCGAAGGCGAGCGCCACGACGGCAGCACCGTCCGGGATCCCGGCGTCGAGGGCCTCGCGGAGCACGAACAGCACGGTCGCGCTCGACATGTTCCCGTGGTCGCGCAGCACCGTCCGGCTCGCCGCGATCGCCGTGTCCGGCAGGTCGAGCGCCTGCTGCGTGCGGTCGAGGATCGCACGCCCCCCGGGGTGCACGGCCCACACCGGCACGTCGGCGGCCGGTCCGTCGAGCAGCGACGCGACGGCCTCGGCGACGCTGCTGCCGACGAGCTTGGGGACCGCGGTGCTCAGGACCATCTCGAAGCCCTCGTCGCCGATGTTCCAGGCCATCTCGCCGGCGCTCTCGGGCACGACGGCGGTGGCGAACGCGTCGAGGCGCAGGCCGGGGCCGTCGGCGGTGACCACGACAGCGGCGGCACCGTCCCCGAAGACGCTGTTCGCGACGATCTGGTCGGGGTCGTCGCTCGCGCGGACGTGCAGGGTGCAGAGCTCGGCGCAGACGACCAACACGACGGCGTCCGGGTCGGCCTCGGCGAACGCGGCCGCGATCCGGAGCGCCGGGAACGCCGCGCAGCACCCCATGAACCCGATGTGGTGGCGGAAGACGTCACGGCGCAGGCGGAGCTCGGTCACGATGTCCAGGTCCGGGCCGGGCTGCGTGAAGCCGGTGCACGACACCGTGACGACGTGGGTGACGGACGCCGCGTCGACGGCCGCGCGGTTCAGGGCGTCACGAGCAGCCTCGACGAAGAGCGTCGGTGCGAGCTCGCGGTAGCGGTCGTTGCGGGTGCCCGTCGAGGGCGAGTGCAGCGCGCCGTCCGCGTCGCGGAACGCGCCCGCTGGACGGCTCCGGTCGAGTTCGGCCAGCACGGTGTGCCGGTGCTCGACCGCCGAGGCGTCGAAGGCTGCGGGGACGAGCCGCCGGCCGAGACGACCGAGCTCGGGCTGCGCAGCGAAGAGGTCTCGCACGGCAGCCTGCTCGAGCGTCGTCTCCGGGACGGCGGTTCCGATGGCGCGGATCGTTGCGGACACGACTCATCCTGTCACCGGGTCGCTGACGCGTCCCCAGATTCGACGATCTCGAACGCGACCACGGACAGACGGGAGGCGCGGCGCCAGCTGGCACCGCGCCTCCCGTCCGTCGCCGGAACTCGTCTACGCCTGCTGCGCGCGCTCCAGCACCAGCTCGCGGACGCGGGCGGCGTCCGCCTGGCCCTTCATGGCCTTCATGACGGCACCGATGATGGCGCCGGCGGCCTGGACCTTGCCGTCCTTGATCTTCGCCAGCACGTCCGGCTGGCCGGCGAGCGCCTCGTCGACCGCGGCGGTCAGCGCCGAGTCGTCGGACACGACCTTGAGCCCACGGGCCTCGACGACCTGGGCCGGCGAGCCCTCGCCGGCGATGACGCCCTCGAGCACCTGGCGGGCCAGGCGGTCGGTCAGGTCACCGGACTCGACGAGGGCGATGACCTCGGCGACGTGCTGCGGCGACACGAGGTCGCCGGGCTCGGCGTCCTGCGCGTTCGCGACCCGGCTGATCTCGCCGGTCCACCACTTGCGGGCGGCCTGCGGCGCGGCTCCGGCGGCGACGGTGCCCTCGACCTGGTCGAGCAGCCCACCGTTCACGACGTCCTGGAACTCCAGGTCGGCGAAGCCCCAGTCACCCTTGAGGCGACGACGGCGAGCCACCGGGGCCTCGGGCAGGGACGCACGGAGCTCCTCGACGACCGCGGGGTCCGGCACGACCGGCAGCAGGTCGGGCTCGGGGAAGTAGCGGTAGTCGTCGGCGTCCGACTTCGGACGGCCGGCCGAGGTGCGGCCGGTGTCCTCGTGCCAGTGGCGGGTCTCCTGCGTGATCGAGCCGCCGTCGGCCAGGATCGCGGCCTGGCGCTGGATCTCGTAGCGGATCGCACGCTCGACTGCACGGAACGAGTTGACGTTCTTCGTCTCGGTGCGGGTGCCGAGCTTCTCCTGGCCGCGGGGGCGCAGCGAGATGTTGGCGTCGCAGCGCAGGTTGCCGCGCTCCATGCGGGCCTCGGAGACACCGAGTGCACGCACGAGGTCGCGGATGACCTGCACGTACGCGGCACCGAGCTCGGGGGCACGGTGCTCGGCACCGAAGATCGGCTTCGTGACGATCTCGACGAGCGGCACACCGGCGCGGTTGTAGTCGACGAGCGAGTACTCGGCACCCTGGATGCGGCCGGTGGCACCACCGACGTGCGTCAGCTTGCCGGCGTCCTCTTCCATGTGGGCGCGCTCGATCGGGACGTTGAAGATCGTGCCGTCGGCCAGTTCGACCTCGACCTCGCCCTCGAACGCGATGGGCTCGTCGAACTGCGAGACCTGGTAGTTCTTGGGGTTGTCCGGGTAGAAGTAGTTCTTCCGGGCGAACCGCGACGACTCGGCGATCGAGCAGCCGAGCGCGAGCCCGAGCTGGATCGAGTACCGGACGGCCTGCGCGTTGACGACGGGCAGCGACCCGGGCAGCCCGAGGTCGACCGGCGTCACGTTCGTGTTCGGCTCGCCACCGAAGAAGTTCGGCGCGTCCGAGAACATCTTGGTCTTCGTCGCGAGTTCGACGTGCACCTCGAAGCCGAGCACCGGCTCGTAGCGCTCCAGTGCCTCGTCGAAGTCCATGAGCGCGTCCTTCTGCGCCATCAGATCACACCTTCCTGCGCAGCCGACTGCTGACTCTGGTCGAGGTCCGGGATCCGGTCGATGAGCGGGGCTCCCCACTGCTGTTCGAGCAGACGCTCGAGCGCCGCACCGTAGCGGTACAGGCGGGCGTCCTCGCGCTGCGGGGCCATCAGCTGGACGCCGACGGGCAGACCGTCCTCGGGTGCGAGGCCGTTCGGGATGCTCATGCCGGGCACGCCCGCCAGGTTCGCCGGGATCGTGGTGAGGTCGTTGAGGTACATCGCGAGCGGGTCGTCGATGCGCTCACCGATCGGGAACGCGGTCGTCGGGGCCGACGGGCTGATGAGCAGGTCGACCTGGTCGAACGCGGCCTGGAAGTCGCGCTGCACGAGCGTGCGGACCTTCTGCGCCGAGCCGTAGTAGGCGTCGTAGTACCCGGCGCTCAGGGCGTAGGTGCCGAGGATGATGCGACGCTTCACCTCGGGACCGAACCCGGCTTCGCGCGTGGCGGCCATGACGTCCTCAACCGTCGCGCCGTTCTCCGGCGTGACGCGCAGGCCGAAGCGCACCGAGTCGAACTTCGCCAGGTTCGACGAGGCCTCGGCCGGCAGGATCAGGTAGTAGGCGCTGATCGCGTAGGCGAACGACGGGGCGTCGATCTCGACGACGACCGCACCGGCCGACTCGAGCAGGGCGACGGTCTCCTGGAAGCGCTGCGTGACGCCGGCCTGGAAGCCGTCGCCCCCGGCGAGTTCCTTCACCACGCCGACGCGCAGACCGCGCAGCGTGTCCGCCTGCAGTCCTTCGCGGGCGGCGGCGGCCATCGAGGGCCAGGCGTCGGGGATCGAGGTGGAGTCGCGCGGGTCGTGCCCGCCGATGACGTCGTGCAGGAGCGCGGCGTCGAGGACGGTGCGGGCGACCGGGCCGATCTGGTCGAGGCTGGACGCCAGGGCGATCGCGCCGTAGCGGCTGACCCCGCCGTAGGTCGGCTTCACACCGACGGTGCCGGTGACGGCGCCGGGCTGACGGATCGAGCCACCGGTGTCGGAGCCGAGGGCGATGGGTGCCTCGTGCGCGGCGACGGCAGCGGCCGAGCCACCGCCGGAGCCGCCGGGGATGCGGTCGAGGTCCCACGGGTTGTGGGTCGGCCCGTACGCGGAGAACTCGGTGGTCGAGCCCATCGCGAACTCGTCCATGTTGGTCTTGCCGAGCGGCACGAGGCCGGCGGCGCGGAGCTTCGCGACCGGGGTGGCGTCGTACGGCGGCATCCACCCTTCGAGGATCTTCGAGCCCGAGGTGGTCGGCATGTCCTGCGTGCACAGGACGTCCTTGATCGCGATCGGGACACCGGCGAGGGGCCCGAGGTCGTCGCCGGCCGAGCGACGCGAGTCGATCGACTTCGCGACGGCGATGGCGTTCTGGTTGACGTGCAGGAAGGCGTGCACGTCGCCGTCGACGGCGGCGATGCGGTCGAGGTGGGCCTGCGTGGCCTCGACGCTCGAGACGTCGCGCGCCACGAGGGCGTCGGCGAGCGCCGCGGCGCTCATCCGCGTGATGTCGGTCACTGTTCTTCTCCCAGGATGGCGGTCACTCGGAACCGTTCGCCGTCGGAGTCCGGCGCTCCGGAGAGCGCCTGCTCCTGCGTCAGCGTCTGGCCGACGACGTCGGGTCGGGTGACGTTGCCGAGCGGCACGGGGTGGCTCGTCAGCGGGACGTCGTCGGTCGCGACCTCGGCGACCTTGGCGACGCTCTCGACGATGTGCGACAGCTCCCCGGTCAGCTTCTCGATCTCGTCGGGCGTGAGTGCGATACGCGCGAGGTTCGCCAGGTGCGCGACCTGCTCGCTCGTGATGTCAGGCATGGTGCTCCGTCGATCGGTTCGTGGACGTCCGACAGTCTATTGGCTGCGGTCGATCGCGCAGGCGCGGCTGTGCACGGCCGCACGGAGGCCCGTCACCGGTCCGGCGGACCGGTGACGGGCCTCCAGGCGGCGTGGACCCGAGCGGTCACTTCCCGTTCTGGTCGCCCGCTGCCGGAGCCGCCGTGGCGGCGGGTGCCGCCGGCGCCGCAGGTGCATCCGGAGCAGCGGGAGCCGCCGTCTGCGTCGGCGTGGTCGGCGTCGACTGGTCGGCCTGCGACGCGCCGGATCCCGACGACGCCGAGGACTGCGACTGCGACGACTGCGACGAGTGGCTCGCCTGCCCGATCATCGCCTGGCTCGGCGTGGGCAGGGCGTCCCCGCCGACCGTCTGGTCCAGGTACGCCATCATCGACTTCCCGACCCCGAACTTCGCGCTGTACCCGGTGGTGCCCTGCAGGAACGGCCAGTTCGCCAGGCTCACGCTCCCCTGCACGTTCCCGATCCAGGTGGCGTTCGTGTACTTCGTCGACGACGCGACGAGCCAGTTCTGCACGTCGCCGTCGGTGGTGCCGGTCTTCGCGAACTTCGGCACGCTGTCGCCGGGGTTCGCACTGGCGGCGGTGCCGGAGCCGGACAGCACGCCCTGCAGCGCGTAGTCGACGGTGCCGGCGACGTCCGCCGAGACCCCCTGCGTGCAGGACGACGGCGTCGGGGTGATCTTCGTGCCGTCCGCCTCGGTGACCGAGTCGATCGCGGTCGGCGTGCAGACGACGCCGCCGTTCGCGAAGCCGGCGTACGCCTCGGCCAGGTCGATCGGCGACAGTTCGTTGACGCCGAGGATCGACGAGGGGGTCTGCCCGAGGGCACCGCCGTCGGCGCGGTGGATGCCCATCGACTGCGCGAGCTGCGCGATCTTGCAGAGGTCGAGCTGCTTCCCCATCGCGCCGAACGCGGTGTTGATCGACTCGACGGTGGCGGCCTGCACGGTCATCGACGCCGGCACGGACTCGGCGTTCGCGACCGGCCACGTCCCACCGCTGACGTTCTGGCACGAGTTCGTGAACTCCGAGTTCTGGAACGTGTGCTCGGTGGTCGAGATCGATTCGGAGAGCGTGTGGCCGGTCGCGAGCCACTCGGCCAGGGTGAACACCTTGTAGGTGGACCCGGTCTGGAACCCGCCGGAGTTGCCGTAGCCGGAGTCCGCGCTGTAGTCCACCGCGGTCGACCCCGCTGCGGCGTTGTCGCCCTGTGTGTACGACGTGTTCTGCACCATCGACATGATGCGTCCGGTGCCGGGCTCGACGGTGACGTTGGAGCCGCCGACGTCGACGCCCGCCATCGTGGCCGGCACGTAGGTCGACAGTGCGGTCTGCGCCTGGTCCTGCAGGTCGAGGTCGAGCGAGGTGTGGATCTGCAGGCCCTTGGTGTCGAGCGTCGCGATGCGCGCCGCGGCGGTCTTGCCGAACGCCGGGTCCTGCAGCACCTGGTCGCGGACGTAGTCGCAGAAGTAGCCGGCGTCGTGGTTCGTCGCCGCGGTCGAGCAGCCGTTCGCGGTCTCGGTGATCTTCGGCGTGACCGGGGTCGCGATGGCCTTCGTCATCTCGGCCTTCGTGATCGACCCGTGCGCCTGCATGCGGCGGAGCACGTAGTCGCGTCGCTCCTTGGTGAGCGCGTAGCCGTTCGCCTGCCCGTTCGCCTTGTCACCGGGCACGTCGATGCGCAGGTTCGAGGGGTTGTTGAGGATCGCCACGAGCGTGGCCGACTGCACGAGCGACAGGTCCTTCGCGTGCACCCCGAAGTAGTACTCCGCACCGGCCTCGGCGCCGTACACCCGACCGCCGAGCCCGACGATGTTCAGGTACCCGGTCAGGATGTCGTCCTTCGAGTACTTCTTGTTCACGGCGATCGCGTACCGCATCTCCTGCAGCTTCCGCTGCGGGGTGACGCCGGCCGCGTCCTCGTAGCAGGCCTCCACCTTCTTCGCCGTGGCGGCCTGGTCCTTGCCGGTGAGTTCCTCGCACTGCTGCACGAGGACGTTCTTGACGTACTGCTGCGTGATGCTCGATCCGCCCTGGACGTCGCCACCGACGACGGTCGCGGCGACTCCGCGCAGCGTGCCGAGGACGTCGATACCGCCCTCGTCCTGGTAGCGGGGGTCCTCGGTGTCGATGGCGGCCTCCTTGAGCGTGTCCGCCATCTGGTCCGCCGTGACGTTCGTCCGGTTCTCGGCGTAGAACGACGCGATCTTGACCTGCTTGCCGCCCTTCGTCGCGTACACCGACGACACCTGCTGCGGCGTCTGCACGTCGAGGTAGCTCGGCAGGTCCTCGAAGAACGCGACCGCACCCGAGGTGCCCTCACCCGCCACGGCGACCGCGGGCGTCACCGCGACGGCGACGAGCATGCCGGCGAGCACGGACATCACCACGAACATCAGGAGAGCACCAGGCCATCGCACCACACGCATGCCCCGAACCGTAGGGAGGCGGGCTGTACTGGTTCTGCCGTGGAACCGACTGAGGCTGCGCCGTCGCTCAGGTTGCCGCTCAGGCAACACCTGTCGCGGGTCGCGATCCGCGCGGGGTCGCGGATCCGGCCGGGAGGCCCGGTGCGGCCCCGGCACGTCGGCCGCCGGTCACGATCCGGTCACGCCCAGGGCCGCACCCCGTCAGTCGCGCGGCTGCAGGTCCTGCGGACGGACCAGGTACATGTCGACCGACGCTCCGACGACGCCGTCGTCACCGGTGCTGCCGCGTCGGACCTGCTCACGGACGAGGTCACCACGGCCGATCCCGATCAGGGCGACGTCGTGCAGCGATGCGGTGCCCGGCTTGAGGTAGTCGTTGTGCCCGACTGGACGGCGGAACAGCTCCCCGGCGGCCAGTGCGTCGGCACCGCCGGCCAGGTTCATCACGGTGGCGCCGAACGACGAACCGCCCGGGTCCGTGCCGTAGTACCCGGACCCCGCGATCGGGTCGCTGTGCGCGACCCCCACGAACACCTCGTCCGAGGCGACGTCAAGGTCCGCCGCCGACCGGACGTCACTGCCCGGTGACCCGAGCACGGTGAGGGTGTCGGCGCTCATCCGTCCGGAGGCGAGCGCCATGAGTGCCATCGTCGACCCGTACGAGTGCGCCACGATGTTCAGCCGGGGCTGGTCGCCGCCGCGGATCTGCCGCAGGCCGTCGACGGTGCGCTCGAGTCGGTGCGCCCCGGAGTCGGCGAGGCTGAGCGACATGATGTTCGACAGGTCCGGCGTGCGGTAACCCATCCACGCCACGACGGCGACGCCCGTCCCGTCGCCGGAGCCACCGGCGGCCAGCGGCGCGAGGGTCGCCTGCTCGCTCGCCAGGTCGTTGGCGGTGTTCGTGAAGTCGGCCATCTGCCCGGTCACGGTGAAGAACATCCCGGGGACGATGACGGTGACGTCCGCCGCGGTGTCGAGGTCACCGATGCTGATCGCCGCTCGGCCCGCCGCCCGGCTGTCGAGCGTGATGAGGAACCGCTGCGGGTCACCGGGTTCGCGCCGCAACGAGTCCCGCACCTGGCCGAGCATCGCGGCGTGCGCGGCGCCGGTGTCGGGGTCGGCGAGTCCGGTGGTCAGGGTTGCCCGGTTCGCGCGGTCGCGGACGGCGTACGGCACGCCCTCGAGGTTGCCGATGATCGACGGCGCGTGGACCAGGAGCGTGCCCTGTTCGTCGGCGCCCAGTCCCGCCCACCACTGCGCGACGACGGCCGCCGCGGGCGGGTCGTCCTGGGCGGTCGCCACGACACGGCGGTCGTCGGCGGCGCGGCGCAGGTCACCCGCGCCGAGGACCCCGAGGTCGTCGAGGAACGCCCGACCGTGCGCGTCGGCCACGGTGTCGACGTCGATCTGTCCCCCGGTCATGACCGGCTGCGGCACCGTGTGGCGCTCGGAGACGAGCGCGACCGTCACGGTGGCCGTGGCGGCATGGGTCGGAGGCGCGACGGGGGCCTCGACCACTCCGAGCGAGTGCATCGAGGCGGTGAGCAGAGCCGCGGCGATGAGCAGCAATCGGGTCTCCCCCTGGAAGGCCGTCCCGCCGTCTCCCTGCAGACGACGGGTGATGCTCTGTCGAGTGTAAGGAGAATGCCCGAGGATCGGTCATGCGCGATGCAACTTGTCCCCCGAACTGGGTGCGTTGCACGGCGCGCCGCAGCGTGCGGCCGCATCGCGGTCGTGCTCGTCGCCCCGGCTCAGCCCTCGGGCGCGGGGACCTCCGGCTCGGGGAGCGCGCTCGGCCCCTCGGTCACGAGCAGGTGGAACTGCTCGGCGTCGATGATCCGGAGCCCCAGCTGCTCGGCCTTCGTGAGCTTCGACCCGGCCCCGGGACCCGCGGCGACGAAGTCGGTCTTCTTGCTGACGCTCGACGCCGCCTTGCCGCCGGCGGTGATGATCGCCTCCAGCGCACCCTCGCGTGTGTACCCCTCGAGCGATCCGGTCGCCACGACCGTGACGCCGCTCAGGACACCGCCCGAAGCCGTCGCGCCCCCGGGGCCGGGGTGGTCCGGCGTGGTGAACTGCACGCCCGCCGTCGTCCAGCGGTCGATGATCTCGCGGTGCCAGTCGACCTCGAACCACGCGAGCAGGGCGTCGGCGATGATCCCGCCGACCCCGTCGACCGCCGCGAGTTCCTCACGCGAGGCACTGCGGATCCGGTCGAGCGACCCGAAGTGGTTCGCGAGTGCCCGCGCCGCGACCGGTCCGACGTGGCGGATGCTCAGCCCCACCATGATGCGCCAGAGTGGTTTCGTCTTCGCCGCGTCGATGTTCGCGAGCATCTCGAACGCGTTCTTCGACGGGAAGCGGCTCGGCTCGCCGGTGTAGTCCGCACCGCGTGCTTCGGGGTCGAACGGCGGGTCGGTCTTCTTGCGCGCGCGGCTGAACGGGGTCACGCGCTTCGGGGCACCGGCGTCGTCGACCTTCTCCATGCCGGTCTCGGCGTCGCGGACGATCACCTCGATCGGGACGATGTCCTGCATCGTCAGGTCGAACAGCCCAGCCTCGGTCACGAGCGGCGGGGTCTCCGGGTGCAGCGGCTGCGTGAGCGCTGCGGCTGCGACCTCGCCGAGGCCCTCGATGTCGAGGGAGCCGCGCGATGCGATGTGCTCGATCCGACCGCGGACCTGCGCGGGGCAGCTCTTCGCGTTCGGGCAGCGGAGGTCGATGTCGCCTTCCTTCGCGGGGGCGAGCTCGGTGCCGCACTCCGGGCAGTGCGTCGGCATCACGAACTCGCGCTCCGTGCCGTCGCGCAGGTCGACGACCGGCCCCAGGACCTCGGGGATGACGTCGCCGGCCTTCCGCAGCACGACGGTGTCGCCGATCAGGACGCCCTTCGCCTTGACCACCTGCTGGTTGTGCAGGGTGGCCTGGCGGACGACCGACCCGGCGACCTCGGCCGGGGCCATCACCGCGAACGGGGTCGCACGCCCCGTCCGACCGACGCTGACGACGATGTCGACGAGCTTCGTGTGGACTTCTTCCGGCGGGTACTTGTACGCGATCGCCCACCGGGGCGCACGAGACGTCGAGCCGAGTTCCTCGTGCAGGGCGAGGTCGTCGACCTTGATGACGACGCCGTCGATCTGGTGCTCGACCGACGCACGGCGGTCGCCCGTGGAGCGGACGAAGGCGTTCACCTCGTCGATGGTGTCGAAGACCCGGTAGTGGCTGCTCGTCGGCAGGCCCCAGGTCTCGAGCAGCTCGTACACCTCGGACTGCGAGCGGACGTCGGTCTCCTGCTCGAGCTCGCGCACGGGCCACGCGCCGATGCCGTGCACCAGCATCCGCAAGCGCCGGAGCCGGTCGACCATGAGCGCGCGCTTCGCCTCGGACTTGCCCTCTTCCTTCTGGCGGAGGGACCCGGCGGCGGCGTTGCGCGGGTTGGCGAAGACCCGCTCCCCCGCCTCGCGCTGGTTCGCGTTGAGCTCGTCGAACTCGGCGACCGGGAAGAAGATCTCGCCGCGGACCTCGACCAGGGGCGGGTGGCCGGTGCCCGACAGCCGGTCCGGGATCGTGCCCATGGTCCGGACGTTGCCGGTGACGTCCTCGCCCACGACGCCGTCACCACGGGTCGCCGCCGACACCAACCGGCCGTGCTCGTAGCGCAGGTTGATCGCGAGGCCGTCGATCTTCAGCTCGGTCAGGAACCGGACCCGCTCGGCACCGGCGTCGCGCTGTACCTTGACGGCCCACTCGGTGAGCTCGTCCGGGCTGAACACGTTGTCGAGCGACAGCATCCGCTCGGCGTGCTCGACCGGCGCGAACTGCGTCGTCTGCGCCTGGCCGCCGACGGTCTGGGTCGGGCTGTCCTCGGTCAGGAGCTCCGGGAACCGCTGCTCGATCGCGTCGAGCCGGCGGACCAGCACGTCGTAGTCGGCATCGGCTTCCGGTGATCCGTTGTCGCCCTGGTAGTACGCCTGTCGCAGCTCGTTGATGCGGGCCCGCAGCCGGTCGACCTCGCGCCCGGCCTGGGCGGCGTCGAGCCCGTCGGGGTCGATGGTCTCGAACGTGGCGTCGGTCTCGCTCATGTCATCAGTTCTACCGTGTGCCACCGACGGCGCGTGCAGCGGACCCACCGCCCGGGAGCGGCGGTCTCAGGCGTCGATGGGGACGGCGCTGACGGTGTTGTCGATCGTGCACTGTCCGAGCACCCGGGTGCCGACGTAGACCACGGCCGTCTGGCCTGGGGCGACCCCGTGGAGCGGCTCGTCGACGTCGATCACGAGCACGTCGTCCTGCACCCGCGCGGTCGCCGGCACCGGGTCGGCGTGCGCCCGGATCTGCACGTCGCACGCGAACGGCGTCTGCGGGTCGGCCGGTGCGGTGCCGGCCCAGGTGAAGCGGGAGCCCGACATCGACGACACGGCCAGGGCCTCCTTCGGACCGACCACGACGGTGTTGTCCTTCGGGCGGATCTCGAGCACGAACCGGGGCTTGCCGTCGGCGGCGGGGCGCCCGAGCGACAGTCCGCGGCGCTGCCCGACCGTGTAGCCGTGCGCGCCGTCGTGGGAACCGACGACGGTGCCGTCGCGCTCGACGACGTCACCGGTCTCGCTGCCGACACGGTCGGCGAGCCAGCCACGGGTGTCGCCGTCCGGGATGAAGCAGATGTCGTAGGAGTCGGGCTTCTGCGCGACCGTCAGCCCACGCTCGGCGGCCTCGGCCCGGACCTCGTCCTTCGACGGGGTCGCCCCGAGCGGGAACATCGCGTGCTGCAGCTGCTCGGCGGTCAGGACCCCGAGCACGTAGGACTGGTCCTTCGCCCACGCGGCCGACCGGTGGAGTTCGCGGGAGCCGTCCGGGCCGGTGACGATCGAGGCGTAGTGCCCGGTCGCGACGGCGTCGAAGCCCAGCGCCAGCGCCTTCTCGAGCAGCGCCGCGAACTTGATCCGCTCGTTGCACCGCATGCAGGGGTTCGGGGTGCGGCCGGCCTGGTACTCGGCGACGAAGTCGTCGACGACGTCCTCCTTGAACCGGGCCGAGAAGTCCCACACGTAGTAGGGGATGCCGAGGGCGGACGCGGCGCGCTGGGCGTCCATCGAGTCCTCGATCGTGCAGCACCCGCGGCTGCCGGTCCGGAGCGTGCCCGGCATCCGGCTCAACGCCAGGTGCACACCGACCACGTCGTGCCCGGCGTCGACCGCCCGGGCAGCAGCCACCGCCGAGTCGACCCCACCGCTCATCGCCGCCAGAACACGCATGCCTCCAGGGTAACCCGCCGACGAAGCCGTACCGCTGGCGTACCGTTGTCCCTGCGATGGCCACGACGGGGAACGACTCATTCGACTTCCGGTCCGTCCTGTTGTCCGGGTTCCTGCCCGCGGCGCTGTTCGCCATCGGCGAGGGCGCGATCATCCCGATCATCCCGATCGCCGCGGACTCCCTCGGCGCGACCCTGGCGTTCGCGGGCTTCGTCGCGTCGCTCATCCTGGTCGGCGAACTCATCGGCGACGTGCCGTCGGGCATCGTCGTCGCGCGGATCGGCGAGCGGAACGCGATGATCGGCGCCGCCCTGGTGTCGGTCGGCGGCCTCGTCGTCTGCACGACCGCGGCGAACGCGTGGGTGCTGGCCCTCGGGGTGTTCCTGGTCGGCGTCTCGACCGCGGTGTTCGCCCTGGCGCGGCACGCGTACATGACCACGGCGATCCCGGTCCGCATCCGTGCCCGGGCGCTGTCGAGCCTGGGCGGGGTCTTCCGCTTCGGGTACTTCGTCGGGCCGTTCCTCGCCGCCGGTGTGATCCACCTGACCGGCACCACCGCCAGCGCCTTCTGGATCCACGTCGTGTGCTGCCTGGCGGCGGCGGCCGTGCTCCTGGTGCTGCGCGACCCGGCGACGGGCGCACGCGGTCTGCGGATGCCGCCACGGGCCTCCCGGTCGGGGTCGGACGCGACCGGCGTGACGGAGCCGTCCACCGACACCGGAGCGGTCTTCGTCGGCAAGGAGGCGCACGGCCTCTTCCGGACCCTGCGCACGAACCGGGCCGTGCTGCTGCGACTCGGCAGCGGCGCCGCGCTCATCGGCGCGATGCGCGCCGGACGCCAGGTGATCCTGCCGCTGTGGGCGGTCAGTGTCGGGTTGAACGACTCGACGGCTGCGTTGATCATCGGCATCGCCGGTGCCGTCGACTTCGCGCTGTTCTACACGAGCGGCCAGATCATGGACCGCTGGGGGCGGTTGGCGAGCGCACTCCCCTGCATGCTCGGGCTGAGCATCAGCTACTTCCTGCTCGCCTGGAGCGGGCACCTCGACGCGCGGGTCGGCTGGTTCGTCGGGATCGCGATGGGGATGTCGCTCGCGAACGGCGTCGGCTCCGGCATCCTCATGACGCTCGGCGCCGACCTCGCCCCGCGCGACGACCCGGCGCCGTTCCTCGGAGCCTGGCGGTTCACCGGCGACTTCGGGTCGGCAGCGGCACCGCTCGTGATCTCCGGGGTGACGGCCGTCGCGACGATCGCGGTGGCGAGCGGCGTGATGGGCGTGCTGGGCCTGATCGGTGCCGGTGTGCTGCTGCGGTACGTGCCGCGGTACCTGCCGCGGCAGCTCCGCTGACGCGCGCGCTGCGTGCTGCGCGCTGCGCGCTGCGCGCTGCGCGGGCGGCGCACGGTGCGCGTCCCGCCGCTCCGTGCGAGGTTCCCCGCTCCGTGCGTACCTGCTGCGGCGCACGAAGCGGCCAAACCCGCACCACGTGACGTCCGGCGCACCGTGCGCACGTGCGCACCACCACCGCCCGGGAGGCACGGCGCACCCCCGCCACGAACACCGCACCATGTCGACACGGTCACCCACAACGCCGCTGGCCGCTCTGTGCGCACCTGCTGCGGCGCACGAAGCGGCCAAACCCGCACCACGTGACGTCCGGCGCACCGTGCGCACGCACCGACGTCCGCCGACGCCGGCCGACGTCCGCCGACCAGGCACCGCTCGGTAGACTGCCGCTGCTCGCGGGAGTGGTGGAATCGGTAGACACGCAGGATTTAGGTTCCTGTGCCCCAGGCGTGAGGGTTCGAGTCCCTCCTTCCGCACCGACCGTTGCGTGCTCGCGCATCTCATACCACCGAGGGACGTTCCGGTCACGCGCGGACGGTACCCTCGTCGTGCGGGTGACCCTCCCGTCACCGCATCTGCACGACCGGAAGAGACATGCACTCCGTCGCACTCGCCCTGATCCCATGGCTGGATCCGCAGTACATCCTCGACCACTTCGGGGCGGTCGCCGTGCTCGTCGTCTGTGCGATCGTCTTCGCCGAGACCGGTCTGCTGATCGGCTTCATCTTCCCGGGCGACAGCCTGCTCGTCATCACCGGCCTGTTCGCGTTCGACCGCGGCGGCGAGATCGGCGGCATCCCGATCTGGGTCGCGGCCCTGATGATTGGTGCGGCGGCGTTCCTCGGTGGGGAGCTCGGCTACTACATCGGCAAGAAGGCCGGTCCGCCGATCTTCGAGCGCAAGGAGAGCGGTCTGTTCTCCAAGGCGAACGTCGAGCGGACCAACGCGTTCTTCCACCGCTTCGGCCCGCTCGCGGTGATCCTGGCGCGCTTCGTGCCGGTCGTCCGCACCTTCGCGCCGATCGCCGCCGGCGTCGGCCGCATGGACTACAAGAAGTACTCGCTCTACAACGCGATCGGCGCCGTCGTCTGGGGCGTCGGCGTGACGTTCCTCGGGTACTTCATCGGGCACATCCCGTTCGTCGCCCACATCGTGCGCGAGTACATCGACATCATCCTGCTCGCCGCAGTCCTGGTCACCGTCGTGCCGATGGCGCTGACCTACATCCGGAACGCCCGCAAGGCGAAGAAGCACGAGCACCAGGCCGAGTCGACCGCCGTCGACCCGCAGCTGTAGCCGGACCGAACACGACAGGCCCACACCGTTCGGTGTGGGCCTGTCGTCGTCGCAGGTGGGCAGTTCAGAACCCGAAGTGCTCCCGCACGACCGGCGCGATGCCCCGGAACGCCTTGCTGCGGTGCGACAGCGCGTTCTTCTCGTCGCGGGTGAGCTCGGCCGACGAGCGATCGGCGTCGTCCGGCCGGAACACCGGGTCGTAGCCGTGTCCGCCGTCGCCGACCGGCGCGGTCAGCACCTCGCCGTTCCACACCGCCTCGACCACGTGCTCGAACCCGTCGGGCGTGACGAACGCGGCCGCGCACACGAAGGCGGCGGTCCGCTCCACGACGCCGTCGAGGTTCTGCAGCAGCAGCGCGATGTTGTCGGCGTCCGACCGTGTGCCCGCGTACCGCGCCGAGTGGATGCCCGGGGCGCCGTCGAGCGCGTCGACCGCGATGCCGGAGTCGTCGGCGAGCGCCGGCAGCCCGGTGTGCGCGACCGCGGCACGGGCCTTGATCAGGGCGTTCGCGGCGTAGGTGTCGCCGTCCTCGACCGGCTCGGGGCCGTCGTACCCGACGAGCTCGACACCCTCGCCCAGCGCTGACCCGAGGATCTCGCGCAGTTCCACGACCTTGCCCTGGTTGTGGGTGGCCAGGACGACGGTGCCGGTCACGCCAGCCCCAGCACGGTCTTCTGGATCGCCGCGAGCGACTGGTTGCCGGCCAGGCCCAGGTCGAGCAGGACGTTCAGCTCGTCGCGGTCGAACGGCGCGTGCTCGGCGGTCCCCTGCACCTCGATGAACTTACCCGACCCGGTCGTGACGATGTTCATGTCGGTGTCGGCGGCGGAGTCCTCGGTGTACGCCAGGTCGAGCATCGGCTCGCCCTTGACGATGCCGACCGAGATCGCCTGCACGCTGTCGGTGAGCGGGGTGGCCTTCTTGCCGATGAAGCCCTTGCCGCGGCCCCACTCGATCGCGTCGACCATCGCCACGTAGGCGCCGGTGATCGACGCCGTGCGGGTGCCGCCGTCGGCCTGCAGCACGTCGCAGTCGATGACCAGGGTGTTCTCCCCGAGGGCCTTCGTGTCGACCACGGCGCGGAGCGAACGCCCGATCAGCCGGGAGATCTCGTGGGTGCGGCCGCCGACCTTGCCCTTGATCGACTCGCGCTGCATGCGCTCGTTCGTCGACCGCGGCAGCATCGAGTACTCGGCGGTGACCCAGCCGGTGCCCTTGCCGGCGAGCCAACGGGGCACGCCGTTCGTGAACGAGGCGGTGCAGAGCACCTTGGTGTTGCCGAACGAGATGAGCGCGCTGCCCTCGGCCTGCGTGCTCCACCCCCGCTCGATGGTGACGGGACGGTGTTCCTCGGCCTGGCGGCCGTCGATGCGGGTGGTCATGGTGTCCTTTCGGTCCGGCCTGGAGGCGCGGTGCGGGTCATCGGGGCGGGCGGCGGCTGGCGGCTGGTCGCCGCTCAGGCCCGCCCACGGGGCAGCGTGATGGCGCCGGTCTCGAGGTGGCCGACGCGGACGATCTCGGGGCCGAGGAACCGGCGGGCGAGCCGCAGGAACCCGTCCTCGTCGTCGCCGGTCGACTCGAACGAGTACGTCGGGGCGGTGGTGGAGGTGCGTTCGAGGCCGTGCTCGACGAGCCGGCGGTACACGTCGCTGGCGGTCTCCTCGGCACTCGACACCAGGGTGACGTCCGGGCCCATCACGTACTGGATGGCGGCGGACATCAGCGGGTAGTGGGTGCAGCCGAGCACGAGGGTGTCGACGTCGGCGGCGCGGATCGGGTCGAGGTACCCGGCTGCGACCTCGCGCAGCTCCGGCGACGAGGTGTCCCCCGCCTCGACGAACTCGACGAAGCGCGGGCACGCCGCCAGGGTCAGGCTGACGTCCGAGGCCACGGCGAAGGCGTCCTCGTAGGCGCGCGAGGTGATGGTGCCGACCGTGCCGATGACGCCGATGCGCCCGGTCCTGGTCTGCTTCACGGCGGCGCGGGCGGCGGGCTGGATGACCTCGACCACCGGGATGCCGTACGCCTGCTCGTACCGTTCGCGGGCATCGCGGAGCACGGCCGACGACGCGGTGTTGCAGGCGATGACGAGTGCCTTGACGCCGAGTTCCACCAGGTCGTCCATGACCTCGAGCGCGTAGCGGCGGACGTCGGCGATGGGCTTCGGGCCGTACGGCGAGTGCACGGTGTCGCCGACGTACCGGATGCTCTCGCGCGGCAGTTGGTCGATGATCGCGCGGGCCACCGTGAGCCCGCCGACCCCGCTGTCGAAGACTCCGATCGGTGCATCCGTCACGGTGACCAGCGTACCGACGCTCGCAGTAGTGTCGGGGAGGTGACCAGCGCGCTCCTGACGGACCAGTACGAACTCACCATGGTCGACGCGGCCCTGAAGGACGGCACCGCCCACCGGCGCTGCGTCTTCGAGGTGTTCGCCCGGCGGCTGCCCGACGGTCGTCGCTACGGCGTCGCGGCCGGACTCGGCCGGTTCCTGACCGCCCTCGGCGACTTCCGCTTCGGCGACGACGAGATCGGGTTCCTGCGCGACCGCGGGGTCATCGACGAGGGCACCGCGGCCTTCCTCGCCGACTACCGGTTCACCGGGGACGTCCGGGCGTACCGCGAGGGCGAGGTCTACTTCCCCAACTCCCCGATCCTGCAGATCGAGGGCACGTTCGCCGAGGCCGTCGTGCTCGAGACGCTCGCACTGTCGGTCTTCAACGCCGACTCCGCCATCGCCTCGGCCGCCGCCCGCATGGTCTCCGCCGCCGACGGGCGTCCGCTCGCCGAGATGGGCTCGCGCCGCACCGGCGAGTGGAACGCCGTCGCCGCAGCACGGGCCGCGTACATCGCCGGGTTCGGCGCGACGAGCAACCTCGAGGCCGGCCGCACCTGGGGCATCCCGACGATGGGCACCGCGGCGCACGCCTTCACCCTGCTGCACGACTCCGAGGAAGCGGCGTTCCGGTCGCAGCTCGACGCCCTCGGCAACGGCACGACGCTGCTCGTCGACACCTACGACATCGAGCAGGCCGTCGAGACCGCTGTCCGGCTGACCGACGGCAAGCTCGGCGGTGTGCGCATCGACAGCGGCGACCTGCCCTCGGTCGTCGCGGCCGTCCGGGCGCAGCTCGACCGGCTCGGCGCGACCGACACGAAGATCACGGTCACGAACGACCTGGACGAGTACACGATCGCGGCCCTCCGTGCGGCCCCGGTCGACTCGTACGGCGTCGGCACCTCGGTCGTCTCCGGCTCCGGACACCCCGCGGCCGGCATGGTCTTCAAGCTCGTGGCGCACCAGTCCGCCGACGGCGACGACTGGGTCGCCGTCGCCAAGAAGTCGGCGGACAAGGCCTCGATCGGCGGGCGCAAGGAAGCCGGCCGACGCCTGCGCAACGGTGTCGCCACGGCCGAGGTCGTGCTCACCGCCGGACAGGTCGGCCCCGACGAGCGCCCGCTGCTCGTGCCCGTGGTCACCGGCGGCGAGGTCGATCCGGCGTTCCTCGGAGCACAGGGCGTCGAGGCCGCGCGGGCGCACCACAAGCGGGCGAAGGCCGAGCTGCCGGCGGACGCCGCGCGCATCGGTCGCGGCGACCCCGCGATCCCCACCCTGGTGGTCTAGCGCGCCGCTGCGCATCGCTTGGTGAGCAGAAATGGTCGGGTCCCCGAAGGCGACCCGACCATTTCTGCTCACGATGCGCGGGCTGCGTCTACTCGGACTTCATCTTCTCGTAGATGGCCTTGCAGTCCGGGCACACCGGGAACTTCTCCGGGTCGCGGCCCGGGATCCACTTCTTGCCGCACAGCGCCTTGACCGGTTTGCCGGACAGGGCGGACTGCAGGATCTTGTCCTTCTTGACGTAGTGCGAGAACCGCTCGTGGTCGCCGGGTTCGATCGCTTCGTCTTCGAGGAGCTTCTCGAGCTCCCGGTCCATTACGTCAAGGCCGCCGCCTGGTTCCGTCATGCTCATGGGTCCAGGGTACGACGGTCTGCGCACGGTGTCGTCGTTCCGGAATGCTAGTTGCGCTGCGCCGCGGCCAGCAGGTCCGGGCCGCGCCGGTCGAACAGCCGCCCGCCCGCGAAGATCCCGATGACGAGCACGACCACGCCGACCCCGATGCCCACCGCGAGCGTCAGCATCGACCACGGCTCGGCGCCGCGGACGAAGGCCAGCACCGCGAGCCACGCCGCCGGGACGGTGCAGAGCACGATGCCGATCACCATCATCGACTGCGCGACCGTCGCCGTCACACCCGCGGCCTGCGGCTGCTGGAACGGGTGGTCCCCCGGCCGCACGGTCGGGTAGGGCAGCAGCACGGACACGATGCTCGACAGCCCGAGTCCGGACAGCAGGGCACTGGCGCTCACGCCGATCAGCAGCGGGAACACCGTCCAGTCGTCGAACAACCAGGCGGACACCGCCGAGCCGGCCACGATCGCCGGCACACCGACGACGAGCACCGGGACGACACGGCCGAGACGGTCGCTCCACCCGGGAGCCCCGGAGGCGACGTGCAGCCACACCGCGGTGTTGTCGTACGAGACGTCGTTGTGCGGCAGGAACCCGGCGATCAGCGCCATGAGCGGCAACGGCACGAGCGCGGTCCAGTGCCACGGCACCCCGGCGACCCCGAGCGGGATGACGACGAGCGGGACGAACAGGATGATCAGGTACGAGGTGCGGTACCGCGGGTCGCGCACCCAGTAGGTCAGGGCGCGGGCGGCGACGGCGGCGACCGGCGTCGAGCCGAGCCGGTCGAACCAGCCGAGCCCCTGGTAGCGCCGGGTCCGGGTGCGACCGTCGACGGTGTCGAGCGCCCGACCGACGAGTGCCCACCACGCCCAGGTCAGCAGGGCGACGACGGCGATCGCGACGAGCAGCTTGAGGAACCCGGTGCCGACGTGGCCGCTGGCGACCTCGGCGGGCACGGCCCAGGCGGCGCCCCACGGCGTCCACCCCGCGACGTCCGCGACGCGTTGCATCTCGGTGCCTTCGGGGTCGAGCCAGTCGACGCGGAGCAGCAGCGAGACCGCCGGGATCGCGAGCACGATGATCACGAGCGCGACGAGCCACCCGGCATCGCGGGACCGGTGCGGACCGATCAGCCGCGAGCCGACGGTGCAGCACACGCGGACCAGGAGGGCGCAGGTGGCGATCGCGAGCAAGCCGCCGATGACCGCGAGCACACCGGTGCCCGCGTCACGCGCCCAGGCGATCGACTGGGCGACGGCAACGACGACGACCCCGATCACCGGGACGCCGATCAGGCCGGCGACGACGAGACCGATCGCGAGCCCGCGACGGCCGATGCCGAACACCGCGAACCGCCGCGGGTCGAGCTGGTCACTCCGTCCGACGACCAGCGGCACGACGGTGAACGCGAACGCGATGAGCGTGCCGACCGGCACGGTGACCGCGCGGGCCGTGTCGGGGTCGGCGGAGCGCAGCGCGACCGTCTGCGTCGCGACGAACACGGCGGCGAGGAGCCCGACGAGGCTGCCGAGCACGACGAACACGGACCGGCGGGCGCTGCCGCGGACCTCGCCCGCGAGCAGGTCGGCCCTCAGCCGGAGAAGCTGTGCAACCATTCCATGCTCTCTGCCACGACGCGGCCGCCCGCGAGTTCGACGAACTTGTCCTCGAGGCTCTTGCGACCGCGCACCTGGGCCATGGTCCCCGAGGCGAGGACCTTGCCGCCGACGATGATGGCGACGGAGTCGCAGGTGCGCTGCACGAGCTCCATGGAGTGGCTGGAGAGCACGACGGTGCCACCCCCGCGCGTGTAGCGGCGCAGGATGTCGGTGATGGTCGCAGCGCTCACGGGGTCGACCGACTCGAACGGTTCGTCGAGCACGAGGACCCGCGGCGAGTGGATGAGCGTGGCGGCCAGGGCGATCTTCTTCGCCATGCCCACCGAGTAGTCGGCGACCTGGCGGCCGAGTGCCTCGCCGAGCCCGAACGCCTCGGCCAGGTCGGTGCTGCGTTCACGGGCCGTGGCACCGTCGAGGCCGCGCAGGGTGGCCGAGTAGTAGAGCAGCTGCGCACCGGTGAGGCGGTCGAACAGCCGCAGGCGGTCCGGCAGCACGCCGAGGCTGCGCTTGGCGGCCGTGGGGTCGGCCCAGACGTCGTGGTCGAGGACCGTCACGGATCCGGCGTCGGGACGCAGCAGACCGGTGATCATCGACAGGGTGGTCGTCTTGCCGGCGCCGTTGGGGCCGACCACGCCGAAGATCGAGCCCTGGCGGATCTCGAGGTCGACCTCGTCGACGGCGAGGGTCTGCCCGTACCGCTTGACGAGGCCGTCGGCGGCGAGCACGACGGGCTGCAGCTTCTGCGGGGCCTTGGGTGCCGTGGCCCGGGGGGCACGCTTCTTCGCGGCGGGGCTCGACGCGGTGTCGGTCTCCGGTGCGTCCGCCTCCGGTGCGCCCTGGGCCGTGTGCTCGGTCGCGTCCGTCGCGGACGTCGCGTCGCTCGCCGTGGGGCCGGGAGGCACGGTGCCGGACGTGCCGGCAGCCTTCGCCGGTCGCTTGGTGCGTTGCTTCGTGGTGCGCGCCTTGGCGGGTCGGGCGCCGGTGGTCGTCGTCGGGGCCGCTGCCGCGGCACGTGCCGCGGGACCGGGCGCTGCGGTACCGGGCGCTGCGTCCGACTGCGGCTCGGTGACCGGATCGGTGTCGGCGGCCGTGGTGTCGGGGGCCGTGGTGTCGTCGGTCATCTCGTCATCAACGGAGGCGTCGCGCGCATCCGGTTCCCCCATGTCGTCGTCGTCGGCGTCGTCCCCCGCCGCGGCGTCCACCCGGTCGGCGGCACGCTCGTCGGCGTCCTGCTCGTCGGTGTCACTCGCTTCGGTCATCCAGGCAGCGTCGGTCGTGGCGTACACGTCCTCGTTCTCTGCTCTGGCGGCCATCGCCCAACCGTACCAACGGTCTCCGGACAGCGGGGAACCGCCCGCTCCAGTGTCACGAAATGAGTACGAAGCGCGGCAGACCTACCCCTTGAGCGGGTGTTTCCGTATCATTCACCAGGGCACGAAGGAGTGTTCACCACTTGGAAACCTGCTCCGGCGGGCTCTCCGACACCGCGCAGCAGCCGGCCCCCGTGGCCAGCGGCGTCCGGTTCTCGGCGAACTCGGACGTTCCGCGAGCAGACTCGACGAGGCCCGCCCGTGCCCCAGGGCGCGCGGGCGGACACCAGAAGGGACCAGCATGACCACGCAGATCGTGATCCTCGCAGCGGGGATGGGCAGCCGGCTCGGCCGCAGCCTGCCGAAGCCGCTCACGGAGCTCAGTGACGGCCGCACCATCATGCAGCAGCAGTTCGACAACATCCGCGCCGCGTTCGGTTCGAGCGCCCGCGTGACGATCGTCGTCGGCTACAAGTCGGAGCACATCGTCGAGGCCTTCCCCGACGCGTCCTTCGTCTACAACGAGTCCTACGACTCCACCAACACCTCGAAGAGCCTGCTGCGCGCCCTCAAGGCGACCGGCAAGAGCGGTGTCCTCTGGATGAACGGCGACGTGGTCTTCGACCCGATGGCGCTCGTCCGTGCGGCCGACATGATCGACGAGGACCACTCGTTCGTCAGCGTCAACACCGACAAGGTCTCCGACGAAGAGGTCAAGTACACCGTCGACGCCGAGGGCTTCATCCACAAGCTCTCGAAGCAGGTCGTCGGCGGGCTCGGCGAAGCCGTCGGCATCAACTACGTGTCGGCGAACGACAAGCAGGCCCTCATCCGCCAGCTCGGTCGCGTCGACGACCAGGAGTACTTCGAGGGCGGCATCGAGGCTGCCATCGCCGAGGACGGGCTACGCTGGTCCCCGATCGACATCTCCGACCTGTACGCGGTCGAGATCGACTTCGCCGAGGACCTCGAGCGCGCGAACAACCTGTTCGCCTGAACCTCCGTCAGGACCCCTTCGGCGGTTCCGCCCGAAGGGAAACCGTGACCACAGCGAGCGCGCCGACCGTGCCCGCGGCTGCCGCACCAGCGGCGACCCGGAGCGCCGGTCGGCGCTATCGTCATGCCCTCTGGCTGCTGACCGTCCGCGACCTCCGGGTCCGGTACTCAACGTCGGCGCTCGGGTACGTCTGGTCGATCCTCGACCCGCTCGTGATGTCGGCGATCTACTGGTTCGTCTTCACCCAGGTGTTCCACCGCGGCTCGGTCGGTGAAGACCCGTACATCGTCTTCCTGCTCTCCGCGCTGCTGCCGTGGATGTGGTTCACCGGAGGCGTCTCGGACTCCACCCGGGCGTTCATCAAGGAGTCGAAGCTCATCCGCTCGACGACGATCCCCCGCACCATCTGGGTCGCGCGGATCGACGCGTCGAAGGGCATCGAGTTCCTGCTGAGCCTGCCGGTGCTGGCGGCCTTCGCGATCGCGACGGGTGCGCACCTGCACTGGCAGGTCGTCTTCTTCCCGCTGGCGATCGTGCTGCAGTGCGCGCTGGTGTACGGCCTCGGCCTGATCGTGGCGCCGCTCGTCGTCTTCTTCCGCGACCTCGAGCGTGCGACCAAGCTCGTCCTGCGCTTCCTGTTCTACGCATCGCCGATCATCTACGGCACGCACGCGCTGCCCGACGCCCTGCGCCCGATCGCCGCGGTCAACCCGCTCACCGGCATCTTCGGGATGTACCGCGCCGCGTTCTTCCCGAGCCAACTCGACTGGTTCGAGGTCGGGGCCTCGGTGGTCATCACGGGCATCGTCCTGGCGATCGGCTTCGCGGTGTTCCGACGCAGCGAGCACCGCGTGCTGAAGGAGCTGTGATGACCGCCACCGACCAGACCCGACGCACCGAGACCGTCGCACCGGTGATCTCCGTGCGCGACGCCGGCATCTGCTTCAAGCGCAACCGGCGGGCGAGCCGCAACTTCAAGGACCTCTTCGCCGGACGCGGCCGCCGCAAGCGTGCCGACGAGTTCTGGGCGCTCCGCAACGTGTCGTTCGACGTCCGTCCGGGCGAGGCGATCGGCGTCGTCGGTCGCAACGGTCAGGGCAAGTCCACGCTCCTGAAGCTCGTGGCGCAGGTGATGCTGCCGGACGAGGGCCGGATCGACGTCGGGGCCGGTGTCGCGCCGCTCATCGAGATCACCGGCGGGTTCGTCGGCGACCTGTCCGTCCGCGACAACGTCTACCTCACCGCGGGCCTGCACGGCATGTCGCGCGCCGAGATCCGTGCCGCCTTCGACGAGATCATCGACTTCGCCGAGATCGCGGACTTCGTCGACACCCCGTACAAGCACCTGTCGAGCGGCATGAAGGTCCGCATCGCGTTCGCGGTGATCTCGCGGCTCGACGAGCCCGTCATCCTGGTGGACGAGGTCCTCGCCGTCGGCGACAAGGCCTTCCGCGAGAAGTGCTACAAGCGGATCGAGGAGCTCCTGGCCGGCGGTCGGACGCTCTTCTTCGTGTCCCACAGCGACAAGGACCTGCGCCGCTTCTGCGACCGCGGTCTGTACCTCGACAAGGGCCGGCTGCAGCTCGACGGCACCATCGAGGAAGCGCTGGCGCAGTACTCCGCCGACTACGGCGTCTGACCGGTCGGGTACTCCCCCTCCACAACCACGGCGCCACGGTGCCCCCTCCACAGCGACGGGCTCCCTGGGGCTGCGCCGGGAGCCCACCGTCGGACCCTCCCCCTAGCGTTCCCCCCATGCACCACCCAGCACCCGCGTACGCCGTCCCGTTCACCATCGACCGCTCGCAGGCCCCGCGCCGGTACGACCTCGTCAACACCGGGGACGAACCGGTCGACGGCCTGACCCTCACCCACCTCGGCAACGGCTACAGCCCGCCGCTGGCGGTGCACCGGCTCGAACCGGGTCGACGTCTGTCCGTCGCCGTGTTCGGCGCGGATCCGCAGGACACCGGCGTCGTGATCGTCCGCTGGCGCCGTCCGGACCACTCCGAGTACGTGTGGCGGATGTCACTGGTCGGTCAGGGGCTGCACCCGTGACCGTGTCCGGACGCGGCTCAGCGTTCGCCGCGCTCGGCAGCGACGGTGCGCCAGCGCTCCAGCAGCCACTCGACGGCGGCGTGGAACCGGGCCGTCGCGGCACCGGGCGTGGTGTCGCCGAAGTAGCGCGCCACCCACTGCTGCAGCTTGGCGAGCTCGGCGGCGTCCCCCACGGCGGCGTCGATCCGCGCGAGCACCGACGGTGCGTCGGCCGCGGTCAGCCAGTTGGCGTCGCTCAGGTAGCCGCGTTCGTCCACGTCGGCCTCCGGCGACACCGGGCGGGTCACGATGAGGGGCTTCCCGACCGCCAGGCGGTCGTAGATCATCGCGCTGATGTCGGTGATCGCCACGTCGGCGTCGGCCAGCTGCCAGCCGAGCTCACCGCCCTCGTCGTGGACGTGGTGCGCGGTGGGGTCGGCCGCGTTCGCCGCCGTGATCGCCGCGACGATCCGCTCGTGTGCCGTTCGGTACGCCGGGTCGAGCACGCCGCTCCGCGGGTGCGGTCGGTACACCAGGCGGTGTCGGGGCGACGCGAGCACCTGCTCGGCGATGGTGGTGCCGTGGGACGCGATCGAGCCGTACGCAGCGGCGCCGCGATCGCCCTCCCACGTCGGTGCGTACAGCACGACGGTCCGGTCGTCGGCGGGGTACGGTGCCGCGCCGGCGAAGTGGTCGGCCTGTGGGCGGCCGATCGCGATGGTCCTGGCGTCGAGGTCGTAGTCCCACAGCGCCTCGGCGAGCCTCCCACGCGCGGCGTCCCCGGCGATCAACGCGTAGTCGTACGCCTTGAACTGGTTCGTCGTCATGTACATCTTGTCGCTCTCGCCGTGGTTGACGAAGACGTGCCACATGCGCCCGTACCGCATCATCTGGAAGTTGCGGGCGTTCTGGTTGACGTACAGCACCACCTTCGGTGCCTGGGTCTCGACGAACTGCTCCAGGTCGACGACCTGACGGGCGTACACGGCGGGGACGGGCGACTCGTCGATGAGCGTGGTCATCGTGCCCGGGCTGCGCGCGATGATCGCGACCGGGTGCGTCTTCGCCAGTTCAGCGAGCGGCGCGTACCACTGGCGCACCTGGTACATGTTCACGGGGCCGTCGGCGAAGTACACCGCGATCTCGATCGTGCCGGGCGCCGGCACCGCGACCGAGGACAGGCGACGGGCGAGCGCCCGGCGGCTCCGGCGCGAGGCGAGCAGGCGCTGGGCCAAGCGCACGGCGGTCCGCACGTCACTGGTGATCGGCATGGACTGTCTCCCGTTCTGCGGTGGCGGTGTGGGTCGGGGTGGTCAGACGACGGGCGGGCGCCCGGCGAGCGTCATCCGGGCGACGGTCAGCCAGCTCATCGGTCGGGCCGGTCCGCAGTCGGTGGTCCATCCTTCCCGGATGCCGGCGAACCACGTCGTCAGGCGCCGCGGGTGTCGCCACCAGCGCGCGACCTGGATCGCGGCCCACGAGCCGACGTAGAGCGGCCGGAGCGGTGCCGGCAGGTTCCGTCGGGCCAGCCACACCCGGTTGCGAGCGTTCAGGCGGTAGTACTCGGTGTGCCGCGCCGGGTCGATGGCCGGGTGGTGGGCGACCAGGTCGCCGGCGTACCAGGGACGTCGGCCGGCGTCCCACACGCGCCACGCGAGTTCGATGCCCTCGTGCGCGTAGAAGTACTCCGCGCCCCAGCCCCCGACGACCCGGTACACGTCCATCGGCAGCACGACGGCGCCCTCCCACACCGAGAACACCGGCGACGAGTGGTCCGGCTCGCCCTTGCGGATGCGCGGTACCCAGCGCCGTGGGTTCGCGGCGCCGGTCGGGTCGACCACGCGGGGCTGGAGCAATCCGAGCGAGGGGTCGCGTTCGAAGCGGCCGACGGCGTCCTGCAGGAACGTCACCGAAGGGATCGAGGCATCATCGTCCAGGAAGAACACGTAGTCCCCGTCGACGACCTCGGCACCGGCGTTGCGGCCGGCCGGAATCCCGAGGTTCTCCGGCAGCGCCAGCGTCCGCACTCCGTCGGGCAGACCGGTCGGCTCCCAGCCGTTGCCGACGCAGACCACGTCGAGTTCGACGCCCTGCTGCGCGAGCACGCTGTCGAGCCCGCGGCGCAGGTCATCGGGCCGGGTGCCCTGCGACAGGCTCACGACGGCGACGCGCGGTCGCTGCGGGTGCGCGACCGCGTGGCGACGAACGGTGCTCGGGGTCACGGTGCCATCGGGCACCGCGTCGTGGGGCACCGCGTCGTGGGGCACCGCGTCGTCGGTCACGCCTTGACCCGCTTGGACGCCATGATCGCCAGGAAGTGTCCGACGGTCGCCAGCACGGCCAGCGGCAGCAGCGCCCCGACCAGGATCCGGCTGGCGAGCGTGTCGCCGATCGCCAGTCCGATGAGCGCGAACAGGAACGCGAGCATGCTCAGCTCGACCGAGTGGTACAGGCGGTGGAACGGCAGGAACCGGGCCAGGCGGCGGAGCGAGGCGAGCTTCCGGCCGGACGGCGCGGTCGAGGCGTCGCGTCGGTCGACGAGCTTGTCGAGCCCCGCGTTCGCCCGGGCGACGTGCACCATGTCGTTGAGGGCCTTGTTCAGCACGATCACCAGGCCGAGGGCGCAGCCGATCGTGGTCCACATCCAGTCGGCACCGTGGATCGGCCAGGTGGCGGCCCGGATGCCCAGCGCGACCGGGATCAGTCCCTCGGTCGTGTAGTGCCCGACCTTGTCCAGGAACACCCCGGCGGGCGAGCGGGTGCCACGCCACCGTGCGACCTCGCCGTCGCAGCAGTCCACGAGCATCTGCAGCTGTCCGAGCACCAGGGCGAGCGCTGCGCCCCAGATGCCGGGGATGAGCAGGGCCGCGGCGATGCTCCACCCGACCAGGATCATCAGGCCGGTCACCTGGTTGGCGCTGACGCGGGTCTTCAGCAGCACCCAGGTCAGGTACGGCGAGACGTCGCGCAGGTACAGCGACGCCGTCCAGTGCTCGGCGTTGGCGCGGGCGCGGACCTCGTCCGGCTGGGCGACGGCACGCAGCTCGGCGATCGACGTCGGGCGTGCGGAACCGCGGCCGTGGGTGGCGTGGTCGGTCATGGGGTCACCGTCCGGTGTGGGTGGTCAGCTCGGAGGTGCGGGTGAGGAACCCGATGATGAAACCGAGCCCCCATCCCACGTGGATGCAGGGCAGCACCACGAGCAACCAGAGGAAGGTCGCCACCCCGGACCGGCGCGCGACGGCGACCGACCCGAGGACGACGAAGAGCAGGTACACGGCCGGCACGACGAACCCGAGCAGCGCCCAGGCGACCGGGCTGCCGAGGGCTGCGCCGACGACACCGACGACGCCGGCGAGGATCCCGACGGCCATGGCCGCGACCATCGCGGGCGGCACGAAGTACCGCAGGCCGTTGTTCGCGGGGAACCGACGGGCGAGTTCGCCCCGCCACAACCCGGTGGCGACGAACTGCCGCACCAGGCGCTTCAGGCTCGGTCGCGGGCGGTACGTGACGACCAGCTCGGGCGTGAACCACACGGTTCCGCCGGTCTGGCGCAGGCGTCGGTTGAGCTCCCAGTCCTGGCCGCGCTTGATGCCCTCGTCGAACAGGCCGACCTCGAACAGGCGGTCGCGGCGGAAGACGCCGAGGTACGCGGTCTCGGCGGGGCCGGCGGTCCCACCGACGTGGTGCGGGGTGCCGCCGAGTCCGACGCGGCTGCCGTACGCCAGCGCGACGGCCCGCTCGAACGGGCTGCGGCCCTCGGCGCGCATGATGCCACCGACGTTGTCCGCACCGGACTCGAGCAGGGTCCGGACGGCGATGCGCGTGTAGTCCGGGGGCAGCACCGAGTGCGCGTCGACGCGGACCACGACGGGGTGCACCGACGCCGTGATCGCGACGTTCAGTCCGGCCGGCGTGGACCCGACCGGGTTGTCGATCGCCCGGATGCGCGGGTCGGCCGCGCTCATCTCGGCCACGAGTTCGTTCGTGCCGTCGATCGAGGGACCGAGCGCGAGGATGACCTCGAACACGCCGGCGTAGTCCTGGTCGAGCAGGCTGGCGACCGCAGCGCGGACCTCGGTGACCTCGTTGAGCACGGGCATCACGTACGAGACGCCCGGCAGGGGCTGTCCGTCTGTCTGCATGCGTACCTCGGGGTGCTGGCTGGGTGCACGGGACGCACCGGGGCGGTGCCGCCCCGCAGAGCGACCATGAGCCTATCAAGACCCGAACCCGGAACCTGCGGGGCGCCCGCGACGCGACCCGCAGACGGACGGGAGGCCCGGCGCACGTCGTGCACCGGGCCTCCCGTCTTGTCCGTGGTGGCGTCAGCCCTTGCTGTCGTACGTGCCCAGGGTCACGTCCGCCTCGCGGGACTGCCCGTTCCGGAGGTAGCTGATCGTCGTCGACGCGCCGCCTGCGAAGTACCGGACCTGCGCCGTCAGGTCGGTGGCGTCCGAGACCGTCGCCGAACCGATCTTGGTGACGACGTCGCCCTTCTGCAGACCGGCCTTCGCCGCCGCACCGCCGGACGACACCGACTTGATGAGCGCACCCATCTGGGTCGCGCTCGCGTTCTCCGAGGCGTCGCCGACCGTGGCGCCGAGCAGGCCGTGCGTGGCCGAGCCCTTGTCCTTGATCTCGTTCGCGACGCGCTTCACCAGGTTCGACGGGATCGAGAAGCCCACGCCGATGCTGCCGGCCGCCGAGTCGGACGACGACGAGCTGCCGGCCGAGGCGATGGCCACGTTGATGCCGATCAGCTTGCCCTTCGCGTCGAGCAGGGCGCCACCGGAGTTGCCCGGGTTGATCGACGCGTCGGTCTGGATGACGGGCAGCGAGACCGTGGTGTTCGCGGACGAGCTGCTGCCGTTGTCGCCGTTGCCCCAGAAGTCGAACGGGCCGCTGCCGCCGTTGCCGCCCTCGTTCGAGTCGCCGCCCTCGCTGGGAGCGCTCGACGTGACCTGGATGCTGCGGTTCAGGGTCGAGACGATGCCGTCCGTGACCGTGTTCGACAAGCCCAGGGGTGCACCGATCGCGACCGCGGTGTCACCGACGTTGAGCTTCGTGGAGTCCGCGAACTCCATCGGCTTGAGGTCGGTCGCGTCGATCTTGATGACCGCGAGGTCGACCGTCGGGTCGGTGCCGATGAGCTTGCCCTCGTAGATCTTGCCGTTCGAGGTCGTCACGGTGATCGAACCGCTCGAGCTGTCGCCGTCGAGCGTCACCACGTGGGTGTTCGTGACGATGTAGCCGTCCTTGCTCATCACGACACCCGAACCGGTGCCGGCCTCGCTGCTGGACGACACGTTGATCGTCACGACCGACGGCGTCGCCTGAGCGGCGACCGCGGTGACGACGGTCGCGGAGTCGTAGTCGTTGACCGTGAGGTTGCCGCCCTGCGACGAACCGGACGACGACGTGACGGTGCCGCCCTGCGACGACCCGGCGAGCCACCCGGCGCCGCCGCCGACCAGACCCGCGACGACCAGTCCGGCGATGATCGGCAGGACGAGCTTGCTGCGCCCGGAGCGGGTGGTCGTCGTGGTGGCCGCTGCACCCGCTGTTCCGTCGGCGAAGTAGTGGCCGTTGCGCTGGTTCGCGCCGTCCACGTCCCCGAAGGCGCTCGTGGCGGACTGCGGCGCCTGCGCCGACGCGGCCGCGTACTCCGACGAGGACGCGGGGGCAGCGGCGGAGGCCGGCTGGGCGTACTCGCCGTACCGCGGCTGGCCCGCGGTCGGCTGCTGGCCGTACTGCGGCTGCTGGCCGTACTGCGGCTGCTGGCCGTACTGCGGCTGCTGGTTCTGGCCGTACTGCGACTGCTGACCGTACTGGGACTGCTGGTTCGGCTGGTTCTGGCCGTACTGGGACTGCTGGCCGTACTGGGACTGCTGCCCGTACGGGCTCTGCTGGGACTGGCCGTACTGCGGCTGCTGGTTCTGGCCGTGCGGGCTCTGCTGGGCCTGCCCGTGCTGGTTCGTCTGGTCGGCCGCCGGCTGCTGGCCGTACTGCGACGCCTGCCCGTAGGGCGAGGTCTGCTGGCCGTACCCGGCCGGCTGCTGGCCTGCATCGCGCTGCTGGCCTGCATCGCGCTGCTGGCCGGCGTCGCGCTGCTGGTCGCCCGAGAGCGTCGGGTACGGAGCCGTGTAGCGGTCCGTGGGGTGGTCGGTCGCCGACGGGATCACGTCGGTGTGGTCGGCGTTCGTGGCGTCGTCGGACGGAGCCGCGTGCTGCGCGGCGGCGTCGGAGCGCTCGGCGTCCTTGGGCTGCTCGGCGTCGTTGAACTGCTCGGCGTCGTTGAACTGCTCGGAGTCGTTCGGCATCGACGTGTTCCCCTTCGTGGCCGCTGCGGCGGCGTCCTCACTGGCGGCAGGCGATGCCGCATCGTCCGGACGGCGGTCGTCGCCCTGCCCGTTGGGCGTGGTGTCGGTCATGCTGGACGTGCTCCTTTCAAGCTCGTGCAGTCTGTCGCAACCACCTGAGCGGTGCTTCTGGCGACGCTGGAAGCATCCTCTGCCGATCTTATGCGTGGGCTGTGGGTCCGTCCCCGGATCGCCGTCGGACGGCCAGCTAGGTTGGGGTCCGTTCAGCGCGACACGTCGTCGCCGTCACCGGAGGGAACCACATGCGGCAGGCAGGACCCTGGTTGCGAGCAGCCGAGGGAGCGATGCTCCTGGGACCCGACGGCGTCCCCGCGCCCACCGTCTTCGCCGAGATGAGCGCCCTCGCCGCGAGCACCGGCGCGATCAACCTCGGGCAGGGCTTCCCCGACCAGGACGGCCCCGCCGAGGTGCTCGAGGCCGCGGTCCGCGCCATCCGGGACGGCGTCAACCAGTACCCGCCCGGCCGCGGGACGGCCGACCTCCGCACCGCCGTGGCCGAACACCAGCAGCGGTGGTACGGCCTCGAGGTCGATCCCGACCGGCAGGTCCTGGTCACCGCGGGCGCCACCGAAGCCCTCGCCGCGACGCTCCTCGCCCTGGTCGAACCGGGCGACGAGGTCATCACGTTCGAACCGTTCTACGACGCCTACGGTGCACTCGTCCGCCTCGCCGGCGGTACCCACGTCACCGTGCCCCTCACCGCTCCGGACTTCCTGCCGGACGAGGACACCCTGCGCGCCGCGTTCACCGACCGCACCCGCGTCGTGCTCGTCAACACGCCGCACAACCCGACCGGCCGGGTCCTGCCCGACGAGGTCCTGCGCACGATCGTGGAACTCGCGACGCGGTACGACGCCCTCATCGTCACCGACGAGGTCTACGAGCACCTGACGTTCACCGTCCCGCACACGCCGATCGCGACGCTTCCCGGAGCCGCCGAGCGGACGGTGTCGATCTCGAGCGCCGGCAAGACCTTCAGCACCACCGGTTGGAAGATCGGGTGGCTCACCGCTCCCCCGACGCTCGTCGACGCGATCACGACGGTGAAGCAGTACCTGACCTTCGTCAACGGCGCACCGTTCCAGCCGGCCGTCGCCGTCGGACTGCGGTTGCCCGACGCCGTCTTCGCCGGGATCGCCGCCGAACTCGCCGCCAAGCACGAGATGCTCGCCTCAGGGCTCCGGTCAGCGGGCTTCGACGTCATGCGGCCGGACGGCGGGTACTTCGTGATCGCCGACACCGCGCCGCTCGGCTACGACGACGCACGGGCCTTCTGCCTCGAACTGCCCGCCCTGGCCGGGGTCGTCGGCGTGCCGGTGTCGGCCTTCGTCCGGCCGGACCACGCCGCGGGCTACCGGTCCCTCGTCCGCTTCGCGTTCTGCAAGCGGCGCTCCGTCCTCGAGGACGCCGCCGACCGCCTGGCACAGTTGGCCTCTGGCGCGTAGCGAGACGTCCCGCGCGTGAGAGGACGTTCCGCGCGTGGGAGGACGTCCCGCGCGTCGAAGGCCGGACGTTCCTGCTCCCCACGCGCGTTCCGGCATTGCAGGGCGACCGCGATGGGACGGAACGCGCCTGTCAGGGGCGAGCCGTGCCTCCTGGTTGGGCGCGCAGCGCGACGTCGTACCGGCGGAGTGCCAGCGACGGGTTGACCTTGCGGACCGCATCGGTCACGGCGGTGTCGACGGTCGCGACGAGCGTGCCGGGCGTGGAGCCGGCCGACGCCACGGCGACACCGGAGGGGTCGAGCACCACCGAGGCGCCGATGCCGATCGGGGGCGTCTGGCCGACACCGACGACCCACACGGTGTTCTCGATCGCCCGCGCGGTGAGCAGGGTCCGCCAGTGGTGCTCCTTGCCGGGGCCGCGCACCCATTCGGCCGGCAGGACGACGACGTCGGCCCGACCGTGCTCGGGTGCCGCCAGCCGCCGGGTGACCTCGGGGAAGCGCAGGTCGTAACAGGTCTCGAGCCCGATCCGGAGGCCTTCGAACTCGAAGACCGGCAGCTGCTCCGGGTCGCCGGACTCGATGCGGTCGGACTCCCGCGAGCCGAAGGCGTCGTAGAGGTGCACCTTCCGGTAGGTCGCCGCGAGCTCGCCGGTGGGGAGCACCGCCACGAGGGTGTTGCGGAAGCGCGTGGGGCCTGCCGCGGCCGCCGCGTCGGACGTTGATGCGTCGGACTTCGCTGCTTCCGTCGTCGCTGCGTCGGTCGTCGCTGCTTCCGTCGTCTCGGCGATCCCGACGATCAGTGCGACACCGGTGTGGCGGGCGATGTCGCGGAGCCCGGAGACGAACGGGCCGTCCAGCGGTTGCGCTGCGGCAACGAACCGGTCGTCGATGTCGGCGGTGAAGTACGACGAGTACTCCGGCGTGACGAGCAGGGCCGCTCCCCGCGCCGCTGCGTCGGCTGCCGCGGCCCGGACGGTCTCGAGGTTGGCTGCCGGGTCGTCCACGGGAGCGAACTGTGCGGCGGCGATCGTGAGGGTGCCCATCCGCCGAGCGTACTCGGCGGGATCCGGCGCCCTTGGGTGCGCTCTGGCATGCACGAGTCCAGGGAGGCGTCCGCGAACGAGGAAAGCCCCGGTCCTTTCGGACCGGGGCTTTCATGTGACGCTTGGTTGCGGGGGCAGGATTTGAACCTACGACCTCTGGGTTATGAGCCCAGCGAGCTACCGAACTGCTCCACCCCGCGGCACGTTGAATAGCCTACACACGGTCGTGGCGGGGCACAAATCGTGTGCCCCGCCACGGCGTGTCAGCTGCCGTCTTCGGCCGCGGTCGCGGCCTCGATCGCGTCCTGCAGGCGCTTGTCGGCCTCGGCTGCTGCCACCAGATCGTTGTCGGCGTAGGCGTCCTGACGGTCCTGCAGTGCGGCCTTCGCGTCGGACAGCGCCTTCTGGAGCGCGTCGTTGTCGACGGTGCCCGAGCCGGTCGAGCCACCGGTCGAACCGGAACCCGAGTCGGAGCCGGAGCCGGCGTCGGACGAGCCCGAACCGGAGTCGCTCCCCGAACCACTGGCATCGGAGTCTCCGGCAGCAGCACCCGAGTCACCGCCGAACAGCGAGTTGAGCGCCTCGTCGAGGGTGTCCTCGAACGCGATCTTGTCGCCGAACGCGACGAGCACCTTCTGCAGCAGCGGGTACGAACCGCTCGACGTCGACTGGACGTACACGGGCTGCACGTACAGGAAGCCGCCGCCGACCGGCAGGGTGAGCAGGTTGCCCTGCTTCACCGTCGAGTTGCCGCGCTTCAGGATGTTCAGCTCCTGCGACACCGTGGTGTCCGAGTTGAACAGGTTCTGCACCTGCGCCGGGCCCGGGATGTTGTCGGTCTTCGGCATCGTCAACAACGTGAGCTTGCCGTAGCCCGACGCCTTCTTGCCCTTGCCCGCACCTCCCGCGTCGGAGTCGGCGGCCAGGTACCCGGTCAGCACGTTGCGGTTGTTCGCCCCGGCCGACTGCTGTGGGATGTAGGTCGTGTACAGGTTGTACGCGGTCTCCTGCCCTGGCACCTTCATCGTCAGGTAGTACGGATCCTGCAAGTTCGCCTTGCTCGCGGTGGTCGTCGTCTGCGCGCCCAGGGCGTTCGTGGTCGTCGACGTGTCAGCGGCGCTCGCATCCGTGTCGGTCGACCCCGTGGTGGTGGGCTCCTGCGGCGTGTTCCACGCGTCGTCACCCGAGTAGAACGAGTTCGCGTTCGTCACGTGGTAGGTGCCGAGGATCGACCGCTGCACCTTGAACAGGTCCGTCGGGTAGCGGACGTGGTCCAGCAGCTCGGCGCTCATGCTCGACACCGACTTCACCGACGTCGGGAAGATCTTCTCCCACGTCTTCAGCACCGGGTCCTTGGTGTCCCACGCGTAGAGGGTCACCTTGCCCGTGTAGGCGTCGACCGTGGCCTTCACCGAGTTGCGGATGTAGTTGACCTGGTCGGTGCGGTACGCCGAGGACTCCGAACCGGCGATGCTGTCCGACAGGCTCTGGCTCTGCGAGTACGGGTAGGCATCGCTCGTCGTGTAGCCGTCGACGACCCACTGGATGCGGTGGTCGACGATCGCCGGGTAAGCGTCACTGTCGACCGTCAGGTACGGAGCGACCTTCTGGACACGCGTGATCGGGTCGCGGTCGTAGAGGATCTGCGAGTCCTTGTTGACCGCGTCCGACAGCAGGACCTGCTCCGACTGGAACTTCGCCGCGTAGACGAGTCGGTTGAAGAAGTTGCCCACACTCGGTCCGCCGTCGCCGGAGTACGTCGTGGTGGCGTTGCCGCCGTTGTCGTCGTCGGAGCCGGACGGGTAGTCGAGCTCGACGTCCTTCGAGCCCTTCGGCGCGCCCACGATCGAGTACGCCGGCGAGGTCTCGCCGAAGTACACGCGCTGCTGGAAGTCACCCAGCGCGCCGTTCGAGGGGATGCCCGACTCGAGGAAGACCGGCTTGCCGTCGCTCGCGCGCTGGTTGCCGAAGGCAGCGGTCACGCCGTAGCCGTGGGTGTACACGAACGCCCGGTTGTACTGGGTGTTCGCGGCCGAGCTCAGACCGTCGAGGTCGATGTCGCGCACCGCGATGACGGTGTCCTCGGTCTCGCCCTTGACGTCGTAGCGGTCGACGTCGAGCTCGTCCGGGAACTGGTAGTACTGCCGGTACTGCTGCAGCTGGCTGAAGGTGTCGGAGACGATCTTCGGGTCGATGAGGCGGATGTTCGCCGTCGTCTGGGCGTCCTGCGCGAGGGCGCCGGAGCTGGCCTCGGTCGTGGCGTCGTAGTTCTGTTCCTTGACGTCGGAGACACCGTAGGCGTCACGCGTGGCCTTGATGTTCCGCTCGATGTACGCGGACTCGTACGTACGTTCCGAGGGCTTGACCTGCAGGCGCTGGACGATCCAGGGGTAGATGCCCCCGATGACGATCGCGGCGACGAGCAGCAGGCCGGTGCCGACGATCGAGATGCGCCAGCGGCCGATCACCGCGGTGACGATGAACAGGATCGCGACGATCGCCGCGATGCCCGCCATGATCTCGCGACCCGGGATGACCGCGTTGACCTCGGTGTACTGGGCACCGGTGATGAGCGAGTTCGACTTGGTGAGCGCCGCGTACTGATCGAGCCACAGGCTGACGGCCTGCAGCGCGATGTAGAGCGCGGCAGAGACGGCGAGCTGGATGCGCGCTGCTCGGGAGATCCGGACTTCACGTCCCCCGAAGCGCAGCGCGCCGTACAGGTAGCAGGCAGCGAGGGCGGCAAGCCCCGCGATCAGCACCACGGCCGACGAGTACGCCACGATCGAGCGCCAGAACGGCAGCTCGAAGACGTAGAAGCCGATGTCCAGGCCGAACTGCGGGTCCGTCTTGCCGAACGGGGTCCGGTTGAAGTACTCGAGCACCATGCTCCAGCGCCCCGAGGTCGACAGCCCGGCGAAGATGCCGAGCACCACCGGGATGCCGATCATGACGGCGCGGCGCAGCGGTTCGATGACCTGCTGGTACCGGTCCAGCTGCGAGTTGAGCTTCGCGTAGACCGGGCGGTACCGGAAGGCCAGTCCGATGCTCAGGAAGACCGGGATCGCCATGCCCAGGAAGCCCGCGATGAACATCAGGGTCCCCGCGATCCACCGCGTCGTGAGGACCTGCTGGAACCCGAGCTGCGCGAACCACGCGTAGTCGGTGTACAGGCTGGCGAAGATGAAGAAGCCGATCACCAGTGCGGCCAGCACGATGATCGTGACCACGATCGGGACCCGCGGCGAACGCCGCCCCGAGGTGGACGAGGTTGTCGTCACTTGATGTGCTCCAGACGTGTCGGACCGGCGGGCCCGGCTCGCGGCGGGCCGTCAGTGCACTGATCCTATTGGACCGGGCGGACTGTGAAACTGTGCGAGGACTCAGGAACCCGGTCAGGAACCGCAGCGGGCGAGCTTCGCGGTGCTCTTCCCGTCGGCGATGGTCTGCAGGTCGGTGACGGCCTGGTCGAGCGTCGACACCTTGTAGACGTCGAGCCCGTCCGGCACGTGCCCGACGACCTCGCCGCAGTTGTCGGCCGGGGCGAGGAACACCGTCGCTCCCGCTTCTCGCGCCCCGTAGAGCTTCTGCCGGATGCCGCCGATGGCTCCGACCTCGCCGTCGGCGGTGATCGTGCCCGTGCCCGCGACGTGCTTGCCGCCGTTGAGCTTGCCTGGTGTGATCTCGTCGATGATCCCGAGCGCGAACATCATGCCGGCCGAGGGGCCGCCGACGTCCTGCAGCTTGATCGAGACGTCGAACGGGAAGTCGTACTTCTCCGTGACGCCGACGCCCAGGAGCGCGGTGCCCTGCTCGTCGCGCGGGGTCACCCGGACGTCCTTCGTCGCACCGTCGCGCTCGATCGTGACGGTGGCCGGGGTCGAGGTGCCGTGCTTCGCGACGAGCTCCCGCAGCGAGGTGGCGTCGGCGTTCGTCGTGAGCGAGGTGCCGTCGAAGGCCGTGATGACGTCGCCCTTCTCGATCGGGCCGTCAGCAGCCGAACCCTTCTGCACCGTGCCGACCTCGAGCTCCGTCGGCAGGTCGTTGCCCTGCTGGATGAGTGCTGCGGCCACGGCGGACTGCTGCGACGCCTGCATGTCGGCGGAGTCCTGCTGGTTGACCTGCTCGGTGGTGGTGCCGGTCGGGTAGATCGCCTCGACCGGGATCACGGCCTCGGACTTCGTGAAGATCGCCCGGACGACGCTGGTCCACGACGGACGGTTCGTCGCGTCGCCCTGGATGCCGACCGTCAGCATGTCGAGCGCCCCGGCGGTGGGGTAGGTCTCGTGCCCGGAGACCTGGATCAGCTTGACGTCCTTCGCGTCCTTGCCCGTGCCCTGCTTCTGCGTCCCGATGGTGTTGTAGACCGGTCCGGGGACCTCGATCAGGTACGGGCTCGGCAGCACGCTCGCCAGGATCCCCAGCACGACGGCGCCGATCACGAACGCCCACCCGACGGTCCTGGCACGCGAACGACGACGGGGCGCGGGGGCGAAGAGGGTCACGCGGGGTCCTTCCAGGGGCGGTCGCCGGGCCTGACGGCAGGGCGGTCGTCCTCGCCGTGCGGCGGGACTGTTCGCCCTCGGCGCAGCGGTTCGGGCGTTCCCACGGGGGCATCCCAGGTGCGGCCCCGTGAGCAGCGATTAGCGTAGTCGGCATGCCTGATGAACCACAGCCGGGGCCGGACGACGACTTCCAGGAGATGCTGCGCAAGCTGCTCTCGGGCGAGGGCCAGATCGACCCGTCGCAGCTCGCCGGTGCAGCCGGCCTGCCGAACGACCCGGCCTTCGTCGCGAACCTGATGAGCCAGCTGCAGCGGGCCGCGCAGTCCGGCGGCGACGGCATCGACTTCTCCGCGACCGCCGAGCGCGCCACCGCGATCGCCCGCGAGGGTGGGCACGCCGTCGACCCGGTGGCCTCGCAGGCGGCCGACCAGGCGTTCCAGGTCGCCGCCCTCTGGTTGGACGAGGTCACGACCGTGGCCGAACTCACCGCGACCCCGAGCCTGTACACGCGGGAGCAGTGGGCGAAGGCGACGGTTCCGGTGTGGACCCAGATCGCCGAGCCCGTCGCGTTCAGCATCGCCGATGCGCTGACCGAGGCCATCGACCAGCGTGCTCCCGAAGAACTCAAGGCGATGCTCGGCGACGTCTCGAAGGCGATGCGCGGCGTCGGCGGGGCCCTCTTCGCCATCCAGCTCGGCCAGGTCGTCGGCCAGCTGTCGAAGGAGGTCGTGTCCGGCGGTGACGTCGGTGTCCCGCTGCTGGACGAGCAGGTCGCTGCACTCCTGCCGCAGAACGTGGCCGAGTTCGCCGAGGGACTCGACGTCTCCGAGGACGAGGTCCGCATCTACCTGGCGGTCCGCGAACTCGCCCACGCACGGCTCTTCCGCTCGGCGCGGTGGCTGCGACTGCACATCATCTCGTCGATCACGGACTACGCACGGGGCATCCACATCCCGTTCGACCGCGTCGAGGAGCTCGCTGCGGACATCGACCCGACCAACCAGGAGCAGCTGCGGGACGCGCTCGCCTCGGGTGCGCTCATCCCGCCGCGCACGCCCGAGCAGGACGCTGCGCTGGCACGTCTCGAGACCATGCTCGCGCTCGTCGAGGGCTGGGTCGACACGGTGACCGCCGCCGCCACCGTCCGGCTGCCGAAGAGCGGCGCCATCGCCGAGATGGTCCGCCGTCGCCGGGCAGCCGGAGGACCCGCCGAGTCCGCGTTCGCGACGCTCGTCGGCCTCGAACTGCGACCCCGCCGTCTGCGCGAGGCCGCCGCGATGTGGCAGCGGGTGACGGACGAGCTCGGTGCCGAGCAGCGTGACGCGCTCTGGTCGCACTTCGACCTGGTCCCCACGTCCGACGACGTCGACGCGCCGGACGCCCTGGTCGCCCGACTGCGGAACCCCGCGCAGACGGAGGAGGACGACGCGTTCGACAAGGCGCTCGAGGACCTGCTCAACGACGCCACCGGCGCCCGTCCGCACGAGGACGAGTCCGGCCGGATCGACGACGGCGCCCCGGGCACCGACGGAACGGGCACCGACGAGAGCGGCACCGACGGAACCGGCACCGACGAGAGCGGCCCCGACAGAACGGGCACCGACGAGGACCGCCCCGGCGACCAACCCCGCTGAGTCCGGCCCCGCCGAGTTCTCCACAGATCCACCACCGGCCCCACGCGTGCCCCCCGACTCGGGCACCGTGGGGTCATGGGCATCCGCATCGATCCGACACTCGAGTTCGTCTGGCGCGACCCGACGACGGTGCAACTCGGGGTCGATCCGCCTCGTGCCGTCGTCGACGTCCCGACCACGGGCGAGGAACGGTTCCTCAGTGCCCTGCGGCGTGAGACGGGGCGCGAGGCCCTGAGCGGCCTCGCCGTCACCTCGGGCTGCCCACCGGACGTCGCCGCGCGCGTGCTCGGTGCGGCGTCCCCCGCGGTGATCGACGTCCTGCCCGAACCGCTCGAACGGGTCGAGGTGCACGGGGCCGGCGGGTTGGCGGACACGATCGCGGCACACCTGTCCGGCGAGGGCGTGACCGTCGCCCGGACCTCGTCCCCGCGGGGCGGCCCCGTCGACCTGCCGGAGCACGAACCCCGGCTCGCCGTGGTGGTCGCCGACCACGTCGTCGACCCGGCGCTCCGCGCCGCCTGGACCCGCAGGGGCGTGCCGCACCTGGCGGTCGTGGTGGGCGACGGCCGCATCCGCCTCGGGCCGTTCGTGGTCCCGGGGGCCGGCCCGTGCCTCCAGTGCGCCGAGTTCGCACGCGTGGACGACGACCCGGCGTGGCCGGCGATCGCGTCGCAGCTGTGGGGACGGCCACCGTCGACGCTGTCACCATGGCGGTCCGCCGCGGTGGCCGCGGCCACCACCCGGCTGCTCGTGCAGCGCCTGCCGCTCCGGTCGCAACGTGCCGACCCGGACCAGGTGGTGTTCGACCGCGACGACCTGGCCGTCAGCCGGTGGTCGGTGCCGCTCCATCCGCGGTGCGCGTGCCGAGCGCTGCCAGGAACCGACTCGGAGCGCGGGCTCCCCCACGCGTGGAACCCTGTCTCGACCACGTGATCGTCACGGTCCGCCGGGCGCGGGTCAGGCCGACGTAGAACAGGCGCCGTTCCTCGTCAACCTCGGTGTCGGTGGTGGCGTGCGAGATCGGCAACAGGCCCTCGGCGGCACCGGCGATGACCACGTTCGGCCACTCGAGGCCCTTGGATGAGTGCAGGGTCGCCAGGGTCACGGCGTCGACCTCGGGCTCGTGGTGGGTCGCGGCACGGTCCACCAGGTCCTGGGTGAACTGCTGCATGGTCGTCCCGGCGGGGGCGTCCTCGGCCAGGCCCATGATCGCCTGCAGCGCTTCCCACTGCTCGCGGACGGCGCCGGTGCCCTCGGGGGCGGTCGACGTCCACCCGCTGACCTGCAGCACGAGGCGGACACGGCGGGTCAGTTCGTCGTCGGTCTGCCGGATCGCCTCGCCGCGCATGTGGTGCACCGCGAGCTTCACCTCGGGCCGGTTGAAGAAGCGCGTGCCGCCCTGCACCCGGTAGGGGATGCCGTTGCGGCCGAGCGCGGACTCGAGGGCCGCGGACTGGGCGCCGACGCGGAACAGCACCGCGCAGTCGCCGTACGACGCTCCGCCGGCGACGAGTTCCGCGATCCGTCGGGCGATGGTCTGCGCCTCGTCGCCGTCGTGCACGCACGGCACCACGACGGGGTCGGGGCCGGCTTCGTCCGTCTGGGCGACCAGGTCGAGCGCGCCCGGTTGCCCGCGCATCAGGGCGTTGGCGGCGTGCACGACCTCGCGGGTGGAGCGGTAGTTCCGCTCGAGTCGCACGACCGAGCCGCGGGGGAACTCCGAGCCGAAGCCGAGCAGGTAGTCGCTCGACGCACCGGCGAACGAGTAGATCGTCTGGCTGGCGTCGCCGACGACGCACAGGTCGTCGCGCCCGCCGAGCCAGGCCCGCAGCAGGTCGTGCTGCACGGGCGAGACGTCCTGGTACTCGTCGACGACGAAGAACCGGTACTGCTGCCGCACGTAGGACGCCACCCGCGGCTCCGACTCGACCATGCCGAGCGTGGCGAGCAGGACGTCCTCGAAGTCGAGCTGTCGGCGGTCGTCCTTCAGGCGCTCGTAGGCCTTCATCAGGTCGATCACCCGGCGCGGTGAGGTGTCGCGCGGCATCACGCGCTCGGCGGCGGCGGCCTCGTACTCCTCGAGCGAGAGCATCTGCACCTTGCGCCACTCGACCTCGGCGGCCAGGTCGCGCAGCACCGGGGTGTCGACCGACATCCCGACGGTGTCCGCGGCGTGCGCGATCATCCGACCCTTGGACTCGACGATCTTCGGTGCGTGCCCGCCGACGGTGTCCGGCCAGAAGTAGCTGAGCTGCGCCATCGCCGCGGCGTGGAAGGTCCGAGCCTGCACCGTGCCGGCGCCGAGCGAGCGGAGCCGCGACCGCAGTTCCCCGGCGGCGCGGGTGGTGAACGTCAGCGCGAGGACGTGGTTCGGCGCGTAGGTGCCGGTCGCGACCCCGTAGGCGATGCGGTGGGTGATCGCACGGGTCTTGCCGGTGCCGGCGCCCGCCAGGACCGCGACGGGGCCGAGCAGGGTCCGGGCGACGGTTCGTTGCTCGGTGTCGAGAGCGGCGAGGAGTTCATCGGGCGACGGCGGACGGACCTCGGCCGACCCGGCCGAACCGGCCGAACCGGCCGAACCGGCCGACCCGGCCGAACCGGCCGAACCGGCTGCACCAGCTGGCACCGGCCCACGACCAGCGCTGCTCACGGCAGGTCCAGCGGCCCGCCGTACCACTCCTCGATGATGGCGCGGGCGATCGAGGTCCGACCGGGCAGCAGCAGGGTGTCCCCCGCACGCTCCCGGATGTCCTCGCGCGAGAACCAGCGCACGTCGAGGATCTCGACGCCGTCGGGCCGGGCGGTCGACGGGTCGCCGTCCACCGCGCGGGCACGGAAGCCGACCATCAGCGACGCGGGGAACGGCCACGGCTGCGAGCCGAGGTACTCGGGCTCCTCGACGTGCACGCCGGACTCCTCGAAGACCTCGCGGCGGACGGCGTCCTCGAGCGACTCGCCCGGTTCGACGAACCCGGCGAGCAGCGAGTAGCGGTTGGCGTCCCACGCGGCGTTCGAGCCGAGCAGGATGCGGTCGTCGGCGTCGACGACACCGACGATGATCGCGGCGTCGGTGCGCGGGAAGTGCTCGTGTCCTTCGGGGTCGCGGCGGACCCAGCCGCCGGTGACGACGTCGGTCGCGGACCCGGTGCGGGGCGAGAAGCCGTGGACGGCGTGCCAGTTCGCCATCGCCACGGCCTCGACCGCCAGGCCCTGGTCGCGCGGGGACAGCTCGGTGCCGAACATGCGCAGGCTCTCCCACGCGTCGTCGGACGGTTCGATGGCCGACGCGGTGGCGTCGTCGACGAGGGCCGCGACGAAGCGGGTGCCGGCTGGGGCGTCGGCAGCGTCGGACACGGCGCGGCCGAGGTACAGCGTCACGGTGCCGTCGGGCACGTCGGCACCGGTCACGAACCGCAGGGTGCCGTCGGCGTTCCGGAGCATCTCCGAGCCGTGCACCGGCAGGTACCGGGTCGCGGAGTCCTCGCGCAGGACCCGGTCGAGGTCCGGCGTCGTGCGGAACTCGGCGTCGCGGTCGAGTTCGTTGCGGGACAGCGGGAGCCGGGAGGCGAACTCGACGGTCACGGCAGAGGGCTCCTCGGTTCAGGTGCAGGCGAGGCCTGCGGGCAAGGCGTGCGGCAAGGCGTACTGGGAAGGCTTCGGGAACAGCGTGGCGTGCACCGGTGCAGGCGTCACGCACCTACCCTGAGGGGCATGGCGGGATCCCAGTTCACTCTAGCCGCGTTGGCGACGACGGCCGTGCCCGGTCTCGTCGTCACGGGCACGCGCACGCTCGGCTCGGCCGCGGCCGGCGACTACGAGTCGGCTCTCCTCCGCGACGCCGACGGCGCCCTGACGGTCATCCGACGTCCCCGGAACCAGCGGGCGGAAGCCCGGCAGTCGGCCGACCTCGTCGCGATCCGTGCGCTGAGCGCCGGGATCCGCACGCGCCTCCCGTTCGGTGTGGCCGAGTACCGCGGTCAGGCGCCGATCGGATCGACCCGCGCCATCGTCACCACCCGGCTGCCGGGCGCGCACCCGACGCTCGCGTCGTTCGCCGAGCGCCCCGAGCTCGCCACGAGCGTCGGCCGCGCCCTCGCCGCGATCCACCAGCTGCCGACGAGCTTCGTCTCGGACGCCGGCCTGCCGTCGCTCACCCCTTTCGAGGTGCTGCGCTCCGCCGTGTCCGTGATGGATCGCGCCGTCGCCACCAAGCTCGTGCCCGCCGCCCTGGTCGAACGGTGGGAGGGTGCCGCGCGCGACCAGCAGCTGTGGCAGTTCACCCCCACCGTCGTGCACGGATCGATCGGCACCGGCGTGCTGCTCGTCGAGGGCGACGCCGTCAGCGGGATCCTCGACTGGGGCGAGCTCCGACTCGGCGACCCGGCGAAGGACCTCGCCTGGGTGCTCGCCGGCCGACGCGACGCCTTCGACACCGTCCTGAGCGCCTACGAGGCGAACGGGGGCGGACGCGACCGCCAGCTCGCGCAGCGCGCCCGCGTGCACCACGAACTCGAGACGGCGCACTGGCTGCTGCACGGCGTCCAGGCGAAGAGCACCGAGGTCGTCGACGACGCGGTCGCCATGATGCACCGACTGGTCGACGCGGTGCACGCGCCGAGCGCGGAGCCGCTGCAGTCGGTGTCCCCCGAGACGATGGAGATCGGCGAGGTCGAGCAGTTGCTGTCGTCGACCGAACGCCGACACGGCTGACCCCACGCGTCGGTCGTGTGGCCGACGACGGTCGCACGGGACGCGGTGTCCGCGACCGCCTGGAGGTCCGGTGCCGGTCCGGCGGGCCGGCACCGGGCCTCCAGTGCGTTGCCGGACGGGCGCGGGGCGCTCCGCCGAGCGGTCACGTCTGCCGGGCGGTCACGTCGTCGATCAGCCAGGACCCGGCGACCCAGCAGCTCGGCAGCTCGGTGGCCCGTCAGCCGATCGCGGCCGTCCAGGCGCGCTCGAGGCCGGCACGGTCCAGCAGCTCGGTCGGACGCACCTCGAGGTCGTCCGCGACGAAGTAGAACACGGCGTCGACCTGGTCGAGCGGTCGACCGGTGAACTCGGCGTAGGCCACCCGGTACAGGGCGAGCTGCAGCGTCCGTCGGGCCAGGTCGTCGGCACCGGACGGTGCCTTGCCCGTCTTCCAGTCGACGACCTCGGCACGCCCGTCGATCTCGTAGACGGCGTCGAGCTTGCAGACGACGCTGTGCCCGAGGAACGGGATGTGGATCTCCCGCTCGACCTCGACCGGCGTGCGGCCGGCCCACCGTGAGCGGGCGAAGGTGGCCTGGAAGTCGGCCAGCCGTCGGGCGTCGTCGTCCGTGACCACGGCGTCCGGCGAGGCGTCGACCAGGTCGTCGGCGTCGAGGTCGAGTTCGTCGCCCCACACGTCGAGGGTCTCGAGCGACCCGCCCGAACGGGCACGCTGCTCCACCCACTGGTGGAAGAGCGTGCCGAGCCGGGTCGCTCGGTACGGACGCTCCGGCATCGGCCGCCGCAGGCGTTCGGCCACCGTGTCCGGCTCGGTCAGGTAGTCCTTGAAGCCGGACGCCGGCACGCGGTGCGGGACCACGACCGCGTGCTTCGCGTTCCGGGTCGCGCGTCGTTCGGCGAGCAGCAGGTCGATGTCGGCCGCGTACCGGCCGGAGGCACCGGGGTTGGCGTTCCGCACCCGCTCGGCCGCCGCCAGCACCCGGGGCGCTCGCTGCCCGAACGGCACGTGCGGCCAGAGCTGCCGGGCGCCGTCCTCGCCGAGGGGGTTCTCGTCGTGCACGGTGGTCTCCGGGATCGCGGTGCCGTCGACGACCCCGGCCTCGACCAGGTCGTGCAGGTACCGGCTCGGCTCGGTGGGGCGCACGCCGCCGGCCCAGAACGAACCGGACACGAGCAGGTCGTGGCGGGCACGGGTCAGTGCGACGTACGTGAGTCGTCGTTCCTCGTCCTCGTTGCGGGCCTTCACCTGCTCCTTGAAGGCGTCGATCGCGGTCGTGACGTCCTTCTGGGTCTCCTGCCCGCGCCACGCCAGGCTCGGCAGCTCGGCGCCGTCCCCCCGGAACTCGTACGGCAGACGGCCGAAGCCGAGCCACCCGGACGAGCCCTCCTGCGGCCGCGCGGGCAGCCCGCCCTCGACCATGCGCGGCACCGCGACGGCGTCCCACTCGAGGCCCTTCGACCCGTGGATCGTCAGGATCTGGACCGTGCCGGCTTCGGGTTCCTCGGAGCGCGGGCCCATGTCGTCACGGCGGGCGGCGGCGTCGATCCAGCCCAGGAACGAGCCGAGGTCGGCGCGGTCGTCGGTGGACACGAACCCGGCGAGCTCGTCGATGAAGGCATCGAGGTAAGCCCCGCTGCCCTGCTCGTGCGCCGCGACCTCGATGTCGAGCCGCATCTCCTGCACCACGAGCGTCACGAAGTCGACCAGGTCGCTGCCGGCCCGCGACCGCAGCATCGCGAGCTGCGCGCCGAGCGCCCGCATCCGGCTGCGGCCGGCGGGCGTGATGCCCTCGAGCGCGCCGTGCTCGTCCGGTGCGGTCGCCACGAAGTCCAGGGCGTCGACGATCGAACCGTGCTCCCCCGCGGCCACCGAGGCGCGGAACGCCGCCGTCAGTTCGTCGTCGAGCCGCTGCTGGGTGTGGTCGCGCTGGAACAGCCACCGCGCGAGGTGGTGCAGGGCGACGACGTCCGCGGCGCCCACCCGCCACCGGGCACCCGCGAGCAACCGGATGAGGTCGTTGCCGGCAGCCGGGTCGTGCAGCACCCGCAGGCACGCGACCAGGTCCACGATCTCGGGGCGCTGGAGCAGGCCGCCGGTGCCGAGCACGTGGAAGGGCACCGCGCGCGCTCCGAGCGCCGCGGTGAACGACGCCAGGTCCTTGCGGGCACGGAGCAGCAGGGCCATCGACCCGGTCGGGTTCCGCTTCCGGTGGCCCTGGAACCACGAGGCGACCTCGTCGGCCTCTTCCGGCAGGGTCTCCGGGAACACCGCCCGGACCGTCCCGGCGTCCGCACCGGGTCGCGGTGACAGGCGCTCGACGTCGACCTCGGACGCCTCGGACAGCGGCGCCACGATCGCGTTCGCCCCCGCGAGGACGTCGATCGGGTTCCGCCAGCTCGTCGACAGCGCGAACGTCACCGGCCGGACCGCATCCGGCTCGGTGCCGCCGAAGTCGTGCGGGAAGCGGGCGAGGTTCGCGGCGCTCGCACCGCGGAACCCGTAGATCGACTGGTGCGGGTCGCCCACGGCCATCACCGAGTGCCCGCGGAACAGCCGGGCGAGGAACCGGGTCTGCACCACCGAGGTGTCCTGGTACTCGTCGAGCAGCACGACGCCGAACCGCTGCCGCAGGTCCGTGACCACCCGCGGCGCGGACTCGGCCGCGGCGAGCGCCAGGGCGATCTGGTCGGAGAACTCGACGAAGCCGCGGTCGACCTTCTGCCGCCGGAACTCCGCGACCAGGTCGGCCAGGGGCTCCAGCGCACCGATCGCGGCGACGGCGTCGGTGATCGCCTTGTACGGTTTGCCACGGTTGCCGGGCAGTTCGAGCAGGTCGGAGAACTCGACGGCGAACCGGCGGAGGTCCTCGGGTTCGACGAGGTGCTCGGACGTGGCCCCGGCGAGCGCCACGACGGCCGCCGTGAGCGTGTCGACGTCGCGGTCGAGCCCGGCCAGACGGTCGTCACGCGCGGCCACCACGACGCGGCGGGCCAGCTGCCAGGCGGACGGTTCGGTCAGGACCTGGGACTCGCCGTCGCGGCCGACGAGCAGGGCGTTCTCGCGGAAGACGGCGTTCGCGAACGCGTTGTAGGTCGAGACAGTGGGCGCTTCGAAGGCGTCGCCCGGGGTGATCAGACCGACGTCCTCGAGTGCACGGATGCGGTCGTTGATGCGCACCGAGAGCTCGCCGGCGGCCTTGCGGGTGAAGGTCAGACCGAGGACCTCGTCGGGGCGGACCATCCCGTTCGCGAGCAGCCAGACCACCCGCGACGCCATCGTCTCGGTCTTGCCGCTGCCGGCTCCGGCGACGACCAGGGCGGGGGTGAGCGGGGACTCGATGACGGCGCGCTGCTGTGCGGTCGGGCGCGGGCGGCCGAGGGCGTCGGCGATGGCGTCGGCCCCGTGCCGGATCGCGGGCGCGTGGGTTCCGGGCGCGTCCGTCGTGTCGGTCGTGCCGGACGTGTCGGTGGTGTCGGTGGTGTCGGTCGTGTCGGTCACCAGGTCACCTCCGAGACCACGTGGATGCGGCACTCGACACCGGTCCGGGCCTTCTCGCAGTGGTCGTCCACGTTCGCCAGGAAGGTCCGTCCGGCCATGCCGCGCGCGACCCCGTGCAGGCGCTCCCGGTAGGCGTCGCGCGCCTCGGCGTCGAACGCGTGCTGGGTGCGCTCCGAGTAGGCGTGCCCGCCGCGGGGGTTCTGCACGAACACGAGTCGGGCGTCCGTCATGGCCGAGCCGGCCGGAACGCCCTCGACCGCGCCGTCCTCGATCGCCAGCTGGTACGCGCCGAGCTGCGGGTGCTCCGGCATGTCGTTCTTCTCGCTCGGCATCGAGCGTCCGGTCTTGAGGTCCACGACGCTGACGCGGCCTTCGGGGTCGACCTCGATGCGGTCGATGCTGCCGCGCATCCGGGCGGGGCCGGTGACCAGGGCGAACGAGGTCTCGGCGCCGAGCAACCGGCGGCCGGCGCCCGCGAAGGTCCGCAGGTAGTCGCTGAGCCCCTCGATCATGCGGCGGGTGCGCGCGCGTTCCCGATCTGCCACCCACGGCGACTCGAAGGTCAGTTCGTCCCACCGGGCCTCGACCCGCTCCCACAGCGACTCGACGTCGATCTCGGTCGCGTGCTCCATCGCCTCGTGCACGATCGTGCCGATCCCCATCGCCGGACTCGGCGCACCGCCGCCGAAGGTCTGCACGAACCAGTGCACCGGGCACTCCTCGAACGTGCCGATGCGCGACGGCGAGACGGACACGGTCGGGGCGACGGGCTCGCCGCCCTCGACCTCGGGCACCGGCTCGGCGTCGAGGTCGACCAGCGGCTCGTCGGTGGTGGGCTCGGCGAGGCCGTACCAGTCGTCCGGTGCGGCCCCGGGGACCTCGGCCGCGGCCAACCGGGCGAGCGCCGAGGCGGCCTCGTGGTCGCCGGACAGGACGACCCGACGTCGCAGGGACCCGGCCAGTCCGCGCAGGGACAGCGGGTGCACGGTCGGCTGCCGGTCCGGCGGCACCGGCACCAGGCGGACGAACGGCGACGGGGACTCGTCGTCGTTGGCGACGGTGCCGATCACGACCTGCGTGGTCGCGCGGGAGACGGCGCGGGCGAACAAGCGGAGTTCGTCGGCGACCACCGCGGCGCGGTCGTCGATCGGCGAACGCTCGGCTCCCGACGCCGCACGGACCAGACCGTCCGGGTCGAGCAGACTGCCACGCACCCGGGTGTTCGGCCACACGCCGTCCTGCAGTCCGAACACCACGACGACGTCGCACTCGAGTCCGATCGTCGCCGAGGGGGTGAGCACCCGGACCCGGCCGGCGGTGCGGTCGGGTCCGATGGAGTCCTCGGGCAGGTCGGCGCCGAGCAGGTCGTCGACGAACACCCGGGCCGGGGCGTCCGGGGTGCGTTCGACGAACCGCTTGGCGGCGGTGAACAGGCCGACGACGGCGTCGAGGTGCCGGTCCGCCTCGCCCGCTCCGACCCCGCCGGCTGCGGACTGCCCGCCCCACGACTTCGCGAGGCCGCTGCGTTCCCACAGGCCCCAGAGGATCTCCTCGATGCTCGATCCGGCCTCGGCGTCGGCGTGTGCCTGCACCAGACTGCGTGCGAGTCGGGTCGCCCGTCTGGCGAAGCCGGCGTCGACCGTGGCCAGACGCTCCGGGGCACCGAGCGCGTCGATCAGGAGTTCGTCGGCCGTGCGGGTGCCGTCGCCGGCGAGCTCTTCGCGCCGCAGGGCGAGCCGCAGCCGGCGCATCGCCAGGGTGTCGAGTCCGCCGAGCGGCCCGGTGGCGAACGCGGTGGCCAGGGCGGCGTCGAGGGGCAGGACCCCGAGGGCGACCGCCGCGGCGTCGAGCAGTGCCCGCGCCGCCGAGTCGTCACGGGGGCGGACGGGCGCGGCACCGGCGGTCGCGGGGACCTCGGCCACCGAGAGCGCACGCACGAGCTCGGGGATCGCGGCGCCGCTGCGGGTGACGACGGCCATCCGGTGCCACGGCACACCGTCGAGCAGGCGGTGCTCCCGGAGCCGTCGGGCGACGGCGACGAGCAGCGCCGACCGGCTCGCCGCCTCGAGGTGCACGACGGCGTCTGCTCGGGCGTCCTCGTCGCTCGCCGTCGCCGCGCGCTGCCGACCGGCCGCTGCCGTGCCGATGCGCCCCGTGATCCCGGAGACCAACGACCGGATCGGCGCGGGGTACCGGTGCACGGTGCCGAGGAAGAGTTCGTCGACTCGGTCCACGCCGAGCCGCACGGCCAGGCGCCCGAGCACGTCCGGTTCGGCCCCGCGGAACGCCGAGGCGGCGATGTCCGGATCGCCGAACGCGACGACCTGCACGCCGGACCGGGCGAGCGCACCGAGCAGTGCCACCTCGCCCTCGACGAGTTCCTGGGTGTCGTCGACCACGATGAGTCCGAGGGCGGCGACGCTCGCGGGCAGCTCCCCCCGCAGCACGGCGGCGGTGGCGAACGCGACGAGCTCACCGGAGTCGAGGCTGGTCGCACGGAACGCGGTGACCGAGGCCCGGTACTCGTCGACGAAGTCACCGACGGCCCGCCACTCGGGTCGACCGCCCTCGTCGCCGAGCTCGCGCATGTCCTCGGGCTCGACGCCCGCCGCGACCGCACGCATCATGACGTCGCGCATCGCGGTCCGGAACCCGGCGCGCTCCCGCACCACCGCGGTGATGGGTTCGGGCCAGTCCGGACCGGTGCCGTCGAGCTCGTGACCGGCGAGCAGGTCGGCGATGATGCGGTCCTGCTCGCCACCGGTCAGCAGCGTGGGTGCTTCCTGCCCCTGGACCGCCGCGGCGTGCGCGACGATCTGGAAGGCCAACGAGTTCACGGTCCGGGCGAGCGCTCCGGGCACCACGCGGTCGACGGCGGCGGCGAGGCGGTCACGCAGGGCGGTGGCAGCGGTCCGCGACGAGGTCAGCGCGAGCACGGTGGCGTGCCCGTCGGGGCTGATCGCGTGCGGTCCGCGCAACCGGTCGGCGACGAGCCGGGCGAGCGTGGTCGTCTTGCCCGTGCCGGGAGCGCCGATGACCGCCGCGTGTCGGCCGTCGGGCAGCGCGAGCACGGCGGTCTGGGACGGGTCGTCGACCAGGGCGCGTGCGACGCCGACGTCTGCGGGGGCTGGCGTCAGCGTGGTCTGCGGCACGCTCGTACGGTACCCACGACCGCCGACACCACCCGGCCCGACGCGGGCGCGGCGCGTACCCGGGCCGCCGAGTGCGCCCGCGGCGAACGTCCGATGTCCTCCGGGACCGCTCGGATACGCTGTGCTCGTGGACATCAAGATCGGCATCATCAACAGCCCGCGCGAGATCGCGTTCGAGACCGCCCAGACCGCCGACGAGATCGAGAAGGCCGTGTCTGAGGCCCTCGCGTCGAAGGCGACGCACCTGTCGCTCCAGGACGAGAAGGGCCGTCGCTTCATCGTTCCGGTCGCCGCCCTGGCGTACGTCGAGGTCGGCGCGGAAGAGGCACGCCGCATCGGCTTCGTCGCCTGACGACGTGGAACTGCTCTTCGCCGTCCTCGGCGGCCTGATCATCGGCGGGATCGCGCACGTGGTCCTGCCGTGGCGCGCCAGTCGTGGCGTCCTGATCGGGCCCGCCGTGGGCGGCATCGCTGCTGCCGTGCTGTGGGAGGCACTGACCTGGGCCGGCTGGCGGTACGACGCCACCTGGATCTGGGTCGTGGCCCTGGTCGGCGCGGGCGTCGTCGCCCTCGTCGTCGAGTGGCTGCTCGGGACGCGCCGCGACAAGAGCGACGTCGAGTACTACGAACGACTCAAGGCCCGCGGGGCCTGAGCCGAGCACGGGACCGCCGCGCCTAGGCCGTCAGGCCGAGTGCATCCATCCGTCGGGTGTGCGCCGCGATCAGTTCGGTCCAGACCGGCTCGAGCCGCTCCTGGTCCTCGCGAGCGTGCGACGCCAGCGCCGACCGTGCCACGAGCAGGGTGTCGCCGACCAGACGCCGGCCCCACATCGCCAGGCGCGAGCCGACCTCGGGGTCGTCCTCGATGCGGGCGGTCAGTTCCTCGACGACCGCGGGTTCCTCACGCGCGTCGAACACGGAGCGCAACCGCTGCCGCACGTCGTTCGGCAGCGACCGCAGCAGGTTGCCGAACAGGTCGTTCAGGATGCCCGCCGTGACGTAGCCGGTCAGCATCGACTCGTACCAGTCGGCGCCGCTCGTGCGCTCGAGGAACCGGTCGATCGCCTCGCGGTGCGGCGCCATCAGTTCCGCCGGGTCCGACCCGTTGCGTTCGATCTCGGCGACGATCGTGCGGTGCCGGTCGAGCGCCGTCGTCGCGAGCACACCCGTCACCAGGCGACCGGACAGCGTCGGTGCCGAGGCACCGGCACGACCCATCGTCTCGTAGACGGAGAGCTGCAGGTACGCGGCCTGGCCCAGGTAGACGTCGAGCTCGGGGGTGACGTCGTCGAGCGCCAGACGCTTGACCTGGCTTGCGTTCCGCGGGTTCCGCGACGCGAGCCACGCTGCTGCGAGCTGCGCCGCGCGCTTCCGGTTCCACCACGACACCACCCGGAGAGCATAGCGGGAACCGCCTCGCGCCCCGCTCCACCCGCCCATCGGTAGACTGGCCCGGACTTCCACCAGAACTAAGGTGATTCTTTGACTTTCGCAGACCTCTCCATCGAGCAGGACATCGTCGACGCGCTCGCGGGCAAGGGCATCCTCGAGCCCTTCCCGATCCAGCAGCAGACGATCCCGCTCGCCCTCACCGGCCAGGACATCATCGGCCAGGCCAAGACCGGTACCGGCAAGACCTTCGGGTTCGGCCTCCCCCTCATCCAGCGACTCGGCGCCGACCCGGCCCCCGGCGTCAAGGCCCTCGTCGTCGTCCCGACCCGCGAACTCGCGGTCCAGGTGACCGAGGACCTCGAGGTCGCCACCTCGAACCGCCCGACCACCGTCGCGGCGATCTACGGCGGCAAGGCGTACGAGGGCCAGATCGAGCAGCTCAAGGCCGGTGCCCAGATCGTGGTCGGCACGCCCGGGCGCCTCATCGACCTGCAGCGTCAGCGACTCCTCGACCTGTCCCACGTGCAGGAGGTCGTCCTCGACGAGGCCGACCGCATGCTCGACCTGGGCTTCCTGTCGGACATCGAGCGCATCTTCCAGGCCATCCCCGAGGTACGGCACACGATGCTGTTCTCGGCCACGATGCCCGCGCCGATCGTCGCCCTCGCCCGCCGGTTCATGAGCCGTCCGGTGCACATCCGGGCGACCGACCCGGACGAGGGCCTGATGCAGGCCAACATCAAGCACCTCATCTACCGCGCGCACTCCCTGGACAAGGACGAGGTCATCGCCCGCATCCTCCAGGCCGAGGGCCGCGGCAAGACCGTGATCTTCACCCGCACCAAGCGTGCGGCGGCGAAGCTGGTCGAGGAGCTCAAGGACCGCGGGTTCAACGCCGCAGCGGTCCACGGTGACCTCAACCAGGAGCAGCGCGAGCGCGCGATGGCCGCCTTCAAGGCCGGCAAGCGTGACGTGCTCATCGCCACCGACGTCGCCGCCCGCGGCATCGACGTGGACGACGTCACGCACGTCATCAATCACACGATCCCGGACGACCCGGACACCTACCTGCACCGCGCCGGTCGTACCGGCCGTGCCGGCAAGACCGGCATCGCGGTCACGTTCGTCGACTGGGACGACCTGCACAAGTGGACGCTGATCGACAAGGCCCTCGAGTTCGGCATCCCCGAGCCCGTCGAGACCTACTCGTCGTCGCCGCACCTGTTCGAGGAACTCGACATCCCGAAGGGCACCAAGGGCCGTCTGCCCGGTGCGTCGTCGCACGCCGCGTCGGCCGGTGCCCCCGCCGAGAAGCGCAGCAGCGACCGTCCGGCCTCCGGTCCGCGTGACGCGTCGCGTTCGCGGTCGCGCAGTCGCACCCGGTCAGGAGGCTCTGAGCAGCCCGCCTCGCAGGCTCCCGCCTCCGAGTCCGCGGCTCCGACCTCCGCGCCCACCGACGACACGTCGGCCACCGAGGGCGGGACCACCGACGGCGCCGCGAAGCGTCGCCGCCGTCGCCGCCGTCGCGGAGCCGGCACCGGCGATGCCTCGGCGACCGCCTCGGCACCGCAGGGTTCGTCGGACGGCGAGTAGCGCCTCCAGACCGAAGGGTCCGTCGCTGACGCGACGGGCCCTTCGTCGTCCCCGCCCGCACACCGCCCCGAGACTCGGGCTGAGCGACATTCCTCGCGCCCGCGGACACGAGAACTGTCGCTGAACACGAGTCTCGGACCGGTGGGGACGAGCCTCGGGTCAGGACAAGCGCGAGCCGGGGCCGACCACGGGCGCGCTGCCGGTGGCCTCGGACAGGATGGCGTCGAACGCGACCCGCGCCGTCCGGTGCTCGCCGAGCCGGTTCGGCTTGCCCGTGCCGTGGTAGTCGCTCGAACCGGTGACGAACAGGCCGTAGCGCGACGCCCAGTCGAGCAGGGTGCGCTTGCCGTGCGCCAGGTTCTCGCGGTGGTCCACCTCGAGCCCGCCGAGCCCGGCGTCGACGAGGTCGCGGAGCATCGGCTCGTCGATGACGATCCCCCGCGACGAGGCTGCCGGGTGCGCGATGACCGGCACACCGCCCGCCTGTCGGATGAGTTCGACGCCGCGCAGGGGCGACGGCGCCTCGTGCGGTTCGTAGTAGCCGGATGCCGGGTGCAGGATCCCGCGGAACGCCGCGCTCCGGTCGGACTCCAGGCCCCGCGCGACGAGCGCGTCGGCGATGTGCGGGCGGCCGATGGTGGCCCCGGGGCTCGCCTGCGCCAGGACGTCGGCCCAGGTGATCGGGTGGTCCTCGCCGATGCGGTCGACCATGCGGTGCGCGCGCGAGAGGCGGCCGGAGCGGATGCGGTCCGTCTCCTCGACCAGGCCCGGGTCCTGCGGATCGACCAGGTAGCCGAGGACGTGCACACTGCGGAAACCGATGCGCGTGCTCAGCTCGAGACCCGGCAGGAGCGTCAGCGGCAGCTCGCGTGCGGACTCGGACGCGTCGGCCCAACCGGCGGTCGTGTCGTGGTCGGTCAGCGCGACGGCGTCCAGGCCGGCGGCCGCGGCCGCTCGGACGAGCTCCGCGGGTCGCTCGGTGCCGTCGGAGACACTCGAGTGCGCGTGCAGGTCGATGAACGGGTCGGGCACGTCGACAATGCTATCCACAGGTGAGGGGCCGCACAGGACGCCGGTGCAGCGCGGTGCGATGATGGGGGCATGGCCGACACGACTCCCCGCGCGACGAGCAACCGTTCCACGACCCCCGGGTCCTCGACCTTCAAGGACTTCATCGGGTCGCAGTGGGCCGACCGCGAGCAGACGATCCCCGAGCCCCGCGAGCAGGCCGCCTTCGCCGCCGAGCGTCGGGCCCGCATCTCCGAGCTGCACCCGGGCCGCACGATCGTCGTCCCCGCCGGGCAGGCCAAGGTCCGCTCGAACGACTGCGACTACCCGTTCCGCCCGCACTCCACCTTCGCGCACCTGACCGGGTGGGGCACCGACACCGTCGTCGGTTCCGTCCTCGTGATGACGCCGAACGGCTCCGGGCACGACGCCACGCTCTACTTCCGCGCCACGGCCGGTCGTGATTCGGAAGAGTTCTACGCGAACCCCGAGATCGGCGAGTTCTGGGTCGGCCCGCGTCCGTCGCTCGACGCCGTCGCCGCCGACCTCGGGCTGGCCACGGCCGACCTCGGCTCCTTCTCGGACGTCGCCGACGGACTCGACGCCTCGGCGCTGCTCGTGCGCGAGGCCGACGACGACCTGACCCGCACCCTCGACGCACGACTCGGCAGCGCGGTCGGCGGCGCTCCGGAGACCGACGACGCACCGGCGACCGACGACGTCCTCGCCCGTGACCTGTCCGAGCAGCGCCTGGTGAAGGACGCGTACGAGGTGGGCGAGCTCCGCAAGGCCGTCGACGCCACCAAGCACGGCTTCGACGACGTGATCGCCGACTTCGACGCCGTCCTGGCGCACCAGCGGGGCGAGCGCATCGTCGAGGGCACCTTCAACCGCCGGGCTCGTGCCGACGGCAACACGGTCGGCTACGACACGATCGCCGCCTCGGGCCACCACGCCTGCATCCTGCACTGGACCCGGAACGACGGCGCCGTGCAGCCGGGTGACCTGATCCTCATCGACGCCGGGGTCGAGGTCGACTCGTTCTACACGGCCGACATCACCCGCACGCTGCCGGTCAGCGGCACGTTCTCGCCCGTGCAGCGCATGGTCTACGACGCCGTGCTCGAGGCGGCCGACGCCGCGTTCGCCATCGTCAAGCCGGGCATCACGTTCCGCCAGGTGCACGCCACCGCGATGGAGGTCATCGCCCGCAAGACCGCCGAGTGGGGCTTCCTGCCCGTCTCGTCGGAAGAGTCGCTCGAGCCGGACAACCAGTTCCACCGCCGCTACATGGTGCACGGCACGAGCCACCACCTCGGCCTCGACGTGCACGACTGCGCGAAGGCCCGTCGCGAGATGTACATCGACGGCGTCGTGCAGCCCGGCATGGTGTTCACGATCGAGCCCGGTCTGTACTTCCAGCAGGACGACCTGACGGTGCCCGAGGAGTTCCGCGGCATCGGCGTCCGGATCGAGGACGACATCCTGGTCACCGAGGACGGGGCCGAGAACCTGTCGATCGGCATCCCCCGGACCCCCTCGGAAGTGGAGGGGTGGATCGCCCGCTCCGGCCGCTAGCCTGAGCGGGTGACGACGCCCGACGCCTCCTCCGACACCCGCACGCAGCAGTTCTCGATCGAGGTCGAGCACTTCGACTCCCCCGACGCGCAGCGGCTCCGGGCCGCGCAGCGCCTGGAGATCGACCGCGCCTACGGCGGCGACACCGAACCCGGCGACAAGCCGACGGCAGACTCCATCGCGGTGTTCTTCCTGGCGCGCGACGAAGCCGGTACTCCGCTGGCGTGCGGCGGACTGCGGGTCGTCGACGACGGCATCACCGAGATCAAGCGCATGTACGTCCGGCCGGAGTCCCGCGGCTCGGGTGTGGCGGCCGCGCTGCTGCGCCGGCTCGAAGAGGCCGCGCTCGACCTCGGGTCACCGGCGCTCGTGCTCGAGACGGGGAACGAGCAGAAGCGCGCCGTCGGGTTCTACGAGCGCGAGGGCTTCACGCGCATCGCCAACTTCGGTCCGTACGTCGGCGCCCCGCTGTCGATCTGCTACTCGAAGGTGCTGTAGCCCGAGCACACCGGCCCCGAGCACACCGGCCCCGGGAACACCGACCCTGCAGGCGTCAGGGGCGCTCGTCGCCCTTCGGGGACGACGGGGACGACGGGGTCGACGAAGACGACGGTGCCGGCGGCGTCGCACCGGGCACCCGCTCGCCGTACTGCGGCGGGTCCTGCGGACGACGCTCGGGGATCGCCGGCCCACCCGAGGTGGGTCGGTCGGCGGGTGCGGCAGCGGACGGGTCTGCGTGCTCCCCGTACCGGGGTCCGTCGTTCGTGCCGTACCGCGGCGGGGCCGTGGGCGCATCCGTCTGCCCGCCGGGGGCCGACGTGCCGGGCTGCTGCGGGCCTCCTGGCTGCTGGTGGGGTGTCGCGTGTCCGCCGTACGGCGACTGCTGCTGCGGCGGGGTGGGGCGCCACGGCTGCTGTCCCTGCACCGGTGCTCCGGGAGCGCCCTGCTGGGGCTGCTCGTTCCAGTGTGTGGACGGCGTCGCGCCGTGCTCCCCGAGGATGCGTTGCGCCTGACCGGTCAGCTGCGGGTTGACGACGATCTGGTAGTTGGTGGCGAGCACCTGGTGGACGCTCGTGAAGTCGCGCTGCCGCTTGGTGATCGCGAACGAGACGATGCCGTAGAGCATGCCGAACGCGGCGCCGATGATCGCGGCGGCGAGGATCAGGCCGCCGGCGCTCGGGGAGAACAGGGTGAGCACGATGCCGAAGAAGATGCCGAGCCAGAGACCGGACAGTGCTCCGGCGATCGCCGCACGGCCGTAGGTCATCTTGCCAGTGACGCGCTCGACGGTCTTCAGGTCGTTGCCCACGATCGAGAGCTGGTTGACCGGGAAGTCGGCGTCCGCGAGCTTCGCCACGACGCGCTGCGCATCGGGGTAGCTGTCGTACGTGCCGAGGACGTCGCCCTTGGGCAGCGTCGGGAAGGCCTGGGCGGTCCTGCCGGCGAAGGGACTCTGATTGCTCACACAGCCATCATTCACCGCGCACCTTGCAATCGCACGTGCACCGCCGGGGAAGCGCCAGCACGCAACCGACTACGCTGGGTCGGGTGAGCGCCACGAAGGTCTTCGTCGCCCGCCTCGCCGGGTGCTCCGTCTTCGACCCCGCGGGCGACCGCGTGGGCAAGGTCCGGGACGTCCTGGTGGTCTACCGCCGGGCCGATCCCCCGCACGTCGTGGGGTTGATCGTCGAGGTACCGGGCAAGCGCCGCATCTTCGTCAGCGTCGGTCGCATCACCTCGATCGGTGCCGGCCAGGTCATCACCACCGGGCTCGTCAACATGCGCCGCTTCGAGCAGCGCGGCGGAGAGGTGCGGGTGATCGCCGAGATGCTCGGTCGCAAGGTGCTCATCAAGAACCAGCGCATCCGCGCCACGATCGAGGACGTCGCGATCGAGGACCGCGGGCAGGGCGACTGGGAGGTCGCGCAGCTCTTCCTCCGCAAGCCGAAGACCACACCGTCGCCGTTCGGCAAGGGCCCGACGACGTTCGCGACGTGGAACGAGGTCACCGAGGACGAGCTCCCCGGCGAGGCCCAGTCCGCCGAGCACGTCATCGCCGCGTACTCCGACCTGGTGCCCGCCGACCTGGCGAGCACGCTGCTCGACCTGCCGGAGGAACGCCGGTTCGAGGTCGCCGAAGAGCTCCCCGACGACCGACTGGCCGACGTGCTCGAGGAGATGCCCGACCAGGAGCGCGTCGAGATCCTGTCGCGGCTCGAGGACTCCCGTGCGGCCGACGTGCTCGACCAGATGCAGCCGGACGACGCCGCCGACGTCCTCGCGCAGTTCTCCGACGAACGGAGCGAGGCACTCCTGCAGCTCATGGAGCCGGAGGAGGCGCAGGACGTCCGCATGCTCCTGGAGTACGAGCCGGACACCGCCGGTGGTCTGATGACCACCGAGCCCGTCATCGTCTCCGCCGACGCGACCGTCGCCGAGGGGCTCGCGCTCGTCCGCCGCCACGACCTCGCCCCGGTGCTCGGCGCCGCGGTGTGCGTCACGCTGCCGCCGTACGAGCCGCCGACCGGTCGGTTCCTCGGGCTGGTGCACTTCCAGCGCATGCTCCGCTACCCGCCGAACGAACGGCTCGGCACGCTCATCGACCAGCAGACCGAACCGGTCCGGGTCGACGCGAGCGCAGCCGAGGTCACCCGCGTGATGGCGACCTACAACCTGCTGTCCGTCCCCGTGGTCGACGACGCCCACCGCCTCGTCGGGGTGGTGACGATCGACGATGTCCTCGACCACGTCCTGCCGGACGACTGGCGAAGTCAGGGCGAGGGGGAACCCTCACCGCTTCCACGCCAACGCCCGCGCAAGACACCCGTGACGACGGGAAGGAGGACCACCCGTGGCCCGAACGGATGAGAACCGTCGTGATCGCGAGCGCTCCGACGTCCGCCTCGACTCCCCCAAGGGCATGCGCACGCGCGTGCTCCCGACCCGCCGTCGTGGCGGACGCGGTGACACGTTCGGTCGCGCGACCGAGGGCATCGCACGGGGCATGGGCACGCCGTGGTTCCTCATCGGCCTCACCCTGTTCTGTGTGGTCTGGATGGGCTACAACACCCTCGCGCCGAAGCCGTGGCAGTTCGACTCCGCCGCGATCGGCTTCACCGCACTGACCCTGGTGCTGTCGCTGCAGGCCTCGTACGCCGCCCCGCTCATCCTGCTCGCGCAGAACCGGCAGGACGACCGCGACCGCGTGCAGTTCGAGCAGGACCGGCAGCGTGCGGAGCGCAACCTGGCGGACACCGAGTACCTGGCGCGCGAGGTCGTCGCGCTCCGGCTGGCGATGCGCGACATGGCGTCGAAGGACTTCATCCGCGCCGAGCTGCGGTCCCTGCTCGAGGAACTCGACCGGCGCGACGCCGACGACGCCGGCTACGCGAACGAGCCCGGCAGCTCCACCCGTGGCTGACACGGCTCCCGCCGACGAGCAGATGGGCACGGCGGTCCTCGCTGCGCTCGGCCGCGTGATCGACCCCGAGATCCGTCGGCCCGTCACGGAGCTCGACATGATCCGTGGGGTCGACGTGCAGCCAGGAGGCGCGGTGCGCGTCGACCTGCAGCTCACGATCGTGGGGTGCCCCGCCGCCGACACCATCGAGCGCGACGTGCGCGTCGCCGCCGGTTCCGTGGACGGGGTGTCCTCGGTCGACGTCGACGTGTCGGTGATGGCCCCCGCGACGCGCGCCGCGCTGACCGAACGCCTGCGGGCCGGCCGGCCGAACGGCATCCAGTTCACGGCGGACTCGCTCACCCGGGTGATCGCCGTCACGAGCGGCAAGGGCGGCGTCGGCAAGTCGACGGTCACCGCCAACCTCGCCGTCGCGCTCGCCCGCCGGGGCCTGCGGGTCGGGATCGTCGACGTCGACGTGCACGGCTTCAGCATCCCCGGGCTGATGGGTCTGACCGACGAGCACGGCGTCGCGCCGCGTCCGACCCGGGTGGACAGCATGATCCTGCCGCCCGTCGCCCACGACGTGAAGGTCGTGTCGATCGGCATGTTCGTCGACGACGCCTCCACCGCGGTGTCCTGGCGCGGTCCGATGCTGCACCGCACCGTGAACCAGTTCCTGACCGACGTGTTCTTCGGCGACCTGGACCTGCTCCTGCTCGACCTGCCGCCCGGCACCGGTGACGTCGCGATCTCGGTCGGTCAGCTCCTCCCGCACGCCGAGGTCCTGGTCGTCACCACACCCCAGGCGGCCGCGGCCGACGTCGCCGAGCGCAGCGGGACCGTCGCACGACAGACGGGCCAGCGGGTGATCGGGGTCATCGAGAACATGGCCGGGCTCGTGCAGCCCGACGGCTCGGTCCTGCACCTGTTCGGCGAGGGCGGTGGCGCCGAGACCGCGGCACGGCTGTCCCGCGGGCAGGATGCCCCCGTGCCGGTGCTCGGTAGCGTGCCGCTGTCCGTGCCGCTCCGCGAGGGCGGGGACACCGGCCTGCCGGTCGTGCTCGGCGCGCCGGAGGACCCCGCAGCCGTCGCCCTCGCCGCGATCGCCGACGGCATCACGACGATGGGGCGCGGACTGGCCGGACGGAAGCTGGGTCTCTCGCTGTCCTAGGCTCATCAGCATGAGCATGGATCACGTCAGCGTCGACTGGGACCGCGCCCGCGACACGAACCGGGCGAACTGGGACGACCGGGTCCCCATGCACGAGGGCGCCTACGCCGTGGACGAGCTGTCCGACCCGGCGCACCGCTCCGACGTCGTGCGCGACGACCTGCCGGTGTTGACGCCGTGGCTGCCGGACGGCACGCTCGCCGACCTCGACGTCTGCCACTTGCAGTGCCACATCGGCACCGACACCGTGTCGCTCGCCCGCGAGGGTGCCCGACTGACCGGTGTCGACTTCTCCCCCGCGGCGCTCGCCTCCGCCGCCGGCCTCGCGACACGGCTCGGCCTCGACGTCACCTGGGTGGAGACCGACGTGCTCGATGCCCGTGCCGCGGTCACCGGCGACTTCGACGTCGTCTACACGAGCATCGGCACGATCTGCTGGCTCGCCGACCTCGACCGCTGGGCCGCACAGGTCGCCGGCCTGCTGCGCCCGGGCGGGGTGTTCTTCATCCGCGACGGCCACCCCGCGCTCTACGCCCTCGACGAGACCGCCGACGAACTCGTCACCCGGTACCGGTACTTCCCGGACGGCACCGCGCAGCAGTGGGACGACGCCGGCACCTACGCCGGCGACGGCACCGTGGCGAACACTCGCACGTTCGAGTGGCCGCACCCGCTGTCCGAGATCGTGAACGCCCTGCTCGACGCCGGACTCCGACTCCGCCGCCTGGACGAGGGGCGCACCCTGCCCTGGCGCTTCAGTCCCCGCATGGAGGACACCGGTGACGGCTCGTGGGCGTGGCCCGACGCCGATCGCGACCGGGTCCCCCTGACGTACACGATCGTCGCCACCCGCGACTGACGACGGGCGTCCTGCCGTCCACCTGGCGCACGCCTGTACGTTCGTTCATGGACAGGTCGTTCCACCCCGGAGCATTATGCAAGGGCATTGCACAATGCCCTTGCGGAATGTGACCGCCTGGGCTCCACCCGTCGGACGACGATGTCCGGCCGAGGACAGGAGAACCGTGTGAACCAGAACACCCGAGTACGGATCGGCCTCGTGGCCACCGTCGCCGCAGTGATCGCCGGGGGATCACTCGCCGCAACACCGGCCATCGCCGCGACACCGTCGTGCGCGACCGCGTGGACCGCCGGCACCGCCTACTCCGGCGGTGCCACCGTCAGCGAGAACGGATCGAACTACACCGCGAACTGGTGGACGCAGGGCGACGACCCCGCGACGCACGCCGGGGCGACGGGCAGCGGCCAGCCGTGGACGTCGACCGGCGCCTGCTCCGGCACGGGCGGCGGCACCACTCCTCCTGGCGGGGGGACGACGACCCCCGGCACTGGCGGGAGCGGCGGCACGGCCAGCGGACTGGTGTTCAGCCCGTACAAGGACATCACCGTGAACCTCGACTGGAACACGAACGTCATGAACACCGCGGTCACCGGGACGCGGATCCCGGTGGTCGGCTCGAGCAACAGCCTGGTGTCGACCCGCGAGCCCGGCCTCAAGGCGATCACCCTCGCCTTCGCGACCGGCACGTGCGGCAGCGAGAACTGGGGCGGCGTCGCGGCGGATGCCTTCGCGAACGCCAACATCCCGAAGCTCGACGCCGCCGGGGTGAACTACATCGTCAGCACCGGTGGAGCCGCCGGTTCGTTCAAGTGCTCGGGCGCCGCACTGCAGTCGTTCATCGCCCGGTACGCGACCCCGCACATGATCGGCGTCGACTTCGACATCGAGAGCGGTCAGTCCGCCGCGGACGTGCAGAACCTGGTGAGCGCCGCAGCCCTCGCCCAGGCGAAGTACCCGGGCATGCGCTTCTCGTTCACGCTCGCGACCCTGGCCGCGAGCGACGGCTCGTACGGCGGGCTGAACAGCACCGGCGACGCCACCGTGAAGGCGATCAAGGCGTCGACCCTGACGAACTACACGATCAACCTCATGACGATGGACTTCGGCCGCGCAACCGCCGCGAACTGCGTGCTCTCCGGCTCCACCTGCCAGATGGGCAAGTCCTCGATCCAGGCCGTCACCAACCTGCAACACACGTACGGCATCGCGTCGTCGAAGATCGAGGTCACCCCGATGATCGGCGTCAACGACACCACCGACGAGGTCTTCACCCTCGCCGACGTCGACACGCTGTCCGCCTACGCGAAGGCGAACGGCCTCGCCGGGATCCACTACTGGTCGCTCGACCGGGACACGCCCTGCGCCTCGTCGACGGCGTCGTCCACCTGCAGCTCCGTCCCGAGCGCACCGGCACTCGCCTGGACGGATCGTTTCCTCGCCGACCTGAAGTAGTCGTCACCACACCGAACACGGGAGGCCCGGTGCCAGCTGGCACCGGGCCTCCCGTCCGTCAGGTGGTCACGTGACGGGCGTCAGGGCGCTTCCGCGTCGAACGGCGGCGCTTCTCCCGCGGCCAGCGGCACGACGGGAGCCGTCGCGCGCACCTTGGAGGCGGTCACCTGCGCGGTCTGGACCGCGGCGGCGCTGCTGGCGCCGCCGGAGTCGAGGAGTGCATCGCGGATGATCCGGCGGGGGTCGTACTGTCGCGGGTCGAGCTTCTGCCACTCGATGTCGTCGAACTCGGGGCCCATCTCGTCGCGCATCCGCTCCTTCGCGGTGTCGGCGAACCGGCGGACGGCCTTCACGAACTCGGCCAACTTCTGGGCGTACATCGGCAGGCGCTGCGGCCCGAGCAGGAGCACGGCAATGATCCCGATGATCAGGATCTTGTCGAGCGGGATGTTCACGTGAGCGAGCCTAACCCGTACGGCTCCGATGCACCCCTAGAGTTGTCAACCGAACGGAGTGTGCGTGTCAGAGAAAGAGTCGAACTGGAAGTTCGCCGAGGACATCGTCTCGGAGTCCGAGGCGATCGCCCGCGCTCGTGAGCACTCCCTGGAGCTCGGTGTCGAGGCGATCTCGCCCGCGATCGGCGCGCAGATCGGTGTCATCGCCGCAGCCTCCCGAGCCACGAGCATCATCGAGATCGGGACGGGCCTGGGAGTCTCCGGGCTGTACCTGCTCGGCGGCGCGCCGGACGCGACCCTGACCACGATCGACGTCGAGGTCGACCACCAGCAGTTCGCCCGCGACGCCTACATCAGCGCCGGCACCGCCCCCGCTCGGATCCGGCTCATCCCTGGCCGCGCGAACCAGGTGCTCCCCCGGATGAACGAGGCGTCGTACGACGTCGTCCTGGTGGACGCCGACCCCGAGCACGTCATCGAGTACGTCGAGCACGGGCTGCGGCTCGCGCGCCTCGGCGGGACCGTCCTGGTGCCGCACGCACTGTGGCGCGGACGCGTCGCCGACCCCGTCAAGCGCGACCGGGCGACGACCGACTTCCGGCTGCTGCTGACCGAGGTGTCGACGTCGGGTGCGGTGCGCAGTGCGCTCTCGCCGGCCGGCGACGGGCTGCTGCAGCTGACGAAGGTCACCGCGTAGCGCCGTCCCCTGTCGGTCACTCGAGGTGCCGCAGGTACCGCTCCGGGGACTCGAGGAACGACCGCTGGTTGCGCACCAGGTCGAGGTCCTCCCACTCGGTGCGCCGGAACCCCCACTCGCCGACCTCGTGGATCGTCGCGCCGGGGAACGCCGCCAGGACCGGTGAGTGCGTCGAGAGCACGACCTGTCCGACCCCGCTGTCGACGATCGACCGCAGCAGCGCGATGAGCGTCAGGCACCCGGAGAAGGACAGCGCCGACTCCGGTTCGTCGAGGATCCAGAGCCCCGGCCACTGCGCGCGGTCGATGACGAAGTCGAGGAACGACTCACCGTGGCTGCGCTCGTGGAACACCGGCTCGGGGCGGGAGTGGTTGGGATTGTCCTCGAGGTAGGTGAAGAAGCCGTGCATGGTCTCGGCGCGCAGGAAGAACCCGCCGCGGGGCGCACCGAAGTCACGGCGGAGGACGATGTGCTGCCACAGCGACGACTCGGACGGACGCGTCGAGTGGTTCGCCAGGGTGGAGCCGCCCTCGGGCGACATGCCGAACCGGAGCGCGATCGCCTCGATCAGGGTGGACTTGCCGACACCGTTGTCGCCGACGAACACCGTCACCGGGTCGAGGTCGAGTCCTTCGTCGAGCAGCTGCCGCACCGGGGGCAGCGTCGCCGGCCACACGTCGCGCGGCATCGGGTCCGGGTCGCGGTACTCCTCGACGCGGCGGATCGGCATGTGGGTCCTCGGCACGAGGCCATCCTGCCGGACCCGACCGACAGCGCGACGGGCGCGGACGCCGACGGCGCGGCACCCCGGACGCAGACGACGGGCCCGGCGCGTACACGCTCCGGACCCGTCGTTCTGGTGCTTTCGACTACTAGGCCGAGACGACCTCAGCGAGTGCGTCATGGAGTTCCTTGGCCTCGGCATCGTTGACCGAGACGACCAGGCGGCCTCCTCCTTCGAGCGGAACCCGCACGATGATGAGTCGACCCTCCTTAACAGCCTCCATCGGCCCGTCACCGGTCCTCGGCTTCATGGCTGCCATCAGATGTCCCCTTTCGTGCAGTACATGCCCGCTCATTATCTCGTATTGATGGGGCAACTGCGAAACCGCCCAGGTTGGGGGTGTCGGATCGCCGGTTCTTCGCGGGTTCCGTTCGTAACCTTGGCGGATGCCGAACATCCGCTCCATGCGCCGTCAGTCCCTCAGCGGGCGACCCGACCGGTCCGAGCCGACCGGCAGGTCCGACGACGCAGTGCCCGCCGGCCTGCGGATCGGCGCGGCGTTCACCTGGCGCATCCTCGTCGTGGGTGCCGGCCTCGCCCTCCTGGTGGCCCTGGTCGTGCTGCTGCAGGACATCGTGGTGCCGTTCCTCATCGCGCTGCTGGTGTGCGCACTGCTCATGCCGATGTCGTCGTTCCTGCAGCGGCACCGGTGGCCGAAGTGGACGGCGGTGCTGTCGAGCCTGGTGGCGCTGGTCCTGGCGCTCGGTGGGCTGGCGCTGCTCGTCACCGAGCAGGTGCGGTCCGACCTGCCGTCGCTCGAACGCCGGCTCCACCACAGCGTGCAGTCCCTGCGGACCCTGCTCGACAGCGAGCCGTTCGGGATCACGGCGAAGGACGTCGACTCGTGGGTGTCGAACGGCTTCGACTACCTGCAGGCGCACGCCGCGACGATCCTGTCCGGCTTCCAGGCCGCCGGCACCGGCGCCGTGCACGTGCTCGAGGGGCTGTTCATCATCGTGTTCACGACGCTGTTCGTGCTCATCGACGGCCCGCGCATCTGGGGGTGGGTCGTCCGGCTCTTCCCACGGCGCGCACGTGCTCGCATCGACGTCGCCGGGCACGCCGGCTGGAAGACCCTCACCAGCTTCATCCGCGTCCAGCTGGTCGTCGCCGTCACCGATGCCCTCGGCGTGACCATCGGTGCGCTCGCCCTGCAGATCCCGCTGGCGATCCCGATCGGCGTCATCGTCTTCTTCGGCGCGTTCGTCCCCGTCGTCGGGGCGATCGTCGCCGGTGCGGTCGCGGTGCTCATCGCCCTGGTCTTCAACGGCTGGGTGCCGGCGCTCGTGATGCTCGGCATCGTGGTGGTCGTGCAGCAGCTCGAGAGCCACGTCCTGCACCCGTTCCTGACCGGCACGGCCGTCAAGGTCCACCCACTCGGGGTCGTCCTCGGGGTGACCGCGGGCACGACGATCGCGGGTGTCGTCGGCGCGTTCTTCGCGGTGCCGTTCATCGCCACCGTCAACGCGATGGTCGTGGCGGCGGCGAACTGGCGACCGGGTGACCCGGAGCCGATGTCAGCGACGGTGCCGAAGCGCGAGCGGAGCGGCCCCGCCGCACGGCTCCTGGCCCGCGCCCAGGCCCGTGAGCGCCGTGCCGATCACGGCGGGGTCCAGTCGTAGCCGTCGACCCACCAGCAGTAGTACAACCAGACCCACTGCAGCCCGACGAACGCCACCACGACGGCGACCCGGTACACGCGGGACCGCGGCAGCGCCACGATGCCGAGCAGTGGCGCGATCGGCACCAGGATCCGCCAGGTACTCGACTGCGGGAAGAACACGGCGAGCAGGTACACGACGTATGCGATGCCCCAGAGGCGCAGCTCGATCCCGATCACCCGTGCTGCGGGCATGCACACGAACGCCACGAAGCCGACGACCACGACGGCCAGCAGGATCCCGCCGGCCGGCTGGTGGAACCACCACCCGAAGCCCTGGATCCACGGCGCGAACGGCACGAGCTCCTGCCACCCGACGTAGGACGACCGCCAGGCGAGCTCGGTGTCGGTGTAGGCCTTGGGCACCCCGGTGACGGCCCAGGCGATCGCCGGCCACGCCAGGCCGACCAGTCCGGACACGACCGCGACCACGGCGGGCGGCACGAGGCGGCGCAGGGTGAGCGGCTCCGACGACCGCACCCACGCGGGCCGGATCGCCCACGCGCCGACGAACAGCACGACGAGCAGCGCGAAGGCGAGCCCGGTCGGCCGGGTCATCCCGAGCAGCAGCACGACGGGCAGCATCGTCCACCACCGTCGGTCGACCATGAGCAGCAGCGCGACGAGCAGCAGGAACAGCCCCATCGACTCGGCGTACGCCACCTGGAACATCGCCGACACGGGCGCGACGCAGAACAGCACCGTGGCGAAGGTCGCCCGCGCCGGGTCGAGGAAACGCCCCATCAGGCGACGGAACACGAGTGCAGCGCCGAGCCCGGCGAGCAGCGAGACCGCCACCGCGACGAACTCGAACGACGCGCCGGTGAGCAGCATCAGGCCGCGCACCAGGAACGGGTACGCGGGCATGAACGCCCACGCGTTCTCGGTCACGTGCCCTGCCGCATCCACGGGCAGGGTCGACGGGTAGCCGCCGGTCGCGATCACGCGGTACCAGGCGCCGTCCCAGATGGACGCGAACGACAGGTACGCCGGGTGCTGGACGGTGAAGGAGTTCGCCGCCTGCACACTCGCGAAGGCCTGCATCATCAGTCCGGTGACGAACCGGGCGAGCACGTAGACGACCGTGATGCGGACCCACCACGGCACCACCCGGTAGCGGGCGCGCCAACGGGTGCGTGCAGGGGTCGGCCGGGTGGCCCCGGCCGTCGTCAGGCCGTCAGCCACCGACGGAGGCCGGCCTCGACCGCGGTGATCTGCGCGACCGGGACCTGCTCGTCGTCGTGGTGGGCGAAGACGGGCTCACCGGGGCCGTAGTTGACCGCGGGCACCCCGAGCGCCGAGAAGCGGGCGACGTCGGTCCAGCCGTACTTCGGGCGGGGCTCCGGGCCACCGACCGCCGACACGAAGTCCTGCGCGAGCGGGGCGTCGAGACCGGGGCGGGCGCCGGCCGCGAGGTCGACGATGGTCACGTCGTAGCCGTCGAAGAGCTCGCGGATGTGCGCCACGGCCTCGTCGGCCGAACGCGACGGCGCGAAGCGGTAGTTCACGTGCACCATCGCCTCGTCCGGGATGATGTTGCCCGCGATGCCGCCGCTGATCCCGACGGCGTTGAGGCCCTCGCGGTACTCGAGCCCGTCGACCGTGACGGTGCGGGGCTCGTAGGCGGCCAGCGTGGCGAGGATCGGTGCCGTCTTGTGGATCGCGTTGTCGCCGATCCAGCTGCGCGCGCTGTGCGAGCGCTTGCCGAACGTGCGGATCTCGGCGCGGAGGTTGCCGTTGCAGCCACCCTCGATCTGCGCGCCGGACGGCTCCCCCAGGATGGCGAAGTCGGCGGCCAGCAGTTCCGGACGTGTCCGGGCGAGACGACCGAGGCCGTTCAGCAGGTCGCTGACCTCTTCGTGGTCGTACCAGACCCACGTGACGTCGACCGAGGGCTCGACCAGGTCGTACGCGAGCTTGAGCTGCACCGCGCAGCCGGCCTTCATGTCGACGGTGCCGCGACCCCACAGGATCTCGGTGCCGTCCTCGGCGGTGCGGAACTCGGTGGGCAGGTTGTCGTTGAGCGGCACGGTGTCGATGTGCCCGGCGATGACGACGCGGCGGTCGCGGCCGAGGTTCGTGCGGGCGACGATCGCGTCGCCGTCCCGGATCACCTCGAGGTGCGGCAGCGGTACGAGCACCGCCTCGATCGCGTCAGCGAGGGCCTGCTCGTTCCCCGACACCGATTCGATGTCGCAGATGGCACGGGTGATGTCGATGGACGAGGCGGTGAGGTCGAGCTGCTCCGGCATGCGGTCACCTTATCTGCCGTCGCCCCCGTCGCGCTGGCCCACGGCACGGCGGCCCGGCGGCCCGGGAGGCACGGTGCGGTTCCGCAGCGTCCGTCCGGTCGGTCCGGTGCCCCCGTCCAGTGCGTCGGTACCCTGGTGCGGTGACCGACACGACCGCTGCCACCGACCCGACCGCCACCGCCGACCGCCCGACGCACGCCTGGGGCCACGGCCTCGCGACGATCGCCGCCGACGGCACGACGCTCGACACCTGGTACCCGGAGACCCACCTCGGCCCGCTGCCGACCGACGCGGTGGTCCCCGCTGAACTGCAGGCGCACGTCGGCGACGACCCCCGCCGCGAGGTCCGGATCGAGGCCGTCACCACCGAGGTCACCATCGACGCCGCCCCGACCAGCACCGAGGACGCGTACCTGCGCCTGCACCTGCTGAGCCACCTGCACGTGCGTCCGAACACCATCAACCTCGACGGTGTCTTCGGGTACCTGCCGATCGTCGCGTGGACGAACGCCGGGCCGGTCCACCCGGAGTCCCTGACCCGCCTGCGCCCGTCGCTGCAGCGCGCGGGCATCGCCGTGCACGCCATCGACAAGTTCCCGCGCCTGGTCGACTACGTCGTGCCGGACCGCGTCCGCATCGGTGACGCCAACCGCGTCCGTCTCGGTGCGCACCTGGCGCCGGGCACGACCGTCATGCACGAGGGCTTCGTGAACTTCAACGCCGGCACGCTCGGCGACGCCATGATCGAGGGCCGCGTCTCGCAGGGCATCGTCGTCGGCAACGGCACCGACATCGGCGGTGGTGCGTCCATCATGGGCACGCTCTCCGGCGGCGGCACGCACCGGGTCTCCCTGGGCGAGCGCGCGCTGCTCGGTGCGAACGCGGGTCTCGGCATCTCCCTCGGCGACGACTCCGTCATCGAGGCCGGCCTGTACGTCACGGCCGGCACGAAGGTCGTCCTGGTCGGCGCCGCACCGAACCCGGACGGCACACCGAAGACCGTCAAGGCCGCCGAGCTGTCCGGCACCCCGAACGTCCTGTTCCGGCGCAACAGCCTGACCGGCGCGGTCGAGGCCCTGCAACGCAAGGGCGAGGGCATCCAGCTCAACACCGCGCTCCACGCGTAGGCCGGACACCCCCGCGCGCGTGCGTCAGCGCGCGGGGAGGTCACGCTTCGGCGCACCCACGTAGAGCTGCTGCGGGCGACCGATCTTGTTGAGCGGGTCGTTGTTCAGCTCGCGCCACTGCGCGATCCAGCCGGGCAGGCGGCCGATCGCGAACAGCACCGTGAACATGCGCGGCGGGAAGCCCATCGCCTTGTAGATGATGCCGGTGTAGAAGTCGACGTTCGGGTAGAGCTTGCGGTCGATGAAGTACTGGTCGCTCAGCGCGATCTGCTCGAGCTCCTTCGCGATGTCGAGCAGGTCGTCCTGCACGCCGAGGGATTCGAGGACCTCGTCCGCAGACTCCTTGACGAGCTTCGCGCGGGGGTCGTAGTTCTTGTAGACGCGGTGTCCGAAGCCCATGAGCTTCACGCCACGCTCCTTGTTCTTCACCCGCTCGACGAAGCGCTGCACGGGCTCGCCGGAGTCCTTGATCTGCTGCAGCATCTCGAGCACGGCCTCGTTCGCGCCGCCGTGCAGCGGCCCGTACAGGGCGTTGATGCCGGCCGAGATCGAGGCGAACATGTTCGCCTTCGTCGAGCCGACCAGGCGGACCGTCGCGGTGGAGGCGTTCTGCTCGTGGTCCTCGTGCAGGATGAGGAGCCGGTCGAGGGCCTTCGACAGCACCGGGTTCGGCTGGTAGGTCTCGGCCATGGTGCCGAAGTTCAGGCGCAGGAAGTTGTCGACGAACGACAGCCCGTTGTCCGGGTACAGGAACGCCTGCCCGATGGATTTCTTGTGCGCGTAGGCGGCGATGACCGGCAGCTTGGCGAGCAGCCGCACGGTCTGCAGCTCGACCTTCTCCGGGTCGTCGACGTCCATGTCGTCCTCGTAGTACGTCGACAGGGCGCTGACGGCGCTGGACAGCACGGACATCGGGTGCGCGGAGTGCGGGAGCGCGTCGAACAGGCGCCGGAGGTCCTCGTGCAGCAGGGTGTGCCGACGGATCCGGGCGTCGAAGTCGGCGAGTTCGGACTCGTCGGGCAGCTCGCCGTAGATCAGGAGCCACGCGACCTCGAGGAAGGTGCAGTTCGACGCGACCTGGTCGATCGGGTACCCGCGGTACCGCAGGATGCCCTCGTCGCCGTCGATGTAGGTGATCGCGCTCTTGGTCGACCCGGTGTTCACGAACCCGTAGTCGAGCGTGTTCATCCCGGTCTGCTTCTTGAACGTCGAGATGTCCATCGTGGACGCGCCGTCGACGCTCGGCAGGATCGGGAACTCTGCGCTGCCGCCCGGGTACGTCAGCGTCGCGGTCTCGCCCGTCTGTTCGGCGGCGGGACTCACGGGCACGGGCGTCGTGGGCGGTGTGGCCGTCTTCTGAGCGTCGTTGGCAGTGTCAGTCACGTTGACAGCCTAATCGCGGCGTCTGTCGCTCGTGCACACATCGATGGTCACGACTTGGTGGGAACCCCCGGTTGCGCTCCGGGCGGAATGCACGATCCGCCCGGTCGCGGGGTCCGTCCCCGCGCTACGCGGTGCCGAGCCGACGGCTGCTGGCCAGCCGCTGGGCCGCCGCGGCGATGCGCTCGTCGGTCGCGGTGAGGGCCACCCGGACGTGCTCCCCGCCCGCCGTGCCGTAGAACGTGCCCGGTGCGACGAGGATCCCGCGGTCGGCCAACCACGACACCGTGTCGAGCGCGGGCTCACCGCGGGTCGCCCAGAGGTACAGGCCGGCTTCGCTGTGGTCGATGCGGAAGCCGGCGTCCTCGAGTGCCCGTCGGAGCATGTTCCGGCGCGCCCGGTAGCGGGCCTTCTGCTGCTGCACGTGGGTCTGGTCCGCGAGTGCGACGATCATCGCTTCCTGCACCGGCAGCGGCGGCATCAGCCCCGCGTGCTTCCGGACCGCGAGCACGTCGGCGAGGATCCGGGCGTCACCGGCGACGAACGCCGCACGGTACCCGGCCAGGTTCGACTGCTTCGACAACGAGTACACGCTGAGCACACCGTCGAACGAGTCGCCGACGACGCGGGGGTCGAGGATCGTGGGGGTCGGGGTGGTCGCGTACTCCGGGTCCCAGCCGAGCTCGGCGTAGCACTCGTCGCCGACGATGACGGCACCGAGTTCGCGGGCCCGGTCGACCGCGACGCGCAGGTCGTGGATCGAGAGCACCCGGCCGTCGGGGTTGCCGGGCGAGTTCAGCCACACCAGCTTCGCCGTCGCCGGCCACGCGGCCGGGTCGTCCGAGGCGAGGGCGTCCGCGCCGACCAGGGCTGCCCCGAGCTCGTACGTGGGGTACGCGGCGGCGGGGAAGACCACGGTGTCGCCGGCGCCGATGCCGAGCCAGAGCGCCAGGCCGGCGATGAACTCCTTCGACCCGATCGTCGGCAGGGTGTGCGCCTCGGTCAGCTGCACCCCGTGCCGGCGGCCGTACCAGTCGGCGATGGCCTGCCGCAGCGCGGGGGTGCCGGCGACCTGCGGGTAGGCGTGCGCGTCGGTGGCGTCGGCGAGGGCGCGTCGGACGACCTCGGGGGTGGGATCGACGGGCGAACCGACGCTGAGGTCGACGATGCCGCCTTCGTACCCGGCCGCGCGCTGCTTGAACGGGACGAGCTGGTCCCAGGGGAAGTCGGGCAGGTCGAGCGCCACGTGCGTGTCCGGCTCAGCCGCGGGGCGGTTCGGCCATGACGACCGGGTGGTCCTTGTGGATCACACCGACCTTCGCGGCGCCACCGGGCGAGCCGACTTCCTGGAAGAACTCGACGTTGGCCTTGTAGTAGTCGGCCCACTCGTCGGGCAGGTCGTCCTCGTAGTAGATGGCCTCGACCGGGCAGACCGGCTCGCACGCACCGCAGTCGACGCACTCGTCGGGGTGGATGTACAGCGAGCGGTCGCCCTCGTAGATGCAGTCGACGGGGCATTCGTCGATGCAGGCACGGTCCTTGACGTCGACACAGGGCTGGGCGATCACGTAGGTCACGGTTCGGGTGCTCCCTTCGACGAGCGGGTTCGAGTCTACTCGCGGCCCGGGGCCGTCCGGGACCGCAGCCCCGACAGGTCCGGCCACGCGAGCACCAGGGCGGCGATGACGGCGGGGGCGAACGTCCAGACGTACCCGGCCGCGTTCGCCAGCACGAGCGGCGAGCCCTGGCCGCCGACGGAGACGAGCACCTGCGTGGCGACGAGGATGCCGATGCCGATCGCGGCGACCATCGCCCGCGACCGGTACAGCAGCCGGATCCCCACGGTCAGCCCGATCACGAGCAGCGTGGTGATCACCATGCCGATCGGGAACGCGGCGGCGCCGACGGTCTGCTGGTGCGTCACGGTGCCGAGGCCGCCGGTGACGAGCCCGAGCACGAGCGCGACGGCGACCGCGGCGACCTTGCCCTGGCCGGACATCTCGGCGTAGGTCTGCGGTGCCGGGGGCTGCGGGTCGGCGTCGTGCCGGAAGGCCTCGACCGCGGGGGCGTGCTCGCGGACGCCGTGCGGCATCACCCACGACAGCGCGGTCGGGTCGGCGGGGTCGACCGGGTCGACCGTGACCTGCGAGCGGTACTGCTCGACGGCGGCACGCACCTTCGCCCGCACCGGCAGGACGTCGACGGTGACGTCGGCGTGCCCGGTGTCCGGGGCGACGATCATCGCGAACGCCACCTCCTCCGCCCGGGCCGCGTACCGAGCAGCGTGGTGCACACGCACGTGGTCGGGGTGGCCGTACCCGCCGTCGTCGGCGTAGCTCACGACCGCGTCCGCACCGGTGGAGCGGATCGCGGCACGGACGTCGTCGACGACCTCGCCCAGGTCGGCGGCGGTCAGCGAGTCGGCGGGGGCGTCGTCGGCGGCGGTCGCCCGACCGTCGGGCCCCCACTGCATGCCGGAGTCGACGTACCGGCGTTCCGGCAGGTCGGTGGGCCGCGCACCGCGACCGCCGAGCCACAGGTGCGCCGGGCCGCCGAGGGCCGCGAGTGCCGCGTCGATCTCGGTCGTACGGTGCGCGGCGACGCGCTGCGCGTCGCCGGCCAGGGGTGCGAGCCGCTCGGTGAGCATCTCGCCGCGCTCACCGCGGGTCGCCGTCAACACGGTGACCTCGGCGCCGAGCTCGAGCAGGGTCGCGATCGTCCCGCCGGACGACAGGGTCTCGTCGTCGGGGTGGGCGTGCACGAACAGGACGCGCTCGGGGCGCGTGACGGAGGCCTTCGACATCGCCCCCAAGGGTACGGGACTAGCGGGCCGTGACGATGTAGGTCGCGGTGACGCCGTCGTCGCCGTCCGAGAACGTGAGCACGACGCGGTACCCGTCGCTGCGGAACATCCCGAAGGCACTCGACGAGTCGGCACGCTTCGCCGACTCGGTGTAGCCGGCGTCGGCGAGCTGCTGCGCAGCGGAGGCGAAGTCGTCGACCGACCCGGCGCGCACCTGCACGACCCACCCGGAGCCGTTCGGTCCCGCTCCCCCGCCGAGCACCGTGCCGTCCACCAGCGGCACGTCGGACGACGGGAACCCGTCGGGCACCTTGCCGTCAGAGGTGACGTTGGCGCCCTTGAGCGCCGTGTCGAGTGCACCGTCGATACCGCCCGCGACCGAGGACATGCCGTCCTGGATCGCCTTGCCGTCGATGCCCGCGACGCCGTCCGCGACCGTCGAGGCCACCGAGGACCCGAGGTCCGTCGCCTGCTTCACGGAGTCGGAGGAGCAGCCGGTGAGTCCGGCCAGGGCGATGCCGGCAGCGACGGCGGCGATCAGCGGGGTACGGAGGGAACGCATGCGCCGACGGTAACGGGTGAGCCGGGAGGCACGGCGCGAGTTGGCTGTGAACGTCCTGTCCCCGGGGCGGTCACCCGCGCGGCGGGGCCGCCCCGCGCCTCCCGTCCGCCTCGCGCGTACCTGGCCGAAACGGGCGTACCTGGTCCTTCGTTCCGACCAGGTACGCCCGTTCCCGCTTCCCACCGCCCGCGCGATGGGAAGGAAGCGTCAGGCGACGTAGGCGCGCGCCGCGGCCACCAGGGCGTCGACGCCCACCGGGATCGCGGTCTCGGCCTGCGGCGCGTAGAACGGCGAGTGGTTGCTCGGGATGTCGTCGCCGCGGCGGAACAGCTCCGGGTCGGTGATCCCCGTGAACCAGTACACGAGCGGGACGCCCGCCGCCGTCGCGAGCTGCCCGACGTCCTCCGACGCCATCGCGAGCCCGATCTCGAGCTCGCGCGCACCCGGCACGGCGGCGCTGACGGCCGCGAGCACCCGGGCGGCGGACTCCGCGTCGTTCACGGTCACCTCGGCACCGGGCGACCGCACGATCGTCGGCTCCGGCAGCCCGCCGGCGTCGCTCTCGGCACGGACGATCCGCTCGATCGACGCGATGATCCGCGCACGGGTCTCCTCGTTGCGGGCACGCGTCGAGATCTCGATGACGGCCTGGTCGGGGATGATGTTGGCGCGGGTGCCGGCGTGGAAGCTGCCGACGGTGACGACACCGGCGTCGCTCGGCGAGACCTCGCGCGAGACCACGGTCTGCAGCCGGACGACGGCGGACGCGGCGGTGACGACCGGGTCGAGGGAGGCCTGTGGTGCGGAGCCGTGCGCCCCGCGACCGTTGAAGGTCACCGTGAGCCGGTCGCTCGAGGCCATCACCGGGCCGGAGCCGATCGCGACGATGCCGACCGGGGCCGGAGCCGAGTGCTGGCCGAGCACCACGTCGGGCTTCGGGAACCGGTCGACCAGGCCGTCCTCGACCATGGCGCGGGCGCCGGAGATGACCTCCTCCGCCGGCTGGAAGACGCCGACGACCGTGCCGCTCCACTGGTCCTTCGTGGCGACGAGGCGCTCGAGCGTGCCGAGCAGCCACGTGACGTGGATGTCGTGGCCGCAGGCGTGCATCGTCGGGACGTCGTTGCCGTCCTCGTCGGTGCCGCGGTGCTGGCTGGCGTAGGACAGCCCCGTGCGCTCCTGGACCGGCAGGCCGTCCATGTCGGCGCGGAGCCACACGACCGGGCCCTCGCCGTTCGACAGGACGCCGACGACACCGGTGCCACCGACGCCGGTCGTCACCTCGATGCCACCGAGCTCGGCGAGCCGGTCGGCCACGATGCCCGCAGTGCGGTGCTCCTGGAAACCGAGCTCGGGGTGGGCGTGCAGGTCCTGGTACAGCGAGAGGAGGTCGAGGGTCACGCGCACCACGCTACAACTCTCGAGCAGTTGAACATCTTCACAAGTCGGCACATCACTGCTAGAACGTGTCATGTGAAATTCTCATCGAGTACCACCGTAGCCGTGACCGCGCTCAGCCTGATGAGCACCCTGATCGCCGCTGCGCCCGCTGCGGCGGCCGTCGACCCTCCGTCCGGAGCGGGGATCGCCCCCGCGCTCGTCGACATGCCCTCGACCGAGACGACGGTGTCGTGCTCCGCAGGCGGCATGACCGGTGAAGCGCGCCTGACACTCGCCAGTGACGGCACCCGGTGGACGACGACGGTCGACTCGTACCGGATCACCGCGAACGGCCGGAGCAAGGGCAACATCAACGCGTACGTCTACGGCAAGAACTTCGCCGGTCAGACGACCCTCGACCACAAGGAGTCGTCGCGGGATGCAATGGTGCAGAACGGCCAGTGGCAGAACCTCGGTCTCGAGCTCTCCCGGTCGAGCGTCCCGTGGACGTCCATGTCACAGGCATCCGGCACGGGTGTCGAGTTCGTGTTCGACAAGTCCGGCTCCGACCCACGGTGCACAGCTGGCGTGTCCTCCAGTGGCGCCCACCGCGCCGTGCAGCACATCGCGACCAGCCCCGGTGTCATCGACAAGCTCCGACCGCTGACCTCGTGTCAGGTCCTGACCGACGGCATCACCTGCTCCATCGCCGAGACGAAGACGGTGACGAGTTCGGTCACCCTCAACGGGTCCGTCAATCCGACGGGGCCGTCGTTGGACTGGCTGACCGCCGGCATCAGCAGCTCCTGGACCAGTGCGCGGAGCGTCGACGTCCGCTGCACCTCGCCCGCGATGCGCCGCGGGCAACTCTTCGTCGCGTACCCGACCGGGACGACGACCGAGTTCCGCGTGCAGGTCAACGCGTTCGGTGTGCGCATCGACGGACCGGGGAAGGCGTTCGAGGTCGCTTCGGGCATCGCCTGCGAAGTGGTCTGACGCTGACCCTGCGCGCCGCGCGCTGCGGATCGGCGTCGGGACGACGACGGCCCGGGCACCTCGTGCGAGGTGACCGGGCCGGTCGTGGCGGGCGTGCGTGCGGGCTCGTACCCGTGGGCGCTACGCGTCGCGCAGCTGCGAAGCCGCTACGCGTCGCGCAGCTGCGAAGCCGCTACGCGTCCTGACGCTTCAGGCGGGCGTACGAGCGCTGGCGGGCCTGCGCGTCGAGCTCGACCTTGCGGATGCGGACGACGGCCGGGGTGACCTCGACGCACTCGTCCTCGCGCGCGAACTCCAGGCACTCCTCGAGGGAGAGCTGGCGCGACGGCGTCATCGACTCGAAGGAGTCGGCGTTCGCCGAACGCATGTTCGTGAGCTTCTTCTCCTTCGTGATGTTGACGTCCATGTCGTCGGCGCGCGAGTTCTCGCCGATGACCATGCCCTCGTAGACCTCTTCGGTGGGGTTGACGAAGAACGTCATCCGCTCCTGCAGGTTCGTGATGGCGAACGGCGTGACGACACCCGAGCGGTCGGAGACGATCGAGCCGTTGATGCGGGTCTGGATCGGGCCGGCCCACTCGTCGTAGCCGTGCGAGATCGCGTTGGCGATGCCGGTGCCGCGGGTCTCGGTGAGGAACGACGTGCGGAAGCCGATCAGGCCGCGCGACGGGACGATGAACTCCATGCGCACCCAGCCGGTGCCGTGGTTCGTCATGTTCTCCATGCGGCCCTTGCGAGCGGCCATGAGCTGCGTGATCGCGCCGAGGTACTCCTCCGGCGTGTCGATCGTCATGTGCTCGTACGGCTCCTGCAGCTTGCCGTTCTCGTCACGCTTCGTGACGACCTGCGGCTTGCCGACGGTGAGCTCGAAGCCCTCACGACGCATCTGCTCGACCAGGATGGCGAGCGCGAGCTCACCACGGCCCTGGACCTCCCACGCATCGGGACGACCGATGTCGAGGACCTTGAGCGAGACGTTGCCGATGAGCTCGCGGTCGAGGCGCTCCTTGACCATGCGGGCGGTCAGCTTGTGACCCTTGACCTTGCCGACGAGCGGGCTGGTGTTCGTGCCGATCGTCATCGAGATCGCCGGGTCGTCAACCGTGATGGTCGGCAGCGGGCGGACGTCCTCGGGGTCGGTCAGCGTCTCACCGATGGTGATCGTGTCGAAGCCGGCGACGGCGACGATGTCACCGGGGCCCGCCGACTCGGCCGGGTAGCGCTCGAGGGCCTTGGTGATGAGGAGCTCGGTGATGCGGGCGTTCACGACGGTGCCGTCGTGCTTGACCCACGCGACCGTCTGGCCCTTCTTCATCGTGCCGTGGAAGATGCGCAGCAGCGCGAGACGACCGAGGAACGGCGACGCGTCGAGGTTGGTGACGTGGGCCTGCAGCGGGTGCTGGTCGTCGTACTTCGGCGCGGGGACGTGCTGCAGGATCGCTTCGAACAGCGGCTCGAGGTCGTCGTTGTCGGGCAGCGAGCCGTCGGCCGGCTTGTTGCGCGACGCGGCACCGGCACGGCCCGAGGCGTAGACCACGGGGACGTCGAGGATCGCGTCGAGGTCGAGGTCGTCGACCTCGTCCGACAGGTCGGACGCCAGGCCGAGGAGCAGGTCCTGCGACTCGGAGACGACCTCGTCGATGCGGGAGTCGGGGCGGTCCGTCTTGTTGACGAGCAGGATCACCGGGAGCTTGGCGGCGAGCGCCTTGCGGAGCACGAAGCGCGTCTGGGGCAGCGGGCCCTCGGACGCGTCGACGAGCAGGACGACACCGTCGACCATGGAGAGGCCGCGCTCGACCTCACCACCGAAGTCGGCGTGACCCGGGGTGTCGATCACGTTGATGGTGATGGGGCCGTCCGCGCCGAACTCGGTCGCGTGCTTGCCGTTGTAGAGCACCGACGTGTTCTTCGCGAGGATCGTGATGCCCTTCTCGCGCTCGAGGTCGTTCGAGTCCATCATGCGGTCTTCGCCCTCGAAGTGGGCGTCGAACGAGTTGGTCTGCGTGAGCATCGCGTCGACGAGGGTGGTCTTGCCGTGGTCGACGTGTGCCACGATGGCGACGTTGCGCAGGTCGGACCGGGTGGCGAGCGCCATACAGGACATCCTTCAATTTCTGGGAGAGTGTCGGGCCAGTGATTTGTCGGCACCGCACCCGCGGGCAGAACGCCCGACACGCCAGTCTACCGGTAGTTCGCAACCGTCAGGAGTACAGCAGATGAGCCGACGGCGAACGTGGGTCGAGATCACCATCGTGCTGCTGCTCTCACTGGGTGCCAGCGCGCTGTACTCGATCCTCCAGATCATCGACGACCTGTCGCAGACGACGCCGCTCGGCGAGCAGTCCACGGCGCTCAACACGTCGTCGACGACGGTGCAGTACGTCGACCTGGCCCGGCAGCTGCTCGGCATCGCAGTGGACCTGGCACCGGTCGCGCTCGTCTGCTTCCTGCTGTGGAGCACGTCCCGCCCGCACCTGTCCCGGCTCGGCATCGACCGGTTCCGGGTGAAGCCCGACCTGGGCGGTCCGGCGCTCATCGCGCTGTGCATCGGGATCCCGGGGCTCGCCCTGTACTTCGCCGGGCGTGCGCTCGGCATCACGGTGAACGTGGACCCCGCTGCCCTGAACTCGTACTGGTGGACGGTGCCGGTCCTGCTGCTGTCCGCGATCCGCTCCGGCCTGCAGGAGGAGGTCATCGTGATCGGGTACCTCTACGCCCGGCTCGGCGACCTGGGCTGGGGGCGGTGGCAGGTGATCCTGTCGACGGCACTGCTGCGCGGGAGCTACCACCTGTACCAGGGCTTCGGCGCGTTCGTCGGCAACGCCGTGATGGGCATCGTGTTCGGCTGGATCTACACGAAGTGGGGCCGCCTGATGCCCTTGATCATCACGCACTGCCTGCTCGACGCCGCGGTGTTCGTCGGTTACCCCTGGGTCGCGAGCGCGTTCCCCCGGTTGTTCTCGTAGCGTGAGCACATGAGCATCCCCGAGGTCGGCGAGTCCGCGCCGACGTTCACCCTGCCGGGCATGATCGTCCGCGACGGGGTCCGCACCGACGACGAGTACGACCTGTCGTCGGAGATCGGCCGGACCGTGGTGCTCGCCTTCTACCCCGGCGACGCGACGGCCGTCTGCACCGCGCAGCTGTGCAGCTACCAGGCGGAGCTCGACGAGTTCGACGAACTGGGCGCCGTGGTGTGGGGCATCAGCCCGCAGGCCCTCGACTCGCACGAGACGTTCGCGCGCGGCTCCTCGCTCACCTTCCCCCTGCTGAGCGACACGGCCGGCTCGGTGATCCGCGACTACGGCGTGCGTGCGCCGGGGATCGGACTTCGCCGATCGGTGTTCGTGATCGGCCCCGACGGCATCGTGCGGTGGCGGCACGTCGGGCTGGTCGGTCTGCGGTTCCCGAAGGCCGAGACCATCCGTGAACAGATCGAACTGCTGGTCTCGTAACCGGACCCCGCGGATCCCGCGGACCCCGCGGCTTCGGCCGCTCCCGGCGTGGGGAATCCCGGAATCCGTCGCCATGGGGTATTGACACCCGAACTGGGGGCGACGACCATTGTCGGCACGAGAGGTCCACGCAGGATCTGCCTCCCCGGGGAATCGGGTCGTCCGGAGATACGCGCTGGTGTGTCACACCCGCTCCCCGGGCGTCTCCGGGGAGGCATCTCGTAACCTCGTCCGGTGCACACCACCATCGTCGCCCCGGGCCTCCGCCGTCTCGCCATCGTCCTCTGGGTCGTCGCGGTGGCGCTCGTTCCCGTGGCCCTGCTCGGTGGCAGCACCCCGTGGCTCGTCCCGGTCCCGAGCATCTGCATCGCGTTCGTGGCGTGGGCCGCGCTCTGGCGTCCGCGCATCGAGCTGACCCCCGAGCACCTGCGGATCGTGGACGTCCGCCGCACCAGCACCTACACGTGGTCGCGTGTCACCGAGGTGCGCACCAAGTACGGCATCGAGGTCGTCACGAGCGAGGGCGTCCGCCGCGTCTGGATCGCGACGCGCCCGACCGCGCGGCTCACCGCCCAGGTCCAGGGCCGACCGGGAGGCCCGGATCACCTCGACGTCGACGCTGCGGCCGCGCGGATGCTGGCCCTCGTACCCGCCCCGGCTCCGCAGGACGGTCCGCCGCCCGCGACCGTGACGGCGGCGCCGATCACCCACCGGGTGCACGGCTGGACGGTCCTGGCGTTCGTCGTGCTCGGGATCGCGGCGTCGCTGGCGGCGGCCCGGATGTAGCGTCCCGGCGTCCGCTCCCCCGCCGACGCAGAACGACACCCCCGACGTCGTGCGACGTCGAGGGTGTCGTTGCGGGTCGTGCGACCGCGGGACTACTTGGTGTAGCCCACGTCCTGCCACTTGACCGAGTACTGCTGGAACTGCGCGGGCCCGTAGTTCACGAGGTCCTTGCGCACACCCCAGGCGTACGGCTCGGCGAACAGCGGGATGGTGCCGGCGACGGCGACGATCTTCTTGTCGATCGCCTGCGCGTCCTTGATGCGGGCGTCGGCGTCGAGCTCGGCGTTCGCCTTGTCCCATGCCGCGCCGAGCGAGTCGTCCGTCACGCCGGTGTAGTTCTGGCCGGCGTCGGCGGGGTAGTAGATCGACTTGAGCGACGAGATCGGGAACGGCGTGCCCTGCCACGCGAAGTACGTGGCGTCGAAGTCACGGCCGTCGGTGGTGATGTACTTCGTGAAGAAGTCGTCCGAGGGGACGGTGTCGATCGTGACCTTGAAGCCGGCGAGCTTCGTCTGCTGCTGCACGAGCTGCGCGACGTTCGCCGAGTTCGGGTTGTCCGACGGGATCACGAAGCGGACGTCGAGTTCCTTGCCGCCCTTGGTCGCGTAGCCGTCCGAACCGACCTTCCAGCCGGCGTCCTCGAGCTTCGACTTCGCCTTGTCGGTGCTGTAGCCGTAGACCGACGAGACGTCGTCCTTGTACCCCTCCTGACCGGGCAGGTACGTCAGGTTGTTGAGCACGTCACCCGGGCTCTTCACCGGCGACAGGATCGCCTGAGCGAGGACCTTGCGGTTGATGGCCTGGGCGAACGCCTGGCGCACGTCCTGGTCCTTGAAGACGTCCGAGGTGCCGTTCAGCGTGATCTGCCGCTGCGTGGTGCCGAGCGAGCGCTCGATCTTCGAGTCGGAGCGGGAGTTCGCCGTCTTGAGGTTGTCGGCGCTGCCGTTCAGGTTGAACGCGTCGAGTTCCTTGTTGCCGTACGCCTGCGCGACACCGTCACGCGAGACCGTCTTGAAGACGATGGTGTCGAGCTTGCCCGGGTCGCCCCACCACTTCGAGTTCTTCTCGAACGTGAGGACGCCGCCGTTGGCGTCGAAGGACTTCACGATGTACGGGCCACCGGAGACGTAGGTCTTGCCGTCAGCGGCGTACGGGCCCTTGGCCCAGGCGGTGTTGAAGTGCTCGGGGGTGTCGACGGCCCAGTACGGGTAGATGGAGCCCAGGACGCTCGCCCAGTCGGCGTTCGTCTTCGAGAACGTCATGATGACGTCGCGCTCGTCCGAGCCCTGCTTGACCGAGTCGACGTCCTCCCACACGTTGGTGGCGAGGGGCGCGAAGGCCTTGTTCGTGCCGTTCAGCGCCTTCCAGTTGGCGATGACGTCCTTCGCGCTGATCGGGGTCCCGTCAGACCACACGGCCTTCGGGTTGATCTTGATCTCGACGGTCTGGGGTGAGTCCTTGGTCAGCTCGACCGAGGTCGCGAAGTCCTTGTTGACCTCCCACTCGCCGTTCTCCTTGAACTGGATGAAGCCCGGCAGGTACGCACCGGAGATCGTCTGGTCGTCGACGGTTCCGGAGTCGAGGTTGTTGATCTGGAAGTTCGCCGGAGCGGTGTCGATCGGCAGGGTGATCGACCCGCCGTCCTTGACGTCCGCGCGGTCCGCGACGGTCCAGCCGGTCGACTTCAGCGACGACTCGGCGACCGCGGAGCTGCTGTTGCCCGCCTGTCCACCGCCGGAGCAGCCGGCCAGCACGACGGCCGCAGCCGCAGCGGTGGCCAGCACGGCGATGCCCTTGATCCTCTTTCGCATGGCGAGGATTCCCTTTCGTTGTGGTTCGCGCAGTTCGCGCTGGAACGCGGCGACCCCCGCCGCCACGCCTGTTGGTTGAGAACCCTAGTCACATCCGAAGGCTCCACAAGGGTTGATGTGGGGAATCGAAACATGCTCGTAACGAATGTTGCATAGCGTCACAACGGAAGTCCCACCCCTCCGTCGCGAGCGGCTAACCTGTCGCCACCGACAACGCCGTCCGGACGGACGGCCGCACCCCACGAGGTCCCAGTACATGCTTGCCTTCATCGCAAAGCGGATCGTCAACTACATCGTCCTGACGATCGTCGCGACGACCCTCGGTTACATCCTCGCCAGCAGCACGCTGAACCCGGCTGCCCGGTTCCTGGGCCGCAACCCGGCCGTGCCCCAGGGCACGATCGACGCGTCCCTGCGGAAGCTCGGTGCCGATCCGGACACCCCGCTCATCGTCCGGACGTGGACCTGGTGGTCGAACCTCGTGACGCACGGTTCGCTCGGCATGAGCACCCGCGGCACCGAGGTCACGGCCGACATCGTCGCCCGCTCCGGCACGAGCCTGCGCTTGCTGGTCATCGGCACCCTGCTCGGCGCGATCCTCGGGGTGCTGCTCGGCGTGTGGAACGCCGTCCGCCAGTACCGCACGTCGGACCAGGTCTCGACGTACCTGTCGTTCGCCGTGCTCGCCACCCCGACCTTCGTCATCGCGGTCGTCCTGATGATCCTCGCGACCGCGATGAACCAGGGGCTCGGCACCCAGGTGATCCGGTTCACGGGTGAGTACACGCCGGGGGTGAACGGGTTCTTCCCGGTGCTCGGCGACCGGCTGATCCACCTGTTGTTACCCACGATCTCGCTGACCATCGGCGCCGTCGCCACGTACTCGCGGTACCAGCGCTCCGCGATGCTCGACGTGCTGTCGAACGACTTCATCCGCACCGCGCGGTCGAAGGGCCGGACGCGCGGATCGGCCATCATGCGCCACGGCGTCCGCGTCGCCCTCATCCCGATGTCGACGTTCTTCGCGTACTCGTTCGGGCTGATCCTGACCGGCGCGAGCATCACCGAGCTGGTCTTCAGCTGGCACGGCATGGGCGAGTACTTCGTCCAGGGCATCACCAACAACGACATCAACGCGGCCTCGGGCACGATCCTCTTCACGGCGATCCTCGTGCTCATCGCAGGAACCCTCGCGGACCTGCTCTACGCCGCGCTCGACCCGCGAGTGAGGGTGTGACCCGTGTCTGTTCTCGACCCCACGACCACGACCACCGCCGGCGACCCCGGTGACGGCAACGCCGGCACCCCGGCGCACGTCATCGAGGTCAAGGGCGGCCGCACGCCGCTCTGGCGCAAGGTGTTCGGCACCTGGCGTGCCCGCATCGGTGGCGGCGCCCTGCTGCTCATCCTGCTGTGGGCCTTCGTCGGCCCGCACCTGTACCACTGGAACGCCGTCGACTCCGACGGTCTGGCGTTCGGCATGCCGCCGAGCGCCGCGCACTGGTTCGGCACGAACGACATCGGCCAGGACATCTACGCGCAGACGCTCGTCGGCCTGCAGAAGTCGCTGCTCATCGGCCTCATCGCCGGTCCGGCCGCGACGCTGATCGCCGGCATCGTCGGTGCGATCGCCGGCTACTTCGGCGGCACCGTGGACCGCGTGCTCGTGTGGGTCATCGACCTGCTGCTCGTGATCCCCTCGTTCTACGCGCTCGTGCTCCTCAGCCCGGTGTTCAAGAACCTGACGTGGGTGGCGCTCATCGTCGGCCTCGCGGTGTTCAGCTGGATGGTGATGGCCCGCGTGATCCGCGGCCAGACGATGTCCCTGCGCGAACGCGACTACGTCAAGGCCGCCCGCTTCATGGGCGTCCCGGCGTTCACGATCATCCGACGGCACATCCTGCCGAACGTGGCGTCCCTGCTCATCATCGACGCGACGCTCGGCGTCGGGGCCGCGATCCTGGCGGAGAGCTCGCTGAGCTTCTTCGGCTTCGGCATCCAGATCCCCGACGTCTCGCTCGGCACCCTGCTCGCCGCCGGCAGCCAGTCCGCCGTCACCCGCCCGTGGCTGTTCGTCCTGCCCGCCGCGACCCTCGTCGCGACCGTGCTCTCGACCAGCCTGCTCGGCGACGCCCTGCGCGACGCCATCGACCCCACCTCCGGAGCCAACCGTGACTGAGCCGCTGCTGACCGTGTCCGACCTGTCGGTCACGTTCAACCCGAAGACCAAGCCCGTCTACGCCGTCCGCGGGGTCGACTACACGGTGGCCCCCGGCGAGTTCCTCGGGATCGTCGGCGAGTCCGGCTCCGGCAAGTCGGTGTCCTCGATGGCCGTGATGGGTCTGCTCCCGTCGTCCGCCCACGTCGAGGGCAGCATCCGCTTCGACGGCCAAGAGCTCTTGGGCAAGAACGACCGCGAGATGTCCCGCCTGCGCGGCGGCGACATCGCGATGGTGTTCCAGGACCCGCTGTCCGCCCTGACGCCCGTGTACACGATCGGCCAGCAGATCATCGAGGGGCTGCGACTGCACGACCGCTCCCTCACCCAGCACGCCGCCCGCACCCGCGCCGAGGAGCTGCTGCGCGTCGTCGGCATCCCGAACCCCGCTCGGCGCCTCGACGCGTTCCCGCACGAGTTCTCCGGCGGCATGCGGCAGCGCGCGATGATCGCCATCGCCATCGCGAACGACCCGAAGCTGATCATCGCCGACGAGCCGACCACCGCGCTCGACGTCACGATCCAGGCGCAGATCCTCGACGTGCTGCAGACGGCGAAGGACATGACCGGCGCCGCCGTGGTCCTGATCACGCACGACCTCGGTGTCGTCGCCGGCAACGCGGACCGCGTCGCCGTGATGTATGCGGGCCGCATCGTCGAGACGGCACCGGTCGAGCCGCTCTTCCGCGAGCCCGTCATGCCGTACACGATCGGACTCCTCCGCTCGATGCCGAACATGACCGCGGCCCGCACCGAACGACTCGTCCCGCTCGAGGGCCGCCCGCCCCTGCTCACGCAGAAGCCGACCGGCTGCCCGTTCGCCGACCGCTGCCCGGCGGTCCTCGACGCCTGCCGCGACGGCGAGCCCGCGCTGGTCGAGCCGACCGTCCCGCAGAGCGGCGACAACCCGGTCCTGACCGGGACCGTCCCGACGATCGGCAACGGCACGCTGCTCGACGACCACACCGCTGCGTGCATCCGTCGCGACGAGATCGCGGCGGGCACCCTCGAGCGGTCGGAGATCTTCCCCCGCCCCGAGGACATCCCCGAGGCAGCGGTCGACCACGGCGACGACGTCGTCCTCGAGCTCACCGACGTCGTCAAGACGTTCCCGCTCACCAAGGGCGCGCTCTTCCGCCGGCAGATCGGCGAGGTGCACGCGGTCGACGGCATCTCCCTGACGCTGAAGCGCGGGCAGGTGCTCGGCCTGGTCGGTGAGTCCGGCTGCGGCAAGACCACCACGATCATGGAGATCCTCGAGCTCGCCGGCGCGCAGCAGGGCACCATCCGGGTGAACGGCGTCGACACCGCATCGCTGTCGAAGAAGGACCGCCTGGCGATCCGCCGCGACATCCAGGTCGTGTTCCAAGACCCGATGGCGTCGATCGACCCCCGGCTCGACATCGGTTCGGTGATCGGTGAACCGCTGACGGTGCACGGCGTCGCGAAGGACGAGATCCGCCGCCGGGTCCGCGAGGTCCTCGAGCTCGTCGGGCTCGAGCCGAGCTACATCGACCGGTACCCGCACGAGTTCTCCGGCGGCCAGCGGCAGCGCATCGGCATCGCGCGGGCGCTCATCGTCGAGCCGAAGATCCTGGTGCTCGACGAGCCGGTCTCGGCGCTCGACGTCTCGGTGCAGGCCGGCGTGATCAACCTGCTCGAGGACCTGAAGCACCGCCTCGGCCTGTCGTACCTGTTCGTCGCGCACGACCTGTCCGTCGTCCGGCACATCGCCGACGACGTCGCGGTCATGTACCTCGGGCGGATCGTCGAGTACGGCGACGGCGACAAGGTGTTCTCCGACCCGCAGCACCCGTACACGCGGGCGCTGCTGTCGGCCGTGCCGGTGCCGGACCCGTCCGCCGAGGCCGCCCGCGGGCGGATCCTGCTCGACGGCGACCTGCCCTCGCCCACGGAGCGCATCGACGGCTGCCGGTTCCGCACCCGCTGCCCGCTCTACCAGCTCCTCGACGAGGGCCGGCAGGAACAGTGCCGCACCGTGGATCCGCGCCTGCAGGACGTGCACGGCCGCGGCGTCGCGTGCATCCAGACCGACCAGGAGCACCTGCTCACCGAGCGGGTCGGCGCGGTCGTCTGACGACGCGGGTCACGTGGTGGACGTGACCAGCAGACGGACGGGAGGCCCGTTGCCAGCTGGCAACGGGCCTCCCGTCCGTCTCGTCGTCGCGATCGCGAGCCGCGTCAGCCGCCCAGCGTCAGGCTCAGCAGCGAGACCACGAGGAGCGCCAGCGCGACCGCGCCGACGATGACGGCGGGGCGGTCCCAGCCGCGCACGGCGTCGCCGTCACCGGCGACGGCACGCTGCTCAGCCCACCGGTCGAGCAGCACGGTCATCTCGTCCGGCTGGCGCAGCACAGCACGCTCGCCGCGCCGGGCCGGCTTCGGCCGCGGCAGCGACGGGCCGCCCCAACACTGCACGCGACGGCCCGCGACCGTCTCGATGACGATCTGCCAGCGGAGCTTGACGTCAGCGACCGCGTGCCAAGGCACCACGGTGCGGCGGAGCGGGTTGACGACGGTGACGGCCGTGTCGTCGATACGGATGCACGGGCGGTACGTGAGCACCCACAGGACCCAGACGAGCACGGCGATCGGTCCGACGGCGTCGAGCACCACGATCCAGCTGCCGCGCACCGCCGCGTCGACCAGCAGGAAGAGGCCCAGGACGGCGACGAGGCCGGCCGCCACGGCGCCTCCGCGACCAGCGCGGAGGACGACGGGACGTCCGGCCTCGTTCGTGTCCAGCAGGATCAGCGTCCGAACTCGAACCCGGCGCCGGGGATGGCGGCCAGGAGGTCCTTCGTGTACTGCTCCTTCGGGGCGGCGAAGACCTCGTCGGTCGTCGCCTTCTCGACGATCTTGCCCTGGCGCATGACGCACACGTTGTCCGCGACGAGGCGGACGACCGCCAGGTCGTGCGTGATGAACAGGTAGGTCAGGCCGAGTTCGGTCTGCAGCTCCGTCAGCAGGTCGAGGATCTGCCCCTGCACGAGCACGTCGAGCGCGGAGACGGCCTCGTCGAGGACGATGACCTCCGGCTTGAGTGCGAGCGCGCGGGCGACGGCGATGCGCTGCCGCTGCCCACCCGAGAGCTCGTTCGGGTAGCGGTTGACCATCGACTTCGGCAGCGCGACCTGGTCGAGCAGCTCGAGCACGCGGGCCCGACGCGACGCCTTGTCGCCCACCTTGTGCGTGGCGAGCGGCTCGGCGATCGTGTTCCCGACGTTGTACATCGGGTCCAGCGAGCCGTACGGGTCCTGGAACACCGGCTGCACGCGGCGGCGGAAGTCGAAGAGGTCCTTGCCCTTCAGCGCGCCGATGTCGATGCCGTCGAACTGCACGGTGCCGCTCGAGATGCTCTCGAGCTGCAGCACCAGCTTGGCGACGGTCGACTTGCCCGAGCCGGACTCGCCGACGAGCGCCGTGGTGGTGCCCTTCGGGATCGCGAACGACACGTCGTCCACGGCCTTGAGCTCGCGGGTGGCGAGGCTCTTGCCACGCAGCTTGTAGATCTTCTCGAGGTTCTTCACCACGATGAGGTCCTCGGCCGGACGGTGCTCTCGCTCCTGCGCCCGGGCGATGAGCTCGGCGTCGTCGCTGCCGGCGTCGGCGATCTCGATGCGCTCGTGCTGCACCTTCGACTGGATGCGGCGGCTTGCGAGCGAGGGCGCCGCAGCGACCAGGCGCTGCGTGTACGGGTGCTGCGGGTTGGCCAGGATCTCCTTCGAGGGACCGGCCTCGACGACCTGGCCCTTGTACATCACGACGAGCTTCTCGGCGCGCTCGGCGGCGAGGCCGAGGTCGTGCGTGATGAACAGCACCGAGGTGCCGAAGTCGCGGGTCAGGCTCTCGAGGTGGTCGAGGATGACGCGCTGGACCGTGACGTCGAGCGCACTCGTCGGCTCGTCGGCGATGAGCAGCTGCGGGCGGCTCGACAGACCGATGCCGATGAGCACGCGCTGCCGCATACCGCCGGAGAACTCGTGCGGGTACTGCTTGAGGCGGGTCGAGGCGTCGCCGAGGCCGGCTTCCTTCAGGACCTCGATCGCGCGGTCGCGGACGGCCTTCTTGCCGGTGGCCATGCCGTTCGCACGGATCGCCTCCTCGACCTGGAAACCGATCGACCACAGCGGGTTGAGGTTCGACATCGGGTCCTGCGGGACGTAGCCGATCTCCTTCCCGCGGATCTCGGACATCTCCTTGTCGCTCAGCCCGACGAGCTCGCGCCCGTTGAACTTGATCGACCCGCCGGTGACCTGGCCGGTGCCGGGCAGCAGCTTGATGATCGCCTGGGCGCTCGTCGACTTGCCGGAACCGGACTCGCCGACGATGGCCAGACGCTCGCCCTGCTCGAGGGTGAGGTCGACACTGCGTACGGCCTGCACGAGACCGGACTGCGTCTTGAAGCCGACCTGCAGGTCGCGGATCTCGAGCAGCGGAGCGCCGTCGGCGTTGGTGCGTCGGCCGGTGGGGTTGGTCAGCGTCTCGCTCATCGGCGGGCCCTCGCCTTCGGGTCGAGCGCGTCGCGCACCACGTCACCGAGGAGCAGGAACGCGAGCACGGTGATGGACAGCGCGGCCGACGGCCAGAAGATCGTCGACGGGTTGGTGCGGATCGACGTCTGCGCCGTGCCGATGTCGAGACCCCAGCTGAGGGCCGACGGCGGCAGTCCGATGCCGAGGAACGACAGGGTCGCCTCGGCCACGATGAACGTGCCGAGCGACACGGTCGCGACCACGATGACCGGAGCCAGCGAGTTCGGGATGACGTGGCGCACGAGCGTCTTGAACCGGCTGACGCCCAGGGCCGCCGACGCCATGACGTAGTCGGCCTGCTTGGCGCTCAGGACGGCACCACGCATGATGCGGGCGATCTGCGGCCAGGCGAACGCAGCGAGCACGAGCGCGACGGTGATCGCGTTCCGCGCGGGGATGACCGACATGATCACGATCGCACCGAGGACGGTGGGGATCGAGAAGAAGATGTCACCGATGCGGGACACGATCGTGTCGAGCCAGCCGCCGTAGAAGCCGGCCAGCGCACCGATCACGATGCCGACGAGCGACACCAGGACCGTCGCGACGATGCCGACGATGAGCGAGTTCTGGGCGCCCCAGATCACGCGGGCGTAGACGTCGGAACCCTGACGCGTGAAGCCGAGGATGTGCCCGGCCTCGGGTCCGCCGTCGCTGTTGTCGAGGTTCGACGCACGCGGGTCGACGTGGGCGAAGAGCCCCGGGAAGACCGCGACCACGATGATCAGCAGGATCAGGATCGAGGAGATCCAGAACGTCGGACGGGTCCGCATGGACTCCCAGGCGTCGGTCCACAGGGAACGGGTCTTCTCGTCCTCGTTGACCTGGTCGATCGCCTGCAGGGGCGTTTCCTCGAGCGGGGCGACGAAGTGCGTCGCCGAGCGGGGTGCGGCGTTACTTGGCATAGCGGATCCTCGGGTCCAGGACGGCGTAGAGCAGGTCCACCAGGAGGTTGGCGAGCATGAAGATGATGACCATCACGGCGACGAAGGAGACCACCGTCGGGCCCTCGCCGAGCTTGACGGCGCGGAAGACCGTGCCGCCGACACCGTTGATGTTGAAGATGCCCTCGGTGACGATCGCACCGACCATCAGGTTGCCGATGTCGACACCCAGGTAGGTCACCACGGGGATGAGCGAGTTCCGGAAGATGTGCACGCCCACCACACGACGACGGGGCAGGCCCTTCGCGGTCGCGGTGCGCACGAAGTCCGCCGTGGTGTTCTCGGCCACGCTCGCGCGGGTGAGCCGCACGATGTAGGCGAACGACACCGACGCCAGGACGATCGCCGGCAGGATCAGTTCGTCCCAGGGCGCTTGCCCGGACACCGTGACCCGGAACAACCCGAGCTTGATGCCGAACACGTACTGCAGCACGAACCCGACGACGAAGGTCGGCACCGAGATGAGCAGGAGCGAGACGACGAGCGCGGTGGCGTCGAACAGCTTGCCCTTGCGCAGACCCGCGATGACACCGACGACGATGCCGGCGACGGCCTCGAACACGAGCGCGAGGATCGCGAGACGAGCGGTGATCGGGAACGCGGAGGCGAGCTGCTGGCTGACCGGCAGACCGGAGTAGGTCACACCGAGGTCGCCACGGAACACGCCGCCGATCCAGAGCAGGTACTGGACGATGAACGGCTTGTCCAGGTTGTACTGCTGGCGCAGGGTCTCGATGACCTGCGGCGACGGCTGGCGGTCGCCGAACAGCGCTGCGATGGGGTCGCCGGGCAGCGAGAACACCATGAAGTAGATGAGGAACGTGGCCCCGAAGAACACGGGGATGAGTTGCAGGAGGCGCTTTCCGAGGTACCAGAGCATCAGATCCCTGCCCGGTCCGGAGCGATGTCGATCAGGTTCATTGTGGTGAGGGGTGGACGTTCCGAGGGTCGGCACGGATGTCCGGTTCGGGCGGCGGCGCCCGATGTGGTGGGGGAAGGTGTTGCCGCCGTGGTACGGGGGTTCGGGGACCGTTGCGGTCCCCGAACCCCCGTCCGGTGGTCGCGAGGCAGGATACCTGCCCACGCGGTGCTCTCGAGGAGAGCGGTGTTACTTCTTGACCTCGATGTCGTAGTACAGCGGCACCGAGTTCCAACCGAACTTCACGTTGGACACGTTGTCGGCGTTCCAGACACCGGTGACGTTCGAGTACCAGAGCGGGATCTCCGGGAGGTCCTTGAACAGGAGCTCCTGGGCCTGGTCGAAGGCCTTGTTGCCCTCTTCGACCGTGGCGGCCGAACGGCCCTCGGCGAGCAGCTCGTTGTACTCCTTGGAGTCGTACCGCGAGTAGTTGTTCGACGAGCCCTCACCCATGGTCGGGCCGAGGAAGTTGTACAGCGACGGGTAGTCGGCCTGCCAACCGGTGCGGCTGCCGCCCGTGAGCTTGTCGTTCGTCTGGAGGTCGAGCGCCTCCTGGAACGTCGGGATCGCGTTGCCCTCGGCCTTGATGCCGAGCGTGTTCGAGATCGAGTTCGTGACCGCGGTCACCCACGCCTCGTGCCCACCGTCGGCGTTGTACGTGATGGTGAGGGTGTCGTCGTACTTCGAGATCTTGTCGGCCTCGGCCCACAGCTTCTTGGCCTCGGACTCGTTGTAGTCCAGGACGTCGGAGCCGTCGAGGTCGTCGTTCCAGCCCGCGATGACCGGCGACGTGAAGTCCTTCGCCGGGGTGCGCGTGCCGTCGAAGATCTTGTCGGTGATCTGCTTGCGGTTGATGGCCATCGAGACGGCCTCACGACGCAGCGTGCCTTCCTCGCCCTTCCAGTGGTCGAGGTAGTACGGCAGGTAGATCGCCTGGAAGATGGCGGCCGGCTGGTTGACGTTCGAGTCCGGGAAGTCCGACTTGTACGTCTTGAAGGCGCTGTCCGGCACGGCGTCGAGGACGTCGAGGTTGCCGCCCTGCGCGTCGGAGTACGCGGTGTCCTGCGATGCGTAGAACGTGATCGTCAGACCACCGTTCTTCGGCTTGCGCTTGCCCTCGTAGTCCTTGTTGGTGACGAGCTTGATGGACTGGTTGTGCGTCCAGGCCTTCTTGCCGTCGAGCTTGTACGGACCGTTGCCGATCGGGTTCTCACCGAACGCCTTGGTGTCGTCGTAGAACGAGGACGGCAGCGGCACGAACGCCGAGTAGCCGAGCGACAGCGGGAAGTCCGACTGGGCCGACTTCAGCGTGACGGTGAACTCGTCGTCGTCGACGACCTTGAGGCCCGTGAGCTCCGAGTCCTTGTCGGCGTCGTAGCCCTCGATGTTCTCGAAGAAGTAGCTGGCGCCCTGGGCGTTCGACTTCTGCGCGGCCCAGTTCCAGGCCTTGGTGAAGGACTCCGCGGTGACCTTCTCGCCGTTCGTGAACGTGTAGTTCGTGTTCAGCTTGATGTCGAAGGTCTTCGAGTCATCGGTGTCGATGCTCTTCGCGACCTCGTTGACGGACTTGCCGTCGGCGTCGTAGGACACGAGGCCCTCGAAGAGCGAGTCGATGATCTTGCCGCCACCGGTCTCGGTGGTGTTCGACGGGATCAGCGGGTTCTGCGGCTCGCTGCCGTTGGTCGTGACGATGCCGGAGGCGTTGGACGAGCCCGAGCCACCCCCACTGTTGCTGTTGCTGGAGCAGGCGGTCAGGGCGAGTGCTGTGGCCCCGAGCACGGCGAGGGCTGCAAGCCCGGCGCGCTTCTTGATCAAGGTTCCTCCTGGTGCATGGGACGCGCAAGGGCACAGCGGTGTCACCCGGGCGCGTTTGACATCTGCACTGTAGGCAAGGTGGACAGCAGCCTCCAAACCCTGGAGCGAACGGTTACAAGCCGGTAACCAACTTGCACGATCCTTGCGAGAAGATGCAAGATTCGCGCGCTTGCTGAACGCCCTCGCGCTTTTGTTGCATCTGCATGAAATTCGTTGCACTGCGACACAGTTCTGTGCAAGGAAGACCTGTTCCGAGGCCGCCTCAGGACCCGGGCATCGGCGCCGCACCAGCCGTACCGTGAACACGTGCTCGCGAACGACATCCCCCATCTCCACGTCCCCTCCTCCCCCACCGTCAGCGGTGATCCCGGGAACGGCGGAGCGGCCTTCGTCGCGGTCGCCCGTCCGGACCTCGACCAGGACGCGTACCGCAGCACCATCGAACGCGTGACCACCGAGGGCGCGGTCCGCTGGACGTCCGGCGACCGCGACTCGTCGCCGGCCCTGTCCCCCGACGGTCGCGCCCTCGCCTTCCTCCGGTCCGTCGAGGACGACCACGGCGTCGCACACCCGCAGCTCGCCGTGGCGCCGGTGCACGGCGGCGAGGCCCGCGTGGTCACCGCCCTGCCGCTCGGCGCCGGCACCCCGGTCTGGTCGCCCGACTCGACACGCGTCGCCGTGACCGCACGCTTCCCCGAACCCGGCCGCTACGGCTCCGAGGTCCCCGGCGGCGACCGTCGTCCGGCGGCGGACGCCGAGGCGCCGCGGCTCGTGTCCCGACTCGACTTCCACGTCGACGGCACGGGGTACCTGCTCGACAAGCCGCAGCAGATCGTGGTCGTCGACGTCACCGACCCCGCAGCGGCACCGGTGGACTCCCCGCTCACGAGCGCGCCCTGCTCGGTCTCCGCACCGGCCTGGTACCCGGACGGCGGCGCGCTCCTCGTCGTCGCCCCGCGGGACCTCGGTGCGCGTGAGACCCACGACGACGACCTGTACCGCGTCGACACGTCCGACGGCACGATGGCGCTGGCGATCCGGACCGAGGGCTCGGTCAGCTCGATCGCGATCACCTCGGACGGCACCGTCCACTACGTCGGGGCGTCGCACCGCGACGGGCGGCTGGTCGGCGAACCCGAAGGGCTGTGGGTCGCGGCGCACGACTCCGAACCGGTCCGACTGACCGCCCGCGAGACGGTCGACGTCTCCGGGACGCCGGCGTTCCACCGCGACGACGTCCTCGTGCAGGTGCTCGACCGCGGCACCGTCACCGTCCGTCGTGTCCCCGCCGGCACGACGGCCCCGCTCCGGCTCGACGAGCTCGGGGTCGTCCTCGGCGGCCGTCTGGTCGTCTCGGGCTTCGACGTCGACGGGGACGTCCTGGTCGCCACGGCTGCCACGACGGACTCGCCCGGCGAGGTCCACGTGGTCGACCTGACCGTGACCGACGATGCCCTCCCGACGGCGCTCACCGACTACGCGGCCCCGCTCCGGTCCGAGGCATCGGCCCCCGGTGTCCGCCGCATCGAGGAGCTCACCGGCACCGCTCCGGACGGTACCCCGGTGCACGGCTGGGTCGTCCTGCCCGAAGGCGAGGGGCCGCACCCCGTCCTCCGGGTGGTGCACGGCGGACCGTTCGGCCAGGACACCTGGGCGTTCTTCGACGAGGCGCAGGTCTACGCCAGCGCCGGGTACGCCGTGGTCATCGGCAACCCGCGCGGATCCGGTGGCTACGGGCTCGACCACGGCCGCGCGGTCATCGGGGCGATGGGCACCGTCGACGTCGACGACGTGCTCGCCCTGCTCGACGCAGCGCTCGAGCGCCCCGACCTCGACGCGGCACGCGTCGGCATCATGGGCGGCTCGTACGGCGGGTTCATGACGAGCTGGGTCGCCGCCCACCACGGCGAGCGGTTCGTCGCCGCGTGGAGCGAGCGCGCCGTGAACGCGTGGGACTCGTTCGCGGGCAGTTCCGACATCGGTTGGTACTTCGCCGACGCGTACGTGGGCGCCGACCCGGAAGAGCAGCGTCGACGGAGCCCGCTGACCTACGCCGCGCAGGTCACCATCCCGTTCATGGTCGCGCACTCGGAAGCCGACTGGCGCTGCCCGATCGAGCAGGGGCAGCGCCAGTTCGTGGCCCTCCGGCGCGCGGGGGTCGACGCGTCGTTCCTCGTGTTCCCGGGCGAGGGCCACGAGCTCTCCCGCTCCGGCACGCCGTGGCACCGCGTGCAGCGGTTCGAGCACGTCCTCGCGTGGTGGGCGGAGCACCTGCCCGTCACACCGGTGGACGCGGGTCGCTAGGCGAACGCCTCCACCGGCGGGCACGCGCACACCAGGTTGCGGTCGCCGTAGGCCTGGTCGATCCGGCGGACCGGCGGCCAGTACTTGCGGCCACTGATGCCCGGCAGCGGGTAGACGGCCTGCTCGCGGGTGTAGGCGTGCGCCCACTCCCCCGAGATCACCGACGACGCCGTGTGCGGGGCGTGCACGAGCGGGTTGTCGTCCGCCGGCCACTCCCCGCGCTCCACGGCCGAGGCCTCGGCACGGATGGCGAGCATCGCGTCGACGAACCGGTCGAGCTCGGCCAGGTCCTCGCTCTCGGTCGGCTCCACCATCAGGGTGCCGGCGACCGGGAACGACATGGTCGGGGCGTGGAAGCCGTAGTCGACCAGGCGCTTCGCGACGTCGTCGACGGTGATGCCGGTGGTGTCGCGCAACGGTCGCAGGTCGAGGATGCACTCGTGCGCCACGAGGCCGTCCTCGCCCGTGTAGAGCACCGGGAACGCGTCGCGCAGTCGAGCCGCGATGTAGTTCGCCCCGAGCACGGCTGCCTCGGTCGCACGGGTGAGGCCCTCGAGCCCCATCATCCGGACGTACGTCCACGTGATGGGCAGGATGCTCGGGCTGCCGTACGGTGCCGCGCTGACCGGACCGCCGGCGTGTGCCAGGCGGTCGTCGGCCTCGGCCGCGGTCGACCCGGGCCGTCGGTCGGCCTGCTGGGCGAACGGGTGCCCCGGCAGGTACGGCGCCAGGTGCGCCTTCGCCGCGACCGGACCGACACCGGGTCCGCCGCCGCCGTGCGGGATGCAGAAGGTCTTGTGCAGGTTGAGGTGGGAGACGTCGCCGCCGAAGTCGCCGAAGCGGGCGTGGCCGAGCAGCGCGTTGAGGTTCGCGCCGTCGACGTAGACCTGGCCGCCGGCGTCGTGCACGGCGTCGCAGATCTCGCGGATGTCGTGCTCGTACACGCCGTGGGTCGACGGGTACGTGATCATCAGCGCCGCGAGGGTGTCGGCGTGCTGTTCCGTCTTCGCGCGGAGGTCGGCGAGGTCGACGTTGCCGTTCTCGTCGCAGGCGACCACGACGACCTGCATGCCGGCGAGCACCGCGGACGCGGCGTTCGTACCGTGCGCGCTCGACGGGATGAGGCAGACGGTGCGCTCGGTGCCGCCGTTCGCCAGGTGGTACCCGCGGATCGCGAGGAGTCCGGCGAGCTCGCCCTGGCTGCCCGCGTTCGGCTGCAGGGACACGGTGTCGTACCCGGTGACCTCGGCCAGCCAGGACTCCAGGTCACCGATCATGTCGAGGTAGCCCTCGATGTCGTCGCGCGGCGCGAACGGGTGGATGTTCGCGAACTCCGGCCACGTCACCGCGGCCATCTCGGTCGCCGCGTTGAGCTTCATCGTGCAGCTGCCGAGCGGGATCATGCCCCGGTCGAGCGCGTAGTCCTTGTCCGCCAGGTGCTTCAGGTACCGCATCATGCGGGTCTCGCTGCGGTGGGCGCTGAAGACGGGGTGCGTCAGGTACTCGCTCGCGCGCAGCAGACCGGCCGGGAGGCCCGTGGCCGCGTCCCGCACGGCCGCCTCGGTCGCGGGGACGGTCACGTCCACGGCCCCGAACACGCCCGCCAGTCGGGTGACGTCGTCGGGCGTGGTCGTCTCGTCGACGGAGAGCTGGAACACGTCTTCGTCCACCTGGTGCAGCAGGAAGTCGGCGTCCTGCGCTGCGGCGACGACCGCCCCGGCGCGACCGGTGGCCCGCAGGGTGAGCGTGTCGAAGAACGCGTCGTGCACGACCTCGAGCCCGGCGTCGCGGGCGACCGCGGCGAGCGCCGACGTCGTCCGGGCGACCCGGTTCGCGATGAAGCGCAGCCCCTCGGGCCCGTGGTAGACGGCGTACATCGAGGCCATCACGGCGAGCAGGACCTGCGCGGTGCAGATGTTGCTCGTCGCCTTCTCGCGGCGGATGTGCTGCTCGCGGGTCTGCAGGCTGAGGCGGTAGGCCATCGCCCCGTCGGCGTCGAAGGACACCCCGACCAGGCGACCGGGCAGCTGGCGTTCGAGCCCGGCGCGCACGGCGAGGTAGCCGGCGTGCGGGCCGCCGAAGCCGAGCGGGACGCCGAAGCGCTGGCTCGTCCCCACGGCGACGTCGGCACCCAGGTCACCGGGGCTGGCGAGCAGGGTCATGGCGAGCAGGTCGGCCGCGACGACGGCGATGCCGCCACCGGCGTGGACGCGCTCGATGATCGACGACGGGTCGACGATCCGGCCGGAGGCACCGGGGTACTGCACGATCACGCCGAAGACGCCGTCGAGCTGCTCGTCGGTCGGCCCGGTGACGGGGTCGAACGCACGCAGCGTGATGCCGACGGCGTCGGCGCGGTGGTCGAGCAGCGCGCGGGTCTGCGGCAGCAGGTCGTCGTCGACCAGGAACGCGTCGCCCTTCACCTTGGAGGCGCGGCGGGCGAGGAGCATGCCCTCGACCACGGCGGTGCCCTCGTCGAGCATCGAGGCGCCGGCGGTGGCCATGCCCGTCAGGTCGGAGACCATCGTCTGGAAGTTGATGAGCGCCTCGAGCCGGCCCTGGGAGATCTCCGGCTGGTACGGCGTGTAGGCCGTGTACCAGCTCGGGTTCTCGAGCACGTTCCGCTGGATGACGGCGGGGGTGTGGGTGCCGTGGTACCCGAGCCCGATCATGGCGCTGCGGACGGTGTTGCGCCCGGCCTTGGCGCGGAGTTCGGCGAGCGCCTCGGTCTCGCCGACGGCGGCGGGGATCACCGAGTCGGTGACGGGTGCTGCGTGGATCGACTCCGGGATCGCGGCGCGGACCAGGGCGTCGAGCGACGGCCGGCCCACGGTGTCGAGCATCGTCTGCTGGTCGGCCGGGGTGGTGCCGATGTGGCGGTCGGCGAACGAGGTCTGCAGGTTCTGGAACTCCTGCTGGTCGTCGGGGCCGGTCATGCGATGGACGCCCGGTACGCGTCGTGGTCCATCAGGTCCTCGGGGAACGAGGTGCCGTCGACCTTGATCTTGACGAGCCAGCCGGTGCCGAACGGGTCCTGGTTGACCGTGTCGGGGGCGTCGACCACGGCGTCGTTGACCGCGACGACCTCGCCCTCGATCGGCGCGAAGAGCTCACCGACGCTCTTGGTGGACTCGATCTCGCCGATCTGCTCGCCCGCGGTGGTGGCGGTGCCGACTGCGGGGAGCTCGACGTAGACGACGTCACCGAGCTGCTCGGCGGCGTGGTCGGTGATGCCGACGGTGACGGTGTCGCCCTCGACGAGGAGCCACTCGTGGTCGGCGGTGTACTGGAGTGCGGTCTGGTCGCTCACGGGATCAGCCTTTCTGAGGACGGCGGTAGAAGGGGAACGCGGTGACGGTGCTGGGGATGGCCGTTCCGCGGACGTCGATGTGCAGGACTTGTCCCTCGGTGGCGAGCGCCGGGTCCACGAAGGCCATCGCGACCGGGTGGCCGAGCGTCGGCGAGAGGGCACCCGAGGTGACGGTGCCGACGACCGTGCCGTCGTGCACCACGTCGTAGCCGGCACGCGGGGCGCGGCGGCCCTCGGTGACGAGCCCGACGAGCACGCGGGCGTCGTTCGACGGCGCGACCCCGGCAGCGCCGACGAAGTCACCGGTCTTCGCGACCACGCGGCCGAGGCCTGCCTGGGCGGGGCGCACGTCGGTGCCGAGCTCGTGTCCGTACAGGGGCATGCCGGCCTCGAGCCGCAGGGTGTCGCGCGCTGCGAGTCCGGCGGGGACGACACCGCGGTCGGCGCCGGCCTCGAGCAGCGCGTCCCAGATCGCCGGGGCGACCTCGGGTGCGCTGTACAGCTCGAAGCCGTCCTCGCCGGTGTACCCGGTGCGGGCGACGAGCACCTCGGAGCCGTCGAACACGGCGTGCAGGGCGCGGTAGTAGCCGAGGTCGTCGAGCGGACTCTCCGGCTGCAGGCGGTCGGCGACGACGAGGGCGTCGAGCGTGCCGGCGGCCGCGGGGCCCTGGATCGCGACGAGTGCGGTGCTGTCCGAGTCGTCCGACACCGCGACGTCGAAGCCGTCGGTGCGCGCGGACAGCGCGGCGACGGCGACCTCGCGGTTCGAGGCGTTCGCGACGACGAGGAACACGTCGTCGTCGGTGCGGTACACGACGAGGTCGTCGAGGATCCCGCCGTCCTCGGCGAGCAGCAGGGAGTACTTCGCGCGGCCGAGTGGCATCGCACCGAACGACCCGGCGAGCGCGTGGTCGAGGAACGCGACGGCGTCCGGACCGGTGACGCCGATCTCGGCCATGTGCGACAGGTCGAAGACCCCGGCCGACTGGCGCACCGCGTGGTGCTCGGCGAGGTCGGACGAGTAGCGCACGGGCATGCGGTACCCGGCGAAGTCGGTGAAGGTCGCACCGGCGGCTTCGTGCGCGGGTTCGAGCGGGGACGAACGCAGTGGCGTCGGACTCATGGCGGAGTTCTCCTGGCATCAGCAGGGCCCGGCGACGATCGCCGGGTGGAACTCCCCCTCTGTCATGGGCCTGAGAGTTTCACCGCGGCCCGTGAGGTCCGGCGGCTTTCACCGTGGGCGAGACGACTGAGCGTCTGCTTTTCAGAGTGGCCTGTCCGCTGCGGTGTGGGACCTGAGAGATTGACGGGGGGATTGCTCCTTCGGTGCCGTGCGCGCGCCCGAGGGCACGATGTGCCCGTGGGCACTGCACGGCGTCTCCCGCGACGGATGAGCGGCCGGTGTGTTCAGTTGTCCGCGCCGAGCATACCGAGACCGCGTTACGAACGTGTGTCGCGTGCCGGCCTTCGACATCTCGTAGAATGCGGGGATGGCCGGACAGCGATCACGCCCCAGGGGGCAGCTCGAGCAAGCGGTGCTCGACGCGCTCCGCTCCGTGACCGACGGCCTCACCGCACGACAGGTGCTCGATGCCTTCCCGGAGCCCCGACCGGCGCTGACCACGGTGCTCACCGTCCTCGACCGGCTCGGCCGCAAGGGGCAGGTGGAGCGGCAGGAGCACGACGACGCCCCGCTGAGCTTCCGTGCCGTGCACAGTCGCGACGAACAGACCGCGTCCCTCATGTCGAGTGCGCTCGCCGCCTCGGCCGACCGTGAAGCAGCGTTGCTGCAGTTCACCGGCTCGCTCGCCTCCGACGACCTCGAGGCCCTGCGCCGCGCCCTCGACGCCCGCGCACGTTCCTGACCGGGGCCGCTCCGTGGTCGTCGCCGGCATCGCGCTCATCGTCCTCGCCCTGCTGGTGGTCGTGTTCGCCCCGAGGGTGCTGACCCGGTCCGCCTGGACCATCGACCGGCCGCGCACCGCCCTGGTGTGCTGGTCGCTCGCGGTGCTGCTCGGCGTCGTCGGGTTCGTCGCCGGCATCGCGCTCGTCGTGCTCGCCGACCGCCCGCTCACCGAGCTCCTCGGCGGTGACGGCTCCCCCACGCACGGCTTCAACGTCGGCGTCGCACTGCTCGCGGTCATCGCGTTCGTCGTCGCCGTGCGCGTCCGGCCCGGGCCCGAGCACGAGGCCGTCCGTCAGGCCATGCGCTCCGGCGTCGCGCCGCACCGCGAGATCGACGGCACCCCGGTGGCCGTCGTGGACGCGGACCACGCCCTGGCCTGCGCGGTGCCCGGGCGGAGCGGCGGGGTGCTGGTCAGCACCGGCTTGGCGGACCGGTTGCGGACGGACGAACTGGAGGCCGTGGTCGCCCACGAGCGCGCCCACCTGACCCAGCACCACGCGGCTGCGGTCGCGGTCGCCGAATCGATCGAGCGTGCGGTCCCGTGGGTGCCCGGTGCGCGCGCCATGGCGCGCTCGACCCGCGTCCTCGTGGAGTTCGCCGCTGACGACGCCGCGGCCCGACGTGTCGGACGCGACGCCCTGCGCCGGGCCGTCCTGGTGGCGGACGAGAGCAGCGCGCTCGGGGCGATCCGGGCCTCCCGTCTGTCCTGAGCGGGCGCGTGTCGGAGGCGAGGCATATGGTGATCGGACCGTGAAGCCACTGACCGAAGCCGACATCCGATCCTCGTTCGTCAACGCCACCCCCGACGAGCTCGAGCAGCTGCCGATCCCCGGCCTGCACGAGATGCTCTGGGACGAGCGCGAGTTCCTGGGCTGGCGCGACCCGCAGGCCGCCCGCCGCGGGTACATCGTGTCCTGGATCGACGACCGCCCCGTGGGCATCATCGTCCGGTCCGCGGGCGGGTCCCTGCGCGCCGGCATCGCCGCGATGTGCTCGTTCTGCCACTCCCCGCAGCCGGCGACGCAGGTGCGGCTGTTCTCGGCTCCCCGTGCGGGCGAGGCCGGGCGCAACGGCAACACGATCGGCACCTACATCTGCGAGGACCTCGGGTGCTCGATGCTCATCCGCACCGCTCCTCCGCACCTCAACCCGCCGGCGACGATCGCGATGCGCGGTGCCTCGCTGCTGCAGCGCGTCCAGAACTTCACCGCGGACATCATGAAGTCGGCGTGAGCCGCTTCGGCACCGCCCGCTGGGCCGTGGTCGAGGAACTCGGCGACGGCCGCTGGCGCCTCACCCTGCGCGACGAGGCCGACGACGAACTCGGTGCGTTCGGCCTCGGGGTCGAGGGGCCGTGGGACCCGGACGTCGAACCCCACGTCGGGTTCGTGCTCGTGCAGCTCGGGCTGACCCTGCGGGGTGCACGGCCGTGGCACGTCGACGAGCTCGGCGACCACCGGGCGCCGGTCCTCGCGCTCGGCTGAGCGGAGCGCTTCCTGCCGGACGTCGCTCAGTCGGCTTCGACGAAGTTCCGCAGGATCTCGCGGTCGTCGTCGGCGCGCATCGCCCACGACAGCTCGCTGCGGTGATCGCTGTCGGTCAGCGGCAGCAGCACGACGGTGTCCGGTGCGGCGAGCGCGGCACTCTCCGGAGCGACGGTCACGCCGAGTCCCGCACCCACCAGGTGCAGGACGGTGGCCCAGGTCGTGGCCTCCTGCACGACCACGGGCCGTCGGCCACCGGCGGTGACCGGGGCGAGGTTCCGCTCGGTCGCGAGCGAACCGGCCACGGCCGGGAAGAACACGAACGGCTCGTCCACGAGCTCGGTGCCGCGGATGGCCGCACGGCCCGCGAGCCGGTGTCCGCGCGGGACCGCCGCGACGAACGCCTCGGTCCGGAACGGCAGCAGCCGCACAGCGGGGTCCGGGTCCGGGTCGCGCACGACGGCCAGGTCCAGCTCGCCCCGCACGATCCGGGCGAGGAGCGTCGACGAGTAGCCCTCGGTCAGGTCCACACGGACCAGCGGGTACCGCGCACGGAACGCCTGCACGCGCTCGATCGGCCCGAGGGGCAGCGCGGAGACGACGAACCCGACGTCGAGCCGGCCGGCCTCACCCCGCCCCACCCGGACCGTCTCGTCGAGGTCACGGCGCACCTGCCCGAGCAGCGACCGCGCACGCCCCTGCAGCGCCTGGCCGGCGGCGGTGAGGGCGACGCTGCGGCTCGTCCGGACGAACAGGTCGACGCCGAGTTCGCGTTCCGTGCGGCGGATCTGCTGGGACAGCGCGGGCTGTGCGATGCGGAGGCGCTCTGCAGCGCGCCCGAAGTGCAGTTCGTCCGCCACTGCCAGGAACGCGCGAAGCTGACGGAGGTCGACGTCCGGATCCCGATCCATGCACGCAGCCTATCGATCGAAGCGAACGAGTATTGGACGCGACCTCATCGGGATCGGAGGATGGACGCATGCCCGAAGCGATCTCCACCGTCACCATCGCCGACCTCGCCACCCCCGCCGATGCCGAGGCGTTCCGCGTCCTCAACGAGGCCTGGATCACGCAGTTCTTCGCGCTCGAGGACGAGGACCGCAAGTTCCTCGGCGACCCCGTCGGTCACGTCGTCGAGCCCGGCGGCGCCGTGTTCGTCGCACGACTCGACGACCAGGTGATCGGGTGCATCGGCATCGTCCCGACGACGCCGGGGGTGTTCGAGCTCGTGAAGATGGCCGTCGCTCCGGGGCACCAGGGGCACGGCACCGGTCGGAAGCTCATCGCCACTGCACTCGACCGCGCCCGGGAGCTCGGTGCGCAGCGGGTCGACCTCGAGAGCAACGCGCAGCTGGCCAGCGCCGTGCACCTGTACGAGGCGTTCGGCTTCCGGCACCTGCGCGACGACGAGCTCATGCCGAGCCCGTACGTCCGCGCCGACGTGCACATGACGCTCGAACTGCGCTGAGGGCAGAGCCGTTTCGGTACGCTCGCGACATGGCGACGTACGAGGTGCAGGCGGTCCGTGAGCGCGGCGCGTGGCAGGTGTTCATCGACGGCTTCATGGTCACCGAGGTCGACCGCTGGCCGGCCGTCGGCTTCGTCGCCCGCGAGATCCTGGCGATGGACCGCACCGACGACCTGCAGATCCGCGTCGTCGGGCGCAACCAGTACATCGACTGACCCGGGCGCTCACGAGGCTACGAGGCGACCTCAGCGCGAGCAGCGACCTCCTGCAGCACGCGCGTGCGTCACATCGATCTCAAGCTCGAACGACTCAGGCTCGCGCTCGTTCATCAACGCGAGCCAGTCTCGGGCCATGACCTCGATCTCGCGCTCACGCTTCGCCTGTGTCCGGACGACGCCGTCGATCGAGATGACCCAGTACTTCGCGGAGCGTTCAGCACGGACGACGTGACGGCTCACCGTCGCCTCTTCCTTGGCGCACACCTTGGGCATGCGCTTGTACGCACTTCCGGCACGATCTCGATCGACGAGCCCGGCGTCGACCAGGTACCGGCGGAGTGCCGCAGAGTCGTCATGGAACGCGCTGAGCCGCGCGTTGACCGCTTGCTCACTGAGCGTCTCTCCCTCTTCCAGCGCCTGGTCGGCCACCCACCGCAGGAGCTCCATCCGATCTGACGGGCGTGCCGGGTACTGCACGATCCGCCCATCACGCACGAACCGGCCGATGCCATCCGGTTTGTCGTGAGCTCGGGCGCGCAGCGCGCTGGAGAAAGGATCGCTGCGCGCGACCAGCACGCCGTCTTCCTCTTCGATGAGCCCGACGCGGCGCAGCGCTTCCACCGCTCGTCGAGTCCGTGCCGACTGCTGAACCGTCGGGTCCACGATCGGCGCACGCTCGAGCACGACCTCCGAGTACACGCGTCGCATGTCGTCATTGGCAAGAGCAGCGAAGATCGGCCGCCAATCAGCCGCAGACTCCGTGGTCATCAGAACTCTTCTCCTGCCGCTCGGCATCCGGACGCTGCAAGGTCACAGCCACTCAGGATCGTGCCTTCAAGTCTCCGGACGAGTCTTCCGCACCGAAATCCGATCGGTCAAGTTGCAGATGGCGATATATCCAGCCCACCTCGGACTCACGTCGGGGATCACCGGTGTTCGTTCCTGCTCCGTCTCGAAGCCAAGATGGACGGCATGAGCACCACCACGTTCGACGACCTGATCGCGATCGGCGAAGCCGCCGACGTCACCGGCTGGGACTTCTCGTGGCTCGACGGCCGCGCCACCGAGGAACGCCCGCCGTGGGGCTACGCGAAGCTCCTCGGCGAGCGACTCGGTCGCCTCGCCGGGGTCTCCGGCACCGCGAGCCTCGACGTGCAGACCGGCGGTGGTGAGGTCCTCGCCGAGGCGCCGGCGTTCCCGGCCACCGCGGTCGCGACGGAGTCCTGGGCGCCGAACGTCGCCACCGCCACACGGCACCTGCACCCGCGCGGCGTGGTCGTCGTCGCCGACCTGGACGAGCCGCCGCTGCCCTTCGCCGACGGCGCCTTCGACCTCGTGACGAGCCGGCACCCCGCTGCGATCCACTGGGACGAGATCACCCGGGTCCTTGCTCCCGGCGGCACGTACTTCGCCCAGCACGTCGGCCCGGCGAGCGTCTTTGAGCTGATCGAGTTCTTCCTCGGCCCGAAGCCCGTCGAGCGGCGCGGACGGCACCACGACGACGAGGCCGACGCAGCACGCGCCGCCGGACTCGAGGTCGTCGAGCTGCGGACGGCGCGGACCCGGATCGAGATCCACGACGTCGCCGCGGTCGTCTACCTGCTCCGGAAGGTGATCTGGTGGGTGCCCGACTTCACCGTCGAGCGGTACCGCGACCGCCTGCTCGACCTGCACGACCTGATCCAGCGGGACGGACCGTTCGTGGCGCACTCGACGCGCCACCTGATCGAGGCGCGCCGACCCACCTGAGCCGACCCGTGCCTCCTGGACGCATCACCGTCACGCGCTCACGCGACGTGCCAGACCAGCCCCTCCTGCGCACTCGACGGGTACGCCGAGGCGATGCGGAACACGGCCTCGCGCAGCGTCTCCGGTGAGCACGCCAGGTTGAGGCGGACGAACCCGCGCCCCTCGCTCCCGAACCCGAGCCCGGAGTTCAGCGCGACGTAGGCGTTCTCGCGCAGTGGAACGGCCGGGTCGTCGCCGAGCCCGATCCCCCGGAAGTCGAGCCACGCCAGGTACCCGGCGCGCGGCCGCGTGTAGACGACGCCGGGCAGGTGCTCGGCGAGGAGCTTCGCGAGCAGCCGGTCGTTGGCCACGATCCGGGACACCACGTCGTCGAGCCAGGTGGTCCCGACGGTGAACGCGGCGAGGTTCGCGTGCAGCCCGAGGATGCTCGTGCGGCAGGCGACCTCTTCCCACAGCGTGTCGAGGAGTGCGGCGGTGCGGTCGTCACCGGCGACGATGATCGAGCACTTCACGCCTGCGAGGTTCCATCCCTTGCTCGCCGACGTCACGCAGACGCTGCGGGCTCCGACGGACTCGGCGACGGCCGCGAACGGGGTGAACTGCACGCCCGGGTGGGTCAACGGTGCGTGGATCTCGTCGCTGATGACGAGCACGTCGTACTTCGCCGCGAGTTCGGCGATCGCGAGCAGGTCGGCGCGGTCGTGCACGAGGCCGACGGGGTTGTGCGGGTTGCAGAGCAGGAAGACGCCGACCCCGCTCGCGAACGCCCGCTCGAGTCCCTCGAGGTCGAGTCGGTACTGCCCCCACTGCTCGAGCAGCGGGACCTCTTCCACCTGACATCGGGCCTCGTCGACGAGCTCGAAGAACGGCGGGTACACCGGCGGCGTGATCGCGACGCGACCGCCGTCGGGCAGCGCGAGCCGTAGCGACTCGACGATCCCCACGCTGACGTCGGTGGCCAGGTGGATGCGGGACGGATCGATCTCCCAGCCCCAGCGGTCGAGCGCGAACTGCGCGAACGCGGGCGCGAGTGGCCCGGGTCCGTCGAGGTAGCCGAGGTCCGACTGCGACACGCGCTCGATCAGGGCCTGCCGGATCTCCGGCGCAACGTCGTGGTCCATCTCGGCGACGAACAGGGGCAGCACGTCGGGCGCGTACCGCGTCCACTTGATGCTCGTACGGACCCCGCGGAGCGTGCCGACCGGGTCCTGCTCGTCGCTCGCCATGCGTCCCAGCATGCACCGACCGGGAGGCCCGGCGCGAGCCCGCCTGTCATCCAGCGTCGTCTTCCGCGCACCCTGGGACGCGGGGCGTCGCCCCGCCTACTGTCGGTCCCATGAGCACGAGCACCGCCGACAAGGCCACCACCCTCAAGCAGCTGCACGAAGCCCCGGAGATCCTCCGCGTCGTGAACGTGTGGGACGCGATCACCGCGAAGGTCGTCAGCGACCTGCCCGGCACGAAGGCGATCGCCACCGCCGGGCACTCGATCGCCGCGTCGTACGGGTACGAGGACGGCGGGATGCCCCTCGACCTCGCGCTGTCGGGTGCCGCGATCGTGGCCGCCGCGACCGACCTGCCGGTCACCGCAGACCTCGACGACGGCTACGAGGACCCGGCTGAGACCATTCGCCGCGCGATCGGCTCCGGCATCGTCGGCGCCAACGTCGAGGACCGCCTGCGTCCCTTCGACGAGGCCGTCGCCCGGGTCGCCGCGATCACGGCCGCTGCCCAGGCCGAGGGCGTCGACTTCCAGCTGAACGCCCGCACCGACGCGATCGCCCGCGGCGGCGACCGTCCGATCGACGAGAGCATCGCGGACGCCATCGCACGCGGCAAGGCGTTCCTCGACAACGGCGCCGCGCTCGTCTTCGTGCCCGGCGCGATCCAGCGCGACGTCGTGGAGCAGCTCGTCGCGGGCCTCGGCCGCGGCAAGCTGTCGGTCATCGGTCTGCCGGGAGCCCTGCCCGCCGCCGAGTACGAGGCCCTCGGCGTCGCCCGCATCTCGTACGGTCCGCTCACGCAGCGCGTCGCGCTGCGGGCGCTCCGCGACCTGGCGACCGACCTGTACGCCGACGGCGTCGTGCCGGAGGACACCCCGACCCTGAACTGACGGAGCAGACGGACGGGAGGCCCCGTGCCAGCTGGCACCGGGCCTCCCGTCTGCATGTGGTCGCGATCGCGACCCGCTCAGCTCAGCCGAGCGCCGGGTACAGCGCGGGCGTGGTGCGCGCCTTCGTCTCCTGCTCGAAGGCGTAGCCGAGGCCGATCAGCGTGCTCTCGTCGAACGAGCGGCCGAGGAACTCAAGGTTCACGCCGGCGCCGGTGATCGTGCCGTCGGCCGCGGTCGCCTGCCCCATCGGGACGGTGATCGCCGGCATGCCGGTGTTCGGGCTCAGACGCATGTTCGTCGACTGCGTGCCGTAGGGCGTGCCCGACGGGTAGATGAGCGAGTCGAGGTCCTGGTCGTCGAGCATCTGGGTGACGAGCAGCTTGCCGGTGGCGAGCTGCGTCGTGTGCGACCCCGTCGGCCCGGCCCACGCCTGGTACTGCGCGTCGGTGATCAGGTCGCGGGACTCGTAGGTCGACTTGCGGCTCGGCACGTACTCGCCCGAGGCCAGGATGCCCTGCAGCGACCGGGCGGTCACGTCGGGGTCGAGGTGCTTCGCGACGTACTCGTCCAGGTCGTGCTTGAACTCGTTGGTGCTGCCGCTGCCCTCGGACAGGACCCGGTTGAACGCCGTCGTCGCGGTGATCGGGACGACGGTCGCGCCAGCGGCCTCGAGCTTCGCGACGGACGCGTCGAACAGTCGCTTGGCCGTGGCGTTCGTGCCGACCATCGACGTGACGTAGCCGATGCGGGCGCCGTCGAGCGAGTCGGCGTCGAGCGAGGACGTGTACGAGGTCGGCACCTTGCCGGACTGGGCGCTCGTGACGGGGTCGGCCGCGTCCACGCCGGTGACGGCGTCGAGCGCGACGGCCGCGTCGGTCACCGAGCGGGCGATGGGCCCGCCGGTGTCCTGCGACAGTGCGAGCGGGATGATGCCGTCGCGGCTGGCCAGACCGACCGTCGGGCGGATGCCGACGAGCTGGTTGTACGTCGACGGGATGCGGATCGAGCCCCCGGTGTCGGTACCGAACCCGATGCCGGCGAGGTTCGCCGCGATCGCCGCACCGGTACCACCGCTGGAGCCACCGGCGGTCTGCGCCGTGTTGTACGGGCTGGCGACCAGAAGGGACGAACCGGCGGGCTGGTTCGACGAGAACTCCGAGACGAAGCCGTAGGCGAACTCGTCGAGGCTGGCCTTGGCGAGGATCACCGCACCGGCGCCGCGCAGTCCGGCGACCATCGTGGCGTCGGTGTCGGTCTGGTTGTCGTCCCAGCAGCCGCAGCCGCCCGTGGTCGGCATGTCCTTGGTGTCGTAGTTGTCCTTCACCGCGATCGGCACGCCGAGCAGCATGCTCGTCATGCCGTGCTCGGCACGCTCGGTGTCCGCCGTCTTCGCTGCAGCGAGGGCCTCGGCGTTCGTCGTGACGATCGAGTTGAGCGCGCGGCCGGTCGACGCGGAGTCGACCTTCGTGCGGTCGTACGCGGCGATGCGGTCGAGGTAGTCCTGCGTGATGGCGACCGAGGTGGTGACCCCGGCGTTCATCGCGGCCTGCATGTCGATGGTGGACGCCTCGACGAGCGTGAACGGACCGTCGTCGTAGATCATCCGCTGGGACAGAGCCGCGACGTCCGCGACGGTGATCGTGCCATCGGCGTCGGAGTCCGCGGCGCTGACCGTCGCCCAGTCACCGCTGGCGCTTGTCGCACCGAGGTGCTCGGTGAGCACCGCGAGGTCGGCCTTCGTGACCTGGTCGTCGCCGGTCAGGTCGAGGTCCGTGTAGTACGGCGCGAGCATCGCTGCTGGGCTGGCGTCCACGGCTGCCGGTGCTGCTGCGGCGGTGATCGCGGGGGTCGCGGCGAGGACGGTGCCGACGAGGGCGATGAGCGAGGCGCCGGCGACGGCCGTGCGCTTCCGGCTGGTGGCGGTCATTCGGCTGCTCCGGTGCGCTCGCGGCGGGCGCGGCGCGCACGCAGGGTGATCAGGGTCCCGCCGGCGGCGAGGAGGGCCAGCGACGCGGCGATCCACGGCGCGACGTCGACGCCGGTCCAGGCGAGTTCTCCGCCGGTCGGACGGTCGCCACCGGCTGCGCCCACGGCGGTGGCGCCGCTGGTCGGGCCGGCGGTGGTCGTCGGGTCGGGGTCGCCCGCGCCGGTGCCCGGGTCGGCCGTGGCGGTGGCGCCCGGGGTGGGCGTGCCCGTCGGGGTGGGCGTCGGCGTGGCCGTCGCCGCTGCAGCGATCGAGATCGTGGTGCTCGCCGGGTCGGTCAGGGTCGTCGAGGTGCCGTCGGAGCCGACGAGCGTGATGCTCGTGACCGCCAGGTCGACGCTGCCCGGCGCGGTCGGCGTCAGGCCGATCGAGGCAGCGAGGTCGCCGCTGAGTGCCGGGGACGTCCCGAGGCGGGTGTGCACGATCGTCAGGGCGTCGCCGTCCTGCTCGACGCTGTCGAAGCCGCCGTCGGGACCGGTGACGCTGTCCTCCACGTACGACACGGAGTCCGCATCGGTGTCGAGGGTGATCTCGTAGGCGTAGACGTCGGTCGTCGCCGGGATCGTCAGGTCCACGTCGAACGCGGTGCCGACGGTCGCGGTGGTGGGGGCGTCGATGGTCGCGGTCGTCGCGGTCGGTGCTGCCTGGGCCGGCGAGGCGGTCAGGGCGGCGAGGCCGATCGCCCCGGCGGCGACGAGTGTCGAGGACACGATCGTCGCGCGAGGGCGCAGCCGGAGGCGGTGCTGCATGGGTGCAGGTCCTTCGGGAGGAGGTCGGGTGCTGAGCGGGTACTCAGTGATCCGAAAGCTAACGGTGCGCTGTTTCCGGCTCGGGCCCGGCACGTTTCCGCGCCGTTACGGCTCCGCCGCACCGCTACTGTCGTGCCATGCCGCTCGACGTCGAAGCCCTGCTCACCCCGCCCTCCCCCGTCGCCGCACGGGCGTTGGACGTCGTCCGCACCTGGTCGTCCCCCGCGCTGGTGAACCACTGCCTGCGCTCGTGGGCGTGGGCCGTCCTGCTCGCACCGACCGTCGACCTCGAGCCGGACCGTGAACTGCTCTTCGTCGCCACAATGCTGCACGACCTCGGCGTGACACCGTCGTTCGACGCCCACGCCGTGCCGTTCGAAGACGCCGGCGGCGCCATGGGCTCCGTCTTCGCCCTCGGCGCCGGGTGGGACGCAGCCCGCGCTCGACGCGTCGGTGAGGTCATCGAGCGGCACATGTGGACCTCCGTCGACCCCGCGGTCGACGTGGAGGGGCACCTGCTCGAGGTCGCCACCTCGCTCGACGTCTCCGGTGCCGGGTTCTCCAGGTGGTCCACGGAGGACCTGCACGCGGTCGCCACGGCACTGCCCCGCCTCGGGTTCTCCGGCGCGTTCGACGAGCTCATCCACGCGCAGGCTTCGCGCAAGCCGTCCTCGGCAGCTGCTCGGCTCGACGGCTCCGGCAACGTGGCTGCAGGTGGCGCGCGATGGGACGCGTTCCTGGCGTCCTGAACCGTGTTCCTGGTCTGCGCTGGACTTCTGCGCTTCGGGTGCGTATAGTTCTTTGTTGGTGCACTGCAGCGAACCCATCTGACTCGCGCACACCAACGTCTCGAGACCGACTCACCCGAGTCGCATTCCAACCGAGACCACCGCTTGATCCGAACGGATCAGCAGCACGTTGAAACTCGACGTGCGCGCCCCGCACTCGATGCGTCGCGCCGGACTGAGACGTCCGCCGACACCGAGTCGCCCTGGCGCCGAATGACCAGGAAGTACAGCACCATGACCAGCAACGAACGAATCACCGTGTTCGGGACCGCGCTCGCGGCCCCGACGATCACCCCTGACCGCATCGCCGAGTTCCCCGTGCGTGACGACCGCTCGCAGCGCGAGTACCTCGTCCGCATCGCGGCCGACGACCTGCAGACCTTCGTCACCCGCGGCACCCGTCTGGACGCCGTCGGCGAAGCCGGCTGGACCGTCCCGGGCCGCTCCTGGGCCGGCGAGGCCAGCCGAACCCTGCTGCAGGCACAGTCCGTGCACGCAGGCGACATGGCCCTCGCGGCCTAGGCTCCACCAGGACGAACGCGAAGCGCCGCCGGGCTGTCCCGGCGGCGCTTCGTCGTACCTGCGACCGGCCGTGCGACGGTCATCCACCTCGACGGGCCGCAGCGACGACCTGCGATGCCGCACCGAGCACGCCGGGCACGATCGCTGCGAGCGCTCCGACGGTGTGACCGGCCGAGATGAGGATCGCCCCCGCGATGAGCGCTCCGACGGTGAGCACCTGCGCACCGATGACACCCGTCAGGACGGCGACTGCCTCCGCTCTGCTCAGACGCTCGACGGCGTCAGCAGCGACCGCTTCGGAGCGGAGGTGGCAGCCGATCATCCGCTCGGCCGCTCCCGGAACGAGCTGCTCGTACTCGGCAAGGACACGCGGGGACGCTACCGGTCCACTGAACATCTCCGTTGCAGCGATGTTGAGGACGCTCGCGTCCGCCTCTCCTCGGCTGCCGCTCGCTGTGCTGCTGACGCCCGCTTCTCGTTCAGCAGCAACCGCATCGCCCGCGCTCGGGAGCTGTCGCCCGTGAACCCGACGTACAGGCCGTGCATCACCGCAGTCTTCACCAGAGTCGCCGTCATAGCCCATGCCCTGCCCTTCATCACCGGTTCGTGGTGACCAGGGTCGATCAGCGTGGCCTGCCGTACCAAACATTTTGCATGCACGGCTGCTTCGCGACGTCAGTACTCGCCCTTCACGACGAAGAACGAGCCGCGGATCGTGCCGGCGAGCTTCGACTTCTGCCGGGCGAACTTGAACTTGTCGGCGAGTTCCTCGGGCACCTCCATGCCGTCGGAGAGCTTGAAGCCGACCGCACGCTTGCCGCCCGGTTCGAGCGTGTAGAGCACGTTGATCGCCAGACCGGACTCGTAGAACACGTACGTCCAGCGCACGCCGTCGACCAGGGCTTCCGTGGCTTCGAGCGGTGGCGACGCGATGACCAGCCCGCGCTCCTCCTCGAGGACCCGCCGCACGTATGCGACCAGGTCCGGCACGTCAGCTGCGGCGTGCGTGGTGAACACGTGGTCGTACTTGTTCGCGAAGTACCGCGCCTCGTTGGCTCGGAGCCCGGCGAGTGCGTCGGCGACCGGCGAGGACTCCAGACCCACCGTGGACACGTTCACGAAGTCGACGACGTACGACATGGGGCCTCCTCGGGCGCTCGGACGGTCTGAATCTAGCCCCTCGACTCCCTCCCGAAGCCGACGCGATCCACCTACAGTCGATGATCGTGGTGGAAGCGACGACGCGAATCGACCGCGCAGCGGAACTCATCCGTGCTGCGCGCGAGGACATCGGGTTCTCGCGGGCCGACCTCGCCGAAGTCGCGGGAGTGGAGTTTCCGGAGCTTTCCGAATACGAGAGCGGACGGAGCCGACCCCGCCCGGAGTCTCTCGAGCGCATCCTCACTGCTGCTCGCACCCGACCGAGCATTCCGCTCGCGGTCTTCGCGGACACGATCCTCGACGAGGCGAAGCGCTTCCACATCGAGAACGTCCGCGTCTTCGGATCGGCGGTTCGAGGTCACGACACCGAGCACAGCGACATCGACCTCTTGGTCAGCTTGACGCCCGTGGCCTCGCTGTTCGACCTCGGCGGATTCGCCCACGTGGTCGAGCGCATCACCGGTTTCGAAGTCGACGTCCTCACCGATGACGTCGGGGAGGACGAGCACTTCGCACACGTCCTCTACGAAGCTGTGCCGCTCTGACCGTGCGCGCCATCGGCCGGTCCTGGGTGCTCAGTTGATCCGCTCGAACACCATGGTCGCCTGCAGTCGGTCTCCGCCACCGAACCCAGTACTGCCCGACGAGGCCGTCGTGATCGTGTGCAGCCGGTAGCCGAGCGCAGCCTGCGCATTGATCGCCTTCTCCAGCTCGGTGAGGTTGCCGGACCCCGTCCCGAAGAACTTCTCCCGCAGGACCACCTGCAGGACGACGTAGCTCATGCCGTTCTGCGCCGGACGAGGCTGTCCGCCCGCCGCGGCTTCCGCTTGGATACGGTCGATCACTCCGCCGATACCGGGCGCGCCAGGTGCCTTCGGCTGCACCTGCTCCGTCCACGCCGAACCATCCCACCACCGCATGGTGCCGGAACCGTCGTCGTACCAACCTGCCTGTGGGTTCGTCATGCGCTCATCCTGGCGCACCCACGGCGGGGTCAGTTGTTGAAGCGGAACTCCACCACGTCGCCGTCCTGCATGACGTAGTCCTTGCCCTCGATGCGGGCCTTGCCGGCAGCGCGGGCCTCGGCGATGGAGCCGGTCTCGACCAGGTCGCCGAACGAGATGACCTCCGCCTTGATGAAGCCCTTCTCGAAGTCGGTGTGGATGACGCCGGCAGCCTGGGGCGCCTTCCACCCCTTGCCGATCGTCCACGCACGGGCTTCCTTCGGACCGGCCGTCAGGTAGGTCTGCAGCCCGAGGGTGTTGAAGCCGATGCGTGCGAGCTGGTCGAGGCCGGACTCGGTCTGGCCGGTCGACTCGAGCAGCTCGGCGGCGTCGGCGGGGTCGAGGTCGATGAGCTCCGACTCGACCTGGGCGTCGAGGAAGACAGCCTGGGCCGGGGCGACGAGCGCGGCTAGCTCAGCCTTGCGGGCGTCGTCGGTCAGGATCGCCTCGTCGACGTTGAACACGAAGATGAAGGGCTTGGCGGACAGGAGTCCGAGCTCGGCGATCGGCGCGAGGTCGATCTTCGTCGCGGACAGCAGGGTGCCCTGCTCGAGCGCGGCACGGGCCTCGCGAGCGGTCTCGAGCACGATCGGCTCGGCCTGCTTGAGCTTCACGGTCTTCTCGTACCGCGGGAGCGCCTTGTCGATCGTCTCCATGTCGGCGAGGATCAGCTCGGTGTTGATGACCTCGAGGTCGTCCTTCGGGGACACCTTGTTCGCGACGTGCACGACGTCGTCGTCGGTGAAGCCGCGGACGACCTGCGCGATGGCGTCGGCCTCACGGATGTTGGCGAGGAACTTGTTGCCGAGCCCTTCACCCTCGCTCGCACCCTTGACGATGCCGGCGATGTCGACGAAGGACACCGGCGCGGGCACGGTCTTCTCCGAGTGGAAGAGCTCGGCGAGCCGGTCGAGCCGCGAGTCGGGCAGGTTCACCACCCCGACGTTCGGCTCGATCGTCGCGAACGGGTAGTTCGCGGCGAGGACCTGGTTCTTGGTCAGGGCGTTGAACAGGGTCGACTTGCCGACGTTCGGGAGACCGACGATTCCGATGGTGAGAGCCACGGAAGAAGAGCCTACCGGCGGCGGCCCGCCGGAGCCGACCCGGGCCTCCAGTCCGTCCGTCAGAACCGGCGCGAGCCGGTCGTGGCAGCGTGGACCCCGTCGTCCGGACCGGGCGACGGAACAGGAGGACGTCGATGTGGTTCGAACGCGACGAGCGCGGTGTGCACTCGGTGGGCATGGGAGCACCGGCGCTGCGGCAGCGCTTCGCCCCGGAGACCCTCGCCGCACTCGAGCAGGCCTCCCGCGCTGAGCTCGAGCAGCTGCACGACGCGATGGCCGAGCTCGAGGCGGACGTCCTGGTCGTCTACGACCCCGAGGACGACACGATCGACTACGCCGAAGAAGACCGGTTCCTCGGGATACCCCTCCCCCGGGACGCAGGGTTCCCAGTCGTCACCGGCGATCTGACCGCCGGGCTCACCGAACACGTCGAGCGCCTGCCGCTGCGCTGGCGACTGGACGGCGTCGCGGTGGCGTTCGAGATGGTGGGCACCCTGCTCGCGCCGTACTGGAAGCGCGAACGAGCCCGTCGGACGGCGACCTGGCGAGCGACGGCACGACGCCGGCGCAGCGGTTCCCGCTCGGCACGACGCCGCTGAGCGTCCGGCCGCAACGCCGAGGCGGCTTCCGGCGATGTCGGCGCCCCGTGCGACGATCGGAACCGTGCCGTTGAACTTCACCGCGATCGACTTCGAGACCGCGAACAGCTCGCCCGCCAGTGCGTGCTCCGTCGGACTCGTCAAGGTCCGCGCGGGCCGGGTCGTCGACCGGGCGTCGTGGTTCATCCGCCCGCCGTTCGGACACGACGCGTTCCTCGAGTGGAACACCCGGATCCACGGGATCGTCGCCGAGGACGTCGTCCGGGCGAAGACGTGGGAGCAGCAGTACCCCGACCTCGTGGCCTTCGCCGAGGGTGACGTCCTGGTCGCGCACAACGCTCGGTTCGACATGGGCGTCATCGCCGGCGGCTGTTCGGCCACCGGCATCGACCTCGCCGAGCACCACTCGATGTGCTCGCTCGCGGTGGCCCGCAAGACCTACACGCTCGACTCCTACCGACTGCCGGTCGCCGCGATGGCTGCCGGGTTCGAGGGCTTCCAGCACCACGACGCCGCCGCCGATGCCGAAGCGTGCGCCGCGATCGTCATCCACGCTGCCGGCCACCACGGCACCGACACGGTCGAGGCCCTGGGGGCAGCGACCCGGGTGACGATCGCCCCGGTCCGGGCCCGTGCCGAGAAGCCCAAGGCCTCGACGCCGCAGCCACGGCTGTCGAACCGCCCGATGGTGTTCGCCGACTGAGCTGACCGAGGTCACCGAGTCGGCCGAGCCGGCCGAGCCGAAGGCCCCTGTCGCGCCCTCGACCGCGGCACTACGCTCAGCGCATGGCAGCGCCCACCACGATCGAACGCGAGACCGTCATCACGGCTCGCGCCACGGACATCACGCCGTACCTGGCAGACCTGCACCGCTGGGTCGAGTGGTCGCCGTGGGAGGGGCAGGATCCCGCGCTGCACCGGACGTACACCGGTGAACCGGGGGCGGTCGGCTCGACCTACAGCTGGAAGGGCAACCGCAAGGCCGGTGCCGGATCGATGGCGATCACCCGGGTCGATGCCACCGAGGTCGACGTCGACCTGCAGTTCACCGCACCGTTCAAGTCGTCGAGCGCGGTGGCGTTCCGGTTGCACGAAGCGACCGACGGCACGCGGGTCGTCTGGTCGATGACGAGCCCGCAGAACCTGATGTCGCGCGTGATGGGCGTGTTCGTCAACATGGACAAGTTCCTCGGCGGCGACTTCGAGAAGGGCCTCGCCAAGCTGAAGGCTGCGGTCGAGCACTGACGGGAGTGGCACACCGGGGAGCAGGGCACCCGGTGGTATTGTCACGACAATCCCTCGGCATCGCTGCCGAACCCGCAATTCCCCGAAGGACCGCGATGACCAACGAAGGCCAGCTGCCGTCCGACCTGTTCATGGACCTGGACCGGTCGGGTCCCATGCCCCTCTACTTCCAGGTGGCCTCGCGCATCGAGGAGTCGATCCGCTCCGGCGTGATGCCTCCCGGCGCCCGTCTCGAGAACGAGATCGCGCTCGGCGAGCGCCTCGGGCTGTCCCGCCCGACGATCCGCCGGGCGATCCAGGACCTCGTCGACAAGGGCCTGCTCGTCCGCCGCCGCGGCATCGGCACACAGGTCGTGCACGGCCCGGTGACCCGCAAGGTCGAGCTCACGAGCCTGTACGACGACCTGGCCCAGGGATCACAGGCACCGGCGACGAAGCTCCTCGAGCGCAACGACGTCCCTGCCTCGGACGAGGTCGCCGCAGCCCTGAGCATCGAGCCCGGCACGATCGTGGCGCACATCCGCCGCGTGCGGTTCGCCGAGGACGTCCCGATGGCGATCCTCGAGAACTACCTGCCGCCGGAGTTCCTCGAGATCACCGACCAGGACCTGCAGGACCACGGGCTCTACCAGCTGCTCCGAGGCCGCGGTGTGACGATGCGGGTGGCGAAGCAGCGGATCGGTGCCCGCGCGGTGACCGACGAAGAGGCCGGTCTGCTCGAGATCGAGGACGGCGACCCCGTGCTCACCATGAGCCGCACGGCGTACGACGCCTCGGGCCGCGCGGTCGAGTACGGCGTGCACTGCTACCGCCCCGACCGCTACTCGTTCGAGGTCACCCTCGTCGACAAGTAGGCAGTTCGTGCTGTCCGCGTGACGTCGAGGTTCCACGAACTGCCGTGTGCGTGACGCCGAGGTTCCACGGACGAGCGCCGGACGCCTCGAGATGCCAAGATTTCGGAACCTCGGGCCGGGGCCGGAGCGAGCGGGCGCAGGACGCCCCCGCTCAGGCGGGCGCGGGCACGCCGAGCTCGCCGGTCACGTACTGTGCGCGCCCGAACCCGAACGACCAGTCCTGCGGGCCGTTCTCGACGTAGCCGATGAAGACGTCCTCGGACGCCACACCGATCGCCGCCAGAGCGTCGTGGACGGCCGCGTACAGCGTCGTCTTCGCCTCGTCGGTGCGCCCACGCTGCGTGAAGACCTGGATCATCACCACGCCGTCGGTGCGCTCGAAGCCGAGCCCCGCGTCCTCGGCGATGATCTGACCCGCCGGGTGCTCCGTGACGATCTGGAAGCGATCGCGCAGCGGGATCCCGTAGACGTCGACGATGGCCGTGTGGATCGCGTCGGCGATGGCGCGCACCGCCTGCGGCGTGCGGCCGGTGGCGAGGTCGATACGGACGAGCGGCATGGTGCCTCCTGCAGTTCGGGACTTTGTCCTGACAAACTAACATGGATCGAGACCCGGCAACAGAGAGCCGGGAGGCGCGGTGCCAGCTGGCACCGCGCCTGCCGTCGTCAGCGTGCGAGCGCCTACAGCCCCGACTCGGCCGTGCGCACCAGGATCGCGTCGCTGTCCGGGCAGAGCACGACGTCGTCCGGCGCGGCACGGCGGATGTCCTGCAGGTCCGAGTTGTTCAGCGCGACGCCCGACGCCGTCGACACCCCGCCCTGCAGCAGCGACGCACCGAAGCCGTAGCGGGCACGCTGCCGGTCGTAGAGCGCGAGCAGCTCGGCCGGCACCTTCGCGGCGACGTCGGCCCTGGCCTGCTCGGCAGAGGCACGGTCGGACGACAGCCGCGCGATCTCGGCGTCACGCTCGGCGACCAGGCCGGAGCGCGCGGCCTCGACGTCGGCGAGCTGCGCCTCGATGTCGCCGACCCGGGCGCGCAGGCCGTCGAGGTTCTCCATGACCTCGAGCTCGGCGGTCTCGAGGCCACCGATGCGGCGCTGCAGCGACTCGAGCTCGTTCTGCAGACCGGTCGCGTCCTTCGAGTTCGACACGTTCTGCAGCATCGTGGTGTCGCGCTCGACGCGGGCCTGCGCAGTGGCGGTGTCGGACTCCAGGCGAGCGAGCTCGCGTTCGGCGTCCTCGACCAGGCCGGTGGCGGCGACGAGTTCGCTGCGCAGTCCGGCGGCCTTGGTGCCGAGCCCGGTGAGCTGGTCGCCCTTCTGCAGCGACGTGATGCGGTGCGCGATGCGGGTGACGTCGTTGTCGAGTCGTTGGACGTCGAGGAGGATGACCTGGTCCTCGGGTGCTGCCTTCATGGTCAGACTCCTTCAGTGGGGGTGGTGGGTTCGGCCGCCGGCAGGACCGCGAAGTCCCACGGGTCGGTGCGGAGGTCGCTCACGGTGACGCGGACGCCCGCTGCCTGGCGCAGTTGCGCGGCCGCGACGTCGAGCCAGAGCCACTCGGTGGCCCAGTGCGAGGTGTCGATGAGGGCGGGACCGCCGCCGAGCAGCGCCTGTTCGCGGAACTCGGACGCCGGGTGGTGGCGGAGGTCGCTCGTGATGTACACGTCGGCAGCGAGGACGGCGGGGTGGCCGAGCAGCGAGTCCCCCGCACCGGCGCACAGTGCCACGGTGCGGACGGGCTGGTCGAAGTCGCCGGACACCCGGACCCCGGTCGCGGTGGGCGGCAGCAGGTCGACGAGCTTCCGTGCCAGGGCGCCGAGGGTCGTGCCCTCGGCGAGGACCCCGACGCGGCCGATGCCCGTCGCGGGGTCGGAGCCGGCGTCGAGCGGTCGCTGGTCGGTCAGGCCGATCCGGTCGGCGAGCACGGCCGAGGTCCCGGTGGTGACCACGTCGGCGTTGGTGTGGGCCGCGATCAGGGCGCTGCCACCGCGCACGAGGGTCGCGAGGACGCTGCCCTTGTACGTCGACTCGGCGATCGTCGTGACGCCGCGCAGCAGCAACGGGTGGTGCGTGAGCAGGAGCCCGGCACCGAGCTCGACCGCTTCACGCGCGGTCGCGGGGACGGCGTCGACGGCCAGGTGGACGTGCTCGACGGTGGCGTCCGGATCCCCGGCGACCAGTCCGACGGCGTCCCACGACTCGGCTCCTGCGGCGGGCCACAGGTCTTCGATCACGGCCTGGAGTTCGCGGAGCGTCGGCATCCGGTCAGTCTACCGAGCCGACCGCGTCGGCACCGGCAGCCGGTCCGCGCGGGGTGATCCGGGCCTCCCGGTCAGCGGCGACCGAGCGCACGGAGCAGGCCGGCGACGAGTCGCGACCACCAGCCGGGCCGGGCCGGCTCGTCGGTGCCGGTTTCGGTGTCGACGCTCGCCGGGGCGGCCGTCTCGACGACGGGCACGGCGATCGCGTCCGGCAGCACGACGGGCGTGCTCGCGGTCGTGCCCTGATGGGCGGTGAGGGCGGCCGCGAACGCCGCACGGTCGATGACCGTCGGCCCGGTGGCGGGCTGGACGAGCGGGGTGGGTCGCGTGTTCGCGGACACCGGCGACACGGCCGGGAGGCCCAGCACCGGTCGCACGGGCTCGTCGCGTTCCGGGGCGACCAGCGCCCCGGCCGGGGTCGCGGTGACGACGTCGGCTCCAGGTGCGGCTGCTGCCGTCGGTGCGGGGCGGAGCACGGCGACCGCGGGAGCGGGGGCGACGCCGGTCACGACGGCGACCGGAGCGGTCGCGGCTCGGCGGGCGGCTGCACGGTCGCGACGGTCGGACTCGGCGGCGGCGTCCTCGAGCAGGTCCGCGAAGACGGTCCGGGCGAAGGCGCGGGCTGCGGTGACCTCGGGGTCGTCCGCGCCGTCGACGGTGGCCTCCCAGGCGGCGAGGCGGGCGAGGTCCTCGTCGCGGCGACGGACCTCGTCCTCGAGCAGCACGATCCGCTCGATGGTGCTGCGACCGGTGGACGACGAGACCTGGATCGCGAGGTCCTCGATGCGCAGGGCGAGGCGCTCCGGCGGTTCGGGGAACGACGGCGCGCAGACGGCGGCGTGCCGGGCGCGGTCGCGGCGGAACGCGGGGGCTGCGGGCACGGTGCTGACGTCAGGCGCGGTGCTGGGGTCCGGCGCGGTGCTGGGGTCCGGCGCGGTGCTGGGGTCCGGCGTCTGGGCGGCGGTGGCGTCAGCCACGGCGCCGGGGCGCTGCACCGGGCCGGTGACGGGCGGGACCACGAGGTCCGCCACGTACGGCGTGCGCGTCGCCGGGGCGTCGCGGAGCCACTCCTCGACCTCGCGACCGAACGGGTCGACGAGGGGGGTGCGTGCACCGGACTGGGTCTCCATGTCCGAAGGATAAATATCGCGCGCGCCGAAACTCAGGACATCCGCGGTGTGTCGCAGCAATCCCTGCCATATCGCCCCGAACGTGAACGGCGTGTCGCCCGTCGCCCCGGGGGTCGGGTCAGAGCGTCTGCTCGAACGCGCCGAGGAGCTCCCGACCTGCGGGCCACGCGCCGACGCCGCTGGCGACGTTGACGTGGCCGAGCGGGCCGACCCGGAGCGCCGCGGCACCCATCGTCTCCGCGAACGCCAGAGCACGGTCGGCGGTGCAGTACGGGTCGTCGTCGCTCACCACCATGCGGGTCGGAACGCGGGCCGCAGCGGTGCCGGCCGGGATCGGGCGGGGCGCGGGGAACCCGGAGGCGGTGGCGGGGAAGCCCGGCGCCGCGGGGTCCGGCGGCGCGACGAGGAAGGCGCCGGCGACGGTGGGACCCTCGGCGCTTGCGACGGCTGCGGCGGCTGCCGCGTCTGCGGCGAGCCAGTCGGCGACGGCGAGCACGCCCAGGCTGTGCGCCACGAGCACCGGCGGTTCGGCGCACGACGCGACCGCGCGGGAGATGGCGTCTCGCCAGTCCCCCGGGTCCGGCTCACCCCAGGACGCCGGTGCGATGCGGACGGCGTCGTCACCGCGCTCCCGCTGCCAGACGGACTGCCAGTGCTCCGCGTCGGAGTTCCAGATCCCGGGCACGATCACCCACGGTCGAGGTCTGCTCACCCGGGCAGCGTATCGAACCCCGGACGGGACTAGCGCTGCAGGGTGTCGCGCGGGTACTCGGAGAAGCGCGCTGCGTACGCCGCCGAGAACCGGCCGAGGTGTGCGAAGCCCCACCGCATCGCCACGCTCGCCACGGTCAGGTCGCCCGTCGACGCACGGCGGAGCTCCTCGCGCACCCGGTCGAGACGGATCCCGCGGAGCATCGCGTTCGGGGCGGTGCCGACCTGCCGCTGGAACGCCTGCTGCAGACCGCGGACGCTCAGTCCGACGTGCTCGGCGACGTCGGTGGTCGAGATCGGCGTGTGCGCGAAGGCGTGCATGTACTCGACGGCCTCCCGGACGCGACCCGTGGCGCCCTGCGGCAGGGGGACGTCCGGGGCCAGCAGCTTGTGCGGGAAGGTCCGGAGCAGGGACTGGGCGGTGTCCCGGGCTACCTCTGCAAGGGCGAGCGAACTGACCGACGCCCGACCGAGCACGACCGCCGCGGCACGCTGGACCTGCGCGTTCCAGCCCCGGAGTTCGGCCGTGCGTGGCGTCGCCGTGTGGTCGAAGACGAGCGGACCCGGCTGCGCACCGTGGACCTCGGCCGCGACGCGCTCCAGGGCGGTGCGGTCGAACTGCACCAGGCTCTGCCGGACGTCCTGCAGGTCGAAGGCGAAGGGCCGGCCGGTCGGGAACATCATCGGGCTGGCGGGCGTGAACGCGACCTCTTGCCGTCCGATGTCGACGCGCCCGCCGCCGTCCGTGGTCCACATGACGACGTACTCGTCGCGGACGTCCAGCTCACCCTGCATCCGCGCGTCGAACCGGGTCGATCGGAACGACATCACGTCGTCGCCGACGACGCGGAAACGGTACGCGAACGGTCGCTCCGTGCGGGTCGCGGTGAAGCCCACACTGGCGTAGGCGTCCTCGTACATGTGCACGGCAGCGTCGAGATCGGCCCCCGACGTCTCGAAGCTGATCCTGGGATCCGGTTCGGCTGTCATCGCGCGAATCGTGACACGGCGGCCAGGAACCCCGGGAATCCCCGGCGGCACCTTGCGGATTGTGGCCCACCGAGTGCGCGAGACGGACGAAGCGACGGGCCGGGTGGTGGAGGTCAGTGACGGGCGCGCAGGACCGTCCACCGGTTCTCGTCGGCGATCCGCTCGTACCGCAGGTCGTCCACGACCATCCGGACCAGGGCGAGGCCGCGGCCGCTCTCGGCGAGTCCGTCGGGCAGCTCGGCCGACTCGGTGTCCACGGTGGCGGCGACGCCGTCGTCGGAGAGCAGTGCCGCGAAGCGGTCCGCTCCGATCTCGAGGCGCAGGCGACAGGAGACGCCCTCCGGGCGCGTCCCGTGCTCGATCACGTTCGAGGTCAGTTCGACGATCGCGAGCTCGAGGGCCATCCGGTCCTCGACGGAGACCGAGGGTTCGTGCTGCCACACACCCGCCAGGAACTCGTGCACGGCGGACACGTCGTCCGGCGGGCATGACAACGCGAGCGTGTGCTCGGCGGCCGAGGCGGTCATCACCAGTCGGTGACCGCAGCGTCCCCGTCGGGGTACGTGCGGAGGATCTTGTCGATGTTGGAGAGCTGCAGGACCATCTGCACCTGCTCGGACGGCGCCGCGATGCGGAGGTCGCCGCCCGCCTGCCGCGCGGTCTTCAGGCTGCCGACCAGCGCGCCGAGCCCGGACGAGTCCATGAACTCGACACCGGAGAGCTCGACCACGACGCGGGCACGTCCGTTGTCGACGACCTTCGTGACCGCCTCGCGGAACGCGGGGGCGGACACCATGTTGAGGCGCCCGCTGCACTCGAGTACCGCGGTGTCGGGCTGCGCTTCGTGTACGACGATGTCCATGCCGGGTGGTCTCCTCTGATCGGTGCGCCTTGCAACCAGCAACCTACCGGCTCCGCCGTGTCAGGTCCCGCTGCGGTCCCGACGCGTCGCGGTGACCTGCACCACGACGGCCGCGGCCATGAGTGCCGCCATGACCCCGCCCATCGCCAGTGCGGTCCCGCCGAGCGCGCCGGCGAGCGGTGTCCCGAGGCCGCCGATCCCGAACGTCAGGCCGCCCTGCAGGGCCGCGGCCGTCCCCGGGTGCGCCGCCCCGACGTGCTGCGTCCGGGTCATCGCCGCGGGCAGCACGAAGCCCCACGCACCCGTGACGACCGCGAGCGCGCACCAGACCGGCACCGGTCCGAGGTCGAGCAGCGCCGAGACGAGGACCGCCGCCGCGCCCGCGGTGCCGACGAGCAGTCCGACGGTGAGCAGGGAGTCCTCGGAGAACCGGCCGACGACCCGGCCGAACACCAGGGTGGTGACGATCATCATCGACGCGTTCGTGGCGAAGACCAGCGTGTACATGCCCTCGGAGAAGCCGAACTGGGTCTGGAACACGAACGAGCTGGTCGCGATGTACGCGAAGAACCCCACGGTGGACAGCACCCCGCTCAGCACGTAGGCCCGGAACCGCGGGATCGCCAGCAGTTCGCGGATGCGTCGACCGTTCGCGGCGAAGCCCACGCCCCCGCGTCGCTCCGGCGGCAGGGTCTCGCGGAACCGCAGTACGACCATCGCGAAGAACAGCGCGCCGAGCACCGCGAGCACGACGAACATGATCCGCCACGTGCCGAACGTCAGCACGGCGCCCCCGGCCAGGGGTGCCACGACGGGGCCGATCGCGTTGATCGCGGCGAGCGTGCCGAAGACCTTCGCCATCCGCGTCCCGCTCGCCACGTCCGACACCATCGCCCGGCCGGCGACCGCTCCGGCCGCTCCGCCGAGCCCCTGGGCGATGCGGGCGAGGACGAGCGTGACGACGTCCGGTGCGAGGGCGCACCCGACCGAGGCGAGCGCGAACACCGCCGTGCCGACGACGAGCATCGGCCGCCGGCCGACCCCGTCGCTGACGGGGCCGACGAGCAACTGCCCGACCGCGAAGGCGACGAGGAACGCCGTGAGCGACAACTGCACGGCACCGGGGGTCGTGCCGAGGTCGTGGGCGATCTGCGGGAGCGCCGGGATGTACATGTCCGTGGCGAACGGCGACACCCCGACGATCAGGGCCAGCGGCACGATCGGCGGCAGGGTGGTCGTGGTGGGCTTCCGGGTGCGCTCCGTCGTCACGATCGACACGCTACGCGCACCCGAATCGATTCGACGGGGGTACGGCGTGCGCGCTGGCGGACAGGAGGCCCGTGGCGGCACCGCCACGGGCCTCCTGTCCGCCTCGGCCGGCGTCAGCCGGTGTTCTGCAGGCCGGCGGCGATCCCGTTCACGGTGAGCAGGAGCAGACGGTGGTCGGCGTCGGTCGGGTCGGTGCTGCCCGTCGTCCGGATGGACCGGAGCGCGCGGAGCTGCAGGTGCGACAGCGCGTCGACGTAGGGGCTGCGCAGGCGCACGGCCCGGGCCAGGACCGGACGGTCCTCGAGCACGTCGCTGCCGCCCGAGATCCGGAGCACCCAGTCACGGGTCCGCGTCATCTCGTCGAGCACCTTGGCGGCGAGGTCGTCGCGGTCGGCGAGCTCGAGGTACCGGCGGGCGATGTGCTCATCGGTCTTCGCGAGCGACATCTCGACGTTCTTGATCATCGCGCCGAACAGCGGCCACTCGGCGTACGCGGCCCGCAGGACGTCGACGTCACCGACCGCCTCGAGCGCGGAGCCGAGCCCGTACCAGCCGGCCAGGTTGATCCGCGCCTGCGTCCACGAGAACACCCACGGGATCGCCCGGAGGTCCTCGAGTGACTCGACGGACAGCCCGCGGCGGGCCGGGCGGGAGCCGAGCGGGAGCAGCCCGATCTCCTCCATCGGGGTGACCCGTGCGAACCACGGAGCGAACCCGTCCGCCTTGACAAGCTCGTAGAACGCGACGCGCGACACGTCGTCCAGCTGCTGCGCGAGGTCGGCGAACCGGGTGGCAGCAGCGGCCGTGCGCGCCTCGTTGGACGGCGACGACGCGAACAAGGTGGCCGAGGCCATCTGCTCGAGGTGACGGGCCGCGATGTCCTGGTCGCCGTACTGCGCGAAGATGACCTCGCCCTGCTCGGTGAGCTTCAGGCGACCGTCGATCGATCCCGGCGGCTGCGCGAGGACTGCCTCGTTGGCCGGCCCGCCGCCGCGGCCGAGCGAACCGCCGCGGCCGTGGAACAGGGTGAGCTCGACCTCGTTGTCCCGCGCCCAGTCGGCGATGCGGGCCTGGGCGTCGTAGAGCGCCAGGTTCGCGGAGACCGGACCGACGTCCTTCGACGAGTCCGAGTAGCCGAGCATGACCTCGAGCCGGCGGCCGGTCGCGGCGAGACGACGCTGGAACGTCTCGGTGCGGACGGCCTCGTCGAGGATGTCGACGCTGGCGTGCAGGTCGGCGAAGGTCTCGAAGAGCGGGATGACGTCGAGCACCGGCGCGGCCTCGGGCGAGCCGAGTGCGGCGACGGCGAGCTCGTGCACGTTCGCCAGGTCCGCCGCCGACTGCGTGAACGACACGATGTACCGGCTGGCGGCACGGACCCCGTAACGGTCCTGCAGGTCGGCGATGGTCCGGAACACCGCGAGGACCTCTTCGGTGGTCTCGCTCAGCGCGCCGCCGGCCCGGATCTCCGCCAGGGCGGTGCGGTGCACCTGCGAGTGCTGCCGGACCTCGAGCTCGGCCAGGTGGAACCCGAAGGTCTCGACCTGCCAGATGAGGTTCTGCAGCTCGCCGTTCGCCGGCCGGATCGCGCCGGCGGCGACGAGCGACGCCTGGATCGTGCGGAGGTCGGCGAGCAGGGCGTCCGGTCCGTCGTACGCGAGCGGCGTCGTGCCCTGGCGGGTGGCGTCGATGCGCGCGGCGGTGAACAGGAGCGCGCGGCGGTGCGTCTCGTTCGGGGCGCGGACACCGATGCGCTCGGCGATGCCCGGGTCGAGCGACTCTTGCGCCGCCACGAGCGCGGTGAGCCCGGCGTCGGCCGGGGTGTCGCTCGCGTCGAGGGTCAGGGCACTGCCGATTCGGGTGGTGGCGCGGGTGAGCCCGATCAGGATGTGCTCGGCCGCGATCTCCGCAGCCTGGCGCGTGATGTCGGCGGTCACGTGCGGGTTGCCGTCGCGGTCACCACCGATCCAGGTGCCGAACCGCACGAACGCGGGCGCCGTCACCGGTGCACGTCCGGCGTCGTCGCCCTGCAGCCGGTCGTCGAGCAGGCGGTAGACCTGCGGGACGATCTCGAACAGCGTCTGGTCGAAGACGCTCATGGCGGTGCGGACCTCGTCGAGCGGGGTCGGGCGGGTCGTGCGGAGCGGCGAGGTGCGCAGGAGCGTCGTGATCTCCTCGAGCAGCCGTCGCTCGTTCTCGGCACGCGCCGTGGCGTTCTTCGAGCGGTCGCGCTCGTCGATGAGGTCCGTGATGCGCCGCACGCCCGTGGTCACCGCACGACGGCGGGCCTCGGTCGGGTGCGCGGTCAGCACCGGGTGGAACCGCAGCGTCCGGAGTCGCTCCGCCGCCTCGGCCTCGCCGACCTCGGCCACGAGCTCGGCGTAGGTCGCGGGGAACGAGTCGCCGGCCAGGCCGCCGTCGTCGCCGCGCTGCCGGAGCACCCGCACGCGGTGGTGCTCCTCGGCCAGGTTCGTCAGGTGGAAGTACGTCGTGAAGGCCTGCGCCACCGCTTCGGCGCGCTCGGCCGACATCGCGGACACGAGGGTCTGCGCGCGGACAGCACCCTCGGCGTGGTCGCCCTCGTAGGCGTCGATCACGGCCGCACGCAGCGACTCCACGTCACGCAGCAGCTCGTCGCCACCGTTCTCGCGCAGCACCCGGCCGAGCAGGTTGCCGAGGTAGCGCACGTCGGCGCGCAGGTCACTGTCGACCGCGCCGCTGACGTCGTCCCGAGCGCGCTCATGGCGCGCCGATCCGTCGATCGCCGTCATGGGGTCCTTTCGGGGTCGTCCGGGAACACCGTCCCGGCTCCGAGCAGCGTATCGGCCCGCGGCCACCCGTGACGTCGACCGTCCGGACGGACCAGCGGGCAGGGCGCCCGGAACGCGTCCGCGCGCAGCGTGGGCATGCAGGAGGGACGCCGGGATCGCGACGCGTGGCGGGAGCACCCCTGCAGTTGCGACGCGGTCCGCGATCCCGGCGGGTCTGTGGTCGGCGCGGATCGGCTCGGTTCAGCTCGGTTCGGCGAGCTGGGCCTGCGCGGCGGAGTGGACCTCGACGATCTGCACCCGCGCCGAACGGCGGTCGGTCAGCGGCGACGTCCAGGGCACGATGACCTGTTCCTCGTCGCCGTCGTCGAGCCGGGCGATCCAGACACCGGCGATCGCGTCGATCTCGGTCATCGTCGCGGCCACGGCGGTCGCGGCCCCGTTCGCACGGACGATCGCCAGGTTGTCGGCCGCGTGGTCGGCGTTCATGTGCCGGAGGACCGCGCGGCGCGCCTCGTCGTCGAACGGCTCGGTCACGCGGTCACCGCCACGTCGCCGACCCCGTCGGTGACCGGACGACGCCGGGCATCGAGCCCCTCGAGCAGGCCGTTGTTGAGCGAGTACGCCAGTTCGACCTCGGCGATGACCCGCTCCTGTTCCTCGGCCGTCCACGGCGCCGCGTCGAGCTGCGCGCGGTAGGTGTCCTTGAAGGCACTCGGGTCCGCGACCTGGTCGAAGATGTAGAACAGGACGCCGTTCGTGTCGAAGCCGAACTGGTCCGAGAGCATCCGACCGATCATCTGCCCGCCGGACAGGTCGCCGAGGTACCGCGTGTAGTGGTGCGCGACGAAGGCGCCCGGCCACTCGGCCGCGACCTCGTTGAGCCGCCGCACGTACGCCGTCGTGGCGGGGAGCGGGCAGACCAGCTCGGACCAGTCCGGGCCGATCAGGTACTCGAGGTCGGCACGGATCGCCGGCATCCGGGTGAGCTGCGAGGTGACGAACGGCGCCGCCACCGGGTGGTCCGCCATCCGTTCGGCCGCACGTTCGAGGGCGTCGTAGACGAACGAGTACTGTCCGAGCAACGCCGCGTAGTCGGCGACGTCGCACTTCCCGCCGAGCAGGTCGTGCATGAAGCCGTTCCCGGCCGAGGAACCGTGCGAGCGACGCGTGCGCTTGCGCAGCAGCTCGGAGAACGGGATGACGGTCGTGTCCATGAGGTAAGGCTAACCTTAGTTCGACAAACGTCAAGCAGGAGAGAGGACGCTCGTACCGATGAGCTCCAAGCCCAAACGCCCCCAGCACGTCTTCGTCGTTGACCGCACCGAGCGACTGTCGCCCCACATGGTGCGCGTCCACCTCGGCGGACCGGCCTTCGACGCCTTCGTGGGCACCGCCGACCCGGACAAGCTGGCCGCCACCGACAAGTACGTCAAGCTCCTGCTCGCCAAGCCGTCGCTCGGCCTCGAACCCCCGTACGACCTCGAGGAACTGCGCGAGACGCTGCCGAAGCAGGACCGACCGGCCCGCCGCACGTACACGGTGCGGGCCGTCGACCACACCGCGAAGACGATCGCCGTCGACTTCGTCGTGCACGGCGACGACGGACTCGCCGGGCCCTGGGCCGCAGCGGCGCAGCCCGGCGACAAGCTCGCGCTGTCCGGTCCCGGCGGTGGCTACGCGCCCGTCGACGACCCGGACGTCACCCATGTCCTGCTCGGCGACGACAGTGCCCTGCCGGCCATCGGCGCCGCGCTGGAGTCGATGTCCGACACCGCCACGGGCGTCGCCCTGGTCGAGGTGGCCGGCCCTGCCGACGAACAGGAGATCGCGCACCCGGCGGGGGTCGACCTGCGGTGGCTGCACCGCGACGCCACCGGCGCCCAACCGGGCACGCTCCTGCTGGAGGCGGCCCGGGCGCTGCCCCGTGCCTCCCGGCCGGTCCAGGTGTTCGCACACGGCGAGCGGACCGCGATGAAGGCGATCCGTCGGCTGCTGCAGGACGACTGGGGGCTCGAGAAGCGCGAGATGTCGCTGTCGGCCTACTGGGCGCTCGGCCGTGGTGAGGACCAGTTCCAAGAGGAGAAGCGCGAGCCGGTCGGCGTGATCTTCACCGACTGACGGGTCTCGGCCTGCACGGTTCTTCCCAGAGCGGTTGCGGTGGGAAGCGGAAACGGGCGTACCTGGTCGTTCCAACCGACCAGGTACGCCCGTTATCGGCAGGTACGCGCCGGTTCGGCGCGGGTGCGCGGGTGCGCGGGTGCGCGGGGCGGCCGGGAGGCCCGGGGGGCGTCGGTGGGTCGGGCTAGCGTTCGGGCATGGTCACCTCGTCGTGCTGCGTGCCGGGTTGTGCGGGCCCCGCTGCGGACGCCCTCGCGGGCGTACCCCTGTGCGCGACGCACGTCTCGCTGGTGACGGAGTTCGCGGCCGAGCACGTCGGCGTCGAGGACGCCCTGCCGGGGCCGTGCCCGGTGTGCGGAGCCCGCGTCGGGGTGCGGTTCCCGACGGCGTTCGTCTGCGCGCGCTGCGAGTGGCGGTGGGGCGACGTGCCCGACGGCGACCTGGCTCCCCCGCGGGTCGACGTCGTGTATTACCTGCGGATGCGCGACGACTTCGGCGACCGGGTGAAGATCGGCACGACGATGAACCCGAAGCAGCGGCTGGCCGCGATCCCGCACCAGGACCTCCTGGCGTTCGAGCGGGGTGACCGGTCGCTCGAACGTCGGCGGCACGCCCAGTTCGCGGCCACCCGGTACCCCGGCACCGAGTGGTTCCGGGCGACACCGGACCTGCTCGCGCACGTCGACGCCGTCGCCGCCGGTGTGGACGACCCGTGGGACCTGCACGCCCGGTGGACGAGCGAGGCACTCGCACTGCGCGGCTGACCGAGCGGGCCGGAGCGCGTCCGCGCCGACGGCCCGCCCACGCAGGTCAGGCCGCGCGGAGCATCCGGTCGGCGGTGCGCAGGGACAGCGCCATGATCGTCAGCGCCGGGTTCGCGATGACGGCGCTCGGGAACACCGAGTTGTCGGCGATCCACAGGTTCGGGACGTCCCACGAGCGGCCGTCCGGGTCGACGACCGAGGTCTCGCGGTCCGCGCCCATGCGGGCCGTGCCGATGGTGTGTGCGGTGCGCTCGAGGACCCGGACGTCCTTGCCGCCGGCGGCCTCGACGATGGTCGTCATGGTGCGGACCGCGTGGCGGCGGATCGCGTCCTCGTTCGCGCCCGGGGTGAACGAGACCCGGGCACGTGGCACGCCGTGCTCGTCGACCTCGTCCGCGAGGACAAGCCGGTTGTCGTCGTAGGGCAGGCACTCGGCGTTGATGCCGACACCCGCCGAGTGCGGGTAGTCCTGCAGCGCCTGCACGAGCTCGGCACCGCGCAGGCCGCCGCCCCGGATGAGTGTGTTGGCGAAGGTCTGCGGCTGCACGCCGAGGCTCTGGATCAGGTACCCGCCGGCGAAGTCCGCGTCGGCGGGGCGGACGAAGTCCTCGGTGATGATCGACGACGGGTAGCCGCGGTAGGAGCGCATCGACTCGTCGAACCGCGCCCAGACCTGGGTGGCGCCGTGCGCGGTGAAGTTCCGGCCGACCTGGTCGTTGCCGTTCGCGAGCCCGGTGTGCAGCAGCAGGCGTGGGGTCTCGATGCCGCCGGCGGCGAGCACGAGGGCACGGCAGCGCTGCCGGTGTTCGCGGCCGTCGTGGGTGTACAGCACGGCGCTGACCTCGCCGGCGGCGTCGAGCTCGATGCCGTGCACGAACGAGTCCGGCCGGATCTCGGCGCCGAACGCCACCGCCGTGGGCAGGTAGGTGGTGTCCATCGAGACCTTCGCGCCGTTGCGGCAGCCCTGGTGGCACGAGCCGCAGGCGACGCAGGCGTGCCGCAGGCCGTGGTGTTCCTGGTGGCGGTCCTCGGTGGTCAGCCCGACGGGGGCGTCGGTCGCGGTGATGCCGGCGGCCGCTGCCCCGCGCATCATCATGTCCGACGAGGCGTTGCGCGCCGGTGGACGCATCCGGTAGCGGCGGGACGGGTCCCACGGGTAGTGCTCGGGTCCGGCGACCCCGACGTCGTGTTCGACCTGCTCGATCCAGCCGGTGAGTTCGGCGTGGCTGATCGGCCAGTCCTCGCCGACACCGGACGCGGAGCGGAGCGACAGGTCGTGCGTGCTCGGACGCGGGGTGAACGCGCCCCAGTGCAGCGTCGAACCGCCGACCCCGGTGCCGCTGTTGTTCGGTCCGAACGCCGTCGGTGCGCCGCCGCCGCTCAGCCGCTCGTCCATCCAGTTGATGTCCCCGGGGGCGGCGACCTCGTCGGGCACGTGCTCGCCCGGCTCGGTGTTGCGACCGGCCTCGAGGGCGACGACCCGCAGGCCACGTCGGGCCAGGGAGGCCAGCAGGGGCGCTCCGCCGGCTCCGGTGCCGACGACCACCACGTCGACGACGTCGTCCGTGCCGTAGGTGCGCTGTCCGTCGAGTCTCATCGTGCTGCTTCCGTCGTCGTGGTGCCGTCGTGGGTGTCGTCGTGCGTGTCGTCGCGGGTGCGCTCGCGGCGGTCGGGGGCCGCTGGCTCCCAGGCCTCGCGCTGATCGGCGGCGAGCAACTGGAAGCCCTGCTTGCGGACGCCGTCGCCCCCGTTCGCGAAGCCGTCGAAGTCGATGGCCGCCATCGTCGCGGGGTGCGCGAGCCAGTGCTTCACGAGGTCGACGCTGGCGTCCTCGTACCAGGCGCGCAGCTGCGCTGCGTCCATCTCGGTGTCCAGCACGGCGTCCACCACGTCGTCGCGTCCGGCGTCGGGCACACCGTCGGCGCCGTACCGGCCGGCGGCCACGTCCTGCAGGGCGTTGTCGAGCACGCCGTCGTGTGCCGGCCGGGCGAGCACGTCGAGCGCCGCCCGGTACGCCTCGAGGTCGGTGGGCATGCCGTCGACGCGCCATCCGTCACCGAGCCCCGCGGCGAGCTGGTCGTCGACGCGCAGGGCGAGGTCCACCTGACCGTCGCCGGGCTGCGGCACGACGATCCGCGCGATCGCACGGAGGGTGTCGAGCTGCCGAGCAGTGAGTGCTCGCGGTTCGGCGGACGGGTCGTCGGGCAGCGCGCGGGCCGCCAACAGGGAACGCATCCGCGCGCTGACCCGCGGCGAGGCGATCACCCGTGCCTGCTCGACGGGCACGACGGGCGCCCCGGTGAACCGGCGGGTCCAGAAGTCGCGGATGCGGTCCGCCACCGCCTCGGGCTGCTCCCACGGCAGCAGGTGGGCAGCACCCTCGACGACGTGGAGCTCCGAGTCGGGCCAGTGCGGCAGCGTCAGGCGCCGCTGTGCCTCGGCGTCGAGGTCGCCGTCCTCGGCACCGGCGAGCACGAGTGCCGGCACGGGGTTCGGGGCCGCGTCGGACCAGTCCTCGCGGCTGCCGCGCGTGAGCCACGCGGTCCACGCGCCGGGGTCGGCGCGCTCGACGTCCTGCACGGCCGTCGTGTGCCGCTCGGGTGCCAGGGTGGACGCGGTGTTCGCGTCGACGAACTCGGCGGCGTGGGCCGCGCTGATCGGGCCGTCCGCCGCCCAGGACAGCATCGCGGCGCGGCGGTCGTCGTCCATCGGCTCGGGCGCCAGCGGCGAGGCCGCGAGCAGCACCACGGCGCGCAACCCGAACAGGCCGTTCGCTCCGGACATCGTGCGGTCCGCGACGACCGTGGCGACCTTGCCGCCCATGGAGTGACCGACCAGCACCCACTCGCTCGCACCGCTGGCGCCGATCGCGCGCTCGACGAGCACGGCCATTTCCTCGACGGTGGTGCCGGACGACGCCGGGCTGCGGCCGAAGCCGGGCAGGTCGATGCCGATGAGTTCGAGGTCGTCGCGGATCAGGGCGCGGCGCAGCAGGGCGAACTCCTCGGAGCTCGCCCCCAGCGCGTGGAGGCAGAACGCAGGGGTCACTCTTCTTGCCTACCGGTCGCTCCGTGGCGGACCCAGGCGGCGTGTACCCCGTCGGCCGATCTTGTCCCCCGATCGGTCACCGTGCGTACGCGTCCACGAAGAGGTCACCGCTGATCTCCCGCAGGGTGTCGGCGAGCCGGTCGACCGTGCGGCCGGAGATGCCGGACACCTGCAGGTCGTACGGCCCGAGCGCCGGCAGGCGTCCGGTGCGGATGCGCACGACCTCCCAGCCGACGGCACGGACGGCGCGGTCCTTCCTGCGGTCGGTGTCCTGCCGCGGGCCGACGTGCTCGAGGCCGTGACGGCCGGTCGAGTCGTACTCGATCGCGACGCGCAGCTCGGGCAGGATGATGTCCGGCCAGACCTCGACGTGGTCGAAGAACGGTCGGTCGAGGCGGATCGCGGAGTGGTCGTAGGTGAACGCGAACCGGTCGGACAGCGCCGCGCGGAGCTCTGCCTCGACCGCGGACGCCGTCGCCGGGGCGCAGACGCTCGTGAAGGACTCGCCCGAGGGCAGCCGCGGGGTCTTCGGGCAGATCGTGCGGGGCACCGGCTGACTCGGACGTCGCGGCGTGCCCGGCGCCGGTCGACGTGCACGGGTGCGGCTCGAGGCGACGGCACCCGCCGGGGTCCCGCGGGAGGGCGCTGCCGGCAGGGTCTGGCGACCGCTGGCCCGGACGACCCGCTGCGGGACCGGCACCTGCGACGGCCAGTCGGACGGCAGGACCGGCCAGCGCTGGGGCTGCGCCTGCACCGCGCACTCCGGGCACCACACCGAGCGCCGGCGTTCACGACCCGGTCGGGACCGCTGTTCGGCCGGCGTGGCGACGAAGACGTGGCCGACGTCGCACTCCCACGTCAGCAGGACCTCGGCCGCCGGCGGGACCTGGGTCAGGACGACGCCGTTATTCCAGTCCGGGTGGTACTGCCGGATGAGCACCGGGTACGGCGCCCAGTCGGCGCGGAACTGCCCGACGGCGTACGGCACTGCCTCGCCGCGCGACCACTGTCGGCGGCGCCACCACGCGTCGACGGGTTCGGCCACGTCCACACGCTAGGCACCGCCACCGACACTGCGGGGAACCGGAAAGTACGTCGCGTCACGGAACGTCATGCGCGCGTCGACTGTGACGCAGGGTTCCGCCCCGTAGCGGTGTGTTTCACAGTGCGTTGTCCAGGCACCGCGACCCTTCTACGGTCGCGACATGACCGACACCAGAACGGGACTGCCCCGCGACGCGACCAGCGCCGTCGCCGGCACCGACGGGGTCGACGCGACCGGCGTCGACCACGCGGCCGGAACGCCGGGCGCACCACGGGCCTCCCGGCCGACCGTCGCGAGCGACGCGACCGACGCGACCGACACCTCCGTGGACGCCGCCGGACGCGCCGCGCTCGACCGGCCCGTCCTCCCGTTGCGGCACCCGCTGCGCTGGATCGCCGCAGCCGTCGTGCTGGTGGTGCTCCTGAACTTCGTCGAGACGCTGTTCACGAACGAGTCGTGGGGCTGGCCAGCCGTCGGGAAGTGGCTGTTCAGTCCGGCGATCCTGACCGGCCTGCAGCTCACACTCGTCGCGACGGCGCTCAGTGCGGTCATCAGCTTCACCGGCGGCATCGTCGTCGCGATCGCCCGGCTCTCGCGCAACCCGGTGCTTTCCGGGTTGGCGTGGGGCTACGTCTGGCTGTTCCGCTCCGTGCCGCTCATCCTGGTGCTCGTCTTCCTGTACAACCTCGGGTCGCTCTACCCGACGATCGGCATCGGGATCCCGTTCGGGCCGCAGGTCGAGGTCGCCACGGCCAACGTCCTCGGCGACCTGGCCATCGGTGTGATCGGCCTGAGCCTGAGTGAGATCGCCTACGCGTCCGAGATCGTCCGCGCCGGCGTGCTCGCCGTCGACCACGGCCAGCACGAGGCCGCGCAGGCCCTCGGACTCCCCCGACGTCGCCAGTTCGTGCGGGTGATCCTGCCGCAGGCGCTGCGGTCGATCGTGCCGGCGTTCGTGAACCAGGTCGTCGGGCTGCTCAAGGCGTCGTCGCTGCTGTTCTACGTGTCGCTGCTCGACCTGTTCGGGGTGGTGCAGAACCTGTCCAGCACCTACCCGACCGACATCATCCCGCTGCTCGTCGTCGCGACGCTCTGGTACCTCGCGCTCACCAGCGCGGTGTCGGTCGTGCAGTACTACGTCGAGCGGAGGACCGCCCGCGGCTCGGTCCGGGCGTTGCCGCCCACGCCGTTCCAGCGGGTGCGGGCCGCCGTGCGTCGCGGTTCCGGACGTGGGCCGGGACGGCCTGGAGGCCCGGATCGCCCCCGGCAGGCCGCCTCCGCCGCGCGCGGGGTCGCGTCCGGCCCCGGTTCCACCATCGACGACAGGACCATCTGATGAGCGCAGCGATCAGCATCCACGGAGCCGTCAAGGCGTTCGGTGACACGGTCGTCGTCGACGGCGTCGACCTGTCGTTGCCGTCCGGGAGCGTCACCGTGGTGCTCGGCCCCTCCGGGTCCGGCAAGTCAACGCTGCTGCGCGCGATCAACCACCTCGAACCGCTCGACCGCGGCGTCGTCACGGTCGGCGGCGAGACGATCGGCGTCCGGCTCCGGACCGGGCGCGACGGGGTCCCCCGCTACAAGGAACTGCCCGAGCGCCTGATCCTGCGGCAGCGGTCGCGGATCGGCTTCGTGTTCCAGCACTTCAACCTGTTCCCGCACCTGACCGCGCTCGAGAACGTGGCCGAGGGGCCGATCGCCGCCGGGGTCCCCCGTGCCGTGGCGCGCGACCGCGCGGCGGCCCTGCTCGAGCGCGTCGGACTCGGCGACCGTGGCGACACCCGGCCACGGCAGCTCTCCGGCGGGCAGCAGCAGCGTGTGGCCATCGCGCGGGCGCTGGCGCTCGAGCCGTCGGTCGTCCTGCTCGACGAACCGACCTCGGCACTCGACCCGGAGCTCGTCGGCGAGGTGCTGGGGGTCATCCGGGGGTTGGCGGACACGGGCACCACGCTCGTCATCGTCACCCACGAGATCGCCTTCGCCCGCGAGGTCGCCGACCACGTCGTGTTCCTCGACCACGGCCGCGTCGTCGAGCAGGGCTCCCCCGCCCAGGTGCTCGACGATCCGCAGCACGCTCGCACGCGGGACTTCCTGTCCCGCGTCCGCTGACGCCGTCCCCTCGACGTTCCCTTCTTCCCCTTCCACCCGATCCCAGGAGAACCATGTCCCCCACCACCCCCGCACGCTGGCGGAACCGCGCCGGCGCCCTCGTCCTCGCCACCGGAGTCGTCGTCGCCCTCGCCGGGTGCGCCACGTCGGCGACGGCCGGCTCCGGCTCCGGCTCCGGCTCCGGCGCGTCCGACGGCACGGTCACGATCGGCGCCGCGTCGAACGGTGCCGCCACCGAGACGAAGGTCACCGTCGACGCAGACCAGAAGCTGCACGACGAACTCCCCGCGTCGATCAAGAAGTCCGGCAAGCTCGTCGTCGGCATCGGTGCGCTGCCCGCCGGGTTCCCGCCGCTCGCGTTCACCGGCGACGACCAGAAGACGCTGACCGGCTCCGAGCCCGACCTCGGTCGTCTCGTCGCCGCGAAGCTCGGCCTCGAGGCCCAGGTGCAGAACGCCACGTGGGACAACCTGTTCGTCGGGATCGACGGCGGCAAGTACGACGCCGGGTTCTCGAACATCACGGTGACCGAGCAGCGCAAGGAGAAGTACGACTTCGCCTCGTACCGCCAGGACAACCTCGCGCTGCAGGTGCCGGAGGACTCCTCGTTGACGTTCGACGGCGACCCGTCCGTGCTCGCCGGCAAGACCGTCGCCGTCAGTTCCGGCACCAACCAGGAACTCATCCTGCTCGGCTGGAAGGCCGACCTCGCGAAGCAGGGCAAGACGATCACGATCAAGTACTACCCGGACGGCAACGCCGTGAAGCTGGCGCTCGACTCCGGCAAGATCGACGCCTACTTCGGGCCGAACCCGACGGTCGCGTACCAGAACACGTTGAGCGCGGACGGCGCGAACCCCACGAAGACGGCCGGCACGTTCTCCGGCGCGGGCGGGGATCTGCAGGGGCTCATCGCGGCGACGACGAAGAAGGACAGCGGGCTCGCCGAGCCCATCGCAGACGCCATCGACGAACTCATCGACGACGGCACCTACGCCAAGTGGCTCAAGGCCTACAACCTGTCGAACGAGGCCGTGGAGCACTCCGAGGTCAACCCCGAGGGGCTGCCGCTCGACGCGAGCTGAGCGGGGCCTGGGCGACTCGGAACGACTCCCTCGATGTCACACGACGTCGAGGGAGTCGTTCTGTGCGCGCGCGGTGCTCGGCGCCGATGCGGAACGACATCGTCGACGTCGGACGACGACCATGGTGTCGCTCGTTGCGCGTGCATCGTCCGACATTCCACGAGGTGATCGACGCGTGCATCGTCGGAACATGCACGCGCACCGACCGCGCGCACCGACCCCGAACGACATCGTCGACGTCGCACGACGACCACGGTGTCGCTCGTTGCATGCGCCACCGGTTGCACGCGCGCACGAACGACGAGCCCGATGTCGTGCGACATCGAGCTCGTCGTTCCGGGTCGACCCGGACCAGTACGGTCAGCGCACCCCGGCACCCACGCCAGCCGCCGCACGCGCAGCACCAGCAGCAGCACCAGCACCCCGCGCCGCCCACTCCGCGGCGAGCAGCTCGTACGAACGCACCCGGGCGTCGTGGTCGTGCGTGATCGTCGTCACCAGGAGCTCGTCCGCGCCGGTCGCCCGCTGCAGGACCTCGAGGCGGTCCGCGACGGCCGCAGCATCGCCGACGAACCGGGTGGCGAGCCGATCGGCGACCGACGCCGCCTCCGCCGCAGCGAGCGGCGCAGCCCGTGCCGCGGACGGCGTCGGGTACTCGATCGCCCCGACGCCGGAGCGGATCGAGTGCACCCACTCCGCGTACCCGAGCGACAGCTCCGCGGCCTCGGCCTCCGTGTGCCCGACGACGACGTCCGCCGACACGATGACGTGCGGTACCTCGAGCACCCCCGGGCGGAACGCGTCGCGGTAGGCCTGCACCGACGCCAGGACCGTGCCGGGCGACGTGTGGTAGTTCGCGCCGTACGGCAGTCCGAGTGCTCCGGCGACCCGGGCGCTCTCACCGCCCGTCGACCCGTGGATCCACAGTTCGACGGACGCTCCTGCTGCCGGCGGCGCCTCGACGACGGCGCCGTCCCGCGACCAGGTGCCGGCGAACAGCGACCGGATGAGCGACAGCTCGCCCTCGAACCGATCGACGTCACCGGGGACGCGTCCGAGCAGCTCCCCCTGCAGGGCGAACCGGCTGCCCGGTGCGATGTGGAAGTCGAACGGTGCGGGCACGAGCAGTCCGTCGACGACCTCGTCCGAGCGGGGCGCGAGCGACGGCGGCTTGGCGGTACCGGGTGCTGGCGCCCCGGAGCGGCCGAGCCCGAGGTCGATCCGCGGCCCGTACAGCGCAGCGAGGGTGCCGAAGGTCTCGGCGATCTGCAGCCCGCGGACGTTGCCGACGAGCGTCGCCGCGCTGCCGACCCGGATCGTCGACGTGGCCGCGGCGACCGCTCCGATCACGATGGTCGGCGCGCTGCCCGCGACACCGGGGTTGAGGTGGTGCTCGGCGAGCCAGTAGCGGGCGTACCCGGCACGTTCGGCAGCGACGGCGAGGTCGACGGTGCGGTGCAAAGCCGTGGCAGCGGACGATCCGGCGGTGACCGGCACCAGGTCGAGCACCGAGAGCGGGACGGAGCGAGCGGCGCTCACGAGGCGTCCTTCCACGCGCCGGTCAGCTGGTCGAGCCGGGTGTCGGCGCCGAAGACGATGCCGTGCACGTCCGTCGCCGGCGCGATGATGCTGGTGAGTTCGTGCACCGGGACGAAGTCGACCTGGGACGCGATGCGCTGCTGGATCTCCCCGAAGGTGGCTGACCGGTCGGACGCCGACGACTGCGACAGCTCCTTCGTGAAGAGCGCGTCGAGCGTCGTGTCCGACGCACCGATCGACTGTGCACCCGAGCTGGAGAACTTCGACCGCAAGACGTCACCGTCGGCGCGCGAGCTGTTGTCCCACGACAGGTCCCAGTCGCCGCTCGTCAGGTTGGCGAGGTACTGCGGCACGGTCCCGCTCTCGAGGGTGACGCCGACGCCGACCTTCCCGAGCTCCTGCTGGATCAGCTCGAGCGACGTCTGGTTCGGTCCGAAGTTCGTGATCCAGACGAGCTTGAGCTGCAGCTTCGTGCCGTCCTTCGTGCGGATGCCGTCGGATCCCTTCTCCCACCCGGCGTCGTCCAGGGCGGCCGCCGCAGCCTTCGGGTCGTACGTGGCCGAACCCGACGACGTGTCCGCGTACCCGGGCGTCGTCGACCCGAGGACCGAGTTCGCGACCGTGAACAGGTCGTTGAGCGCGGTGTCACGGACCGCCTTCGGGTCGACGGCCTGTGCGATCGCCTTCCGGACTGCGAGGTCCGAGACGATCGGCCGCTTCTGGTTGAACGTCAGGCCGAACACCTGGCCCGGGTTGGCGCGGGTGACGAGGTCGTACTGCGCCTGCAGGGTGTCGACGTCGCTCGGCTGCACGCTGCTGATCGCATCGAGCTGCCCGGACTGCAGGCTGCCGGTGCGGACGCTGGCTTCGGGGACGACCTGGAACGTCACCTTGGACAGGTGCGCTGCCCCGGCGTTCGACCGCGCGGCGGGGCCCCAGTCGTAGTCCTTGCGCTTCGTCAGGACGGTGGAGGTGTTCTTCGTGTACGACGACAGCGTGAACGGTCCGGTTCCGATCACGGCCTTCCCGTCGGCGCGGTCGTCGAACGGGGTCTCGGTGGTCTTCGGGGCGACGATGCCGAGGGCGACCGACGCCGTGGCGTTCGGGAACGCGGCGTTCGGCGCCCCGAAGTCGACCTCGACCGTGTCGTCGTCGACGACCTTCGTCCCCTCGTAGCCGGAGAAGTACGCGGCCGCCGTGCTCGATGCGCCGGCCGAGGCGATGTCGTCGAAGGTGTCCTTGACGGCCGTCGCGTCGAACGCGGTGCCGTCCGAGAACGTGACGCCGGAGCGCAGGTCGAACGTGAACGCGGTGGCGTCGGCGTTCGCCGAGTACTTGGTCGCGAGCCACGGCGTGAGCGAGCCGTCGGACGGGTCCTGCCAGAGCAGCGAGTCGACGAGCTGCCGGGTGATCGCGAACGTGTCGTTGCCCGCGCCGGTGCCCGCCGGGTTGAGCGTGATCGGGTCGTTCGCGATGGCGTACGTGAGCGAGCCGCCGTCGACGGGCTTCGACGACGACGAGGACGTCGACGCGGTGCCGCCCGACGAGCAGCCCGCCATGACCAGGGCCGCCGCGGTGCCGGCCGCGATCGCGGCCATCAGACGGAACGGGGTGCGGTGGGTGGTCATGAGACTCCTTCGGTGGTGGGGACGCGCCGGGATCGTCCCGGGATCGCGTCGAGCAGTGCGCGCGTGTACTCGTGCTGCGGGTCGTGCAGCACCTGCGCCACGTCGCCGTGCTCAACGACGCGGCCGCCGCGCAGGACGGACACCTCGTGCGCGATGCGACGGACGACGGCGAGGTCGTGCGAGATGAACAGGTAGGAGACGCCGAGCGTCGACTGCAGTTCCGCGAGCAGGTCGAGGATCTGCGCCTGGACGGACACGTCGAGCGCGGAGACGGGTTCGTCGAGGACGATGAACGACGGGTCGAGCGCGAGCGCGCGGGCGATCGCCACACGCTGCCGCTGTCCGCCGGAGAGCTCCGCCGGACGACGGCCGAGCACGGCCGACGGCAGCGCGACGAGGTCGAGCAGCTCCGCCGCCCGAGCCGCGCGGGACCGCCGGGTGCCGATGCCGAAGGCCGCGAGCGGGTCCGCGATCACCGCTCCCACCGACAGCCGCGGGTGCAGGGCCGCGTACGGGTTCTGCTGCACGATCTGCGCGCGGCGCCGGTACGCCCGGAGCGCCGCACCGCTGGCTGCGGTAACGTCCTCGCCGTCGAACTGGACGGTGCCCGCGTCGGCGCGCTCGAGACCGAGCACGAGACGCGCCGTGGTCGACTTCCCGGACCCGGACTCCCCCACCAGCGCGAGCGTGCGGCCGCGCGGGACGGTCACGTCGACGCCGTCGACGGCGGCCACGCGGGCGAAGGACTTCCGCAGGCCCGTCGCGACGACGAGCGGCTCGTCCACACCGGCCTGGAGGCGCGGGGCGGCTCCCACGGACACGGTCACGTCGTCGAGACTGGGCGCCGCTGCGATCAGTGCGCGCGTGTACGGCTCACGGGGTGCGCCGAGCACCTCGGCCGGGGTGCCCTGCTCGACGATCCGTCCCTCGGACATCACGACGATGCGGTCGGCCCGGTCGGCGGCGACCCCGAGGTCGTGCGTGATGAACAGCACGCTCGTGCCCCGTTCGGCGACGAGCCGGTCCAGGTGGTCGAGGATCGTCCGCTGGACCGTGACGTCGAGCGCGCTCGTCGGTTCGTCCGCGACGAGGAGCTCCGGGTCGCCGATCAGGGCGATCGCGATGAGCACCCGCTGCCGCATGCCGCCGGACAGCTCGTGCGGGTACTGCCGAGCACGGAGTCCGGGTCGGTCGATTCCGGCACGGCGGAGCTCCTCGACGGCGCGTTCCCGAGCCTCGGCACCGGTGGCGAGTCCGTGGATCCGGAGCACCTCGGCGACCTGGGTGCCGATCCGCGTCACGGGGTTGAGCGACACCGTCGGGTCCTGCGGGACGAAGCCGATCCGGACGCCGCGCACGGACCGCACCTGGCGGTCGGTCGCGGTGACCAGGTCGAGGTCCCCGGATCCGTCGGCCACCCCGGAGAGCCGCACCGTGCCTCCCGTCAGGTCCGCCGCTGCGGGCAGGAGCCGGAGGACCGCGTGCGCCGTCGTCGACTTGCCCGAACCGGACTCGCCGACGATGGCGACGCGCTCGCCGCGGCCGACGTCGAGTGAGACGCCGTGTAGGGCGGTGCGCGCGCTGCTGCCCCGGCCGTACGTGACGGTCAGGTCCTGGATGCTGAGCAGGCTCATCGGACGGCCCTCCGTTCGGTGTCGAGTGCACGGGCGACGCGGTTGCCGGCGAGCACCGTGACGGCGATCACGAGGCCGGGGATGGTCGTGAGCCACCACGAGGACGCGATGAAGTCGCGCCCGGTGGCGACGAGCGAGCCCCACTCGGGTTGCGGCGGCTGCGCGCCGTACCCGAGGAAGCTCAGGCTCGAGACGGCGAGGATCGCCGTGCCGAACTCGAGGGCGGCGAGCACCAGGACGGGCCCGGCCGCGTTGGGCAGCACGTGCACGAGCAGCACGCGCCACCAGCGGTTGCCGTTCGCGCTCGCCGCCTCGACGTACGGCGCGGTGCGGACCCGGACGACCTCGGAGCGCATGATGCGCGCGATCGTGGCGATGCTCGCGACGCCGACCGCCACCGCGACGTTCACGGTGCCGAAGCCGAGCACGGTGACGATCGTCAGCGAGAGCAGCAGGCTCGGGATCGCGAGCAGGACGTCGGCGACGCGCATGAGCACGGCGTCGACGACCCCGCCGACGAAGCCGGCGACGAGCCCGACGAGCGAGCCGCCGACCAGCCCGATGACGATCGCGAGGACCGCGGCCTGCAGTGTGAGCGCGGTGCCGTGCACGACGCGGGCGTACAGGTCGCGGCCGAGCTGGTCGGTGCCGAACCAGTGCGCGGCGTCGGGAGCGGTGAGCTTCGCGGCCGGGTCGGCGGCGAGCGGGTCGTGGTGGGTGAGTGCTCCGGGCAGGAGCGCGGCGAGCACGACGAGGGCGAGCCAGACGAGCGCGACGGTGAGCGTCGGACGGGCGACGAGCGCACGGAGCGCTGTCGTGGTGCCGCCGGGGACGCGGTCGGTGGCGAGCGACGCGGGGCGCCCGATGGCGAGCTGCGTGGTCTCGGTCATGCGGGGACCGCCTTCGGTTCGGTGGCGCTGGACGGGGTGGTGCGAGCGACGACGACGCGCGGGTCGAGCAGCGGGTACACGAGGTCGACGACCAGGTTCACCACGACGAAGACCGCGGCGGCGAGCAGCACGATGCCCTGCACGACGGGGATGTCCTGCTGCTGCACGGCGGTGGCTGTGACCCGGCCGAGGCCCGGGCGTGAGAACACCGTCTCGGTGACGACGGTGCCGGAGAACAGCTGTCCGACGATGAGTCCCGTCACGGTGAGCGCGGGCAGCGCAGCGTTCTTGAGCGCGTGCCGGAGCTGCACCCGCCACCGCCCGGCACCCTTGGCGTACGCGGTGTCCACGTACGGCTCGCGGAGGGTCTGGACGAGGGACTTCGACAGCAGCTGGGCGATCGTGGCACCGGTCGGCAGCGCCAGGGTGATCGCCGGCAGCACGACCGATGCGGGACCCTCGCCGCCGAACGCCGGGAAGACGTGCAGTCCGAACGAGAACCACTGCACCAGCAGCAGCGCGAACCAGAACCCGGGGACGGCGACGCCGATCGGGGGCAGCTGGAGCAGGAACTGACCGAGGGCCCGGTTCCGGGTCCACGTCGCCAGGACCGCGATCCCGCCGCCGAACACGATCGCGAGCACGAGGCCGGCGACCGCGATCTGGGCGGTCGGCGCGATCGCTTCGCCGATGACGTCGGCGACCGGTCGACCGACGCCGATCGAGCGGCCGAGGTCGCCGGTGAGCAGGGCGCCGAGGTGCTGGACGTACTGCACGAGCACCGGCTGGTCGAGGCCGTACTGGTGCCGGAGCGCGTCGAGCTGCGCCGCCGTGACGTCGGTGGCGTCCGGGCCGACCATGATGCGGGCCGGGTCGCTCGGCAGCACGTAGAGCACGAAGAACGAGATCGTCCACGCCGCCCAGAGCACGAGCACGGCCTGACCGATGCGGGAGAGTACGTAGCGGGTCACGCCGCCACCGCCGTCCGGGCGGGCGTCCACCCGAGCGCCGGTGCGACCTTCGCCACGACGTCCGAGACGATCTGCTCGTACTCGTCACCGGCGAACTCGTAGGGCAGCTCGATCCGGAACTCGTCGACCTCGGCGAGCGTGGCGTCGTGCACGAGCTGCTCGACGATCTGCTCGGCGGGCCCCACCAGGTCGGCGGAGAACAGGGTCCGCCGCGGTCCCTGGGGCGCGGTCTGCCGTGCGAGACGGGATTCGTACCAGGTGCGGTACCGCTCGCGCGAGACCCGGTCGGCCGAGTCGGTCGGCACGACGCACCGGCCCCAGGCCACGCGGGGCGTGCGGCCGGTCGGCAGCGCGGCGCGGTACGCCGCGAGCTGGTTCCGCTGAGCGGTGCCGTAGTCGTCGGTGTCCTCGCCCGAGGTGAGGTTGCCGAGCAGCAGGTTGAGCCCGGAGCTGCCGGCGAACGCGGCCGACCGGAGCGACCCGCCGCCGTACCAGACCCGGTCGACCAGACCCGGCGCGTACGGCTGCAACCGGGGGCGCTGGAGGTTCCCGGGGCTCTGGATGACGGTGTCGTCCGCGCCGAGGAACGCGCCGCGCAGGTTCTCCACGAACCGGGAGACCCGCCCGTACCCGCGGTCGAACGCGCGCCAGTCGCCGTCGAACACCAGGTCGCCGAGGATCTCGGCGTGCGGCGAGCCGGTGGACAGGCCGACCTGCAGCCGACCGTGCGCCAGGACGTCGGCGAGCGAGAAGTCCTCGGCCAGGCGGAAGGGACTCTCCCACCCGATCGGCACGACGGCGACGCCGAGCTCGATGGACGTGGTGCGCTGCGACGCCGCCGCCAGGAAGACCGCAGCCGAGCCGATGCCGTGCTCGAGGTGCCGGTGCCGGACCCAGGCGCCGTCGATGCCGAGCCGCTCGGCCGTGGCGAAGAGGTCGAGGGTGGCTTCGAGACCGTCGGCAGGGGCGTCGTCCTCGAAGTTGCCGGGGACGAGGATCGCGAGACTGGAGATCGTCACGCGAGCACCCCGGCGGACGCTGCCGCACGCGCCTGACCCGCCGCAGCGGCCGTGCGTGCGGCGGCCGATCGGTCGCGGATCGTGCCGGGCAGGTCGAGCGTCTGCCGGAGGGTCGCACCCTCGTCGTAGGACTGCCGGTAGACGCCGCGCTCCTGCAGCAGCGGGACGACCGTGTCGACGAACTCGTCGAGGCCGTACGGGTTGGTGTGCGGCACGACGACGAACCCGTCGGTGGCGCGCTCCTGCACGTACCGGTCGATCTCGGCGGCGATGTGCGACGCCGTCCCGACGAACCCGCCGCGGGTCGAGGCGCGGATGACGAGGTCGCGGATGGACAGGTGCTCGGCCTCGGCCAGGTCCCGCCAGGACTGCACGAGCGCGGGGACGTCGCGGGTGTGCCGTGCGCGCCCGCGGGTGATCGCGGTGCCCTCGTAGTCGGGCTCGATCGCCGGCAGCGGGCCGTCGACGTCGTACGACGACAGGTCGCGGTTCCAGACCTGCTCGAGGAACGCGATCGCCGTGGCCGGACTGACCTGGGCACGACGGATGGCGTTCGACCGCTCCTCGGCGTCCTCCGCCGACGACCCGATCACGAACGTCGCACCGGGCAGGATCTGCAGCTCGTCCTTCGACCGTCCGACCCGTTCGAGCCGCTCGGTCACGTCGCGGTAGAACGCCTGCGCGTCGTCGAACTCGGTGTGCAGCGAGAAGATGACCTCGGCGTTCGTGGCGGCGAGGTCGCGCCCCTCGTCGGAGTCACCGGCCTGCACGATCACCGGGTGCCGCTGCGGACTGCGGGGCACCGGGAACGTGCCGGTGACGTCGAACTGCGGACCGTGGTGGTCGACGTCGCGGATGCGCGACCGGTCGGCGAACACGCCGTCCGCCAGCTCGCCGACCGCGGCGGTGCCGGCGACGACGGCGTCGGGCTGCCACGAGTCCCAGAGTTCGCGGGACAGCGCGATGAACTCGGCGGCGCGCGTGTACCGGTCGGCGTGGTCGAGGAACCCGCCGCGGCGGAAGTTCGCGCCGTGGAACGCGTCCGAGCTCGTCACGACGTTCCAGCCGGCACGACCGTCCGTCAGGTGGTCGAGCGTGGCGAGCTGCTTCGCGAGCTCCACGGGCTCGTTGAACGTCGTCTGCAGGGTGCCGACCAGCCCGATGTGGTCGGTGACCCCGGCCAGGGCAGCCAGGACCGCGAGGGTGTTCGGGCGCCCGACCACGTCGAGGTCGTGGACGCGGCCCTTCTGCTCGCGGAGCCGCAGGCCCTCGGCGAGGAACAGGAAGTCGAAGAACCCACGCTCCGCGTTGCGGGCGAAGTGCTCGAACGACGAGAACGCGATCTGGCTCTCGGCGCGGTCGTCGCTCCAGATGGTGGTGTTGTTGACGCCTGGGAAGTGGGCGGCGAGGTGGACCTGACGCTTGGTGCTCATGCTGAGACCCCCGAGGGAACTGGACCGGTGACGGACGGACGGGCGTACCGGCTGACCGCCGGGGCGATGCCGAGCCGCGTGCGCAGGTCGGCGGTGGGACGGGACGCCACGTCGGCGCGGAGCCCGGCCGTGACGAGGGCGGGGACGAGCTGCCTGGCGATGGCGGTGCTGTCGATCGGGATGCGCAGCGGGCGGAGCCGGACGCCGGCGAAGCCGAGGCCCCGCAGGTCCCCGATCAGCGACACGAGTTCGGGCACCGTCGTCGCGAGCACGGACGTGTCCGACCCGGAGCCGACGGAGTACGGGGTACCGGCAGCGGCGTCGAGCGCGGCGAGCTCGTCGGCCGCGGCAGCGGTCGACGACCCGATCAACACCGCGAGGTCGGCGAGGACCGGGCGACGGACGTCCGACCCGGCCACCTGCTCGAGGTGACGGACCTCGTCCAACAGGTCCAGTGCCTCCCGGCCCTGGTACCCGGGCGTGACGAGCACGACGTCCGCAGCGTCGACGGCGAACGCCGCTGCGTCGGCGCGGTGGGCCAGGGCGAAGACCGGCGGGCGCCCCTGCGGCGACCGCGGCACGATCGACGCGCCGTGGACGGACAGGTGACGGCCCGCGTACTCGGCGTTGTGGATCCGGTCGCGGTCGATGAAGCGGCCGGTCGTGACGTCGCGGATGATCGCGTCGTCGTCCCAGCTGTCCCAGAGGCGGGAGACGACCTCCGCCGCCTCGCGGGCCTCGTCGAACAGCGTGGCCGCGTCGTCGCCGCCGGGTCGACGGCCGAACAGGGCCGATTCGCGGGGCGTCGGGCTCACCTGGATCCGCCACCCGGCTCGCCCCAGCGAGACGTGGTCGAGGGTCTGGAGGCCCGTGGCGACGTGGAACGGTTCAGTGTGCGTCACCGAGACGGTCGGCACCAGACCGACGGCGCGGGTCGCGGGGGCGACCGCGTTCGCGACGAGGAGGGCGTCGAGGCGTCCGACGACGGTCGTGGTGTCGAGGTCGTGGTCGGCAGCCGTCGGGCCGGGGCCTGCCGGGCGCGTCGGTCGCGTCGGGCCCGCGGTGAACGAGTCCTCGATGGTGACGGCGTCGATGCCGAGCCGGTCCTGCTCGACGACGACCTCGCGCCAGTGCCGGAGGCTCGACAGGCGGTGCGCGGCCGGGCCGGCGACGCGCCAGGCGGCGGGGTGCCAGCCGGCGCCCTGCAGCGCGGTGACGAGGGTGATGCGGTCGGGCATGGCAGTCCTCCTAGTGGGTGTGCGCGGCGTGGTCGGCGGCGGCCGACGCGGGGGCCGCGTTGGCCGGGGTCGCGTCGGCGGGGGTCGCGTGGGCGGGGGTCGCGTCGGCGGGGGCCGCGTCGGCGGGGGTCGCGTCGGCGCCGAACTTGAAGCCGAGCCGGCCGTGCGCGAACCCACCGCCGGCGCGGATGGCCGTGGCGACCCAGGCGGCCTCGGCGAGTTCAGCCTCGGTCGCACCGGCCGTCACGGCGCGCTGGCTGTGGCCGTCGATGCAGTAGACGCACTGGGTGGTGATGCCGACGGCGAGGGCGATGAGCTCGCGGTACTTGAGCGGGATCGCGCGGCCCTCGGCCTGGAACACCGACTCGTCGAACTGGACGAAGGCCTTGAGGATGTCCGGGGTCTGCTGCTTGTAGACCTTCGTGAAGGTCTTGTCCTGTTCGCGGTCGAGGTAGTCGGTCATGTCGGCGACGCTAGGGCGGTCGGGGCCCCGAGGCGACGGGTGTTGCGGACCGTGACCGGCGGTGTCGCCGTGTGACACGGTGCCGCCGGCCGGCCGTCACACGGCGTCACGCGCGGCGCGGGAGGCGCGGCGGGGGCGCGCGGTCCGCGCGGTCCGCACGGTGCGGCCTCCGTCGGTCGGTGCGAGGTTGCTCGCTCCGTGAGCGGCTGCAAGCCCGCACGGTGCGACCAACCTCGCACCAGCTGAGCGCACTCGCACCGTGCTGCAGCGCGGCCGCACCGCGGACCTCGCACGGTGCGCGGTCAGAGCCCCCGTGCGCGTGCCGCGAACCGCCCGCGCAACGTCACGTCCTCGTACGACCGGTGGAACACCCCGCGGCGCTGCAGGATCGGCACGAGCTCGTCCACGACGGTCTCGAGGCCCCGCGGGAACTCGTCGATCATCAGGTTGAAGCCGTCGGCGGCACCGGTCCGGTACCAGTCCTCGATGGTGTCGGCGGCCTGTTCGGGCGTGCCGACCACGATGCGGGCGCCGTACCCGCCGAAGCCCCGCAGCACGTCCCGCAACGAAGTGTTGTTGGCGCGCACCCACCGCACGACCGTCTCGTGGTACCCGAGCGAGGGCCCGTAGGTGACCGGGTCGACCTCGCGGTCCAGGATCGCCGACGGGATCGGCGCGTCCGGGTCGAGCCCCGACAGGTCGGCGTCGAGGTGCGTCCCGAGCGCCCGGAGCGAGTAGCCGTCCGGCGCGAGGGCCTCGAGCTCGTCGAACCGGCGCTGCGCCTCGGCCTCGGTGCTGCCGAGCACGAGCGACAGTCCGGGCACGACGGCGACGTCCGCTGCGCTCCGGCCGTACGTCTCGGCGGCGACCTTGACCGCGCGCAGGTGCTCGCGGGCTGGTTCCGGCGTCAACTCGACGGCGAAGACGCCCTCGGCGACCCGCGCCGCCAGGTCACGACCGTGCGGCGATCCCCCGGCCTGGAACACGACCGGGTGCCCCTGCGCCGACGGCGGGACCCGGACCACGCCCTCGAGGTCGAGGAACTCGCCGTGGTGCACGACGGGTACCCCGGTCGCGGCGGACCGCCAGAGCGCCGTCACCAGGTCGACGAACTCCCCGGCACGGGCGTAGCGCTCGGGCCGGTCGGGGTTCGTCGCGACACCGAAGTTCGCGGAGACCGAGCGGTCGTAGGTGGTGACGGCGTTCCAGGCGACGCGCCCGCCGGACACGAGGTCCAGCGACAGCAGCCGCTCGGCGACGTCGAACGGGTCGTTGTACGTCGTCGATGCGGTGCCGACCAACCCGAGGTGGCTCGTCGCGTCGGCGATCGCCCCGAGGGCCACGAACGGCTCGAGCAGTCCGTACGCACGGACGTTCGGGTCGCCGAACGCCGGGTGGTCGGCGAAGAAGACCATGTCGAGCAGGCCGCGTTCGGCGGTGCGCCCGAGGTCAGCCCAGAACTCCGCCGTGAGCAGGTCGGTCGCGTCGACGTCCTGGGTCCGCCAGGCCGCCGGACGCTGCCCGAACCCCTGCAGGTTCACGCCGAGGATCAAGCCGGCGTCGCCGCCTGCGCCCGTCACGCGGTCACCGCCGCGGCGTCCGGCACGGCGAGCCCGAGCAGGGCACGGAGCGTCGGGCGCCTCGGTCGTGTCGGTCGCGGAGGTCGCGTCACGGTCGACCGGGAGGCCCGGTGCTGCTCCGCCCCGTCCGTCTCCCCCGGCAGCGGTGCGAGCGGGTGCGCCGCGCCCCCGAGCGTGAGGTCCGCTCCGGGCACGTCGACGTCGTGCCAGACCGCGAGGACGGGTTCGCCCTGCCGGCTCGACGGCGTGGTGAGCGGTCCCCGGACGCGGTAGCCGTCCGGCCCGCCGTCGTGGTCGAGCGGTCGGATCCGGTCGGTGTGCGCGAAGACACCCGACGTGCGGTCACCGACGATGCTGTCGAGCGGCCAGGTGCGCCACAGCCCGCGGAGCACGCGGGCGAACTCGGCGGGGTCGTGCGGTGCGCCGGTGCTCGGTGCTCGGAGGGCCGGTGCGCCGTGGTCCCGGGCGCCGACGACGATGCCCACCCGGCCGTCCAGGACGTGGTCGAGCGAGAGCACCCGGCGGGCGACGTTGTACGGGTGCTCGCGGGTCGGTGCCACGGCGACGAGGAACCCGTGCTCCGGCAGGGCACGGCCGAGGGTGAGCGCCGCGGTCGTCGGGTCCAGCCGGTGGCCGGTGCTCGTCGCCGGGTCGAAGCGGTCGGTGCCGATCGCCACGACGGCCGTTCCGGAAGCGACGATGCGGGCCGCGAGCCGGGCGATGCCGCCGGGTGTGGCGGCCGCGGCGGCGAGGTCCGCGTCCGGGATGGCGACGACGAGTGGTGCGGGGGCGCTGGGCGCGGTGGTCACGGTGGTCCTCCCGTTCGAGGTGCGCAGAACGGCCCGCCACGGTCACCTCCCCAGCGTCCGTGGCGAGCCGGTGCACCGACCGTAGGTGCTCACCTCGGCACGCTGCACGCAGGTGTCTGCGGGTTGCGCCCCGTGACGGTCCGTTACGGCGAAGCGGTCTGCCGTCAGCGGTCCAGCGGACTCGCACCGTTGACGAGCAGGTCGGCGACGATGCGGCGCTTGTGCACGCGCGGGTTGTGCGACGCCAGGGTGCGGGCGTTCCGCCAGTGTCGGTCGAGGCCGAGCGAGCGGAACGTCCCCGAGGACCCGAGCGCGTCGAACACCAGCGTCGTGGCGTCGAGCACGGCGTCCGTGACGATGGTCTGCGCGCGCGCCACCGCGACCCAGCTGCGCTCGAGCGCCGCGCGCAGCGCCGGGTCCGTCGACGGGTCCGCACCCGCCGCACGCAGGGCGGTGTGCCGGTCGACGGCCGCGTCCACCGGGCCGAGGCTCGCGACGAACGCGGCGTCGGCGGCGTGCACCCGGGCGTCGACGGTGCCGATCACGCTCAGCAGCTCCGGATCGTGGGTCGGATCCGCCGCGGTGCCGTTGTGGTGTCCGCGCGCCCGGGACCGCAGTGCCTCGACGCCCTCGCGCAGGGCAGCGCGGCCGATGCCGACCAGGATCGCGTGCATCACCGTCTGGTAGTACTGCTCCTGGTACGGGTACCGGGTCGCGTACGGCAGCACCCGTTCGTCGGGCACCGGCACGTCGGTGTAGGTCACGCTCCCGCTGCCGGTGATCCGCTGGCCGAAGCCGTCCCAGTCGTCGCCGATCAGCACGCCGGGGTCTGTCGCGTCGACGAGCGCGACGGACTTCGTGCCGGTGTCGTCGACGGCCAGCACCGTGATCCACCGGGCGTACACGCTGCCCGTCGAGTAGAACTTCTGTCCGGTCAGCCGCCAGGACCCGCCCGGGTCACGGACGATCCGCGTGGCGAGGTCCGCCCCGGACGGGCTCGGCGACTCGCTCCACCCGCCGCCGACGAACTCGCCGTCGCCGAGCCGCGTGACGATGGCACGGTCGAACGCGGTGCCCTCGGCGTGCACGCGGTCCTCGACGAACGAGAAGTGGTTCCGCCACACGTGTGCCAGGTTCGGGTCGACCTCGGCGATCTCGGCGATCGCGCGGAACACGTCGGACAGACGGGCACCGACCCCGCCCCACGCGACCGGTGTCCGCCACCGTGCGAAGCCGGCGTCGACGAGCCACCCGAGCTGCTCGGTGGCGAGACGCTCCTCGCGTTCCCGCTGGCGGGCGTCGAGACCGATCCGCTCGATCACGGGCCGGAGCGGCGCGATCAGCGCGTCGTAGTGGTCGTCGGCCGGGAGCTCACTCGGACACATGGCGGCACGCTACCCAGTGCGCGCGGCGGGCGGCAGGGCGCCGCAACGCGGGGCAACGGGGCGCAACCGGACGTCACACGGTGCGCAGACTGCCTCACCACACGATGCGCGCGAACTCCTCGCGGAGCCGTCGGGCCCGACCCGGGTTGACCTGCTCGACCCACCCGATGCGCCCGAGCAAGTGCGCGCGGAGATCCGGGTGTCCCGCACGGTTCTGGGAGGCCGGCCCGTGCACCACGGCGTTGTGCAGGATGGCGTGCAGCTGGTCGACCTCGCGGCGCCCGGGCGACGGCCGCTCGTTGACCACGACGCCCGTGACCGACTGCCGGACCCCACGGCGCCGCACCCGGGTCTTCGACGGGTTGAGGCGGTGCCCCTGCTCGGTCACGATCCGGTCGACGCCCCGCAGGAAGGCATCCGGTCGTGCGGCCAGCCGGTCGCCCCCACTGAACGTCAGGTCGTCGGCGTAGCGGGTGTACACCGCGTCGACGGCGCTGGCCCACCCGGCCAGACGGGCGTCGAGGTGCCGCAGCGCGGTGTTCGCCAGCGCCGGCGACGTCGGTGCGCCCTGGGGCAGGTGCGCCGTCGCCAACGCCTGGCGCAGCGCGTGGCGTTCCTCCGGCGAGCCGCCGGCGGGCATCGCGCTGAGCACGTGCACCGGCACCCGGTGGGTGCAGAGCCCGGTCAGCACGTGCGCGAGCGGTTCAGCGAACCCAGCGGCCCGGAAGACGCCGTAGACCGTCGGGGCGCTGACGCTCGCGAAGAACGACGTGAGGTCGGCGGTGACCACCACCTGCTGGCCGGTGTGCACGGCCGCTCCCGTGACGACGCTCCGCCCGGCCACGAACCCGTGCGCGGCGTCGTGCACGGGCAGCATCGTCAGGAGTTCGTCGAGGATCGTCCGTTGTGTGCGGCGGAGCATGTCCATCGGCTTCTCGAGCAGGCGCGGTGCTCGACCGGGTCGGGTGATCCACTCGTGCCGGTAGTGGTGGAGCGGGCTCGACGGCCCGGAGCGACGGTTCCACGCGCGGGTGTCGGCGAGCCAGAGCAGCCGGCCGACGGTCAGGTCGAGCGCCCGGGCGAGCTCCGGCAGGGTGTCGACGAGCAACGGGCTCGCGGTCTCCGGTCGGGCGCGCACCGCGGTGGCCCGGTGGACGAGCACGCGGACCGGCCGGCGGTCCTCGCGCGACCGGTGCAGTGCGACGAGGCGCGGTGCGAGGGCGAGCACGGCGGCGAGCTGGCGCGGAGCGTCCACCGGTGGCCGGGGGTACGCCTCGAGCGCAGCGGCGACCGCGAGCCCGACGTACGCGCGCTCGACGCCGACGACCACGTACCCGACGGCCGCCAGCTCGTCCGGCTCCCACCGCTCGGCCGTCAGGAACGCATCTGCCAGCGCCGCGGTGACGACGGAGAGGGGCGTGGGGTTCCCGGAGGACCTGTCGGTGCCTCCGTGCAGCGGCGCGCGCGGAGCGCGCTCGCCTGCTCGGGGCGTGTCGTCCTGCTGGTCCTGCGTGCCCCGGGGTGACCCCGGAGAGGTCGACGCGTCACGCGCGCCGGCCGCCTCCCCCGGGAACTCCACGCGCTCACCCTACGGCGGACCACTGCGGATGCCGTGCCAGGATCGGCGGATGGTCTCCTACTTCCTGAGCCACGCCGAGGTCGTCGTGGAGCCCGCCGTCGCGATCGAGTCGTGGGGGCTCTCCGCAGCGGGACGCGCACGCGCAGCGCGGTCGGGTCCGCTGGCTTGGGAGCCGGGCGTCCGGACACTCGTGTCGAGCACGGAACGCAAGGCCGTCGAGACCGCCGAGCTGCTCGGGGCCGCGGTCGGGCTCGTGCCCGCGCAGGATCCCCTGCTCGGCGAGATCGACCGCAGCGCGACGGGCTACCTGCCGCCGGCCGAGTTCGACGGTGTCGTCGACCGGTTCTTCGCAGAACCGACCCGATCGGTCCGCGGATGGGAGCGGGCCGTCGACGCCCAGGCCCGCATCGTCGGAGCGGTCCGGCGGCTCACTGCGGCGGGCGACGCGACCATCGTGTCCCACGGTGCGGTCGGGGCGCTGCTCCTCGCTGCCCTGACGGGAGCGCCGGTGTCACGCGCGCTCGACCAACCCGGCATGGGCAGCGTGTTCGCGTTCGATGCGCAGGAGTGGCGTGCGACGAGCACCTGGCAGCGCATTCCCCTCAGCTGATGCGTGCGCCCTCCACCGACGCCGAACGACACCGTGGTCGTCGTACGACATCGACCTCGTCGCTTCCGCGCGGCTGCAACGACCCGCGCGCGCAACGGACGACGTCCTCGACGTCGTACGACATCGAGGACGTCGTTCCGCGTCGGCCCGCTCACGGCGACCGGGCGGCGGCGCTGCCCGAGCGACACCGGTCAGGCGGGGAGACGCTCCCCGGCCTCGACCGCGACGTCGAGCCGGTTCTCGGCCGGTGGCAGCGGGCAGGTCGCGTGCGCGGTGTACGCGCACGGCAGGTTCGTGGCGCGGTTGAAGTCGATCCGGGTCGCCCCGGAGGCGTCCGGTGCGGCGATGTCCAGGCTCCGGTTCGCGCCGTACGTCGTCACGCCGCTGGTGCGGTCGGTGAACAGGACGTGCAGAGCGTCGCCGTGCCCGTTGAACGCGAGCAGCGACCGCGGCCCGTCGAGGTCGAAGGTGAGCACGCCCGGCGCCGAGTACACGTGCTGCAGCCCGTCGACGACCGAGCCGACGGTGACCTCGCGCGGTACGTCGAACGGTTCGAAGTGCGCGTCGACGACGAACCGGTCCGATGGCTCGTACGTCGGGGTGCCGGGGTACTCGGTCCGGGTCGGGTTGCCCGGGTGCCGGGGCCGGATGACGTCGCTGCCGCCGCGCCGGGCGACCTCGACCACGACGGTCTCGTCGCCGTCCTGCCACACGACGTTCGTGCTCGAGCGCTCGGGCAGTGGTCCGAAGCGGTGGGTCCCGGTGACCGGCTGCCCGTCGACCGTGATGGTCTCGCCGTCCGCGAGCTCGACGACGGGGCCGTCCTCGCCCGTCGACCACGTTCCCGGGGCGTCGTCGAACCGCTCGGGCGTGCTCGTCAGCCACCGGATGCTCGTGATGGCGAGGAAGCCGTGCTCGCTCGCCCGGGCTCGTTCGTGGGCGTCGTGCCAGGCCGCCCACTCGGTGGCGGAGTCGGGTGCGGTCGGCGTCGTCGTGCTCATGCCCCCGACGCTACGACGCCCGGGCCGCGAACGCGACGTCCCCGTCGCGCGACGTCACGCGCACGGCCGACCCGAGGCCCTGGACGGTCCCGCTCACCAGGGGTGGGCGATGCTGCGGACGTGCACCGGGCCTCCCGGTCGACGCCCCGTACCGACGCCGGTGCCGCGGCCGACGGGGGCAGGCACGGCGAGGTCGGCTTGCAGCACCGCGCAGGCGGCGCCACGGGCCACCGAGGCCTCGCCGAAGGCGGTCGCCGCGACCGTCGGGAACGGTCCGTGCGGCAGGCGGACCGCGAGCCGCTCGCGGACGGCCGCGATGAAGCCGTCGCCGCCGGCGAGGGCCGCGCTGCCACCGATCACGACGCGCGGCACGTCGAGCAGCTCGACGACGTGGGCGAGCGCGGATCCGAGCGCTGCACCGGCCTCGGCGACCAGCGGCGCTGCGGACGGCGTCGCGCAGAGCCGCTCGAACGCGTGCCGGACGTCGCTCGCGCGATCGAGCGGGATGCCCGTGGGGAGCAGCCCGGCGGCGATGGCGCGCCGGACCTGTTGCAGGGGCTGGCAGGCTTCCCAGACCTCGGTCCAGCGGCCGTGCGCCTCGACCGGCATGCCGCCGAACTCACCGGCGTTGCCGGTGGCGCCGCGGACCACCTCGCCCGCGGCGACCGTCGCGGCGCTGATGCCGTGGCCGAGGAACACGGAGACCAGGTCGTCGGCGCCGGCAGCGGACCAGACCTCGCCGAGGGCGCTCGCGACGCCGTCCTTCTCGAGGCGCACCGGCAGACCCGTCCGGGCGGCGAGCTCGTCGGTGACCGGCAGTGACCACCAGGCGGGCAACTGCGCGGGGGTGCCCATCCGGACGCCGTCGGGGGCGATGGAGCCGGGGACGGCGAGGCCGATGCCGGCGGGAAGGGGAACGCGCGGACGGGCACCGCCACGGACCCGGTGCACCGCCGCCGCCATCGTGTCGAGCGTCCGCACCGGGTCGTCCGTGGCGTCCAGGTCGACGTGCTCGACGGCCAGCACGGCTCCGGTCAGGTCGGTGCGCACGACGACGAGGTGCGCCGGGTCGAGGTGGACCCCGATCGCCGACCGCGACCCCGCGACGACCTCGAGCTGCCGCCCACCGCCGGGGACCTCGCGCACCAGTCCCGATCCCACGAGTCCGGCTGCGATGTTGGACACCGTCTGCGCGCTGAGCCCGGTCGCACGCATCAGCTCGGCGCGGGCGAACGGTCCCCGGCGACGGACGAGATCGAGCACCAGCGCACGGTTCTGGACCCCGACGCGCACGAGGTTCGTGCCGCCCGTTCTGCCCTGCACCACGGTGTCAGGAAGGGGTTGACGCGGCTCGGACATGGTCCCTAGCATCTCTGGTCATACGAATTTGTCAATCAATTGGATTGAAACCGCGACGGTGCGATCGGTTCGCCCGTCCGGAGACGGGTTCGCCTGTGCCACACCGTCGTGGCACGGGGTCGGGAGGGACGCTCGTGACGACGACCGCACGATCCGGAACAGCAGCACCACCGCGAACGGCGCGGGGCGGTGACACCACCGTCCGACGACGACCACGCGAGAAGCACCCGTGGACACCGGCCGAGAAGCGCCGGCTGCGCGTCGGCATCGCGTTCATCTCACCGTGGATCCTCGGTGTGCTGGTGTTCATCGCGTACCCCCTGATCTACTCGTTCGCGATCAGCCTGACCCGGTACTCGGGCATGGCCGACATCACCTGGGTCGGGTTCGCCAACTACGTCGCCGCGTTCATCGACCCGCTCGTGCACACCGCGGTCGGCAACACCCTGTTCTACGCCGTCATCGCGGTGCCCGTCGGGATCGTCATCGCCATCGTGATCGCCATCGCGATGAACCAGGACGTCCGCGAGATCGGCTGGTACCGGACGGCCCTCTACATCCCCTCGCTCATCCCGACCTTCGCGCTGGCGTTCATCTTCGTGGTGCTCGTCAACCCGCAGACCGGCCTCGTCAACCAGGTCATGAAGCTCGTCGGGATCCCGGCCACGAACCTGCTCGGCGACCCGACCACGGCGAAGCTCGTCATCGTCGCGCTCGCCCAGATGGGTGCCGGCAACGCGGCGCTGATCTTCCTCGCCGGGCTGCGCGGGATCCCCAAGACCCTGTACGAAGCCGCTCGCGTGGACGGGGCCGGACCGCTCCGGCAGTTCTTCGCGCTGACGCTGCCGCTGCTCTCCCCCGTGATCCTGTTCAACCTGATCACCGGCATCAGCAACGGCCTGCAGGTCTTCACCGAGGCGTACGTGATCTCGTCCGGCACCGGAGGACTCGGCAGCCCGGACAACGGGACGTTGTTCTACATGCTCTACCTCTACAAGAACGCGTTCAGCTACGCGCAGCTCGGCTTCGCCAGCGCCATGGCCGTGCTGCTGTTCCTGGCCGGCATGATCCTGTCCGGGCTCGTGTACTGGCTGTCCAAGCGCTTCGTCAACTACGACGTGACCGGGGAGTGACCGATGACACTGCGCACTGAACGACACCCCGACCGGGACACCGTCACCTCGTCGATCGAGTCCGTCCGGCCCCGCGGTCGCAAGGGAGCCGACGACCGCTCCCGGAACGCCGACGGCTCGATCCGCTCGCCGTGGTCGTCCGTCCTCGCCCGCGTGCTCCTCATCGCGATGAGCCTGCTGTTCCTCATCCCCATCTACTGGATGGTCATCTCGGCGCTGAAGGGCAACTCCGAACTCGGTGCCTTCCCGCCCACCTGGTTCCCGCAGTGGCTCGACTGGTCGAACTTCGGCAAGGCGATCGACGCGATGCCGTTCTTCACGTTCTTCCGGAACACGCTCATCATCACGGTCTGCGTGACGCTCTTCTCGATGGTGTCGAACCTCGTGATCGCGTACGGGTTCTCGTGCCTCGAGTGGCGCGGCCGCGACAAGGTGTTCTACATCGTGCTCGCCACGCTGTTCATCCCGTTCCCCGTCACGCTCATCCCGATGTTCGACCTGTACGCCCGACTCGGCTGGATCAACACCTTCCTGCCGCTGATCGTGCCGAGTCTGTTCGGGTCCGCGTTCTACGTGTTCCTGCTCCGGCAGTTCCTGCTGCAGATCCCGAAGGACCTGCTCAACGCAGCGCGGATGGACGGCGCCTCCGAGTGGGGCATCCTCTGGCGGATCGTCTTCCCGCAGGCCAAGGCGGCGCTCGTCACGGTCGGGATCTTCGCGGCGGTGGGTGCCTGGAACGACTTCCTCGGGCCGCTCATCTACCTGCAGGACGAGAACGTGCAGACGCTGTCCATCGGGCTGCAGATCTTCCGTCTCAACAACTCGCAGGACTTCCAGTTCAACCAGCTGATGGCGGCATCGGTGCTCATCATCCTGCCGCTCGTGGTCCTGTTCTTCGTGTTCCAGCGGACGTTCATCAAGGGCGTCCAGATCGGGAGCTTCAAGTGAGCAGCGCATTCGACCGACGAACGTTCCTGCGCGGTGCGGCCGCGACGGGCGGTGCGGGGGCGCTCGCGCTCCTCGCAGCATCGTGCGCCTCCGGCTCGAGTGGCCGGAGCAACCCGAACCAGGTCACGATCTGGGGTGTCACCGGCACGTTCGTGCCGTTCCAGACGAAGGTGATCAAGGACTTCAACAAGATCCACCCCGAGGTCGACGTCAAGGTCAACGTCGTGCCGTCGCAGGGCACCGGCGACGCCACGAGCATCATCACCGCGGTGCGCGGCGGCACCGCCCCCGACCTGTGGCTCCTCGACCGGTTCAGCGCAGCGCAGTACGCGGCGATCGGCCTCATCGAACCGATCGACGACATGATCGAGGAGTTCGAGGACCAGCCGAAGGACGAGTTCCTGGCGCAGTGGCTCGGGTTCACGATCGGCGAGGTCACGTACCAGGGCAAGACCTACGGCCTCCCCCACGACACCGACGCCCGCGGCATGTTCGTGAACCGGAAGATGCTCACCGGCGCTGGGATCGACCCCGACGAGTTCGACTGGGAGCACAACGGTCCGGTGAGCATGGACCGGATGTGGGACGTCAGCGAACGCATCACGAAGAAGTCCGGTGGCAACTACACCCACATGGGACTGCTCCCCTGGTACGGCGAAGGCTGGCCGTTCACGTGGGGGCTCGGCCTCGGTGCGTCGTACTTCGACCAGCAGGACTCGAAGATGACGATGGACTCGACGAGCGTCCGCAGCATCTTCGAGTTCTACGAGGACTGGGCGAAGCGGTACGGCTACAAGGACGCCGACACCTTCATCGCGACCTACGAGCCGACCGGGCACCCGCCGGGACAGACCGCGTTCATGGCGGACCGGATGGCGTTCATGGTCAGCGTCCCCTCGACGATCCAGACGTTCGACAACTACGGGCCGAAGGACCTCGACTGGGGCACCGCGTACCTGCCGACCCAGCAGGACGGCGGCGACAAGTACACGTGGTCCGGTGGCTTCGCGCTGTGCGTGCCGAAGGGCTCGAAGAAGAACAAGGCCGTGTGGGAGCTCATGAAGTACTTCACGAGCAAGCAGGGCCAGGAGACGTACGTCGTCCCCGCGACGAGCGTGCCGTCGAACATCGCGGCGCTCAAGGATCCGAAGGGATCGGCCAAGTCGATCCGGTTCTTCGTCGAGTCGATGGGTGCGTCGAGCTGCCGCCCGCCGCTGCCCGTCGGCGGCGCGTGGTGGGACTCCCTCGCCGACGCGCGCTCGAGCGTCCTGCTCGGCACCGCGAGTCCGCAGGAAGCCGTCGAGCGGGCCCAGAACCGCGTCGACCCGATGATGCAGACCTACTCGCCGTTCACGCTGCCGAAGGACTACGACAAGGTCCGGATCTGAGCAGGAACGCTCTGGTCGTCCGCCCATGAAAGGAACACCCATGCCCTCCACCCCCTTGCGCGTCGCCGTCCTCGGCTTCTGGCACGTCCACGCCGGCGACTACGCGCAACAGACCGTCGACCACCCCGGCACCGAGCTCGTGGCCGTCTGGGACGACGACACCGAGCGCGGCCGAGCCGGCGCCGAACGGTTCGGCGTCGAGTACACCGATGACCTCGATGCGTTGCTCGCCCGCACCGACGTCGACGCCGTCACGATCACGACCTCGACCGACGTCCACCGCGACGTGATCGAACGCGCGGCAGCGGCTGGCAAGCACGTCTTCACCGAGAAGCTCCTCGCCCCCACCGTCGAGGAGTGCGACGCGGTCATCGCCGCCTGCGACGCCGCCGGGGTCACGCTCGTGGTCTCGCTCCCGCGGCTGTACCACGGCTACACGGCCGCGATCCGGCGCGAGCTCGACGCGGGCCGCCTCGGCGACGTCACGTACTCCCGTGTCCGGCTCTCGCACGACGGTGCCGTCGCACCGTGGCTGCCGGAGCGGTTCTTCGACCCGGCGACGGCGATCGGCGGCGCCCTCACCGACCTCGGCTGCCACCCCGTCTACCTGACGCAGCTGTTCCTCGGTGCCCGCCCCGACACGGTCGAGGCCGTCTACCGCTCGTACACCGGCCGCGCGGTCGAAGACCACGCCGTGGTCACCGTCGGCTACGCCTCGCAGGCGATCGGCGTCATCGAGGCCGGCTTCGTCGCGGGCACACCGTTCACGATCGACGTGGCCGGCACCCGGGGCTGGCTCGCCTACTCCGACCAGGAGGCCCGGCTCACCGCCGGCGGACCGGCCTACGGCGACGAGCCGGTCACCCTCGACGTCCCCGCCGACGCCCAGGACGCCTTCGGTCAGTGGGTGGACCACATCGCCGCCGACACGCGTGCCGACGACAACCTCGCCCGCGCCGTCGAGCTCACCCGCCTGGTGGTCGCCGCGAACGACGCCGCGGGCCAGCCCGCGACGAGCGACGCCCTCGTCGGCGCACCCGCCTGACCGCCCCAGCAGTCCAGCACCTCGAACCAACCACAGGAGTCACCATGTCCAGCGACATCATCCGCGTCGGCCTCATCGGCGGGGGCGGCATCGCGTCCGCGCACATCGCCGGCTACGCCGAGCACCCCGACACGATCCGCATCGCCGCGGTCGCCGACGCGTTCGCGGCCACGGCCGAGGAACGCGGGGCGGAGCTCGGCGTCCCGTTCTTCACCGACTACCTCGCCATGCTCGAGCAGGCGGACATCGACGCCGTCGACATCTGCCTGCCGCACCACCTGCACCGCGATGCGATCGTCGCCGCGGCGAAGGCGGGCAAGCACGTGCTGTGCGAGAAGCCGTTGTGCCTGAGCCCCGACGAGGCCGCCGACGTGCAGCGCGCGGTGTCCGAGTCCGGCATCACCCTGATGTGCGCGCACAACCAGCTGTTCATGCCCGCGGTCGCCAAGGCCAGGGAACTCATCGACGGCGGGGCCCTCGGCACCGTCTACGAGGTCCGCACCACCGACTCGTTCCGCAACGAGTTCGACCCGACGAACATGGGGTGGCGCGCCCACGCCTCGACGAGTGGCGGCGGTGAGCTCATCGACACCGGCTACCACCCGAGCTACCTGCTGATGCACCTGGCCGGCGGCGTGCCCGTGCAGGCCACCGCGATGCTGTCCACGCACCGGCTGACGTTCATGGAGGGCGAGGACTCGGCGCAGGCCCTGTTCCGCTTCGACAACGGCGCCGTGGGCCAGCTCGTGACGAGCTGGGCGTACGACCCGGCCGCCGGCACCGAGCGGTTCAGCGTCGTCGGCGAACACGGCGCCCTGACGAGCGACGGCACCACGCTGCGATGGGACCTGCGGGACGGCACGAGCGAGTCGGTCACCTTCGAAGAGGTCGACACCTTCGCGGCCGAGATCGGCGCGTTCGGGGCGTGCCTGCGCGACGGCACGCGGCCGATCCACACGGAGCGCGAGGGCATCGCGGTGCTCGGCATGATCCTGGCGGCGTACGAAGGTGCCCGGACGGGGACCATCGCCCCGGTGCTGACGGCGGACGAGACCGTCAGCGCCTGATCCCTCGCGCGGTCGCGTCGCACTGCACACCCGTTCTGCGACGATCCACGAGTCGTTCGACGCGTGGTTCGTCGCAGAACGGGTGCTGACGCACCACGGCACCGTCACTGCGTCGCGGGTGCCGCGTCCTCGTCGTCGGCCGCGTGCAGCACCGACTCGGCCTGCCCGAGCAGGTGCCGCGCGGCCAGGCTCAGCGACCGCACCCCGACCACGACGACGAGCAGGGTGAGCAGGACGAGCAGCACGGTCGTGGGCACCCACGCCACCGGCAGGTCGAGCACCCGGAACCACTCGATCGCCGCCGTCGCGACCGCCGCAGCCGGGAACACGAACGACCAGAACCCGAGCGAGAACCCGAGCCGGACGTACCGGGGCAGCAGGGCGAGCTGCACGAGGAGCATGAGGACCCCGAGGCCCGCGATCGCCTGCACGGGCAGGGTTCGGGCGTCGTCGGTGAGCGCGAACAGGGACACCGTCGCCACCGCGGGCGGAGCCACGAGGATCGCCATCGTGGGGACGAGCGGGTCGGGCAGTGCGGGGCGGAACGACAGCCGGATGAGGAGCAGACCGGTCATCACGCCCCAGAAGAACACGCCGACGCCGAAGCACGCCCAGGACAGCCATCCCACACCGACCTCGTGCGTGGCGACGGCGGCGACGAGGGCCGCGGCGACCGTCGGCAGCAGGTAGCCGCCGTGCACGGCCTCCAGGGTCAGGCGCCCCTCGAACCACGTGCTCAGCAACCACGCCGCGAACCCGGCAGCGACCGCCACCGCGAGCACCACGAGGACCTGCCCCCCGATCTCCCAGAACCGCGCGAGGTCGACGCCGAGGAGCATCGCCGTCGCGGGGACCAGGGCCGCGATCGGGCCCTGCGCGGGGTGACGGAGCTGGTCGACCAGGCGTTCGTCGACCCGGACGCCCCGCAGGACGTGCGCGCCGAGCAACCACGACCACGCCACCGCCGCGACCACCCAGAACACCTGCGGAACGACGGACGGCACGCCGAGGACGGGTGCCGCGTACGACCAGGTCTCCGCGAAGCCGGCCAGGCCGAACGGTGCGGCGAGGGTGTTGAGCGGGATGCGGGAGGTCGGGCGTGCACTGGGCATAGGGATCCCATTCTCCCCGGCTCGCGTCGTGCCACGGAACGGAGCCCGGCTCGGAGGCGCCCCGTGGCACATTGGGCCCATGCCCTTCGAGAACACCGACCACGTCCAGGCCACCACCGCCGGGTCGCTCCCGCGCACGCCGGAGCTCATCGCCGCGAACGCCGCCCGCCCCGTGGGCGCCGACGGCTTCACGCTCGAGACCACCGACGAGGTCCGCGCGATGACGAGCGCGGCCGTCGACGACGTCGTCGCCCGCCAGACCGCCCTCGGCATCACACAGCCGGGTGACGGCGAGTTCGGCAAGGCGATGTCGAACAGCGTCGACTACGGCGCGTGGTGGGGCTACTCGTTCCAACGCGTCAGCGGACTCTCACTCACCGACGCCGACATCTTCACGCAGCAGCCGGTCCGGTCCGGTCCGGGCAACGTGCAGCTGACCAGCTTCCCGGACCGTCGCGACTGGACGATCTTCCGCGAGGCCTACACCGACCCGGAGTCGGGCATCGGCACCGGCAAGAACGCCACCGCGTTCCCCACCACGACCGGCCCGATCGTCTACACCGGGCACGAGGCCGCCCGCACCGACGCTGCCAACCTCGAGCACGCCGTCGAAGCGGCCGGTGCCGAGAACGGCTTCATCACGGCGCTCTCCCCCGGCTCCGCCGCACGGGTCGCGAACGAGTACTACGCCACCGACGAAGAGCACATCTGGGCCTGGGCCGACGCCCTGCGCGAGGAGTACCGCATCATCCTCGACGCGGGCCTCGTGCTGCAGATCGACGACCCCTCGATCGCCGAGAACTGGGACCAGATCAACCCGGAGCCGAGCATTGCGGACTACCGCGCCTTCACCCGGATCCGGGTCGAGGCGCTCAACCACGCGCTCGCGGGCCTGGACACCAGCCGTGTCCGCTTCCACCTGTGCTGGGGCTCGTGGCACGGCCCGCACACCACCGACATCGAGCTCCGCCACATCGTCGACCTCATGCTCGACATCGACGCCGGGGCGTACTCGTTCGAGGCCGCGAACGCCCGGCACGAACACGAGTGGACCGTGTGGCAGGACGTCACACTGCCCGACGGCAAGGTGATCATCCCCGGCGTCGTCGGGCACGCCACGAACGTCGTCGAGCACCCCGACCTGGTCGCGCAGCGCATCGAGCGGTTCGCCTCGGTGGTCGGGCGTGAGCGCGTCATCGCCGGCACCGACTGCGGCCTGGGCGGCCGCATCCACCCGCAGATCGCCGCCGCGAAGCTCGAGTCGCTCGGCGAGGGCGCACGCCGCGCGAGCGCGAAGCTCTTCTAGCGTTCCGACGAGGGACGGGAGGCCCGTGGCAGCGTCGCCACGAGCCTCCCGTCCGCCGTTCCGGTGGGGCTACCGCCGTGCGCGGCCGAGCACGACCGCTCCGACCGCCGCAGCCGCGCCGAGCCACACGAGCGGACGCGTGACACGCCGTCGCTTCGCGACCCAGCCGCCGTTCGTGGCGTTGCCGGCGTCCGCCGGGGCGTAGAGGTTGCCGTCGGTCGGGTCGCCCTTCCCGCGCAGCGCGAAGGTCTCGACCATCGGCTTCGTGATCTTGTGGAACAGCCCCGGGAACACGTACTGCAGCGGGACGAGCGACGCCTGGATGCGGCCGACGTAGCGGTACCGCTTCGGGTGTGTGGCGGCGGCCACGACGGCACGACCCGCGCGCTCGACCGAGACCGTCGGCGGCAGCGGGTGCGAGTTCTTGCCGGTGTAGTTGGCGCCGTTCTGGTAGATCGGCGTGTCGATCGTCGACGGCAGCAGCGTGGTGAAGCGGATGCCGGTGTGCGCGAACTCGTCACCGAGGACGTCGATCAGGCCGAGCGCCGCGTGCTTGCTCGTGACGTAGGCCGACTGGTAGGGCGCCGACAGCAGCGACTGGATCGAGCCGACGAGCACGTAGGTGCCCGTGCCGCGCTGCTTCCAGTGCGGGAGCAGGTGCGTGATCGCGTTGAGGTGGCCGTAGAGGTTCGTGTCGACGACCCGTTTGAACGCCTCGGTGGGGGTCTGCTCGAACAGGCCGTAGACGAACAGGGCCGCGTTGCCGACGAAGACGTCGATCCGCCCGTGCCGACTCGTCACCGTGCCGATGAGGTCCTCGACCTGGTGCTCGTCGGCGACGTCCGTCGGGATCGCGACCGCATCGGCCCCGAGTGCACGGCACTCGGCGGCGGCGGCCTCGAGGGAGTCGTGGCCGCGTGCGGCGAGCACGAGCGTGGCACCCTGTCGGGCGAACTCGTGCGCCGCGGCCCTCCCGATGCCGCTCGATGCTCCGGTGACGACGACGATCTTCCCGCGGTACCGATGTCCCATGCGTCCTTGGTACGCGCTGCTGGTCCGTTCCCGCACAGACGGGCCGTACCCCTCGCCCCGGTGCGAGGATGGAGCATGCGCAAGGACGACCTGACCGTCGACGAAGCCACGGTCATCGCCGAACACGCCCGGTCCGGTGCCCTCGAGCTGGACGACCCCGAGGTCCGCAAGGTCGTCGAGCAGGCGAACCGGGTGCTCGTCCGCGCGCAGATGTGGGGCGAGGAGCGGAGTCCGAAGCTGCGTCGTCGCCGTCGCTTCATCGCGATCGGTGCGCTCGTGATGGTGCTCGTCTGGGTGGCCGGCTTGCTCGTGCCGCTCGCGCTGCGCTTCGGCGTGTAACCGGAGCAAAGCCGTCGGCGCCCGGGTCAGCGGCCGGCGCGGGCGTTCCGGGCGAGCAGCCAGAGGTACGTGCTGTGCCCGACGAGCGCCAGGCCGAAGAAGATCGCGGCGACGGCGTAGACGCGGTCGAGCTTCCCCTGCCCGATCACGAGCATCACGATGCAGAAGGCAACGGCGATCGCCAGCACGCCGACCTGCACGGTCGACCAGATCCGTCGGAAGCGCGGCATGCCCGTCTCGTTCACCCGGCCATTCTCCCCCATGCCGAACCCGCCGTGCGGTCGCCCGACGTCAGCCCGCGGTACGACGCGGGCGAGGCACGTCGGTACCGTGCTCCGATGTGCGGCGGTCCGAGCCCGACCTAACGTGCAGGCATGGACACGCACCACCCCACAGCCACCCCCACCAGCACCCCGGTCCGCCCTGCACCCCGACGCCGTCGCCCGCTCCGGATCATCGGGTTCTCGCTCGTCGGACTCGTCGGCCTCGGCGCCCTGACGCTCGGCGGCACGGCCACCTACGACGCGATCGCGACGGCGGCGGAACGGGACGACATCCGCCCGTACGGCGAACTCGTCCCCGTCACCGGAGGCCGGGTGAACGTCGCCGTCACCGGGTCCGGGGCGTCGACCGTCGTGCTGCTGCCCGGCTTCGGCACGGCATCCCCCGTGATCGACTTCGCCCCGCTCGTCGACCGGTTGCAGGACACGCACCGGGTGGTGGTCGTCGAGCCGCTCGGGTACGGCCTGAGCGACGGCACCGACCGGCCTCGGACCAGCGCGAACATCGTCGACGAGGTGCACCAGGCGCTGTCGACGCTCGGCATCGACCGGTACGTGCTCGCGGGGCACTCGGTCGCCGGGATCTACGCGCTCGAGTACACGAACACGTACCCGGACGAGGTGCAGGCGTTCGTCGGCATCGACAGCAGCGTGCCGACGCAGCCCGGCATCGACGAGGCCGTCGGGTCTGGCCTGTTCCGCTTCGTGAAGGCCACCGGACTCGCCCGCGTGCTCACTGCCGTGTCCGGCGACGCGTACGCAGGGCTGCCCTACACCGATGCGCAGAAGGAGCAGATGAGCCTGCTGTCACACCGCACCAGCATGCGCGCGACGTACCTGGACGAGTACGAGCACCTCGGCGCGAACTTCCGGCATGCCCGGGCCCTCGCGTTCCCCGCCGATCTGCCGGTCCGCCTGTTCGTCGTGGGCGACGACCCGGTGGTGCCAGGGTGGGAGCGCCTGCACCGTGCGCAGGCGGCGTCGGTCACCGACGGCCAGGTCGTCCTGCTCGACGGCGGGCACTACCTGCACCACACGCACGCGGCGGAGATCGCCGAGGGCATCGACGCGGTCGCCGACCTCGGTCAGTGATCCCGGAGCGCCTCGACGAGCTCGGCCTTGCGCTTCGACGAGTACCCGGTCAGGCCGAGCTCCTTCGCACGCTTCCGGAGGTCGGCGACGGTCCAGTCGTCGTACGAGCCGGACTCGCCGCCCTTCCGCCCGACTGCCTCCTCGCCGCGGGCCGCTGCGGCGTTGCTGATCCGAGCGGCCTTCTCCTTCGAGTTGCCCTCCTTGCGGAGCTCCTCGTACAGGTCCGGCTTCTTGAGTTGGTTCGGCATGGTGCGTCACGGTACGCGCGGCGGCCCGGCGTCGTTCCGCGCCGACGGCGGCTCAGCGCTTCTCGGGGTCGTGGCCCCAGTTCATCAGCGACCACCGCCACGGGGTGTCGTGCACGTCACCGTCCGGCCGCTGCTCCGAGTGCCGGGCGACGTAGCCGACCACCTTCCGCATGTGGGCGTGGTCGTCGTCGGTCCGGTCCGCCTTGTGCTTCTCGAGGATCCGGATGACGTGCCGCCCGCTCTCGTGCCCGGTGGACTCGCCGCCGCCCGGGGGCTTCTGCCCGACGTGCTTCGACTCGTCGGTGTCGAGCCACTCGCGGAGCTCCGACGGGGTCATGTTCACCGCGTCGGCGAAGTCGCGCTCGGTCTGCTGGTCGTCGTCGTCACTCATGGCCCCGAGGCAACCCCGCGGTCCTGGACGGGTGCGCAGGGCGGATGGCGCTCCGCCGCCGCCCAGCCGGGGCGGGTTCCGTGGAGGCACGAGCAGGAAGGAACTCGCATGCCCACCGACCAGTACGAACACGGCGACCCGCGCACCCGCTACCCCGATGTCCAGCCGGACCCGCAGACGCAGGACGAGCCGGGCCTCCAGTCCGCCATGGACCCGGTCCCCGACCTGGGCGAGACGAGCTACCGGGGCACCGGCCGGCTCGCCGGCCGCAAGGCCCTGATCACCGGCGGTGACTCCGGCATCGGCGGCGCCGTCGCGATCGCGTTCGCCCGCGAGGGCGCCGACGTCGCGATCGCCTACCTGCCGGAGGAGCAGTCCGACGCCGACCACGTCCTCGAGCAGATCCGTGCCGCCGGACGCACCGCCGTGGCGATCCCCGGCGACCTGCGCGACAAGGCGTACGCCCAGGAGCTCGTCGACCAGGCCGTCGCCGGACTCGGCGGTCTCGACGCCCTGGTGAGCGTCGCCGGCAAGCAGCGCTGGCAGCCGGACGTGCTCGACGTCACCGACGACCAGTTCGAGGCGACCTTCGACGTGAACGTCTTCGGGCTGTTCCGCCTCGTCAAGGCGGCGCTCCCGCACCTGGAGCCCGGCGCGACGATCACCACGACGGCGTCGATGGAGGCGTACAAGCCGGCTCCCGACCGCCTCGACTACGCGGCGTCGAAGGGCGCGATCAACAACCTGTCGAAGGGGCTGTCGCAGCTGCTCGTCGAGCGCGGCATCCGCGTCAACGTCGTCGCTCCCGGGCCGACGTGGACGGTCCTGCAGCCGAGCGGCGGCGTCGACCCGTCGACGCTGCCCGAGTTCGGCAGCAGCGAGTCGCCGATGGGCCGCGCCGGACAGCCAGCCGAACTCGCACCGGCCTACGTGTTCCTGGCGTCGGACGAGTCGAGCTACGTCGTCGGCGAGACGCTCAACGTGAACGGCGGCATGGTCACGCCCTGACCTGCACCGCGCGCCGACGGGCAGATCAACCGCGAGGACTGATCTCCGGTACATCGTGAGCAGGAATGGTCGGGTCCGCTTGCAGCACCCGACCATTTCTGCTCACGAAGCGCCCCGGGCCCGCCGCCGCGGTCTCCCACTGCTAGCGTGCAGACGTGTCCTGGGGCCGACGGTACTTCGCACTGCAGGCCCTCGGCGGCGCGGCGTGGTGGATCACCGTCGCGACCGTCCCCACCGTCCGGACGCTCACGCTCGGCTCGCTGGACCCGCTGGTCGTCGCGGCCTTCGACGTCCCGCTCTTCGTCGTGGCCTCGGCACTCGCAGCGGTCTCCGCGGGCACGGTCGGGCGGATCGCTGCGACCGTCGCCACCGGGTGGACCGCGCTCGTGCTCGCCGGTCTCGCCGCCTGGGCGACCGGCACCGGCGAGGCCGGCTGGGGCGTCGTCGTCATGACCGCGGCGACCGTCGGTTCCGTGTTGGCCCTCGCCCTCGTCCTGCTCGGCCGCGTACCGACCGAGTGGCTGACGTCCGGTCCACTGCGGTTCCGCACCGCCGACCCGGGTGCCGCGACGTCACGGCACGTGGTCGCGACGACCGTGCAGATCATCGTCTTCTGGGGGCTGTTCCTCGGGGTGTTCCCCGTGGCCATCGCCGTCGCCGAACACCGCTGGCGGCTGCACCCCGCACTGCCCGGACCGGTCGTGACCGCGCTGCTGGTGGTCGGGCTCGTCGTCCTCGCGCTCGCCAGCGCGCTCGGCATCGCGTCGGCGGCGGCGATGTCGACCAAGGGCGCTGGCACCCCGCTGCCGTCCGCCAGTGCGAACCGGCTGGTCGTCGCCGGCCCGTACCGCTCGGTGCGCAACCCGATGGCGCTCGCCGGCATCACGCAGGGCGTCGCCGTCGGGCTGCTGCTCGGGTCGTGGATGGTCGTCGTCTACGCACTCGCCGGGTCGATTGTGTGGAACTGCGTCGTCCGGCCCCTCGAGGAGGCCGATCTCGAGGCCCGTTTCGGCGACGACTTCCGCCGCTACGCCGCGCGGGTCCGGTGCTGGGTGCCACGGTGGCCGATCGCGGCGAGCGTCGGCGGGGTCCCGGTCCCCCTCAGCTCGCCGCGCCGGTGATGTTCACGAGCCACGTGACGCGGAACCGGTCGGTGAGCATCCCGAAGGTGTCGCCCCACGGAGCCGTCGTGAGCGGTTCGATGATCGACGCGCCCTCGGCGAGTCCGTTCCAGTAGCGGGTCAGGGCCTCGTGGTCGTCGCCACTGAGCGACAACGAGATCGTGCTCTCCGACGGCGTCTGCATGCCCGTCGGCGCGTCCGAGGCCATCAGCAGCAGGCCGTTCTCGCCCTCGAGCTGCCCGTGCATGACCTTGTCGGCATCGGCGGGGTCCTGGCTCATGCCGGCTTCGCCGAAGGTGCCGATCGTGAGCTCGCCGTGGAACACCGAGTGGTAGAAGTCGAGGGCTTCGCGGGCCCCCGAGCGGAAGCCGAGGTACGGGTTGAGACGCACGGACACGGTGGACTCCTCACGACGGGCGGGCGTCGTCGCCCGCTGCGCGCCCATCGTCGCAGACGCGACGTCCCCGCGGAAGGGCGCGGGACCGAGAACAGCCCACGAGACGGCCTGGAGGCCCGTGGCGGCGCCGCCCCGCGCCTCCCGTCCGACACGGTGCAAGCCGAGACTCGGCGACGCTGCCTCGAGACTCGCGGTGAGCGACAGTTCGCG
>NZ_JADKSA010000005.1:0-310850 GCF_015350945.1 Curtobacterium sp. VKM Ac-2884
CCCGCACCACACGCACCACCGCACCACACGTGAAGGGCCGCCCCGGGCAACCGGGACGGCCCTTCACCACGTTCAGCGACGCCGGTGCCACCACCGACGAGGTCGCTCGTCAGACCCGGCCGCCAGTGCGGCCGCAGCCGCTGCGGCCTCGGCGAGACGGGCATCTCGGCGCGCTCGCCACGCGGCCACCTCGTCGTCGACGTCCCGCAGCGGCGTCACGACCGGCGGCCCACCGAGCAGCTGGCGTCGGGCCTCCTTCACCCGTGCGTTGAAGTCCACCAGGACATCGCGCACGTCGGCCGCTGTCGACAGTGCGTCGAGGGCGTCGTCGAGTTCCGCGTCCTCGGTGCGGAGTGCGAGGGCGGGCGGGGCGATGCCGCGGATGTCCTCACGTTCGATCTTGGAGCGGATCCACCAGTCCGGGTCGTGCTGCCCGTCGTTCCCGGGCAGGGGCTTGCCGTGGTACGGATTGCCCTCGAAGACGCCGCGGCGCTCGGCCTCCTCGATCTGCGCCCGAGCATGTGCGGCGACGTCGGCCGCCTTGAGCAGCCGGCGTTCCTCACGCACCTCGTCCGGATCGAGCGACCCCCGCTCGATCTCGCTGTCGACCAGCTGCTGGTAGCGGTAGCGCGCGGCCCTGCGGAGCCGGTCCATCCGTGCATCGACGTCGTTCATGACCCCTCCATGATCACTCCGAGCGGTCGTCCTCGCCAGTCAGTTCCTCGATGGTCAGCGCTGCCTGGATGAGCGCCAGGTGCGACAGCCCCTGCGGGAGGTTGCCCATGAAGGAGCCGTCCTCGCTGATCATCTCGCTGAACAGCCCGACGTCGTTCGCCTGGCCGACCATCTCGTCCATCAGGGTCCGAGCGTCGTCGATCCGGCCCGTGCAGGCCATCGCGGCAGCGAGCCAGAACGAGCACGCGACGAAGGGCGACTCCTCGTCCTCGATGCCCGAGTAGCGGTACACCAGCGGTCCGCGCTGCAGCTGCTCCTCGATCGCCCGGATGGTCGACGCCATGCGTGGGCCGCGGTCGAAGGAGCTCATCGCGTGCAGCAGGATCGACGTGTCGAGCGCATCCGAACCCGGGTACATCACGTAGTGCCCGCGTTCCTCGTCCCAGCCGTGCTCGGCGACCCACTGCTCGATGAGCTCGCGGTTCTCGACCCACTTCTCGCGCGGCCCGTCGATCATCCCGGCGTCGTGGAGGTCCACCGCGGCGTCGAGGGCCTGCCAGCAGCCGATCTTGCTCGTGACGTAGTGCTGGGTGTCCTCGAGCTCCCACATGCCCGAGTCCGCCTCCTCCCACCGGTGGCAGGCGTCGTCGGCGAGTTGCTGCAGGACGGCCGCGGTCTTCCGGTCCAGGACGTTGCCGGCGTTCACGTACTGACGCAGGATCTCGAAGACGTCACCCCAGACCCCGAGCTGCAGCTGGTCGCCGGCGCGGTTGCCCACCGTCACCGGGCCGATGCCGTTCCACCCGGGGACGTCGCGCTCCTCGACGTCGTCGCTCTTCGTGCCGTCGAGCTCGTAGAAGATCGGCATGTCCTCGTCGTGCTCGGCGATGGTGCGCATCACCCACGACACCGCCGCGTGCGTCTCCTCGCGCAGGCCGAACCGGGTCAGGGCGTGCACGGTGTACGACAGGTCGCGCACCCAGGCGAACCGGTAGTCCCAGTTCTTGCCGCCGGTCCGGTCCTCGGGCAGGCTCGTGGTCGGCGCCGCCGCGATCGCTCCGGTCGGCGAGAAGATGAGCAGCTTCAGGGCGAGGGCGCTGCGCTGCACCGCCTCGGCCCAGGGGCCGTCGTAGGAGAACTCCTCCGACCAGGTCGCCCAGTTGTCGATCGTCCGGTCCATCGCGGCGAGTGCACTCTCCGGCCGCGGCATGAAGATCGGCTCGTCGTGCGTGCCCACGATGGTCAGGATGTGCTTCGATCCGTCGCCGGTGGTGAACCGGCCGGAGAAGCGCGGGCGGTCGTCGTCCACCGGGTCGAACCCCTGCTCGACGATCGCGATCGTGATGCCGTCGATGCCGATGACGGCACCGTTCGCGGTGTCGAGGCGCTTCGGTTCAGCAGTGCCCAGCAGGGTTCCGGGCACGACGGCCCACTCGAACTCCACGGAGCCGCTGACCCCCTGGACGCAGCGCGCGACCTCGGCCCACGGCAGGCGGCCGGCGACGCCGGTGACCATCGCGTCCGTCACGGTCGCACTGCCGGACGGTGTCGTCCACGTCGTGACGAGCACGTTGGTGCCGGGCAGGTACTCGCGGGTCACCTCGGCCGACCGGTCCACCGGGCGGAGCACCACGTGGCCGCCGTGTTCGGCGTCGAGGATCTCCGCGAACACGGGCGGTGAGTCCATCGAGGGGATCGGCAGCCAGTCGATCTGCCCGTCGCGGGCGATGAGCGCGACGGTCCGGCCGTCGCCGATCGCTCCGTAGGTGCGGAGCGGGGCGTACCCGTCGGTGCGTGCGTGGGTGTCGACCGCGTCGAGGGTGTCTTCGGTGCGCTCCGTCATGCACCCAGACTGCCCGGGCCCGGGGCACGACCATCAGGCGGACGTACCCCGCTGTGCAGGGCGCGGAACGGGCCCACGGCTGTGCACGACCCGCGACACGCCCGGGTGAGTTGCGCACCCCGGGCGTGTCGCACTACTGTCGCTCTCCTGCCCATCGGCAGGACGCCAGCGGCATCAACGCCGTCGGCAGGAACGCCAGCGGCATCAACGCCGCCGGCAGGAACGCCCGCCCCGGGCACACCGGAAGGACCGCGCATGCGCGCCGTGCAGCACAACGAGGAACGCGTCGAGCTCCAGCTCGACGCGACCGCCGTGCTGCCCGAACCGCAGCAGCAGTGGTCCCTCCGCTATCCCGCGTAGGCACGGCACGTCCCACGACGCCCCGTGCCCACCCGGCCCGGGGCGTTCGTCGTCCTGCTCATCCTCGCCACGTCGTGCTCGACGTCGCCTGGAGCGCAGGCCGGACACCGTCCCGGACCGTCATCGAAGACCGTCCAGACAACCGTCCAGACGACCGTCCAGACGACCGTCCTGAAAGCGAGACGAAGCAATGAAGAAGATCAACGACCGGCTGCTGAGTTGGGCCTCGATGCTCGAGGACAACACCGAGCAGCAGGCCCGCACGACCGCACGCATGCCGTTCGTGTTCCCGCACCTGGCCCTGATGCCCGACGCCCACCTCGGCCTCGGCGCCACCGTCGGTTCCGTCATCCCGACGCTCGGCGCGGTCATGCCGGCTGCCGTCGGCGTCGACATCGGCTGCGGCATGATCGCGGTCCGGACCCAGTTCACCGAGGCCGACCTGCCCGCGGACCTGCAGGAGCTGCGCGAGCAGATCGAGCGCGCGATCCCGCTGTCGGCCGGCGCGTCGAACCGGAGGATCGTCGCGACCGCCGAGCCGCGGATCGCCGAGCTCGAGGCGATGGCCGACGCCGCCGGGTTCGACCCCGCGCAGGCGCACGGCGGCTGGCGCAACCAGCTCGGCACGCTCGGCTCCGGGAACCACTTCATCGAGGTCTCCCTCGACGAGCAGGACCGCGTCTGGCTGTTCCTGCACTCTGGATCGCGGGGTGTCGGCAACAAGATCGCGCAGCGGCACATCACGGTCGCCAAGCGGCTGATGGAGCGCTGGTGGATCCAGCTGGCGGACCCCGACCTGGCCTACCTGGTCGAGGGAACGCCCGAGTTCGACCGGTACATCGCCGAGCTGCGGTGGGCACAGCACTTCGCCCTGCTCAACCGCGAGGAGATGATGGACCGCGTCGTGCGGCAGCTGTCCGAGGTCGTCGGTACCCCCGTCGACGAGCAGGAGCGGATCAACTGCCACCACAACTTCACGCAGCGCGAGACGCACTGGGGGAAGTCCGTGTGGGTGTCCCGCAAGGGAGCGATCCAGGCGACGGCCGGACAGGCCGGGCTGATCCCCGGGTCGATGGGCACGGCGTCGTACGTCGTCGAGGGCCTCGGCAACAAGCCGTCGCTCGAGTCGTCGCCGCACGGTGCCGGTCGGCTGTTCTCGCGGAGCGCCGCACGCCGGACCTTCACCCACGACCAGCTGCGCGAGGCGATGGTCGGCATCGAGTACCGCGACACCGACGCGTTCCTCGACGAGATCCCGGGCGCGTACAAGCCGATCGACCAGGTCATGGCGGATGCGTCGGACCTCGTGTCGATCCGGCACACGCTGCGGCAGGTCGTCAACGTGAAGGGGGACTGACGTGACGGTCGCGACCCTGCCCGACGTCCTGCGCGCCGTCGAGTCCGCGTGGGTGGCGCGGCCCGAGCGTGACGTCTCGTGGCCGGCCCCGCATCCGGACCGCGATCCGCTGGACGAGGAGTACTCCCGCGTCACCGACCCCGAGCGGTACCTCGTGATCGGTGCGCGCGTGGCCGTCTGGGTCGAGGTGCTCGTCGACCTCGGCCTGGCCGAGCCGGACCACGCGGCCCGACGGCGTCCTCCGGCTCGTCCCTGCCGTCGACGGCGCGCTGCCCCTCGACGTCGACGTCAGGTCGATGGACGGTCTCCCGGGCACCGCCGTCGACCTCTCCGTCGGCGACCCGGCTGCCGTGGTCGGATCACAGCCGAACTGCGGGTGCGATGCGTGCGACGACGGCTCCGAGATCCTGCTCGAGGCGGTCGACGAGATGTTCGTCGGGATCCTCGGTGGCGGCTTCGTCCTCATCGACTCGAAGCACTCGTGGATCGTCGCGACGGCGGACGGCTGGAGTGCCACGGGCAACACCGGGGACGTCGCTGCGGCGGTCGCCGCAGCGCGGCGCGGCGAGCGCCGTCGGGGGCGGCGCACCCTGGTCGGCGCGGCCTGGTGGGTGCGCTGACGACGGTGCAGACGGGAGGCGCGGATCGGACCCGCCCCGCGCCTCCCGTCTGGTGCCGGGCAGCGTCCACAGCCCGGCGCGGCCCGGACAGACCGGCCCGCGTCGGGCACGCTTGACCGGATGAGCGACACAGCAGAGCACGCAGCACGGGAGACCGGACGACAGGTCCGACGAGCGGCGGACAGCCGCTGGTTCGAGCTGACCGCTCGCGCCGGCTTCGTCGGCAGCGGCATCGTCCACCTGCTGATCGGGTACCTCGCGATCCTGCTCGGCATCGGCAACGCGTCCTCCGGCGGTGAGACCGACCAGTCCGGAGCACTGCAGCAGATCGCCGCCGTTCCGGGCGGGGTCTTCCTGCTCTGGCTGATCGCGATCGGCACGGCCGCACTCACCGTGCGGCTGATCGTCGAGGCCGTCGTCGGCGGCCGGTCGGACAGCACGCGCGGGTGGCTCGCCCGGGCGAAGGACGTCGCGAAGGCCGTGGTCTACGGCATCATCGCGTACTCGTCGGCGTCGTACGCCCTCGGTGCCGGGTCGAGTTCCAGCAGCTCGTCGCAGAGTGCCGCGGCGAAGACCCTCGCGACGCCCGGCGGGGTGTTCGTGCTGCTCCTCGCCGGCGCGATCGCGGTCGCCGTCGGCATCGGGCTCGTGGTGATCGGGTGTCGGCGGACGTTCCGGAAGCAGATCACCCGGCCGTCGGGGACGCTCGACCGGGTGGTCACGGTGCTCGGGGTCGTCGGGTACGTCGGCAAGGGCATCGCCGTGGTCATCGTCGGTGTCCTCATCGGTGTGGCCGGACTGCGGAGCGACCCGGACCAGGCGACGGGCCTCGACGCGGCGTTCGACGCGGTGCGCTCGATGCCCGGCGGCGTGTTCGTCCTGGTCGCGATCGGCATCGGGTTCCTCGCCTTCGGCGTCTACAGCTTCTTCCGCGCGCGGTACGCCCGCCTCTGACGTGCCGGGCGAGCTCGGTCCGGCTGAGGGAGCACGGAGCCGGCGCCGGTAGACCGGTCCGATGAGCACCAGCGCGACGACCGGACCCGTGACCGTCTTCTCCGACGCCCGGGCGGTCCTCGCCGAGAGCATCGTGTGGGATCCGTCGGAGCAGCTCCTCCGCTGGACCGACATCACCCTCGGCACCCTCGTCACCGCGCAGTCCGACGGCACCGTCGTGTCGACCGTCCCGCTCCCGCCGCCGCTGGCGAGCTTCCAGCCGCGGGCCGCCGGCGGGTTCGTCGCGGCGCTCGGGGACACGGTCGTCGTGACGGACGAGCACGGGGTGGTCGAGCGCGAACTCACCCGCGTCGAGCACGCCACGGCCGGGCTCCGGTTCAACGAGGGCAAGTGCGACCCGTTCGGCCGGTTCCTGGTCGGCAGCATGAACCTGACGACGGGCGAGCCGGACGGCGCGCTGTACTCGGTCGAGGCGGACGGTGCGACGCGCGTGCTCCGCGGCGGCTTCGGCGTGACGAACGGCTTCGAGTGGTCGGACGACGGCACCGTGATGTACGTCACCGACACGAGCGCATCGACGATCTACCGTGGGTCGTACGGTCCGGACGGCGAACTCGGCGAACTCGAACCGTTCGTCGTCGGCCACGCCCACGACGGTCTGGTCCGCGACGACGAGGGCTGCTCGTGGAGTGCGGTCTACGGCGGCGGCCGGGTGGAGCGGTACGGCCCCGACGGGTCGCACCTCGAGACCGTGGAGCTGCCCACCCCGAACGTGACGTCGGTGGCCTTCGGCGGCCCCGACATGTCGACGCTGTTCGTCGCCTCGGCACGGGAGAACCTCACCGAGGAGCAGCTGGAGGAGCACCCGTCGTCGGGGGCGATCCTGGCGGTGCCGACGCGGGTGCACGGGTTCCCCGCGAACACCTTCAGCGGCTGACCGGGCGGGAGCGCACGCTGCGGCGGTGTCCGCGGGTATCGTGGGCGCTCGCCCGACCCGAGGAGACCCACGTGAACGACGAGCGCACGGCAGCCACCCCGGACCCGGCCAGCGAACTCGCGGAGGCCGAGAACGCCGACGTCACCGTCGAGGTGGACCGGGTCGCGGTCGACGGCACGTACGTCCGCGTGAGTTCGATCGGCGAGCCGGGGGAGCGCGCGTTCCTGCTCGTCGCCGGCCTCGGCATCGCGGCCACCTACTACGAGCGGCTCGCCCCGCACCTCAACGAGAACGGCCCGGTCCACGCCCTCGACCTGCCCGGCTTCGCGGGCGTTCCCCGGTTCCGCGGGAAGGTCTCGATCGAGCGGTACGCCGACGCCGTCGAGAAGGTCATCGACGACCTCGGCCTGGTCGACCCGGTCCTGGTCGGCCACTCGATGGGCACCCAGGTCGTGACCGAGGTCGCGGCGCGGCACCCGGAGATCTCGGACCTCGTGCTCATCAGCCCGGTCGTCGACTCGCACGCGCGCACGGTCCGCCAGTCCGCGTTCCGGTTCCTGCGGTCGACCCTGCACGAGCCCTCGGCGGTCCGGTGGCACGGCATCACGGCGTACGCGCTGTGCGGATGGCACTGGTTCTCGAAGGTGCTGCCCCGGATGATCGCGTTCCCGATCGAGGAGCGCGCGGCCCACGTGCAGGCGCGCACCCTCATCGTCCGCGGCGAGCACGACGCGATGGTCCCGCGGGACTGGATCCGGCGGCTCGCACGAGTGTTCCCCTACGCGGTGCTGCGCGAGGTCGTCGACGGCGCCCACTCCGTCATGCACGCCCAGGCCGACGCGGTCGCGCAGCTGGCGGTCGCGCACGTCGACCACCGGCTGCCGGACCGCGGGGTCGGTTCGCTGCAGCGGGTGCGCGACGACTCGACGGCGTCCGACCTGTCGCGCCTGAGCCCGAGCGAGGCGTGGATGCTCGTGAAGTCGCGCTTCGTCGAACTGGTCGGCATGGCCAAGAACGACGACGAGACGCTCGAGGCGGCGAAGTCCGCCCATGCGGTCGCGATGGCAGACGGGGACGACCTGCCGGTCGACCCCGCCGACCGCAAGGCGGTCGTCGACGCCGTCGCACCCGAGGCCGACCCGAACCGCTGACACCGGGCACTGCACGCAGCTGACGGGAGGCCCGGGGCCGGTTCAGAGAACCGGCACCGGGCCTCCCGTCGGTCGCGTCCAGGGCGACCCGTGCGCCGGTCAGGCCGTGATGCGGCCCGGCAGCATGTCGGGCGTCAGCGCATGCGCCTCGGCGAGGACCTTGCGGGCCTCGTCGGTCTTGTCCCACACGTTCCAGAGCAGCACGCCGCGAACCAGGTCGTCGTCGTCCAGGTAGTAGACGACACCGGTGACGGTGGGGTCCTGCCAGTCCTCGACCGTGCGGAGCTTCGTGGAGACCTGCCCCACCGCTTCGTACCCCATGTCGAAGACGTCGGAGTAGAACATCGGCGTGTGGTCGTAGGTCTCGTCGGCGTCGGCGAGGTTCCGGCCCGCCTGCCGACCCTGCTGCTGCGCGTTGTCGACGTGCTCGACCCGGCGGGTCCCGAGGATCCGGTCCGGGTACTCGGCGACGTCGCCGGCCGCGAAGACCGAGTCGTCGTCGGTGAGCAGCGTCGACGAGACCACGATGCCGTCGCGCACGGTCAGACCGGCGTCGGCGGCGAGCTGGGTGGCGGGCTCGATGCCGAGTCCGGCGACCACGGCGTCTGCTTCGAGCACGGAGCCGTCGTCGAGCGTGAGCGTGACCCCGTCGGCCGTCTGCGTGCCGGACTCGACCCGGCGTCCGAGTCGGAGGTCCACGCCGGCGTCGACGAAGCGCTGCTGGAACGCCCGCGCGAGGTCGTCCGGGAACATCCGGCCGCCCACGATGTCGTCGGGGTCGACCAAGGTGACGCGGGCGCCGTTCTGCACGACCCCCGCGGTGATCTCCTGGCCGATGTAGCCGCCACCGACGACGACCACGTGCGCCCCGGCGTCGGCGAGCTCGCGGAGCTTCCGGTAGTCGTCGGCGCTGCGGTAGTCGAGCACGCGGTCCGAGGGCTCCAGGCCCGGCAACCCGCGGGGCTTGCCGCCGGTCGCGATGAGCAGCCGCTCGTAGCCGTGGGTCTGGCCGTCGGCGGTGGTCACGGTCTTCGCGGCCCGGTCGATCCCCGTCACCGCGGTGCCGAGGACGAACGACGCCCCGGTCTCCTCGGTGTGCAGGTCGACCTTCTCGTCCCAGCTGAAGTCCGGGTCGGTCCACAGCTTCTTCGACAGGGCGGGGCGGGCGTAGGGCCGGTCGACGTCCTCGCTGAGGATGCCGATCGTGCCGTCGGCGTCGAGCTCGCGGACACCGCGGGCTGCGGCGTCGGCGACCATCCCGCCGCCGATGATGAGGTATCGGTAGTCGGTCACGGTGCCTCCCGGCGTCAGATCGTGGCGACCGAGCCGGAGTCGACCCGGTAGTTGGAGCCGTTGACGAAGCTCGCGAGATCGGAGCAGAGGAACGCGATGACGTTCGCGACCTCTTCCGGCTCACCGCGGCGCTTCAGCTCCATGTAGGGACGTTCCTCGTCGAGGAAGCTCGTGATCGCGTCCTCGAAGCTCTGGTTCGTCTCCTTCGCGCGCTTGTTCATCATCGCGTCCGTCATGGGCGTGTGGATGAACGCGGGGCTGACGGTGTTCACGAGCACGCCCTCCTGCGCGTAGGTGCGCGACAGGCCCTTCGCGAACGACAGGACCCCCGCCTTCGCGGCGCAGTAGGGCAGTTCGTCGTCGTAGGGCTGCGAGGCGTCCTCGGACACGAGGTACACGATCCGGCCCCAACCGCCCTGCCGCAGGTCGCCGATGAACTCGCGTGTGATGCGGACAGGACCCATCAGGTCGACGTCGATGGTGTCGGCCCAGCCCTGCTCGTCGATCTCGTGGAACAGTCCCTGGGCGCCGGTGACGCCCGAGGACTGCACCAGGATGTCGATCGCGCCGACGGCGTCCCGCACCTTGCCGTGCAGGTCCGCCAGGCTCGCCGCGCTCGTGACGTCGGCCGCGAACGCGTGCAGCTTGCCGAGCGGCGCCTCGAGTTGGTCGGCGCTGTTGTCGAGCTGCGCCTGGTCGAGGTCGCTCACGACCACGGTCGCACCCTCCGCCAGGAGGATGCGAGCCGTGTTCCAGCCGATGCCGGAGTCGGCACCGAAGACGAGAGCGGTCTTGCCCTGGATGCCGAGGTCCACGGGGCCCGCTAGGCGTGCGCCGAGGCGTCGGCGACGGCGGGCGTCGTGGCGGAGGCCAGCGGCGTGCTCGGTGCGCGGTTCTCGGCCGAGACCATCCACGCGAGCTGCTCGAGGCGCTCGATGAAGCCGTGGAGCAGGTCCGCGGTCGTCGGGTCCTCGTCGTCGACCTCGTCGTGCACGTCGCGCATGGTGCCGGTCGCCTGGTAGAGGCGGAGCGTCACCTGGTCGATGGCGTCGTGCGTCGTGATCTCGCCCTCGGGGAACTGGTCGAGGTGGCTCGACGCGGCGACCGTGCTCGAGCGTCCGTCCGGCACGGCGTACAGGGCGCGCATGCGCTCCGCCGTGTCGTCGGCGAACTCGCGTGCGGCATCGACGATCTCGTCGAGCTGCAGGTGCAGGTCGCGGAAGTTCGTGCCGAGGATGTTCCAGTGGGCCTGCTTGCCCTGGAGGTGCAGGTCGATGAGGTCCACGAGGACCGCCTGGAGGTTCTTGGCCATCTTGTCCGAAGCGTGCATGGTGGTGGCTCCTTTCGCGTCGGTGACCCTTCCGGTCTACGCGGTGCGGCCGAGACCACTCTCAGTGCGCACGGAACCGCGCTGTCCCCCGGGCGTTCGACCGCGTGTGTTCGCGCCGGTCAGTGGGCCGGTGCCGGGTCGACCTGGTCGACGGCGCCGCGCATCTGCTCGAGGAACGACGCCACGATGCGCGCCTCGTCCGCTGGCAGTCCCTCGGCGATCGACATCATCCGGCGGTGCATGATGCCGAGGGTCGCGCGGACCTCGTCGTCGGTCTCGGTCGTCGGGGTGATCACGAGCGCTCGACGGTCGGTGGGGTGCGGGTCGCGACGCACGTGGTTCGACTTCACCAGGCGGTCGATCAGGATCGTGGTCGAGGCCGACGAGATCTTGAGGTAGGCGGCGAGGTCCTTCGGGCTGATGCTGCGGCCCGAGCGCTGCGACTGCAGCAGGAAGCGCACGGCGAGCAGGTCGGTCTCGCCCATGCCCATCGAGTCGCGGGTGCGACGGCGCATCGCGGTCTCGGCGGCCCGGTAGCGTCGCAGGGCGTTGAGCACGGCCACCCCGCGCTGGGTCGCGTCGTCGTCGGGGAACCAGTACCCGGACGCCTCGGTGATCTCCTGCGTTGCCATTGGCACAGGCTAGTCCGTCTCGTATGGAGGCCGTCTAGCGACTTCCTGTGGGTGTGCCTGCTTCGTTCCCGCATGCAGGACGGGAGGCCCGTGGCGGGGTCGCCACGGGCCTCCCGTCCGTCCTGTGGTGCGGTCGACCGCACCCGGTCGCTCTACGCGGCGGCCTGCTCCGTCGAGGCGTCGGCGAGTGCGTTCAGCGCGCCCTGGACGAGCGAGGTGACCTCGGCGTCCTCGCGCGGGTGGGTCTCCGCGAAGCGGACGACCGACTGCGGGATCGCGACCTTGACGTCCTCCAGGACCTTCGCACCGGCGATGCCGGCGACCTTGCGGGCGTCGTCGTGAGCCCACACGCCGCCGTACTGCCCGAACGCGGAACCGATGGCGGCGAGCGGCTTGCCGGACAGCGGCGAGGCGCCGAACGGACGCGATGCCCAGTCGAGGGCGTTCTTCAGCACCGCCGGGATCGTGCCGTTGTACTCGGGGGTGACGAGCAGGACGGCGTCCGCGGCGGCGATCGCGTCGCGGAAGGCGACGGCGGCGGCCGGCGGGGTGTCGCCGTCGATGTCCTCGTTGTAGAACGGCAGGTCGACGATGCCGTCGAACGTGGTGACCTCGATGCCCTCCGGTGCGTGGTGCGCCGCGGCCTCGGCGAGCTTGCGGTTGATGGAGTCGGCGCGGAGGCTGCCGACGAGTGCGAGGACGTTCGTCATGGTGATCCTTCTGGTTCGAGACGTTGTTCTGGGACGGAAAGGTGTCTGCGACAACCAATCCGAGCGTACGGCGTGCTATTCCCAGACCGCTGGGTACGGTGGCGACGTGAGCACGCTTCGGACGCCGGCCAGCACACCCCGCACGACGAACCCGGACTGGTGGCGCGATGCCGTCGTCTACCAGGTCTACCCACGCAGCTTCGCGGACTCGAACGCCGACGGCCTGGGCGACGTCGCGGGCATCACCAGCCGCGTGCCGTACCTGGCGGCGCTCGGCGTCGACGCGTTGTGGCTCTCGCCGTTCTTCCCGTCGCCCCTCGCTGACGGCGGGTACGACGTGGCCGACTACCGGGCGGTCGATCCGCGACTCGGTTCGCTCGAGGACCTGGACGCCCTGCTCCGGGCCGCGCACGAGCACGACCTGCGGGTGATCGTGGACATCGTGCCGAACCACACCTCGGACGAGCACGAGTGGTTCCGCGCGGCGCTCGCATCCGCACCGGGCTCGCCGGAACGGGCGCGGTACGTGTTCCGCGACGGAAGCGGTCCCGCCGGGGAACTGCCGCCGAGCGACTGGGTGTCGAACTTCGGCGGGAGCGCCTGGACGAGGGTCGCGGACGGTCAGTGGTACCTGCACCTCTTCGCACCCGAGCAGCCCGACCTGGACTGGTCGAACCCGTCCGTCCGTGCGGATTTCGAGGACACGCTGCGCTTCTGGTCGGACCGCGGGGTCGACGGCTTCCGGGTCGACGTCGCACACGGCCTGGCGAAGGACCTGTCGACGCCGTACCGGGCATCGAACGAGCACGCGCTGCCGCTCGACGGCTCCGACCCGCTGTACGACCGCGACGAGGTGCACGAGGTCTTCGCGTCCTGGCGCACCGTGCTCGACGAGTACGACCCGCCCCGGGCCGCCGTCGCCGAGGCCTGGGCACCGGCACCGCGACGCGTCCTGTACGCCCGGCCCACCGAACTCGGGCAGGCGTTCAACTTCGACCTGCTCGAGGCGCCGTTCGAGGCTGCCGAGTTCCGGAGCATCATCGAGCGGAACCTGGCGGCGTCCGAGCAGTCCGGTGCGTCGAGCACCTGGGTGCTGTCGAACCACGACGTCGTGCGGCACGCCAGCCGCTACGGCCTGCCGGACGACACCGACACCGACGCGTGGTTGCTGACCGACGGCACCACCCCCGAGCTCGACCGCGAGCGGGGCCTCCGCCGTGCCCGCGCCGCGACCCTGCTGATGCTCGCGTTGCCCGGGTCGTCGTACGTCTACCAGGGCGAGGAACTCGGCCTGCACGAAGCCGCCGCGATCCCGCGTGACCAGCTGCAGGACCCGAAGTGGCTGCGCTCAGGACACACCGTCAAGGGCCGGGACGGGTGCCGTGTGCCGATCCCGTGGACGACCTCCGGACCGTCGTTCGGCTTCGGGGACGTCGCGCCGCTGCTGCCGCAGCCCGCGGACTTCGGGGCGTCGTCGGTGCAGGCGGAGGACGGGGATCCGGCATCGACGCTGTCCCTGTACCGGGCAGCGCTCGACGCTCGTCGCCGGTTGCAGCAGGGGGAGGAGCTCACCTGGCTGGACGCCCCCGACGACGTGGTCGCCTTCGCCCGGCACGACGGGTGGCGGTCGGTCACGAACCTCGGCACGACGCCCGTGCCGCTGCCGTCGGGTGACGTCGTGGTCGCGTCCGGGCCGCTCGGTGACGCGGCCGGCGTGCTGCCGGGCGAGACGACGGTCTGGTTGGCCTGAGCGGACCACCTCTGGCCGGTCTTCCTCCCCAGCTCTTCCTCCACAGCCAGGAGGCCCGTGGCTGCGATCCACAGATCGGCTTCGGCTCGACCTGCGGTGACCGCTCGATCGCGACGATCGGGACATGACAGAACCCACTGCTCCGACATCCGTCCCGGACCCGCTCCGGTCGCGGGCTGCCCGTCGCTTCGCGACGGTGTGCACCGCGCTGACCGCCCTCGCCGTCCTGGCGGCTCCTGCGATCCTGCCCACCGGCTCGAGTGCGGCGACACTCGACTTCCCCTACGACAACTCGTTCACCAGCGCGGCCGGTGGCACCCTGAGCGGCGACGCCGCGATCGTCGACGGCCGTCTCCGCCTGACCGACGACGTCCGGAACCAGGCCGGGGCGTGGTCGACGAACGACACGTTCCCGTCGGGCACCGGGCTCGAGATCGCGTTCGACTACGCGATGCACACCGACAAGGACGACCCCGGCGCTGACGGCCTGCTGCTCTTCCTCGCCGACGGCGCCGCCGTGCAGGGGGTCGGGGCGTTCGGCGCCGGCCTCGGGTACGCCTGCCGGAGCACGCAGACCGAGGGCGGCGGACAGGCGTGTGACCTGCCCGGGGTCCCTGGTGGGTTCGCCGCGATCGCGATCGACCACTACGGCAACTTCTCGTCGCGGATCAACGGCTCGGGGCCGAGGGCGCAGGCCGACCACGTCGTCGTCCGCGGGTCCGGCAACGGGAACGACGGCTACCGCTACGTCGCGGGGGCTCCGGCACCCGGGGGCACCGTGACGACCGGCTCGACGCCGCGCACGGTCCGCGTCACGCTGCTGCCGGGCGAGGACGGCGAGCTCACGCTGACGGTGCGGCTGCAGGTCGGTCAGGTGATGCGCACCGTGCTCGACGGGGTCCCGCTGCACGGCGACGGACAGGTGCCGATGCCGAGCACGCTGCGGATCGGATTCGCCGGCGCCACCGGCAGCCACGTGAACACCCACGAGATCGACGCCCTCCGGGTCCGGAAGCCGGCGGACCTGTCCGTGGAGCACGACCTGCCCGCGACCTCGGTCGCCGGCAGCACCGTCCGGTACACCGTGACCGCACGGAACCCCGGTCCGAACGACTCCGAGCCGAGCCCCCTGCGGGTGGACGTGCCCGAGGGCATCGAGGACGCCACCTGGACCTGCGCGCCGGCAGCGGGTTCGGGCTGCGCCGTCGCGTCAGGAGCGGGCGACGTCGAGACGGACCTCGCCCTGCCCCGCGGCGGATCGGCCGTCGTCACCGTCGAGGGGCGCATCGCCGACGGTGCCGAGGGGCCGCTCGAGAGCGTCGCGACCATCGCTCCGCCGTCGTCGATGTCCGACACGAACGAAGCCGACAACGCCTCGCGGGCGAGCACCACGGTCGTCACGGCCGTGGCCGCGGCGCACGTCGAGACGGACAAGTCCGTCTCACCCACGACCGTCGAGCCCGGCGACGAGGTCGTGTACACCGTGACCGCACGGAACCGTGGGCCATCGGTCGCCCAGCAGGTCGGCGCGACGGACGACCTGCCCGACGCGATGCGGTTCGTCGGGTCCGACGACGGCTGCACGGCCGAGGGGCAGCGGGTGACCTGCCGTTCCGACGTCGCGCTCGCCGTGGGGGAGACCCACGACTTCCGGCTCCGGGCCGTGCTCGATCCGGAGTACCAGGGGGACGGCTCCGACGTGGTGAACGTGGCCACGGCGACCTCCCCGACGGACCCGGACGGCGGCGACCCGTCGACCGAGGTCGCGATCGTCGTCGACCAGGACGACGAGGGTCCCGCGCCGACCCCGTCCCCGACCCCGGCGCCCGACCCCGACGACGCGGCATCGGTGCCGGATGCTCCCCGCGGTGACGACGGCGACGGCGACCGGGGTCCCCGTGGCCCCATCACCGACGCGGAGCCGCAGGCCGCACGGGGCGCCCTCGCCTACACCGGCGTCGAGGACCTCGGGCTGGTCGCCGTACTCGCCGCGGTGGTCGTCGCGGCCGGTTCGACCTGCTGGTGGCTCGCGCGTCGGCGTGGACGGCGGTCGGTGGTGACGGACGACCAGCCACGGTCCTGATCCAGCGGTGGGGTGGCGTCGTCCGGGCGACGCCACCCCGGCCGGCATTCGAGCATCCTCAGTGCTGCGGACCCCCGGCGGTCGGTCGGCTGCCACCGCGGCGGTAGGATCGATCTCACGATCCGCATGCCTGAAAGAGGTCCCGTGTCCGACACCGTGGACGACGCCACCACCGTGAACGAGGCGACCCAACGCGCGCGGTACTGGCCGATCCCGATCCTCCGGGCTGTGCCCGCCGCGGTCGTCGCGCTCGTCATCACCTTCTCGACGAACCACGCCGCCGGCTACGGCCTGCTGTTGTTCGCGGGCTTCGCGCTGGTCGAGGGGCTCGTGCTCCTGTGGGCCGGCGTCGCGCGGCTCCCGCTCGACGGTCGGTCCCGCCGCACCACGCTGCTGCAGGCCGTCATCACCCTGCTCGCCGCCGTCGCCGGGTTCGCCGGCAACGGCCTCGGGCTGCCGGCGTTCATCTCGGTCATCGTCGCCTTCGCGGTGCTCACCGGTGCGCTCGAGCTGGCACAGGGTCTGCGGGCTCGTCGTCGTTCCCCCTTCGCGCGGGACTGGACCACGATCGGCGCGCTCACCCTGCTGCTCGCGATCGCGTTCCTCATCACCCCGCCGGACTACTCGCAGCAGCTCGGTGGTGTGGAGCAGGTCACCGGCACGCTCGACGCCTCGATCGTCCTGGTCGGCCTGCTCGGCGCCTACCTCGCCATCACGGCGGTCTTCCACGTGATCGCCGGCCTCTCGCACAAGTGGGGCACGGCCACGCCGGCCGTCGCCCCGGACGGAGCACCACACGCATGACCACCCCCAGCCGTCGTGACCGTCTGCGCCCGGTCGAGCTCCTCGGGATCTCCGCGATCATCGCGGTGTTCACCGGACTCGTCGTGCTGTTCTCGACGCGGGAACTGCAGCTGGCCGTGATCTTCCTCGGCGTCGCGTTCATCGTCGTCGTCGTGGTGTTGGCGATGCTCCAGCTCGCGTCGACGAGCGACCAGGACGACAACGACATGCTCGGCGGGCACAAGACGCCCGGCGACGGCGAGGGCGACGACTTCCACTGATCCACGGCGGTCGCCGCTGATCGCACCGCGGTCGGACACGCCCGAGATCACGTTTCCGCCACGGTCCTGTCAGGATCGCGGGTCCTGCCGACACCTCTGGGTGAAGGAGGTGGGATGTGGACGTGACGACCGACACGGACGAGGCGCTCGTCCGCGCGATCGCGCAGGGGGACACCGGTGCGCTCGCACGGGTGTTCGACCGCTACGCCGCCACGCTCACCCGGTACGCCTGGGCACTCGTCGACGACCGGTCGGACGTCGAGGAGATCGTGCAGGACACGTTCCTGACCCTGTGGCAGCGAGCGGTGGCGCTGGAGCTCCCGGCGGCCACCGTGCTGCCGTGGCTGCTCGTCGTCTGCCGGAACCACGCCTTCAACACCGGGCGCAAGCAGGCCCGCCGCCGCGCGGACGAGCTCCCCGAGCACCTCTCGTCGCCGGCCGAGCACGACGAGGCCCGCGAGACCCTGCGCTGGGTCCGGGCCGAGATCGCCGCGCTCCCCGACGTCGACCGCCGCATCTGCGAGCTCTGCCTGCTCGAGGGGCACTCCTACGCCGAGGCCGCCGAGCTGCTGGGCCTCAGCGTCGGGGCGGTCACCCAGCGCGTCTCGCGCAATCGACGCCGACTCAAGAAGGTGGTGATGCACGATGAACACTGAGCCTCCCGAGGGAGACGACCTGCAGCGCATGCTCGTCTCGATGAAGCAGCACGTCCTCGAACGTGCCACCCCGCGCCCGAAGCGCCGTCGTGGTCGGTCCGGTGTGGTCATCGGCGTCGTCGCGCTGCTCGCCGTCGGTACCGCTACCGGAGCCGTCGCGCTGACGCTCTCGCAGCAGGACACCCCGGTCGCCGCGCCCACCCAGACGCAGGCGCCCGAGCCCTCGCCGACGGCCACCACCCCGAGTTCCGCACCGATCACCGGCACGCCACGCCCCACCGCGACGTCGACGCCCCTGAACACCACCGCCACGATCCCGACGGACTGCCGCGCGGTCGTGCCGGCGTCGGAGTACTCCCGGTTCTTCGGGGACATCACCGCGACCGAGCAGGACATCGACGGCGCGAGTGACGGTGGAGACGGCACCGCCGCCACCGGACTCAGCTGTGAATGGCTGGCGCCGGGTGCGGACGGTGGGGCGCTGTACGTCACGGTCTCCACCACGACCGCAGAGCAGACCCGGAACCAGGTCGACACGTTCGGTGACGAGGCCGGCGGCACCTGCACCGAGCGTCCGGACGGCACACTGTGTCAGCTCCGAGCGACCCTCGACGGCGGCGTCGCCAAGGCGTACACCCTGTACGTCCGCGGCGACAGCTCCGTCGTCGTCGACCAGATCGGCTTCCCGACCGACAACCTGCTGGGTGCGGTCGTCGGGGAGGTGTGGGGGGACTGACGGCCAGGAGGCTCGTGGCGGACCCGCCCCGTGCCTCCTGTCCGTCGGTGGGGTCCACCCACCGGCGCCGCGTCAGACGACGCGCGCGGCCACGATGTCGCGCGCCAGCGTCCGGACCGCACGGTTCGGCTCCGGACTCGTGCGGATCGCCAGGCCGATGCGGAGTGGTTCGACCGCGTCCTCGAGCTCGAGGACCGCGCCGTCGTGCCGCACTCCGGAGTCCGGCACGACCCCGACCCCCAGCCCCGCCGAGGCGAACCGGATGACCGCGGGCATGTCGTTCATCTCGGCGACGATCCGCCGTCGGATCCCGAGCCGCTCGAGTGCGCCGTCCAGGATGATCCGGTTGCCGAACCCGTGCGCGGTGTCGACGAAGGGTTCGTCCGCGAGGTCGGCGAGCGACACCGATCGGCGCCCGGCCAACGGGTGGTCCGACGCCGTGAAGACGCGGAACGGCATCTCGCGCAGCGGTTCGACCACGACTCCGGCCGGCACCGTCGGCAGCCCCGTGTACGCGAGGTCGAGCCGCCCGGCGACGAGGTCCTGCACGAGCCCGGTCGTGCCCGACGGTGAGGTCATGAGCTCCACGGTGACGAGTGGGTGCCGCCGCCGGAACCGCTGCAGCACGCCGGTCAGGTCGACGATGTCCATGCTCGTGAAGATGCCGAGCCGCACCCGTCCGCGCAGGTCGGCGTCGTCCACGGTCGCCAGGTCGCGCATCCGGTCGAGCGACTCCAGCACCGCGCGGGCGTGCGGGAGCAGGTCCTCCCCGGCGGTCGTGAGCACGAGGTGCCGTCCGGTGCGGTCGAACAGCCGCACGCCGAAGGTCCGCTCGAGCGAGGCGATCCCGGCCGACACTGTCGACTGCGCCGCCCAGAGCCGTTCGGCCGCGCGGGTCACGCTGCCCTCAGCGGCGACGGTCACGAACTGTTCGAGCAGGCGGGTCTCCATCGCCCCATCATCGATCCGATCGATGGACGGCATCAAGAGCATCCGTTGGACTCGATGCTCGGGGCGCGCGATCATCAGAGCATGTCAACCGTGACCGACACCCCGACGGGCGCTCTCCCCGCCACAGCATCCGCTCCCGCGAGCGAGCATGTCCCGGCCCCCCGTGGCCGTCGTGCGCACACCCGTCGGCGTCACGGCTTCGGCTTCTGGGCCGTCGCCTTCGCGTTCCTGTCGGTGATGGCGTTCGCGACGGTCCCCGCACCGCTGTACGTCATCTACCAGGCACGGGACGGCTTCCCCACGTTCACCACCACGATCATCTTCGCCGCGTACGGCGTCGGGGTCGTCGGGTCCCTGTACCTGGCCGGACACCTCAGCGACGTGCACGGGCGGAAGCCGCTCATCCTCGTGTCGATCGCGCTCGAGCTCGTCGCCGCCGTGCTGTTCCTGGTCTGGAACGACGTCACCGGCCTCATCGTCGCGCGACTCGTGACCGGCCTCGGCGTCGGGACGCTCACCGCCACGGCGACCGCCCACCTCGGTGAGCTGCGGGTCCGTGCGACCGGTTCGTCCGACTCGGCGAAGGGTGCGAGCGTCGCCGCCGGTGCCGTGAACCTCGGCGGGCTGTCGCTCGGCGCCCTCGTCGGGGGTGCGCTCGCCGAGTTCGTCGGAGCGCCGCTCATGGTGCCGTACGTCGTGTTCGTCGTCGCACTGGCCGTGGCCTTCGTGCTCGTCCTCGTCGTGCCGGAGACCGTCGCACGGCCCGAGACCCGCGTGGTCTACCGCCCGCAGCGCATGCAGGCACCGGAGGGCAAGGCCGCCGCGTTCTGGGCAGCCGGTGCCGCGGCGTTCGCGGCCCTCGCGGTCCAGGGGCTCTTCACCTCGGTCGCCTCGACGTTCCTCGGCACCACGTTCCACGTCACCGACCGGCTGGCGGCCGGTGCGACGACCTTCGGGGTGTTCGCCGCGAGCGCCGTCTCGCAGATCGTGTTCGCCCGACTCACGCAGCGCACGCAGATCCGGCTCGGCATGGTGCTCCTGGTCGGCGGCCTGGCGGTGCTCGCCGTCGCCGCGGTCCTGCTGCAGGTCGCCGGCTTCATCGGCGGTGGCGTCGTGGCGGGCGCCGGGGTCGGGCTGCTCTTCCGGGCCAGCATCGCGAGCGCCGGAGGCCTGGTCGGTCCCGAGCGTCGGGGCGGGGTGCTCGCGGCCACGTTCCTCATCGCCTACGCCGGGCTGACGGTGCCGGTCGTGGCCGTCGGGGCGGCGCTCCTGGTGATCCCGACCCTGCCCGTCCTGATCGGGTACGTGGTGCTCGTCGCCGTCCTGGCCGTCATCGCCGGCACCCGACTGGCCGCGCGCGCCTGACGCGGGGCGGGCCTCCCGTCCGCCCGTCGCATCCCGGAACCAGGTTCCGGACACCGCACCACGCGATCGCGCGGTGTCGTGTCCGGAACCTGGTTCCGTCGTCCGGGGCGCACGCCCGGCATACTGGGCGCGTGCCCCAGAACCGCAACCGTCCCGTGATCACGGGGATCGCGGCCGTGGTGGCCGCCGGTCTCCTCGCCGGCGGGTTGTTCCTGACGGCGCGGCAGGGCGCGGACGACCCGACCATCGGTGCCGGATCGACTTCCGGGACGCCGAGCGACGCGCCGACCGCCGCTGGTGACGGCACCGTCACGATCACCCGCACCGGGCCGGACCTGCCCGGCGACGCCGCCCTGGCGCGGTGCGACTCCACGACCCAGGCGGCCGTCGCCCAGTACGACACGGAAGCACTCGGCCGGGTCACCCTGCAGTGCGGCACATCGGCGCAGGGCTACGAGCACATCCGGCAGCGGCACACCGCCGACTGGCAGGAGGTCGTCGCGGGCCGCGGCTCCCGCGACTGGGACGACGCGATGCTCACGGCGGTGCAGACGGCGCTGGTGTCACCGCGAGCGGGGTTCCCGGTCGACGCCGGCGACGGCAAGGTCTGCTACGCGGCGCCGGTGCGGTTCGACGACGGGTCGCGCCCCGAAGCCGACCCGTTCGTGAAGGTCATCGTCTCCGCCACCACCGACCGCGTCATCACGGCGTACCCGACGCGCACCGACGACTGCTGACGCGGGCGGGCGGGCGCGGGTGAGTGCGTGCGTCGACCCCGAACGACACTCTCGATGTCGTACGACGTCGAGGATGTCGTCTCGGGGCACCGGCAACAGTGAGCGCGTGCAACGAACGACGAAGCCGATGTCGTACGACGTCGACGAAGTCGTTCCGCGTCGACAGGTGCGGCGGGTGCGACGAGCCAGCCACCCACACGGCATCCCTACGCGTGCACCTCGTGCTCGTGCCGCCGGTGCGACGCGGGCTCCAGCTGGAAGGTCGAGTGCTCCACGGGCACGTCGAAGTGCTCCGCCACGCACTGCTGCAGCTCGTCGAGGATCCGCGGAGCGTGCGCCGTCGAGAAGCACTCGTCGTCCACCACCACGTGCGCGGTCAGGTTCGGGACCCCCGTCGCCACCAGGGTCGCGTGCAGATCGTGCACGGCGATGACGTGCTCGAGCTCGAGGATGTGTCCCCGCACGTCGTCGAGGTCGAGCCCCGGAGGCGTCGACTCGAGCAGGACGTTCGCGGTCTCGCGCAGCAGCCGGATCGCCCGCGGCAGGATGAGCAGCCCGATGAGGATCGCCGCGACCGAGTCCGCACGCTCCCACCCGGTCAGCATGAGCACGATCGCGGCGGCGATGACGGCGACCGAACCGAGGGTGTCGTTGAGGACCTCGAGCCGTGCGGCGCGCGAGGTGAAGCCCTCGCCCGAGGCCCGCAGCAGCACGCCGTAGGCCACCAGGTTGCCGACGAGGCCGATGATCCCGAACACGAGCAGCGGCCCGGAGTGGATCTCGGCGGGCACGAACAGCCGTTGGATCGCCGAGATGATCACGAAGACGCCGACCGCGAGCAGGATCGCCGCCTGCGCCGTGGCACCGAGCACCTCGGCACGTTGGAAGCCCCACGTGCGCTGCGTCGTCGGGCTGCGGCGGGCGAGCCGGGTCGCGACGAGTCCGATGCCGAGCCCACCGGTGTCGACGACCATGTGCCCCGCGTCGACCAGCAGTGCGAGGGAGCCGGTGACGACCGCGCCGACGACCTCGGCCAACAGGATCGTCGCCGAGATGCAGAACGCGATGAGCAGCGCACGCTCGGATGCGTGCCCGTGCGAGTGCCCTGCGCCGTGGTCGTGACCCATGTGCCACATCGTAGGGATCCGCACCGACGACATGCCAGGATCGGGACGTGACCCGGTCGCCCTACGAGCTGTCCACACCATCCGACGTGCTGGCCCGGTTGCACCCGCGACTGTCGACGTACTTCGGCGCGATCCCGCCCGGCCACGTCGGGCGCGGTGAGGGTGTCTTCGACGTCGTCGGCACGCCCCGCCGGTGGTTCCGGCCGCTGCTCGCGGTGTTCGCCCGCGATTCCGTCATGTTCCCGGTCTGGGAGCGGGACGTCCCCTTCACGGTCGAGAACCGCCCGGCTCGCGTCGGTCGCGGGCAGGCGGTTCGGGAGGCCCGGGTCGCGGTCCGCGCGCACCGCACCTTCCGGTTCCGCTCCGGCAGCCGCACGATGGTGGACGCCATCACCGCCGAACCGGACGGCCTGGTCGACCACCTCGGTCGCCACGGGCGCGTCAGCGCCCGGCTCCGGGCGGAGGTCGACGCGCACGGGCCGGACGCGGGCGCCCTGCGCCTGGTCTCCACCCGCGTGACGTTCCGTGCGCTGGGACGCGAGGTGCGCCTTCCGGCCCGCATCGCACCGCGGGTCCTGCTCACAGAACGATTCGATGACGAAGCGGACCTGCAGCGCGTGTCCCTGGTGCTCTCGGCGCCGGTGCTCGGCACGCTGTACCGGTACGAGGGGGCGTTCCGGTACGAGATCGCGCCGGACACAGGACGGGGATGAGATGAGCGACCAGAAGGGCCGCGTCGTGATCGCGGGCGCGAGCGGGTTCGTGGGGCAGTACCTGCGGGACGCCTTCACCGAAGAGGGTTACCAGGTCGTCACGGTCGGCCGGACGGGCGACGCGGTGTGGGGGAACACCCTGCGCATCCGCGAGCTCGTCGACGGTGCAGCCCTCGTCGTGAACATGGCGGGCAAGAGCGTCAACTGCCGGTACGGCCGACGCAACCGCGCCGAGATCATGCGCTCCCGGGTGGACACCACGCTCGAGCTCGCCGAGGCGATCCGCACCGCCGAGCAGCCCCCACCGCTGTGGCTCAACGCCTCGACCGCGACGATCTACCGCCACGCCGACGACCGCCCCCAGGACGAACTGACCGGCGAACTCGGCGAGGGCTTCTCGGTCTCGGTGGCGCGTGCGTGGGAGGACGCCTTCTTCGGCGCCGACCTGCCGTCGACCCGTCGGGTGGCGCTCCGGATGGCGATCGTGTTCGGCGACGGCAGCGCCCTCGTGCCGCTGCTCCGGCTGGCGCAGGCGGGCCTCGGCGGGCCGCAGTACGACGGCGCCTGGGTGCCGACGCGTTCCCGGCTGCGGGCGGGGACGTACCACCACCACCGGCCGACCCGGGGTCGCCAGCGGTTCAGCTGGGTGCACATCGCCGACGTGCTCGGCACGATCCGGTTCGTCCGCGACCACCCGGAGCTCGAGGGGCCGGTGAACGTGTCGAGCCCGAACCCGTCCGACAACCGGACCGTGATGGCGACGATCCGTGACGCCGTGGGTCGCCGGTTCGGACTGCCGACGCCGCGGTGGATGCTCGAGGTCGGGTCCTTCGCGATCCGCACCGAGACCGAACTGGTGCTCAAGAGCCGGTGGGTGGTGCCGACGCGGTTGACCCAGGCGGGGTACGAGTTCCGGTACCCGCACCTGCGCGGTGCGCTCGCCGGGATCATCGCGGAGCGTCGCCAGCACCGGGGCTGAGCACCGGTACCGGGATCCCGTCGACCGGCGTCGGCACCGGGACCCCGGAAGGCGACGAGTGCGACGGACCCGACGCGCGTGCCGGTCGCGACGACCACAGCACCGCCCCGACCACGACGGCGCCGGCGAGCACCTCGACCAGGTCGGGAACCTCGCCGAAGGCCGCCCACGACGCGAGCACACCGACGACCGGCACGAGCATCGAGAACGGGGCGACCGTGCTCGACGGGTAGGTCGCCATCAGTCGCGACCAGATCCCGTAGCCGACCAAGGTCGCGACCAGCACGATGTAGAGCAGGCCGAGGTCCGCCGGCAGCGCCTCGGCGGTGAAGGCCGTGCCGAGTGCGGTACCGATGCGGTCCGGCCCCTCGACCACGACCGACAGCACGGCCATCGGGATCGGCGGCACGACCGACCACCAGAGCGTCAGGTGCAGCGGGTTCGCGGCTCCCGCGCGTCGGGTCGCGACGTTGCCGATCGCCCACCCGAGGGCACCGCACAGCGCCAGCACCACCGGCAGCAGGGCCGCCGTCTGCGACCGGTGCAGGGCGATCAGGCCGAGGGCGGCGACCGCGATCGTCACGCCGATGACCTGTCGTCCGGTGAGCCGTTCGCGCAGGAACACGCCGGCGAGCACCACGGTGAACGGCGCCGAGGCCTGCAGCACGAGCGAGGCGAGCCCGGACGGCATCCCCGATGCCATGCTCAGGTACAGGAACGAAAACTGCAGCACCCCGAGCCCGAACCCGACGAGCAGCAGTCGCCCGAACGGGATCTTCGGCCGCGGCACGAACAGCAGCGTCGGGACCGCCAGGATCGTGAACCGCAGGGCCGCGAGCAGGAACGGCGGGAAGTGCTCGAGGGCGAGCGCGGTCGCGGGGAAGTTCAGGCCCCAGACGACGGCGACGACCAGGGCGAGGAGGCGGTCACGGGTGGTCATGCTCCGATCGTGGTGGCTCGGAACGTGTAGGACCAGCGAATTGTTCGCAACCGACGTTGTAGCCTCCCTGCATGGTCGACTTCGACGTGCACCTGCTCGCCGTCCTGCGCGAACTCGCCGAGCGCGGCAGCGTCACCGCCGTCGCCGAGGCCACGCACCGCACGCCCAGCGCGGTGTCGCAGCAACTGCAGACGCTGCAGCGGCAGGTGGGCGTCCCGCTCGTCGAGCGCATCGGACGCGGCGTCCGGCTCACCGCCCACGGCGAGGTGCTGGCCGGCCTGTCCGCCGGCGTCGCCACGGCGATCGCCCGGGTCGACGCCGCCTGGCAGGAGCACCTGGGCGGCGCGACGGGCCGCGTCGACCTCGCGATCTTCCCGTCGGCGGCCGAACTGCTGCTGCCCGGGGTCCTCACCCGGATGTGCGCGCACCCCGGCATCGAGCTGACGCTCGTCGACGTGGACGTCGGCGAAGGGGAGTTCGCACCCCTCGCCGCCGACCACGACATCGTCGTCGGACACCGGTCGGACGGGGTGCGTCCGGCGGACCAGGGATCGGTGGAGACGGTCCCGCTCCTGCGTGAACCGCTCGACGTGGCCCTGCCGCCGGGGCACCGGCTCGCCGGTCGCGAGCGCGTCGGGATCGACGAGGTCGTCGGCGAGACCTGGATCGGCGTGCCGGAGGGGTACCCGATCGACCGGGTCCTGCAGGCGATGGCGGCGGCGTCGGACGCTCCGCCGAGCGTCGCCTTCCGGACGATCCACCTGCCCGTCATCGAGAACCTGGTCGCCGCGGGCCACGGCGTCGCGCTCGTGCCCCGCTACACCTCGGGCACACGGGCGTCCGGCCGGTTCCACCTGGCCGAGCTGGCCGACGTGCGCGCGGGGCGCCGGATCGAGGCGCTGGTCCGCCCCGACCGTGCGGTCCGGCCCGTGGTGCGCACCGTCCTGGAGGCGCTGGTCGCCGAGGCCCTGGACGTCACCACCTGAGACGGTCGCGCCCACTGCCGGGCGCACGCCGTGCCTCCCGGCCGCGTGGGCGCTGCGGCAGACCCGCTTCGTGAGCAGAAGCGGTCGGGTGCCGCGCCGCGACTCGACCTCTTCTGCTCACTCGGTGGGCGCCAGGGGCGTCAGCGCACCTGGATCGGGGTGCCGAGCGGCAGGAGCTCCGCGAGCGCGGTGATGTCGGCGTTGTGCATGCGGACGCAGCCGTGCGATGCGGCGGTGCCGATGCTCGAGGTGTCGTCGGTGCCGTGCAGCCCGATCTGCCCCGGGCCGCCACCGAACGAGTTCAGCACGTCCGAGAACGCCGTCGTGCCGTATGCGTACGGGCCGTACCCGGCGTTCGTCGGCGCCAGCAGCTCGGTCAGCGCGAAGCGGCCCGTCGGCGTCGGCGTCCCACCGGTACCCGTCGCGACGGGGTAGCTCTCGACGACCTTGCCGGCCTTGTAGAGCTCGAGGGTGTTGGTCGACGTCGTCACCACGATCGCGTACGGGTCGGCGGACAGGTCGACGGACGTCTTCTCCACCCAGCCGGTGCTGCCGTTCGGACGCTGCGCGAGCTGCACCTGCACCCACCCGTCCTGCTGCGCCACCACGAGGAACACGAGCGGGGCGCCGGAGGCCTGGGGGTTCGGCAGGGTGGTCGTGACCGCGCCGCCCGGGGCGGTGTGCACCGCGATCGACGCGCCGCGGACCGCAGCGACCGTCGACGTGGCCGGGGCGTGCACCGCGTCCACCGGGCCGCGGCTCGCGGTCGGCGTCGGCGTCTGCGTCGGTCCCCGGGTCGCGCTCGCTGTCGGCGTGCTCGATGCGACCGGCGAGGGCGCCGAGGTGGGCGCGGCGGCCGGAGCGGACCACGGGCGCATCGCCAGGACGACGATCACCACTGCGACGGCGATCGCCACGGCGGCGGCGAGCACCCCGGGGCGGAAGCGGGACGACGACGATCGGGGCACGGTGCGGCTCCTCGGTTCGGACGTGGCGACGGCGCCCGGCGTGGAACTCGCCGGACGCCGTCGGACGCCGCGGAGGACGTCGGTTCGGTCGGTGCTGCGGATCAGCCGGTGAAGGCCGCGTTGCCCGGGACCGGGACCGCGACGGGAGCCGGGTCGTCGACCGGGGTGGGGTCGGTGCCCGGCGTCGTCGGGTCGGCCACGATCGTCACGGCGAAGCTGACCAGGATGCCGCTGTCGTCCCCGCTCAGGATGAGGGCGACGTCGCCGGCCGGGATGTCGGCGCTGAACGTGGCGGTCCCGGAGACGTTGCCGTCCGCGTCGGCGGTGAAGACCTGGTCCGCACCGACGTACTCGAGGTCCGGCAGCAGGATCGCGGGCAGCACCTTCTCACCCGGCAGGAAGCCGGTCGCGGTGACCTGCACACCCGGGTCGCGGAGCGACGACTGCGTGGTCGGCGTCTGCACCCGGATCGTGCCGGTCGGCTCGGGGGTGAAGTAGGTGTTGTCCTGGTTCCGGGAGATCCCCGTGACCGTGCCGGTCCCGGTGAGCGTCACCGCGCCGTACGCGTTGATGGTGGCGTCCGGGGTGGTCGCCGCGAACTGGGCCTGGAAGTCAGCGAGGGTCGCCGCGGTGCCTGCGGCGATGGTGCCGACCGGCAGCGTGGCCGTCCAGGTGCCGTCGACGGCGGTGGGTCCGGTGGCCGAGGTGGTCAGGACGACGCCGTCGCCCGGGGCGTTGTCGGTCGAACCAGCGGTGTCGACCACCAGTGCGTAGCGGGCGTCACCCGACGCGATGAGGTCGGCGGTGCCGAGGCCGAGGCCCTCCCGCGATGCCTTCACCGTGCTGCGGACGTCGGTGAGGTCGGTCGCGGCGCTGCCGGTCGTGGCGTGCGCGAGGAGCGTGCCGGTCGGCAGCGTCGCGCCGCTCGCGCCGAACGTCGGCGTGCCGCCCGTGGTGAACCAGTTCGCCGGGAAGGCGCCGCTCGTCCAGGTCGTGAGGTCGTCCGCGGCGACCCACTCGGTGCCGGCCGGCGTCGCGGCACGGCTCTCGGGCGAGGCCTTCGCAGCGGTGCCCTCGCCCGCAGTGCCCGTGATGGACTGCTGGGACGCTGTGGGGGTCGGGCTCGGCGCGTTCTCGGCCGTGGCGACGCCCGGGAGGGCGACGAGCGCGGCTGCGAGCGCGGTCACCGCGGCGGCGGTGGCGATGGTGGTACGGCGCATGGATGGGTTCTTCCGGTTCGAACACCCGAGCGGGGTGCAGCGCGGACCCGGTTCCGTGCTCCGCGACGTCGCGGTCCCCCCAGTGTCCGTCGCGAGCTTACGTGAGGAACCGTCGCGCGTCACGCGGATGTCCGGGAACGTCGGACGTCAGACGTCGAGGTGGTCGACCAGCTCGTCCGCCAGGCCCGTGTACGTCGCCGGCGTCAGGTTCGTCAGCCGTGCCTTCGCGCCGTCCGAGATGTCCAGGCCGTTCACGAACACGATGAGGTCCTGCTGGGTCACGCGCTTGCCGCGGGTGAGGTCCTTGAGCATCGCGTAGGGGTCCTCGATGTTCGACTGCCCGGCGGTGACCTCGGCGCGGATGACCGTCTGGATCGCCTCGGCGAGGACCTCCCAGTTGTGGTCGAGGTCGTCGGCGAGCTTGGCCTCGTTCACCGAGATCTCGCCCAGGCCGCGTCGCAGGTTGTCGAGCGCGAGCAGCGAGTGCCCGAACGCGACGCCGATGTTCCGCTGCGTGGTCGAGTCGGTCAGGTCGCGCTGCAGCCGGCTCGTCACCAGGGTCTCGGACAGGGTGGAGAACAGCGCCGACGAGATCTCGAGGTTCGCCTCGGCGTTCTCGAACTTGATCGGGTTGATCTTGTGCGGCATCGTCGACGACCCGGTGGCACCGGCGACCGGGATCTGCGTGAAGTACCCCATCGAGATGTAGGTCCACACGTCGGTCGCCAGGTTGTGCAGGATGCGGTTGGCGTGCCGGATCCGGTCGTACAGCTCGGCCTGCCAGTCGTGCGACTCGATCTGCGTGGTGAGCGGGTTCCAGGTGAGTCCGAGGCCCTCGACGAACTCGCGCGACAGCGTCGGCCAGTCGGCCTCGGGGTCGGCGGCGAGGTGGGCCGAGAAGGTGCCGGTGGCGCCGGAGAACTTGCCGAGGTACTCGCCGCCCTCGATCTGGGCCAGGACTCGCTCGAGCCGGTAGACGACGACCGCGAGCTCCTTGCCGAGCGTCGAGGGGGTGGCGGGCTGCCCGTGCGTGTGGGAGAGCATCGGGACGGCGCGCAGCTCGACGGCGAGCGTCCGCAGCTTCTCGAGCACGGCACGGAAGGCCGGCAGCCAGACCTGGTCGACGGTGTCCCGCACGGTCAGGGCGTAGGACAGGTTGTTGACGTCCTCGCTCGTGGCGGCGAAGTGGGTGAGCTCAGCGATCGAGTCGAGTCCGAGTTCCGAGAGGCGGCGGCGCACGAAGTACTCGACGGCCTTGACGTCGTGGCGGGTCGTCGCCTCGATCTCGGCGAGCTCCGCGATCTGGTCGTGGCCGAAGGTCTCGACGATGCGCCGGAGCGCGGCCTTGTCGTCGACGCTGAGCGGCGAGGTGGTGAACATCGCGTGGTCGGTCAGGAAGACCAGCCACTCGACCTCGACCACGATGCGCGCGCGGTTGAGCCCGGCCTCGGAGAGGTGCTCGCCCACCGTGTGCACGATCGGGTAGTAGCGCCCGTCGAGCGGGCTGATCGGCTGCGGGGGAAGGGGGGTCATGGGGCTCCCTGACGGACGGCCGGCTCGAGCTGGTGGAAGAGCGCCCGGCAGGCCCGTTCGACGGTCGAGAGCACTCGGTCGAACTCGTGCCGGTCCGCGTAGTACGGGTCCGGCACGTCGGGCTGCTGGGGCCAGGCGTCGTCGTACCGCAGCAGGAGCGTCACCTTGGCGGAGTCGTCCATGGTCGGTGCCCACGATCGCAGGACGCGTTCGTGGGAGCGGTCGAGTGCGACCACCAGATCGAGGTCCGGGAACCGGTCCGGGTCGAACTGACGGGCGCGATGCCTGCTGCCATCGTATCCGCGTGCCGCGAGGGCTGCGATCGTGCGCTCGTCGGCCGGTTCGCCGACGTGCCAGTCGCCGGTGCCGGCGGACTCGACGTGGAACCGGTCTGCGAGCCCGGCGTCCGCCGCGATCTGCGCGAAGACGACGCCGGCCATGGGGGACCGGCAGATGTTGCCACTGCAGACGAACGAGACGCGGAACGGGGCGTCGACGTCCGGGGCCATGGTCACATCATGACGCAGGGAGGGGTCCTCCGCGAGGTCCGTCCGCGTCACGCCCGCTGGCGGTTCAGCACCGGACGGACGAACAGCCCGATCAGCCAGGCGAAGACGGCGAGCACGAAGGCACCCACGATGCCCCAGCCGAACGACTCGACCTCGAGCCCGAAGCCGAACGCGTCCGAGATGCCCGCGACGATGAGCAGCAGGATCGCGTTCACGATGAAGGAGATGAGCCCGAGGGTCAGGATGTAGATCGGGAACGCCACGATCCGGATCAGCGTGCCGATCACGGCGTTGACGAGCCCGAACACGAAGGCCACGAGCAGGTAGGTGAGCACGGTCGCCGTGGTCCCGCCGTCGCCGAACGCGGTGACGGAGACGCCGCTGACGATGAGCGTGGTGAGCCAGAGGGCGACGGCGTTGACGACGAGGCGGACGAGGAATCGCATGCACCCATGATGCCCTCCGGTCCCCGCGCACGTGCCGGTAACCTGAACCGGTGACTGACGAGCGTGTGCACATCCGGCCCGAGATCGCCGTCCTCCCCGCCTACAAGCAGGGACGCCAGGCCGCCGACGACGCCTTCAAGCTGTCGAGCAACGAGAACCCGTTCCCCCCGCTCCCCGGGGTGGTCCAGGCCGTGCAGGCGCAGACCGCGTTCAACCGCTACCCCGACGCCACCGCCCTGGCCGTCCGTGCCGCGCTCGCGAACCGGTTCGGTCTGACCGCCGACGAGGTGCACGTCGCCCCGGGCAGCGTCGCGATCCTGCACGAGCTCGCCCGCGCGACCTCCGGCCCGGGCGACGAGATCGTCTACGCCTGGCGGTCGTTCGAGGCCTACCCCGGTGTCGTCACCGTCGCGGGTGCCACGAGCGTGCAGGTGCCGAACCGGCCGGACGGCGGTCACGACCTCGACGCGATGGCCGCTGCCGTCACCGGCCGCACCCGCATGGTGATCGTGTGCACGCCGAACAACCCGACCGGTCCGATCGTGACCGAGTCCGAGTTCGCGTCCTTCATGGCAGCGGTGCCGCAGTCCGTGCTGGTCGTGCTCGACGAGGCATACGCCGAGTTCGCGACCGACGAGGCCGCCGTGCACGGGCACCCGCTGCTGGCCCGGTACCCGAACCTGGTCGTCCTCCGGACCTTCTCGAAGGCGTACGGACTCGCCGGGCTGCGCGTCGGCTACGCCCTCGGCCCGGTGTACGTGCTCGAGGCGGTCCGCGCGTGCGCGATCCCCCTCTCCGTGACGGCGCAGGGGCAGGCGGCCGCACTGGCCAGCCTGGAACGCGAGGGCGAACTGCTCGAGCGGGTCTCCGAGATCGCCGCGCTGCGCGACCGCATCGTCACCGAGCTCCGCGATCAGGGCTGGGCCGTGCCGGACGCCCAGGGCAACTTCGTCTGGCTGCCGACGGGGGACCGCACGGTCGCCGCGGCCGCGGCCTTCGAGGAGGCCGGCATCATCGTGCGGGCCTTCCCGCCGGAGGGCATCCGCATCTCGATCGGCGAGCACGAGGCTGTGGAAACGCTCCTCGAAACGGCCCGCTCGCTTGTGGGGGACCTCCAGGTGGCCGACTGATGCCTGCCGCTACGCTGGCCCGCATGTCATTCCGCGCCGCGGCTCCCGCGACGACCACCGTCCGGCTCCTCGACCCCGAGGGTCGGTTCGTGGAGTCCGACGAGAACGCCGAGTTCGCCGCCGCCGCGCGGGCGATCCCCGACGAGACCCTGCTGGCGATGCACCGCCGCATGGTCCTCACCCGACGGTTCGACCACGCCGGCCACAACCTGCAGCGCACCGGCCAGCTCGGCCTCTGGGTGCCGAGTCACGGGCAGGAGGCCGCGCAGACCGGTTCCGCCTTCGCCCTGCGCGCCCAGGACCACGTCTTCCCCTCGTACCGCGAGCACGCCGTCACGATGCAGCGCGGTGTCGAGCCGATGGAGATCATCGCGATGTACCGCGGGCAGACCCACGGCGGCTGGGACCCGGACCAGCGCGGCAACACGCACATCTCCACCCTGGTGATCGGCTCGCAGACCCTGCACGCCACCGGCTACGCGCTCGGCCAGAAGCTCGACGGCGACGTCGGCACGGGTGACCCCGACCGTGACGCGTGCTCCATCGTGTACTTCGGCGACGGCGCGACGAGCCAGGGCGACGTGAACGAGGCGTACGTGTTCTCGGCGTCGACCAAGGCGCCCGTCGTCTTCTTCCTGCAGAACAACCACTGGGCGATCTCGGTGCCCGTGTCGGTGCAGTCGCCCACGCCGCTCGTCGACCGTCCCCGCGGCTTCGGGATCCCGAGCGTGCTGATCGACGGCAACGACATCCTGGCGTCGTACACGGCGTCGGTCGTCGCCACCGACCACGCCCGCAGCGGTCAGGGTCCCGCGTTCATCGAGGCGGACACGTACCGCATCGGCGCGCACACGAGCTCGGACGACCCGAGCCGGTACCGCGCCGACGGCGAGCTCGAGGACTGGGTCCGCCGCGACCCGATCGTCCGCTCCGAGGCGTACCTGCGCTCGAAGGGCGCGACGGACGAGCAGTTCGCCGCGTTCGACGAAGAGGGCGAGGACATCGCCGCCGACGTCCGCCGCCGCACCGTGGCGCTGACCCCGCCGTCCGTCGACGTCATGTTCGACAACGTCTACCGCGAGCCGCACCCGCTGGTCGCCGAGCAGAAGGCCTGGCTCGAACAGTACGAGGCCGGCTTCGAAGGGGGCGCCCACGCATGAGCACCACCGAGCAGCTCTTCGACTACACGCTGCGGTCCCACCCGGGCGCCGGCGAGGTCCCGAGCGACCCCACCCCGACCCTGCCGATGGCGAAGGCCCTCAACGCCGGGCTCGCTGCGGCGATGCAGGCCGACGACAAGGTCCTGCTGATGGGCGAGGACATCGGCCAGCTGGGCGGCGTCTTCCGCATCACCGAGGGCCTGCAGGACCGCTTCGGCCCCGAGCGCGTGCGGGACACCCCGCTCGCCGAGGCCGGCATCATCGGCACCGCGATCGGCCTCGCCCTGCGCGGCTACCGCCCCGTGGTGGAGGTCCAGTTCGACGGCTTCGTGTGGCCCGGCTTCGACCAGATCACCTCGCAGCTCGCGAAGATGGCGAACCGGCTGCCGGCGCACATGTCGCTGCCCGTCGTCATCCGCATCCCCTACGGCGGCCACATCGGTGCCGTGGAGCACCACCAGGAGTCGCCCGAGGCGTACTTCGCGCACACCCCCGGTCTGCGCGTGGTCAGCCCGAGCACCCCGAACGACGCCTACTGGATGATCCAAGAGGCGATCGCCTCGAAGGACCCGGTCGTCTTCCTCGAACCGAAGTCGCGCTACTGGCCCAAGGGCCAGGTCGACCTCGTCGACGGGCACGTCCCGATGCACACCACGCGTGTGGCACGCACCGGCACCGAGGTCACCCTCGTCGGCCACGGTGCGATGGTCGCGACCCTCATGCAGGCCGCCGAGCTCGCCGAGTCCGAGGGCACGAGCTGCGAGGTCATCGACCTCCGCTCGATCTCGCCCATCGACTGGGACCCGATCCTCACCTCGGTCCGCAAGACCGGTCGCCTGGTCATCGCGCAAGAGGCGTCCGGCTTCGTCAGTGTCGGCAGCGAGATCGCCGCAACGGTCGCCGAGAAGGCGTTCTACACGATGCAGGCGCCGCCGCTGCGGGTGTCCGGGTTCGACATCCCGTTCCCGGTCTCGAAGCTGGAGCACCTGCACCTGCCGGACGCCGACCGCGTCCTCGAGGCCGTCGACCGCGCCCTCGCGTACTGATCCAGCTCGACCGACCCAACTCGTCCGAACGCCGAAGGAGCCGTCAGTGGCCGTCGCCGAATTCCCCCTGCCCGACGTGGGCGAAGGCCTCACCGAGGCCGAGATCGTGCAGTGGCGCGTCGCGATCGGGGACGAGATCACCGTCGACCAGGTCCTGGTCGAGATCGAGACCGCGAAGTCGCTCGTCGAGCTGCCGTCGCCGTTCGCCGGTACCGTCACCGGGCTGCTCGTGTCCGAGGGCGACACGGTCGAGGTCGGCAAGCCGATCATCCGTGTCGAGTCCGACGCGTCGGTCGCGTCCGGTGCGCCGGTCGCGGCTCCGGCAGCCCCGGCCGTCCAGTCGGGAGGCCCGGCACCGGTCGCCGACAGCGTCCCGACCTCGCCCGTGGTCGCCCCCACCCCGCCGGCAGCGCCCGCCCCGGTAGCTCCGGTCGCGCAGACCCAGCCCGCCCCCACGGTGGCCCCGGCACCCGCTGCTGCCTCTGCTCCCGTCGTCGCAGCCGCGCCCACGGCTGCCCCTGCGGCAACCGCGCAGCCCGTCGCCGACGGCGCCTCCGTCGTCGGGACGGACGAGTCCTCCGGCGCCGTCCTCGTCGGCTACGGCTCGGCGACGTCGTCGCCGTCCCGTCGCAAGCCGGGCGCCCGCCGGGCCGCAGCCCTGGCTGCCGAGGCGAGCCGTGCCTCCAGTGTGGATGCGCAAGCAGCGGCCGAAGCCGCCAGCGATCCCGGTGAGGACACCACCGCCGAGGCGATCGCCGGTCTGGCCTCCGCGCCCGCGCGCAAGCAGACCGTCGCGACCAACGTGCTCGCGAAGCCGCCGATCCGGAAGCTCGCGAAGGACCTCGGTGTCGAACTGACCGAGATCGTCGCGACCGGGTTCGCCGGCGAGGTCACCCGCGACGACGTCATCCGGCACGCGAAGCAGGCCAGCGTCTTCCGCAACATCGAGACGCCCGAGTGGGGCGAGGTGCGCAGCGAGACGATCCCGGTCAAGGGCGTCCGCAAGGCCATCGCGACCGCGATGACCACCTCGGCGTTCACCGCACCGCACGTGTCGCTGTTCGTCGACGTCGACGCGACCCACACGATGGAGTTCGTCAAGCGCCTCAAGGCGTCGCCGACGTTCGCCGGCGTCAAGGTCTCGCCGCTGCTCATCGTGGCGAAGGCCGTCATCTGGGCCGTCCGCCGCAACCGTTCGGTGAACTCGACCTGGACCGATCGCGAGATCATCGTCCACCACTTCGTGAATCTCGGCATCGCCGCGGCGACCCCGCGCGGGCTCATCGTGCCGAACATCAAGGACGCGCAGGACATGTCGCTGCTCGAACTGGCGCAGGCGCTCGAGGAACTCACCCTCACCGCCCGTGACGGCAAGACGACGCCGAAGCAGATGGCGAACGGCACCGTCTCGATCACGAACATCGGCGTGTTCGGCATGGACACCGGGACCCCGATCCTGAACCCGGGCGAGGTCGCCATCGTCGCCATGGGCACGATCAAGCCCAAGCCGTGGGTCGTCGACGGCGAGGTCCGGTCGCGCATGGTGACGACCATCGGCGCCTCGTTCGACCACCGCGTGGTGGACGGCGACGTGGCGTCGCGGTTCGTGCACGACGTGGCCTCGGTGCTCGAGGAGCCCGCGCTCCTGCTCGACTGAGTGCGTTCAGCGGCCGGCGCGTCGGTCGTTCCGCTTCGTGAGCAGAAATGGTCGGGTGGCTTCGAGCCACTCGACCATTTCTGCTCACCATCTGCGGCCTTCCGCAAACGTCGCGTGGTGTTCACACGGATGTCGGTGGTGCGGGGGATGATCGGGGCATGGTCCACCAGCTCCTGACCCCCTCGCAGGAGATCCGAACGGATCGCCTCCTGCTCACCCCGCTCACGCCGACCGACATCGACGACGTGCACGCGGTGTTCGCCGACGCCCGCACCTGGCAGCACCTGCCGAGCGGACGGCACGTCGCCCGGAGCTCGAGCGTGGACCTGGTGCAGCGGAAGATCGGTGGGCGGGCCCGACACGGGCTCGGTTCGTGGGCCGTCCGGACCGCTGCTGACCACGCGTTCGTCGGGGTCGGCGGTGTCGACATGACCGCCGGTGGGGTGTGGAACCTCGGCTACCGGTTGGCTCCCGCCGCCTGGGGGCAGGGCTTCGCGTCCGAGATCGCCCTCGCTGCCGTGCGCGCTGCTGCCGAGACCGCGCCGGACGTCCCCGTGACGGGTCGCGTGCTCACGAACAACCCCGCGTCCGCCGCGGTGCTCCGTCGTGCCGGGCTGTCACTCGTGTGGCAAGGGGCTCCCGGGGTGCAGACGTCCTCCGCCGCGGGGGTCGAGGGGCAGGTCTGGACCGACCGGCTGCTCTCCGACGAACAGTTCGCCTGGCTCGTCCGCAACGCCTGAACCCTCCCGCCGGTCCACGCGGAACGTCACGCACATTGGCGTTCCGGGGTCGACTCGCTACTGTGTTGGGAACTGGTCATGTCCGCGCATGACCACCACCCAGGACCAGCAACGGAGCACGAGGGACGCATGACGAGCCGCATCACCGAGGGTGCCGAACCGAAGCACCAGCAGTTGCGGCGCATCCTGCTCGACCTCGCTACCGCTCGCCTGGCGCCCGGGGCCGCGATCCCGTCCGAACGCCAGCTCATCGCCGAGTACGGCGTCTCACGGATCACCGTGCGCGAAGCCCTCGGGCAGCTCGTCAACGAGGGCTACCTCGAGCGCGTCCGCGGCAAGGGCACCTTCGTGGCGCACCGCCCCGTGCAGTCGACGCTGCACCTCGCGTCGTTCACCGAGGAGATGCGGGCGATGGGCCACGTCCCGACCACGGTTGTGCTGGTGCGCGAGGAACGCGTGCCGCCGAGCGACACCGTGGCGGCCCTGCGGCTCGACGCCGAGGTGTCGGCCTTCCACGTGAAGCGACTCCGGATGGCGGACGGCGCTCCGGTGTCGATCGACGACGCCTGGCTCGTGGCCGATGCGTTCCCGGGGCTGCTCGACCACGACCTGTCCGGGTCGGTGTACTCGATCATCGCGAACGAGTACGGCACCCCGATCGACCGGGCACAGCAGACGGTGGCCGCGAACCCGGCCGCCGACGACGTCGCGACGCTGCTCGGCACGAAGACCGGTGCCCCGGTGCTCGAGTTCGACCGGGTGTCGTACGCGGGGGAGCGCCCCGTGGAGCACACCCGCAGCTGGTACCGCTCGGACCGCTACCGCGTGCAGATGGAGGTCACCGCGACCCCGGCGGTCGCGTAGTCCGGCACGAACGCGAAAGCGACTGTGTGCCGCGAACAGTTCGCGGTACACAGTCGCTTCGGCGGGAAGAACCGAGACAGAGCCGGGGTGGCCCGCGTCAGACCTCGAACAGGGTGTCGCCGTCGAGCACCGAGGTGCCCACCGTGCCCTGGTCGACGGTGTCCGGCGCGGAGCCGAGCACCACGACGGGGCAGATCGGCGAGTAGCCGGCGGCCGAGATCACCGAGGGGGTGAACCGGACGACGGGGTCGCCGGCCGTGACCGTCGACCCCTCGGTGGCGAGGAGCTCGAAGCCCTCGCCCGCGAGCTTCACGGTGTCGATGCCGACGTGCACGAGGACGTCCGTGCCCGCCGAGCCCTGCAGCGCGAACGCGTGTGGGTGCAGCTTCACGATGGTGCCGTCGACCGGGGCCACCGCGGTGACCGCGCCCTCGACACCCGTCGGGTCGACGGCCACACCGGCGCCGACGAGCTGGCCGGCGAACACCGGGTCCGGTACGTCAGCGAGGGCGACGACCGGGCCGGCGAAGGGCGTGCGGACCGCCGTCACAGTTCGTCCTGGATGTCCTGCGCGAGGTTGTCGGCGACGGTGCCGACGATGACCTGCCAGCCGGTGCCACCGCCGACGACGGCCTGGGCGCCCGCAGCCTGCAGCGCGGCCTTGTCGACGAGGTCGCCGTCCTCGACCTCGACGCGGAGGCGCGTGATGCAGCCCTCGACCTCTTCGATGTTGTCGGCACCGCCGAGCGCGGCGATGATGTCGGCTGCCTTGATGTCGGCCATCGTTTCCTCCTCGTTAAGGGTTCTCGTACCAGGTTGACACGGGACCGGTCTCGGTTCAGACTACGGAACTGGTCATGACCGGACAGGACCGGACCTGGCGACACCGCCGAGGTTACCTGCGCTGGCTGCACGACTCAACTCACCCCGACAGCTCCACCCAATGACGAGAGGACCTCCGATGAGCGCCACCACTGCCACGGACGTGCCGGAGAAGAAGAAGCCGAAGAAGCAGTCCCGGCTGTTCGCCAACGCCCAGCGCCTCGGACGGAGCCTGCTCCTGCCGATCGCGGTCATGCCGGCCGCGGGCATCCTGAACCGCATCGGGCAGCCCGATCTGCTCGGCGCGATCCCGGGCTTCGAGACGGGCGCGGGGGTCATCTCGGCTGCCGGCCAGGCCATCTTCACCTGGCTGCCGCTCCTCTTCGCGGTCGGCATCGCGATCGGGTGGGCGAAGAAGTCGGACGGCACGACCGCTCTGGCCGCCGTCGTCGGCTACATGGTCATGTACCAGGTGTTCGCAGTCATGTCTCCGGTTGTGCTCGCGGGGGTCAAGGACGCGAACGGCGACCAGGCGACCATCAACTTCGGCGTCCTCGGCGGCATCGTGATGGGGCTTGTCTCGGCGGTCATGTGGGAGAAGTTCCACCGCACGAAGATGCCCGACTTCCTGGGCTTCTTCTCCGGTCGTCGCCTCGTCCCGATCCTGACCGCTGCGGCTGGTCTCGTCATCGCCGTGCTCATGGCATTCGTCTACCGCTACTTCGACATCGCGCTCACGGCAGCCGGTACCGCCGTTGCGGACAACGCCGTGATCGGTGGCGGCATCTTCGGGTTCGCGAACCGCATGCTCATCCCGATCGGCCTGCACCAGCTGCTCAACTTCTTCCCGTGGTTCCAGCTCGGCAGCTTCACGAACGCGGCCGGCGACATCGTGCACGGCGACATCCCGCGCTTCCTCGCCGGCGACCCGACCGCGGGTATCTTCCAGACCGGCTTCTTCCCGATCATGATGTTCGCGCTGCCGGCCGGTGCACTCGCGATCTGGCGCAACGCCAAGCCGCAGAACCGCAAGCTCGTCGGCGGCATCATGATCTCGGCCGCCCTCACCTCGTTCGTGACCGGCATCACCGAGCCGCTCGAGTACTCGTTCATGTTCGTGGCGTTCCCGCTGTACGTCATCCACGCGGTGCTCACCGGGACCTCGCTGGCGCTGGTCAACGCCCTCGGCATCCACGACGGGTTCTCGTTCTCGGCCGGTGCGATCGACTACGTGCTGAACTTCGGCAAGGCGGACGGGGCGATCTGGCTCATCCCGATCGGCCTCGGCTACGCGGTCGTGTACTACTTCCTGTTCAGTTTCGTGATCAAGAAGTGGAACCTCCGCACCCCCGGGCGTGAAGAGGACACGATCGCCGAGAACACGATCGACGCGGCCACCAAGCCGTAACCCCCGCCCGACCAGGGAGACAGATCGCGCGTAGGAGGCCCGAAGTTGGGGCCTCCTACGCGCGAAACGTCTTCCTACGGGCGGAACGACCCACTGGCTGATACCGGTTTTGACAATCGTTATCAGCAAGCGCTACCGTCGGAGCATGCACAACCGCCTCCTCGCCCTCCCGCTCGTCGCCGGCGCCGCCGCGCTCGCCCTGACGGGCTGCGCGACCTCCTCGGCCTCGGGCGACGCCAGCAGCGACGGGAAGATCGCCGTCGTCGCCTCGACCAACGTCTACGGCTCGATCGTCCAGTCGATCGGTGGCGACCAGGTGTCGGTCACGAGCATCCTGAACGACCCCTCGCAGGACCCGCACTCGTTCGAGTCGAGCGCCCGCACCCAGCTCGCGGTGTCGAAGGCCGACCTGCTCATCGAGAACGGCGGCGGGTACGACGACTTCATGACCACGCTCGCCGACGCCTCGGACACGAAGGCCGACACCATCAACGTGGTGAAGCTCTCCGGCTTGGACAAGGGCGGCGACGCCGAGTTCAACGAGCACGTGTTCTACAGCTACCCGACGATGGTGAAGCTCGTCGACGACGTCACGAAGCGCCTGTCCGCGCTCGATGCGGGCGACGAGGCCACGTTCGAGAAGAACGCCGACGCGCTCACGACGAAGCTCGACGACCTCGAGTCCCAGACCGCCGACCTGAAGAAGACGTACGACGGCGAGAAGGTGGCGTACACCGAGCCGGTTCCGGGCTACCTCTTCGACGCGATCGGTCTCGACAACGTCACCCCCGAAGCGTTCTCCGAGGCGATCGAGGAGGGCGACGACGTCCCGCCGGCAGCCCTCAAGGACACCCTCGCGCTGTTCAGTGGCAAGAGCGTGGAGCTGCTCGCCTACAACGACCAGACCTCGAGCGCCGAGACCGAACAGGTCAAGAAGGCCGCCGACCAGAACGACGTCCCGGTGGTCGGTGTCACGGAGACGCTCCCCAAGGGGCAGGATTACGTCTCGTGGCAGCAGGCGAACATCGACGCGGTGCAGGCGGCGCTCCAGAAGTGACGACCTCGACCGCAGCAGCGACGACCGACAGCCCGGCGACCACCTCGGTGGACGACCGGGCTGCGGCCCGTCCGGTCCTGGCCCTGCGCGACGCCGGGCTGTCCTTCGGTGAACGGAAGCTCTGGGGACACCTGGACCTGGACATCGCGCCGGGGGAGTTCGTCGCGGTCCTCGGCCCGAACGGCGCCGGCAAGACCTCGCTCCTGCGCACGGTGCTCGGGCAGCAGCGCCTGACGAGCGGCACGATGTCGTTCCTCGGCCAGCCCGTCCGTCGTGGACACCGGAAGATCGGCTACATCCCGCAGCAGCGGCTCATGGAAGCCGGCACCCCCCTGCGCGCGCGGGACATGATCGCGCAGGGCGTGACGGGGCACCGGTGGGGCGTCCTGCCGACGTCGAAGGCCGACCGCGCCCGCATCGACCGCATCCTCGACGAGGTCGGCGCCACCGCGTTCGCAGACGCCCCGGTGGCCGAGCTGTCCGGCGGCGAGCAGCAGCGCACCCGCGTCGGTCAGGCCATCGCCGCCGACCCGGCACTACTGCTGTGCGACGAACCCCTCATCTCGCTCGACCTGCGGCACCAGCGCGGCGTCACCGAGCTCATCGACCGGCAGCGTCGGCAGCACGATGCCGCCGTGCTCTTCGTGACGCACGACGTGAACCCGATCCTCGACGTCGTCGACCGGGTCCTGTACATCGCCGGCGGCCGGTTCCGGATCGGATCCCCGGACGACGTCCTGCGCGCCGACGTCCTGAGCGACCTGTACGGCACCCCCGTCGACGTCGTCCGCACGATGGGCCGCATCGTCATCGTCGGCGCGAACGACGCGCACGACCACCACCACGGCGAGGTCGACCCGCACGTCCCGGCGTCGGACGAAGGGCGGATCTGATGGACGTCCTGTCGACGGTCTTCTCGTTCCAGGACTACGGCGAGCTCGTGACCCTGGTGCAGAACTCGATCTGGGCCGGCGCGGTGCTCGGCATCGTCGGCGGGCTCATCGGCCCGTTCGTCGTGGCCCGGAACATGCCCTTCGCGGTGCACGGCATCTCGGAGCTGTCCTTCGCCGGCGCGAGCGCGTCCCTGCTGCTCGGCGTCAACGTCGTCACGGGCTCGCTCGTCGGGTCGGTGATCGCGGCGCTGCTCATCGGGGTGCTCGGCTCGAGAGCGCGCGACCGCAACTCGATCATCGCCGTGCTCATGCCGTTCGGCCTCGGGCTCGGCATCCTGTGCCTGGCGCTCTACAAGGGGCGTGCGGCCAACAAGTTCGGGCTGCTCACCGGTCAGATCGTGTCGGTGGACAACCCCCAGCTGACGTTCCTCATCGTCATCGCCGCCATCGTGGTCGCGACCCTGCTCGTCATCTGGCGGCCGCTGATGTTCGCGTCGGTCGACCCCGACGTGGCCGCGGCCGCCGGCATCCCGGTGCGGACGCTCGCGATCGTGTTCATGCTCGTCCTCGGCCTGGCCACCGCGGTGTCGGTGCAGATCGTCGGCGCCCTGCTCGTGCTGTCGCTGCTCGTCACCCCGGCCGCTGCGGCACTGCGGCTCAGCTCGCACCCGGTCGTGGTGCCGGTGCTGTCCACGGTGTTCGCCGTGGTGTCGGTCGTCGGTGGCATCCTGCTGGCCCTCGGCGGCGGACTGCCGATCAGCCCCTACGTGACGACCATCTCGTTCGCGATCTGGGTGGTCTGCCGGATCGTCGGGGCCAGGCGCGACCGCCGTGGACGCGACCGGGTCGTCCGCCGCGACCAGCGTGGCGGGGGCGCACCGGGCCTCCCGTCCGGAACGAACGGAACCGGAACCGGAACGAACGGAACCGGAACCGGAACCGGAACCGGAACGTCAGCCGAAACGAAGGTGGGTGCACCAGCATGAACGCCGTGCAGAAGGTCAAGCGGAACACGTGGCAGCGCGAAGCGGTGCGCGGCGCCCTCGACTCCACCGAGGGGTTCGTCAGCGCGCAGGCGCTGCACCAGCACCTGCGTGACGAGGGCTCGACGATCGGCCTCGCCACCGTCTACCGGGCGCTCGCCGACCTGGCGACCGAGGGCGACGCCGACTCGTTGCAGCAGGACGGCGAATCGCTGTACCGGGCCTGCACGACGGACGCGCACCACCACCACCTGATCTGCCGGAACTGCGGCCGGACCGTCGAGATCGAGGCGGACCCCGTCGAGCAGTGGGCGCAGGACGTCGCCGCCGCGAACGGGTTCACGAACGCCAGCCACGTCGTCGACATCTTCGGCGAGTGCGCGGTGTGCACGGCATCTGCCGCCGCAGCCGGACCGCGGACCGGCGACGCCGCCGGCGAGTAGCGTCCGGGCCATGCACGTCATCCTGGTCCCCGGGTTCTGGCTCGATGCGAGCGCGTGGGACGACGTCGCCCCGGTGCTGCTGCAGGCGGGCCACACGGTCGAGGCGATCACCCGCGACGGCGACACGCTCGACGAGCAGGTCGCGGCGCTCGTGGAGCGCCTGGACGACGTCGCCAGCCCGGACGAGCCCGTCGTGCTGGCCGGACACTCCGGTGCCGGACCGATCGCGTACATGGCCGCCGACCAGCGGCCCTCGCTCGTCGCGCACCTGCTCTACGTCGACACGTTCCCCGGTCCCGCCGGCGGCTGCGTGAACGACGAACTGCCCGTCGTCGACGGTGTGGTGCCGCTGCCGTCGTGGGACGTCTGGGAGCCGGCCACGGTGCGCGGGATGACGCCCGCGTTGCGGGAGTCCTTCGAGCACCGCGCGATCCCGGAGCCGGCCGCCGTGCCGTCCGACCGGTTCCACTACGCCGACGCCGCCCGGCACACGATCCCGGCGACGGTGATCACCTGCGAGATCCCGGCGACCGAGCTCGCGACGATGGTGGCCGACCACCAGACCTGGGCCGCGGAACTCGTCGCGACCGAGGAGCTCAGCATCGTCGGACTCGAGACCGGACACTGGCCGATGTTCACGGCGCCGCGCGAACTCGGCGAGCTCATGGCGCGTGCGCTTGCGACACGCCCGGAGCTCGCGTAGGCTCTTCCCTTGGTCCTCCACGTCCGCGTGGTGGACCCGTTGTTCCAAGCCCTCCGACCGTCGCGAACGCCGCGGTCGCGTGGTGTCCGTTCCCCCTTCGACAGGGGCTGCGGGCCTGGGCGGTGTGCACAACCCCCTCGCCTGCACCACTCCGGTGGTCCTGCGCGTGCGCACCAGGCAAGTGAACTTGGGTGCGGCCGTCCGGTCGCACGGTACCTCAGGAGGAAACCATGGCAGCAGTGTGCCAGGTGACCGGCGCCGTTCCCGGCTTCGGTCACAACATCTCGCACTCGCACCGCCGGACGAAGCGCCGCTTCGACCCGAACGTGCAGAAGAAGACGTACTACGTGCCGTCGCTGCGTCGCAACGTGACGCTCAACGTCAGCGCTAAGGGCATCAAGGTCATCGACGCACGGGGCATCGAGTCCGTCGTCAAGGACGTCCTCGCCCGTGGGGAGAAGATCTGATGGCGAAAAAGGGTCAGGACATCCGTCCGATCATCAAGCTCCGCTCGACGGCGGGCACCGGGTTCACGTACGTGACCAAGAAGAACCGTCGGAACAACCCCGACCGTCTCGTGCTGAAGAAGTACGACCCGGTGATCCGCAAGCACGTCGACTTCCGTGAGGAGCGCTAAGCATGGCGAAGAAGAGCAAGATCGCGAAGAACAACCAGCGTGCCGTCATCATCGCGCGCTACGCCGAGCGTCGTCTCGAGCTGAAGAAGGCCCTCGTGGACCCGAACGGCTCCGACGAGTCGCGTGAGGCCGCTCGCGTGGGCCTGCAGAAGCTGCCCCGCGACGCATCCCCGATCCGCTACCGCAACCGCGACGCGATCGACGGCCGCCCCCGTGGCCACCTGGGTGAGTTCGGCATCAGCCGTGTCCGCTTCCGCGACATGGCCCACCGTGGAGAGCTCCCCGGCATCACGAAGAGCTCCTGGTAAGCACTCGCAGCACCGCACGCCCCGTCACCTCCTGGTGGCGGGGCGTTCGCTGTGTCCGGGGTACAAGGGCGCCTCAGTGGTCACATCTGCCCCGCTGGACCCGCGACAAGCCCGGAAATCCGGGCGAGTCGGCTGAATTCGTCCGATGTGGCTGGTAGGTTCAACTCCGGTTCCGCCGGGCCCTCGGCCCACTGGCACCGTGGCACGGGGCAACCGCTCCGGGCGCCGGACGGCACGTCCGTCCGACCGATACTGCAAGAAGTCCGAGGAGGACATCCAATGGCTGACAAGTCACTGAACCGCACCGAGCTCGTCGCTGCCGTCGCCGCCGAGTCCGGCCAGAGCCAGGCCACCGTCAACGGCGTCGTCGACGCGCTCTTCAGCGTCGTCTCGTCGTCCGTCGCGGACGGCACGAAGGTCACGATCCCCGGTTGGATCGCCTTCGAGAAGACGCACCGCGCCGCCCGCACCGGCCGCAACCCGCAGACGGGTGAGGCCATCGAGATCGCCGCGAGCGACTCGGTCAAGGTCAGCGCCGGCTCGAAGCTCAAGGCTGCGGTCAAGTAAGACTGTTCCGCGCATCGGGAGGGACGGCTTCGGCCGTCCCTTTCGTCGTTCCCGGGGTGCGTTCGGTGCGTCGGGTCGCGTTAGTCCTGTCGCGTCGACCGGGAGGCCCGTGCCGGTTCCCACAGGTCGGCCCGGCCGGTTCGGTGGCCGGGTGGGCACCGCCTAGGCTTGACGGGTGAATCGGATCGCGCGCACCGCCGGTCCCGCCGTGCTCCTGCTCGTCGGGTTCGTGGCGCTGCTCACGGCACTCGTCATCGGCGGTGGTGCGAACGCAGCGCTGATCGCGGACCCCGGTGCCCTGGTCCGGTTCGGTCTGCCGATCTCCCGGTTGGTCGTGGACCTGTCCGCCGCCGCGACGATCGGCGGCCTCGCGCTGGCCACCGTCGGACTCTCGCGCTCCGGTCCGGAGTGGAACCGCGCCATCGACGTCGCGGCCGCCGCCAGCGGGCTCTGGACGGTGTCGTCCGCGGTCACCACCTTCTTCACGTTCCTGAGCGTCGCCGGCTCGAAGATCAGCATCGACGAGCAGTTCGGTCAGTCGATGGGCGTGTTCCTCACCGGCACGGACCTCGGGCTCGCCTGGCTCGTGACGGTGCTCGTCGCCGCCGCCGTCACGGTGCTCTGCTTCGCCGTCCGCTCCCGGGGCATGGTCGCCCTGACCGCCGGTGTCTCGATGATCGGCCTCATCCCGCTCGCACAGCAGGGCCACGCCGCCGGCACCGCGAGCCACGACGCCGCCGTGACCGCCCTCGGCCTGCACCTGGTCGGCGCCGCGCTCTGGGTCGGTGGCCTGACTTTGCTCGTGCTCCTGCGCGGCGTGCTGCCCGGTGACCGCCTGGCCGTGGTCGTGGCGCGGTACTCGAGCATCGCGCTCGGGTGCTTCGTGCTCGTGGCGGTGTCGGGTGTCGCCTCGGCGCAGATCCGCGTGGGTGCCCTGTCGAACCTGTTCACGCCGTACGGCACCCTCGTGCTGGTCAAGATCGGCGCGATCGTCGCCATCGGGGTCCTCGGTGCCGTGCAGCGTCGGCGTGCGATCCGCTCCCTGACCGAGGCGCCGGCACGGCACCGCCCGTTCTGGACCCTGATCGTGGTCGAGCTCGCCGTGATGGGCGTCGCATCGGGCTTCGCCGCGGCGCTCGGACGCACGGCCACGCCGGTCGACCAGATCGCGCTGAGCAAGACGACCGACCCGAGCCCCGCCGAGCTGCTCACCGACGACCTGCTGCCCCATGCGCCCGGGGCCTGGGGGTGGCTGACGCAGTGGAACATCGACCTGTTCTGGCTGATGGCCGCCGTGCTGCTCGCCGCGACGTACGCGGCCGGTGTCGTGCGCCTGCGCCGCGCGGGGGTCCACTGGCCGGTGCGCCGTTCGGTGGCGGCGGCCCTCGCGATCATCTCGCTCGTGGTCGCGACGTCCGGTTCGCTGCACCAGTACGACCGGTTCCTGGTGTCGGCGAACGTCGGCGCGCACGTGCTGCTCGGCCTGGTGGTGCCGGCGCTGGTGTGGGCGGCGGCTCCGGTCGTGCTCATCCGGGCCGCGGTGCACCCGCGCGACGATGACAGCACCGGCGTGCGCGAGTGGACCGGTGTGTTGGTCGACAACGCCGCGGTCCGCTACCTGGTGCAGCCCTTCCCGGCGTTCCTGTTCGCCGCAGCAGTGTGGTGGGCGTACTTCGCCACCGACGCCGTCCGCTGGTCGGTGAGCGACTCCACGGGGCGCACGGTCATCGACGTGGGCTTCCTGCTCGTCGGGCTCCTGGCGATGCCGACGCTGTTCACCCCGATCGCGGTCGGCCAGCAGCACCCGACCCGCGGTGCGGCGGCCGTGCGGATCGTCGGGGCCGCGGTCGTCGCCGTCGGAGCGGTGTCGCTCGGCGTCGCGATGCGCGGGCCGCTCGGGCTCCTGCAGGCGTCGTGGTTCGGGGCGATGGGGCGGACGTGGGGCCCCGATCCGCTCGTCGACCAGGCCCGTGGTGGGCTCGTGCTCGTGGCCGCCGGGGTGCTGCTCCTGGTGGCGGTCGTCGTGGTGGTGCTCGTGCAGCTGCGGCGCGCTGCCTCCCCGGCTCGCACGCTCGGAGCAGACGCGCGCACCCTCGAGCAGGACGCACGATGAGCGTCGAGCTCAGCGACGAGCAGCGGGCCGTCTTCGAGTACATCGAGCACACCCGCGACCACGTCTTCATCACCGGTCGTGCCGGCACGGGCAAGTCGACCCTGCTCAACCACCTCTCGTGGAACACCGAGAAGCAGGTCGTGATCTGCGCACCGACCGGGGTCGCAGCCCTGAACGTCGGTGGCCAGACGATCCACTCGTTGTTCCGCCTGCCGATCGGCCTCATAGCCGATGCCGAGCTGCGCCAGGGACCGGACACCCGCAAGCTCCTGAACACCATCGACACCCTGGTCATCGACGAGGTCTCGATGGTGAACGCCGACCTGCTCGACGGGATGGACCGCTCGCTCCGCAAGGCCCGCGGGCGGCAGTTCGAGGCGTTCGGCGGAGTGCAGGTGGTCATGTTCGGCGACCCGTACCAGTTGCCGCCGGTCCCGGGCGGTGCCGACGAACGCGCCTACTTCACCGACCACTACCGGTCGATGTGGTTCTTCGACGCCAAGGTCTGGCTCGAGGCGAAGCTGAACATCATCGAGCTCGCCACCGTGCACCGCCAGCGCGACGACGCCTTCGCCGCCATGCTCACGGCGGTGCGGCACGGCCGGGTGACCGCCGAGATCGCCGACCAGCTGAACACCGCGGGCGCACGGCCCTCGCCCGACGACGCCATCACCCTCGCCACCCGGAACGACACCGTCGCGCGCATCAACAAGGCGGCGCTCGAACGGTTGCCCGGCAAGGTGAAGACCGCGAAGGCCGACGTCAACGGTGACTTCGGCGGGCGGAACTTCCCGGCCGACGAAGCCCTCGAGCTCAAGCCCGGCGCGCACGTGATGTTCCTGCGCAACGACGCCGACCAGCGGTGGGTGAACGGGACGCTCGGCATCGTCACGGCCATCCGCGACACGGTCTGGGTCGACGTCGACGGAGAGTCCTTCGAGGTCCAGCCGTCGGTGTGGGAGAAGTTCAAGTACTCCTACGACGCCGACAAGAAGGAACTCAAGAAGGACACCGTCGGTGAGTTCCAGCAGTTCCCGTTGCGGCTCGCCTGGGCGGTGACGATCCACAAGTCGCAGGGCAGCACCTACGACCGCGCGGTGGTCGACCTGGGCAACCGGGTGTTCAGCGCCGGACAGACCTACGTCGCGCTGTCACGCCTGACCTCGCTCGAGGGGCTGTACCTGACCCGGCCCCTGCGGCCGCAGGACATCATCGTCGACACGGACGTCCGACGCTTCATGTCCGAGGCGCCACGCATCGTCGCGACGGCACTCGAAGCCCGGAAGCCGAAACCGGACGACGACTCCGACGACGACGCCTGACGCACCCGCGCCCCGCACCCACGACGACGCCCGCCTGCCGGAGCGGCAGACGGGCGTCGGGGATCGTGTCAGAGCGTCAGGCGCGAGCCGCCGCACGCAGCGCGCGGAGGTTCTCCTTGTCGGCACCGAGCGCCGTCAGCAGCAGGATGACACCGACGATGGCGTGGAACACGTTGTCAGTGGTGTTCAGCGCGAAGATGTTCGCCGAGGTGTTGACGAAGACGAAGCCGTAGACGGCCAACACGACGAGCACGGCACCGACGACCAGGTTGCCGTTCCGCGAACCGATGGTGGTGCCGAGCCCGGTGATGAGCAGCACCGCGGCGAGCAGCACCCAGATGAGGGCGAGCGGCGGGTTGACCCCGAAGGCGTTCCAGAGCATCCCGCCCTGGCGGCTGAAGAAGCCGGGGTCGCCGTCGGCGGCGAAGAAGAAGCCCAGGATGCCCCAGAGTGCGAGGACGCCACCGACCGTCAGGGCGAGCCCGCGGTTCGGTGAGGCGGTGATGCCCGGTTCCTTGATGGCCACTTCGGTCTCCTCCTCGTACACTGCCGACGCGACGTGCGTCAGTCCGGCGGTGCCCGCCGGACTGCGCGGCGCGGCACTGAGCGGCACAGCGCGGGATCCGCGGGTGACGGCCGCGCGGTTCCCAGCCTCCGGCCGGTGAGCCAACGGTATCGTGTCCGACCCCGACCGTCCGAATCGCAGCGCCGTCACCAGGCGGGCGACGAGACCGACGACGACCACTCCGAGGAGGACCAGTCCGGTGACCTTGACACCCGAGCGCAGTGCACCGGAGTCGCGTGGACCGAGCGTCTCGCGGCGGTTGCGGTGGGGTGTGCTGGCGGCTCTGGGGTTCGTGATCGTGCCTTCCGTCTACGCGGCCGCGGTGCTGACGCCGGTGGGGCAGCGCATGGAGGACGCCGCGCTCGGCGGGGTCCGTGAGTCCGACCTGTTCAGCTCGGACACTGCGCTCAACGTCATCTCGGTGCCGGTGATCCTGTTGCTCGTTGTCGTGATCGTCGCGGTGGCGTTCGCCAGGCGACGGCTCTCGGTGGGGCTCGGCGCGGGTGCAGTGGTGCTCGCGTCGGCGGCCACCTCGACGCTCGTCAAGCGTATCGCCGAGCGCCCGGAGATCGCCCAGTCGACGACGCCGAACTCGTTCCCCTCGGGGCACGCGACCATCGCGCTGGCCGCACTGTTCGCCGTGCTGATGGTCACGCCCCGTCGCTTCCGGCCGATCGTCACCCTGCTCGGCGCCGCCTACGCGGTGTTCGTCGCCAACCAGACGGTCGTCTACGGCTGGCACCGGGTGAGTGACATCATCGGGGCGTGCGCGATCGCGATGTTCTGGCTCGGCGTCGTCCGGGCGTTCGGTCCGAGGGTCGACCGGGGGCTCCGAGGTGACCGGGACGGCCGACGGGGACCGCGCCGGGTGGTCAGCGTCGTCCTGCTCGTCGCGACCGGGGTCACGCTGGCCGTCGGCGTCGCCGCGCTCGTCGTCGGCCTGACGGGGGACGGCGCTCACGACCACGCCGCGATCCTGATGGCCGGACGACTGGCCTCGAGCGCGAGCGTCCTGGCGGTGGTGACCGGGGTGTGGTTCCTCGACGGCATGCACCACGCGGCCCGGACGGACCCCGCAGCACTGCCCGCAGCGCGCTGACGCCTGGTGGGAATGCACCGGCGTACGCTACGTTGTACCCAGCAAGTCGATGCAAACGCATCGATATCGCGGAAGGCAGCGCATCATGCAGTTCGGCATCTTCACGGTCAGTGACGTCACGACCGACCCCACGACCGGCACCACGCCGGACGACACCCAGCGCGTCCGCGACATCCTCACGATCGCGCAGCACGCCGACCAGGCTGGACTCGACGTCTTCGCCACCGGCGAGCACCACAACCCGCCGTTCGTCGCCTCGTCGCCGACCACGTTGCTGGCCTACCTCGCGGCGAAGACGAAGGACATCACGCTCTCGACGAGCACCACGCTCATCACCACGAACGACCCGGTGCGCATCGCCGAGGAGTACGCGATGCTCCAGGTGATCTCCGACGGCCGCATGGACCTCATGATGGGGCGTGGCAACACCGGCCCGGTCTACCCGTGGTTCGGGCAGGACATCCGCCAGGGCGTCAACCTGGCGATCGAGAACTACGCGCTCGTCCGCCAGCTCTGGGAGAACGACGTCGTGAACTGGCAGGGCAAGTTCCGCACGCCACTGCAGGGCTTCACCTCGACGCCGCGCCCCCTCGACGGCGTGCCGCCGTTCGTCTGGCACGGCTCGATCCGCACGCCCGAGATCGCGGAGCAGGCCGCGTACTACGGCGACGGCTTCTTCCACAACAACATCTTCTGGCCGATCCAGCACACCGAGCAGATGGTCGGGCTGTACCGCCAGCGCTTCGAGCACTACGGCCACGGCCGTGCGGACCAGGCGATCGTCGGTCTGGGTGGGCAGTTCTTCGCCCGCAAGAACTCGCAGGACGCGGTCAACGAGTTCCGGCCCTACTTCGACAACGCCCCGGTCTACGGGCACGGCCCCTCGATGGAGGACTTCGCCGCCCAGACCCCGCTCACGGTCGGTTCGCCGCAGCAGGTCATCGACCGGTACGCGGCGATGAAGGAACACGTCGGCCACTACCAGCGCCAGCTGTTCCTGGTCGACCACGCCGGGCTGCCGCTCAAGACCGTGCTCGAGCAGATCGACATCCTGGCGACGGACATCGTCCCCGAGCTGCGCAAGCTGAACGACGAGGGCCGTCCGTCCGACGTGCCGTCCAACCCGCCGAGCCACACGGAACGCGCCGCCGCGGCGCTCGCCGCCGGCACGGTCGGCAGCGACCACGTCGCCGCCGAGGACGAGTGGACGGGCGCTTCCGTCTGATCGTCACGTGACCACCTGACGGACGGGAGGCCCGGTGCCAGCTGGCACCGGGCCTCCCGTCCGTCACCGCCTGTGTCGCCAGCGCGACCCGAGTCTCGGGGTCAGCGCCGGTTCTCGGGGCACGCGGCGCGAGATCGGTCGCTCAGACCGAGTCTCGGGCTCGCCCCGCCGAGACCCGGGGCGCGACCACCGGGCGGGCCGGCACCAGCTTCAGGCCGACGACGCAGCCGACGATCCCGGCGATGAACAGCACGCGCAGCACGGTGACGGGCTCGGCGCCGGTCGCCATGCCCCAGAGCACCGTGAGCGCCGCTCCGGTTCCGGTCCACACGGCGTACGCGGTGCTGATCGGGATATGCTTGAGGACGTAGCCGAACGCGCCCAGGCTGACCACGATCGTGATCGCGAACACGATCGTCGGGCCGGGCCGGGTGAAGCCGTCGCTCTCGCCGAGGGCGGTCGCCCACACGGTCTCGAGCGTGGCGCTGAGGAACAGGACGATCCAGGCCACCTCAGCTCACCACCTTGAGGCCGACGACGCAGGCGACCAGGCCGAACACGAGGCCGAGGCGCGCGAGCGACGCGGCCTCTTGCCGGCGCAGGATCGACACGACGACCGTCAGCGAGGCGCCGATACCCACCCAGACGGCGTAGGCGGTGCCCACCGGGATCGACTTCATCGCGAACGCGAGCCCGACCATGCTCAGCGCCATGCCGGCGATGAACACGATCGTCGGCACGACCTTCTTGAAGCCGTTCGAGGCGCTCAGCGCGGTGGCCCAGACGGCCTCGAGCACGCCGCTCAGCACGAGGATGACCCATGCCATGACGATGTTCCCTTCGTTCGGTCGCATAGTCGCACGACTGTACGACAACGACCTCGACGGTAGCACGAGTTCGTACGACTGTGCGAGTATGGCGTGGTGGCCAGGAGCATGGACGTCGAGCAGCGGCGCCGCACCGTGTCCGAAGCCGCATGCCGGGTGCTCGCCCGCGACGGACTGGGGGCGCTCAGCGTCCGGAACGTCGCGGCAGAGGCCGGACTGCCGCCGAGCACCGTCCGCTACACCTTCCCGACCCAGGCGAGCGTCCGGTCGCACGCGCTCGAGCTCGTGTTCGACGCGACCGCGGCCCGGATCGACGCCGTGCCCGCGGACCTGCGGGGCACGGCGTACGCGCACGCGGTCCTGCTCGAGCTCCTGCCCCTCGACGAGGAGCGACGCATCGAGCTCGACGTCTACCTGGGCCTCGGCACCGCGGCGCTGACCGACGCCGAGCTCCGGCCGTTCCACGACCGGGTCGTCGACGAGATGCGGGAGTGGTGCGGGCGGATCCTGCGGGCGCTCGGGGTGCCGGACGCCGACGTGCCCTACGAGACCCGGCGGCTGCACGCCCTGGTGGACGGGCTCGCGATGCACATCGTGCGGGTCGATCCCGGGGGTGACGCCTCGTGGGCGATCGACACGCTCGACCGGCACGTGGCGGGCATCGCCCGGGTCTGACTGCGCCCGGTGCGCCCGCGCGGTGCGCAGGCGGCCGCGCGCGGACCGCCACGCAGCACGCGTCGCCTATCCTTTCCGGGTGACGACGACCACGCCGCCGCAGCAGCGCTCCCGCTCCCGTTCCCTGACGGGCCCTGGTCTCGTGCTGCTCACCGTCGTCGTGCTCCTGGGGATCCGGCTGCTGTCCCCGAGCATCGGGACCGCCGGCCTGCCGGACGTCGTGCAGGACTTCCTGACGCTGGCGATCAGCGTCGTGGTCGAGTCGCTGCCGTTCGTGGTGCTCGGCATCGTGCTGTCGATCGTCGTCGAGGTGTGGGTGCCCGTCGGTGCGCTCGAGAAGGTCCTGCCGCAGAACGCCTTCGGCCGCCGCGCGGTGATCTCGCTGATCGGCATGCTGTTCCCGGTGTGCGAGTGCGGGAACGTGCCGCTCGCCCGCGGCCTGATGATGCGCGGGTTCACCCCTGCCGAGGCCGTCACGTTCCTGGTCGCCGCCCCCATCCTCAACCCGCTCGTGATCATCAGCACGGCGCAGGCGTTCGGCTGGTCCGGCTGGATCCTGCCGGTCCGGATCGTCGGCGGCTTCGTGATCGCGAACCTGGTCGGCTGGATCGTCGCCGCGCACCGCCGCCCGGCCGACCTGCTGCTGCCCGCGTTCGAGGCCCGGTGCCGCGCTGCGATCGGCGCACCACGGAGCCGGAACCGGTGGCAGGAGAGCGCCGCGCAGTTCGGCGGCGAGACCGCGACGATGATGCCGGCCCTGTTCGTCGGCGCCGGCCTCGCTGCGGCGATCCAGGTCGCCGTGCCCCGTTCCACGCTCGTCGCGATCGGCTCGAACCCGGTGCTGTCCGTCGCGGCGATGATGCTGCTCGCGATGACGGTGTCGCTCTGCTCGAACGTCGACGCGTTCTTCGCGCTGTCGTTCGCCTCGACGTTCCTGCCCGGGTCGATCACGGCCTTCCTGATCATCGGGCCGATCATCGACGTGAAGATGATCGCCCTGCTCCGCACGACGTTCCGGGTCCGGTTCCTGGTGCTGCTCGCCGTCGTGTGCGTCCTGTTCGCCGGCGCCGTGGGATTGGTGATGAATGTCCTCGTCTGACGCACGCAGCAGCAACGCCCCGGCCTACCTCGGGCTCGGGTCCGTGCTCGCGGTCGCCCTGTGCACGCTCTGGCTCGCGCTGGTCGGGCACCTCGACCTGTACATCAACCCGCGGTACTCGGTGTTCACGATCGTGCTCGCCGCCGTCGCGGTGCCCGCCTCGATCGCTGGCCTGGTCGTCATCGCGCGCGGCCACGGCCACACGCACGGTGACGAAGCGGATGAGCACGAGCCGGGCCGCGACCACGGGCGGCGCGGGCCCGGCCGTGGTCGCGCTGTCCGCCTCGCCCTCGGCGGGGCTGCCGCGATCGTCACGGCCGGGGTCACCGTGTCGATGCTGGTCCTGCCCCCGACGACGCTGTCCGCCCGCACCGCGCAGCAGCGGAGCGTGGACTCGGCGACCCTGTCGAACGCGACCGGCTCCGAGGCGGCGGTCTCCCTGCTCGGCAGCGAGGGTGTCGACACCTCGGAGTACGGCGTCAAGGACTGGTCGGCGCTGATCCGGCAGACCACCGACACCACGGCACTGGTCGGCAAGCAGGTGCGGCTGTCCGGTTTCGTGGTGCCGGGCGAGGGCGGCTCGTTCACCCTCACCCGCTTCGTGATCAGCTGCTGCGCCGTCGACGCCCAGCCCGTCGGCCTCGACGTGGTGACGGACGACGCCGATGGCTCCGCACCCGACGAGGGGCAGTGGGTCACGGTGACCGGCGCACTCGCGGCGAACCCGGACCAGTCCGCCGACGCCCGCATCGTCATCAAGGCCGCGAAGGTGCAGGAGATCGCGCAGCCGAAGGACCCGTATGAGTACTGAGCGCACCGACCGCCGCCCGGTCACGCGCCGGTTCCACCGCCGGTACCTCGCCGTCGTGCTCGTCCTGGCGGTCGTCGCCGCGCTCGCCGCCGTCGTCGGGTCGCAGCAGGGGCCGCGCCTGCGCGACGTGTCGTACGACGCCACCGGTCTGGTGTCCCGTCCGGCGCAGCGGGTGATCCTGACGGCGAACCAGGCACTGCAGCAGGTGTCCGCCGCCGACGTCCGCGTCACCCCGGCGGCCGCGCACACCGTGACCTCGAGCGGCAACACGATCGCGGTCGAGTTCGCCGGACCCCTCGCGTACGACCGCGACTACACGGTGACCGTCGCGAACGTCCGGGCTCCGGGGCAGCGTGCCACCGCGGATCTCACCGCGGCGATCCGGACCGGTAGTACCGACGTCCTCGCCCTCGTGCCGGGAGCCGACGGTGCGAAGGACCGCATCGTGCGCCGCTCCCTCGACGCCGGCGGTGCGACGACCGTGTACCAGGGCGCCGACATCTCGGAGTACGCCCGGCTCGGACGGTCCCTGGTGGTGGTCAGCGGCAGCGACGCGAGCTCCTCGGTCGACGTGGTCGCGTTGTCCGGCGGGGTGCAGGACCGGGACGCTCCTGTCGAGCACCTCACCCTGCCGTCCTCGCAGGGCCGGGTCACCGCGCTGCACGTCGCCGACGACGCGGCCTCGTTCGGGTTCGAGTACGCCGACACGTCCACCGGGCAGTCGCGGAACACCGGTCTGTACGTGGTCGACATGACGGGCACGCACCTGCCCACCGCGATCGCCGAGGACGGGAAGCCGCAGACGGGCGCCGTGCCGATGACGGTCGGGCAGTGGGCCTACGTGCCCCGGACCGAGAGCGCCCTGGTGCGGACGGGCAGCGACGACCTGGTGCTCGTCGACATGAGCGGCCGTGCCGACCCCGTCCGGCTCGGCAGCGCCACGTACCTGCACGGGTTCGTCGGCTCGGGCACCACGGCGGTGGTCGAGACCGGCACGGGCATCGAGCGCCTCGACCTGACCGACGGCGCGAAGACGGCGCTGCGGGCGCCGGCCGCGAGCACCGACGCGGCGGTGCTCGGCCGCATCGCCCCGTTGACGGACGACACGTACCTGCGCGTGCTGGGGGACGTGCGGTCGGACGGGACCGTCTCGGCACGGATCGTGCGCGTGGACGGTGGGCGGGCCTCCCGGCTGCCGGTGACCATCCCCGACGACGCGAGCGTCACGGCGGTCTGCCCGTCCCCGAACGGACAGTTCGTCGCGGTCGCGACGAAGTCGGCGACCGACGAGCTGGTGAGCATCGTCGACGCGACCTCCGGTGCGCTCGAGGCGAGCATCGACGCGGGTTCCGTCGACTGGTGCGGCGCGCTGCCGTCCGGCGACGAGGTCGGCTGATCGTCCGACGGACAGGGAGACAGACGGGAGGCCCGTTGCCGGCTGGCAACGGGCCTCCCGTCTGAGCATGGTGCCGACTACGCCAGCGTGGCCGCGTCGATCACGAAGCGGTAGCGGACGTCCGAGGACAGCACGCGCTCGTAGGCCTCGTTGATCTGGTCGGCGCTGATGAGCTCGGTCTCCGGCAGGATGTCGTGCTCGGCGCAGAAGTCCAGCATCTCCTGGGTCTCGCGGATGCCGCCGATGGCGGACCCGGCCCAGCTGAGCCGGCGCGGGATCAGGGCGAACGCCGGGACCTCGAGCGGCTCGGACGGAGCACCGACGTTGACGAGCGTGCCGTCGACCTTGAGCAGGCCGAGGTACGAGCCCATCGGGATCTTCGCCGACACGGTGTTGATGATGAGCTCGAAGGAGTTCGCGAGCTTCTCGAACGTCTCCGGGTCCTTCGTCGCGTAGTGGGCCTTCGCGCCGTAGCGGAGCGAGTCGGCTTCCTTCGAGGTGGTCTGCGACAGGACGGTGACCTCGGCGCCCAGGGCGACGGCGATCTTGACGGCCATGTGGCCGAGGCCGCCCATGCCGATGACGGCGACCTTCGTGCCGGGGCCGGCCTTCCAGTGGTGCAGCGGCGAGTAGGTGGTGATGCCGGCGCAGAGCAGCGGCGCGACCTTCTCGATGTCGAGCGACTCGGGGACGCGGAGGACGAAGTCCTCGTTCACGACGATCGCCTGCGAGTAGCCGCCCTGGGTGATCGAGCCGTCGGCCGGGTCGACGCTCGTGTACGTGCCGATGTTGCCCTTGAGGCAGTACTGCTCCTCGCCGGCGACGCAGTTCTCGCACTCGCCGCAGGAGTTCACCATGCAGCCGACGCCGACGCGGTCGCCGACCTGGTGCTTGGTGACGTTCTCGCCGACGGCGGAGACGTGGCCGACGATCTCGTGGCCGACGACCTGCGGGTACTGGATCTGGCCCCACTCGCCGCGGACGGTGTGGATGTCCGAGTGGCAGATGCCGGCGTAGGCGATGTCGATCTCGACGTCGTTCGCTCCGACGTCACGACGGGTGATGGTGGTCTTGACGAGCGGCTCGGTCGCTGACGGTGCCGCGTACGCGTTGACGGTGCGCAATGATCTCCTCGTGGGGGTGCGTTGCGGGCCGGTTCCGGCCCGGAACCAGTCTGATGGAGCGCGCCACAGCGTGGGAGGTTCCAATGGGGCTCCCCAGCGCGGGAATCGGAGTGGTCAGGCCAGCCGTGCGAGGCGCTGGCCCGCGATCGCGGCGAAGCGCAGCGGGTCGGCCAAGGCGTCGTGCGGTTCACCGGTGGTCTGCGTGGCGAGGACGGTGAGCGAGGCGGCTGCGGCGTAGTCGTCGAGCGAGGCCTCGATCGCGCCGGCGACGAGCATCGACCGGGCCCCGGGGGCGTGCGCCGCCGTGAGCGACCGCACCACCGACGGGACCTTGCCGGCGGCGGACTGCCCGTCGTACCGGCCCTCGCCGCTGATCACGACGTCGGCGCCGGTGAGTCGGTCGGCCAGCCCGAGCACGTCGGCGACGCCGTCCGCGCCGCGGGCCAGGGTCGCACCCCAGACGAGCAGGCCGAAGCCGACGCCACCCGCTGCACCGGCGCCCGGGCTCGCGGGGTCCACCGAAGGGAAGCGGGCGGCCCAGGCGGCCAGTCGCTCGTCGAAGAATGCGACGCGCGAGGGCTCGATCCCCTTCTGCGGCCCGAACACGGCAGCCGCGCCGGTCGGGCCGAGCAGCGGTGAGGTCACGTCGGTCAGGACGGTGACGCCGAGCGGCGGCAGGGCACGCAGCGCGTCGTGGTCGGCGTCGTACCCGAGCGCCTCGAGCACGGGCCGGCCGCCGTCGGTCGAGGCGCTGCCGCCGATGCCGAGCACGAGCCCCGTGGCGCCGGCGTCGAGCGCGGCGGCGATCGCCTCGCCGAACCCGCGGCTCGTCGCGGTGTCCGGCAGGAGTTCGTCGAGCAGCGGCAGACCACTCGTCGCCGCGAGCTCCACCACCGCACGGCCGTCGGGCAGCATGAGCCACCACGTCTCGACGGGGGTGCCGGCGGGACCGGTCACGGTGACGGGGACCCGGACCGCACCGGGGACCGCGGTCGCGAACGCCTCGAGGGTGCCCTCGCCGCCGTCGGCCATCGGCACGAGCACCACGTCGTCGTCTGGGCGTTCGGTCAGCCAGCCGTCGCGGACCGCCTGGGCGACGGACGCCGCGGTCGCGGTGCCCTTGAACGAGTCCGGAGCCACCACGATGCGCACGGGACCACCGTAGCGGGGAGACGGCGACACGTGCTGGACAAGGTAGGCAAGGCTCACCTAAGTTAACAGTTAGGTGAGGCTCACCTAACTTCACGAACCAGCACTCGGGATCATCTCCATGTCGTCACTCCGTCGCGCCCTCACGGCCGCAGCGTCCGCCCTCGTCGTCCTCGCCGTGGCGACCGGCTGCTCGGGCGGCGGCACCGGCACCGCGGGGGCGACCCAGGCGGCGGGTCGCGGGACGAGCGCGACGGACCCGGCCGCGAGCCTCCAGGCCATCGCCCCGGTGACCGACGCGAAGGACGTGACCGGCGAGCGCACCGCCACCCTGGCGACGGACCTGCCGCCGACGGCGAGCACGGTCGACGAGCCCGAGCTGCCCGTCACCGTCACCGACAACCAGGACACCGAGGTGACCGTCACGAGCGCGGACCGGATCCTCGCGCTCGACATCTCCGGCACGCTGTCGTCCACCGTGTACGGCCTCGGCCTGGGGGACCACCTGGTCGGACGGGACGTCTCGACCGGCTTCTCCGGCACCGAGGACCTGCCGCTCGTCACCCAGAACGGCCACGAGCTCTCCGCCGAGGCGATCCTCGCGCTCCGCCCGACGGTGCTGCTGACCGACACCTCGCTCGGACCGTGGGACGTCGTCCTGCAGATCCGGAAGGCCGGCGTCCCCGTCGTCGTCCTGGACCCGCACCGGGACACCACGAACACCGACGCGATCATCGAGCAGGTCGCGACCGCGCTCGGCGTCCCGGCGACCGGCGACCGCCTGGCCGCCGAGGTGCACGCGCAGGAGCAGGCCGTCGCCGCGCAGGTGGCCCGGATCGCGCCGTCGGCTCGGGCCGACAAGCTGAAGATGGTGTTCCTGTACGTGCGGGGGAACGCCGGGATCTACTACCTGTTCGGCAGCGAGTCCGGCGCCGACTCGCTCATCGACGCCGTCGGCGGGCGGGACGTCGCGACGGAACAGGACTGGACGGGCATGCGCCCCGTCAACGCCGAGGCGCTCGTCGCGATGCAGCCGGATCTCGTCATCATGATGACCAAGGGCCTCGAGTCCGTCGACGGCGTCGACGGACTGCTCCAGCGGGTCCCCGCGATCGCGAAGACGCCCGCGGGCGAGCACCGCCGCATCGTGGACATGGCCGACACGACGGTGATGAGCTTCGGGCCGCGCACCCCCGAGATCGTGGCCGCGTTGGCAGCGGCGATCTACGGTCCGGCGGACCCCTCGTGACCGTCCGGGAGGAACGGATCGCGCCCGCCACGCACGTCCCCGCCGCACCGGCGGTCACGTCCAGGTCGCGGGTCGGCCGCATCGCACTGCTCACCACCGGGCTCGTGGTGGCGCTCGTCGTCGCGACGCTGGTGTCGGCGAGCGTCGGGCAGCTCGGGATCTCGCCCGCCGAGGTGCTCCGGACCGTGGGCCGGTCGCTCGGGCTGCCCGTGCACGGCCCCGCCGACGACCTCGTCACCCAGGCGCTGTGGACGATCCGGTTCCCGCGGGTCGTGATGGCGCTGCTGATCGGTGCCGCGCTCGCCGCAGCCGGTGTGCTCATGCAGGCCGTGTTCGCGAACCCCCTGGCCGACCCCGGCGTCGTCGGGGTGTCCGGCGGCGCGGCGTTCGGGGCCTGCGCCTCGATCGTGTTCGGGCTGCAGTTCGCCGGGTACTGGACGACGCCGCTGATGGCCTTCGCCGCTGGCCTGGTCGCGACGCTGCTCGTCTACGGGCTGTCCCGTGCCGGTGGCCGGACCGAGGTCGTCACGCTCCTGCTCACCGGCATCGCCGTGAACGCGTTCACCGGGGCGGGGCTCGCCTTCCTGACGTTCCTCGGCGACCAGCAGGCACGCGAGCAGATCGTGTTCTGGCAGCTCGGGTCCCTGAACGGCTCCATGTGGGACCAGGCTGCAGCGATCGCCCCCGTCATCGGTGCGGGCCTCGTCGGCGCCGTCGTGCTGACGCGCTCGCTCGACCTGCTCGCCCTCGGCGACCGGGCCGCGCGGCACATCGGGGTGCGGGTCGAGGCCGTGCGGGTCGTCGCGATCGTCGTGGTCGCGCTGCTCGTCGGCGCAGCGGTCGCGTTCGCCGGCATCATCGCGTTCGTCGGGCTCGTCGTCCCGCACCTGATGCGGATGGTCATCGGTCCGGCGCACGGTCCGTTGCTGCTCGTCTCGACGCTCGGCGGCGCCCTGCTCCTGACGATCGCCGACCTGCTCGCGCGCACCCTGGTGCCGTACGCGGACCTGCCGATCGGCATGCTGACCTCGCTCGTCGGCGGTCCCTTCTTCTTCTGGCTCCTGCGCCGCGCGCGCCGACGGTCGGGAGGCTGGGCATGACCGAGACGAGCGCTGTCGGCGCTGTGGTCGCCTCCGGGATCGGCGTCGTCATCGACGGGCGACCGCTGCTCACCGACGTCGACCTGACGGTGTGCGCGGGCGAGGTCCTGGCGCTCGTCGGTCCGAACGGTGCCGGCAAGTCGACCCTGCTCCGGGCGATCGCCGGTGACCTCGCGCACAGCGGCACGGTCGCGATCGACGGGGCGCGCACCGGCGGCGAAGCACCGCTCGCCACCGCTCGTCGGCGCGCCGTGCTCGAGCAGGACACCGCCGTGGCCTTCGGGTTCCGCGTCGGCGAGGTCGTCCGGATGGGCCGTGCTCCGTGGCGAGGGACCCCGCGAGCGGTCGACGACGACACCGTGGTCGCGCGGGTGCTCGACCAGGTCGAACTCGCCGACCGGATCGACCAGGCGTTCCCCTCGTTGTCGGGTGGGGAGCGCGCCCGGGCCTCGTTCGCCCGGGTCCTGGCGCAGTCGACCCCGGTGCTGCTGCTCGACGAACCGACCGCCGCCCTCGACCTGCGACACCAGGAGGCCGTGCTGGCCGTAGCCCGTGCGCACGCCCGGGCCGGTGGTGCCGTCGTCGTGGTGCTCCACGACCTGAGCCTCGCCGGGGCGTACGCCGACCGCGTCGCCATGCTCGCCGGCGGCCGGATCGTCGCCGACGGCACCCCGATCGACGTCCTGACCGCCGACCGCATCGGCACCGTCTACCGGCACCCGGTCACCGTCGTGCCCGACCCGAACACCGGTACGCCCGTCGTCGTGCCGTCCCGAACCCTCCAGGAGGCCTCCTCGTGACCACCCGCACCCGCCCGCTGCGGCTCGCGCTCGCCGGACTGCTCGTCGCGCTCGGTGCCGGGGGCGCCGCCGTGGTGGGCGTCGCCCCCGCAGCGGCAGCCGGCCGTGTCAGCGTCGCGATCGAGGGGCACCCCGCGGTCACGAACCAGGTCGACGCGACCTACCTGACGACGCTGCGACTGCGCGGCTCCGGGTTCCAGGGCATCAAGAACGGGTTCGGCGGCATCTACGTGGCGTTCGGCACCGTGAACGGCACCTGGCAGCCGAGCAAGGGCGGGGCGACGGGCGCGGACTACAGCTACGTGCCCGACGACGAGTCGAACCCCGCCGGGTACCTCGACTTCGTGGCCTTCGAGGGCAGCACCACCGCATCGGCGGCGAACGGCGGCACGGTCGACTCCGCCACGGGCACCTGGTCCGCGACCCTCAAGGTCCCCGGTTCGACGTTCCAGGCGCTCGACCGGAACGGCGCCGCGAAGACCGTCGACTGCACGGTCGTGCAGTGCGGGATCATCACGATCGGCGCGCACGGCGTCGCGAACGCGAACAACGAGTCGTTCACACCCGTCTCCGTGCAGAACCTGTACGGCAGCGGCGGCACGCTGGCCGGCGGCGGTACCAGGGCGACCACCGGGCAGACGCCGGCCGACACGACGGACGCGGGCAGTGCCTCCCGTCCGTCCGCCGAGCCGTCGTCCGAGGCGAGCGCCGACACCCGCGCGACCACGAAGCCGTCCGCGCGGTCGGCGAAGCCGAGTGCCACCGCGGAGCCGACCGCGTCGGCGACGCCCACCGCGCCGGCCGGGGCGACCCCCTCGGCGGTGGCGGCGGCTGCCGACGGCTCCTCGGGCGGGATCGACCCGGGCGTGCTGCGGATCGTGCTCGGCGGCCTGTCCGCGCTCGTCGTGGCCGTCGCGGCGCTCGTCGTCTTCGCGATCGTGCACTCCCGTCGCACCGCACGACGCACCGCGACCGACGTCGCGCCGGAGGACCACCGGACCCGGGTGCTCACAGGGGGCGCCCACATCGAGAGGGAAACACGAACATGACACGAATCGCACGCTCGTTCGGGATGACGCTGGCGGCAGGGGTCGCCGCGGTCGGCATCGCCGTCCTGCCCGCGGTCAGCGCGTCCGCGGCCACCGCGGTCACGAACGACTACGGCGCCAGCCTGTCCGTCAGCGGCCCGGCTTCGGTCGTGACCGACGGCTCGGGGGCGCTCCACGGCGTCTCGGACGGCACCGTCACGGTCACCGGCAGCGGCTTCGACGGGGACGCGCAGGGGCGCGGCTTCGGCGTCTACGTCGTCTACGGGCCCAAGCAGGCGGACTACGCCACCAACTCCGGCTGGTTCGGCTCCGCCCAGTGGGTGTCGAAGAGCGCCTTCACGGCCGGCGGCGGCTTCACCACGACGATCGACGTCGCGAAGTCCTACACCGCGGACCCGCACCACACCGGCGACGCGGCCGCCACCGTCAGCTGCGACTACGACGCCACGAAGACCGCGACCGCCAACGCGGCGCTCGGGCAGTACGAGTGCTTCGTCCAGACGTTCTCGGCGCACGGCGTCGCGAACGACCCGGTCGACCTCGACGAGGTCCAGGTCCCCGTCACCTGGTGACCCACGCGGTGCCCCGGGTCCGCCCGGGGCACCGTCTCCCACACGCGCACCACCCCGACCCGAGGAACCGATGCACACCCAGACCAGACCGGCCCGTCGCCTCCGCGCGCTCAGCGCCACCGTCGCCGCGATCATCGGCCTGACCGCGGCCGTCGCCGGCACCGTGCCCACCGCGGCGACCGCCGCCTCGGGTCCGAGCACGTCCGTCACGGGCGGCACGCTCGACTGGGGGTTCAAGCAGTCGTTCCGGAACTACGTGCCGGCCGCAGGGCAGTCGGTGTCCGGCGGTGCGTCGAGGAACGCCGACGGCACGTTCCGGTTCGCGGCATCGGGCGGCAGCTACGACCCCGCCACGCGGAAGCTCACCGTCACGGGTTCCGGTGCCGCGGTGTTCGACTACCGGGCACACACGTTCGTCATCTCGCTGCGCGACCCGGCGATCGAGCTCACGCCGACCACCGGCACCCTGACCGCCGGGGTCGACGTGCGGCTGGTGGACCCGACGACCGGTGCCACGACGTCCGACCCGGGGACGAAGCGCATCGCGTTCGCGACGATCGACGTCACCAAGGGCACCCGATCGGTCACCGACGGGGCGTACTCGTGGACCGGTCTGCCCACCACGATCACCGCGGCGGGTGCAGCGGCCTTCGCAGCCGACGTCACCGGCGGCGGCAACCCGACGCAGTTCTACGCCGCGGGCACCGCGCTGGACCCGCTCTCGGTCGCCGTGACGGGCGACTGGGCCGCCGAGGGGACGGACGGTGACAGCGGCGCCGACGGCGACCAGGGGTTCAGCGACCCCGGCGTCCAGGGACTCGTGAGCACCGGCGTGCAGACCACGGTCGGTGACAGCACGATCGGCCGGGTCACCACGGTGGTGCGGGACGCCGCGCGCGCCCTGACCGTCGTGCAGGTACCGGCTGCCGGAACCGCCAAGGCGAGTTACTTCATCGTGGACGACGACGGCAAGCGCGTCGCCGGGCCGATCGACCCCGGTGTTGCCACCTCGAAGCCGAACGTCGACCCGTCGACCGGGAACATCGTCGCGACCGCGTCGTTGCCCGCCGCGGAGTTCGGCGGCACCGGCGCGAACGTCCAGGGCTACGTCGTCGTCGCGCGCGGCACGGACGCCGCGTACCGGGACGTCGTGCACGTGAAGCCCTCCGTCGCGGTGCCCGCCGCGAAGGCGTTCGCGATCGACCCCGCCGACGGCTCGATCGTCGCGCAGGTCGCCCCGGCCGCGAACGGCGGGTCCGCGGGGCTGCTGCGGGTGGCCGCCGTCGGGGCGGGTGCCGGATCCGGTTCTGGTTCCGGTGCTGACTCTGGCGCTGGTTCCGGTTCCGGTTCTGGTTCTGGTTCGGATGCGGTGTCCGAGGTCGGCACCAGCCCCGCTGGCGGGACCGTCCGCGCCGTCACCCGCACTGCCACCCTGATCGGCTCGGTCACCGGGACGATCTCCTCGGTCGGCGTCGACTGGACCGGCAAGCGCGCCGTCGTCTTCGACCAGGCCGCCGCGCTCGCCCGCGTCGTCGCCCTCGACACCGGAGCCTCGGTCGCCGACGTGTCGATCGGCGCCACCGCGACGTCCGGGGCCGCCGGCGGGACCGTCGTCGACTCCCGGGGCCGGGCGTGGTGGAGCAACGACGGCGACGCCACCCTCCGAGCTGTGTCGCTGCGCGGGACCCCGGCCGTGACGACCTCGATCGACCGGGTCGGCGGTGCCGCGTACCTGGCCGTCGACGAGTCCGCGAAGCGCCTCTGGGTGTCGGCCGCCGGCAGCACCGACACCGGCAACGTCGTCCGCGCGTACGCGATCGACGGCAGCACCGCGCCCACGCTCGGTGCCGAGTACACGCCCGGCACCAGCTACACCGGCGACCCGATCGTGGTCGCCGCCGACGGCCGCGCGGTGGTCGGCGTCGTGAACGCCGCGACCGACGCCGCCGACCAGGGGCTCCGCACGTTCACGGTCGTGACCACCCCGACCGTCACGGCGCAGCCAGCCGACGTCGCCGTGACGCTGACCGGCGCGACCACCGGAACCGACGGCAGCACGACCCCCGCCACGCCGCAGCAGGTGTCCTTCGCGGTCACCACGACCGGGACCCCGACGCCCACCGTGCAGTGGCAGCAGCGCACCCCGTCCGGCTGGGCCGACCTGCAGGACGGTCCCTCGGTTGCCGGAGCGACGACCAGCACACTCCGCATCACCGCCACCGAGGGGCTGAACGGCGACCGGTACCGCGCGGTCGCCACGAACGTCCTCGGTGCGACCGTCGTCGGTCGGGTCGCTTCGGACACCGCGACCCTGCGCGTCACCGTGCAGGCGCCGACGAACCCGGGTGGCGGGAACGGCGGCGGGTCGACCGTCGTCGGTGCGGACGGGTCGATCACCGGGGCGGAGAACGCTCGGGGCGCCTCGACGAACGTGCGGCCGGCCACCGGACTCTCGACCGCCGCGGCGGGCTCGAAGCTCACCGTGACGGGCTCCGGCTTCACGAAGAACACGAACGGCTCCGGGCTGTACGTGCTGTTCGGGTACGTCACGAAGCACCCGAGCGCCGGCGGAGCGGCCGGCGCGGGCTACGACTACGTCCCCGGGTCCGGCGGCACCGGGCAGGACGGCCAGGGCTTCGTCGCCTGGCCCGACAACACCGGCACCGGCGCCGCGGCGACCGTGAAGCTCAGCGGCACGAAGAACGCCGGCTTCACGCAGGGCGGCGTCATCGCGCGCTCCACGTTCACCGGCCAGTCGACCAAGCGCGTCGACTGCCTGTCCGGGGCCGTGCAGTGCGGTGTCCTGACCATCGGTGCGCACGGCGCCGCCGACGCCGCGCTCGAGACCTTCACGCCGGTGTACTTCGCCGGACAGACGGTCCCCGGCACCCTGCCGACCGGTCCGAGCACGGGTGGTGGCAACGGCGGCACGGTCATCCAGCCGCCCGTCGTGCAGCTGCCGCCGGCCGCCACCGCACCGACCATCACGAACGCCTCGGACACGGCGCCGACGGCCGCGCCGATCGCCGTGCCGCGGAACACCGCCGCCCAGCCCCGGAACAGCGCGAAGGCACCCTCGGCCGCCGAGCCACCCACGGCCCCCGCCGCGGACTCCGACGAGCTGGCACGCAAGATCGACGCCGGCGACATCCCCACCGTCGCGGCCGCCGACGCCGGGATCCCCGACGAGGTCACCGCCGGTGACCAGCTCGAGCTCCGCCTGCCGTGGACGGGCGACGACGAGGGCGGGAGCGTGTGGACCTACTCCGAACCGGTGCAGGGCGACGACTTCACCGTCGAGGACGCCACGGCCATCGCCTCGGTCGACACCACCGGACTGGAGGTCGGCGACCACCACGTCGTGCTCGTCGGTGACCAGGGAACGGTCGTCGCGGTGCCGTTCACCGTGGTCGACGGCGTCGGAGCGGTCGCCCAGTCGGCCGACTCCGGAGCCGGGACCGTCACGGCGGCGGCAGACGGCGGCGCAGGCGGCGGGATGACCACCGAGACCCTGCTGCTCGTGGTGATCGGGTTCCTCGGCGGGCTCGTGGTGCTCGCGATCGGCCTGGTCGTGCTGCTGCTGACCGGGGTGCTGCAGGTTCGGACGCGTCGGAAGCCGGTGGTGGCATCGGCTGCGGCGGGCGTCTGACGACGGCGTCGTGTGACGTCAGCTGCGGGCGCGCCCGAGCCCGGCGAGGAAGGACGCCTCGGCCAGGGCCATGTGCTCGATCTCGGACGGATCGACGCTCTCGTCCGGCGCGTGCACGTTCGCAGCAGGCTCCGACACTCCTGCGAGGATGACCTCGACCCCCGGGATCGCCCGCTCGAGTGTCGCGCAGAGTGGGATCGATCCGCCGCCGCCGAGGGAGCCCACGGAGGACACCCGGTACGACGACGCCAGTGCGCTCCGGAACGCCGATGAGTACTGCCCCGCCGTCGCCCGGAAGCCGTCGCCCGTGCCCGTGACCCGCGCGGTGACCTCGACCCCGGCGGGCGCTCGCCGCAGCAGGTGCGCCACGAGCAGTTCGCCAGCGGCAGCGGGGTCGACACCCGGCGGGACCCGGAGGTTCAGCGCGGCACCGGCGGTCGCCTGCACGGACGGCGACGACCCGGCGACGGCCGGCGCATCGATGCCGACGACGGTCAGCGCCGGCCGTGCCCAGACCTGGGATGCCGGGTCCCCGGACCCGATCGGCACCGCGCCGTCGAGCAGCCCGGCATCGGCGGCGAACCGGTCGGCGTCGTAGGGCAGGCCGTCCCAGGTCTGCGAGGCCTCGAGTCCGTCGACGGTGGTGTCCCCGGCGTCGTCGCGCAGCGTGGCGAGCAGGGCCACCAGGGTCGCGACGGCATCGGGTGCGGCACCGCCGAACATCCCCGAGTGCACGGTGCCGTGCAGCGCTCGGACGCGCAGCTCGACGAACGCCGTGCCGCGCAGGGTGGTCACGAGCGCGGGGACCCCGACGGCGGCGTTGCCGGCGTCCATCACGACGGCTGCGTCGACGTCGGCGAAGTCCGCTGCGTGGGTGGACACGTACTGCTCGAGGCCGTCGGTGCCCTGCTCCTCGGACCCCTCGACGACCACGACGAGTCCGACCGGGAACGATCCGTGCACGTCGAGCAGCGCCCGCAGCGCCACGAGGTGGGTGACGACCCCGCCCTTGCAGTCAGCAGCGCCGCGACCGTACAGCCGGCCCTGGCGCTCGGTCAGGGTCCACGGGTCGCTCGTCCACGCCGCGAGGTCGCCCGCGGGCTGGACGTCGTGGTGGGCGTAGAGCAGGACCGTCGGGGCGCCGGGCGGCGCGGGGTGGGTCGCGAGGACCGCCTGCGAGCCGTCGGACGTCGTGACGCGGCGCGAGGTCAGGCCGAGGCCGTCGAACGCACCCCGCACGCGCTCGGCGACGCGGCGGCAGTCGTCGAGCGACTGCACGGCCGGGTCGTGGACGGACGGGATGGCGACGAGCGCCGCGAGCTCGTCGAGCCCCGCGGGCATCCCGGCGCGGACCGCGTCGCGGAGCGGGTCAGCGGACACGGACGCCTGCAGCGCTGCGTCACCGGTGCTCACGAGCGCCCGATCTCCCAGATGCGGAACTCACCAGAGGCGTCGACCGACTTCGTCAGCCCGGTGAGCGACTTCTGCCCGATGACGTTCTCCTGCCCGGCGAGCAACGGGATGAGCGGCACGGACTCGGCGGTGTCCTGCTGGATCTCCTCGATCTGCTTGGTCCGCTCGGTCGCGTCGGCCTCGACCGCCTGCGCGGCGACCAGCTGCTGCACGGCCCGGTCGTCGAAGTGGTTCGCGAGCAGGTTGACGTCCTCGGAACCGTAGGCCGGCGTCAGGTACGACGAGGCGTCGGGGTAGTCCTGGAAGAACCCGAGCTGGAAGACCGGGTACTCGCCCTTGCCGACGTTCCCGACGTAGGTGTCCCAGCTCGCCGACTGCAGGTCGACCGTGAACAGGCCGGTGTCCTCGAGCTGCTGCTTGATGAGTGCGTACTCGTCGTCCGACCCGGAGCCGTAGTGGTCGGTCGTGTACTCGATCGGCAGCGCGACGGGCGTGCGCACGCCGGCCTTCTCGAGGATGGCCGCGGGGTCGGCGCCGTCGTACTCCGTCTGGAACGCATCGGTCGCGCCGGTGAAGTCGGACGGCACGATCGAGTAGGCCGGAGCGTAGGTGCCCTGGTAGACGTCCTTCGCGATCGCCGCGCGGTCGACCGTCGCGGCGACGGCCTGGCGGATCGCGGTCTTCTGCGCGGTGTCGTCACCGGGCATCGTGTCGAGGTTGAAGCCGAGGAACCGGACCTCGCCCGACGAGCCCTGGACCCGCTGCAGGCCGTCGTCCTCGGACAACGAGGTGACCTCGGTCGGCGTGAGCTGGCGGTACGCCACGTCGGCGTCACCCTCCTGCACCGCGAGCTTGAGGTCGGCGGACTTCGTGTACTGCTTGATCGTCACGCTCGACGACTCCGGCGCGGTGCCGTCGTACTCCTTGTTCGCCGTCAACGCGATGGTCGCCCCACCGTCGGCGGACTGCTGCAGCGCGTACGGACCGGACCCGACGACCCCGTCGTCCGCGTGGACCTTCGTCTTCGAGAACACACTGCTGTCGACGATCGCCCCGGCCATGCTCGCCAGGACGTACGGGAACGTCTGGTCGTTCGCCTGCTTCAGGGTGAACGTGACCTCGTCGCCGTCGGCCGCCACGGACGCCATGTTGGCGAGCAGCGACCCCGGACCGTTCTCGGAGCCGATGCCGACCTGGCGCTCGAACGAGAACACGACGTCCTTCGCCGTCAGGGCGTCACCGTTCGAGAACGTGAGCCCGTCGCGGATCCGGCACACGTAGTGGGTGCCGTCGGTGAAGTCGCACGACTCGGCGACCTCGGGACTCGTCGTGGTCTTGCCGGCCGGGTAGGTGAGCAGGTGCTGGTACAGCTGCGTCTGCACCGTGTAGCTGCCGCGGTCCCAGGCGCCCGCCGGGTCGAGGGACGTGACGGGATCGGTCGTCCCGATCGCCAGGCCGTCGGAGACGTCGGTGGACGCCCCGGTCGAGGCGCAGCCGGTGAGCACGGCGGCGACGGCAGCGGAGAGCGCGAGCGCGGAGAGGAGTCGGGTCGTCACGGGGTTCCTGAGGGGGATGGTTTCGAGAGGGAGAAACGGGGATGTGCGGCCCCGCCGGTCGCGAGGTCGGCGATCATGTCGCCGAGCAGCGGTGCGAACTTGAAGCCGTGGCCGGAGAACCCGGTCGCGACGGTGACGGGACCACGTCGGTCGATCACGAAGTCCTCGTCGGGGGAGTTGTCGTACAGGCAGCTGATGAAGGTCGGCTTCGTCGCGTCGACACCGGGCACGTACCGCGCGGCGTAGGCCTGCAGCCGCTCGGCCTCGGCCGGCACGGGCGTGAAGTCGCGGTGGTCCGGATCGACGACGGGGCCGGTGCCGTGGAACCCGACCTTGACGCCCTCGCCCGGGGTGAGCAGGCCGTACACGTCGTCGTCGGCCGCCCAGTGCACGAAGCTCGGCCACGCGTGGTCCGGCAGACGGCTGGGGAAGTGCGCGGGCTGCTCCTGGGTGACGCGGATGGCCGGGAGGCCCGCCCCGCGTCCGGCGAGCAGGTCGCCGACCAGCGCGGGGGCCCACGACCCCACGGCCGCCACCACGGACGCGGTGCGGTGGGTGGACCCGTCCGACAGCGTCACCGTCACGTCGTCGCCGTGGTCCTCGAGCCCGCTGACCCGCGTGTCGAAGCGCAGCTCGGCGAGCCCCGTCCGTTCCGCCAGGGTGAGGAACACCTCGATGGCGCGGTCGGACCGGATGCGACCGGCCGTGGCGTGCGCGAGCACGTGCCCCTCGAACGCGATCCCCGGCCAGCGTGCGGCTGCGGCGTCCGGGCTGAGGGTCTCGTGCGGGATGCCGGCGTCCGTCAGCGCGGCGGCGATGGCGTCGACGACCTCGGCGCGGCCGTGGTCGACGGCACCGGTGCGGGCGATGAGCTCCTCGTCCGCAGCGCCCTCGAGCGCTTCCCACAGCACCAGGGCGCGGGAGGTCAGGGCCACGTACTCGGGGTCGGCGTAGCCCTGCCGGAAGATCCGGGTCGCGCCGTGGGACGAGCCGTTGTGGTGCCCGCGCGCGTGCTGCTCGACGAGCAGGACGCGCTCGCCGCGGAGTGTGAGGGCGTACGCGGTGGCGGCGCCGACGACCCCGCCGCCGATCACGACGTGCGTCGGGGCTCGGTCGCTCAGCACGTCGCTCATGCCAGGGCTCCGGCTCGTCGGGCGTCGGCCTCGCGTCGCGCCGGCATCATCGCCACCACCTCGGCCTCGGTCGGGGCCGCCGCCGGGAACCGTGCCGGGGCGTAGCGGCTCGCGTCGCCGAGGGTGGTCGTGCCCGTGACGCTCAGTTCCGCCGCGATCCGCCCGAGCCCCGGTCCGTGCGTGACGCCGGACTCGTTGTCGCCACCGGCCACCACGAGTCCGTCCAGCTCGGGGACCGCTCCGACGATGAAGTTCCGGTCGGCGGTCATCGAGACGACGCCCTGTGTGGGGGTCTCGTCGACCCCGAGCACGCTCGCGGCGGCGGGGAGCAGCCGGGCGACGATCGGGTGCAGGGACGTCCGCATGGCGTCGAGCAGGTCCGAGCGCACCGGGCGGCGGTCGGGTTCGTCGCTCCGGTCCGCACCGCCGACGTGCAGCGGCTCGTACCCGGGGCCGGCACCGTACGTCAGACCGCCGCGGTGTTCACGGATCCACAGGCCGTGCAGCTCCGGCAGCATCAGGGTCGGCAGGGTGCCCGGCAGACCGAACGGCGTCGTCACGAGCCGGCTGGCGACGACCCGGACCGTCGGCAGCTCGCGCCCGAAGGGGGCGAGGAGCGTGTTCGTCCAGCTGCCGGCGGCGAGCACGACCTTCGCGGCGTCGATGACCTCGCCGTTCGCGGTCCGGACGCCCGTGACGGAGCACCCACGGGCCTCCAGACCGGCGACCGGCGTGTGCTCGCGGATCTCGACGCCCCGCGCACGGACCGCGTGCACCAGCGCTGCGGCCGTGTCCGGCGCACTGATCTGGATGCCGTCCGGATGGAGGAAGCCCGCGGTGACGGCGGCCGGGTCGAGTCCGGGCACGAGGTCGGCCGCCTCGGCCGGGGTGAGAGTCCGCGCTCCGGCCGGCCGGAGCGGGTGCTGCTCGAACGGCGGCAGGTGGTCGGCCCGGCCCTGCTCGGTGACGGTCAGCCAGACGTTGCCGTTCTGCCGGTACCCGGTCGGGCCGTGGCCGGCGCCGGCGAGGTCGCGGTAGAAGTCGATGCCGTACTGCTCGACGTCGCGCTCGGACTCGTTCCAGTACCAGGCGTACCCGGCTGCCCACTGGCCGACGAACCCGGCACCCGCGGTGGTGGTGCCCCCGGCGACCGTGCCGCTGTCGAGGAGCACGGCCCGCTGCCCGAGCGCGGCGAGGTGCCACGCGGCGCTCAGCCCGATGATGCCGGCGCCGACGACGACCACGGGGGATCCGGAGGAGGACATGGAGCGAGCGTAGTGTCCCGAGGTCCCCGACAGGTGTCGTTCATGACGCCGTGTGACGCGGTGCAGAACGGCGATCGCCGCCCCGGTCGATCAGCGGTCGATCAGCGGTCGAACGCGTCGAGCACCGCCGATGCCGACCGGGCCACCAGGGCGTCGTCGTAGGCGGCGTCGGGGTCGTTCCGCGTCGTCAGGACCGAGAGCACGATCGGGTCGCCGCCGGGCGGGGTCACCCGCGCCACGTCGTTCCGGATCGGTCCGGCGCCCCCGGACTTGTCGACCACGACCCAGCCGTCGGGTGCCCCGGCCCGAATGAGTGCGTCGCCGGTCGCGTTGCCGCCCATCCAGTCGACCAGCAGCGCGGTGTCGGCGCGGTCCAGGGTGCTGCCGTCGAGCACGGTCGCCAGGGCTGCGGTGAACGCCGCCGGGGTCGTGGTGTCCTCGGTGCTGCCCGGCTCGATGGTGTTGAGGTCCGGCTCACCGTGGACCACCTCGGTGGTGGTGTCGCCGAGCTCGGTCAACGCGGTGTCCAGGCCGCTCGGACCGCCGATGCGCGTGAGCACGAGGTTCAGGGCCGTGTTGTCGCTCATCCGGACGGCTGCCTCGGCCAACTGCCCGTACGACAGCCCGTCGGCCACGTGCTGTTCCGTCACGGGGGAGTACCCGGCAGCGGCGACGTCCGCGGCCGTCCAGTGCACGACCTCGTTCCGGGCGTCCGCGGGCACCGAGCGCAGGAACTGTGCCGCGGCGAACGCCTTGATGGTCGAGGCGTAGCCGAAGCGTCGGTCGCCGTTGTACGCGACCGTCTCACCCGTGACGGTGTCGGTCGCGACGACGCCGACCGTGGCGTCGTACTCGCGTTCGAGGCCCGCGAGTGCTCGGCGGACCGCGGCGGTGGTCGCGGCGTCCGTCCGCGGCGGCGGCGTCGTCGCAGGGGTGCTCGTCGGTGTGCTCGTGGACCGTGCGGACGACGTGGCCGATGCGGTCGGTGCACCGGAGCCGCCACCGGAGCACCCGGCGAGGACGAGCACGGCGACGGTGCCGCCGACGACCAGGGGGAGAGCACGGCGCATGGGAGCACCCTGCCGCTCGACCCTGGTCACACGCCGGGAACCGGCACCCCGACCCGGGCGACGGAGACCTGCGTCCCGACACCCCGTTCGCGTGCGAGGTCGATCAGCCGGGCCGCGACGGCGAGGTCCTGCGCGCCGAGCCCGACCGAGTCGAACACGGTGATCTCGTCGTCTCCGGTCCGGCCGGGTGCGCGTCCGGCGACGACCTCGCCGAGTTCCGCCGGGTGGAGGTCCTGCGGGACCGCCCCCTCGACCACGGCCTCGAGCAGGTCGCCCGACTTCGTCCAGGCGGTGGCCCGGCTGTCGACGAAGAGCGTGCCACGTGCCATCGCCGCGCCGTCGAGCTCCCGGTGCGTCGGGCGGGGACGTGCCCCGACCGCGTTCACGTGCTGGCCGGCGTGCAACCAGTCGCCGCGGACGATCGGGTCGACCGAGGGCGTCAGGGTGCAGAGCACGTCGGCTTCCTCGACCACGCGCCGGACCTCCGGCACGACCACGCACCGTCGGGCCACGTCCGGTCCGACGGCCTCGAGGAACCGGGTGACCGTTCCGGACGACCGTGACCACAGGACGATCCGCTCGAACGGTCGCGTCGCCTCGAAGGCGCGGACGTGCTCGACGGCGAGGTTGCCCGCGCCGAGGATCCCGAGGGTCCGGCTGGCCGATCGGGCGAGGTGCTTCGTCGCGACGACGGTCGCCGCCGCGGTCCGCGCCCGGGTGATCGTCATGCCGTCGAGCACGGCGACGCACTCGCCGGTGACCGACGACGACACCAGGATCGTGGACCGCTGCGACGGCAGCCCTCGCGCACCGTTGTCGGGGATGTCGGCCATCAGCTTGACGGCGACGAGCCCGAGTCGGTCGGAGCGCACGGCCATCGGCAGGAAGAGCGCGTCGTCGGCGCCGGTCAGGGCGACCGGAGCCGGCTGCTGCATCGCGCCGGTCCCGAGGTCGGCGTGGACGGCCTCCACGGCCCCGACGACGTCGACGGCGTCGATGAGACCGGCGACGTCGGCGGCGCCGAGGACGACGGTCACGACGCGGTGACGGCGGTCGAGGCGCCGAGCAGCTCCTCGAGCGACGGGGTGTGGGTCGTGAGGCCACCGTCGAACAGGATGCGCATCCAGCGGTCCGAGGCCTCGCGGTCGACGACCGCGGAGTCCCAGACGCCCCCCGCAGCCATCTCGTCGGCGGCACGTCGCAGCAGGGCGGCGTCCTTCTCCGGCCACCGGGCGGCGAGCACGGCCGCGATCTCGGCGTCGGCGTCGCCCGCGGTGATCTTGGCCATCGCGGCGGCGATGCCGTCCATGAACCGGTCGACCCGGTCGCCGAGCTCGTCGATGCGGTCCGTGCGCGTGTAGTAGACGCTGTTCGGCATCACCCCACCGGCGTCGAGGTGCCGGAAGACGATCGTGCCCCCGCCGGCGGCGACGAGTTCCTGGGCGGAGACGAGGTCGAGGATGATCGCGTCACCGAGCCCGCCCTGGTACAGCTCGATGAGCATCGCGGTCGACAGGTCGCGGACGAAGCGGGTCGCCGCGACGTCGAACCCGGCCTCGCGGACGAGTCCGGCCGTGAACTCGTACGGGGCGCTGCCGCCGGCGCCGGGCGCCAGGACGACCTTGCCGGCGAGCCAGTCCAGGGTGATCGGGGTCGTCTCGTCGCGGGCGACGATGGTCATCGGGAACCCGTGGTTGAGCTGGCCCACGACCGACAGCTTGCGCGGGGTCCCGGCGTACATCGCGGGGACCCAGAGACCGCCGAGGGCGAGGTCGGCCTCGTGCGAGTCGATGTCGTCGAGGACGCCGGTCCACGGGTCGCAGGCCTTCGCGGTGACGGACAGGCCGCGCTCGGCGAACAGTCCGCCCACGTCGGCGACGTACTCGGGCAGGTAGTTGAGGCCGTTCGCGGTCGCCGAGATCTTGAGGGTGTCCATGGTGTTCTCCGATCGTGGGGTGGTGGGCCGGGGTGTCCGGCCCACCGGGGTGGTGCGGTTCGTGCGGGTGGTCAGGTGGGTCAGGCGGTGGTGGTCGAGAGGGCGTTCTCGTTGACGTCCTCGAGCGACCGGCCGCGGGTCTCCGGGGCGAAGCGCGACGCGACCACGAGGACCGCGTACATGACGGCGGCGAGTCCGAAGACGCCGGCGAAGGCCCAGGAGCCGTACAGCGCGATCGCGGCGAACGGCATGACCGCTCCGGCGATGTTGCCGATGCCGTTGACGATCGAGGCGCCGGAGGCACGGATCGCGGTCGGGTAGACCTCGGCGGTCCACGCCGCGAGGGTCGTGTTCGTCAGCATCGTGAAGAACTGGAACAGGGCACCGAGCACCAGGATCGCGGCGGTGTCGTTGCCGAAGGCCGCGAACGCCAGGGCGGTGAGGCAGCCGAGGATGCCCGCGACGGCGATGAGGGGCCGACGTCCGACGCGGTTCGCCAGGAGCGCCGCTGCCGTGCACCCGAGGAGCGATCCGATGTTCATGATCATCGTGTAGAGCAGGCTCTGCGACACGGTGTACCCGCGCTCGACGAGCAGGGTCGGCATCAGGAAGTTCAGCGTGACCTGCACGCCGAAGGCCATCCACGAGGCGACGCCGATGGCGATCGTCCGACGGAGCACCAGCTTGTGGAACACCGCTGCGGGCGACGAGTGCAGGGCGACCGGGGGCAGGTCGGCCGGCGTCAGGCGCACCGGCGGAGCAGCGTCGGCGGGCGGGGTGAGCGTGTTCGAGGCGAGGACCGCGAGCGAGCGGTTCGCCTCGTCGACCCGTCCCTTCGACAGCAGCCAGCGAGGCGTCTCGGGCAGCTTGCGGCGGTACAGGACGACGAACAGCGCCGGGATCGCGAGGATCACGAACGTCCACCGCCAGACCTGGTCGTCGCCACCGAGCGGGACGGCCAGCGGGCCGAGCAGCAACAGGAAGAGTCCGTAGGAGATGAAGTTGCCGATGCCGCCGGCACCGACGTTGATGGTCGCGATGAGGCCGCCGCGGTACTTGGTGGCCACCATCTCGGACAGCATCGCGATGCCGATCATGAACTCGCCGCCGACGCCGATCCCGACGATGAACCGGCTGACGAGCAGCATGTCGAAGTTGAAGGAGACGGCGCTGAGCAGGCCGCCGAGCGTGTAGACGAGCAGGTTGAGCCCGAGTGAGAACCGCCGACCGTACTTGTCGGCGAGCCAGCCTGCCAGGAACCGGCCGACCAGCCCACCCAGGACGGTGGCGGTGTTGATCGTGGAGAGCTGCACGTCGCCGATGGCGAGCGAGGCCTTGATGTTGGTGGCCATCGCGCCGACGGAGTTCTGCTCGAGCGTGTCGAAGAACTCCCCGGCGAGGATGAGCATGAGGACCCAGAACTGAGCCCGGGTGAAGCCGATCGAGTCGAGGGCGGATCCGATGCCGCCTTCGGTTCGGGCAGCGGAAGCGGTTCGGGTTGGTGCGGTGGAGCGGGTTACAGCAGTCATTCGTAACTCCAGCGGGGGAAGAGTGAGGTGGGTGCACCGTGCGGTCACTCTTTTGTATACGAAAAGCTGTTTCGGGCTGGTTTCGAACACGAGACGGTTCGTTACGGCTGCCTGAATCACCTGGATATTCAAGCATCCAGACGCACTCCCGCCAAGCTCGCGGGGCGTTTTGTATACGTTCTTACGGGTTCAGGGCCCGGTAGATCGCTTCGTCGCGGCGCAGGTGCTCGTCCATCAGCAGCCCCGCCTGCACCGAGGCACCGCGCAGGATCGCGCCGGCAACGGCCGTGTGGTCGTCGCTGCTCGACGCCACCTCGTCCTGCGTGACCCGCTCGAACGCCCACGCCGTCTGGTGGATCAGGTGGTCGATCATCGTCTCGAGCCGGCTGTTCCCCGAGGCGCGTGCCACCAGCCCGTGGAACGCGAACCGCGGTGAGTGCGCAGCCTCGACCTCTTGGTCGGACCGGTGTTCACGACCGACGGCGCGGAGCAGGTCGGCGCACTCGCCACCCTGGCGACGCGCGGCGAGCTCGGCGGCGAGTACCTCGAGCCCCCGGCGGATCTGCATGAGCTCGATGACCACCTCGGTCGAGGAGTCGGCGACCCGGACGCCCTTGAACTTCTCGGACTCGACGAACCCCTCGGTCTCGAGCTGCCGGAGTGCTTCGCGCACGGGGACCCGCGAGACGCCGAAGCGTTCAGCGAGGGCGTCTTCCTTCAGCCGGGAGCCACGGGCGAGCGTGCCGGCGATGATCTCGGCCCTGATCGCCTTGAGGACAGATGCCGGCTTGGACTCCACAGCACGATGCTAGTTGGAGCGAGTGACGGGAATCGAACCCGCGCTACCAGCTTGGGAAGCTGGAGTTCTACCATTGAACTACACTCGCGCGCCCCGCAGGACGGGACTCGGCAAGCCTAGCGGATTCTCGCCTGGAAGCCAGCCGACCGCGCACCGTACGCCTCCTGTCGGGCGTGTGTCGTGCCTCCCGAGTCTCCGCTGTGAGCACGCCAGCCTGACGGACAGGTGTCGTCGTCGTGTGTACCGTCCAGGGAGTTCCAGCGCCGACGAACCCGAGGAGGACCCGGATGGTCAGGCATCCCCTCATCGACGACGTGGTCGGTCCCGCCATCGTGGTCGAGTCCGCCTCGCCGGTCGTGTGGCTGACGGACGCGCTCGCCTCACTGCTCCGCCGTTCGGCGGACGCCGGCCGCATGGTCGTGCTGCGGACCGGACGCGAATCCGCGATCACCCCCGCCCTGCGGCACGCGCTCGGTGCCTACGGTGCCGCGTGGGCCGTCGCCGACTTCGACGGGACGCTGCGCGACGGCCGGACGGGTGCAGCAGCCTCGGGCATCGAGGACTTCGTGCACCGCGGCCCCGAACTCGTCGGCACACCGTCGCCCGAGCACCCGGTCGCAGCCGACTCCGTCCGCCAGATCAGCATCGACCTGACGCTCCGCCACCACGCCGAGCGTGCCGTGGACATGGGGTCCGCGATCGAGGCCCTGTGCCACACCGTCGGCACCTGCCCCACCCGCTGGGGCACCGCCGAGCCGCTCACCGTGCCGTGGGACCGCTGGGTCGTCACGCAGTACGCCAAGCACGAGGCGCCCGGGGTGTCGACCTCGTACGCCGTCGGCGAGGGCTTCTCCGCCACCATGACCGCCCACCTGGTCGGTGGCGTCGTCGTCGAGACGATGTCCGCCGTCCTGACCGTGCCCGAGGAGAACACCGACCCAGAGCTCGCGAACCGCCTGTTCGACGCCGTGCAGCAGGTCGCGGACCAGGTCGTGCCCGTCTTCGGTGTGGTGATGCAACGTCGGGGCGACGCCGACCACCTGATCCGCGCGGTGTCACACGGCGAGCCGTCGCCGCTCGCCGTCGTCGTCGGACCGGAGGCCTCCGAGTTCCTGGACCGCGACGGGGTCTGGCCGCCACCGCGCACCACGACGGCGACGTTCGGAACCCGATCCGGGGCAGGCGACCCGCACGTCGCCGACGGCGGCATGATCGTCCGCTTCGAGGACGGCTGGGAAGCCCTCGAGTCCTTCCTCGACCGCATCGACGAGGACCGCTTCCTGCAGCTCGTCGGCGGAGCGCCCCTCGACCCGGCCCACGACGAGGGCGCGCTCGACGGGCACGTGCGGGACACCCGCGTGGCAGGCGGTCAGGGTGCCGCGTGACGTCACCATCCTCTGCCGCCAGCCGGTCGAGCCGCGGGAGGTCGCCGAGGCGCTGCTCCTGCACGACGAGTCCTGGGGTGTCCGCGCCCTCGACGACGGCCCGATGCTGCAGGTCTGCCGCGACGCCACGCACCCGGTGATCACCGTGCTCGGGGTGCGGCGGGTGGACTCGTTCGACGAGGTCGAACGGATCCTGCCGGACGCTCCCACGATCGCGACGCCGCTGTGGTGGGTCGACACCGTCACCCCTGCGGGGTCCGACGGCGAGTCCGGGATCTCGGCGGCGCTCGAGGCCGCGCTCGACCTCGACGCGGTCTGCATCGTCCACGGCGACTGACGGAGCCGGGCGCGCCGACTGACGGAACCGATGCGGCCCGACGCGACGACTGCCGGAGCGACTCGTCGCGCGGATCGGCCACGCGGTGCCCCCAGTTGTGGTGCGATCGCGGGTTTCGAGACCCGTGAGTACCCAGCACCGCTCTACGGTGTGAGGACCCGAGCCGACGAGCCGGGCGAGCACGCTCCTCGTCGGCACCCTTCTCACTGAACAGGGCTCCAGTGCGTACACACCACCAGGGGCGCGCCGTCGCGCGCGCTCGCAAGATCCTCACCGGCGTGGTCGTCGCCGGACTCGCGGGCGTCGCGCTCGTCGGGCTCGGCACGACCACCGCGTCCGCCGCGGCACCCGCGCAGACCACCTTCGTGAACGAGGGGTTCACCGGCGCGAGCGCCGGCACCGCCTACATCCTGCCGTCGACGCAGTCCGGTGCCGCGAACGTCGCGTGCCTCACGGCGAAGCCGGCAGCCGGCTCGTCGAACACCGGCTCGGTCCCGACGTGTGCCGGTGCCACGGACGTGGACGGCAGCGGCGCGCTCCGCCTGACCGGTGCGGAGAACAACCAGGCCGGTGGCCTCGGTGCGAAGCAGTCCGTCCCGATCACCAAGGGCGTCGACGCGGTCTTCGACAGCTACCAGTACAACGGCACCTCGGCCGACGGCATCGTCTTCTACCTCGCCGCGACCGACCCGTACAACCCGACCGTGCCGGCGAAGATCGGCTACCTGGGCGGTTCGCTCGGCTACAGCGCGAGCACCGCGAACAACGCGCAGGGCCTCTCCCACGCGTACCTCGGCATCGGCCTCGACCGCTTCGGCAACTTCGGCAACCGCGAGTTCGGCGGCACCGGCTGCACGACCGACCAGGGGACGAACCGGACCCTCACGGCGAACGCCGTGACCGTCCGAGGCCCCGGCGACGGCGGCACCGGCTACTGCGTGCAGTCCCGCACCGTGGTCAACGGGTCGCTCAACAAGACCGGCGTGACGGACCGTGCGCAGGCCAAGGTCCCCGTCGAGATCGTGATCAACCCGACGTCGTCGGCGCTCGCCGCGCAGGAGAACACCGCGGTGTCCGTTCCCGCCGGCCAGTACGCGGTCGTCTTCACCTCCATCGGCGGCACGCAGCAGGTCGTCCGTGGCGCCCTGCCGAAGCTCACCACCGGCAACGCCGCGAACGTCGACCCGTCGTGGGTCGACCCCGCCACCGGCTACCCCTACAAGCTCACCTACGGGTGGGTCGCGGGCACCGGCGGACAGAACGACATCCACGAGGTCAACTACCTCCGCACCACGACGGCCGCCGGTCCGGTGCCGGTGCTGACCGCCAGCACGGGAGGCACGGCCACCGTCGCGCACGCCGGTTCCGGCGCGTACACGGTCACCCCCACCGTGTCCGCCGACGGTGGCTCCGAGTCGCAGCTCGTGCGCACGACCACCACGTTCCCGACGGGCGTCACGCCCGACGTCTCCGGCGTGACCGGCGCGGGCTGGACCTGCCAGCCGCCCGTCGGGCAGGTCGTCACGTGCGACCAGGCCGTCGACGCCGGATCGCCCGTCGCACCCGGCACGGTCCTGCCGACGCTCTCCATCCCGTACACGGTGACCGGCGCAACCCGTTCCGCGACGATCTCCACCGTCCTGGCGTCCACGGACGCCGAGGCGGTCACCGTCACCCGTGGCCTGACCGTCGAGCCGCAGGGCACGACGGTCACGGTCGACGACGCCACCGCGACCGTGGGCGACACGGTCACGCTGACCGCCCAGGTCGCGTCGTCCGCGAAGACCGGCGCCACCGCGCCGACCGGCACCGTCACGTTCACCGACACCGAGACCGGCGCGGAGCTCTGCACGGCGACGATCGTCGACGGTGCGGCCTCGTGCGACACGACGACGTCGACGGTCGGCTCCCGCGGGGTCACCGCGACCTACGAGGGTGACGCGGACCACACCGCTGCGACCGGCACGGGCACGCTCACCGCGACCAAGGTGCCGACGGCCGTCGTGGTCGAGTCGAGCCCGACGTCCGCTGCGTACGGCGAGCAGATCACGCTCGACGTCACCGGCCTGGGCTCCGGCTCGGAGACGGTCGCCGCGCCGACCGGCACGATCGAGTACCGCGAGGGCACCACCGTCCTGTGCACCGCGACGCTCCCCGACACCAGCTGCGTGGCCGAGGGCCTCGGCGCCGGCACGCACACGGTGACCGCTGTCTACTCCGGCGACGCGCTGCACGCCGGCTCGACCTCGGTCGCAGTGGACCTGACCGTCCGCAAGGCCTCGGCGACCATCGGCACCCAGCCCGGCACCGGTGGCGGCGACCCGAGCGACGGCGGCGAGCCGACCGTACCCGACACCACGGTGACGGTCACGCACGGCGACACCACCACGCTCGACACCCCGAACGTGCCGGAGGACGCCACCGGCACCATCGAGTACGTCACCGACGACGGCACCGTCCTGTGCACCGCGACGCTGCCCGACACCACGTGCGCGATCCCGTCCGACCTGCCGGGTGGCAAGTACACCGTGCACGCCCACTACAGCGGCGACGACAACTACGAGGCCGCCGATGGTGCGCCGTTCGAGCTGGTCGTGACCGCGCAGTCGACGGCGCTCGTGGCGAGCACCGACGCGACGGCTCCGGTCGTCGGCTCGAAGGTCCGCCTGACTGCATCCGGCCTGCCCGCCGGCGCGACCGGCACCGTGACCTTCACGGCCGCGGACGGCTCCGTCCTGTGCATCGTCACGCTGCCCGAGACGACCTGCGAGACCGACGCCCTGCCGGTCGGCACGAACACGGTCACGGCTGCCTACAGCGGTGACGCGTCGTTCGCCGCGTCGAGCAGCGCGCTCGAGATCGTCGTCGCGGCACTCCCCGCCGTCGAGCCGACGCCGGGGCCGACCGACGAGCCGACCACGCCGGAGACCTCGGCGCCCGCATCGGCACCGTCGGCAACCGCGTCCGCCACGCCGGCGCCGACCACCACCGGTGCGCTCGCGTTCACGGGTTCGCCCGTGGCCGTGGGCACCGCCACGGCACTCGCCGCAGCGCTGCTCATCGCGGGCCTGGTGCTCCTGATGGTCCGTCGCACCCGGGCCGCTCGCGGCACGGTCGCCGACACCACCGCGGAGTAACCGACCGCACGGACGAGGACGGCGCCCCGGGCAGTTGCCCGGGGCGCCGTCCTGTTCGTGCGCCTGGTGTCCGTCAGTCGCGGCGCGCGGTGTCGGACGCGTTGATCGCCGCCAGACGTTCGTTGTACGCCTTCAGGTCGGCGTCGCCGTCGCGTTCGGCCTTGCGGTCGAGCCGCTTCGCGTCACGCTTGTCCGTGCGGATCCAGTTCCGCACCACGAGCAGTGCGACGAAGACCATCGGCAGCTCGGAGGCACCCCAGGCGATGCCGCCGCCGGTGTGCTGGTCGTCGAGCAGCGCGGCGTCGTTCGTCTGGCCGAGTGCGTGGAACCAGTCGATCGCGAACACCGACTGCGAGGTCATCACGGCGACGCCGAAGAACGCGTGGAAGGCCAGCGTCGCGAGCAGCGCGATGATCAGGATCGGGTACGGCGGCCGCTTCGGCCCCGGGTCGACGCCGACGAACACCCAGAAGAACAGGTAGCCGCTCAGTACGAAGTGGACGACCATCGCGACGTGCCACTCGTGCGACTGCATCGCCGCCTGGTACGCCGGCGTGAAGTAGAACACCACGAGCGACCCGGCGAAGATCACACCGGCGACGGCGGGCTTCCCCATGAACTGCATGTACCGCGAGTGCACGAAGAGCATGAGCCACTCGCGGGCCCCGCGGGAACCGTCGTTGCGGACCGGCAGGGTGCGCATGGCGAGCAGCACCGGGCCGCCGAGCACGAGCGGCAGCGGCACGAACATCATGAGCAGCATGTGCTGGACCATGTGCGACGAGAAGTGGATCATGCCGTACACGGCCGGTCCGGCCGACGTGGTCCAGACGAACAGGGCGCAGCCGATGACCCAGGCGATGGTGCGCCCGACGGGCCACTTGTCGCCGCGCTTCCGGAGCTTCCGCACGGCGAGCAGGTACCAGACGGCACCGACGACGGCGAGCCCGAGCCACACCCAGTCGATGTGCCACTGCGTCAGGTACGTGTGCATCGTCTGGGCCGGCGGGAACGGGAACCCGATCAGGCCGGAGCGGGTGTCCTCACCGGTCTCGGGCGTCTGCGGGATCGGCGGCTGCGAGCGGGACACGGCCACCGAGACGCCGATCGCCACGGCCATGAACACGATCTCGGCGAGCGCGAACCGGGTGAACCGACGGCGGTCGAGCGGCGCGCGGAGCAGCCCGGGCACCAGCTTGCGGCGCTGCACGACACCGGCGACGCCGAGCAGCACCAGGATGACGGCCTTGACGGTGATGAGTGCGCCGTACGGGGTCGTGACGAGGTCGAGCGGACCGGTCAGTCGCAGCGAGGCGTTGACGATGCCGGAGAACGCGACGGCGCCGAACGACCACCCGGCCAGCGTGGAGTACCGGGAGACCACCCGACCGGTCGCGCCCTTCGTGCGGGTGCGCAGCAGCACGACGGCGACGAGCCCGCCGGCCCAGACGCACACCCCGATCAGGTGGATCGCGAGGGAGTTCACGGCGTTTGCGTGCTCGAGCGAGCCGGCGGCGTGACCGGACAGTGCCAGGGGGAGCAGCGCGAAGAGGCCGAACACGGTGGCGACGGCGAGCGTCGTGACCCGGGTGGCGAACGCGGCGACCACGGTCGCGATGAGGATGGCCGCCGCGGAGACCACGAGCGCCTGCCCGATCTCGACCTGGAACGCGAACAGCATGAAGTTCCGGGCGAACACCGGACTGGTGATCGGGACGCCGAGGGTGTTGGCGCCGGTCAGCACGACGGTGACGGCCGCGGCGAGGAACCAGATCGATCCGGTCGCCGCCGCCCAGCGTGTGGCACGGTGCTGCACGCTCGACAGTGCCCGGTGGTCCTTCTTCTGTGCCGGCAGCGCGAACGCGGCGACGATGAGCAGGCCGACGGTCAGCGCCGCCATGGTGTCGTGCACCACGCGGGCGATCGGCAGGCCGTACTCGACCACGTCGCCGGCGGACACCAGCTGCTGGTTCGCGGTGAACGCCCCGGTGATCGTCAGGCCGAGGAGCGAGCACGCGACCGCGAGCGGGATGGCGACGACCAGCACGGTCGCGACGGTGGACGTGCGCGCGGTGACGGGCGCGGATTCCGGCGCCGGGCCTCCAGGCTGGGTTGCGGGGGACGTGACGGTCATCAACCTTGTTCCAGGGACGCGTGCGTCCGCGAGACCGCGGACCCTCCATGGTAGGCGGGTCGGTCTGGAGGAGCGGTGTCAGTCCGCAGCGCGCGCTGCGGCCCGCCTCAGGGTCGCGCCGACGACCCCTGCAGGTCGCGGATCCGGCCCAGTTCGTCGAAGTCGACCGTGATGGTCCCGTCCGCCAACGTCAGCGTGCGCCCGTCCCAGGGGACACCGCGGAGCGACGCCCAGCTCCCCACAGCGCGGCGGTGGTCGTGCACCTCGGTCGTCTGCAGGCCCTCACCGAACACCCGGACCATCCGGGGGACCGTCGGCGGCGCGAAGAGCAGGCCCTCGAACAGCACCCAGAGGCGAGAGCCTCCGCCGACGTGCCCGCCGAAGCCGAACCACGAACCGGTCGCCAGCCGTGCCGCGATCGACATGTCCCACGCGAACTCGTACCCGGCGTCTGCGGCGTCGGCCTGCCGGTGCTCGCCGAACGGGACCTCGCCCTGCACGAGTTCCGGGATGCCGAGCCGTTCGCCCAGCGCGCGGGTGGCGTTCGCGGCCGCGAGCACCGACGCGGGGTACTGCGACGGGTTCGCCCAGCCCCAGAGCCAGCTGCGCGGCCCCGGTGCGGCCGATCCCAGCAGCTGGATCCGGAACTCGCCCGGGTGCGGCCCGACGAACTGCAGGGTGCCGGCGGCGAGGTCGACGTTCCAGCGCTCGTGGTCGTCGTACCGGTCGGCGAGCTGCAGCTGCGCCTCCCAGGCCAGGAAGACCCCGTCGCTGACCAGATCGTCCATCCCCCGTGAGCGCGCCATGGGGGAACCCTACGCCGGGCGGTGTTCCCAGATCCCCTCGCTGCCGACGCCCACGAACCCGACGGCCTCGTTCACGTCGAGCATCGGGCGGTTCTCCTCGGCGTTGAAGGTGATGATCGACGGTCGGCCCGGGAAGCGCTGCTCCAGCTCCTCGATCCCGACCACCTTGAGCAGCCACCCGAGCCGGTGGCCGCGGTGCTCCCGCAGCACCAGGGTGTCCCACTGCATCGCGGCGCGCGCGGAGTCGTCCGGCACCGCCACCTGCGTGAAGCCGGCCAGGATCCCGCTCGGGACGTGCTCGACCGCGACGGTCAGCATGGTGCGCGGTGCCCGGGCGAGCTCGTCCTCGTGGGCGCGCAGTCGTTCGGGGGTCCAGACGTCCTCGGGTTCGTCCATGTCGCCGGACGGCGCATCGGTGCTCATCCGGGTCTCGAGCAGCGCGATGCCCTCGAGCCACTCGTCGGGGGTCCGGCCCGTCCAGGCGTGCACCGCGTAGTCCGGTCCGGCAGCGGCCGACGCCCGGTCGTGCAGCTCGCGCACGACGGAGTGGTCGGCGGGCAGTGGCAGCCGGCTGATCCGGTTCACCTGCCCGAACCGCCAGCCGCGGCCGGTCAGGAACCGGACCCCCGCTTCGTCCTCGGGCACGGCACCGAATCCCGTCGGCGCCTGCACGTACCCGGGTCCGGACGCCGAACCCACCTGGCGGGACACGGCGTACGTCTTGCACTGCGTGCGTCCCTCGGCTCGGGCGATGCCCTCGAGGTGGTCCGCGAGCAGTGTCCCGACCCCGCGACGCACGTGCTCGGGCGCGACACCGACGGCCAGCCAGCAGTTGCTCGTGCCCGGTTCCTGCTTGGTGTCGTACGACCCGGCCGCGACCGTCGCGCCGGTCTCGTCGCGCACCGCGAACAGGCGGCTCGGAGCTCCTGGCTCGTGGCACATCGGCAGGTACTCGTCCGGTACCCACACGAGTTCACGGAGCCCGTGCACCGCGACCTCGGCGGCGTCGGACACGGCGAGCCACTCGCGGAACGCCTGCACGGTCCCCGGGTCGTCGTCCATCGTGGCGGGGACCACGAGTTCGTGGACGGTGTACGCGGTCATGTCGGTTCCTCCCGGCGGTGCGACGCCGCCCGGCCCCGGACAGCCTCGCAGCATATCGGCGGGGGTCCGCTGCCGCTAGGCTGCACGGCGTGCTGCTCTCCGATCGCGACATCACCGCCCAGCTCGCCGAGGGCCGGATCGGTCTCGACCCCCACGACGCCTCGCTCGTCCAGCCGTCGAGCATCGACGTCCGGCTCGACAAGTTCTTCCGGCTGTTCGACAACCACAAGTACCCGCACATCGACCCGGCGGTCGACCAGCCCGACCTGACCCGGCTGGTCGAGACCGACCCGGACGAGGCGTTCGTGCTGCACCCCGGCGAGTTCGTGCTCGGCTCGACGTACGAGGTCGTCACGTTGCCCGACGACATCGCCGCGCGGCTGGAGGGCAAGAGCTCGCTCGGACGCCTCGGCCTGCTGACCCACTCGACCGCGGGGTTCATCGACCCCGGGTTCTCCGGCCACGTGACGCTCGAGCTGTCGAACGTCGCGACGCTGCCGATCAAGCTCTGGCCGGGCATGAAGATCGGGCAGCTGTGCTTCTTCCAGCTGTCCAGTCCCGCCGACAGGCCCTACGGGTCGGCCGAGTACCAGTCGCGGTACCAGGGCCAGCGCGGCCCGACCCCGTCCCGCTCGGCGCAGAACTTCCACCGCGCGGACGTGTCGGCGCGCCCCTGACCGCGGTCCATCCGACCCGGAACGACGTCATCGACGTCGTGCGACATCGACGACGTCGTTCCGAGTCGACACCGCCATGTCATCCGGCGGACGAAATGTCGCATTCTGTGTATCGTTGCAGCATGTCCGCAGTCCCTCCACGTCCGATGCCGACGGTGTCGGCGGCCGCGCTCATCCGTGACGCCCGTGACCGCGCCGAACTGACGCAGGTGCAGCTCGCACGGCGGGCCGGTGTCACGCAGAGCGTCATCAGCACGTACGAGAACGGTCGCCGCGAACCCTCGCTCGCCGCACTCCAGCGCATGCTCCGGGCCGCGGGCTTCACCACGTCGATCGACCTGCTCCCGGTCGAGGACCCACCGCCCCTGCGCGAACGCGTCGCCGCAGCACGGCACGACCTCGTCGCCGTCGTGGAGCGGTTCGGCGGCCGCAACCCACGGTTGTTCGGCAGCGTCGCCCGCGGGGAGGACGGCCCGGGCAGCGACGTCGACCTGATGATCGACGTCGACGCCGGGCTCGGCATCTTCGCGCTCATGCGCATCCAGGACGGCGCCGAGCGCCTGCTCGGCGTGCGCGTGGACGTCGTGGACGCGGCCGGCATGAGTCCCGAGGTCGTCCGACGCGCGGTGCCGCTGTGAGCCCGCAACCGGTGACCCCCCGGCTGGTCGGCGATCGACTCGACGACGTCATCGGCGCGTGCGAGGCCATCGGCCGGTACGTCGGCGACGAGCGGCTGCCCGAGGACCTGGTGCACGACGCCGTCCGGATGCGGCTGGTCGAGATCGGCGAGGCGGTCCGTGTCCTGCCGAGCACCGTCACCGCGAGCGAACCGGACATCCCGTGGTCGCGGGTGTCCGACCTCGGCGACCGGCTGACCCGGCGCTACTTCGACACCACCCGCGCGGTGGTGTTCGGCACGGCCCGCACCGACGTACCGCACCTGGCCGACGCGGCGCGGCGGTTGCGCGCGACCCGGCCCTGACCCGGCGGGTCGCGCGGGCACCGGACGTGCGTGCACGGCGGACGGGAGGCACGGATCACGACCTGCCCCGGGCCTCCCGTCCGACCGTGGCCGGCCCCACGACGACGCAGGACGGCCCCGTCTCGCCGAAGCGAGACGGGGCCGTCCGTGTGAGCGGGGGAGATCAGCCCTTCTTGGCGAGCTCCTCGAGGGTGTCGTTGCCCTTGTAGGCCTCGACCGCGTTGTCCTTCGTGACCAGGATCGGCGTCAGCTCGACGGCCGGGACGACCTTCGAACCGTTGTCGTTGTTCTTGTCCTTGGTCGTCTTCGGGGTCTTGCCGTCGGCGAGGTCGGACACCAGGTCGATGGCCGCCTGGGCCTCTTCTGTGGTGTTCTTGTAGATCGTCGAGTACTGCGTGCCCTTCATGATGAGCGGGATCGAAGCGGTCTCCGAGTCCTGCCCGGTCACGACGGGGTTGTCCTTGCCGGCGGCCTTGGTCGCGGTGAGGATCGCACGGGCGAGGGTGTCGTTCGGCGACAGGACGCCGTCGAGCTTGGTGTCACCCGTGTAGTACTGGGCCAGCAGGTCGGTCATGCGCGACTGGGCCTTCTGCGCGAGCCAGCCCTGCGTGTTCACCTTGGCGAACGTGGTCTGACCCGAGACGACCTTGAGCGTGCCGTCGTCGATCTTCGGCTGGAGGACGTCCATCGCACCGTTGAAGAACACGGTGGCGTTGGCGTCGTCCGGCGAACCGGCGAAGAGCTCGACGTTGTACGGTCCGTCGCCCTTCTTCTCCTCGAGGCCCTTGAGCAGTGCCTGGGCCTGCAGCTGGCCGACCTTGAAGTTGTTGAACGCGACGTAGTAGTCGACGTTCTTCGTGTTCAGGATGTTGCGGTCCCAGGCGATGACGGTCGTGCCCTGGGCCTTGGCGGCCTTGACCTGCGAGCCGAGCTGCGAACCGTCGGCGGCACCGATGATGATCGCCTTCGCGCCCTTGGTGACCATGCCCGAGATCTGCGACTGCTGGTCGGGGACCGGGTTGCCGGCGTTCGCGTACTGGATGTCGGCCTTGAAGCCGGCGTCCTCGATGGACTTCTTGAACGCGGCGCCCGCGAGCACCCAGTTCTGCGAGGTCTTCGCGGGGAGCGCGACGCCGATGAGGTCGCCCTTCTTGATGGACGAGCCCGAGGAGTCGCCCGAGTCGGAGGTGCCACGAGCCGAGCAGCCGCTGAGGGCCAGGCCCGCGACGAGTGCCAGACCGATGCCGGCGATGAGCTTCTTGCGCATGAGAGTGCTTTCTCTTCGTTGAGGTGGTGGTGCTGTGAGGGGAAGGGTTGGACTAGGGGAGGGTGATCTTGTCGGGCTGGTCCTCGATCGAGCGCGGCTGCTGCTGGGCCGCGGGGACCTCGGCTGCGTCCTTGCGCTGGAACTGCCGCATCATGCCGCCGATGAGCGACGGGCGGCCCTGCGACTTCGAGTAGACGTCGAAGGCGACGGCGATGAGGAGCACGAGACCACGGATGATCTGGACCTTGTTGGACTCGATGCCCATCAGCTGCAGACCGTTCGACAGCAGCGCCATCACGAGGCCACCGATGATGGAGCCGGAGATGGTGCCGATGCCACCGGCGACCGCTGCGCCACCGACGAACACGGCGGCGATCGCGTCGAGCTCCCAGCCGGTGCCGTCCGCGGGGCCCGAGGCGTTCGAGTAGCCGACGAACACCATGCCGGCGATCGCGGCGAGGACCGACATGTTCGCCATGACGAAGAAGTTCACCTTGCGGGCGCTGACGCCGGACAGGACGGCGGCGCTGGAGTTGCCACCGACCGCGTAGACCTGGCGACCGAAGATCGTGTTCTTCGTGATGAAGCCGTAGACGATGGTCAGGACACCGAGGATGATCGCGACGATCGGGATCGACGTGCCGACCGGGCCGGCGCCGAACAGGTACGTGGCGACGAGGGTGACGGCGACCAGGATGCCGGTGCGGACGACGGAGACCCACAGCGGCGGGACCTCGGCCTGCATCTTGCGGCGACGCGAGCGACCGCGGACCTCGACGATGATCAGGACGGCGATGGTCACGGCGCCGATCAGCAGCGTGCCGTTCGAGAACCCGAAGTCGGGGCCGAAGTCACCGAGGAAGCCGGAGCCGATGGTGTTGTAGCCGTCCGGCGTCGGGACCGAGGTGGACGCACCGATGATCTGGTTCGCACCGCGGAAGATGAGCTGGCCGGCCAGGGTCACGATGAAGGCCGGGACCTTCACGAACGCCACCCAGAAGCCCTGCCAGGCACCGACGAGCGCGCCGACGACCAGGCCGAGCACGATCGCCAGCCAGACCGGGAAGTGCCAGACCGACATCGACTGGGCGACGATGATGCCGACGAACGCCGCCACCGATCCGACGGACAGGTCGATGTGGCCCGCGATGATCACCATGACCATCCCCAGCGCGAGGATGAGGATGTAGGAGTACTGCAGGAACAGGTTGATCACGTTGGTGGGCTCGAGGATGAGCCCGTCCGTGGTGAACCAGAAGAAGATGACGATCGCGACGAGGGCGATGATCATGCCGTACTGGCCGATCGAGTTGCCCTTGCCGAAGAGCAGTTTCAGGTTGTTCATGAGACGGGAGCGCCCTTCCGCGCGGAGGTCATGCTGCGCATGAGCGTTTCTGGATCGGCCTGGTCCGCGGGGACGTCGGCCGTGATCTGGCCCTCGAAGATCGTGTAGATGCGATCGGAGAGGCCGAGGAGTTCGGGGAGCTCGGAGGAGATCAGGATGATGCCCTTCCCCTGTGCTGCGAGCTGCTGGATGATGCCGTAGATCTCGAACTTCGCGCCCACGTCGATGCCGCGGGTCGGTTCGTCGAGGATCAGGATGTCCGGGTCGGTGAACATCCACTTGGACAGGACGACCTTCTGCTGGTTCCCGCCGGAGAGCTTCCCGACGTTCTCCTCGACGCTCGGCACCTTGGTGCGGAGCATCTTCCGGTACTTCTCGGCGACGTCGTACTCCTCGATGGAGTCGACGACGCCGGCCTTCGAGATCTTCTGCAGGTCGGCGGAGACGGTGGACCGCTTCACGGTGTCGAGCAGGTTCAGGCCGAGGGCCTTGCGGTCCTCGGAGACGTAGCCCATGCCGTTCTGGATCGCCTGCTGGACGTTCGTGACCTTGATCTCGTGGCCGTCCTTGATGATCTCGCCGCCGAGCCAGGTGCCGTACGAGCGCCCGAACAGGCTCATCGCGAGTTCGGTGCGGCCGGCGCCCATCAGGCCCGCGAAGCCGACGATCTCACCACGCTTGACGTGGAAGTTCGAGCCCTTGCAGACCAGGCGGCTGGCGTCGAGCGGGTGCTGCACGGTCCAGTCGCGGACCTCGAAGAAGGTCTCACCGATCTTCGGGGTGCGGTCCGGGAACCGGCTCTCGAGGGAACGACCGACCATGCCGCGGATGATGCGGTCCTCGTTGACGCCGTCGCCCTTGACGTTCAGCGTCTCGATCGTCTTGCCGTCACGGATGATCGTGATCTCGTCGGCGATCTGCTCGATCTCGTTGAGCTTGTGGCTGATGATGATGCTCGAGATGCCCTTGGCCTTCAGCCCGACGATCAGGTCGAGCAGGTGCTGTGAGTCGTTCTCGTTCAGGGCCGCGGTCGGTTCGTCGAGGATGAGGAGCTTGACGTCCTTGTGCAGGGCCTTCGCGATCTCGACCAGCTGCTGCTTGCCGACACCGATGTTCTTGATCTGGGTGTCCGGGTCGTCGGCCAGGCCGACGCGGGCGAGCAGGTCCTGTGCGCGGAGCTGGGCGCTCGTCCAGTCGATCACGCCGAACTTGCCGGGCTCGTTGCCGAGGAACAGGTTCTCGGTGATCGAGAGCTCTGGGATCAGCGCGAGTTCCTGGTGGATGATCACGATGCCGGCCTGCTCGGACTGCTTGATGTCCTTGAAGCGGACTTCTTCGCCCTCGTAGACGATCTCGCCGTCGTAGGTGCCGTAGGGGTAGACGCCCGACAGGACCTTCATCAGGGTCGACTTGCCGGCACCGTTCTCGCCGCAGATCGCGTGGATCTCGCCGGCGCGGACGTTGAGGGAGACCTCGGAGAGCGCCTTGACACCAGGGAACTCCTTGGTGATCGAGCGCATCTCGAGGATGGTCTCGGGTGCGGTGATCGACCGGGTCTCGAGGCCGGTGTCGATCGGGGTTGACGCCACAGTGCATCTCCTTCTGCCGCTGCGATGCGGCAGTTGTTCGGGTGGTTCTGCTGCGGCAGCGAATGGGCGCAGGTGGCCTGCGTGGACTTCGTTGTCGCGTCCGGTGCCCCGCTGGTGTGACGCTCATGTGAACGGTCACATCGGCTGGACGGAGGTAATTTACGCACAGCCCCGGTGCGGCTGTCAATTCGGATTGGTCGCGTTTTCGTAACGGCCTGCGTGATCCCGCACGAACGTCGCCCGGACGGGAGGCACGGTGCCGGTCCGACCCGCGTCCTGCGGATCGACGGTGGTCGCGTCAACGACCGCGCGGGGCCCCCGTGGACGCGCGCACGACGAGCTGCGGGACGATGTCGATCGGGCGGAGCAGCTCGTCCTCGCCGGGGAGGAGCAGGTCGACGCAGCGGCGGCCGAGCTCGGCGAAGTCGACCTGCACCGTGGTGAGCGGAGGCCAGTAGTGCTTCGCCTCGGGGATGTCGTCGTAGCCGACCACCGACAGGTCGCCCGGCACGTCGAGCCCGTAGGAGCGCGCCGCGTGCATGACGCCCAGGGCCATCTGGTCGTTCGAGCAGAACACCGCCGTGCAGTCCCGCCACCGCAGGAGTTCTCGGCCGGCGTGGTAGCCGAAGTCCGCCGTCCAGTCGCCCAGGATCGGTGGGACGACGGACATGTCGCGGTCCGACATGGCGCGCAGGAAGCCCTGCATGCGGGCGTCCGCCTCGATCCAGTCCTGCGGGCCGGCGATGTGCCGGATGTACTCGTGGCCCAGGTCGAGCAGGTGCTCGGTCGCGAGTCGCGCGCCCTCCATCTGGTCGACCCAGAGGGCGGTCGGGTCCTCGCCGACGCTGGCTCGCATCGTGACGTAGGGCGTGCGGATGCCGAGTTCCTCGATCAGGTCGAACACCCGCTGCTGGGGGGCGATGACGACGATGCCCTCGACGTCCAGGTCGAGCAGGTGCCCGAGCCCCTCACGCACGGCGGTGTCGGTCGCCTCGGCGATGTTCGCCGTCGTCACCGAGTACCCACGCAGCATCGCCGCGTCCTCGATCGCCTGCAGTGCGACCGCCGGGCCGTAGTGGGCGCGCCGGGCGGTCAGGACGCCGATCGTGTGGGTCCGGCTCGTCACGAGGGCGCGCGCCGCACGGTTCGGCCGGTACTGCAGCTGCTCCATCGCCGCCAGCACCTTGTCGCGCGTGGCGTCGCGGATGGCGTCGGAGTTGTTCAGCACCCGCGACACGGTCTGGTGGGAGACGCCCGCGATCCGTGCGACGTCACGGATGCTGGGCGAACGCGGTTGCTGTGCCCGCGATGACGCCATTGCTGCTCGTTTCCGCCCGGGGCCGTGGCACGTCGATGTGCACGTTCACATTCCGGGCCAGATCATTATGCACGTCCGGTGGATCGACGCCACCTGAACGTCCTCGAGGCTGCGGCCCGGCGGCGTGCCGGGCCGCAGCCTCGCTGCGCCCTCGCGGCGCGTCAGAGCCAGTTGCGCTTGCGGAAGATCGCCCACAACACACCCATCAGGGCGAGCATGCCGAGGATCGCGACCGGGTAGCCGTACCGCCAGTGCAGCTCGGGCATGTGGTCGAAGTTCATCCCGTAGACACCGGCGATCAGCCCGGGGGCGAACAGGATCGCTGCCCACGACGAGATCTTCTTGACCTCCTCGCCCTGCCGGTGCGCGGCGCGGGCGAGCTGCCGGCTCTCCTCGCCCTGCGCCAGGCTCGCACTGGTCATCCGCCGCATCGCCTCGTTCTGCTCTTGTGACACCAGGGTCGCGTGCAGTGTCAGGGCGTTCTCGAGCAGGGACCGGAACGAGTCGACCCGCTCCGTCACGCGCAGGGCGTGGTCGAGCACGTTGCGCAGGCGGTGCTGCACCTCGTCGTCGACGCCGTACTTGTCGGCCCCGCGGAGCAGACCCTTCACCATCGCGGGCACCGGCTTCGTGGCGCGCTGGAAGGACAGCACCTCGCTGAGCAGCTGGTAGATGCGCTTCGAGACACTGGGGTCGACCTGGCCGGCGAAGAGCTGGTCCTCGATGGCGTCGATGCCGTCCTGCAGCACTTCGACCACCGGGGCGTAGCCGTCCACGACCTCGTCGAGCACCGCGGCGGTCACGGCCTCGGAGCCCAGCGCCAGGAACTCGGGGTCGGCCTCGACCTGGGCGCGGAGCGCAGCGAGGTCGGGGCGCTCGGCGTGCCGGACGCTCACCACGAACCGGTCGCCGACGAACAGGTGCACCTCGCCGAACTCGACCGTTCCCGCGGCACGGTCGAACCAGGCCGGGCGGAGCACCAGGAAGAGCGTGTCGCCGTACCGTTCGAGCTTCGCGCGCTGGTGCCCCTTGCGAGCGTCCTCCACCGCGTTCTCGTGCAGGTCGAACTCGGTAGCGACGGCGTCGAGCTCGTGCGGGTCCGGACGGAGCAGCCCGATCCACGCCAGGTCGCACCGTGCGACCTCGTGGCGTGCGCCGAGCGACAGGGTCGACGGAGACTCGATGCGACGTCCTTCGACGTAGATCGCGTTGTCGATCATTGCCATGCGCGTGCTCCTCGTGGTCGGGAGCAGGCAGGCGCGATGCCGCGGGCGGACCGCGGCGGGCGGAGGAGATCTAGGACACGGGCGCGGCGGCGAGGGGGAGGGGCTGCCGGCCCGCGCGAGGATGGTCACCCGACATCGCGCCTCACCTGCCCTTCTCGTGGTCGTGCGGCCGCGGTGCGCAGCCTCGTGGCCACAACCGTGGCCGACGTCCGACCCTACTCCGGACGCACGAGGGAGCCAAGCGCTCGGCCGCGCTCGGCCGCGCTCGTCCGAGACTCGGCCTGGGCGACGGTTCTCGTGCTCGCCGGCACGAGGAGTGTCGCGGAGCGCGAGTCTCGGCCCAGGCGGCCGCCCGGGTCAGCGGGTGATGTGCAGGCCCGCGGTCTCGAGCTCGGTCAGCTGCCAGCCCAGCCAGGGGCTCCAGCCGAACGGCGCACCGGCGACGGCGGCCCGCAGCGAGTCCTCGGAGACCCAGGCGTACTCGGCGACCTCGTCGTCCGCGGGGGCGGGCAGGTCGTCGGTCACGGCGCGGAACACCGGGCAGACCTCGTTCTCGACGATGCCCGAGGCGTCGACCGCGCGGTACCGGAAGTCCGGCAGCACGAGCTCGACGTCGCGCACGGTGATGCCGAGCTCGCGTGATGCCCGGCGGGCGATGGCGTCCTCGAACGACTCATCCGGGCCGGGGTGCCCGCAGAACGTGTTCGTCCAGACACCGGGCCACGTCTTCTTCGACAGGGCGCGACGGGTCACCAGGACGTCCCCGTCGGTGTTGCGGACGTGGCACGAGAAGGCCAGGTGGAGGGGCGTGTGGTCTGTGTGCACCGTGAACTTGTCCGCTGTGCCGATCGGGGTACGGTCGTCGGCCAGCAGGACCACGGTTTCCGGGAAAGCGCTCATCTGCACCGATAGGTTAGGCCAATGAGCGAGGAAGCGGCCACCGTGGCGCACATCGACCTCGCGCTCGTCGACGACTGTCTCGAGCGCTTCTTCGTCGTGTCCTCGGCTCGTGCCGCGCGTTACGGCCGTCCGTCCGAGGAACTCTGGCGGGTGCTCCGCAAGGCGAGCATGGGCGGCAAGCGCTTCCGACCGCGCATGGTGCTGACCGCGTACCTCGGCCTCGGCGGGGACGACGTGCACGCTGCTGCGCACGTCGCCGCGGCCTACGAACTCCTGCACACCGCGCTGGTGGTGCACGACGACGTCATCGACCGCGACTGGGCCCGCCGCGGCCAGCCGAACGTCGCGGGCTCCTACCGCGACGCCGGCACCACCGGTGGGCTGCCGCTGCCGACCGCCGAGCACCGCGGGATGAGCGCCGCCGTGATCGCGGGAGACCTCGCGCTCTCCGGCGCACCGCGGTTCATCGAGTCCTCTGGTGTGACGGGCGAGCGTCGTGGGCGTCTGCTCGAACTGCTCGACGAAGCCGTGTTCGCCAGCGCCGCCGGTGAGATGACCGACGTCGACCTGGCCCTCGGCGTGATGCCGACGGTGGACGAGGTCCTGGCGATGGAACGGGCGAAGACGAGCGTGTACTCGTTCGAGGCGCCGCTGCAGTCCGGTGCCGTGCTCGCCGGCGCGCCCGAGACCGTCGTCACCGCGCTCGGCGCCTTCGGCCGCGAGATCGGCATCGCCTACCAGATCGTCGACGACCTGCTCGGGGTGTTCGGCGACGAGACGACCACCGGCAAGAGCGTGCTGGGGGACCTGCGCGAGGGCAAGCGGACCATGCTCATCGCGTACGCGGCCACGACCGACTGCTGGCCGGACATCGCTCCCTACCTGGGTGACCCGGACCTGACCGAGGAACGTGCGGCCGAACTCCGTGCGACCCTGGTCACCTGCGGCGCCCGTGCCGCAGCCGAGTCCCGGATCGCCGACCACGTCGCACTCGCCCGTGCCGAGCTCTCCGGACTGCCGTACGACCTCGCCGACCGCCTGGAGGGCCTCGTGACCGAACTCGTGGAGCGCGCCCGGTGACGACCGACACCACCCGGACCGGCAGCGCGCCGTCCGGTCGGCTCCCCCTGTACGACGCCACGGCCGAGGCGGCGTCGAGCGTCGTCATCGACCGGTACTCGACGTCCTTCGGCCTGGCGAGTCGGTTGCTCGCCAAGGACACCCGCGAGCACATCCGCAACGTCTACGCGCTGGTGCGCGTCGCCGACGAGGTCGTCGACGGTCCCGCGACCGAGGCAGGGCTCGACCCCGACCTGGCACGGACGGTCCTCGACGAGCTCGAGGCCGACACCGAGCGCGCGATCGCCCTCGGCTTCTCGGTGAACCCCGTCGTGCACGCGTTCGCCCGGAGTGCACGGGTCACGGGCTTCGGCGCGGAGCTCACGAAGCCGTTCTTCGCGTCGATGCGGATGGACCTGGAGCGCACCGAGCACGACGACGCCTCGTTCGCTGCGTACGTGTACGGCTCGGCCGAGGTCGTGGGGCTGATGTGCCTGCGTGCGTTCGTGTACCGCGCCGGCCGCCCGACCTTCGACCAGGCGGAGCTCATCGCGGGAGCCCGTGCGCTCGGTGCCGCGTTCCAGAAGGTGAACTTCCTGCGCGACCTGCACGCCGACTTCGAGGTGCTCGGTCGCTCGTACTTCCCGGGGGTCGACATCCGCTCGTTCGACGAGGCCACGAAGGACCGTCTGGTCGCCGACGTGCAGGCCGACCTCGACCACGCGGCCCGGACGATCCGGCTGCTGCCGCCCGACGCCCGGAACGCCGTCGGGCTCGCGCACGCCCTGTTCCAGGAACTCAACGACCGCATCGCCCGCACGTCGGCGACGCGCCTGGTGACGACGCGCGTGCGCGTCCCGAACCCGGTGAAGGCACGCCTGGCCGCACAGGTGCTCGCCGGACGCGCCCCCGTGCGGTCGAAGGTGGCCACCCGTCGGCCAGGAGGCACGTCATGACCCCGCCCCGCGCCTCCCGTCCGACGGCCGTCGTCGCCACCACCCGGCGCAAGGTGCCCGCCCGACGCGCCGTCGTGATCGGCGGCGGCATCAGCGGACTGGCGTCCGCAGCGCTGCTCGCGCGGGACGGCTTCGCCGTGACCGTGCTCGAGCAGCGGTCGCAGCTCGGCGGCCGTGCCGGTTCGTGGGAGCGCGACGGCTTCCGGTTCGACACCGGGCCGTCGTGGTACCTCATGCCCGAGGTGTTCGACCACTTCTTCCAGCTGCTCGGGACCTCGGCCGACGCCGAACTCGACCTCGTGAAGCTCGACCCCGGGTACCGCGTCTACAGCGAGGGCAACGACGAGCCGATCGACCTGCGCGCCGACGCCGAGGCGAACATCGCGCTGTTCGAGTCCGTCGAGCCCGGAGCCGGCAAGCGGATCCGGAAGTACCTCGCCTCGGCCGAGGACACCTACGCGATGGCGATCCGCCGGTTCCTGTACACGACGTTCCAGGACCTCACGAAGCTCGCCGCCCCCGACGTGCTCCGTCGCCTGCCGAAGCTCGCCCGGCTCCTGCTGCAGCCGCTGTCGTCCCGCGCTGCCTCGGCGGTCAAGGACCGGCGACTCTGGCAGATCCTGGGCTACCCGGCCGTGTTCCTGGGCACGAGCCCGTACGCCGCGCCGAGCATGTACCACCTGATGAGCCACCTCGACCTCGCCGACGGGGTGCTCTACCCGAAGGGCGGCATCACCGAGGTGATCGCCGCGGTCGAACGCGTGGCCCGTGCAGAGGGCGCGAGGATCATCGCCGGCGCGAAGGTCGAACGGATCGTCGTCGAGGACGGCGTCGCCACCGGGGTCGTGCACCGCGACCGCGACGGCGTGCAGCACACGGCTCCGGCCGACCTGGTCGTGAGCGCCGCCGACCTGCAGCACACCGAGATGCAGCTGCTCGACCGCGAGCACCGCACCCACGGTGCTGAGCACTGGAAGACCCGCGACCCCGGACCGAGCGCCGTGCTCGTCTACCTCGGCATCGACGGACCGACACCCGGCCTGCTGCACCACACCCTGGTGTTCACCGAGGACTGGAAGGCGAACTTCGGCGCGATCTTCGGCAAGGACCGGCACGTCCCCGACCCCGCGTCGATCTACGTCTGCGCGCCGTCGGAGACCGACCCGTCCGTCGCGCCCCGCGGCTCGAGCAACCTCTTCATCCTGGTGCCCCTGCCCGCCGACCTGTCCATCGGCAAGGGCGGGATCGACGGTGCCGGCGACTACGAGGTCGAGCAGATCGCCGACCGCGCCATCGACGTCGTCGCCGAGCGTTCGGGCGTCCCCGACCTGCGGGACCGCATCCGGGTCCGCCGGACGATCGGACCGCGCGACTTCGCCGACGACCTCAACGCGTGGAACGGGTCGATGCTCGGCCCCGCGCACACGCTCAAGCAGAGTGCGTTCTTCCGCGAGAAGAACGCGTCGGCCAAGGTCGACGGCCTGTACTACGCCGGGGCGTCCACGATCCCGGGCATCGGTCTGCCGATGTGCCTGATCAGCGCCGAGGTCCTGCTCAAGCGGATCCACGGCGACACGAGCACCGAACCGCTGCCGACGCCGCTCGGCACCCCGCGGAACCAGGCCGGCACCGTCTGATGCCCGGGCTGTACCTCGCCGGCCTGGTCGTGTCGCTGATCGGCATGACCGTGCTCGACGCCCGCTTCCGGCTGTTCTTCTGGCGGGCGCCGTGGCGTGCGGCTGCGGTGATGGTCGTCGGCGTCGCGTTCTTCATGGTGTGGGACGTCGCCGGGGTCGCGTACGGCATCTTCTTCATCGGCCCGCAGAACCTGCTGACCGGCGTGCTGCTCGCCCCCGAGGTCCCGCTCGAGGAGCTCTTCTTCCTGCTGCTGCTCTGCTACTCGACGATGGACCTGGTCGGCTTCGTCCGACCCGTCGTGCAGCGGTCGCTCGGGCGGCGGCGCCCGTGACCGGCTCCGGCGCCTACGCCCTCCTGGCCCTGCCGTTCTTCACCGTCGTGGCGGTGGTGGCGGTCGTCGCCGGGATCGTGGCCGCGCGCCGTGCGCGAGCAGCGGGACGCGCACCGGGGCCCGGCCGCCGGGTCGCACTGGTCACGTCGCTCGTCGCCGGGATCGCGCTCCTCGTGATGACGATCGTGTTCGACAACGTCATCGTGACCCTGCGCATCGTCGCCTACGACCCCTCGCTCATCAGCGGGGCGAAGATCGGGGCGATCCCGGTCGAGGACCTCGCGTACGCGATGGCGGCGATCGTGCTGCTGCCGAGCCTGTGGGTCCTGTTCGACCGGACGGGCCCACGCGACCCGGCCGCCGCGCGCCCCGCGCCCGACCCGACCACCGCACCACCGGAGGACGCCCCGTGAACGCCAGCACTGCCTCCAGGCCGTCGACCCTGCGCGCCCTGTTCGTGTCGTCACGCCCGATCAGCTGGGTGAACACCGCCTACCCGTTCGGTGCCGCGTACCTGCTCGGCAGCGGGGTCGGCGTCGAGGGCGGCGGTGGGTTCTCGCTCGTCGCGTTCCTGGTCGGCGTCGTGTACTTCCTGGTGCCCTACAACCTGGCGATGTACGGCATCAACGACGTCTTCGACTACGAGTCCGACCTGCGCAACCCGCGCAAGGGCGGCGTCGAGGGGGCGCTGCTCGACAAGAGCGTCCACCGCACCACGATCTGGGCCGTCGTCGTCACCAACGTGCCCTTCCTGGTCGCGCTCGTCGTCCTCGGGGCGGTGAGCGGGAACGGGCCGTGGTCGTGGCTCGTCCTCGCGATCAGCGTCTTCGCCGTCATCGCGTACTCGGCGCCGGGGCTGCGGTTCAAGGAGAAGCCGTTCCTCGACTCCCTGACCTCGTCGACCCACTTCGTCTCGCCCGCGATCTACGGCCTGGCGCTCGCCGGACCGCACTGGACCGGCCAGCTCGTCGCCGTCTGCATCGCGTTCTTCCTGTGGGGGGTCGCCTCGCACGCCTTCGGCGCCGTGCAGGACGTCCTGGCCGACCGGGCCGGCGGCATCGGGTCCGTCGCGACCGTCATCGGGGCGCGGGCGACCGTGCGACTCGCGTTCGTCGCGTACCTGATCGCCGGCGTCGCACTGCTGTTCTCGGCGTTCCCGGGGCCGATCGCCGCCGTCGTCGTGATCCCGTACGCGCTCAACGTGCTGCCGTGGTGGAACATCACGGACCAGGGCGCCGAGGCCGCGAACGCCGGGTGGAAGCGGTTCCTCTGGATCAACTACCTGGCGGGGTTCATCGTGACGATGGCGCTCATCGCCTACGCCTTCACGCACTGAGCGCCCGGGTCCCGTCCCGCCGGTCCCGCCGACGTCCCGTCGAGGTTCCGAAATCTCGGCATCTCGACGTCGCCCGACGCGCTCCGTGGAACTTCGGCGCCGCGCACACGGCATGTCGTGGAACCTCGGCGCCGCCGCGCGCGGCACCTCGGCGCCCGCCGCGCGCGGCACCGACGGCGCCCGCCGCGCGCGGCACCGACGACGCCCGCCGCGCGCAGCACTGACAGACTGGACGGACGCGTCACGGGAGTCGTGACGCGGCAGCCACGAAGGAGTGCACGCATGACGGTCCGGATCATCCACGTCGGTCTCGGAGGGTGGGGCGGCAATTGGGCCCGCACCGCCATCCCAGAGGTCTCCGAAGTGGAGGTGGTCGGGATCGTCGACCCGGTGCCGGCAACGCTGACCGCCGTGCAGCAGGACCTCGGGCTGCCCGCGTCCGCCGCGTTCGCGTCCCTCACCGAGGCGCTCGCCGGGGTCGAGGCCGACGCCGTCGTCATCACCGCCCCCGCCGTCACCCACGTGCCGCTCGCGCTCGAGGGCCTGGACGCCGGCAAGCACGTCCTGGTCGAGAAGCCCTTCGCCAACACCACGGACGAGGCCGTCACCGCCGTGCGCCGTGCCGAGGAGCTCGGCCTCGTGCTGCAGGTCAGCCAGAACTACCGCTGGTACCCGGCACCGCGCGCCGTGCAGGACCTGCTCGCTGCGAACACCGTGGGCGAGCTCTCCGCGATCAACGTCGACTTCCGGCAGTGGGACAACGACCTGGCGTTCGAGGAGCACCCGCACTACAAGTTCCCGCACGCCATGATCAACGACATGGCGATCCACCACTTCGACCTGCTCCGGATGGTCACCGGACAAGAGGCCGTCCGGGTCTTCGCCAAGGCGACCTTCCCGTCGTACAGCAAGTACCAGGACGAAGCCATCGCCTCGATGCTCATCGAGCTCGACGGCGGGCTGGTCGTCAGCTACCGCGGCAGCTGGCTGAGCCGCGGCCCCCGCACGGCGTGGGCCGGCGAGTGGAGCATCCAGGGCGAGGACGGCGAACTCTGGTTCACCAGCCGCGACGGAGCACCGAACGCGGTCGACGGCGACGTGGTCACCCTCCGCCGCACCCAGGACGACGAGGCCGAGCCCGTCGAGCTGCCCGTGCTCGAGCACACCGACCGTCAGGGCGGGCTGCAGGCCTTCGCCCGTTCGGTCGAGGGCGGCCCGGCACCGGCGACGAGCGGGCGCGACAACCTGCGCAGCCTCGCACTCATGGAGGCAGCTGGTCGTTCGGCTGCCAGCGGCCAGCCCGAGGACGTCGTCGTCCCGTCCTGAACGCCGTGCCCGACGGACGGGAGGCCCGTGGCGGGCCCGCCACGGGCCTCCCGTCCGCCCGGTGGTCACGTCCACCGCCTCGCGCAGGTGCCGCGCCGCGGCCATCTGGGCGCGCCCCCGGCCCAGCCGTGTAGAAACTGGGGAATGGCCAAGGACAGTCTCCCCGAGCTCGAACTCGCGAACGTCCGCACGCGTGAGCGCATGACCGACACCGTCACCGAGCTCAAGCGCCGTGCGAACCTCCCGGCGCGGGCACGGCTCGCAGCCGCGAAGACCCGCCAGCGCTGGCACCGTGACCCCACGCCCCTCGTGGCCATGGGCATCACCGGTCTCACCGGGATCGCGGCGATCATCACCGGCATCGCGATCCGCAACCGCCCCGCCGGACACCTGGCAACGCCACCGGCGAGTTCGGCGTTCACCGCGCTGCTGCCCTTCGGCGCGCGCGGCGACGGCCCCTCGGCGAAGGAGCAGGCACAGTCCGGCCGCAAGGGTCGCAAGGCCCGGGCGAAGGCCGCCGAGCAGGCGCTGGACCGTGACCCGGCCCACAAGGCCCGCGTGAAGCAGCAGACCGGCATCGCCGCGGTACAGCGACGAGCGAACAAGAACCGCAAGGCCGCCGTGAAGCGGTCGAAGCAGGCCCTGAAGGCGCGGGGGTAGTCCGATGGCGCAGGAGCAGCAGAAGCCGGACCCGGACGACTCCCGGAAGCCGGACAGCCCCGCAGACCTCACCAAGCCGACGCTCGTCTACACGCTCAAGAAGACGCTGCGCGAGTTCACCGGCGACCAGTGCACCGACCTCGCGGCGAGCCTGACCTACTACACGGTGCTCGCGCTCTTCCCCGGACTGCTGGCGATCGTCTCGATCCTGGGCCTCGTGTCCGATCCGCAGAAGACCATCGACTCCCTGCTGACGATCATCGGCAACGTCGGGTCGCAGAGCGTCGTCGACCTGCTGAGGGACCCGATCGAGGGTCTCGTCCGGTCGCCCGCCGCCGGCATCACGTTCGTCGTCGGCATCGTCGGCGCGATCTGGTCGGCTTCCGGGTACGTCGGCGCCTTCGGCCGGGCGATGAACCGGATCTACAACGTCCGCGAGGGCCGACCGATCTGGAAGCTCCGTCCGACCATGCTCGGCGTGACGGTGTTCACCGTCGTCATGCTCGTCGTCGGCCTGCTCGTGCTCGTCTCGGGCCCGCTCGCCCGGAGCTTCGGCGACGTCATCGGACTCGGCGACGCCGCCGCGACGGTCCTGCTGATCGTGCAGTGGCCGATCCTGCTCGTCGTCGCGATCATCGTCGTCGCGGTGCTCTACTACTGGGCGCCGAACGTCAAGCAGCCGAAGTTCCGGTGGGTGAGCGGTGGGTCGATCCTGGCGATCCTCATCCTGATCATCGCGAGCGTCGGCTTCGGGTTCTACGTCGCCAACTTCTCGAACTACAACGCCACCTACGGCTCCCTCGGTGGGGTCATCGTGTTCCTGCTGTGGCTCTGGATCACGAACAACGCGCTGCTGTTCGGTGCCGAGTTCGACGCCGAGCTCGAGCGCGGCCGGCAGCTGCAGGCGGGCATCCGGGCGGAGGAGGACATCCAGCTCCCCGAGCGCGACACCCGCCAGATCGAGAAGCAGGACGAGAAGCGGGCGCAGGACGTCCTCGAGGGGATCAGGATCCGGCAGGGCGCCGACGGCGACTGACGGACGGGGCGTTCCTCCGGACGGAGGCGCTACGGTGCGACCGTGCCCGCCTTCCTCGACGGGCTGCCGTTCTGGCAGCTCGTCCTCGCGCTCTTCGTGATCGTGTTCTGTCGTGCGCAGGCCACGTACTGGGTCGCGCGTCTCGCGGTGACGGGTGCCTCGCGCTCCCGCTGGGGTCGCTGGCTGCACTCGCCGGCGGTCCGCCGCGGCTCGGTGCTCCTCGAACGCTGGGGCCTGCCGGTCGTGACGGTGAGCTTCGTGGTCGTCGGGCTGCAGACGGTGATGAACGCGGCCGCCGGGCTCGCCCGCGTGGCGTGGTGGCGTTACACGATCGCGATGGTGCCGGGGTGCGTCGCGTGGGCCTTCCTCTACGCCACCGTCGGGCTCGCGGTGTTCTGGGCGGTCGTCGCCGCGCTGGCCGGCTCGCCGTGGGGCATCGCAGCGGTGGCCGTCCTGGTGGTCGCGGTGGTCGTCGCGGTGACGGTTCTCCACAGATCCCGGAACCGGACAGGAGGCCCGGCCCGGCTTCCGTAGGCTGGCCCACGTGACGACAGAACAGCTCCAGAACCGTCCGGTCGCGCTGGTGACCGGCGCCACCCGCGGCATCGGCCGCGCGATCGCTGCCGACCTCGGGCGCACCCACCACGTGTTCGTGGGTGGGCGGAACGCCCAGGCCGTGGACGCCCTCGTCGCCGAGCTGCCGAGCGCCGCGCCGTTCGTCGGTGACCTCGGCGCGGGGGACCTGCCGGCGCTGCCCGACCGGCTCGACGTGCTCGTGCACTCCGCCGGCGTCGAGCAGGGCACGACCATCGCCGACACCCCGCGTGCCGTGTGGGAGCAGGTCTTCGCCACGAACCTGTTCGCGGTCGCCGAGCTCACCCGGGTGGCGCTGCCGGCACTCCGGGCGGCTCGGGGCATCGTCGTGCCGATCAACAGCGGCTCGGGCTTCCACTCCGGCCCCGGCGGTGGCGTGTACGCGGCGTCGAAGTTCGCGCTGCGGGCCTTCGCGGACGCCCTGCGCGAAGAAGAGCGGGCGAACGGCGTCCGGGTCTCGAGCGTGCACCCGGGCCGGACGGACTCGGACATGCAGCGGGCGCTGACCGAGAAGCTCGGCGAGGACTACGACACCGCGTACTACCTGGCGCCGGAGGACGTGGCCGCGGCCGTCCGGACGGTCGTCGACCTGCCGGAGCGCGGGACGATCGAGTCGCTCGCGATCCGCCCGACCAAGCGGCGCTGATCCCGAGGCCGTTCATCGTGCATGTGGTATATGCACGACCTGCGGCTTGCGTGTAACGCATCAGTATTCTACTGTCCAGGTGACCGACGGCGCTCGCGCGCCCCTCTCACCTGGAGACCCCATGCGATCGCGCACCCGGATCCTCGCCGTGCCCATGCCGTTGGTTGCGCTGAGCGTCGTGCTCGGCTTGGCCGGTCCGGCGGCGGCCGCACTCCCGACACCGGACGAGGAGCGCGGGTCGGGGGAACCGGTTCCCTCGCCCGCCGCGGCGCGGATCGACGTCGCGGTCGAGATCGCGAAGGACGGCTACGGTCCGTTCACCCCGAACGACGAACCGGGCGGCGACTCCGGCGACGCGAACGGCATCGTCCGGACGCTCGACGCGGTCACGTACCGCGTCACGATGAACTCCACCGGCGGCCCCTCGTCCAACGAGACGTTCACCGTGGCGGCTCCGGAGAAGACGTCCTGGGCCGGACTCCCGACCCCGTGCACCGGTGCGGGCTCCTCCGTCAGCGGGAACGTGCTCACGTGCAACCTCGGGACCGTCGCGGAAGGGCACGCGGTCGCCGTCCCGGCCGTGCTGAACGTCTCCGCCGACCGGAAGAACGGCGACCGCATCGCCGTCGACGTCACCGGCACCGCCGATGGTGCCGCACCGATCACCACGACGTCCACGGTGACGACCGTCTCCGCCGCCGCTCGGTACAACCTCAGCAAGAACGTCCATGCGTCGATCCTCCGGACGGACGTCATCGGTCCGGACGGCAGCGCCGGTCTGCAGCTGGTCTACCCGATCGCGGTCGACTGGCAACCCGTCGTGCCCGGTCAGGGCATGTTCGGGTTCGAGAAGAGTGCCGGTCGCATGCGGTTCACGGACGACGTCTCCCGGATCCTCGGCGACGTCCCGTCGAACGCGGTGCTCTGGAACGGCGGCCAGCCCGTCTGCGGTCCGAACGCCGACACCGCGTGGCGGATGGGCGGCCTCCCGGCGGGGAAGGGCGGCGGAGACGCCGCCGTCGTGGACTCGGGGAGCTTCGCCTGCGAACAGCGCGCCCCCGGTGATGACGTCGACGTGACCATCACCGGGACGGTGACGGACCCGTCCCGCGTGCCGTCGAAGAGCGTCACCAACGGACCGGTCGTCGGCGGGGTGAAGCCGTACTTCGTCAGCGGCTTCATCAGCTTCTGGATGCCGTACCCGCCGTCGGGCACGTCCGTCGAGTCGGTGAACACCTACACTGCGCTCCAGGCCACCTCGGTCAGCGGCGCCGACAACTTCCCGGGGAGCACCGAGCCGACCGAGGACAACAGCGCCAAGCGCAACGTCGTCGAGTACGCGCCGGGCGGTGTCCAGAAGCAGATCTACCGCGACGCCGGGCTGGGCACCGGCGCCGAGACGGGGTCCGCGAAGGAGGGCGACCCGTGGCTGACTGCGGGGACCGTCCTCCGCAGCGAGGTCCGCGCGTGGAACCACGGACTCCGGCCCTACGACCACGCGATCCTCTGTGACACCTTCGACCGCGACACCCAGCGGCTCCACCGTGTGGGTGGGAGGACGGCCGCGTACTCCACCGGGATCGACGGGGCGACGATCCAGTACGCGGCCTACGACATGCCGTCACCCGGCAGCGGACAGCAGCAGGCATGCGGCGAGGGCGACGGACCTTGGTACGACACCCCCGAGGACGTGCCCGGCGGTCCGGACGCCGTCGGAGCCGTCCGCGTGACCGGCGACGTCCCCGGTGGTGGCACCGCCACGCTCTCCACCTCCGTCACCACCCGGGACGCCCCGAACGGCACGCGCGCCCACGACTTCGGACACGCGTGGTTCGGGGACCGCGCCACCGCCTGGACCCACGACGTCTGGTCCGACCCCGAACTCGGAGCGGGCCCCCTGTCCGACAGCGTCATCATCACCGAGAACCTCGCACGCATCCAGAAGAAGATCGTCGACCCCGGGCACGACGCGGACGACACCCCCGACGAGACCAGCGTGACCGTGCCCGGGAACGCCGTCGACTACGCCCTGTACCCGACGCTGACCAACGGCGAGGCGACCGGTCAGCCGTCGGACGTCACCGTGCGCGACGTCCTGCCCGATCACGTCTCGTACGTCGCCGGGAGCGCCTCGGTCGACCCGGAGATCGACACGGTCGACGGGGACGACGGCACGCGACGCCAACGGCTGACGTGGACCCTGCACAGGGTCCAGCCGAACGCCCCGGTCGACCCGATCACCTACACCGCGGCCGTGTCCGAGCTCGCACCAGCTGGCGCGATCCGGAACGTCGTCGAGGTCGCGTCGCCGAGTGACGCATCCGACGCGGAGTACCGCACGGCCGTCCGCGCCGTCCAGGTCATCACCACCGGCGGTGTCGGCGTGCAGAAGCGGGCACTGGCGCCCGTCGTCGCGGTCGGTGACGATCCCGAGTGGTCACTCGCGTACACCAACACCGACGCCGCTCCGATCGCCGACCTGGACGTGATCGACGTCCTCCCGCACCGGGGTGACACCCGCAACTCGTCGTTCCACGGCTCGGTCGGACTCGCCAGGTCGGTCGAGGTCCACTCCGCGGCGGGTGAGACCGTCACCTACACGTCCGCCGCTCCCTCGGGTGTCGAGCTCGACGGGCACGCGCCGTCCAACGAGCCAGGCGGTGCCACGAAGTGGTGCGACGCCGAGGCATTCGGTGCCGACGGCTGCCCGGCGGCACTGCAGGACGTCACCGCGTTCCGCATCCAGCGCGCCGCGCCGGTGGCGGGCGGCGAGACCATCACGCACACCGTCGCAGTCTCGACGATCGGGGAGCGTGACGGCGACCGCTACACGAACCGGTTCGGCGTGCGTGCCTCGAACCTCGCGCTGCCGGTGCAGTCCAACCCCGCCACCGTCCGCGTGGCTGCCGGTGCGATCGGGGACCGCGTCTGGTCCGACGACGACGGTGACGGCCTCCAGGACCACGGCGAGCCCGGCATCGCCGACGTGCAGGTCCACCTCGACGGCACCGACGACCGTGGTGACGACGTCGAACGCGACACCACCTCGGACGCCGACGGCACGTACCACTTCGACGGGCTGCGTCCCGGCGACTACACGGTCACCGTCGCGGACCGTGACGACCGCGCCTTCACCACCGAGCACGTCGGGGACGATCCAGCGGCGGACTCGGACGTGGATGCCCGTGGTGTCTCCGGTACCGTACCGATCGTGTGGGAGCACGACGCCGAAGGCGGTCGGACCGCGGTCACCCGCGACAGCACCGTCGACGCCGGCGTCGTCCCCGTCGTCCCCGGCGAGGACGCCACGCCGGGCCGACCCGCACCGGACCAGCTCGACGGTCCGGCGGCCTCGTCCGCCGCTGCCGGACCGGGCGTGCGGCACGGCGGCGACGGGGCACTGGCCTTCACCGGCTCGACGGGGCTCTCGATCGGCATCGCTTGCGCGGTCCTGCTCGTCGTGGTCGGCGCGCTCCTCCTCGGCGCTGGCCGGAACCGTCCCGGCAGACGCTGACCGTCACCGGAGCTCGATCCTGGCGTCGAGCTCGAGCCGGTCGAGGAACGTCTCGTCGTGACTGACCACGACGAGCGCGCCGCGGTGGGCCCGCAACGCGTCGACGAGCTGGTCGACGCTCGTCAGGTCGAGGTCGTTCGTCGGCTCGTCGAGCACCAGCAGCTGCGGCGGCGGGTCGGCCAGCACCAGGCTCGCCAGCGCCACCCGGAAGCGCTCCCCGCCGGACAGCGCCCCGGCGAGTCGGTCGACGGTGTCGCCGCGCACCAGGAACTTCGCGAGCCGGTTCCGGACCTCGGCGACGGGGACGTGCGGAGCGTCCCGACGCACGTTGTCGAGCACCGTGGCGGAGTCGTCGAGGGTGTCCTTCCGCTGCGGCAGGTACGCGATCCGCTCGACGTGGGCAACGGCACCGGTGCCGGGCAGCGGGTGCTCCCGGGCTTCCGGCGCACCGACGAGCTGTTCGAGCAGGGTGGACTTCCCGACGCCGTTGTCCCCGGTGACCGCGATCCGCTCCGGTCCCCGCACGATCACGTCCCGCCCACGCACCGTCACGGTCGCGATCTGCCGTGACGCCGGCACGTCCGGGTCGGGCAGGGTCACGTGGATGGACTCATCGTCGCGCAGGCGGAGTTCGGCCTGACGCTTCGTGGCGAGTGCGACGGCCTCGTCGTCCGCGTACCCGACGCGGAGTCGGCCGGCGGTCTGCTCGCCCTTCTTCCGCAGCTCGTTCGCGTAGCCCTTCGGCATGTTCTCGACGGCCTTCACCCCGGCGCGAGCGCGTCGGGCGATCTTCGTCTCGGCCTCGATGCGCTGCCGCTTCTCGGTGCGGTGCCGCTGTTCGGCGACCCGGACCTCGCGCTCGACGGCCGCCTGCTGCACGGCCACGTGCTCCTCGAACGCACTGAACGTCCCGCCGAACACGGTCATCGCACCGGCGCGGAGCTCGCACGTCTCGTCGACGTGCTCGAGGAGCTCCCGGTCGTGACTGACCACCACGAGGGTGCCGCGCCAGTCGTCGACCAGGTCGAGCAGGAGCCCGCGTGCCCGACGGTCGAGGTTGTTCGTCGGTTCGTCGAGGAACGCGATCGGACGGCCGCGCAACCGTACCCCGGCGACGGCGACGAGCACGGACTGCCCGCCGGACAGCGTCGACACCGGGCGTTCCAGGTCGGCGCCGTCGAGTCCGACGCTCGCGATCGCTGCGGCGGCCCGCTCCTCGAGGTCCCAGTCGTCGCCGACCTCCTCGAAGTGCTCGGGCGACGCCTCGCCGGACAGCACGGCCCGGAGCGCGGTGAGTGTCGAGCGGATGCCGAGCAGGTCGGCGACGGCGTCGTCGGCCCCCGTCGCCAGGCGTTGCGGCAGGTGGTCGACGGGACCGGACGTCGAGATGGTGCCCGACGTGGGGTGGAGCCGGCCGGTGGCGAGCCGGACCAGCGTGGACTTGCCGGCCCCGTTCCTCCCGACCAGGCCGGTCCGGCCACGCCCGAAGGCGGTGGTGAGGTGGTCGAGCGCGACGGAGCCGTCGGGCCAGGTGAAGGTGACGTCGTGCAGGACGACGGATGGGCTGCTGGGCATGGGGATGCCTCCCGGTGTCGATGCTGGGCGCACGACACCGGACCCACCGCTGTGCGGTGGAGCGCCCGACGGGGCGCGCGATCACGGTGTCAGCGCGTGGGCTGCGCAGAACCGGTGATCGACAGCAATCCGTCTTCTTCCGTCGGGGACCCCCGTGTCCGCCACCCGTGCCGCCGGTCGGTCTCCCGCCCCGGGGCCTCGTGATGACGACGAGGTGCCTCCCACGGTAATCCCGGCCACGGGGACGCGCAAGGGATGACAGGCTGGGGGCATGCCGGAGAACCTGTTGCCGAACCCGTCGACGAACCCCGAGACCCTGCTCCCCGCCGAACCCGAGGTGACCGCGGCGCTCGCTGCCGACACCCCGATCGCCAGCGTGGTGGTGGCGCACCCGTCGTCGAGCCTGGCGTGGGCCCTCCTCGCCGACGAGGCCTGGGAGCGCGGCGCGAGCCTGGAGTCCTACGCCTACGCCCGCGTCGGGTACCACCGCGGGCTCGACGCCCTCCGTCGCGCCGGCTGGCGCGGTGCCGGCCCGGTGCCGTGGTCGCACGAACCGAACCGCGGCGTGCTCCGCGCGTTGTTCGCGCTGCGGCGGGCGGCCGAGGCGATCGGCGAGGCCGGCGAGCCGGAGCGCCTGACCGACTTCCTCGACGCGTCCGACCTGGAGGCGATCCGCGCGCTCGAGGGGTAGCGCGACGGGGCGGTCCTCGATGCCCTCCGCCCGGAACCGGGCGGCGCCGCGGCCGGCTGTTCCGCGCTGATCGCTGCGGCGACGAGTAGGCCCAGGAAGAGCATCCCGGGCCGGTCCGCCTCGATCCAGTTGAACCCCGCCGCCGACGTGGACAGGGCTGCGAGGGCCGCTGCTGCGCTCAGGGACCCGGAACGGAGCGCCAGGACCGCTGCGGTCACGACGAGCGCGGCCACCAGGAACGCCCCGGGGAGCCCGAGGCTCAGGAGGAGCTGGAACCAGGAGTTCTCCACGACGACGGGTGTGCCACGCTCCACCAGCAGGAGGTTCGACGTGCCCGGACCGGAACCCAGGTGCCCGAGGTGCTCAGACGTCGTCCAGACGAGCGGGGCGAGTTCATCCCGCGCGCGCGCAGACGCGATGCCGTTCGACGAACCGAGACGCTCTTGGAAGGCCGGCGAGAGCGCGACGCCGACGAGGCCCGCACCGGTGACGCCGAGGGCGACGAACGCTCGTGTGCTCGCCGTCGTGGCTCGCGCGTCGCTCGCCCGTCGGAACAACGGTCCGACGACGATGACCGCCACACCGACCGCCACGGCCACGAGGCCGCCGCGACTGATGGTCAGGAAGACGCCGACCAGACCGATCCCCGAGGCGACGAGCGAGCTGGTTCGTCCGCGCTCGACGAACCGGGCGACCGCGATGACCGTCCCGACCGAGAGGAAGAGCGCGTTGTTCAACGGGTGGCCGAGTGTGGTGGTGATCCGGTAGTCGCTCCAGTACTGGACGATCGGGTAGTCGCCCGATGCGAACACGCCGCCGTACAGCGGGTTCGATCCGAGCAACCGTTCGACGACTCCGAAGAGGGACAGCGCGGCTGCGGTCCACATCCACGTGTCGAGTACCCGGCGTACCTCCAGGGTCGGGATGCGGCGCTCGAACGTGAACACGAGCACGAGCAGGGTGAAGGCGGCCCCCCACCCGAGTCCGCGTTGCACGGAGATGCCCGACACGACTCCGATGACGAGCCACCCGGCGAGCACGAGGGCGATCGTCACCACGATCCTGGCCGGTCGCGCGAGTGCCGTCCGGTCGCGTCGGACGACCCACGCGAGCACGACCACCGCACCGGGGCTCAGCACGGTGACGACCTCGGGCAGCGGCAACCGACCGACCGGGACGAGTGCAGCGGTGAGCAGGCCCACCGGGAGGAGCCACGAGGTCGGGATCACCCAGAGCGCGACGATGAACGCGAGTGCCACCGTGCCGGAGACCAGGAGCGTCAGCACGGGGTACCAGCCGATCGGGTGCGGAGCGCGGTGGCGGGCACCGTGAGGGCGGACAACCAGGCTGCCGTGGTGGCGAGCGTCGCGGCCGCGACGCCTTCGGTGTGCCACACTGCGGCACACGCCCCGATCCCGCCCACGGCGACGACACAGGCGACCGCGGACGACACGACGATCCGGCGGTACCGGCGCGCGGCGAAGAGCAACTGGATCTTCACCGCGACGAGCGACGAGAGCGCGGCTGCGCCGATGAGCGCTGCGGCGGGCCCCGGGAGGAAACGGAGCTCCGGTCCGAACACCGCCGGGACGGCGACGGGGGCCACGCAGCACATCGCCACGGCGGCGACCGCGAAGGACCCGAGGACACCGAGCACGGCCCGAGGGGGCAGCGCTCCGTCGGGTGTCTGTTGCAGTGCACGGTTCGCGGCGGCCTTGTAGCCGATCCCGATCGCCGTCAGCGCGTCGCAGAGCCGGGCGGTGGGCACGAACGCGGCGAGCACGGCGGGTCCTGCTGCCGCGGAGAGGGCGATCGCGCCGCTCTGACCGATCGTCAACCAGACGACGCTGACCGTCGCCCCGGCGATTACGGCGAGCAGCGGACGGCGCGTCCGACCGCCCGTCGCCAGGACGGCGGGCGCGGCCGTTGCCGCCGGTCGGGTCAGGACCAGCGCGGTCAGCGTCAGGAGTCCGACGACCGTACCGACGGCGGCGAGCGCGGTCATGAGTCCGGTGAGGTCGGTTCCGACGTGCAGCGCGGCGACGGCGACCACGGCGCGCCCGACGGGGAGCACCGCGTAGGGGAGCGCGGCCCCGAGGACAGGCCGGTCGAGGCCGCGGAGCAGGTTCATCGCGAGCACCGGGCCGATCGCGCTGAGGCACACGACCGCGGACAGCACGACGAGCGGAGCCGGGACCGGCGCGACCAGGACCACCGCCACGAGGGCGGCCTCGACGAGCGTGAGGGTCGCGACCACCCGCGTCACCAGGCGCCACGTGCGCGCGGGGGCGGAGGACGCCGCGGTCGCCGTCAGGTCCGCCGGGGCGCCGCCGACCACGTTCGCGACGGCGATGGCCAGACCGAGCGCCAGGGAGAACACGCCGAAGTCACTCGTCGACAGGAGCCGTGCGGCCGGTACCAGCAGGAGGAGCGCGAGGACCCTGGAAGCGAGCGACATGCCGGTCACCACGGTGCCGGTGACGCCGCGGGCGAACATCCCGGAGGAGGCGACGGCGGTCACGCGAGTTCCTCGAGGACGCGCCAGACGTCTCGGCGGAACGCGCGCTCGTTGTCACGGGCGGTCCGTGCCGCCTCGCGCGTCCGATCGGCACGGTCGTCGGGTGAGTACGACGCTTCCGCACCGAGCAGGGCATCGAGACGCTCCGGTCGGACGACGTCCGTGGCGTAGCCGAGTTCTTCGAGCGCACGGGCGAACCGGATCTGGTGGTCGTCCACGTGCTCCCCGGCGGCGTGCGACCGGCCGAGGACGATCGGCCACGTACCGGCTGCGAGTGCGCCGAACACGTTCCCCGGGCTGGCCTGGGACACGAGCAGGTCGGACCACTCCAACGCCTGGCGCATGGCGACGGCGTCGAGGTAGTCGGCCGCGGTGACGTGATCCGCGTGCAGCCGCCACGAACCGACGCCGAACTGGACGATCCACTCGTCCTGGGGGCGCTGCTCGATCGTCGCGGCGACGGCGTCGAGGAGTCGCTGGAACGGCTGCTCGTGCGTCCCGACGGAGACCAGGATCCTCACTTGCTGCTCCGCACCTTGGTGCACCGCGGGAAACCGTCGAGCTGTGCGTCCCACTGCGTGACGAAGGTGTCGGTGACCGGTCGGACCAGTCGCGCGGTGAGGGTCGGGTTGTCGATGCGGTCGACGCACTCGATGAAGACGTTCGTCGTCCGGAAGAGCACCTTGCCCACCCACGAGAACGGAACGGCGGCTGCGGCTCCGCTGCTCACGATGAGGTCCGGACGTTCTGCGCGGAGCGTTCGGAGGGCGATGCCGAGGTTCACGACCAGCGCTCGGAGACTCCGGTTGGTGGGCCAGAACAGTCCGTGCGTGCGGTGTCCCTCGAGCTTCGGGATCGAGTCGGGCTTCAGGAACGTGGCGAACGCGACGTCCACGCCCTCCGGCGGTGGCATGAGCGTGAGCAGCTGGTCGAGGTGACCCCCACTGCTGCAGACGAAGAGGATGCGCATCAGCGGCTCGTTCCGAGGAGACGCGCCGCACGGTCTTCCCACATGCGGGTGGCGCGTGTCACCGAGAACGGGGCGATGTAGGAGTCGAAGGACCGCAGCGCCGGGCGGGCGGTCGCCGCACTGCGCTCGATCGCCTCGCGGAGGCCGTCGACGTCGTCGAGCGGCACGGTCTGCATCAGGTCCGGCTGTTCGCCCAACGCCCGCTGCATCTCCAACGGGCCGATCGAGCCCGTGGCGACGACGGGGGTGCCGACAGCCATCGCCTCGAGCAGGACGATGCCCCACGCCTCGCTCCGCGCGCCGTGCACCAGGACGTCGGCGGCGGCCATGTACCCGTACGGGTTGGCGTGGCCGCCCTCGATGCTGACCTGGACCAGCCCGCTCCGCCGCCGGAGTGCCTCGAGCTCCGTCCGGAGGGGTCCCTCCCCGACGACGCGCCAGTGCACCGGACGATCGAGCTGCTGCAGCGCTGCCCAGGTGCGGTCGAGACCCTTCCGCTCGATGAGGCTGCCGACGGAGACCACCGTGAACCGGTCGTCCCGCTGCTGCGGGGAGCCGGCGGCCAGACGCCGGACCTCGTCGGTGTCGATCGTGCTCGGGATGACCGCGGGCGTGCGTCGGAGCCCGTACACGTCGACCATCGACGATGCGACGGTCTCGGTGTTCGCGGTCAGGTGCGCCCGCGATCGGAAGACACGACCGATCAGCCGCTGCTTCGCCCGGCCGAGCGCGATGTACGTGGCGTGGTCACGAGGGTCGAGGTCCTCGCAGTAGTTGTACGTGTGATCGCGCGCGCCGGGGAGCCGATCGATCAGGGCGCACGCGAGGATCGACGACCACAACTTGACGACGACGAACGACGGCGGCATGCGGCGGAGCACGGCGTACAGACGTCGCGCGATCTCCGGCGTCGCGAGGTGGTGATCGACACCGAGCACGTGCAGCTCGACCTCGGGCCGGAGCGTGCTCTCCAGACCCCCGCCGCCCGAGTGGAGGACGACCGCGACGTCGTGCCCGCGTTCCGACAGGGCGTTGGCGACGCTGACCGTCTGGCGTTCGGCACCGCCGAAGCGGAGATGGGGTTGGACGAAAACGATCACGACGAGCCTCCCTGGCAACTGATATTCACATACTACACGATGGAATAACAGTAGCCAGGGCTACCTTGTCCGGTCCCGCCCGGCGGCGCGCGCCCCGCCCTACGCCAGCACCACGCTCCACGAGAACGCCTGCGGCCAGAGCTGGTGCTCCGGCAGCACGTCGAGGCCGCACGCCCGGCTGCCGAGCCCGTGCTGCGCGGCGTCGAGGTACAGGTACAGGTGGTCCGACGTCGGCAGTTCGTACGGGTGCTCGGCGCGGTCGATCTGCTGCGCGGTCCACGGCGACAGGGTGAAGCCCGCACGGTGCGATCCCACGGTCGACACCGTGAACGGCCCGACCGACAGCTCCCGCAACAGTGGCCGGTGCCCGGTCTCCTGCGGCCGCGAGTACTCGACCCCCAGCGACCGCACCGGAGCGGTGAACCGACCGACCCGGGCAGCGTGCGACGAGTCGGCGTACGACTCGAGCGGCCCGGTGCCGAACCACGTGGCCGTCTCGTCGGCCAACCCGGCCGGCAGGTCGAACCGCACCCCGATCCGCGGCCAGGTGACGTCCCACGCCCCGAACGGCACCGCGTCGGTCTGCAGCACCAGCCCGTCGGACGTCAGGGTCCAGCGGTGCGTGACCTCGAGGCCCCACCCGCTGTTCGCCGCCGCCACCCGCACCCGCTGTTCCAGCCCGGAGTCGGTCCGTGCCACCGACACCAGGCGGTGGGTCAGCCGGTCCAGTCCACGGTCCCGCCAGCGCGAGGCCGACGGGGGAGCGTCCGGGTCACCGACGCCGTGCGTCAGCACCGGGTCCGCCGTCTCGTAGCCGCCCTGCGACGCCAAGCGGTCGTTGTCGGTCGGGGCACGCCAGAGCTCGAGACGGGGCCCTGCGACCTCGTGTCCCTTCCAGGACACCAGGTCGCCGCGGTCCGAGAACGTCCCGTCGCCGAGACGGTCGCCGTCCCACCCCTGCCGGGAGGCCCGTGGTGCGTCCGCAACACGGCTCGCGACGAGCCGCTGGGTGCGTGCGACGACGTGGCCGGTGTCCGCCCACGCGGTCGGGCCCGCCAGTTCGGCGGTCAGGTCGAGCCAGAGCTCGTCGCCGGGTGCGAGTTCGGCGGTGGCCGCGTCGAGCACCTCGGACGGCACCGGGACGGTCGCCGACTCGCGGGCCGCCACCACGCCGGCGGCGAACCGACCGGACGCCTCGACGACGCCGTTCCGCGACAGGGTCCAGCAGAACCGCAGCCCGGCGGTCGAGGCCGAGTGGTACCGGTTCTCGACCAGGATCGTGGTGTCCGACACCGCCAGGCGGATCGGGGCGACGACGGCCGCGAACTCGGCGAGCCCCGGGGTCGGGGAGTCGTCGGGCAGCACCAGGCCGTCCATCACGAAGTTGCCGTCGTGCACGACCTCGTGGAAGTCGCCGCCGTAGGCGTAGTAGTCCTGGCCGGACGCGGTCTGCGCCAGGAGCCCGTGGTCGCGCCACTCCCACACGAACCCGCCGTGCAGGCGCGGGTACCGGTCGACCAGGGCCTCGTACTCGGCGATCTGGCCGGGGCCGTTGCCCATCGCGTGCACGTACTCGCAGTGGATGAACGGCTTCGAGCGTTGCCGTGCGGCCTCGGCCGGGCCGCAACCGAGCAGGGGTGTCGGGGTGCCGCCGCCGATGGACTCGGTCTCCTGCAGCGACGGGTACATCCGCGAGTACACGTCGGTGTACTCGCCCGTGTAGTCGCCCTCGTAGTGCACGGGCCGCTCGGCGTCGCGGTCGTGCACCCACTGCGACATCGCCGCCAGGTTCCGGCCGGTGCCGGACTCGTTGCCGAGCGACCACATCACGATGGACGGGTGGTTCTTGTCCCGCTCGACGGTCCGTGCGACGCGGTCGAGGTAGGCGTCCGCCCAGACCGGGTCGTCGGAGGGGTTGCCGACCCAGCCGGTGAAGATGAACCCGTGGGTCTCGAGGTCGGTCTCCAGGATCACCCAGAAGCCGAGCTCGTCGGCGAGGTCCAGCACGCGGGGGTGCGGCGGGTAGTGCGAGGTGCGGATCGCGTTGACGTTGTTGCGCTTCATGAGCGCCATGTCCGCGCGGGCGTGCTCCTCGTCGAAGACGCGGCCGCGCACGGGGTGGGTCTCGTGTCGGTTCACGCCGTGGAACACCACGCGCTCGCCGTTCACCAGGAACCGGTCGCCCTCGATCGACACGGTGCGGAAGCCGAGCCGGAGCGACACGGTCTCGCCGCCGTCGGTACCACCCGCCGCCGTGCCGGTCGCGGCAGAGTCGGTCGACAGCGTGGCGTCGTACAGCTTCGGCAGCTCCGCGCTCCACGGCTCGACGCCCTCGACCTCGATCGGCGCGACCTCGTCGGCCGTCGCCCACGTCACGTCGACGCCGAGGTCGGGCACCGCGAACCGCACCGGGAAGCCAGCGTCCAGCGTCGGGAACGTGATGGTCCCGCTGCCGGTCGCCGGGCGTCCGGACGCAGCCGTCCCGGCCGTCGCGGCACTGCCCAACGTGGGCGCCCAGGAAGCCCTGACGAACACGTCGTCGATCGGAGCCGTGGGACGGGCGAGCAGCGTGACGTCGCGGAAGATCCCGGGTAGCCACCACTGGTCCTGGTCCTCCAGGTAGGAGGCCGCCGACCACTGGTGCACCCGCACGGCCAGGTCGTTCGACCCCGGTCGGAGCAGCTGCGTGACGTCGAACTCGGTCGCGAGGCGGGACCCGGTCGACCAGCCCACGAGCGTGCCGTTCAACCACACCCGGAAGTGCGACTCGACGCCGTCGAACCGCAGCAGCACCCGACCGGCCGCCGCGAACGACGCCGGCAGCTCGAACGTGCGCCGGTGGTCACCGGTGGGGTTCTCGTCCGGCGGGTGCGGCGGGTCGATCGGGAACGGGTACTGCAGGTTCGTGTAGCTCGGCGACCCGTGCCCGTGCAGCACCCAGTGCGACGGCACCGGCAGCTCGCCCCACGCGGGGTCGTCCTCCACGGCGGCGTCGGTGGCGAACGCGTCGGACACCGACGCGACCGGCGACCACCGGAAGCGCCAGTCGCCGTTCAGCGAGAGCGAGGGTGCGTCGGTGTGGAGCGCGGCCCGCGGAGGGAGCCGTGATGCCGAACCCGGCGAGGTCGAGTGGAGGTCGTCGAGTGCGGAGTTGGTCAACCCTTGACCGATCCTTCCGTGAGGCCCCCGCGCCAGAAGCGCTGCAGGACGATGATGGCGATGACGAGCGGGATGACCGAGACGAGCACCCCGCCGGTGGTGAGCTGGTAGAACTCCGGCAGGCGGTCGACCTGCGAGCGCCAGTTGTTCAACCCCAGTGTGATCGGGTACAGCTTCTGGTCTGCCAGCATGATGAGCGGCAGGAAGAAGTTGTTCCAGATGCCGACGACCTGGAACAGGAACACGGTCACCAGGGCCGGGGTCATCTGGCGGAGCACGACGGTGTGGAAGATCCGCAGCTCGCTGGCACCGTCGATGCGTGCCTGTTCGAGCAGCGTGGTGTCCACCGACGCCGCGGCGTACACCCGGCACAGGAACAGGCCGAACGGGGAGACGAGGCTCGGGATGAGCACGCTCCAGTACGTGTCGGTCAGGCCGAGCGTCGAGAACAGCAGGAACAGCGGCAGCGCCGTCGCGGTCCCCGGCACGAGCACGCCGCCGAGGATCGTGCCGAACACGAACTGCCGCCCCTTGAAGTCGTACTTCGCCAGCGCGTACCCGCCGGCCGCGGCGAAGTAGGTCGCCAGGACCGCACCGACGCCGGAGTACAGGATGCTGTTCGCGATCCACCGGACGAAGATGCCGCCGTCGTAGGTGAACACCTGCTGCAGGTTGCTCCAGAGCGCGAACTCGCCGCCGAACCAGAACCCGTTCGTCGAGAACAGCGCGCCGGTCGTCTTCGTCGCGGCGATGACGACCCAGTACAGCGGGACGAGGAAGTACAGCGCGACGACGACGAGGATGCCCGTCACGACGATCTGCGAGCGCGGGGACCGGTCGAGCTTGCGGCGCTGGTGCGCCGAGATCGACGTGGTGTCCACGGGGACGGCGGGCTGCTTGGTCGGTGCTTCGACGGTCATGCGTCCGCCCCCTTCGTTCCGTTCTGCAGACCGGACCTGGCCTGGAGGCCCGGTGCGGCTTGGGAAGTACCGGTGCTGCCCGCCGCAGCGCGCGTCTGGAGCGCGGTGCGGGCCTCCAGGCCGTCACGCTTGGCCCGCTTGCGCCGATCGCGTTCGTCCTTCGGCGCGCGGTTCGTCAACGCGAGGAACGCGAACGACAGGATGAACGCGGCCAGCGCGATGATGACCGCCTGCGCACTCGCGACGCCGTACTCGTTGAACGCGAACGCGTTCGTGTACGCGGCGTAGTTCGGCGTGTACTCGGTGTCGATCGCCGGGGCGACCGTGGACAGGATCTGCGGCTCCGCGAAGAGCTGCAGCGTCCCGATGATCGAGAAGACCGTGGTGAGCACCAAGGCCGGCGCGATGAGCGGGATCTGGATCCGCCACGCGACCTGGAACGGGCCGGCGCCGTCCATCTTGGCGGCCTCGTAGACCTCGCCGGGGATCGACTTCAGCTGCGCCACGATGATGAGCATGTTGTAGCCCGTGTAGGTCCACGTGACGATGTTCGCGATCGACCAGAGCACGCTGTTGGCGCCGAGGAAGTCCGGCTGCAGCCCCATCGACTGCAGCAGGGACACGATCGGCGACAGGCCGGGCACGTACAGGAACGACCACAGGATCGTCGCGATGACGCCGGGGACGCCGTACGGCATGAAGTAGATCGCGCGGAAGAAGCCCGGCCAGCGGGCGCTCGCCGACTCGAGCAGCAGCGCGAGGATCGTGCAGGCGATGATCATCACCGGGACCTGCACGATGCCGAAGAGCAGCATGCGGCCGATCGAGGCGACGAAGCCGGAGTCCTGCAGGGCGATCGCGTAGTTGTCGAAGCCGGCGAACTTGCCGACGACGCCGTCCTCGCCGAACAGGCCCTCGCGGTCGACGGTCGTGAACGACTGGAACAGGGCGCTGATGATCGGGATGATGAACGTCAGCAGGAACAGGGCCAGGAACGGCGCGAGCAGGATCCACGGGGCACGCTTCTGCGCACTCGTGGCCTTCGTGCTCGTGCGGAAGGCGGGTCGCGTGCTGGTCTGCTGGCTCATCGTGCCGTCCTGACGCTGAGGCCCTTGTCCTTGAAGGACTGGACGATCTCCCGCTGCGCGAGTTCCACCGCGTCGGAGAGCTTGAGGCCGGAGGTGAGCTTCCGGCGGAACTGGTTCTGCAGGCTCGTGAACGCCGACTGGGTCACGGGGGACCACGACCAGTCGATGTTCTGCTCCTTCGAGGCCGGCACGAAGACGTCCTCGTTGTAGTTCTGGCCGGAGAACCACTTCGACGGCTGCTCACGCTGCTTGCCGATGTAGTCGACCGCGGGCGACCAGCCGATGCCGCAGTACTTGATCATCGCGTCGATGCCCTCCTTCGAGGTGGTCATCCAGGTGATGAACTCGAGCGCTTCCCTCGGGTGCTTCGCGTTCGCCAGGACCGCCGCCGTCGAACCGCCGATGGCACTCGAGCCGAAGCCGTCGGCGCCCCACTTCTGCATGGGGGCGACCTTCCACTTGCCCTCGCCGCCCTGCACGGACTCGATCAGGGCGTCGCCCCAGCTCGCGCTCGTGACCGCGGCGATCTTGCCGCTCGCGGCCGAGGCGTACCAGCCGGGGGAGTACGCACCGGCGCTGGTGTCGACGAGCTCGTCGTCGATGACCCCGTCGAAGAAGTCCGCGACCATCAGGGTCTTGTCGTCGGTCATGTCGACGACCCACTCGTCACCGTCGACCTTGAACCAACGGGCGCCGGCCTGCTGCGCGTACGCGGCGAACGGCGACGCGTCCGAGACCGGGAACACCTCGAGGTAGTTCTGCTTGCCGGTCTTCCGGACCTTCTCGGCCAGGTCCCGCCACTCGTCCCACGTCGTCGGGGGTTCGCCGCCGGCCTGCTCGAGCAGGGCGGTCTGGTAGTAGAACCCCATGGGGCCGGTGTCCTGCGGGATGCCGTAGACGCCGTCCACGAACGACACCTGCGCCCACGCGGCTTCGTCGTACTTCGACTCGAAGTCCTTCGCGCCGTAGCGGGCGAGGTCGACGAGGCCGTTGGCGAGCATGAACTCGGGGATCTGCCGGAGCTCGACCTGACCGATGTCCGGACCGCCGCCGGCCGCCAGCGCGGAGTACATCTTCTGGTACCCGCCGCTGTTGCCGCCGGGGATCCAGTTCGCCGACACCTGGATGTTCGGGTGCGTCTTGTTCCAGACGTCGCAGACCTTCTGCAGGTCCTTCAACCAGGCCCAGTAGGTGAGCTGGACGGTCTCGCCCGACGCGGCGGCCGGCACGAGGGCGGCCTTGTTCACGTTGGTGGAACCGGGGACCGCGCAGCCGGCGAGCAGTCCTGCCGCCGCCGTGCCGATGCCGAAGCCCAGGAGTTGTCGTCTGGAGATGGGTCGTGGTCGTGGCGTCATTGCCGCACTCCGGTTCGTCGTCGATTCGGGGTCCAGGTCAGCCAACCACAAAACCGAGCGTCGTTGCAGATTCGCGCCTGGGTGTTCGCTCCCGACTGTGGACGCCCGGTGGCGGCGAGGTGAAGTGTGGTCGCACGTGAGAGCGCCGGGGCTCATCGGCTCCGGCAACCGTCCGAGAGGAGCTGCCATGACGTCGACCAACGCGACGAGCGAACTGCACCGGATCCTGGGAGAGCGACTGGAGGGCGGCGGCACCTGGGCCTGGGCCTACGCCGACGTCTCCGGCAACGTCGAGGATCCCCGACGACAGGCGGCGCTCAAGCTCCGCGGTGTCGAGGAGGGGCTCCGGGCACAGGGTGCGTCCGACGAGGTCGTCGACGCCGTCGCCACCGAGTTCGAGCAGGAGCCCGGCGTCCACTCGCCCGTCACCCGGTACGTGCTCGTGCACGACGGCGAGGTCGTGCTGAGCGAGATCCTGCCCGGGCCGCTGCACGGATCGGAGTCCGTCGGCGTCGGGGCCGTGCCGGACCTGGTGCCGCTCGTCGCCCACCGTCCCGTCGACCTGCCGTTCCTGGTGGTCCACGCCGGCAAGGAGGGCGGGGCCTTCCGCGCCTACCGCCTCGGGCACGCCCCGATCGCAGCCGACGCGTCCGAACAGCAGGTGGCCGGACGGAACGACACCCTGCACTACGCCAAGGCCGGCACCGGGTGGAAGCAGCCGCACTGGCAGCAGCACACCGAGGAGATCTGGAAGCAGAACTCGTCGGAGACCGCTGCCGCCGTCGACGAGGCCGTGCGGACGATCCGGCCCGGACTCGTCGTCGTCGCCGGTGACGTCACCGCGCGCGAGCTGCTGGTGAAGGCACTCTCGTCCGAGACCCGTGCACTCGTCTCGGTGTTCCCGGGCGACCCGCGAGCCGACGCCGGCTCGAAGCAGGCGTTCGTCGAGCACGTCGAGACCGCACTCGCCCGCGTCGTCGCCACCCGCCGGCACGACCTCGAGGACTCGCTCCGCACGCACGTCGGCCGTGGCGACAACCAGGTCGTCACCGGCCTCGGACCCGTCGTCGAGGCGCTGCAGCAGGCGCAGGGCGCGACCGTCGCCCTCGACGCCGTGGCCATCGGCGACCGGACGCTGCTCGCGCTCGCCGGGGCGCCGTGGGTCGCCACCGCACCGGAGCAGGCCGCGGGGACGCCGGTCATCGGAGCGGTGCCGGCGGTGTGCGCGATGGTGCGGGCCGCGGTACTGACCGACGCCGAGCTCGTGCTCGTCAACGCCGCGTCGCTGCCCGGTGGCGCTCCCGCCGCCGCGCTGCTGCGCTGGCCCGTCGGTCCGGTCGTCCCCGCCTAGCGGCCGTTCTCTCCCGCCCCCCGGCCCGGCGCCCCCCCCCCCCGCCCCGGGAGCGCGCGCCCCGAGGTTCCGAAATCTCGGCATCTCGGGGCTCGCGCCGCCGCTCGCTGGAACCTCGGCGAACCGCGGGCGGCATGTCGTGGAACCTCGGCGGCCCCACACCGCACGGGTCAGTCGTGGAACCTCGGCGGCCCCACACCGCGCGGGTCAGTCGTGGGACCCGGCGGCCCGACACCGCTCGGGTCAGTCGTGCGACCGGTCCGCGCGCGGGACCAGCGGCAGGGCCAGCAGCGGCAGGGCGGCCACGATGCCGAACGACGCCGCGAACCCGAGCGCCGTCACCAGGGCGCCGATGCCCGGACCGACGGCGCTCGCCGCGATGAACTGCCCGGTGTTCTGCGTGCCGAGGGCCCGACCGGACCAGAACGGCCCGGCCGCCTCGGCGACCGACGTGTAGGCCAGCCCGTTGTCCGCCACGGTGACGCTCGTCGCGATGACCAGGAACACGGCTCCGGCAGCCAGGTGCGTGACGTCGACGAGCGCGAGCAGCCCCATCACGACGGCGGCGCTCACGACGACGATCCGCAGCGGCCCGACGCGTGAGCCGGCCCGGTCGCTCCACACCCCGACCAGGATCCGCCCGATCGCCCCGACGAACTGCGACGCCCCGACGAGCAACCCCGCCGCGGCCGTCGACCAGCCCAGTCCGACGAGCCACACCAGCCCGTAGGTCGACAGGGTGAACTGCGGCACCACGAGCAGGATCGACACCGCGTGGATCCGCCAGAGGAAGCCGCTCGCTCGGTACGGGTTCGCCGTCGCCTCGGCCGGTGCGGTGTGCCGGGCCGGCCTGGGCGGGTTCTGGATGCCGACGGCGCAGAGCACCGCGAGCACGGCGCAGAGGACGATCGGCAGGACGAGGGCCGCGCGGATCCCGGACCCCTCGGCGAGTTGCGGGACCGTGACCGCCGCGAGCGTCACCCCGAGCGGCTGCGACATCTGCCGGATGCCCATCGCGAGCCCGCGCCGCTCTTTCGGGAACCACCCGACGACGACCCGGCCGCTCGCGGCGTTCGTCGACGCGCTCGTCATGCCGCCCAGCAGGAACGCCAGCCCGAGCAGGACCGGGTCGCCCGCGGCGAGCCAGGCCCCGACCACCGCGAGGGTCGTCAGCACGAGTCCACCGGCGATCACGATCCGTTCGCCGATCCGGTCGGTGATCGCGCCCCAGGCGATGAGCGTCAGGACCATGCCGAACGTCGGCGCCGCCGCGAGGACGCCCGCCATGGTCAGCGACGTACCGTTCGCGTGCAGGTACGGGATGAGCAGAGCGGGAGCCGTCACCACGAGGGTCCCGGCGGCCTGCGCGGCGACCCCGAGCGCGAGCATCGTCCACGCTCGGCGGCCGATCGTGGTGGTCGTCGGGGGTGCGGCGGTCGCGGTCATCGTGGTGGCTCGCATCGTTTCATGTCGGAAGCAATTGGTATACCACAACGGTATACCATTCCGACGGTGTCCCCGCTAGAGTTGTTGGCCGTGACCGACACGACCGATGCAACCCCGGTGTCGCAGACGGCCCAGCTCTACGACAACCTGCGTGCCGCGATCCTGACGCTCGACATCGCGCCGGGCGAGCGCATCTCGGAGCGCGGTCTCGAGGCGCGGTTCCACGCCTCGCGGACCCCCGTCCGTGCCGCACTGTCGCGGCTCGAGCGCGAGGGCCTCATCCTGCACGAGGGGCGCTCGTGGACGGTCACCCCGATCGACCTCGACGAGATCGCCTCGCTCGCTGAACTCCGCGGCGTGCTCGAACCCGCCGCCACCCGACTCGCGGTCGAGCGGGCGAGCGCCGAACAGCTCGCCGAGGTCCGCGGGCACCTCGACGCACTGCGCCCGACACCCGACCAGCAGGCCGGCATCCGGATGGGCTCGACGTTCCACCTCGACCTGGCGGCGCTCGGCGGCAACCGGTTCATCACCGACGCTATCGCCGATGCCCTGACCCGTCTCGAGCGGACCCGGTGGATCGAGGTGCGCACGCCCGAGGCCCGCGACGCCGCGTGGGACGAGCACAGCGCCATCATCGACGCCGTGCGCGACGGTGACGCCGACCGTGCGGCCGGGCTCGTCGCAGCGCACGTCGCCGGGACGAACGACCGGCTGCTCAGTTGGATCGCACAGGAGCGCCGCCGACTGCGCGGCGCGGGCATGACGATCGTCGGGGCCACCGAGCGCTGACGTGAACCGCGTGACCGGACGGAGCCCGAACCGCGGGCCTGGCGGGACGCGCGGCGCGTGATCGGTCCGCCGTGACGCGAGCAGAGCCCTGGACGCGACCGCCCGGAAACGCGACCCGACAGCAGCTGCCGGGTCGCGCCTCCTGGCCGTCGCCCGGTCGACGCCGGACGTGAGCCGCTACGGGCGGTCCGCGCGTTCCTTCGTCGCGTCGAGCTGGTCGAACGTCGAACCATCGCCGTCGGTGCGCTCGAGCAGCGCGTCGCGCACCTCGGCCTCGTCGTGGCTCGCGCGGTTCGCCAGCTTGCTTCCGGATCGTGTCGCCTGTGACATGTCGGTGTCCTTCCCCTGCGTGTGGGCATCGTGGTGTTCGCGGGCATCCTGCCCGCCGGTGCGCTTCCTCACGGGACGTACTGAGGTCGTGACAGTGTCGCGCGGTCGCTCCGGCCGCCGCAAGGGCTTTCGGCACATGTGGAGAAGTGCCGTCACGGACCGTGCCTAGGATGGTGCGGCCGCGCCGCCCCGGTGCGCACCAGCGGACGTCGGACGGGAGGCACGGCTTGGCTGCACCACGTACCGCACCTCCCACGGTCTACGACGTGGCCAGTGCCGCGAACGTCTCGATCGCGACCGTCTCGCGCGTGCTCCGCACGCCGGACGCCGTCCGCGAGGGCACCCGGGACCGCGTCCAGGCGGCGATCCGCAGCCTCGGCTACGTCCCCTCCGGCAACGCCCGAGCCCTCGCCGGCAAGCGCACCGGCGTCGTCGGACTGCTGCTGCCCGGGTTCGACGTGGTGCCCGACGAACGGCCGGACCTGGTCACCGACGGGGGCGTCCGCGTGGTCGACGACCGCCGCCACGTGACGCAGCCGTTCTCCTCGAACCTGTACTTCGACGAGGTCCTGCGCGGCGCCGAGACCGAGGCCTGGCAGCGCGGACTCGCGCTCATGGTCGCCGCCGGTCGGGGGTCCTCGCGCGACGTGATCGTCAACGACGTCGCCGGCCGGGTGGACGGCCTCGCCGTGCTCGCACAGACCGTGCCGGACGACCTGCTCGAGCACGTCGCGCGTCGGATCCCGGTCGTGGTGCTCGCCGACGACCGGCGGTCGCACGGGTTCGACTCCGTGAGCGTGGACAACAGCGCTGGCATGCGGACGCTCGCGTCGCACGTGATCGGGCGCCTCGGCATCCGGTCGCTCGCGTACGTCGCAGGCCCGATCGACTCGCCGGACGACATGGAGCGCTCGACGGGCTTCCGGTCGGCGCTGGCGGACCACGGGGTGCCGGCGTCGTCGGTCCGGGTGGTGCACGGTGACTTCGGCCGGGCGCGAGCGCGGGAGCTGGCGGCGACGCTGCTGGCGGACGAGGTGCCCAGGGCCATCGTGTGCTCGAACGACCAGTCGGCGCTCGGGGTGCTCGACGCCGCCACCGCCCGGGGCCTGCGCGTGCCCGAGGACGTCGTCGTCACCGGGTTCGACGGCATCGACGCCGGGCGCTTCTCGTCGCCCCGGCTCACCACCGTGCACCAGCCGATGGGGGAGCTCGGGCGTGCAGCGGTGCGGGCGATCGTCGACCGGCTGGACCGCCGCGAGGGACCGCCGCGCGCCGTCCGCCTGCCGGTCGAGGTGCTGCTGCGCGAGAGCTGCCCGCCGGCGCTGTGACGCGCGGTGCGGCGCATGGCGCGGCGCGTGGCGCGGCGCGTGGCGCGGCGCGTGGCGCGGCGAGCGGTGCGGCGGTGCGTCCGCACCGTGCGGCGTTGCTCATCCCGTGCGACGTTGACCGCCCGGTGCGGGCCTGTAACCGCGCACGGAGCGGGCAGCCTCGCACCCGGTGACGGAACGCGCACCGTGCGCAGCGACCCTCGCTGCGACCCTCGCTCCGACCCTCGCTGCCGCCGCCCGCAGCTGCGTACCACCCCGGCACGGAACCCCGGTGTTGCGCGACGCGATGTAAGCGCATACATTGGCGCAGTACCGATTCGACACGGAGGTCGACCGAGCAATGACGCTTCCCCCACAGCGCACGCGCGGCAAGCGCGACCCCGGGACCCGCGCTCCCGGAACGCGCCCCGGCAGCACCCGACGACGCGGACGCCTCGTCGCGGCGATCGCCGGGCTCGCGGCCGTGGCCCTGATGGCCACCGGCTGCAGCATCCAGGTCCGGTCCGAACCCGATCCCACGATCGGCAAGGACACGATGCTCATCAACGCGGACCACGGCAACCCGCTGTTCGACCGCAACTTCAACCCGTACATCGCGAACGCCCGCACGGCCTCCAAGTGGATGTACGAGCCGCTCATCGAGATCAACCCCCTCGACGGCAAGGGCACCCCCTGGCTCGCCAGCAAGTGGAGCCAGCCGGACGCCAGCACGATCGACATGACGATCCGCCAGGGCGTCGAGTGGTCCGACGGCTCGCCGTTCTCGGCGAAGGACGTCGTCTTCACGTTCGACCTGCTGAAGAAGTTCCCGGCGATGGACGTCAAGGGCGCCTGGCAGCACATCAAGAGCATCGAGGTGGACGGCGACCACGTCGTCTTCCACCTCAAGAGCGACGACGTGCCCAGCCTGAACATCATCGGCGCGACGTACATCCTCGGTGAGCAGCACTGGGGCGGCGTGAAGGACCCGACCACCTGGCGGGACCCGAACCCGGTCGGCACCGGTCCGTTCGTGCTCGGCAACTACACCGACCAGCAGTACTCGATGGACAAGAACCCGACGTACTGGCAGGCCGACAAGATCGCCATCAAGCACCTCATCCTGCCGGCGACGAACACGCAGCTCGACACCGTCACCCGCGGCTACGACTGGGCGTACTCGTTCATCTCCGACGTCAAGGGCACCTGGGGCGCCGCGTCGAAGACGAACCAGTGGTGGTTCCCGGCCGGTGGCGTGATCGGCCTCATCCCGAACCTGACAAAGGCCCCGTACAACGACGTCAACGTCCGCAAGGGCATCTCGCTCGCGCTGAACCGTGACGACATCGCCGAGACCGCGTCCGAGGGCAACCTGGCAGCAGCGGGCCAGACCGGCCTGATCCTGCCGAACCAGGAGAAGTACCTCAACCCGGACATCCCGGACCAGGGCATGATCACGCAGGACGTCGACGCTGCGAAGGCCGCGTTCGCGAAGTCCGGCTGGACCGAGCAGGGCGGGAAGATCATGAAGGACGGCAAGCAGCTGTCCATCACCATCATGACCGCGAACGGCTACTCGGACTGGCTCCGCGCCGCGCAGGAGGTCCGTCGCGACCTGACGGCCATCGGCGTGAAGGTGACGATCCAGGCACCGCAGCCCGCCGGGTACCAGCAGAACATCAACAACGGCACGTTCGACATGGCGATGGGCGGCATGGGCAACGGTGACGTCTACCAGGCGTTCAACTCCCTGCTCAGCAGCGACTTCTACCAGCCGGTCGGCAAGTCGACGGTGAACAACTACGAGCGCTACAAGAACGCCGACACCCAGAAGCTCCTCGACGAGTACAAGGCGACGACGGACACCGCGAAGCAGCAGGAGATCCTGAACCAGCTGCAGGAGATCGTGTACGACGAGCTGCCCGTGATCGGCATGTACTACGGCGGGCTCTGGGGGCTGTTCAACACCGGCAAGTTCGTCGGTTGGCCCAGCGCCGAGGACCCGTACATGGCCCCGCAGAACTACGACTCCGCACCGCTGCTCATCTTCTCGAAGCTCCGGCTCCGGGACAGCGCAGCCGGCCAGGAGATCCTGAAGCAGCAAGAGGACCAGAAGTGAAGTACATCCTCCAGAAACTCGTCCTCTTCGTCCTGACCCTCTGGGCCGCGGTCACGCTGAACTTCGTGCTCCCGCGCCTCATGCCGGGCAGCCCGTCGGACGCCGCGCTGGCGAAGCTCAGCCAGAACGGCCCCGTCACCGAAGCCACCAAGAAGGCCATCGAGGCCCAGCTCGGCGTCCCCACGGGCAACCTGTGGGACCAGTACGTCAACTACCTGCACCAGGTCGTCACGCTCGACTTCGGGGTGAGCTACACGTTCTACCCGCAGCCGGTCGGCGACCTCGTGTCGAAGGCCCTGCCGTACACGCTCATCCTGGTCGGCGTCGTGACGATCCTCGCGTTCGTCCTCGGCACCCTGATCGGCGTCGCGGCGGCGTGGAAGCGCGGCACCTGGCTGGACTCGCTCCCGACGCTGTCGGGGTCGTTCATGTCGACGTTCCCGTACTTCTGGACCGCCCTGCTCCTGCTGTTCTTCCTCGGTTACGTGCTGCACTGGTTCCCGACCACGGGTGCCTACTCGGCGACCACCACCCCGGGGCTCAACGGAGCGTTCGCGGCCGATGCCCTGCAGCACGCGGTGCTGCCGGCGGTGACGATCCTGGTGACGAGCCTCGGCGGCTGGATCATCGGCATGCGCAACGCGATGATCAACACGCTCGGTGACGACTACGTGACCTTCGCCGAGGCGAACGGTCTGCGCGGCCGCACCGTGGCCGTCCGGTACGCGGCGCGGAACGCGATCCTGCCGAACCTGACCGGCTTCGGTCTGGCACTCGGTGGCGTGGTCGGTGGTTCGGTGCTGGTCGAGCAGGTCTTCGGCTACCCCGGCATCGGCTACCTGCTGTTCAACGCCGTCATCGGGCAGGACTACCCGCTGATGCAGGCCCTCTTCCTGATGATCACCGTGTCGGTGCTCATCGCCAACTTCATCGTGGACGTCATGTACGGCGTCCTGGACCCGAGGACGCGCCGATGACCAACAACGCCACTGTCGCTGTACGGACCCAGGACACCGACGAACAACAGGCACCTTCCAAGTGGAAGAGCATCGCCCGCCAGTTCGGCGTCGTCTGGTCGAATTCGAAGGCCCGGATCGGCATCATCATCCTCGCGGTGTTCGTGCTGGTCGCGATCTTCGCGCCGCTCCTGGCTCCGTACGGTGCCAGCCAGAACGGCTTCGCCCGGTCCGCCGACGCGACCGCCGACCACTGGATGGGCACCACCGCCGCCGGCGAGGACGTCCTGTCCCAGATCATCTACGGCGCACGGATCTCCGTGATGGTGGGTGCCGTCGCCGGCATCCTGTCGACGCTCGTCGCCGTCGCGATCGGCCTCAGCTGGGGCTACGTCCGCGGGTGGATCGGGGAGGTCATCGGCTTCATCGTGAACCTGTTCCTGGTCATCCCGGGCCTGCCCCTGATGATCGTCATCGCGGCGTACCTGCAGAACGGCGGCATCGCGGTCATCATCGCGGTGATCGTGGTCACCGGCTGGGCCTGGGGCGCACGCGTCCTGCGCAGCCAGACGCAGTCCCTGCGCGGTCGCGACTTCGTGACGGCCGCGCAGTTCTCCGGCGACGGTGCGACCCGCATCGTGTTCCGCGAGATCCTGCCGAACATGACCTCGCTCATCGTCGGCTCGTTCTTCGGAGCGGCCACGAGCGCGATCCTGGCCGAGGCGGGCCTCGAGTTCCTCGGGCTCGGCGACTCGTCGATCGTCAGCTGGGGCACGATCCTCTACTGGGCGCAGAACTCCAACGCGCTGCTCACCGGCCAGTGGATCCTGCTCTTCGCCCCCGGCCTCTGCATCGCGCTGCTCGCGATGAGCCTCACCCTGATCAACTTCGGCGTCGACGCCGTGTCCAACCCGCGGCTGCGCGAAGGCGCGCGCCCGAAGCGCAAGGAGGCGACCGCATGAGCGGCTCGCGTACGACGCAACCAGCAGACGGCCTGGAGGCGCGGGACGGCGCCGCCACGGGCCTCCCGTCCGACGGTGGTGACGCCCAGGGCGTCCTGCTGGACGTCCGCGACCTGTCGGTCGTGTACGAATCGGCCGGCCAGACGGCCGTGCAGGCGGTCGACCACGTGTCGTTCAGCTTGCGGAAGGGCGAGTTCGTCGGCCTGGTGGGCGAGTCCGGTTCGGGCAAGTCGACGCTCGGCTACGCGCTGACGCGTCTGCAGAAGCCGCCGGCGCGGACGAACGGCGGCAGCATCGTCTTCAACGGTCACGACATCCGTGACCTCGACGAGGAAGCGCTCCGGCAGCAGCGCCAGGGCGGCTTCGCGATGGTGCTGCAGTCCGGCATGAACGCGCTCAACCCGGTGCGCACCGTGCGGAACCACTTCATCGACATCTTCAAGGCGCACGGCCACGTGTCGCGCGATCGCTGGGACGCCCGGATGAAGGAGCTCATCGAGAAGGTGAAGCTGCCGACGTCGATGCTCGCCCGGTTCCCGGGGGAGCTCTCCGGCGGCATGCGGCAGCGTGTCTCGATCGCCCTGGCCCTGTCGCTCGAACCGCAGCTCATGGTGTTCGACGAGCCGACCACGGCACTCGACGTGCTCGTCCAGCACGCCGTCATGGACACGATCATCGAGCTGCAGCAGGCCGAGGGCTTCACGGCGATCCTGATCAGCCACGACCTCGGCATCGTGCTCGAGGCCACCGAGCGCGTGCTCGTCATGCACGAGGGCCGCATCGTCGAGGACGGCGGCTCGAAGGAGCTCCTGCGCAACCCGCAGGACGAGTACACGCAGATGCTCTTGTCGCACTACGCCGACCCGCGGGCCGAGATCGTGTCCCTGCCCGGGTTCCCGGACCGGTCGCAGCGCGCGACGTCCGGCGAGAAGCGGCAGGAGGCCACGTCGTCGTTCAGCACCGTCGGGTCGCGTGAGCGCTCGGCGGCGAAGAACCCGATCGTCGTCTCGAACATCGTGAAGACCTACCCGGCTCCGCGCCGCGGCGAGCAGCCGGTGCAGGCGGTGCGCGACGTGTCGTTCACCCTCGAGCCGGGGCAGTCGCTCGCCCTGGTCGGCCAGTCCGGTTCGGGCAAGTCGACCATCGCGAAGCTCCTGACCGGGGTCGAGAAGCCGACGACCGGCACCGTCCGGTTCGGTGACCTCGACGTCGCGCGCCTGGGCAAGCGCGGCCTGCGGGACCTCCGGTCCGAGGTGCAGATGGTGTTCCAGGACCCGTACGCGGCGCTCAACCCGCTGCACACCGTGGAGTACACGCTGTCCCGCCCGATCGCGAACTACACGGACCTGAAGGGGCAGGACGCCCGACGCCGCGTGCTCGAGCTCCTCGAGACCGTGGGCCTGACCCCGGTCGAGCAGTTCGCGCAGAAGCTCCCGCACCAGCTGTCCGGTGGGCAGCGGCAGCGCGTCGTCATCGCCCGCGCGCTCGCGTCCGACCCGCAGGTGATCATCGCCGACGAGCCGGTCTCGATGCTCGACGTGACGTTGCGCGCCGGCGTGCTCGCCCTGCTCGAGGACCTGCGCGAACAGTGGGGCGTCTCGCTCCTCTACATCACGCACGACCTGCTCAGCGCGCGGCTCATCACCGACGACATCATGGTGCTCCACGAGGGTGCCGTGGTCGAGCGGGGACGCACGGCCGAGGTGCTGCAGAACCCGCAGGACCCGTACACGATCGCCCTGCTCGACGCCGTGCCGAACCCCCGTCGCGCCCTCGCGGAGGGCCGGCTGTGACGACGCTGCACGACTTCCCGGCGGTGCCGGCGTTCGGCCACCTGCCGACGCCGGACGGTGTCGACGTCGTCGGGATCGACCTGCCGATCGGCCGCCTCACGGCCTACCGGATCGTGCCGTCCGGGGTGTCGAAGGGTGTCGTGCTCATCGTCCCCGGGTACACCGGCTCGAAGGAGGACTGGCGCACGTTCCTGCCGCTCCTCCGCGACGCCGGGTGGTCGGCGGTGGCGATCAGCCGCCGTGGACAGGCCGACTCGGTCTCGCCCGACGACCGCACGGCGTACACGCTCGAGCAGGAGGCCGCCGACGTCGTCCGCGTCGCCGGACTGCTCGACGACGGCGCTCCGGTCCACCTCGTCGGTCACTCGCTCGGCGGCGTGATCGTCCGCGCCGCAGCGATCGCCTCGCCGACGTCGTTCCGCAACGTGACGATGTTCTGCTCCGGCCCGCACGGCTGGTCGTACCGCAAGGCAGCAGAGAAGACGATCGTCGCCGACACGTGCTCCAACCGCGCGCTGTTCGACGCGCAGAACCCGCTCTGGGCCGGCCGCCCCGACGCCGAGCTGCCCGACGACGCCCGGATGGTCCGCGAGCGCTTCGACCACACGAGCGTCCTCAGCGTGCTCGGCGGCGCAGCGATCCTCGAGGACCGTGCCGACACCACCGAGGAACTCCGCGCGACCGGACTGCCGGTGCTCGTCGCGCACGGCGTCTGGGACGGCGCCTGGCCGATCCCGTGGCAGGCGGACATGGCCTCGCGTCTCGGTGCGTCGTACGAGGTGATCGCCGAGAGCTACCACGGTCCCCAGATCGAGAACCCGCTCGGGACCGTCGCCGTCTTCGATGCGTTCATGAACGCCCACTGAAAGGACCCCGTCATCAGCACGCTCGACTTCCCGAAGGGCTTCCTCTGGGGCGCCGCCACCGCCGCGCACCAGATCGAGGGCAACAACATCAACTCGAACTGGTGGGTGCACGAGCACGAGCCGGACACCACCATCGTCGAGCCGTCCGGCGACGCCGCGGACAGCTACCACCGCTACCGCGAGGACATCCGGATCGCCGCCGAGCTCGGCCTGAACTCGTACCGGTTCAGCATCGAGTGGGCGCGCATCGAGCCGGAGCGCGGGTTCGTCAGCCGTGCCGAGGTCGACCACTACCGGCGCATGGTCGACGCCTGCCACGAGTTCGGCATCGAGCCGATCGTCACGCTCATGCACTTCACGGTGCCCCGCTGGTTCGAACGTGACGGCTTCTGGCGCGCACCCGACGCGGCCGACCTGTTCGCCCGCTACACCGAAGCCGCGCTCCCGGTGGTGTCCGACGGTGTCCGGTACGTCTGCACGATCAACGAGCCGAACATCGCGGCGATGCTCGCCGGCGGCGAGGACGCGTCGAACCTGGTGGCCTACGGCTTGCCGAACCCGGACCTGGGCGTGGCCGACGCCCTGCTCGAGTCCCACAAGCGTTCGCGGGAGGTGCTCTCCCAGGTGGGTGGCATCCAGAGCGGCTGGACCGTCGCGACGCAGGCGTTCAAGTCCAACGGTGAGCCCGGCGCGGACGCGATGCTCCGCGAGTACGGGTACCCGCGCGACGACTGGTACCTCGAGAACGCCGCTGGCGACGACTTCCTCGGCGTGCAGGCGTACACCCGGACCTTCATCGGCGCTTCCGGCCCGTTGCCCGTGGCGGACGACGTCGAGACGACCCTCACCGGCTGGGAGTTCTACCCGGAGGCCTCGGCCGACGGGCTGCGCAGCGCGTGGGAGCTGTCCGGCGGCGTCCCGCTGATGATCACCGAGAACGGCATCGCCACCGCGGACGACACCCGTCGCCAGGCCTACACGCAGGGTGCTCTCGAGCGGATCCACCGCTGCATCGAGGACGGCATCGAGGTCCTCGGGTACCAGCACTGGTCACTCCTGGACAACTACGAGTGGGCGTCCGGCTTCCGTCCGACCTTCGGCCTGGTGTCGTGGGACCCGGAGACCTTCGAGCGCACGCCGAAGGACTCGGCCCGCTGGTACGGCGGGGTGGCCCAGGCGAACGCCCTCGACGTCGCTGCCGTCCAGCCCCTGGCGTAGGACTGCGTCAACGGCTCCCCGATCCTCGGATCGCGGGGGAGTCCTGCTTGGACGTCGCTTGATCGGCCACCGGCCGGTGCCCGATCAAGCGACGTCGCAGGAACCGTCCCATCGGGGTGTCGACCCATCGGTGGACTGCCCAACCCAGGACGACGGACACCACCACGGAGATCAACACCACTGGTGCCCAGTGGATCTCGGTCACGCCCGACGCTCCCATGAGCCGCGGGAGCGCTTGCGCGACCAGCGGATGGGTCAGGTAGAGCGCGAAGGCCGAGTTGCCGGCGATGACCAGCCAAGTCGGGATGCGGCCGCCGAGCCGGCGCTCGGAGGCGATGAGGAGGCCGAAGCTGGCCGTCAGGGCGCCGAACACCACGACTGCCAAGACCGGTGACGACTCCTGCCGGACCATCTCGATGACGCCGTACAAGGCCGTGCAGAGCAGCGTTGCGAGAACCGCCGGCCGGATCCGTCCGGTCCGCGCCGCGCGACCGATCCACATCCCGGCAGCGAGGAAGAGGACCACGGGGTCGGCGTAGAACCAGAGCACGCTGCCTCCTTCGGGTCGCCAGATGGACAGGACCGCGACGACGATCAAGACGGGTGTCACGAGTCGGAGCGGGTCGACCCGGACCGCGATCGCCAGCGTCACCAGGAGGTAGAACGCGGCTTCGAAGATGAGCGTCCACTCCACACCCCACAGCGCACGGAAGTCGCCCGAGGAGTCCCGTGACGGCACGAGGAGGAGCGATGCGATGATCCGGGTGGGGGTGATGTCGCCGTCGAACATGGCACGGGGAGCGAGCAGCGCCGCCGCGACCTTGATGCCCGTCATGATCCACGCCAGGGGGAGGATGCGGATCGCACGGCGCAGCGCGAAGGTCGACCAGTCGGGCTCGCGACCCGAGTCCACGACGTGGACGACGACGAACCCGCTGATGAGGAAGAAGGTCCAGACGCAGAGATCGCCAATGAGCTTGATCTCCGGGGCCGCACCGCTCGACCCGGAGTCGCGGTTGAACCAGTAGCAGGCGTGGAAGGCCACGACGACCAGCGCACTGATGAAGCGGAGTGCCTGGACGCCCCGGTAGGTGTTGATCGTCATGGTGGTTCCTCGGTGCTGGTGGACGGGCGACCATGCGAACCTGTCACACCCCCCGTGTCAGCACAAAGTATTTCAGATTTCTGGGGATGAACTGACGTTCTCCCCTTCCCCCGTGTGCTGGGTGCCGAGGAGTGCGCTGATGCGTCTCGCGCCCCTGAGGACCGCGATCTCGAGCGCGGTGCGCCCTTCGGTGTCGGGCAGGTCGACTCGAGCACCCCGGTCGACGAGCACCTCCGCGGTGGCGATCTGGTCGAACCATGCAGCGGCGTGGAGGGGTGCGAAGCCCCACCGGGGATCGAGTGCGTCGTGGTCCTCACGCTCGGCGCTGAAGCCCTCGAGTGCGAGCGACAGCCCGCCGATGTCGCCGAGGGCAGCTGCGCGGACCGCCGGCGTCGCCCAGTCGACCCAGCCGTCGGCGAAGGGCCCGCGCCAGCCGTGGGTGGGACGTTCCTCGAGCCCGGACCACACGGTCTCGTCCACCGGGTCGACCGTGAGCGAGAGTTCTGCGAACGACATCGCGAGTTCACCCGTTGGTGAGACGAGGAGTCGGAGTTCCCAGAGCGAATCCCCGACGTGGCCGATCTCACCGCGGACGACGTGGACGTCACCACCCAACAGGTCCAGCGGTCCGGACGCCGCCGGGCTGGCCGAGGCACCCGTCAGGCGGAGCGAGATCCGAGCGTGGTTCCAGCGTCGCCACAATCCGTGTTCGGTGTCGAGTACTTCATCGTTGCGGACGATCACCGCGAACGACACACGCCGGTCCGTCATCTCCCACGACTCGAAGCGCGCTCCGTCCCAGGCGACGGACGCGAGGGCCGCGACCGACGGCGGCGCGTCGGAGACCAGGCGCGCGAGGTGCTCCTGGTAACCGGGGACGTCCTCGATCGAGGCGTAACCGGGACTCGGCCAGTTCAGGTGACTCCATTGCACCTCTTGACGATACCGATCCGCGCCCTGATCGCTGCCCGTGGAACGGCGGAGGCCGCCCACGATCGTGGACGGCCTCCTGGTGTTCGGGTGCTGCGGTCAGCCCTTCGTCACGGTGTTGTCACTGCCGAGGTCCTCGACCGCCGACTCACCGCCGTGGGTGATCGAGTTGCCACTGCCCGGGACGATGATCGACTTGGCGGACTGGACCTTCACGGTGAGCTTGCTGCCCTCGATGACGAGCTTGTCGGTGGTCCCGACCGTGAACGTCACGCCCTTCTTCGGGGCGTCGACGATGGCGATGGATGCGCAGTCGGCGACCTCGACGGTCTTGCCGGCGGCGGCCTGCGACGCGAGGACCGTCAGCTGTCCATCGATGCACTTGCCGTAGTCGACGGTCTCAGCGGTCGCGCTGGCGCTGGGCTTCGCAGACGCCTTGTCGTCATCGGCCGTCGAGCAACCGGCGAGCGTGAGTGCGGCGGCTGCTCCGAGGCAGACGACGGCGAGTGCCTTCAGGGGAGCGGTGGGGGTCATGGTTTCCTCCAGGGTGTTCGGTTCGGATGGTGGTCGGGATCACGAGCAGTGTTCGACGGATGGTCGGTCACGCTGGTTCGTCGGCGGCGCGACGGCCGTGGTCGGGCGTGACCGTCGCGCTGCCCTTCTCGTCGCTCGAGTACCTGTAGTAGGTGGCAGCGGAGTGGTGTTCTCGTCGGCGCATCGTCAGGACGATCCCCATCGCCCGGCCCCCGATGTTCTCGAGGGTCTCGAGCGCGCTCCGGAGCTGTGGGCGGGTGGCTCGGCCCGCTGCCGAGACGACGAGCGCGCCATCGGTGAGGCGGCTGAGGATCGCGGCATCCGTGACCGGCAGCAGCGGGGGCGCGTCGATGATGACGGCGTCGTAGTCGCGGGTCAGCACCTCGACCAGCTGGAGCATCGCCTCGCTCGCGAGGAGCTCGCTCGGGTTCGGCGGGATGCTGCCGGACGGGAGCACTCGGAGTTCGCCGCGACCCCAGGGCACCAGCACGTCGTCGAGTTCGGCGCGACCGATGAGCAGGTCGGTGAGCCCGACGGCTCCCTCGACACCGAGCATCTCGGCGATGCGTGGTCGCCGGAGGTCGGCGTCCACGAGCGCGACGCGTGTTCCGGTCTCCGCGAGTGCGAGGGCCAGGTTGGCGGCGGTCGTCGACTTGCCTTCCGACGGCAGCGCCGAGGTGACCGTGAATGCCCGTCGCGTGCCGCCCAGGTCGACGAACTGGACGTTCGTGCGCAGCGCGCGGAATGCCTCCGCGCCGGGGTTGCGGGGGTCGGAGTGGACGATCAGCGCCGACGTCTTGGCCGTCGCGTCGAGCGCGATGTCCCCGAGGATCGGCGTGGGCGTCACCGATTCGACGTCGGCTCGCGACCGGACCTTGTTGTCCAGCAGGTGGCGCAGGAGCACGAAGGCGACGCCCAGGGCAAGCGCCCCGACCACGCCGAGCGCGAGGTTCTTCACGAGGCTCGGCGAGGCCGCCGTCGTGGGGAGCGCGGGCGGCTGGATCATCTTGATGCCGACGAGCGAGGGGCCGCCTTCTGTCGAGCGCTCCAGCTCGGCGGTGACGACGTGCGCCAGGCTCTCGGAGACAGCGGCTGCGATGCGTTGCGCGTCCTTCGGCTGCTCGTCGAGGACGGACACGTCGATCAGGACGCTGTTCGCCGGCGAGGTGGCGGAGACCCGTTCAGCGAGGGACTCGACGTCCGTGTCCAGGCCGAGCTCGTCGATCACGGGTTGGAGCACGCTCGCACTCCGGACGACCTCGACGTAGGACGTCACCTTCTGCTGCGCGGCACTGTTCCCCTGGACGACCTGCGAAGTGTCGTCCCCGCTGGCACGAACCGAGACGAAGAGCTGCGACTGTGCCTGGTAGAGCGGGGCGACGAAGATCGTCGCGGCGATCCCGCCGGCGAGGCCGACGGCGGCGATCAGTACGAGACTTCGCCAGGAGCGCTGGCAGAGGTGCAAGAAGTCCAGAAGGGTCACGGGGGCTCCCGGGGTCGAGTGCTGCAGATCGGGTTGATTGGCATAAATATATCACACGACAGCATATGGGACAACGGAGACGCCCTCGGCTCATCGCGCGAGGGCGTCTCCGTGTCCGTGGGTGTTACTGCTTGGGGGTGAGGGTGAAGGGGGCGGAGGTGGAGGTGGTGTTGTCGGTGCGGGTTTGTTCCGCGGTGAGGGTGTAGGTGATGTTGGGTCCGAAGCCGCGGTAGAACTCCCAGACGCCGTTGTTGTTGGCGGTGACGGTGGTGAGGGTGCCCCACTGGGAGCTGACCTTCACGGTTGCGCCGGGGCTGGCGATGCCGTGCACGCGGGTGCCGCCGGTGGCGTTGTACCCGTCGATCGGGCCGGCGATCGCCACTGGTGCGGTCTGGGACGGGATCGGCAGGAGCGTGAATGCTTCGGATGTGGATGTCTGGCGGTCGCTGAGGGTCTGGGTTGCGGTGAGGGTGTAGATGACGTTGGGTCCGAAGCCGCGCCAGAAGGACCAGTTGCCGTTCTTGTCGGCGGTGACGGTCTTGATGGTGTTCCACTGCGTGGCGATGTCGACGGTGGCGTAGGGGGTCGCGGTGCCGGTGACCTCGATGGACTTGCCGTTGGCGTAGGTGGCGGGGCCGTTGATCACGACGGGCAGCAGCTGCTGGTCGCCGTCGCCGGTGACCTGCACGTCCGTGGTGGTGCGCAGGTTGCCCTTGGAGTGCTGCTCGACGGTGATCAGGGTCGCCTCGGTGGATGCCGGGATCTCGATCTCGGTCGAGTACACCCCATCGACAACGGTCGTCGTGGCGGTCTTGCCGCCAGCCTTCACCGTCATCCGCGCGCCGGTCTGGCCGGTGCCCTCGACGGTGACCATGCCCGGGGTGATCTTCCCCGCGGTCGGGGAACCGATCGTGGCTGCCTGACCGTAGTCGGCGGTGGTCGTGGCGGTCTGGACGCCCTCGATCCCGGACTGCTCGATCCGGATGCTCTGCTCGCCCGGACCGATCGGGTCGATCTGGGTCGACCAGGTGCCGTTGCGGACGGTCGCGGTCCCGATCCGCTCGGCGCCGTTGAACAGGGTGATCGTGGCCCCATCGACACCAGTACCAGCAACCGTCGCCTTCCTCGACATGTCGTTCTCATCGAACGTGACGGTGCCGGTGGGGTCGGCGATCGTGGACGCGCCCGGGTTGACGGTCACTTCCGCGGTCGTGGTGTTCTGCCCCTTGGACTGCTGCGACACCACGAGCGTGTGCTTGCCCGGGGTGAGGTCTTCGGTCGTGACGGACCAGATGTTGTTGCCCATGACCGAACCTGTGGCGAGTTCCTTCGTGGAACCCTTCTCCGTCACCGACACCGTCGCACCGACCTGGCCGCGACCGCTCATCTCAAGTGGCCCGCCGGGGAAGTCGGAGTCCTTCTCCGGGGAGGTGATGCTGATCCCGGCGCCGTAGTTGATGGTGTGCTCGACCGGGGTGGTCTCATCCGAACCGCCGCCGGTCTTCGCCAGCCGCTGCGTGACCGTGACCGTGTAGTCGCCGGCCTTGTTCGGTGCCGGCAGTGCGTACTCCCACACGCCGTCCGTGCCGACCGGGGCCACGTACGTCTGCTGCTCCGGGGTGCGGATCACGACGTCCGCAGCCTTGTCCGCGGTGCCGGAGAGGTGCACCCGCTCGTTCGTGTTGTCCGAGAAGGTGTTCTTCACCGTCAACGGTGCGATCGCGAGGTCCACCTCGACGGTGATCGGCTCCCCGATCCGGTTGCCGTCCTTCCACTGCTCGACCTTCACGGTCTGCTTCCCGAGCTTCAACCCGGTCAGCTGCTTCGACCAGCGCCCGTCACCATCAGCCTCCGCCGGGATCGTGTCATTGATGATCAAATCCGCACCCGGCTCCGCCGTGCCCTTCAGCACCGCAGAACGCCCAGGAACATCAACCGACGCCACCTGAGCTCCGAGTTGGCTGAGGGAGTACTCCGTCGCCCCCGTCCCGTAATGCGCGTACTGGCGCCCTTCGGAAGCCTGGAAGCCGTCAATGTGCAGTTCTTGGTTTGCCTTGTTCACCAGCTGACCGTTGACCAGCTTGAAGTGGCTCAGGTCGGACGAGGCGTTGCAGGTTGAAGTCGCGATAATGATCTTGCGTGAACTGACACCCAAGCAGTTCGTGTACTGGCCGTACTTCCACGTGAGAGTCGACCACGAATCGGACGATACGTCGAACGTCCGCGCATTGGCGACCGCCTCCGTTCGAGAGGAATACTCGATGAAATGGACGGCGTTGCCGGTCTTCGCCATTGCCCAGAACGAGCCGCCCCCGGACAGCACGAAGGGCATCGACTCCGTTGCAGTGATGCCGGGAGTGCTGGTTGTGGCGGTTGCTGCGGCGGTGCCGAAGCTGAGGCCGGAGACGAGGGTGGCTGCCGCGATACCCGCGGCACCGATCGCCTTGAAGGAAGTACGCATGATGATGCTTTCTGTCTGGGCTCGACAACGATGAGCGACGTCGAGTCGCGGAGAAGGGAAGGTGGCGAGAGGCTGAGCCCTACACCGTTGATATAAGAATATCACATGCACAGCGCCCTTGCTGGCCTACGCACCACCCCCGGTGCTTGAGTCTGCTCGACGCAAGTTTCGGCAGGCGGGCTTGCGGTCTGCCACCAGGTGAGTAGAGTTGAGTCCATCGGACGCAAGTCCAACGACTTACCTCGAGCAAGAAGGAGCACCACACATGGGACGTGCAGTAGGCATCGACCTCGGAACCACCAACTCGGTCGTCAGCGTTCTCGAGGGCGGCGAGCCCACCGTCATCGCGAACGCCGAGGGCCTCCGCACCACGCCGTCGATCGTCGCCTTCACGAAGGACGGCGAGGTCCTGGTCGGCGAGACCGCCAAGCGCCAGGCCGTGACGAACGTCGACCGCACCATCGCGTCGGTCAAGCGTCACGTCGGCACCGACTGGACCGTCGAGATCGACGGGAAGAAGTACACGCCGCAGGAGATCTCGGCCCGTACCCTCGGCAAGCTCAAGCGCGACGCCGAGCAGTACCTCGGTGAAGACGTCACCGACGCGGTCATCACCGTGCCGGCGTACTTCAACGACGCCGAGCGCCAGGCCACGAAGGACGCCGGTGAGATCGCCGGCCTCAACGTCCTCCGCATCATCAACGAGCCGACCGCGGCTGCGCTGGCCTACGGCCTCGACAAGGGCAAGGAAGACGAGCTCATCCTGGTCTTCGACCTCGGTGGCGGCACGTTCGACGTCTCCCTGCTCGAGGTGGGCAAGGACGACGACTTCTCGACGATCCAGGTCCGCGCGACCTCCGGCGACAACCGCCTCGGTGGCGACGACTGGGACCAGCGCATCGTCGACTACCTGATCAAGAAGTTCAAGGACGAGCACGGCGTCGACCTGTCCACGGACAAGATCGCCAAGCAGCGCCTGAAGGAAGCGGCTGAGCAGGCCAAGAAGGAACTGTCGTCGCAGATGTCGGCGAACATCCAGCTGCCGTACCTGACGCTCACCGCCGAGGGCCCGCTCAACCTCGACGAGACCATCTCGCGCGCACAGTTCGAGCAGATGACCTCCGACCTGCTCGACCGCACCAAGAAGCCGTTCAACGACGTCATCAAGGAAGCCGGTGTCTCGGTGGGCGACATCGCCCACGTGGTGCTCGTCGGTGGCTCGACCCGCATGCCCGCCGTGGCCGAGGTCGTCAAGCAGCTCACCGGTGGCAAGTCCCCGAACCAGGGCGTCAACCCGGACGAGGTCGTCGCCGTCGGTGCCGCGCTGCAGGCCGGCGTGCTGAAGGGCGAGCGCAAGGACGTCCTGCTCATCGACGTCACGCCGCTGTCGCTCGGCATCGAGACCAAGGGCGGCCTGATGACGAAGCTCATCGACCGCAACACCGCGATCCCGACCAAGCGGAGCGAGACCTTCACGACCGCTGACGACAACCAGCCGTCGGTCGCGATCCAGGTCTTCCAGGGCGAGCGCGAGTTCACCCGCGACAACAAGCCGCTCGGCACGTTCGAGCTCACCGGCATCGCGCCGGCTCCCCGTGGCGTCCCGCAGGTCGAGGTCACCTTCGACATCGACGCCAACGGCATCGTGCACGTGTCCGCCAAGGACAAGGGCACCGGCAAGGAGCAGTCGATGGTCATCTCCGGCGGCTCGTCGCTGCCGAAGGAGGACATCGAGCGCATGGTCCGCGAAGCCGAGGAGCACGCGGCCGAGGACAAGGCCCGTCGTGAGGCCAACGAGCGTCGCAACCAGGCCGAGCAGCTCGTCTACTCGATCGAGAAGCTCATCAAGGAGAACGACGACAAGCTCCCCGAGGACGTCAAGTCCGAGGTGCAGGCCGACGTCGACGCGCTCAAGTCGGCGCTCGCGGGCGAGGACGAGGACGCCGTGAAGACGGCCTTCGACAAGCTCAACGAGTCGCAGGGCAAGCTCGGCCAGGCCATCTACAGCCAGCAGGACGCCGGCGCCCCGGCCGGCGAGCAGCCCGCGGGTGAGCAGCCGGCGGACGACGAGGACATCGTCGACGCCGAGGTCGTGGACGACGAGGACGACAAGGACAAGAAGTAACGATGACGGATCCCAAGGACAACGTCCCGAACGAGGACGAACCCCAGGTCGAGGGTGACGCCACGAACGCGGCCGAGCCCGAGGACCTCATCGAGGCGGAGGGGCCTGACGTCGAAGTACCGACGGACGGCCCCGCCGCGGGTGGCCCGGCAACGGACGCGGCGAACGACCTCTCCCCGGAGGACCAGGCCCTGCTCGACGACGCAGCCCGCGGTATCCAGGAGGACAAGCTGTCCGACACGGACCGTGACCTCGTCGCCGAGATGCGTGCGGACATGCTCCGTGCACAGGCCGAGCTGGTGAACTTCCGGAAGCGCGTCGAGCGTGACCGCGAGGCCAACCGCGAGGTCGCCATCGCCGAGGTGGTGCGGGCCCTGCTGCCGGCGCTCGACGACCTCACCCGGGCCGAGGCCCACGGTGACCTCGCCGAGGGTCCGATGCAGGTCATCGGCCAGAAGATCCGCGGGGGCTTCGAGAAGTTCAAGCTCGTGCAGATCGGCGAGAAGGGTGAGGCCTTCGACCCGAACATCCACGAGGCGATCGTCCAGCTCCCGACCCCGGGTGCCACCGGCCAGACCGTGGCGGACGTCGTCGAGCCGGGCTACAAGCTCGGCGAGCGCGTCCTACGTGCGGCCAAGGTCGCGGTGGCGGTCCCGGCCTGAGCCGGAACGGAAGGTAGGTACCAGTGGCCAGTCAGGACTGGTTCGACAAGGACTTCTACAAGGTCCTCGGAGTGTCGAAGGACGCGTCGGAGGCCGAGCTGAAGAAGACCTACCGGAAGCTCGCGCGGCAGTTCCACCCGGACTCCAACCCGGGTGACGCCGCGGCGGAGAACCGCTTCAAGGAGATCAGCGAGGCCTACTCGGTGCTCTCCGACAAGGAGCAGCGCCAGGAGTACGACCAGGTCCGCGCCATGGGCTCCGGCGCCCGCTTCACGGCGGGCGGCGGAGGCCAGGGCGGTGGTTTCGAGGACGTCTTCGGTGGCATGTTCGGCCAGCAGGGTGCCGGCGGGGGCGGACAGCGCGTCCGCTTCGGCCAGGGTGGCCCGGGCGGTGCCGGCGGCTTCGAGGACATCCTCGGCGGGATGTTCGGCGGCGGTGGAGGCTTCGGCCAGACCTCCGGCGGCTACCGCGGATTCGGTGGACCGACGAAGGGTCGCGACGTGACGGCGTCGACGACGCTCGACTTCACCACGGCGATCGCCGGCGACACCGTCAAGCTGTCGCAGGGCAACGGTCGCCCGGTGAACGTCCGGATCCCCGCAGGGGTCGCGGACGGCCAGAAGATCCGGCTCCGCGGCCGTGGCGAACCCTCGCCCGACGGCGGCGAGGCCGGTGACCTGGTGGTCGCTGTCACGGTCCGCAAGCACCCCGTGTTCGAGCGCGACGGGCTGAATCTGCGACTGGACGTCCCCGTGACGTTCGTCGAGGCAGCTCTCGGCGCGACGATCGAGGTCCCGACGCTCGGTGGTTCGCCCGTCAAGCTGAAGGTCGCTCCCGGCACGCCGTCGGGTCGCGTCCTGCGGGTCAAGGGCCGCGGCGTCGCGACGAAGAACGGCACGGGCGACATGCTCGCGACCGTCCAGGTCGCGGTGCCGTCGCACCTGTCGGACAAGCAGCGTGAGGCCGTCGAGGCACTCGCCGAGGCGCTTCCCGACGAGAACCCGCGCGAGGACCTCCTCGCCAAGGCGCGTGACTAGCGTCACGCAACCACAGCAGTAGACCCGGCCTGGAGGCGCGGCGCGGCTCCGTCAGGAAGCCGCACCGGGCCTCCAGGCTGGTTCTCACCCCACGCGAACGACGGAAGGAACACGCCATGACCGACATGGACGAGAACTCGCCCGTCTTCGCGATCGCGGTCGCAGCGGAACTGGCGGAGATGCACCCGCAGACGCTGCGGCAGTACGACCGGCTCGGCCTGGTCGTGCCGGGGCGGACTCGTGGTGGGTCGCGTCGCTACTCGATGCGCGACATCGCGCAGCTGCGCGAGATCGCGCGCCTCGGCTCCGAGGGGGTGTCGCTGGAGGGGATCCGGCGGGTGCTCGACCTGGAGAACGAGAACAAGGACCTGCGTGACCGGGTGCGCGAGCTCGAGACCGCGTTGGCGGACCAGCTCATCAACCGTCCCGGAGCGCGCGTGTTCGCCGCGACGACGACAGGTGCCGCGGTGTCGCTGCGGGCCGGGGTGCGGCCGCAGCGGAACACGCAGATCGTGCTGTACCGCGGGCCGCGCTAGGGAACGACGACGGGCCCGACGCTCCTGGAGCGTCGGGCCCGTCGTCGTCGATCGGGGCGGATCAGCGAGCGGAGTCGACTCCGACCGGGTTCTCGAAGCCGGTGACGGCGCGCTTCGTCACGGTGTTCGCGTTGCCGAAGTACTCCATGGCCCGCGCCGGCTGGCCGACGATCTTCAGCGCACCCGAAGCAGTCCGCTCCCAGACCGTGCCGCGTTCGTCGCTCGCGTTCGAGACGATCGTCCAGCCGCTGGACGCGGGGCCAGCGGCCTGCAGGCACGTGCCGTTCTCGAAGACGACCTGGCCCGTCTCTCCGATGGCAGGAGCGGACACCGTCGCTGCCGACTCGGCGGCGGCGTCGAACGTGCGGGAGATGCCGGGGACCACGACGACGGCACCGTCCGAGCGGAGGTCGAACGACATGAAGACATCGGCCTGCCGCTCGACGACGAGGTGGATCTGCTCAGTCGAGCTCGTGTCGGCCGCCTGCGCCGTGGCCGGCGTGGTGGCCACGAGTCCGGCGACTGCGACGGCGGCTGCGGCGATGGCGATGGGCCGGGCGATGGTTGCGGTGTTCACGATGTGGATTCCTGTTCTGTCGTCTCGGGTGGGGGGGGGGTTACTTGGGGCCGATGAGGGCGATGGTGTGGGTGGCGTCGGTGCCGGTTTCGGTGAAGGTGATGAGGTAGTCGACGGTGGGGCCGATGGTGCGGTTGAAGCTCCAGGTGCCGTTGGTGTCGACGTCGGCGGAGCCCATGGTGGTGCCCCATTGGTTGACGGCGGTGATGGTGCTGCCGGGGGTGGCGGTGCCGGCGAAGGTGTTGTTGCCCGGGGTGTAGGTGTCGCCGTTGTGGTGGCTCATGATCTCGAGGGGGGAAGAGGCGTGGGGTCCCTTGAGGCTCAGGGTGGTGGTGGCGTCGGTGCCGCTTTCGGTGAAGGTGATGACGTAGTCGACGTTCGGGCCGATGACGCGGTTGAAGTGCCACTGGTTGTCGGTGTCGACGTCGGCGGTGCCCATCGGGGTGCCCCATTGGTTGAAGGCGGTGATGGTGCTGCCGGGGGTGCCGGTGCCGGCGAAGGTGTTGTTGCCGGGGGTGTAGGTGGTGCCGTTGTGGTGGCTGCTCACGCGGAGCGTGGAGGTGGGGTGGGGTGCTTTCAGGGCGAGGGTGGTGGTGGCGTTGGTGCCGCTCTCGGTGAAGGTGATGACGTAGTCGACGTTCGGGCCGATGGCGCGGTCGAAGCTCCAGCGGCCGTTGGCGTTGACCTCGGTTTCGCCCATGACGGTGTTCCACTGGTTGACGGCGGTGATGGTGGTGCCGGGGGTTGCGGTGCCGCTGAAGGTGTTGCCGCCGGGGACGTAGGTGCTGCCGTCTTGGTGGCTCGTGACCCGGACGGAGGATGCGGGCTTCGGGCCCTTGAGGTCGAGGGTGGTGGTGGCGCCGGTGCCGCTCTCGGTGAAGGTGATGACGTAGTCGACCGATGGGCCGATGGCGCGGTCGAAGCGCCAGAAGCCGTCGGTGTTCACCTCGGCTTCGCCCATGCGGCTGCCCCACTGGTTGACGGCGGTGATGGTGCTGCCGGGGGTGCCTCGGCCGGCGAAGGTGTTCCCGCCCGGGGTGTAGGTGGTGCCGTTCTGGTGGCTCGTGACGCGCAGTGGGGAGGTGGTGTTCTCCTTCGGGTTGAAGGTGATGTTCTCCATCTTCGAGGTGCGGCCGTCGGTGGTGGTCTGGGTGAAGGTGAGGGTGTAGCCGTCCTTGGATGCCAGGTCGGCGGAGGCGGTCCAGCCGGCGGTGCTGGAGCGGCTCTGCTTGGCTTCGGTGGTGAAGACCTCGTTGCCGTCCTGGTCGGTCGCGGTGATCGTCGCGCCGGACTCCGCGGTGCCGGAGAACTCCCGCACACCCGGCGTGTACACGTTCTCCTTCTCGACACCGTCCACCTCGAGCAGACGTGGCAGGGCGACGCGCTCGGAGGTGGCGCTGAAGCGGGAGCCGTCGAACTGCAGTGCGACGAGGTCGAGCTGCTTGCCCGTGTGGCGCTGGTCGATGTTGAAGCTCCAGCCGTTGTTCGCGGCCGCGTACGAACCGACGACCTCGTCGCCGTCGAGCACCCAGATGCCGCTGGTCTGCTGCCGCTCGCCGATGACCTGGATCGTGCCGTTGGGGAGCACGTTGACGTCCTGGACGGCGGGCTGCGCGGTGTCACCGTCGACGGGCAGGGCCTCGAGTTCGCGGATCGTGGCGTCGGAGGCTGCGTCGCCGGTCTTGGCGATGACGGAGATCGTCTGCCCGACGTGGGACGCGGGGACGGTCACCGTGTAGCGGCCCTCGTCCGGGGTCGCCTCGGCGATCGGGGTGCCCTCACTGGTCTGCGCGACGACGGAGGTCGCGGCCGCGTCGACCGTTCCGCTGATGACGAAGCCGCCGTCGAGGCGACGGTCGACGGTGTCGACGGCCGGCGCCGCCGGGGCGTCGTCGGAGGTCTCGGTGAAGGAGATGTCGCGCATCACGGTCGTGCGGCCGTCGGTCGTGGTCTGCGTGAACGTCAGGTCGTAGTCGGCGCCGGCGGCGAGGTCGGCGTCGGCGGCCCAGGAGCCGGCAGCTGCACGGGTACCGTTGACCGTCGCCTCGAAGAGCGTGGCGCCCGAGGCCTTGTCCGTGGCAGTGATCGTGGCGCCCACGGTCGCGGTGCCGGTGAAGTGCTTGGTCCCCGGCGTGAAGGTGTTGGCCTCCTTGAGGCCGGCGATCTGCAGGGTGCGGGGCATCGGGATGCGGTCGGTGCGCGTCTGGGTGCCGTCCTCGGCGGTGTGCACCCGCACCATGTCGATCTGCTGGTCCTTGTGACGGTCCTGCACGAAGAGCTGGAAGAGGCCGCCGTCACCGACCGAACGGTCGACGACCTCGTCGCCCACGAGCAGGTAGACGTCATCGCTGCCGGCGGAACCCAAGACCGCCGAGGAGCCGGTCGTCGTGTTCGCGATCGACTGGACCGAGGGTGCGGGCATCGAGTCGTCGACCGGGATGCCGTCGATCGGCGAGCTCGTCACCGAACTCGAAGCGGTCGTGTGCGATTGGACTGCGGCGTGTGCGGTCAGTGGAACGGAGAGGCCCGCGCCGAGGGTGGCGACGAGCACGGTGCACGTGACTGCGGTCGCGCGGAAGGGGGAGGGTGCCATGGAGGACTCCTTTGGTGGGGGTATTCACATGGTACCCATATGTGAAATACAAATAATGGAAGCATGCCGAGCGCAAGGACAACGGGCCCGACACTCGGAGAGCGTCGGGCCCGTTGTCGCAGGTGGGGGGTTGGTTGGGTGGTTACTTGGGGCCGATGAGGGCGATGGTGTGGGCCCAGCCAGCACGCAACGCTGACCATCGGTACGCTGACGCGGTGCCCGACTTCGCCGACCTCTTCCGCCGCCGCGACGAACCCGCTCCGGACCTCATCGCGATCGACGGCACCGACCGGTTCCTCATCGACGAGGCGCCGCACGTGCACGGTGACGCACTCCGGCAGCCCGGCGAGGTGGCCGTCGTCGATGACCGCCTCGGAGTCCTGACCCTCGGACTCATCACGCAGTACGGCGCCTCGGACATCCGTGTCGTGCAGGACTCACTCGTGGGGGAACGGGCACTCGAGGCCAACGCCGGCACGTTCGGGCTGCGCGGCTTCCACCACCCGGACTCGCTCGAGGACGCCTTCCGCGACGTGCGGCTCGTGGTGCTGCGGCTGTCGAAGTCGCACGACCGGCTCGACGAGATCGCCCGAGCAGTTGCTCGGTTCGCCGCTCCCGACGTCGTGCTGCTGTGCGGCGGCAACGTGAAGTACATGCACGTGTCGCAGAACGACGTGCTGCGACGCTCGTTCGGAGAGGTCACGGCCTCGCGGGGGCGGGGGAAGTCTCGGCTGCTCATCGCGCAGGACCCGCTGCGCGCTCAGGCGAACCGTGCTGCTGCGACCAACCCGTGGCCGCGGTCGGTGCACGTCGACGACCTCGGCATGACCCTCGTCGCGCACGGTGGGGTGTTCGCGGGGACCTCGCTCGACCAGGGCACCCGGGTGCTGCTCGAGGCGATGGACGACGCTGTGCCGACGGCCCGGACCGTCGTGGACCTCGGATCGGGCAACGGCGTCATCGCGGCGGCGATCGCGCTGCGCCGACCGAACGTCAAGGTCGTCGCGACGGACGTATCCCGGATCGCGGTGGCGTCGACGCGTGCGACGGCCGAGGCGAACGGTGTCGCCGACCGGGTGACCGCTCTGCGCACCGATGCCGGCGACGAGCTCGCGGCTGGGTCCGCCCAGCTGGTGCTCTGCAACCCGCCGTTCCACGCGGACACCACGGTGACCACCGACGCGGCCGAGGCGATGTTCCGGAACGCGGCCACGATCCTCCAGTCCGGCGGTGAACTGTGGTGTGTCTGGAACTCGCACCTGCGCTACCGACCGGTGCTCGAGAAGGTCGTCGGACCGACCCGGCAGGTCGTCCGGACCGACAAGTTCACCGTCACCGCGTCCCGACGGGCATGACGAAGGGCGGCCGCGCACCGCGCGACCGCCCTTCGTGGAACCGCTGACTACGCCGGGACGTAGTCGAACGTGTCGGGGTCCGGACCCGTTCGGTGGCCCTTGTCGAGCGTCGTGATGTCCGTCATGTCCTCGTCGGAGAGCTCGAAGTCGAAGATCGCGAAGTTCTCCTCGACGCGGGCACGCGTGACCGACTTCGGGAACACGATGTCGCCGCGCTGGATGTGCCAGCGGAGCACGACCTGCGCCGGGCTCTTGCCCGTGGCACCGGCGATGCGGGTGATGGTCTCGTCGTCGAGCACGAGGCCCTGGGCGATCGGCGACCAGGCCTCGGTCGCGATGCCGAGCTCGCTGTTCACGGCGCGGAGCTCGTCCTGGGCCAGGTACGGGTGCACCTCGATCTGGTTCACGGCCGGCGGGACGTCCGTCTCGGCACGCAGGCGGCGCAGGTGGTGCGCCTGGAAGTTGCTGACGCCGATCGAGCGGGAGGTGCCGGCGGCGTAGAGCTCCTCGAGCGCCTTCCACGTCGGGACGAAGTCCGAGACGGTGGGCAGCGGCCAGTGGATGAGGAACAGGTCGGTGTAGCCGCCGAGCAGGTCGGCCGACTTCTTGCCGTTCTCGGCAGCTGCCGAAGGGTCGTGGAAGCCGTTGTTGAGCTTCGAGGTGACGAAGATCTCGTCACGAGGGATGCCGGACGACGCGATGGCCTCGCCGACCTCCTTCTCGTTGCCGTACATCTCGGCGGTGTCGATGTGGCGGTAGCCGACCTCGAGCGCCGTGAGCGTCGCTTCCTTGGTCGACGAGGGGTCGATCTGGAAGACGCCGAAGCCGAGCTGCGGGATGGTCTTGCCGTCGTTCAGGGTGATGTTCGGAACGGTCATGGTGTCATGCAACCAAACGACCCCCAGCAGCCATTCCGGCAACGTCCAGGATCGGGCACCCCGGGCGTGCCCCTCAGGACAGCGCGGCGGCGATGTACGCCTGCAGCGCCTGACCGTAGGCGATCGCGGGGACCTCGGATGCGAAGCTGCGGTCCGTGCCGTCGATCGTCGCGGTGACCGTGTAGACGATCCGGCCGCTCACCGACACCCGGGTCAACCCGATGAACGACGGCCCGAGGAGTTCGCGCAGCTGGTCCTCGCGTGGCAGCCAGAGTGACTCCGAGGCGGTGACGGAGTCGAGCGCCCACTCCGTCGTCCCGTTGAAGCCGAGGATCGTGCCGGTGGGGGAGTCGTGTCGTTCGACGGTCATCTCGGACACGGTGTAGACGTCCTCGTCCACCTCGGGCTTGTCGATGACGAACCGGTCGCCCGTCTCGGGGTGCCAGCGCAGGCCGGCGTCGCGGAGGGTCCTGGCGAGTGCAACGGTGATCACCTCCCCACCCTGCACGCGCGAGACCGCGCTGTCACCACGAAGTCGAGCTGTCACCACGTAGGTTGCCGAAAGCATCCCGTACTAGCATCGCCGAGCACCCCCATGCGCGAGCCCTACCCGACCGCGCGCGTGACGTGACGACGCCCGGGCAACCGGTGCCGCGCCTCCAGGCCGACCAACCGGCCACGGGGCGGGCCACCGGCCGGCGTCCCGACCGAGGCGACGGACACCCCGTCCGCCGAAGAGAAGGACCCGCATGACCCTCGAACGCGAGGAACTCCGCGACGGCTGGACCGTGACCATGGCCGGAGGAACCGGCGCGCCGGACGGCGTCGCGGGACGCAGCATCCCGGCGACGGTGCCGGGGCAGGTGCACACCGACCTGGAGCGGGAGGGCCTGCTGCCGGACCCGACCTTCCACCTGAACGAGCAGGCCGCGAAGTGGGTCGGCCGGGCCGACTGGGCCTACCGCACCGCGGTCGACGTCGACCCGCGGGGCCACGAGCGCGTCGACCTGGTCTGCGACGGCCTGGACACCGTGTCCGAACTGAGCCTGGACGGCGTCGTCGTGGGCACGACCCGGAACATGCACCGGCGCTACCGCTTCGACGCGCGCGTGCAGACCGGGTCCGGCGCGACGACGAAGGACCTCGAGATCCTGTTCGAGTCGCCGTACCGCGAGGCCGGCCGGGTCGCCGCGAAGGCCGGCAGCATGCCGGGCCCGTACGACGAGCCGTTCCCGTACATCCGCAAGATGGCGTCGAACTTCGGCTGGGACTGGGGACTCACCGCCGTCACGAGCGGTCCCTGGCGACCGGTCGCGATCGAGCGGTGGTCGACCGCGCGGCTGCGCGAGGTCCGACCGCTCGTCGACGTCGAGGCCGGCGAGGGCGTGCTCGACGCCCACATCACGGTCGAGCGCTCCGGCTTGAACGACCTGGACCAGGACGGCGAGGACGACGACCTGGTGCTCGTCGTGACCGTGAGCGGCCTGAAGGAGGACGGCACGCCGACGCGGCAGCGGTCGCGGGCGCAGCTGACACCGAAGGACGACGAGACCGTCGTCACGGTGCGCGTGCCCGAGGCACTGCGCTGGTGGCCCCGCGGCTACGGCGCGCAGGCGCAGTACGACGTGGTCGTCGAGCTGCAGACGGTCGACGGTGAGGTCCTGGACCGCGACACGTTCCGCACCGGCTTCCGGTCGACCCGGATCGACACACAGGTCGACGACATGGGGCGGCCCTTCGGCGTCCACGTCAACGGGACGCTGATCGACGTGCGGGGCGTGAACTGGATCCCGGACGACGTGATCATCTCGCGCGTCGACCGCGCACGCCTGCAGTCCCGTCTGACCGCTGCGGCCTCGCTCGGCACGAACCTCGTGCGCGTGTGGGGCGGCGGCGTGTACGAGTCGCGCGACTTCTACGAGGTCTGCGACGAGCTCGGCCTGCTCGTCTGGCAGGACTTCCCGTTCGCGTGCTCGGCGTACCCCGAGGTCGAACCGATCCGCAGCGAGGTCATCGCCGAGGCCCGCGACAACGTCGCCCGCCTCGCCCGGCACCCCTCGCTGGTTCTGTGGAACGGCAACAACGAGAACATCTGGCTGCACGACGTGGACGGCTGGGCGGACTCGCTCGGTGACCGCGGATGGGGCCTCGACTACTACCTCGACCTGCTGCCGACGATCGTCGACGCGGTCGACCCGTCGCGCTTCTACACGGTGGCGTCGCCGTGGTCGGGCGCCGAGTCGCTGCCCGCGAACGACGTCGACCACGAGACCCACCACTCGTGGGAAGCCTGGAACCGCCTGCCCGACACCGCGTACCGCGGATCCGTGCCACGGTTCGTGTCCGAGTTCGGCTGGCAGGCGCCGCCCGCGTGGCGGACGCTGCGGGACGGGGTCGCGGACGAGGTGCTGTCGCAGGACGCACCCGGGGTGGTCCACCACCAGAAGGCGGCCGACGGGATGGGCAAGCTGGCCCGCGGCGTGGAGCCGCGGTTCGGCACGGGGCCCTTCTCGTTCGATGCGTGGCACTACCTGACGCAGCTGCAGCAGGCGCGGGCGATCGCGACGGGCGTCGAGCACTGGCGCACGCACTGGCCGCGCAACACGGGTGTGGTCATGTGGCAGCTCAACGACCTGTGGCCGGTGTCGTCGTGGTCGGCGATCGACTCGGCGGGCCGGCTGAAGCCGCTCGCGCACGAGCTGCGCCGGTTGTACGACGACGTCCTGCTGACGATCCGTCCGGTGTCGCGTGTGGCGGTCGCGCCGTCGACCGTGTCGGGGCCGGCAGCCTCGCCGGCTGCTCCGGCTGCTCCGGCGTCTCCGGCCTCGGGAGCGGTCGCACCTGGCTCGCCGGTCGCGCCCGACTCGTCGGTCGCGTCCGGTGCGGATCGGACGGGAGGCCCGGATCACCCCGGCCACTCGGCCTCCGCCGGCGAGACGGCTGATCTGGGCGACCTGGCGGACACGCTCTCGCTCGGCGTCTCGCCCGGTGCGTTCGGGTCCTCGCCCGTCGAGGTCGCCGTCCGGTCCACGAGGGGCGGCCACGACAGCGTGGTGCGCGTGCGACGGGTCACCACGGCCGGCACGATCCTGGCCGAGGTGTCGCTGCCCGTCCGGTTGTCGTCCGCCGGGGTCGCCGTCGTCGCCCTGCCCGAGTCCGTCGGCGTGGTCGACGACCCCGCGCGCGAGCTCATCGTGGCGGACATGGACTGGCGTCGGGCGGTCTGGACGCCGGGCCCCGACGTCGACGTGCGGTGGGAACCCGCGCGGTACCGCACGTCGTTCACGCCCGTCGACGGCGGGCTCGACCTGACCGTCGAGGCCGAGACGCTCGTCCGTGACCTGCTCGTGCAGCCCGACCGCGTGACCGAGGCCGGTGCCGTGGACCGTGGGTTCATGACGCTGCTGCCCGGGGAACGGGTGACCTTCCGGCTCACCGGCGTGACCGAGGCCGACATCCCGGCGCTCCGTGCCGAACCCGTCCTGTGGAGCCTGGACCGCGCACTCGGCCGTTGATATGCAGAACGACACGGTGATATATTTGGTGGTGCGCCGCTCGTTGTCGTGACCCGTGCGACTCCGGCGTCCGGTCGACCCCCCGTCGGCCCGGTCGACAGGAGGACCCACATGTCGCTCGCAATGCGCCCGCCCACAGCAGCGATCACCGTTCCCTCGGCCGTGTCTCCGACCACGGCACCGCCCTCGGCACCCGCGGGCGGTCGCCGAGGGTTCGCCCCGGCCGTTGCACTGCTGGACGTCGGACTCCTCGTCGCGGCGTTCGCGGTCGCCCATCTGGTCCGGTTCCCCTGGGAGCTCTCGGCCGTCCGGCTCCAGGCCGGCTGGATCGAGTTCGCGACGGCACCGGCGATCATCCTCGTCTGGATGGTCCTGCTGTCGACGTTCCGGACCCGCGACCCGCGCATCGCCGGCATCGGCGGCGACGAGTACCGCCGGCTCGTGACCGCGAGCCTGATCGCCGTCGCGGTGGTGGCGGTCGTGGCGTACGCGGCGCAGCTCGACCTGGCCCGGGGGTACGTGGCCATCGCCTTCCCGCTCGGGCTCCTCTTCCTCGCTGTCGGGCGGAAGGCCGTGCGCACCGTCCTGGCACGCAGTCGTGCTCGTGGGCAGCGGTTGCAGGACGTCCTGCTCGTCGGCGACACCGAGGACGTCCGGTACGTCGGGCGGCGGATCGCGGCGACGCCGAGCGCCGGGTACCGGGTCCGTGCGATCGTGACCGACTGCGTCCCTGTGGGAACGGTGATCGACCTCGGGCCGGTTTCCGCGCCGGTGGTCAGTGGGATCGACGACGTCCTCTCGCTCGCTCGTTCCGAAGCCGTCTCGGCCGTCGTCGTGGCCGGTGCCGTTCGTGGGGGGCACGAGCGACTGCGTCGCCTGGGGTGGCAACTCGAGGAGCACGGCGTCGAGCTCGTCGTCTCGTCGCCCCTCGCGGACATCGCCGCGGGTCGCGTGCACGAGCGACCCGTCGACGGCCTGCCCCTCATGCACGTGGAGACGCCCGACTACCGCCGCCGCACGGGCAAGCGCCTGCTCGACGTCGTCGGCGCCGGCCTCGGGCTGCTGCTGCTGGCGCCCCTCCTCGGGGTGATCGCCGTGATCATCCGGCTCGACGACCGCGGTCCGGTGTTCTTCCGGCAGACCCGTGTCGGCCGTGGGGGCGAGGAGTTCTCGATCCTGAAGTTCCGCACGATGTGCATCGACGCCGAAGCGCGGATGGCCGCACTGCAGGCAGCGAACGAGGGTGCGGGCCCGCTCTTCAAGATGAAGGACGACCCCCGCGTCACCCGGGTCGGAGCGTTCCTGCGGAAGACGTCGCTCGACGAACTGCCGCAGCTGTGGAACGTGCTCACCGGTTCGATGAGCCTGGTCGGTCCCCGTCCCGCGCTGCCGCGCGAAGTCGCCCTCTACGAGGACTTCGCCGACCGTCGGCTCCTGGTCACCCCGGGGATCACGGGGCTGTGGCAGGTCAGCGGCCGGTCGGACCTGGACTGGGCTGACGGTGTCCGACTCGATCTGCACTACGTCGAGAACTGGTCGTTCCTGCACGACGTGGTGATCCTCGCCCGGACGGTACCGTCGGTGCTCCGGTCGCGCGGCGCGTACTGAGGTCCTCCGGCGTGGAGGAGTCCTCGCGCCTTCCCTGTGCGAACGGTGTCCGTTCCGATCCCCGGCCTGGGCATCGGGATGCCGGAGCGTTACGATGGGAAGAACACGGACTTCCGCCGCGTGGGTCGAAGAAGACCTGCGGACGGCGACCAGTTCCAGATCAAGGAGTCATGATGCTCGGAAACCTCGGCGGCGTACACCTGCTGATCATCCTCGGGATCGTCATCCTGCTGTTCGGCGCGACGAAGCTCCCGGCGCTCGCCAAGGGCCTCGGGCAGTCGATCAACATCTTCAAGAAGGAGATGACCGACGACGAGAAGAAGGCTCAGGCTGGCGACACCACGGTGCAGAACACCGCGGCCCCGACCAGCACCGTGCAGAACGCTCCTGCCGAACCCGCTGCCGGTCCGATCCTGAACCCCGGCCCGAGCGCGCAGCCGAACACCGACTCCCGGCGCTAGCACCCCAGCTCAGGACACCCAGCCCCGTCCTGTCGGCAGCCCCCGCGACCACTTCGGTCGCGGGGGCTTCGTCGTGCGGGGCGCGCAGCGGTCCGAGGGAGCGCAGGATGAGCACATGACCACTGCCGCACCCCGCGCGACCGCGCCGCTCCGGGACGACCGGCGCACCGTGCTCGTGGTGGCGATCCTGTCGTCGTTCGTCGTCGGGCTCGACTCGAGCGTGGTCAACGTGGCGCTCCCCGCGATCCGGCAGGAGCTCGGCGGCGGACTCGTCGTGCAGCAGTGGACCGTCGACGCGTACCTGGTGACGCTCGGCTCGCTCATCCTCGTCGCCGGGTCACTGTCGGACGTGTTCGGTCGGGTCCGGATCATCACGTGGGGGCTCGTCGTGTTCGGGATCGCCTCGGTCGCGTGTGCGATCGCCCCGACGGGGGAGTTCCTGATCGTCTCGCGGGCGTTCCAGGGCGTCGGCGGCGCCCTGGTGACCCCGAGCGCGCTCGCCCTCATCGTGGCGGCCTTCCGCGGGGCCGCGCAGTCGAAGGCGATCGGCACGTGGACCGCCTGGTCGAGCGCGTCGACGATCCTCGGACCCGTGGTCGGCGGGCTGGTGGTCGACAGCATCGGCTGGCGCTGGATCTTCGTGCTGACCGCCGTCCCGATCGCCGTGACGATCCCGCTCGTGCTGCGGATCACCGGTGACGTGCACCCCGCCGTCCGACCGCGCATCGACGTGGTCGGCGCCGTGCTGGCGGTCGTCGGGGTCGGTGGGGCGGTGCTCGGGCTCATCGAGCAGGAGCGGCTCGGGTGGGGTGCCCCGGTGGTGGTCACCGCGCTCGTGCTCGGCGCACTGGCGCTCGCGGCGTTCGTGCCGTGGGAACGCCACGTGACCCGGACGACCGGTTCGCCGCTGGTGCCACTCGCGTTGTTCCGGGCCCGCAACTTCGCGGTGGGCAACCTCGCCACCCTGTCGATCTACGGCGCCCTGAGCATGGTCTTCTTCGTGGTCACCCTGTTCCTGCAGGAGGTCTGGGGGTTCCCCGCCTGGCTCGCCGGTCTGGCGACGCTGCCCCCGACGGTGGTCCTGCTGCTGGTCTCCTCGGCGGTGGGCGGGTTGGCGGGACGGTTCGGGCCGCGCTGGTTCATGGCCGCGGGCCCGGCGGTGGCCGCGGTCGGTGCGCTCCTGATGCTGCTGGTCGGTGCGCAGCCGGACGGGTACTGGATCGCGGTGTTCCCGGGCCTCGTGCTCATCGGGTTCGGGATCGCGCTCATGGTGACACCGCTGACCAGCGCGGTGCTCGGGTCGGTGCCGCAGTCCGAGGCCGGCGTCGGCTCGGCCGTGAACAACGCGATCGCGCGGATCGCCGGCCTGGTGATGGTGGCGCTCGCGGGCGTGGTCCTCGGCGGCGAGATGAGCGTCGCCGGCCTGCACCGGGCGGTCGTCGTGATGGCAGTGCTCCTGCTGGCCGGCGCGATCGTCAGCGCCGTCGGGATCCGGAATCTTCCCGCGCCGACGTAAGTTGAGTGCAGTAGACTCAAGTACAACACCACCGCAACGAAAGGACGGAACGCATGGCGAACCTCCAGGGTGCTCCTGACTCGCAAGAGCGACAGAAGACCGCCCTCGAGCAGTACGGCGTCGACCTGACGGCGATCGCTCGCAGCGGCAAGCTCGACCCGGTCATCGGACGCGACTCCGAGATCCGACGCGTCAGCCAGGTGCTCACCCGCCGCACCAAGAACAACCCCGTGCTCATCGGCGAGCCCGGCGTCGGCAAGACCGCCGTCGTCGAGGGGCTCGCGCAGCGCATCGTCGCCGGTGACGTCGCCGACTCACTGAAGGACAAGCGGCTCGTCTCGCTCGACATCTCCTCGCTCATCGCCGGTGCGAAGTACCGCGGCGAGTTCGAGGAGCGCCTCAAGGCCGTGCTCAAGGAGATCAACGACTCCGACGGCCAGGTCATCACGTTCATCGACGAGCTGCACACGCTGATGGGCGCGGGTGGCGGCGAAGGGTCCGTCGCGGCGTCGAACATGCTCAAGCCGATGCTCGCGCGCGGCGAACTGCGGCTCATCGGGGCGACGACGCTCGACGAGTACCGCGAGTACATCGAGAAGGACGCCGCCCTCGAACGCCGCTTCCAGCAGGTCTACGTCGGAGAGCCCAGCGTCGAGGACGCGGTGGCCATCCTCCGCGGGCTCAAGGAGCGCTACGAGGCGCACCACAAGGTCACGATCAACGACTCCGCGCTCGTCGCTGCGGCCAGCCTGTCGAACCGGTACATCTCCGGCCGGCAGTTGCCCGACAAGGCGATCGACCTGATCGACGAGGCCGCCAGCCGGCTCCGCATGGAGATCGACTCCAGCCCCGTCGAGATCGACGAACTGAAGCGCAACGTCGATCGGCTGCGCGTCGAGGAGTTCGCGCTCAAGCAGGAGAAGGACGACGCCTCGAAGGCACGACTCGAGACCCTGCGGAACGAACTGCGCACGCGCGAGGAACGTCTGGGCCAGCTCGAGCAGCGCTGGCAGGCCGAGCGGGCGAGCCTGAACCGCATCGGTGAGCTGAAGCAGCAGCTCGACGACCTCAACATGCGCAGCCAGCGCGCCCAGCGCGAAGCCGACTACGCGACGGTCTCACGCCTGGAGTACGCCGAGAAGCCCCGGATCGAAGCGGAGCTCGCGGCTGCTGAGCAGGCCGAGTCCGCCGACCGCATGGTGAACGACAGCGTCACCGACGAGGACATCGCCGCCGTCATCGCGCAGTGGACGGGCATCCCGCTCGGGCGGCTGCTGCAGGGCGAGACCGAGAAGCTCCTGCACCTGGAGAACGAGCTCGGCCGCCGGATCATCGGACAGCGCACCGCCGTGAACACCGTGTCCGAGGCCGTCCGTCGCACCCGTGCCGGCATCTCCGACCCGGACCGTCCGACCGGATCGTTCCTGTTCCTCGGACCGACCGGCGTCGGCAAGACCGAGCTGGCCAAGGCGCTCGCGGAGTTCCTGTTCGACGACGAGAAGGCCCTCGTCCGCATCGACATGAGCGAGTACGGCGAGAAGCACTCGGTCTCGCGGCTGATCGGCGCCCCGCCCGGGTACGTCGGCTACGAGTCCGGCGGGCAGCTCACCGAGGCCGTCCGGCGTCGCCCGTACTCCGTGATCCTGCTCGACGAGATCGAGAAGGCGCACCCCGAGGTCTTCGACGTCCTGCTCCAGGTGCTCGACGACGGCCGACTGACGGACGGGCAGGGACGCACGGTCGACTTCCGGAACACGATCCTCGTGCTCACGTCGAACCTCGGCTCGCAGTTCATGACCGACCTGACGCTGACGGACGAGCAGCGCGAGGACGCCGTGCGCGAGCTCGTGCAGCAGGCGTTCCGGCCGGAGTTCATCAACCGACTCGACGACATCGTGGTGTTCCAGGCCCTGACGGCCGACGACCTCGGCCAGATCGTGTCGCTCTACGTCGACCGGCTCGCCCGTCGCCTGACCGACCGCCGACTCGAGCTCGCGGTCACGCCCGAGGCGCGCGGGTGGCTCGCCGAGCGCGGGTACGACCCGCTCTACGGTGCGCGGCCGCTCCGCCGCCTCATGCAGCGGCAGATCGACGACAAGCTGGCGCGCGCGATCCTGTCCGGTGACGTCCGCGACGGCGACACCGTCCGGGTCGACGTCGCCGAGGACGGCGACGGTCTGACCGTCGAGCCGTTCCAGCTGGCGGAGGTCGTCGAGGAGTAGGTGCCGACCGGAACGCACCAGCCTGGAGGCGCGGTGCCGGTCCCTGAGACCGGCACCGCGCCTCCAGGCCTATGTTCCAGGGCATGCCTGAGATCCGCGCGTTCCGTCGCCTCACCGACTCCGTCGAGCACGCGAGCGTGCTCGACAAGGCCGTCGACATCGACCGTTCCGTCGTGAACGCCCTCGCCCGGCCGAAGGCCCTGCGACAGGTGCTGCACGGCGTGCCGTTCGGGCACCCGCTGCACCCGCTCATGGTACAGGTGCCGCTCGGGGCGTGGATCTCCGCCGCCGTGCTCGACGTGTTCGGCGGGAAGGGCAACGCGAAGGCCGCGAAGACGCTCGTCGGCGTCGGGCTCGTGTCCTCCGGGAGCGCGAGCGTCGCCGGGTACGTGGACTGGTCCGAACTCGACCGCGAGCAGCTGCGCACGGGATGGGTGCACCAGGCCGTCAACTGGGTCGGCATCTCGCTGTACGGCCTGTCGTGGTGGCAGCGCAAGAACGGCAACCACGGCGCCGGCAAGCTGCTCGGGTTCGCCGCGCTCGGTGTCGTGGGGGTGGGCGGGTACCTCGGCGGACACCTGGCCTACCGCCAGCGCGCCGGCGTGAGCGACCACGGCGAGGTGCCGTTCGACGCGTCGCGCTGAGGGTCGCGGCCGGTTCGCGCGTTACGGCGACGAAACAGCCGCCGTCCCAGGCTGGGGGCATGGAACACCTCACCACGGACAGCCTGCCGCTCGCCGCCGTCCCGGGGATCCCCGGTGCCGCCTTCGTCGTCCGCATCGACGAGCAGTCCGGGATCGTGCACCTCGACCCAGCGGATGCTTAGGAATATCGCATGTAATGTCCCGATGCGTGTACTCGTGGTGGACGATGAAACAGCACTCGCCGACCTGATCGCCAGGGGGCTCTCGCGGCAGGACATGGCCGTCGACGTCGCCTACCGCGGTGACCACGCCGACGAACTGCTGGCCGTGAACGACTACGACGTCGTCGTGCTGGACCGTGACGTCCCCGGTCTGCACGGCGACGAGGTCGCCCGGCGACTCGCCGCTCGGGGGAGCCTGACCCGCATCCTCATGCTCACCGCGGCGACGACCCTGACCGACCGCGTCAACGGGCTCGAACTCGGCGCGGACGACTACCTCGCGAAGCCCTTCGAGTACCCGGAACTGGTCGCCCGGGTCCGTGCGCTCGGTCGCCGCAGTGTCGCTCCGGTCGCGCCGGTCCTCGAACGCGGCGGTCTGCTCGTCGACACGAACCGGCGGATGGCGACGCGGGACGGCCGACCGCTCGACCTGACGTCGAAGGAGCTCGGCGTGCTCGAGACCCTGCTCCGCGCCGACGGCCGGATCGTCTCGGCCGAGGAACTGCTCGAGAAGGTGTGGGACATGAACATCGACCCGTTCACGTCCGCGGTCCGGGTGACGATGTCGAAGCTCCGGAAGAAGCTCGGCGACCCGGACCCGATCCGGACCGTGCCGGGGAAGGGGTACGCACTGTGAGACGGGTCCGCCGGACCCTGAGCATCCGCGCACGGACCGCGCTGGTGTTCGCGCTCGCCTCGATGGCGCTGACCACGGCGGTGCTCGTGTTCGTCAACGTGACGTCGCTCAGCTCGATCTCGACGCGCGTCCCGGGGTCGTTCGCACCGAGCGGTCACGCGACCGCGCTGCCGCAGTCCGGACCGCAGGTGGCTCCCGATCCGGACGGACCGGGAGCAGAGCGGGCGTCCACGACGCTGGTCGCGGTCGTCGCCGTGCAGCAGTGGCAGTGGTCAGCGGTGGGCATCGCCGGAGCCGGGGTCGTCGCCGGCGGCCTGGGGTGGTTCGTCAGTCGTCGCATGCTCCGGCCGATCGACCACATCACCGCCACCGCGAACCGGATCAGCGCGTCCAACCTGCACGAGCGCATCGCCCTCGACGGGCCCGACGACGAGCTCCGGCGGTTGTCCCGCACCGTCGACGACCTGCTCGGTCGCCTGGAGACCGCGTTCGAGAGTCAGCGCCGCTTCGTGGCACAGGCCTCGCACGAGCTCCGGACCCCGCTGACCGTCCAGCGTGCGGCGATGCAGATCGGACTCCCGGACGACGCGGACCCCGACGACGTCCGCCGAACGCGCGAGGAACTCCTCGAGCAGAACCGCCGGACGGAGCGCCTGGTGGAGTCGCTGCTGCTGCTCGCCGAGGCCGACCGCGGCCTGACCGGCGCGACCGAGCCCGTCGACCTGGACCGGACGATCGACGACGTGGTGCGCGACGCGGTGGGAGCCGCGCGCGCGGCGGACGTGACCGTGACCCGGGAAGGGTGCCACGGGCCTCCAGGCGGGGTACGGGGTGAGCCGATGCTCGTCCGGCAGCTCCTCGTCAATCTGGTGGGGAACGCCGTCGAGTACAACGAACCCGGCGGGTTCGTCCGCGTCACCACACGCCGTGACGGCTTCGTGGTCGAGAACTCCGGGCCGCGCGTGCCGGACGAGGTGGCCCCGCTGCTCCTCGAGCCGTTCCGTCGTTGTCCCGGTGCGGCCGGACCCGGTCGGCACAGCGGGCTCGGCCTGTCGATCGTGGCGTCCATCGTGCAGGCGCACGGGTGGCACCTCGACATCGAGGCGCGGGGCGACGGGGGGCTGCGGGTCAGCGTCGCGTCTGGCGGGGTTTCGTCGGTGTAACGCGATGGGTACGCGGCCCGAAACAGCCGATCCGGTGTCCTGGGTACATGAAGCACACGACACGCAACCGCGGGACCGCGCTCATCGCCGCCGCACTCATCGCCTGCACGACGCCGTTCGCCCTCGCGGCCTGCTCGACCGGCCCGGACTCCGCAGCCGACACCACGAAGAGCGCCGCCGCCGGGATCGGGGCGAAGTGGGGCGACTGCATGCGCGACGCGGGCTACGACGTCCAGGACCCCGACGACGCGATGGTCTCCTCGGGAGCCATGCAGATCCCGCCGAGCGCGGACCAGGAGGAGTTCCTCGCGGCCGGCACGGACTGCGCCGAGAAGGCCGGCGTCAAGCGCACGAGCAACGCCGAGAAGCAGAAGTGGGAACGGCAGTACGCGCAGGTCGCGAGCTGCATCCGGGACGACGGGTACCCCGACTTCCCCGAGCAGAAGCCCGGCACGTTCAGCCCGGACGGGTACGCGCACTCCGAGGACGACGAGTTCAAGAAGACCGTCCAGGAGTGCATGGACGAGTTCGCACCCGACGTGCAGACCCAGCACGTCGGCTGACGTCGGCTCGAGACGAAGGACCGATCATGACCAGGAAGACCATCACCGCCGTCGCTGCCGCCGTCGCGCTGTTGCCGGGACTGCTCACCGCCTGCTCGGGCGGCGCTCCGTCCGACGGTTCGACGACGGGGAACGGATCCAGCGGGTCCGGCGTCTCGCTCTCGTCGTGCATGCGCGACCGCGGCTACGACATGTCCGAACCGGGTTCGAACAGCGGGGTGCAGACCCTCGCGGCGCCCGACGGCGTCGACGGGGAGCAGTGGGACACCGACCTGCAGGAGTGCATGGGGGACCAGGGCGCCGGCGAGGGGTTCCAGGCGGCGAAGCCCGCCGGGACGCCCGAGCAACGGAAGCAGGCAGCGGAGTGCATCCGGGACAGCGGGTTCTCGGACTACCCTGACGGCGACGCCGCGATGCAGTCGTACCGGCCCGATGACGAGCAGGCGTTCCAGGACGCCTCCTCGAAGTGCTTCGACCAGGCGTTCGGCGCCGGATCCGAGCCGAAGGACGGCACGGAGTGAGGGCCGTCGTGTCCCGCCGTCGTGCGCTCGTCGCCAGCGCGTGCCTCGTCGCGGTGCTCGCGGCCGGCGTCGGTACCTGGGCGGTCATCGACCTGCAGGCGCCGGCATCGTCCGCGGCCGAAACGTCGACGGTGAAGCACCCGACCACCGTCGTCACGAAGGGCGACCTGACGGACTCGAAGGTGTTCGCCGGCACGCTCGGGTACGGCACGGCCTCCGGTGTCCCGGGGGCAGCCCCCGGCGTGCTCACCTGGCTGCCGAAGCCGGGGGAGGTGATCCGTCGCGACGAGTTCCTGTACGCCGTCGACGAGCGCGGGGTCCGGTCGATGCACGGCACCGTCCCGCTCTGGCGATCGCTCGAGCGGGGGTTGCGGGGCACCGATGTCCAGCAGCTCAACGACAACCTCGCGGCCCTCGGGTACGACGTCGCGCAGGACGACACCTTCGGCCCTCGGACACAGCGCGCGGTGCAGCAGTGGCAGAAGGACCGCGGGCACAGGGCCACGGGCGTGCTGACCTCGGCGGACATCGCGTTCGTCGACGGGGACGTCCGCGTGGCGACGGTCGACGGGAAGCTCGGGCAGCCGGCGGCGGGCGAGAGCGGCGACGTCCTGTCGGTCACGAGCACGTCGCGCATCGTCGTCGCGACCGTGTCCCAACGTGATGCCGAACGACTCGCCGTCGGGACGAAGGTGCAGATCCGGATCAACGGGAGCGGTGCGGCGATGGCGGGCGAGGTGTCCGACCTGCAGCCGAGCGCCGGTGAGGACGCCGAGTCGAAGGTCGACGTCTCCGTGTCGTTCGAGCCCGGCAGCCGCAAGCTGCCGGCGGCGGCGTCGGCGCAGATCGATGCCGCCGGCACCACCGAGCGGGGTGTCCTCTCCGTGCCGGTCGCGGCGCTCGTCACGAGCGGGAACGGGAAGTACGCGGTCGACGTCGTCCGGCGCGACGGCACGACGAAGCGCGTCCCCGTGACACCCGGACTCATCGCGGACGGCAGGATCGCGATCACCGGCACCGTGTCCGAGGGTGACCGTGTGGTGGTCCCCGGATGACGGTCCCGGTCCTCACCCTCCGCGGTGTCACGAAGACCTACGGCGACGTCGCAGCGCTCCGCGGGGTGACCCTCGACGTCGCCGCCGGGGAACTCGTCGCCGTCGTCGGTCCGTCCGGCTCGGGCAAGTCCACGATGCTCAACACCGTCGGCACGCTCGACCGGCCCACTGACGGCACCGTGACGATCGCCGGCAACGACGTCGCCACGATGTCCGACGACGCGCTCTCCGCGCTCCGGGCCGAGCACATCGGGTTCGTGTTCCAGCACTTCCACCTGCAAGCGGGTGCGACCGCGGCGGAGAACGTCGCCGACGGCCTGCTCTACGCCGGCACCGGCCGTCGGGAGCGGCACCGGCGGGCGGTCGAGGCCCTCGGACGGGTCGGGCTGGCGCACCGGGTGGAGCACCGGCCCAACCAGCTGTCCGGTGGTGAGAAGCAGCGGGTGGCCATCGCGCGCGCGATCGTGGGTGACCCGACGATCCTGCTCGCGGACGAACCCACCGGGGCGCTCGACTCGGCATCGGGATCGGCCATCCTGGCGCTCCTCCGCGAGCTCAACGCCGCCGGGACGACCGTGCTCGTCATCACGCACGACCTCGACCTCGCCGCCTCGTTGCCGCGACAGGTGCGGATGCGCGACGGGCTGGTCGAGCACGACTCGGCGGAGGCTGCCGAAGGGGCGGTGCGGGCCTCCGCCGCTGACCTCGCCTCCGCGATCGGGGGTGGACGGTGAGCGCCGCGCGGCCCGCGCGGGCCCGCCTCGGCGGCGTCGACCTGCTGCGGCTCGGGGTGTTCGGTCTGCGCACCAGACCGGGCCGCGTGGTCCTCTCGGCACTCGGGATCGCGATCGGCATCGCCGCGATGATCGCCGTCGTCGGGATCTCGTCGTCGAGCAAGGCCAAGCTCGACCAGGTCCTCGATGCGCTCGGCACGAACGTCCTCACCGCCACCCAGGCGCAGGGGTTCGGCGACGCGCCGCCGCTGCCGGCCACTGCGCTCGAGTCGGCGATGCGGCAGGACGATGTGCAGTCCGCCGCTGCGGTCGGCACCGTGAAGGACGGCGCCGTGTACCGCAACGAGTTCATCGCGGCGCCCGAGACGAAGGGCATCGGCGTGATGGCAGCGTGGGGCGACGTGCCCGAGGTGCTCGGTGGCACGCTCGCGTCCGGTCGGTGGATCGACGACTCCGACGGTGCGCCGGACCAGGTCGTGCTCGGCGCCGCCGCCGCCGAGTCCCTGGGCATCGATCGGGTCCGTTCGGACACCCGGGTGTGGATGGGCGGGCAGTGGGTGCAGGTGGTCGGCATCCTGCGGCCGATCCAGCTCGCGGAGGACCTCGACAACCAGGTGTTCGTGCCGCGGGGACTCGCCACCGAGCTCGGGTTCGACGGGGCGCCGACCGCCGTCTACACCCGGGTCGACCCTTCGCGCGTCGCGCCGGCACGGGACGTCCTGGCGAACGCGATCAGTCCGGGGTCCCCGCAGGACGTCGGCGTGACCCGGCCGTCCGACGCGCTCGCCGCGAAGGACGCCACGGACGACTCGTTCACCGGCCTGCTCGTCGGCATCGGCGGCGTCGCACTGCTCGTCGGCGGCATCGGGGTCGCCAACACGATGGTGATCACGGTGCTGGAACGCCGAGCCGAGGTGGGCGTCCGCCGAGCCCTCGGGGCACGGCGGCGGAACATCCGCGACCAGTTCCTGGTCGAGTCGCTGCTGCTGTCGTTCCTGGGCGGGGTGGCCGGTGTGGTGATCGGGGTCGGGGTGACGGTCGCCTTCGCCCTGGCGCAGGGGTGGCCGGTGGCGATCCCGCCGTGGGCCGTCGGCGGCGGGCTCGGCGCGACCGTCGTGATCGGCGGTGTGTCCGGGTGGTACCCGGCAGCGCGCGCAGCGCGCATCCCACCGACGTCCGCCCTGGCGGCCGTCTGAGGCCGTGGTGGTGATCCGGGAGGCCCGGTGCCGGTCTGCGGGACCGGCACCGGGCCTCCCGGTCGTCCCGTCCACCCCGTCGACGCGCGGCGCAGATCATGCCTGGTCATGACCAGTCGCGTCAAGCGTTGGCGACGATCTGTTCGCCATCCGTGATCCCCCGGAAACACGCGGATCGAACGCGCTCACAGGGACCGATCCAACGGTTGACAAGGGCTCTCGGAAGGTCTTCTATTGCGAATACGCAACGACCTTTCATAAAGGCCGGACCAAGGGAGTCAACGTGACACGCACGCGTTTCGCCGCACTCGGTGCGCTCGGCCTGGCGGCCGCGCTCGCCCTCACCGGGTGCTCCGCCGGAAGCAACGGAGCTTCCGACGGTGGCACGAAGGCCATCGGCACACCCGATGGCAAGGGCAAGACCATCACCGTCTGGATGATGAACGGCGACCTGAGCGACAAGGTCCTCGACGCAGCTCAGAAGCAGTTCACGAAGGACACCGGGGCGAAGGTGAAGATCCAGACCCAGCAGTGGGACGGGATCACCACCAAGCTCACCACGGCGCTCGCCCAGGACGACGCCCCGGACGTGGTCGACCTCGGCAACACGCAGGTGCCGGTCTACGCGGCGGCCGGCGGTCTCATGGACCTGACGCCGTACCGCGACGAGCTCAAGGACGGCCAGACCTGGCTCACCGGGCTCGAGGGGCCGGCCACGGTGGACGACAAGCTCTACGGTGCTCCGCTGTTCGCCGGCAACCGCGCCGTCGTCTACAACAAGAAGGTCTGGAAGGACGCCGGAGTCACCGACGTGCCGACCACCTACGACGAGCTCACCGCCGACCTGGACAAGGTCAAGGCCGCCAACACGGCGAGCGACTTCTCCGCCTTCTACATGCCCGGCCAGTACTGGTACGGCGGGCTGCAGTGGGTCTGGGACGCCGGCGGCGAGATCGCCTCCGACAAGGACGGCAAGTGGACCGGGAAGCTCGACTCCGACGACGCCGTGCAGGGCCTGACGGCGTGGAAGACGTTCCAGAACGACTACTCCGCGAAGTCGACGCAGGACATCAACACCGACAAGCCCTCGCAGAGCGACGTCTTCGCGCAGGGCAACACCTCGGCGTTCCTCGGCTCGGCGTGGGAGATCGGTTCGATCACCACGGCGAAGCCGGCGCTCGCCGACCAGATCGGTACGTTCCCGATGCCCTCGCAGACCGACGGCAAGACGCAGCCGGTGTTCCTCGGTGGCTCCGACCTCGGGATCCCGACGAAGGCCGCCAACCAGGACCTCGCGCTGTACTACCTGAAGATCCTGACCTCGAAGGAGTTCCAGCAGGACCAGGTGTTCGGTGTGGACGGCTGGGAGCCGAACTCGACCGAGCTGCTCGACGCCGTGGCCGACGACGTCGACACCCTGCACAAGCCGTACTTCGCGGCAGCGGGCACGAGTCGTCCGACCCCGGCGACGCCGGGCTGGGCGACCATCGAGGGCGACGCGTCGTTCCAGTCGATGTTCGCGGACATCGCCACCGGGCGGAAGTCGCCGGAGCAGGCCGCCGAGGGCTTCTCGAAGCACCTCACGACAGCGCTGAACGCGCAGCAGTAGTCGATGACGTCCACTGCAGAGCAGGCGACCGGTTCGGAGCAGTCCGAGCCGGTCGCCGGCGGCGGGGGGACCGGGGGCGCGGGCACCGGGGGCAGCGGCGGTGCCGGGTCGGGGCGGCCGGTCCGTCCCGGCCGCGGGGCGCGTCGTCGGTCGGCGGTGGCGTCGCGCGCTCCGCTCGTCCTGCTGGCGCCCGCGGCGATCCTCCTGCTCGCGCTCGTCGTCTACCCGCTCGTCCGGCTCGTCGTCATCTCGTTCCAGGACTACGGGCTCCGGGCGATCTTCACCGGGGAAGCCGGGTTCGCCGGCGTCTCGAACTACACGAACGTCCTGACCGACGCCTCGTTCTGGCCGGTCATCCTGCGCACCGTCCTGGTCACCGGGGCGATGGTGCTCGGCACGATCGTCATCGGGATGGGCGTCGCGCAGCTGCTGACCCGACTCGGCGTCGCGATGCGCACCGTGGTCAGCGTCGTGCTCGTGCTGGCGTGGGCGATGCCGAACGTCGCTTCGAGCCTGGTGTGGCAGTGGCTGTTCCAGCCCTTCTACGGGGTGCTCAACTGGCTCATCACGCAGCTGCGGGTGTTCGGCGACCACACGCAGGACAACTGGGCGTCGCACCCCGGGCAGGCGTACACGATCGTGCTCACGCTCGTGATCTGGCAGGCCGTGCCGTTCGTCGCCCTGACGCTCTACGCCGCACAGTCGCAGATCGCGCCGGAGTACTACGAGGCCGGGGCGCTCGACGGTGCGTCGACGTGGACGATGTACCGCGCGATCACGCTGCCGGCACTCGCTCCGACCCTGCTGCTCGTGTCGATCCTGTCGGTGATCTGGGACTTCAACGTCTTCAACCAGATCTGGTTGCTCACGAGGGGCGGTCCGGAAGAGGCCACCCTGACGCTCGGCATCTGGACGTTCGTGAAGTCGTTCGTCTCCAACGCGTACGGCCAGGGCGCCGCGATCGCCGTCATCTCGACCGTGATCCTCGGCGCGCTCACCAGCTACTACATCCGCCGGCTCGTCCGCAGCGGGGAGGAGGACCTGTGACCGTCTCGAGTGCTGCGCCGGTCTCTGCGCCGGTTCCCGTGCGTTCGCGGAAGCGGAAGCCGCGCGTGGTCGCGAACACCATCGCGGTGGTGTTCTGCCTGGTGTGGGTGTTCCCGATCTACTGGATGGTCAACACCGCCTTCAAGCCGGCGGACGAGGTCACCACCATGACCCCGATCTGGGCGCCGCTGCACCCCACGCTCGACAACTTCACCCGCGCGCTCACGCAAGAGGGCTTCCTGGTCTACCTGCGGAACTCGACGATCGTCGTGGTGGCCGCCGTGCTGCTGTCGATCGTGGTCGGGTTCCTGGCCTCGGCGGCGCTGTCGCGGTTCCGGTTCCGCGGGCGGCGGGCGATCTTGGTCGGCATCCTGTTCGTGCAGATGATCCCGTCGGGCGCGCTGCTCATCCCGCTGTTCCTGTCGTTCCAGACCCTCGGTCTGCTCAACAGCTACGTCGGGCTGATCCTGGCGTACGTCGCGAGCGTGCTGCCGTTCTCGATCTGGGTGATGCGCGGGTTCTTCGTCGCGGTGCCCGTCGAGATCGAGGAGGCAGCGAAGGTCGACGGGGCCGGCACCTTCCGGATCCTGTGGAGTGTGCTGTTCCCGCTCGTGATGCCCGGGGTCATCGCCACGAGCGTGTTCGCGTTCATCGCGGCGTGGAACGACTACCTGATCGCGTACGTGATGCTCAAGGACCAGGGGATGTACACGCTGCCGGTCTGGCTCGCGGGCTTCTCGACGAACAAGGGCACGGACTTCGGTGGGTTGATGGCGGCGAGTGTGCTGTTCTCGATCCCCGTGGTCGTCTTCTTCCTCATCGTGCAGCGTCGGCTCGTCAGCGGTATGACCGCGGGAGCCGTCAAGGGCTGACCCGCTCGACCGAACACCCCGTCGCACACACGCGGCGGGGTGTTCGTGCGTGTGGGGTGGTCGTGCGGGTCAGGTGGTCGTGCGTGTGGGGTGTTCGTGAGCAGGTGCCCGGCCGCAGGTGATCGCTCGCGCTGACACGCCCGGTGCCGGTCGCCGAGGTTCCACGACTCGCCGTGTGTGGTCTGCCGAGGTTCCACGGACGGGCTGTGGGCACCGCGAGATGCCGAGATTTCGGAACCTCGGGGGAAGGGGACGCGGGGCGGAGTGGTTGTGTTTGTGTGGGTTTGTGGCTTATGGTTCCTGAAACCCACGGGAACGAAGGAGTTCGGGCATGTACGCAACCGAGCGGCACGACGCGATCGCAGCAGCGCTGCAGGACGCCGGCCGGGTCTCCGTCGCCGATCTGGCCGAGCACTTCGACGTCACCACCGAGACCGTGCGCCGTGACCTCGACACCCTCGAGTCCGCCGGGGTCCTGCGCCGCGTGCACGGGGGAGCGGTGCCGATCGGCCGCTCGAGCGTCGTCGAACTCTCCGTTGCCGAGCGCGAGGGGCAGCACGGTTCCGCGAAGTCCGAGATCGCCCGCGCCGCGATGCACCTGGTGCCCTCGACCTTCACGGGCTCGATCGCGATCGACGCCGGCACCACCTGCGCCGCCGTCGCCGCCGAACTCGCCCGGTGGGAACCCGCCACCGCCGGCGCGACCCTCACCGTCATCACGAACTCCGTCCCGATCGCCGCGACCCTGCAGCACAGCGAGCACGTCGAGCTGCACCTACTCGGTGGCCGGGTGCGCGGGGTCACGAGCGCCGCCGTCGGGACCGCCACCGTCGAGCAGATCAGCGCCCTGCGGCCCGACATCGCGTTCGTCGGCACGAACGGTCTGTCCGCCGGCTTCGGGCTGAGCACCCCGGACGAGTACGAGGCCGCGGTCAAGGGCGCCTACGTCCTCGCCGCCCGCCGAGCCGTCGTGCTCGCCGACGCCGCGAAGCACGGGGTCGAGGCCCTGATGCGCTTCGCCCGGCTTGACGAGATCGACACCGTGGTCACCGACCAGGAGCCGCCGGCCGACCTCGCCGGTGCCCTGACCGACGCCGACGTCGAGGTCGTGGTCGCATGAGCCGCCGCATCGTCACCGTCACGCCGAACCCGAGCCTCGACCGCACCATCGAGCTCTCCGGCGAACTGCAGCGCGGCGCCGTCCAGCGCGCCACCCGCTCCACCGCGGAGCCCGGCGGCAAGGGCGTCAACGTGTCCCGCGTCGTCGTCGCGAGCGGTGGGGACACCATCGCCGTGCTGCCCGGCGACGAGCTCGACCCCGTGCTGCTCGGGCTCGCCACGCGGGGCATCCCGACCGCCGCCCTGCCGATCGGTGCGCCGCTCCGCTCGAACGTCACCGTCACCGAACCGACCGGCACCACCACGAAGCTCAACGAACCCGGGCCCTCGCTCGCCGGACGCCTCGACGACCTGGCCGACCTGGTCGCCGACACGGCGGCGGCGACCGCCACCGGACCCGCCGCCCGGTGGGTGGTCTTCGCTGGATCGCTCCCGCCCGGACTCCCCGACGACGCGCTCGCCGTGCTCGTCCGCGCCGTCCGTGCACGCCACGGCGAGGACGTCCGGATCGCGGTCGACTCGTCCGGCGTCCCGTTCACTGCACTGCTGCAGTCCGGCGAGCGGATCGACCTGGTCAAGCCGAACGCCGAGGAGCTCGCCGAGGTCGTCGGCGGCGACCCGGACACCTACGAGCAGGACCTCGACGCCGCCGTCGCCGCCGCAGAGCGGTTGCGCGACCGGAACGTCGGCTCGGTCCTGCTGACCCTCGGCAGCGCCGGCGCCGTGCTGGTGTCGGACGAGGGTGCCTTCGCCGCCGCAGCGCCGCGGATCGTCGCCCGCTCCACCGTCGGCGCGGGGGACTCCTCGCTCGCGGGCTACTTGCTCGCCGAGGTGGCCGGAGCGTCCCCCGAGCAGCGCCTCGCCCAGGCCGTCGCGACCGGAGCCGCCGCCGCAGCCCTGCCCGGCAGCGACGTGCCGGCCCTCGACCACACCGACCCGACGGCGATCTCGGTCCGGGTGCTCACGACGCACCCGGCACCCGAGCCCGCCTGACCCCCCCCAGCCCGAACACCGCCCGCTCGAACACCCCCCCCACTCCCCGAACACCTGCACGACCCGCGCGACCAGCGCCATTGCGAAGGAGCAAGCACATGTCCGCAGACTCGAGTCCGCGCCTCATCAGCGCCCAGCTCGTCGGCCTCGACGAGGACCTCGGTGCCACCTCGGCCGACGTCATCCGCGTCCTCGCCGACCGCGTCGCCGCGACCGGCCGCGCCGCCGACGGCCGGGTCCTGGCCGAGGACGCCATCAAGCGCGAGGCCAGCGTCGGCACCGGCGTGCCCGGTGGCATCGCGATCCCGCACGCCCGTTCGGCATCGGTGTCCGAGCCGACCCTCGCGTTCGCGCGTCTCGCCCGGAAGGTGTCGTTCGGCGCCCCGGACGGCGACGCCGACATCGTGTTCATGATCGCTGTACCCGAGGGAGCCGACAAGGACCACCTGACGGTCCTCTCGACCCTGGCCCGCGCGCTCATCCGCGACGACTTCACCGCCGCCCTGCGCGCCGCAGCCACCCCGGACGAGATCGTCCAGCTCGTCGACCGCGAGGTGAGCGGCGAGGTGTCCGAAGCCGGTGTCGGGAAGGCGAGCAGCGCCTCCAGTCCGACCGCCGCACCCGCGCCGGGCCGCAAGGTCTTCGTCGGCGTCACCGCCTGCCCGACCGGCATCGCGCACACCTACATGGCGGCCGACGCCCTCGTTGCCGCGGCGCAGCGCGCCGGCGCCGAGATGCACGTCGAGACCCAGGGGTCCTCGCAGGTCGAGCCCCTCGACCCCGCCCTCATCGCCCGCGCCGATGCCGTCGTGTTCGCGGTCGACGTCGACGTCCGCGACCGCGGCCGCTTCGCAGGGAAACCGCTCGTGTCCGGACCCGTCAAGCGCGGCGTCGACGAGCCCGACAAGATGATCGCCGAGGCCATCCGCGCCTCGGAGGACCCGAACGCTGCACGCGTCCAGGGTGGCGCAGCCGTCGACGGTGGGTCCACCGCCAAGAACGAGCACTTCGGCCAGGCGCTCAAGCGCTGGCTGCTCACCGGCGTCAGCTACATGATCCCGTTCGTCGCGGGCGGCGGGCTGCTCATCGCGCTCGGGTTCCTGCTCGCCGGCTACGGCATCGCGCTCGCGCACGGTGACTCGGGTCAGAACAACGCCGTCTACACGCTGACGAACTACACGCTGCTGAACCTGCCGCCGGAGGGCCTGGCCTACTACCTCGGCGCCGCCGCGTTCCAGATCGGTGGGATCTCCCTCGGCTTCCTGGTCGCAGCACTCGCCGGGTACATCGCGTACGCCATGGCCGACCGACCCGGCATCGCGCCCGGCTTCGTCGCCGGATCCGTCGCCGTCTTCATGAACGCCGGCTTCCTCGGCGGTCTTGTTGGCGGTCTGCTCGCCGGAGCCGCCGCGTACTGGATCGGTCGCATCCCGACCTGGCGCTGGCTGCGTGGCCTGATGCCCGTCGTGATCATCCCGCTGATCGCCTCGATCGTGGCGTCCGGTCTGCTCCTGCTCGTGCTCGGCGGCCCGATCGCCTGGCTGATGACGCAGCTCACGACCTGGCTCAACTCGCTCAACGGCACCTCGGTGATCCTGCTCGGCATCATCCTCGGCCTCATGATGGCGTTCGACCTCGGCGGTCCGGTCAACAAGGTCGCCTACGCGTTCGCCGTGGCCGGGCTCGGAGCGGGCTCCGCGACGAACGTCGTGCCGTTCGAGATCATGGCAGCGGTCATGGGCGCCGGCATGGTCCCGCCGCTGGCCCTGGCACTCGCCTCGACCGTGCTCTACCGCAAGGGCTTCACCAAGCCCGAGCGGGAGAACGGCAAGGCCGCGTGGCTGCTCGGCGCCTCGTTCATCTCCGAGGGTGCGATCCCGTTCGCCGCGGCCGACCCGCTGCGGGTCATCCCGGCCTCGATGGTCGGCGCCGCGGTCACGGGAGCGATCTCGATGGCAGCCGGTGTGACCTCGCGCGCACCGCACGGCGGGGTGTTCGTGTTCTTCGCGATCGACTCGTTCGTGGTCTGGGTGCTCGCGATCCTCGCCGGCACGGTCGTCTCCGCGCTCGTGCTGGTCGGGCTGAAGAAGTGGGTCCGGAAGGCGCCGGCGGCGGATGCCGCCGTGTCGGAGACCGCTGGCGACCGCGTGGCCGTCGCCGCGTAGTCGACGTCACCACCTGACGGACGGGCGCGCCCCGCTCAGCGGCAACGCGAAGCGTTGCGCGGGGCGCGCCGACCGAGCTTGCGAGCGAGGGGTGCCAGCTGGCACCGTGCCTCCCGTCCGTTCGTGGTCGCGACCACCCCGTGAGGTTCCGAGATCTCGGAACCTCACGGACGTACGGGGCCGTTCGTGGAACCTCGGCGGAAGTGAGCGGCGAGTCGTGGAACCTCAGCGCGGTGCGCGAGCGCGCGCGCGAGGCACCGCGCCCGCGCGTGCCCGGTGCCCTACTCCGCGATGTTGGCTGTGACCGCGTCGATGTAGGCGGCACGGTCCTCGCGCGAGTGCGGCCGCCCCGGGACGCCCGGGCGCTGCTCCCACGGGAAGGGCCCGGCCTCGTGCCGGTACTCGATGCCCATCGCCTCGAGCCGCGCGGTGTGCTCGGCCAGCCGGCCGCGGAACTCGGCGACGTCGCGCGGTCCGGTGACGTCGGCCGACCAGAGCGCCTCGGCCAACGCCGCCACCCGCGGGAACAGCTGGTAGTCGAGCTTCCGGGCGGTGTCCACGTGCTCTGTCCACATGTTGCCCTGGCCGCCGATGACGTGGGCACGCTCGGACTCGGTCAGGCCGGACGGCACCGGGTCGAACCCGAAGACGTCGTCGACCGTCAGCACGATGGACACCGGGATCGGCTCGGTCGCCAGGTCGCTCTGGCGGTAGTCGAGGTAGGCCTGGTCGTCGGGCGACGAGATGACGTCGTGTCCGCGCTTCGCCGCCGTCCGGGCGCCGGTCAGACCGCGCCACGACACGATGGTCGCCGAGGGGTCGAGGGTGCCGCCCTCGAGGATCTCGTCCCAGCCGAACGCCTGCCGCCCGTGCGAGGCGACGTGCGCTGCGAGCTGCCCGATGATCCAGGCCTGCAGCTGCTCTTCGTCCTCGAGTCCGAGCGAACGCAGGCGCTCCTGCGTGCGGGGGTCCTCGACCCACTGCACCTTCGGGCACTCGTCGCCGCCGATGCCGATGTAGCGCGAGGGGAAGAGCGCGATGACCTCGTCGAGGACGTCCTTGAAGAAGTCGACGGTGCTGTCGTCAGCGTTCAGGACGTCGTCGGCGATGCCCCACTCGGTCCAGACCTCCACCGGCCTCTCGGGGTGCACACCGAGCGACGGGTAGGCGGCCAACGCGGCACGGACGTGTCCGGGCGTCTCGATCTCGGGGACGACGGTGACGAACCGGTCTGCCGCGTAGGCGACGATCTCGCGGATGTCGTCCTGCGTGTAGTAGCCGCCGTGCGGGCGGCCGTCGAACGATGCCGGGCGCAGCACGCCGTCGGCGTCGGGGACGTGTGCGCCCACCTGGGACTCGCGCCGCCACGACCCGATCTCGGTCAGGCGCGGGTACTTCCGGATCTCGATGCGCCAGCCCTGGTCCTCGGTGAGGTGGAAGTGCAGCCGGTTGATCCGGTGCGCCGCGAGCTGGTCGACGACGCGCATGACCTCGTGCTTGGTGCGGAAGTGCCGGGCGACGTCGAGCATGACGCCGCGCCAGGCGAAGGCGGGCGCGTCCTCGACGATGGTGGACGGGACGGACCACGGCCCGGTGCCGACGCGGCCGCTGCGGTACACATCGGCGGGCAGGAGTTGGAGGAGTGCCTGGACGCCGTAGAACACGCCGGCGGCCGAGCCGCCTGCGACGTCCACGCCGTCGGGGGTGACGGTCAGGCGGAAGGACTCGGCGCGCTCGCCCTCGGGCGACGGCGGGCCGGCGGGCAGGGAGGGATCGTCGCTGACGCGCAGCGAGATGACGCCCGTCCGGACCGACACGTCGGCGGAGGCCGCCCCGTCTTCCGCTGCGTCGCGGACCGGCTGGCCGGTCGACGCCCGGAGCGTCTGCTGCAGGTACAGTCGGACCGATCCGCTCGCTGCGTCGGCTGCGATGCGGGTCGACGGGGTGATCTCGAAGGCGCCGGTGCCGGGGACGGCGCGGCGCGGTCGTGGGATGAGCATGTCGGAGTCCACCATTCCTCAATGATCTTTCGTAATGTGGAGGCTATGGCCGTGGACGAGACCGTGTCAACGATCCCGAGTGTCGTCGGGACGACGCCGGGCGTGCTCCGACTCATGAACTCCCGCGCCATCCTCGACGAGCTCCTGCGCGACGACGCGTCGCGCACCGTCAGCGAGCTCAGCCGCACCGTCGGGCTCTCCCGCCCCACGGTCGAGGCGGCGCTCGGAGACCTGGTCGACGAGGGCTGGGTGACCGAGGCCGAGGCGATCGCCACCCCGAACAAGGCCGGCCGCCGTGCCAAGCGCTTCGCCGCGGACGCCACCGCCGGTTCCGTGCTCGGCGTCGACCTCGGACTGCACGGCATCGTCGGCATCCGCGCCGACCTGCGCGGGAACACCCTCACCCGGGTCGAGGAGCGCTACGCCGACCTCGCCGACGCGGAGCAGGCCTGGACGAGCGTGCAGGACGTCGTCCGCCGCCTGACGGCCGACTCCGAGGTGTCCCCGGTCCTCGCCGCCACGTTCGGTGTCCCCGCCGTCGTCGACCGCGCCGGCGAGATCGACTACACGGTCGCGGTGCCCGAGTGGGTCGAGCGCCGCGTGCCCGGCCGGATCCAGGACCTCTTCCCCGGCATCGCGACGTTCTTCGACAACGACGCCAAGCTCGCCGCCACCGCCGAGGCGATGTGGGGGCGCTTCAGAGGCGTCCAGGACGGCCTGTACCTGGTGATGGGCCGGCAGATCGGTGCGGCCTACGTCATCGACGGGGCGTTGGCGCGCGGGGCGCGCGGTGCGGCTGGCGAGATGGGCGGCCTTGCCTCGACCGGGTGGCCCGGTGCGCCGGCCCGCCTGGAGGCCCGGATCACGTCCGACACGGACCTCGAGTCGGTCTTCGCCGCGGCCGGGCGCGGGTGCGCAGCGCCGGGTCGCGTCGGCGATGGCGTTCCGGATCCGGCGGCAGTCGACGTCGTCCGTGCATTCGCGAACGACGTGGCGCCGGGCGTCGTGCAGCTCGTCACGACGATCGACCCCGAGGTCGTGGTCGTCGGGGGCGAGGTCCTGCCGGCGGCGCCGGTGTTCGCCGAGGCGCTCGCCGCGGTGGTCCTTCCCCAGCTCCGGCACCCCGTCGAGATCGTGCCGTCGACGGTCGGTCGCGACGCCGTCGCCCGCGGTGCCCTCGCGCGGTCGTTGACGCATGTGCGGAGCTCGCACATGGGACTCGGCTGACGTTCAGGTACCGCGCCGGGTCCTGACAGGGCGCTCAGGGATGCTGGGGGCATGACGACTGCCGTGACCGCCCGTGCCATGACCGTCGCCACCGGCGACTCCACCGCTCCCTCGGACCTGGGCGGACTCTCCGGCCTCGTGCTCCAGATCATCGACGCCCTGGGGGAGTGGGGCGTCGCGCTCATGCTCTTCATCGAGACGGTGTTCCCGCCGATCCCGTCCGAGGTCATCCTGCCGCTCGCCGGGTTCCTGGCGGGTGCCGGGCAGATGAACCTCGTGCTCGTCCTCGTGCTGGCGACGCTCGGGTCCTACCTCGGGGCGCTGGTGCTCTACTGGCTCGGCGCGAAGATCGGGTTCGAGCGCACCACACGGTGGTTCGGCAAGCTCCCCCTGGTCGACGAGGACGACTTCCGCAAGGCCGCCGCGTGGTTCCACCGGCACGGCAAGAGCGCGGTGTTCTTCGGTCGTTTCGTCCCGATCGTGCGCAGCCTCATCTCCCTGCCCGCGGGCGCTGACCGCATGCACCTCGGCACGTTCTCGGTGTTCACGATCATCGCGAGCGGCATCTGGAACAGCGCCCTCGTGCTGCTCGGTGCCGCGTTCGGCTCGCAGTACGACCGCGTCGAGCAGTACACCGAGTGGATCGACCGGGTGCTCTACGTCGCGATCGCCGTCGTCGTGGTGACGTTCGTGGTCCGGCGGGTCCGACGGTGGCGGGCAGACCGTCGCGCGGACGGTGGCGGCAACGGCAACGGCAACGGCAACGGCAACGGCGACGGTGCCGCGAGCGGGGGCGCACGAGGTCGTCGTCGCGCCGAGCCCGCCCGCGACTGAGCCGGTCGTCGTCAGGCCTTGGTCAGCGCCGACTCCTTGTGCGCGGCCTGCTTGCCGCTCTTCTCCGACTCGACGATCCAGTACGGATCGTCGTCGGTCGGCTTGAACGTCTGACCGTCGAACTCGAAGTCGCTGGTGCGCTTCTGCACGAGTTTCCCGGTCGTCTTCCCTTGCGAGGTGTTCCAGTGCACCTCGTCACCCTTCGTCAGTGCCATCGCTGTCCTCCTTGCGTGATCGCTCACCCTGGTCGGAGGTCGAACGGTACCCTGATGCATCCGCATGAACACAGGGAAGTACGCCGATCACGATGTCATAACACCCGCCCAAAACGGGAGTCGGACGCGTACCGTTTCTCGTGAGCCAACACGCCGGCAGCAGCCGCGGAACCTGCGGCTCCCGACGGAACGACGGACACCATGACCCTGCTCGACGGCTTGCGGACGGAGACGGTCCTGTCGGGCCGGTACCGGCTGGTGAAGCTCATCGGCACGGGTGGCATGGGGACCGTCTACGAAGCCCGCGACGAGCACACCTACCGCGCCGTCGCCGTGAAGCTCTTCGCGACGCCGGACAAGATGACGACGGCCGACCGCGTCCGGCAGGAGCGCGAGATCCGGCTCCTCAGCATGCTGTCGCACCCCGGGCTCATCCCGCTCTACGACGCCGGCACGCACGACTTCCCCGACGGCCCGCACCGGTTCATCGTGATGGAGCTCATCGCCGACACGACGCTGCTGCGCCGGTTGTCCGAGGGGGCCCTGCACAACTACGAGGTGGCCGACCTCGGCGCCCAGCTCGCCGACGCCCTGGCCTACGTGCACTCGCGCGGCATCGTGCACCGGGACGTCAAGCCCGCCAACATCCTGATCAGCGACGAGGGGTCGTCCGGCTTCGCCCGGACCGTGAAGCTCACCGACTTCGGTGTCGCGCACTTCGTCGACGGCTCCCGCCTGACGAACGACGGCACGATCATCGGCACGGCGGCGTACCTGAGCCCCGAGCAGGTCGCCGGTGAACCGATCAGCTTCGCCACCGACGTGTACTCGCTCGGACTGGTGCTGCTCGAGTCCCTGACCGGCAAGCAGGAATACTCGGGCACCCTGATCGAGGCGGCACTGGCCCGCCTGCGGCACGACCCCGAGATCCCGGATGACGTCGCCTCGGAGTGGCGCGAACTGCTCAGCCGGATGACCGCCCGCGACCCGGAGCGTCGTCCGACCGCGGTCGCGATCGCGAACGCCCTGCGGGGCGGCTCCACGCAGGTCACCGGCCCTGTGCCGCTCGGACCCGAGCGGGTCAAGCACCAGCGCGACCACCGGATGCACCGTGCGGCCCACCGGCACGCGAAGCGCGGCACCTTCTCGGCCGTCCGCCGCTGGCGCCGTCGGAACGTGCTCGTGGGCTCGTTCGCAGCCTTCGGCGTGCTGGTCGCGTGCGGCTCCGCCTACGTCGCGGGCATGCTGCACTGAGGCAGCCCGCGCGTCCCGTTCGTCCGTGGTCCCTGGCAGGATGGACAGCATGACCGACCAGCGCTGGATCAAGATCTGCGGCCTGTCGACGCCCGACACCGTGGACGCCGCCGTCGACGCGGGCGCCGACGCAGTCGGGTTCGTCTTCGCCGCGAACAGCCCCCGCACCGTGACGGCCGACCTGGCGAAGGAACTCGTCGAGCGGCTGCCGGACGGCATCGACGCCGTGGGGGTCTTCCGCGACCAGAAGATCGACGAGATCGTCGGCATCGCGTCCGAGGTCGGGCTCACCACCCTGCAGCTGCACGGTGGCGAGGCCGCGACCGACTTCGCCCGAGCCCGCGACGCCGGCTTCTTCACCATCCGGGCCCTCGCGGCCGAGGACTACCTGCGCGAGACCCCGGAGCAGCGTTCCTCGTACGACCACGACCTGCTGTTGCTCGACGCCGCCGTGCCGGGCAGCGGTCGGCTGATCGACCCCGCCGTGATCGAGGGCGGGATCGACGAGGCCTGGATCCTGGCGGGTGGGCTCACCCCCGCCAACGTCGTCGCCGCGGTCGAGGCGCTCGACCCCGACGGCGTCGACGTGTCGAGCGGCGTCGAGTCGGAGCGCGGGGTCAAGGACCCGGCGAAGATCCGCGCCTTCGTCGAGGCCGTCCGCAGCCTGGGCTGAGCGCGCGCGGCTCTCGACGCGGGGCGACGACGGCCTGGAGGCGCGGGGTCAGCGCGGGGTCAGCGCAGGGTCGGGATGAGCTCGGTCAGGAAGGCGTCGGTGTCCTCCCAGCCCTCGACCGCGTGGCACGGCACACCGAGGGCCTTCACCGGGTAGTCGTTGCCCTCGGGGTCGAGCCGGTCGCCGACGAAGAGCATGTCGTCGAGCGCGATGCCGGTGATCTCGGCGAGACGCTGCATGCCGTACGCCTTGTCGATGCCCTTGCGGGTGATGTCGACGCTGGTCGAGCCGCCGGACCGCACCTCGAGGTCGGGGAGCTCCGCCTGCACCCGGCGACGCAGGTCGTCCTTCTTCGCGCCGGTCGGGTCCCACTGCTTCTTGACGTCGACCGGAGCGGCCTGGCCGAGCGCGGAGAACGTGATCTGCGACCCGCGGTCCTCGAGGATGTCGCCCCAGGTCTCGGACTCCCAGTAGCCGGCGTCCTTCGCGACGGACTCGACCACTGCGAGGGCGCGTGCCTTCTGGTCGTCGGTGAGGTCCTCGGCGTACTGCAGGGCCCAGTCGTCGTCGGCCCAGCGGTAGTACCGCGTGCCGCACGTCGGCAGCAGGTGCAGGTCGTCGAGGGTCAGCCCGTCACGGTGACGGAGCGGGGTGACGAGCTGCTGCTCGAACTGCGTGAAGTTGCCGCCGGAGATGACCGCGACCGGCACGACCTCGAGCAGGGACGCGAAGGTCTCGAGCATGCGGGGGTCGAGGGAGGACTTCGACGGGGCGAGGGTGTCGTCCAGGTCGAAGGCGACGAGGCGGGGCGTGGTCATGCCCCGATCCTGCCAGAGGCCACCGATCACGTGCCGGGTGCGGTGTTCACCGCACGCGACTGCTGCGCGATGTCTGCGGGGTCACGCGGGTCAGGCGCGGTGCGTCGCGGGGACCCGGTCGCGGTCGTACGTGATGTCCTTGTAGCCGTGCGGCGCCGGGTTGCCGTCGTCGTCGAGGTTCACGAACACGACCTCGTCGATGGTGAGGATGCTGCGGTGCGTGAAGAGGTTGCGCGCCTCGGCCCGCATCGTGAGCGAGCTGCGGCCGAAGCGGGTGGCGACGAGGCCGATCTCGACGATGTCACCCTCCTTCGCCGAGGACACGAACTCGATCTCCGACATGTACTTCGTGACGACCTTGCCGTTGCCGAGCTGGATGATCGCGTAGACCGCGGCCTCTTCGTCGATCCAGCGGAGCAGGCTGCCGCCGAACAGGGTGCCGTTGGCGTTCAGGTCCTCGGGGCGGACCCACTTGCGGGTGTAGAAGTTCATCTCGGGCTGCATGTCACGACATTCTACGCGTCGGCGGCGGCAGCAGCGGAGACGACAGCGGCCGCGCCCTACAGGGACGCGGCCGGACGTTGGTGCCGAGGACTACTCCTTGACGAGCACGACCTCGTCGAGGGGCAGGCGGGTGCGCGGTGCGACCTCGCGCTCGGCCGCCTTCTCATCGAGCTGGGACGGGTGCGCGACGGTGCCGATGGCGGTCACGGTGAAGGGCAGGAAGCGCTCCGGCAGGTCGAACGCGGCGCGGAGGCCGGCGGCGTCGATGCCCGCCATCTGGTGCACGTGCAGGCCCTCGGCGTGCGCCTGGACGGTGAGGGCTGCGAGCGACTGGCCGAGGTCGTACTGCGCGAAGGGACGCTCGTCGCCGTCCTCGGTCACGGTCTCGAGCACGCCGACGACGAGGGCGCTGGCGCGGAAGGCCCAGGCGGCGTTGAAGCCGAGCAGGTTCTCGTTGATCTTGCGGAACGTCTCGGTGCCACGACGGCCCGCGATGAAGCGGCGGGGCTGGAAGTTCATCGCCGACGCGGCCCAGCGAGCGGCCTCGAGGACGGCGTCGAACTGCTCGTCCGAGATCGTCGCGGTCTCGTCGTAGGAACGGGGGCTCCAGCGCTCTTCGAGCAGGGGCACGAGGGGCTGGCTGGAGTCGGTGGACCGGGTGAGGGTGTCGGCGTTCGTCGAGGTCATGGTGCCTGCAACGGTATTCGATGCGAACGCATTTCCGACCTGAGCGACGTCACATGGTGCAAGGATGGACGCGATGGGTGGCGTGTTGACCGGCTTCGCGATCATCGGCGCGATCATCGCCGGTGGGTACGTCGTCGGGCGCATCGGACTGCTCGGCCCGCACGCGCAGTTCGTGATGAGTCGCCTCGCGTTCTTCGTGCTCATGCCCTGCCTGCTCTTCCACACCATCGCCTCGGCCGACATCGAGTCGCTGCTGTCCCCGATGCTCTGGGTCTCACTGCTGAGCGCCTCCGTGGTCGCACTCGGAGCGGCGGCCGTCTTCCGGTTCGTGCTGCGGCGACCGGTCACCACCACCACGGTCGGGGCCCTGGCCGCGAGCTACGTCAACGCGAACAACATCGGCCTGCCGGTCGCCGTCTACGTGCTCGGGCAGGCGACCGCGGTCGTGCCGGTGATCCTGCTGCAGCTCATCGTCATCGCGCCGGTCGCGTTGACGATCCTCGACGCCGCGACCTCGGGCGCCGGCGGCTGGGGACGCCGGATCTCCGGGCCGTTCCGGAACCCGATCATCATCGCCTCGCTGGTCGGCCTGGTGTTCTCGGCGACGGACATCACGCTGCCCGACCCCGTGCTCGAGCCGTTCTCGCTGGTCGGCGCGGCTGCCGTGCCCGTCGTCCTGCTGTCGTTCGGGATGAGCCTGCACGGTGCCGCGCCGCTGCGGGACCCGGCGATCCGGACGGACGTCATCGTGGCGTCGTCGATCAAGCTCGTGGTGATGCCGGCGGTCGCGTACGTGTTCGCACGGTTCGTGTTCGGGCTCGGCGACCAGGACGTGTTCGTGCTCACCACGCTGGCGGCGTTGCCGGCGGCGCAGAACGTGTTCAACTACGCGCAGCGCTACGACGCGGCGGTCCCGGTCGCCCGCGACGTGGTGCTCCTCTCGACGATCGGCTCGGTCCCCGTCCTGGTCACGATCGCCGCGCTGCTGCACCCGTAGCGCGCCCTGGGCGCACCGCGAGGCGGACGGGAGGCCCGTGGCGGGGCCGCACCGTGCCTCCCGTCCGCCGTGGGGTCGCGTGCACCGCGGATGGTGAGCAGGAATGGTCGGTTCGCGGTCACCGACCCGACCATTCCTGCTCACGAAGCGCATCGGGGGCGCGCGTACGCTGACACCCACGGGGCGGACCCGCCTCGGGACCACGACGGACGGAGACCTCCGATGGACACGATGGCGATGATGAAGAACATGTCGATGACGGACATGCCCATGGAGATGGACATGGACGTGATGCAGGACACGATGATGGCGATGAACGCCGCGTCGATGGCCGCGACGATGTGCTCCGCGAGCGACATGCGCATGGGCGGCGACATGGCCACGTGCGCCGCGATGTGCTCCAACACGGCGATGATGGCCGACACCGGCATGCGGATGATGATGCGTCCGGCCGGCATGGACCTGCCGAGCATGCAGGCGATGCTCATGGCCGTGATGACGATGGGCACGATGTGCGCCGCCGAGTGCCGGCAGCACATGGACATGGACGAGTCGTGCCGCTACTGCGCCATGGCCTGCGACGAGATGGTCGCGAAGTGCGAGGCGATGCTCGCCTCGATGTCTGCCTGAGCCGACGGGCTACGCGCTGGGTGCCGTGGTCTGACGACCGCCGGCACTGAGGATCTCCGCCACCGGGTGGTGGGCGATCGGGTCGCCGACCGACAGGAAGGCGTCGGCGTCCGCCACCCGGAGCTGGGTCACGCCGCCGTCCAGGAACACCACGACGGCGTCGGCGGGGCGGGTCTCGACGACGATGCCGTCGCGCCAGGCGCCGGGGGCCGCGTTCGCCATGACGCGCTGGATGGGAAGGATCGTCGTGCGGGACATGGCTTCACCTGCTCTCGAAGGGGTTCGGTGCAGGAAATCTACGTCGGCGCTGTCACCTGCTCAACGAGAGCGGACGCCGGGCGTAACAGAACGCGTCACGACCGTGTGACCGCTCAGAAGATCATCGGGCGGTCGTCGTCGAGCGACGTGTCCAGGTCGAGGTCGACCACCACGGGGACGTGGTCGCTCGGGGCGTCGCCCTTCCGCTCGTTGCGGTGGATCGAGGCATCGGTGACGACGTCGGCGAAGGCCTGGGAGCCCATCACGAAGTCGATGCGCATGCCCTCGTTGCGCGGGAACCGCAGCTGCTTGTAGTCCCAGTAGGTGTAGCCGTCGGGGACGATCGGCCGGACGACGTCCTGCAGCCCCTTCGCCTCGAACGCCCGGAACGCGGCGCGCTCGGGTTCGCTGACGTGGGTGTGCCCCTCGAACACGCGCACGTCCCACACGTCGGTGTCGAGCGGTGCGACGTTCCAGTCGCCCATCAGCGCGAGCGGGGTCTCCGGCGACGCGGCGATCCACTCGGCGGTGCGGTCGGCCAGCTGCGCGAGCCAGTCGAGCTTGTACGTGTAGTGCGGGTCGCCGACCTCGCGCCCGTTCGGCACGTACAGGCTCCACAGGCGCACGCCGTCGACGGTGACGCCGATGGCCCGGGCCTCGACGGGCAGGTCCGGCCCCTCGTGCCCCTTGAGGAAGCCGGGCTGGCCGGGGAAGTCGCGGGCCACGTCCTCCATCGGCAGCCGGCTGGCGAACGCGACACCGTTCCACTGGTTCAGGCCGTGCGCCTCGACGTGGTAGCCGGCGTCCTCGAACGCCTGCACCGGGAACTGCTCCGGCTTGCACTTGATCTCCTGCATGCCGAGGACGTCGACGTCCTCGCGCACCAGCCAGTCGACGATCCGCCCCACTCGGGTGCGGACGGAGTTCACGTTCCAGGTCGCCACGCGCATGGCATCGAACCTACCGGGGACGACCGACCCCGCCGTGCAGCGCGCCGCCTGCCGCTCTCGGGCGCAGCGCGGCACGATGGTGTTCGCTGGAAGTCCAGCAAGCGAGCGCAGGAGGCACTGATGGCATCGACGACGAACCGCGTCGACGGGACCGTGACGACCGGCACCACGACCGGCACCACCACCACCACGCAGGTCACGGCCAAGGGCAAGACGATCATCGACGACACCGTCGTCGCCAAGGTCGCGGGCATCGCCGCGCGTGACGTCCCCGGCGTCTACGCCCTCGGCGGGAACGCCTCGCGGGCGTTCGGCGCCATCCGCGACGCGATCGGCTCGAGCGCGCTCGGCCAGGGCGTCCGCGTCGAGGTCGGCGAGACCCAGGTCGCCGTCGACCTGACGATCGTCGTGGACTACCCGATCCCGATGATGGACGTCGCGTCCGCTGTGCGCGCCGCCGTCACGAGCGCCGTCACCGAGCTCGTCGGGCTCGAGGTCACCGAGGTCAACATCGCGATCAACGACGTCAACATCCCGGCACTGAACGGCACCGCCGACGACCTCGACGGCGACGTCCGCGAGGGCCGGGTCCGGTGAACGCCACCGTCGTCGGGATGGGCGTCGGCGCCCTCCTCGCGATCGTCGCGGTGACCCTCGGGTTCTGGGCGTTCGTGGTCGTCGCCGTCTGCATGGCCGTCGGCGGGCTGGTCGCCCGCATCGTCGCCGGCGACGTCGACGTGCGTCGCCTGGTCGACGTGCTGCGCGGACGCCGGAGCTCGTCGTGACCGACGCCGCCGTCGCCACGGTCGGCGACAGCGGCGTCCGGCTCCGCGGCTCCGACCGCATCGGCACGTCGGCGCTGGTGCACACCGCGCAGGCGGTCGCCTCCGAAGCGCTGCGCGTGGCCTTCCGGGAGGTCCGTGCCCGGGTCTCCGACGACGGCCGCGGCGCGCTGGCGGTCGAGATCACCGCCCCGCTCACCCTGCCCGTGCTGGGGAGCCACGCGGTCCCCGACGAACCCGTCGTCACGAGCGCGCACCGGGCCCGCGGCACGATCGCCGAGCGCCTCCGGACCATCACCGGCCGACAGGTGTCCCGGGTGACCGTGACGTTCGCGTCGTCGGTCGTCGACGTCCCCCGGAGGGTCCGGTGACCGCCGTGGACGACCGGACCGCATCGGTTCCCGAAGCCGGCCCCGCCCCGTCGACCGAGCACGCCGCCACCTACCGCCGTCTGCTCCGCCGCGAGACCCACGTGTCCCGGTCGGGTGCCGTCGTCATCGCGATGCTCATCACCCTCGTGCTCGCCGCCGCTGCCGTCTTCGCCGGTGCCCTCGTGCTGCTCGACCAGAACGTCCTCGGCGTCGACCCGCGCGCCGTGGTGGACGCCGCCCTCGCCGCGCCGGACGGCCTCGACACCACGCTCGTCGTCGGGATCGCCGCGATCGTCGCACTCGTCGGTCTGGTGTTCCTGCTGCAGGGGCTCCTGCCGCAGCGGCGTCCGCGCCACGCGATGGCATCCGACCGGCTCGCCGTCGTGGTCGACGACGAGGTGCTCGCCTCCGCCGCGGCACGTGCCGCCCGTTCCGTCACACGGCTCGGGCCGGACGCTGCCGTCGGCACCGTGGGCCGCCGGACCGTCGAGGTGGTGCTGCGCCCCGCCGCCGGTGTGGACGTGCCCGCGGTCGCCGCGACCGAGGCCGTCGAGCACGAGTTCGCCGCGATCGACGCGCTCCCCGCCCTCGCTGCACGGGTGCGCGTCCAGCCGACCGGACGGGTCGACGGATGAACGCGACCAACCGCGGGCTCGGCCGGACGGCGCTCGTCGTCGTCGGGCTCGTCCTGCTCGTCGCCGGGGTCGGTGCGATCTTGGTGCAGACGGCCCAGGGCCTGCCGCTCGTGGCGTCCTGGTGGCGCACGGGCGGCGATGCACTCGCGGGCCTCGGCACGGACACGTCGCGCGATGACTCCCTGTTGTCGTGGACGTGGGTGCTCGGCGGCGGGGTCGTCGTCGGCATCCTGGCGATCGTGGTGCTGACGACGCTCGGCGGTGGCCGCGAGGGCACCGTCGTCGAGAGCGACGGATCAGCCGACGGCGTCGCGGGTTCGGTGCGCGTCGAGTCCACGGCCGTGCAGCACGCGCTGTCGTCGGCGATCGGGGAGCTGCCGCAGGTGGCCTCGCTCGCGGTCGACGTCTACCGCGTCCGCGGCGGCCGGGCGATCCGGGTGCGGGTCCGTCCGCGCCGGGGGGCCTCACCGCGCGAGGTCACCGAACGGGTGGAGGCCGTCGTGGCCGACCTGGACGCACTGCTCGGGGAACGCCTGCCGGTCCTGCTCGAGATCGCACGCGGTGGGGCCGGGTCCTCGCGCCCGGACCGCGTGCACTAGGGCCGTCGTGGTGCGGTCGATCGGCGGGCTGCCGGGGCCGGACTCCGTCCTCCCCGTGCCGCGGGTGGTCGCGGAGGCAGCCCGGGGCCGCGAGGTCGCCCTCGTCTGGCGCAACGAGATCGGGGGCACGACCTTCCGGATCGGCCCGGACGAGCACGCCGACGAGTTCGTCAAGGTCCTGCCGCACGCCTACGGCCGGTGGATCGGCAACGAGGCAGCGCGATTGGAATGGGCGTCACGGTACGTGCGGGTGCCCGAGGTGCTCGACCACGGCGCCGACGACGAGGGCGTCTGGCTGCACACCCGCGCCGTCCCCGGGTGGAGCGCCGTCGACGCGCGCTGGCACGACGAACCCCGGACCGCGGTGATCGCGGTCGGCGAGGGGCTCCGCGCGTTCCACGACACCCTGCCGGTGGACGACTGCCCCTTCGTGTGGTCGACCGTGGCGCGGCTCGACCGGGCCCGCGCGGCGGGTGCCGACACGGATCGTCTCGGGCGGGAGCCTCCCCGCGACCTGACGGTGGTGTGCCACGGGGACCCGTGCACGCCGAACACGCTCATCGGTGCCGACGGTCGGTGGAGCGGGCACGTCGACCTGGACGCCACGGGGGTCGCGGATCGATGGGCCGACCTGGCGGTGGCGACGATGGCGCTGGGGTGGAACTACGGTCCCGGGTGGGAGCCGCTGTTCCACGAGGCGTACGGGGTGCCCGACGACCCAGAGCGGACGGACTGGTACCGGGCGCTCTGGAACGCCGATGTCGACGACGTCTGAGTGACCACGGGCGTGCCGTGTCGGCGGCGTCAGATCTTGGGCTTGTTGACGATGGGGTCGTCCCACTCGGGGAAGTCCGGGTACACACCCGAGCGGGACCGATCCGGGAACGTGACGGTCGAGCGCCCGTAGATGGCAGTGGAGAGGGCGTTGGCGTCGTTGGTCCAGAAGGGTTCGCTGTAGACGGTGAGGGGGTTGTCGCCGTTCTCCTAGGCGGTGTACTGGATCTGCCAGCCGTCGCCGGTGGTGGCCCAGACTTCTCGGTCCCCGGTGATGGTGCGGTGTTCGATGGTCCAGCCCTGCTCGGTGAAGTAGTCGATCATCGGTTGCAGGTCGCGCTCCTGGTCGATCGCGCCGGGTGGGGACCAGAGCCGGGTGCTGCTCATGTCGTAGCTGTTCTTCGTGTCCGACCCCGGCAGCGGAGCGACGCCGTCCCCGCCGATCAGCGGCAGGTCGTCGCCGCCAGCCCACTCCCATTCGCCGTCGTGGACCTGGAGCTGCGCATCTTTGAGGAGTCGTTGCATGTGTTCGTAGTGGTCGCGGAAGGCGTCGAACTCTTGGTGCAGGGACATCTCCGCGACGTCGTCCTGGGTCAGGCCGGCTGCGTCGGTGGGCATCTGGTCTCCTCCTGCCGTGCACCCCGACAACAGCCCGAGGGCCAGGGCTGCCGTCGTGATGGTGCGGAGCATCTCAGATCTTGGGCTCGTTGACGATGGGGTCATCCCAAGAGGGGAACGGCGGGAAGACGCCCGGAATGGACCGGTCGGGAAACTCGACGGTCGAGCGTCCGTAGATGGCATCCGAAAGCGCGTTGCCGTCGTTGGTCCAGAACAGTTCGCTGTAGACGGTGATGGGGTTGTCGCCGTTCTCCTGGGCGGTGTACTGGATCTGCCAGCCGTCGCCGGTGGTGGCCCAGACTTCGCGGTCGCCGGTGATGGTCCGGCGCTCGACCTGCCAGCCCTGTTCGGTGAAGTAGTCGACCATCGGTTGCAGGTCGCGTTCCTGGTCGATCGCGCCGGGTGGGGACCAGAGCCGGGTGCTGCTCATGTCGTAGCTGTTCCTGGTGTCAGAGCCCGGCAACGGCGCGACACCATCACCCCCTATCCCGGGCAGGTCGTCGCCGCCACCCCACTCCCATTCGCCGTCGTGGACCTGGAGCTGGGCCTCTTTGAGGAGCCGTTGCATGTGTTCGTAGTGGTCCCGGAAGGCGTCGAACTCCTGGTGCAGCGACATCTCCGCGACGTCGTCCTGGGTCAGGTCGGCTGCGTCGGTGGGCATCTGGTCTCCTCCTGCTGCGCACCCGGTCAGCAGTCCCAGGGTGAGGACTGCCGTCGTGATGGTGCGGAGCATCGATTGCATGGTGTTCATCATGGCTTCCCGGTGGCGATGATCTTGGCGATGGTCTGCTGCGACGTGGCGTCACGGGACAAGTAGCCGACGCCGCTGTCCGGGTACATGTCGTGGCCGGTGACAGCCTTGCTCCCGGCGGCGGCCTCGGCACTGAACCTGCCGACGTCGGGCAGGTCGCGGGGGTCGGTGCGCCCGATCCTCCCGAATCTCGCGGTGTGGTCCTGCGCACCTTCAGTCGCGTAGACCCGGCCCACCTTGAGGTGCTCCGGTCTCGTGGTGTCGGTGAAACCGACCGAGCCGTAGGTGACGAACGAGTCGACTCGGTGTCGGGTCTGCGCGAGGGCCTCGGCCGCGGTGGTGGAACCGTAGGAGTGTCCGAGGACGGTCACGGATCGCGGTGCCGTGCTGCGGCTGTCGTGGACGCCGTCGAGGAACGAAGCGAGGTTCGCCCCGCCCGCGTACGCACGGTCCTGGCGCGGGACCTCGATGACACCCGGTGCTCGGTACCCGATCCACGAGACCACTGCGAAGGACTCCGCTCGTCGATGCTTCCGGGCGGTTCCCAGAAGGCCGTTGGCGGCGCGGACCTTCTCATCCATGCTGCCGAGCGTGGTCATCGCACCCGGCACGTTGACGGTCACGTTCGACGCCGTGTCCAGGTCGCCGAGTGCGACGGCGGCGACGAGCGCGCCGTTCGAGACGCCGAACCCGACCAGCTGCGCGATCGCTGCCGAGGGCGCCTTCAGGCGGCCCGCGAGCTGATCAGCGCGGTTGAGTCCGTCACGGAGCGCGATGACCTGCTCCGTGAACTCGTCCAGGCTGACCGCCCCGTAGGTGTACGCCAGCCCCATCAGCCGGTACAGCCGCTCCGGATCCCGCACGGCTGCGGAGAGGACTGCGCGAGATGCGATGTCGCGTTGCGCCGCCGGGACCCCGTCGAGTCCCGCGAACTGCAGCTGCGTCGCCAGCGGCAGCGCGCGGACGTCGGCGTCGGTGAAGCCGAGCGCGGCCCAGGCCGCTGCGACCTCGGCCGGTGTCAGGGAGGGATCGAGCAGCCGCTGCAGCCCTGGCGGGAGTGTCGACGCCGCGGCAGCGTCGAGCGCGGTGTTCGCCAGGGAGCCCCCGCCGGCAGCGCTGAAGGCGTCCGCGATCCGGTCGACCCAGGACGCGTCCTCGGCGTTCTCGGCGAGGTAGTCGCCGAACCCGCCCGGCAGCGTGGCACCGTCGATGGGGACCCAGCTGCAGCGGCTCGTGAACGCGGTCCAGGCGTTGCGCACCCGGACCAGGTCCTGTTCCGTCGAGGCGTCCTGTGCTCGGGCGGTCGCGCTGAACTGCCGCAGCCTGGTCGGATCAGCACTGCTGCGTCCGCCGGAGCGACCACCGCCGGTGCGCTGGCGGGCCTGGGCGCTGAAGGTCGCGGACACCGGGGACGGGCGCTTCGGTGTGCTCGACGGCTTCGGGTCGAAGACCGCACTGCTCCAGTCGAGTACGGGCTGCATCGGCACGCCGCCAGCGGTGCGCACGAGCTCACGGTCGGTCTCGCGCTGCCGCCACGAAGCCAGGTCGGCCAGGCGCTGCCGTTCCTCGTCCGCTTGCCGCTGGGCGATCCGAAGCTGGTCGACCATCGCCTCGAGCCCCTTCGCGAGCCGGATGCGGTCGGTCGACTCCGTCAGCCGTGCGGCCTCGAACAGGCGTGCGTACGCACCGTCGAAATCGAGCAGCGCAGCCTCGGCATTGCTCCGGCGCGGTGCGGCGCTGGCACGCAGGGTCATCGCCACCTCCACCGCGCAGTCGACCAACCGCGATGCCGCTGCGTCGTCGAACTCGATCCCCATCGTCCCCCCACCATCCGAAATGACCGATAGGTGAAACGTAGCATTTCAGCGGTGCAGTGTGAAATTGCAGAGACCCGACTGTGGAGAACAGCAAACCGCCGCCCGCGGGGAGCGGACGGCGGTTTGGTGTGCGATCGGAGGGACTAGAAGGCGACGCCCCGCGCGGACATGAACGGGACCGGGTCGGTCGTGGCGCCGTTGATGTGCACCTCGACGTGGCTGTGGCACCCGGTGGAGGCGCCGGTCGAACCGACGAGGGCGATGAGCTGCCCCGCCGAGACCTGCTGTCCCGGGCTGACCCGGAACCCACCGTTGACGATGTGACCGTAGGCCGTCTTCACGCCGTTGCCGTGGTTGATGCGGACGTAGTTGCCGTAGCCGCCGTACCAGCCGACGTAGTCGATGGTGCCGGCGGACGCCGCGACGATGGGTGTCGAGCAGCCGCTGGCGAGGTCGGTGCCGTCGTGCTTGGTGACGATCCCGGTGATCGGGTGCACGCGGTAGCCGTACGGGCTGATCACGTAGCCGCTGGCCGGGCGGACCCAGCCCTGGCCGCCGCCCGAGCCGGCGGAACCGCCACTGCCCGATCCGCTGCTGCCGGAGCCGCCGCCACCGCCGGACGATCCGCTGCCGGCGTTGGCTGCCGCTGCGGCTGCGAGGGCTCGTGCCGCTCGGGCTTCGGCCTCGCGCGCAGCCTTGGCTTCCGCCGCCTTGCGGATCTGCTCACCCTTGGCGAACTCGGCTTCGGTCCGGACACGGCCGGAGACCAGGGTCGCGAGCTGGGCGTCGAGACGGGCCTTGTTCGACTGCTGCTCCTCGTAGGCGGTCTGCACGGCATCGGACGCAGCCTGGGCTTCCTGCATGCGGGCCTCGGCCTTCGCGGCGAGCCGCTCGAGCTCCCCAGCAGCGCGGTCGGCCTGGGCCTCGAGCGAACGAGTGACGCCGGCGTCGACGGCCGCGGCGGCCTGCACACGGTCGGCCTGTTCGGACAGCTTGCTCAGCGCACCGAGGTCGTAGAGCAGGTCGCGGGCGTCCTCGCCCTTGGTGAGCACCGAGGTCGTGACGTCGGCGCCGCCGGAGCGGGCCATCTGCGCGGCGAACTGGCCGGCCTGCGCGGCGCTCTGCTCGGCGACCTTCGCGTGCTCGTCCGCCTTCGCGCGGAGCTGCTGCTCTTCCTCCGCCTTCTCCTGCGAGACGGCCTGGGCCTTGAAGAAGACGTCGCCGAGCTCCTGCGCCTTCGCCTGTGCTGCCTCGACCTTGGCGTCGAGGTCGCTGATGATGCCCTTGATCTCGGTGATCTGCCCCTGCTTCGCGGATTCCTTGCCGCGGGCGTTCTCGACCTCGTCCCACGTGGGGTAGGTCACCGCCTGGGCGGCGGGAGCATCGACGACGACCGTGCCGACGAGGCCCGCGAGTGCCAGTCCGGTGACGGCGAGGCGGAGGCGCACGGAGGCACGAGGGGTGCGGTGGCTGGTGGGGCGAGACATCGACCATGAGCCTATACATCCGTACAGAGAAGATCGGACGCCGACGCGCCGCTGTGGACAACTCCTAGAACCCGCGCTCCTGACGGATCTCGTCCGCGCTGCCGACCACGTCGCGCCGGAGGACGTCCGCGCCGGAGGTCCCCGCGTAGTCGTAGACGTCGAAGCCCGTGCAGTGCGTGATCGTCGCCGGGGCACCGAGGGAGTCCTCGACCGCGGTGGTCCACAGGTCGTGGGACCCGACCACCACGAACGTCGGGTCGGCGTCGCGGTAGGCCCCGAGGTCGACGAGCCACGGGTACGTGTCGAAGGTGTCGCGGACCTGCAGCAGCTGCACGTTCGTCGCGGAGTACGTGGCGAGCGGCCGCACCGTCCAGAACTGCCCGACCCCGGTGACCGACCGTCCGTCCGCCCAGCGGTCCAGGCAGGACGACGGGCTGTACCGGGCTGTGGCGACGGCGTGCGCGGTGCTCGGTGCGGTGGCGACCCCGGCGGCGAGGACGGCGACGGCGGCGATCGCGACGGTGGCCCGGACCCCGCGGAACGGCCGGTGCACGCGGGTGCGGCGGACCGCGGTGCGCGTGAGCTCGGCCACCGCGACGAGGGCCAGCAGCGGTGCGGTGACGACGGGCTCGAGGTACCGCGGCGTCTCCGACCCGACGAGGACCACCCCGATCGACGCCGCGACCACGGTCACCAGGGGCAACGCGGTCGCGACGAGCACGGTGCGCGCGGTCCGGACCCGCCAGGCCCACACCGTGCCGCCGACGGTGACGAGCACCCCGACGAACATCAGGAACAGCCCGGCGTCGCCCGCGGCCGTGCCGGCCCGCACGTCGGTCAGCGCCGCGAAGAACTGCAGGGTCTCCACGGCGCGCGACGGCTGGACGTAGGTGGACGGGTCGAGCGACACGAAGGGCTGCAGCGGGATCCGCACCAGGTACCCGAGCAGCGACCCGACCGTCACGGTGCCGGACAGCAGCAGCGCGGGACGCCACCCCACCCGGCGCACCGCCGCCAGCAGCACGAGCGTGACGACGACGGGTGCGGCCGACCACGGCACGTACAGCGGGTTCGACGCGGTCGTGCAGAGCGCCACCAGCCCGAGCACCACGAGCACGACGACGGACGCCCGCCCGACCCGCACGGCGCGGAGCACGAGCACCGCGGTGCCGAGCATCGCCAGCACCACGCCGTAGTAGTACGTCGTGGTCAGCAGCAGGGACGCCAGCTCGAGCGACGTCGCGGTGCCCGACGACTCCGTCAGCACCAGCAGGGTCACGAACGCCACGCTCACCGCCGACACTGTGATGCGGGCCGCTCGTCCGGCCGACGGCATGAGCTCGTTCGCGGCAGCCCGCACCAGTGCGTACACGGCCAGCAGGACGAGCACCCCGTTCAGCGCCAGGGCCTGCTGCGGGGTACCCGTGACGAGGGCGCAGAGCAGGTAGACCGGCAACTCGGGGAAGAAGAACAGCGCCGGGGACATCGCCCACTCGAACGGCTGCCCGAGCTGCATCGACCGGTGCACCAGGGGCAGCAGCACCGAGTCGCCGTCGTACCAGAGCAAGGCGACCCGTTCCGTGGCGACGACGTGGCGGAGGGCGATGACGGCCAGGGCCAGCGCGACCAGGGCGCCCAGGGCCTCCCGTCCGATCGCCCCGGCCACGCCGCCGGACCGACGGCCGCCGGACGGAGCCGGCGCCACGGCGGAGCGACGCGGTGCTCGGGGCATGTCCCGGAGCGTACCGAGGGCTGCTCGGGACGACCCCACAGGACGGGGCAGCGCGCTGCGAGTCCGACCGGCTACCCTTGTGCGCTGTGACCGACGCGCGCGAACAGTTGATCCAGTACATCTCCTCCGAAGCGGTGTTCCACGGCGACTTCACCCTGACCAGCGGGAAGAAGGCGACGTACTACATCGACCTGCGGAAGGTCAGCCTGGACCACCGGGTCGCGCCGCTGATCGGCCAGGTCATGACCGAGCTCGTGCAGCAGGTGCCGGACGTCTCGGCCGTCGGCGGACTCACCATGGGCGCCGACCCCATCGCCAGCGCCGTGCTGCACCAGGCCGCCGCTCAGGGCCTGACCTACGATGCCTTCGTCGTCCGCAAGGAGCCCAAGGACCACGGCCGCGGCAAGCAGGTCGAGGGCCCGGACCTCACGGGCAAGCGCGTCGTCGTGCTCGAGGACACCTCCACCACGGGCGGCTCGCCGCTCAAGGCGGCCGAAGCGCTCGAGCGCGAGGGCGCGATCATCGCCGCCGTCGCGGTCGTCGTCGACCGCGACACCGGCGCCAAGGAGACCATCGAGGCAGCCGGGTACCCCTACTTCGCGGCCATCGGGTTGGCTGATCTGGGGCTGACCGCGTGAGCGGGGAGCGTCCGGACGACGCGCGCGACCCCGAGGACACGGCCGGCCCCGCAGCGGCGGCCGACGGTGCCGACGGGGTGGACGGCCAGGAGGCCCGGCGCGCGTCCGACCCGGACGCTCCGTTCCACGGTCTCCGCAGCGCCGCGGACATCTTCGGCGCCCCGCGTGGCGAGGAGGACTGGCCCTCGCGACGGGAGCGCCGCGAGGCCGAGCGCACCGCTCGCGAGACGGGGGCACCGCTGCCGGAGCCGTTCGAGGCGACGGCGTCCGAGCCCGAACCCTCCGCACCGGCTGTGCCTGCTCCGACCGCTCCGGACCTGGACGACGCCGCGACGCAGGCGATTTCGATGCCCGAGCAGCTGTCGGCGCCGTCCGAGAGCCCGGACGCCGCCGCCGAGCACGAGCGCTCCACCCTGCACGACCGCATCCCGCCGGCCGCCGTCGTGCCGCCGAACCCCACCGCGCCGCACCCCTCGTCGATCGTGCTCCCGACCGCGCAGACCCACCGCGACGAACGCGCCGCGGCGTCGCAGGCCATCGAGGACGAACGTCGCCGCGTCGACCCGTTCGGCGAGGGCCGTGCCGACGTCGACTGGCTCGGCCGTGCGACCGGGTCCGGCGCGCCCGTCCCGCCCACCGGGCCCGTGGCACACCAGCCGCTCGGCGTCGAGAACGTGCTGCCCCCGTCCGAGGAGCCGCCGAGCTTCACCGACCTGCTCCGGATCACCGGCACGGGTCCCGTGCCCACGCAGGGCGCCGGACCGGACCGGCCGTTCGACTGGGCCATCCGCGACGACGAGACCGGCGAGGTCCCGACGACCCTGACCGGCGACTCGTTCGACACGACGGCGTTCGGTGACGGCGGTTCGTGGTCGTTGGCGGACGAGACCGAGACCGAGGCCGAGGCCGAGGTCGTCTCGGGCGAGGTCGATGCCGAGGTCGTCTCGGGCGAGGTCGACACCCCGGTCGACGGGGTGCCGCAGGCGCGTCGGACGTTCCCGGTGCCCCCGGCCGTGCCGGGTGCCGTCCCGCCGGCCGTCGTGCCGCCTGCTGCTGCTGCCGCTCCTGCTCCTGCTGCTGTTCCTGTTCCTGCTCCTGCTCCTGCGGCGCCGACCGAGGCACTGGACGTGCGTCCGGAGCCCGCCGCCGGTGACGGGGCGGAGTCGGGGACGGGCCTCCCGGAGGACGCGGCGACCACCGCGCTGCCGGCCGCCGCTGCTCCGCCGCTCGTCGAACCCGCTGCGTCGCCCGCGTCCCCAGCGCACCTGCCGCCTGCGGTGGGGCACGACCTGGACGCCGTGCTCGGCCTGCGCGGGGACGACACGGGGGCGCCCACGGCGTTGCCGGCCGCTGCGCCGGACGACCTGGACCAGTCCGAGTGGGACGGCCGCGAGACCAGCGACACGAGTGCGATCAAGGACCTGTTCGGCACCGAGGCCGTCGGGCAGCTCGGCGGCACGGGGTACGACCCGGAGGACACCGGGACGCGGATGATGCCGGCGGCCGCGGTGCCGTCGGCTGCTGCTCCGTCCTCCACGACCGCCGCCGCGTCGACCGGCGAGCGCGACAACTTCATCAACCAGGGGGCGGCGCGCCTGCGGAGCGAGGGCAAGCGCGGCAAGCAGCTGCTCGTCTACGGCTCGATCGCCCTGATCGTCGTGCTCATCGTCCTGGTGTTCCTGCTGTCGAAGTGGATCCTCGGCAACAACATCTCCGACCAGGAGATCGCGCCGACGAAGTCGCCGGCGGCAGCGTCATCGGCTCCGGCGACTCCCTCGGCTGCGGCGTCTGCCGCTCCCTCGGACGAGGCCGCTGCTCCGGCTGCCACGCTCCAGTTCGCCACCACGCCCGCGCTGCCGGGCGAGCACGCCTGGACCGACCTGGCCGGCGGGGAGTGCCTGTCGCCGTTCACCAACGCCTGGGCGCAGAGCTTCACGGTCGTCGACTGCGCGACGCCGCACATCGGGCAGCTCACCGCACGGATCGCGGTCGACGGGGATGCGTACCCGGGGGCCGAGACCCTCGCGACGCAGGCCGCCGACCAGTGCCAGTCGGACGCGGCGCTGAACGCCTCGGCGGCTGCGGCCGTCGGGGACGTGCAGGTGCAGGGGTCGTACGCGCCGGACCAGGCGACGTGGGACCAGGGCGACCGGTTCATCTCGTGCTTCGTGACGCGGTCGTCGGGGCAGGAGCTCACGGCGTCGTTGGCGCCGGGGGCGTAGGGCTGCGGCTGCGGCGGGCTGGTGGGGCGGTCGACGTGGAACGACACCGTCGACGTCGTACGACATCGATCTCGTCGCTCGTTGCGAGCCGGTGATGCCCGCGTGCGCAACGAACGACATCCCCGACGTCGTGCGACGTCGGGGATGTCGTTCGGGGTCGAGGTATGCGCGGGTCAGGCGGCCGCGGGGACCTTCGCCGACACGTCGGACAGGGTCTGCAGCTCGTCGGCGCTGAGCTCGAGCTCCGCCGAGGCCAGGAGCGCCGGCAGCTGCTCGGTGTTGCGGGCGCTGGCGATCGGCGCGACGACGTCCGGCTGCGCCTGCAGCCACGCCAGGGCGACGGTCGCGAGCTCGGTGTCGCGGGCCTCGGCGATGGTGGACAGGGCGTCGACCACGGCGAGCCCCTCGTCGTTGAAGTAGCCCGAGACCTGGCCCTCGCGGTCCTTGCCGGCGAAGTCCTCCTTCGAGCGGTACTTGCCCGTCAGGAACCCGGCGGCGAGCGCGAAGTACGGCACGACGCCGAGGCCGTGCGCGTGGGCGAGCGGGGCGATCTCGGACTCGTACGGCTCGCGGGTGACGAGGTTGTAGTGCGGCTGGATCGCGACCGGCTGCGCGAGGCCGTTCTCGGTCGCGATGCGGATCCACTCCTCGGCGCGGTCCTTCGAGTAGTTCGAGATCGCGGTGTAGCGGACGATGCCGTCCTTCACGAGCTGGTCGAAGGCGCGGACGGTCTCCTCGAGCGGGGTCGACTGGTCGTCGAAGTGCGCGTAGTACAGGTCGATCCGGTCTGTGCCGAGGCGCTGCAGGCTGGCACGGGCGGCAGCGGCGACGGTGTCCGCGCCGAGGCCCTGGAACTGCGGGTGCTGCGAGCCCTTCGTGGCGATGACGACGTCGTCACGCTTGCCCGAGGCCGCGAGCCACGAACCGATCACCCGCTCGGACTCGCCGCCCTCGTTGCCGGGGGCCCACGCGGAGTACACGTCGGCGGTGTCGATGAAGTCGCCGCCCGCCGCGCTGTAGGCGTCGAGGACCTGGTGGGAGGTCGACTCGTCCGCCGTCCACCCGAAGACGTTGCCGCCGAGGGCGAGGGGGAACACGTGGAGGTCGCTGGTACCGATGCGGGGCATACGGGGGTCCTTTCGTGGTCGGGCGAGCGGTCCTCGATGCGAACCGCTCCTCGGCCGACGCTATGCCCCGAGGCTTGACACGGCCCCGGTGGCAGCGGGTTGCATGGACCCATGACCGCACTCACCGATGCCCTCGCCGACCCCCGTTCCTCGGTGCGGCTGCAGGCCGTGATGGCCGCCGGAACCACCCCGGAGGCGGCCGACCTGGACGTGCTCGTCGAGCAGTGCGCCGTCGAGCCGGACTTCTTCGTCCGCGACATGCTCACCTGGGCGCTGACCCGGCACCCGTCGGCCGACGTCGTCGCGCGGGTGGTCCCGTCGCTCACCCGTTCCGAGCCGCAGGCCCGCAGCCAGGCGTTGCACACCCTGTCGAAGGTCGGCGAACCGTCGTCGTGGCCGTCGGTGCGCCCGCTGCTCGCGGACCACGACGACGAAGTGCTGCGCGCCGCCTGGCGGACCGCCGTCGCACTCGTGCCCGACGACGAGCGGGGCGACCTGGCCCGGACGTTGGCGGTGCAGCTCGGGGTCGGTCCGCGCGAACGACGGCTCAGCCTGTCGCGGGCACTGGTCGGGTTGGGCGAGGAGACGGTGGCGCCGGTGCTCGCGGCGGCTGCCGGCCGGGGCTCCGACGCCGTGCGGGACCACGTCGCCGACACGGAGCGGCTGTTGCACGACCCGGACGCGGCGTCCGCGCTCGCTCTCGAGCGGGCTCGGCGCGAGGTGGCGCTCGGCCGGACCCGGTCTGCCAAGGGGTGAGTGCGGCCGTGGACGTCACCGGCTGACGGACGGGAGGCCCGTGGCGACGCCGCCACGGGCCTCCCGTCCGTCACTGGCTGGGCTGGGGGTCGGCTGCCGGGCTCGCGTGAGGTTCCACGACATGCCGTCGGTTCGTCGCCGAGGTTCCACGTGCGGCCCCTGAGCGCGCCGAGGTTCCGAGATTTCGGAACCTCAACGGGCGCGCCCGCGCGCGTCAGTCGGCGTCGGGAGCCAGCCAGATCGCGGTCGCGGCGGCGGCGGGCAGGTCCACGAGCGCCTCGGCGCCGTCGGCCCCACGTCGGGAGACCGCGATGACGCCGGCGTAGTCCCGCACCCGCTCGACCCGCAGGTGGGTGCCGAGGCCGACCCCGAGCTCGTCGAAGTACCGCAGCAGCGAGGGGTCGTCGTCGGACACCCGGTCGACGGTGCCGCACGCACCGGGCTCGATCGCACCGAGCAGCGTGCCGAGCGTGGCGGGCACGGTGCCGTCGGCGGCGGGGATCGGGTCGCCGTGCGGGTCGTGCGTCGGGTGCCCGAGGTCGGCGTCGACCCGGTCGAGGAACCGCTCCGACACCGCGTGCTCGAGCGCCTCGGCCTCGGTGTGGACCTCGTCCCAGGTGTAGCCGAGGCGGGACACCAGGAACGACTCGATCAGCCGGTGCCGTCGGACCATCGCCACGGCGACCTGGTGCCCGAGTGTGGTGAGCACGACGCCGTAGTACGGGGTGTGCTCGATGAGGCCGTCGCGGTCGAGCTTCTTGAGGTTGCCGGACACCGTCGAGGCCGACACCTTCAGCGTCGCCGCGATGTCCCGCGTGGCCAGTCCGGCGCCACCGCGCTCCCCGGCCTTCCAGATGAGCTTGACGTAGTCCTCGGCCATGGTCGACAACGAGGGCAGGCGCATACCGCCAATCGTACGGCTGCACTGGTACAACCGGGACGTGCACCAACCCCGTCGCCGCCGCTGGCCGGTCCCGCCCTCGCTGCTCGTCGGCCTCGCGCCGCTCGTGGTGTTCGCGGCGATCAGCGCGTGGCGGTCGCGCCCGAGCGACGACTACCCGACCCTCGGCCAGACGGTGGACAGCGTCGTCCGGTCGTTGGTCGTCCCCGAGGGCATCGCCGCCGTCGCACTCGCCGTGGTCGTCACGGGACTCGGGTGGTGGCGGATCGCGACCGTCGACCGCACCCGGACACCGCTGCGCTGGTCGGCGCTGGCTCCGGCTCTGGTCCTGGTGGTGTGCGTGGTGCGCCTGCCGTTCATCGACTGGGCAGCGTTGCCCGTGCGCTACTTCCTGCTGCTCACCGTCGGGGTGCTGTTCGTCGGGGTGTTCGAGGAGCTGATGGCCCGGGGAACGCTGCTGGTCGGGCTCCGGCGCCGGGTGCCCGAGTTCGGCGTGTGGGCGCTGTCGTGCGTGCTGTTCGGGCTGCTGCACCTGCTCAACGCGCTCGCCGGGGCCGGCATCGGACCGACGCTGGTCCAGGTCGTGTTCGCGGCGTCGTTCGGCTCCACGCTCTACGTCGCTCGGCGGGTGACCGGGTCACTGCTCGTGCCGGTGCTGCTGCACGCGTTCTGGGACTTCGGGTCGATCGGGTACTCCGCGACCGCCGATCCGTCGGACACCGGTCGGCTCGTGGGCCTCGGGCTGATCGGCCTGTTCTCGTTCCTGGTGCTGGCGTTCGGGATCGTCGCGGGCGGCATGGTCGCGTGGCGCGACGACCGTCCGCGTCGCCTGGCGAAGCGGTGGCGTTCGGTGCCGCCGATGGCGGCGTTCGCCCTGGAGGCCCGTGGCTTCGAACCCGCACAGCCTGCGGTCCGGTTCACCTCGCGGTAGACCCCCGTTCGCGCGCCGGCAACCGCCTCTCCCTACCGTCGTGGTGATTCCAAGTCGGTACCAAGAGAGGAGCGCCGCTCGGTCCCCGAGCGGCCACCACACATGCGCAGAACCGCTGTCCGCGGGGTGACCGTCGCCGTCGCCGCGACCGCACTCGTGCTCGGGACACCCCTCGTCGCCCAGGCGGCCACGACGTACCCGAGCGACTCCGCCAAGCCCGACCTCGTCTCGCTGCTGAGCGGGTACGACCAGTTCTGGACGTCGAGCGGCGCCAACGACCTGCACGGCACCGTCGTCGACCCGGCCACGCTCGCGAAGAACGATCAGCTGACCTCGTGGATCAACCAGAACGCCACCGCGGCGCAGCAGTTCACCGCGCTGCAGGACTCCGAGTACCAGAACGCCACGAACACCGCCTACGACCAGTCCTCCACGGTCGCCCAGGGGCTCGGCGACGTGCTCGAGAAGGCGTACGTGCAGGGCCGGCTCGACGGCGCCCTGCCGTTGACGAGCGCGGTCATCAACAGCTCGAACGGCAGCACCGGCGCGTACGTGAGCACCGGGACCGCGAAGGCCCACTACAGCTACCCGCGCCCCTACCTGCCCGCGACCACCACCTCGACGCTCCCCGCGACCGACGACCAGACCGGCTGCGCCCCCGCGACGGTGAACGCCTCGTCGGTCTCCGCCAACCGCGCCGGCAAGGCATGGGCATCGGCCGACGGCACGCTCGACATCACCCGCGTCCCGGTCGCCACGGACACCACGCACGAGTTCTCGCCGAACGACGTCGTCCTCGACGCCGGCTACGGCACCGCGGGCATCTGCACCGGCGGCTCGTACCCCAGCGGACACACCACCACCGCGTACCAGGCCGGCATCACCCTGGCGACACTCGTCCCCGAACTCGCGCCGGAGATCCTCGCCCGCACGTCGGAGAACGGCAACGACCGCATCGTCCTCGGCGTGCACTACCCGCTCGACATCATGGGTGGGCGCATCGACGGCGAAGCCGCCCTCGCAGCCCGCTGGTCGGACACCCAGTACCGCACCGACGTGCTCGAGCCCGCTCGCGCCGAGCTCGTGCGGTACCTCGAGCAGCAGTGCGGCGACACCCTGGCGAACTGCATCGCCGAGGAGAAGCCCTACACGAACAACCCCTACGGCGGGAAGGCGATCCCCGGCGGCACCGCCCAGGTCGTCACCGACCGCGCCTCGGCCGTGCGGGTCTACCAGGAGCGCATGACCTACGGCTTCGCGAAGACCGGGACCGCCGGCCAGGCGCCGTCCGTCCCCGCCGGCGCGGAGAACCTGCTCCGCACCACGTTCCCGACGCTGACGGACGCCCAGCGCACGTCGGTGCTCGCCCAGACGGAGATCGACTCGGGCTACCCGCTCGACCAGACCGGCACGGCGAACGGCTCGTGGGAGCGACTCGACCTCGCAGCCGCGACGAGCGCGACCGTGTCGGTCGCCACCGACGGTGCCGTGGAGGTCCTGTCGACCGGCGGCACCGCGCGGGTGCTGACCGGTGTCCTCACCGCCCCGCACGGTTCGTCGGTCGCAGCCGGGTCGAAGCTGGCGCTGGCCGGCACGGGCTTCACCGCCGGTGCGACGCTGTCCGTCGTCCTGCACTCCGACCCCGTCACGGTGGGCACCCTGACCGTCGCCGCCGACGGCACGGTCGCCGGCACCGTGACGATCCCCGCCGGCACCGCCACCGGTGCGCACACGGTCGACCTGGTCGCCAGCACGGGCGACTCGGTGCTGGCCGCACCACTCGCCATCACCGTCACTCCGGCGGCGACCGGCGGAACGGGAACGGGAGCCGGCACCGGCGGGACGGGCACGGGCGGGACCGGCACCGGCGTGGCGACCGACCCCGGCGTGACCACGGGCGGCACCGGCATCCACCTGCCGGTCGTCAGCGGCTGACCCGCTCGCACCACCGCACCACCGCACCACCGATGCGACCGGCCGGTGCCCGCACCCCGCGGGCACCGGCCCCACCGCTCTCCACCCTCCCCGCTCGCCACCTTCCTCGGAGCCACGTCATGCGCACGCGCACCATCTGGACCACCGCCGGTGCCACCCTCGCCGTGCTCGCCGCGGCCGGGCTCGTCACGACCGCGCTCCTCGGCAGCGACCGCACCGCCGCCGCACCGGTGACGACCCCGGCCACGACCCCGGCCACGGCCGCGCCCGCGGTCCCGCACGTCGACGCCGCCGCGGTCGCGAAGCTGCCGGAAGCGCAGTACTCCGCCGTCATCGCCGGCCTGATGCCCTTCGACCGCACCGTGCGGTCGGACACCGTGTTCCACCTGACCGCGGACGCGCCCCTGTTCGGTGCCCACCGCCACCGCCCGGTCGCCCGTCTCGCCGCGCAGGACTTCCTGCGGCAACCGACCACCGTCGTCGGGGTCGAACGCGACGGCGACTGGGAGCTCGTCCTCACCCCTGCCCGCCAGCAGCTGCCGTCAGCCGCGGGGACCACCGGCGCCGCCGCGCAGACCGCGGCGTGGGTGCCGGTCCGCGCGCTCCGGAAGACGGCGACACCGCGCTCCCGGATCGTGATCTCGACGACCGAGCAGACCGTGTCCGTCGTGAACGCGGCCGGCACGACCCTGCAGCGGTTCGACGCCGGCGTCGGCACGGCGGACACCCCGACGCCGACGAACGTGACCGGGTACCTCGAACAGCGCTACGTCGACCCGGCCCAGGGCACGGGGGACCACCCGATCCAGCTCACATCGCTGCACTCGGGCGCCGCCGACGAGCCGTACGGCGGCCACGACGGCGGGCTGATCGGCCTGCACTGGAACGCCACGACCTCGGGCACGGTGTCGCACGGCTGCGTCCGGCTCGATGCCGATGCCGTCGCCGCGGTCAACGCGCTGCCGCTCGGCACCCTCGTCACCGTCGAGTGACCCGCCGCTGACGCCTCAGGCTTTGCGGCCGACGGCGAAGACCCGACGGAACGGGTACACCGTGCCGTGGGCGCTCGCCGGGTACGCCTCGCGCAGCGCCACCCGGTACCGCTCGACGTACTCCGCCGTCAGCGCACCGCTCGGGTCGGCGGCGTCGAGGGCAGCCAGTGCCGGTCGCAGCCCGGTGCCGCGCACCCAGTCGAGCACCGGATCCTCGCCCGGCAGCAGCTGCGCGTAGGTCGTCTCCCACGCGCGGGCCGCGAACCCGGCGTCGAGCATGATGCCGAGGTAGCCGGCGGGGTCGAGCACCGGGTCCTCGCGCAGCACGCCGTCGAGCGCCGAGGCCCAGGGCCCGGAGGCCCCGATCGACCGCATCAGCGCGTGCGACGGCGACCCGAAGTTGCCCGGCACCTGCATCGCGAACCACGACCCGGACGGCATCGCGGCGAGCCACCGCGGCAGCAGCGCCACGTGCGACGGCACCCACTGCAGCGCCGCGTTCGTCACGACCACGTCGTCGGTCGGCCCGGGCGTCCAGTCCTCGATCGCACCGAGCTCGAACGACAGGTTCGGCAGGCCCGCCAGAGCGGGGTCGGCCGCAGCCGACGCGAGCATCTCCGCCGAGCTGTCGATCCCGACCACCGGCGACGAACGCCACCGCGCTGCCAGCGTGGCGGTGAGGGCCCCGGGACCGCAGCCCAGGTCGACGACGCGACGCGGGGCCTCCAGTCCGTCACCGGCCGGCCACGCGACCTGCGCGACCAGGTCGTGGAACGGACGCCCGCGGTCGTCCGCGAACGCGGCGTACCGCGACGGGTCCCAGCGCATCGCTACAGCTCGACCTCGAAGGGGGCGGTGCGCACGAGCTCGTGCACGCCGGAGATGACCTCGCTCGGACGGAACGGGTAGCGGTCGATCTCGGCCTGGTCGCTGATGCCCGTCATCACGAGCACGGTGTGGAGCCCCGCCTCGATACCGGCCTGCACGTCGGTGTCCATCCGGTCGCCGATCATGCCGGTGTTCTCGGAGTGCGCACCGATGCGGTTCATCGCCGAGCGGAACATCATCGGGTTCGGCTTGCCGACCACGTACGGCTGCTTGCCGGTCGCCTTCTCGATCATCGCGGCGATCGCGCCCGTGGCGGGCAGGACACCCTCGGCCGACGGGCCGGTGGCGTCGGGGTTCGTGACGATGAAGCGGGCGCCGTCGCGGATCAGGCGGACGGCCTTGGTGATCGCCTCGAACGAGTAGTTGCGGGTCTCGCCGACGACGACGTAGTCGGGGGCGGTCTCGGTCATGATGAACCCGGCTTCGTGCAGGGCGGTGGTCATGCCGGCCTCGCCGATGACGAACGCGGAGCCGCCGGGCATCTGCGACTTGCAGAAGTCGGCCGTGGCGAGGGCGCTCGTCCAGATGCGCTCCTCGGGGACGTGGATGCCGGACCAGCGGAGCCGCGCGCTGAGGTCACGCGGCGTGAAGATCGAGTTGTTCGTCAGGACGAGGAACTCGGTGCCCTCGTCGAGCCACTGCTGGATGAGCTCGGGGGCCCCGGGGAGGGCCTGGTTCTCGTGGACGAGCACGCCGTCCATGTCGGTCAGCCAGCACTCGACGTCGTCGCGGGTCGCCATGGCCTCACCCTACTGCGCACGGCCGACGGGCCGGCCCGTCAGACGGGTTCCTTCGAAGGGGCCGGGAGGCGCGGATCGGCTCTTGCGCGTCGCCCACGGACCCGAGATGGTCGAGTCACCGAACGCCACTCGGCTTTGCCCTAGGCTTTTCGGGACACGTACCGAATCAAGGAGAACCCGCCGTGCTCGTCGAACCCGGATCCCCGACCGCCACGCCCCGCCCCGCTGCGGTGCCGGACCTGGAAGCGGCTCCCGATCTGGTCGAGGCGACGCCGCGGCGGCGACGCGGACGGCCCAACGTGCTGAGCCGCGAGCAGGTGATCGACGCCGCGACGGCGATCGCGAACGAGGACGGCCTCGACCGCCTGTCGTTCCGTGCGCTCGGGGTGCGGCTCGGCGTCGCGCCGATGACCGTGCACCGGACCATCGGCGGCCTCGACGACCTGCACGGTGAACTCGTCCGTCGCACCGTCGACGAGTTCACCGCCACCTTCGTCTGGCCGGACGAGTGGCACGCGGTGGTGCGCACCTTCGCGACGACGTTCCGCGACCTGATGCGCACCCACCCCCTGGTGCTCGAGTCGCACAGCCGGCGCGGTGCCCTGGTGTCCACCGAGTCCGACGCCGTCGTGGCGAAGGTCGTCGGGGCGCTCCGCTCCGCCGGGCTGCCCGATGCCGAGGCGATGTACGCGTTCTTCGTCGTGTACGACTTCGTGGTGGGGCACACCTCGGTGCAGATCGGGCGGGGCGATGCCGAGGCCGGGCGTCCCGAGCGGCACGCCCTCGTCGGAGAGCTCCTGGGGGAGCACTCGTACGACGCACGCTTCGCGCTCGGGCTCGACGTCCTCATCGCGGGGATCGAGTCGCGCGTCGCCCGCGGCGCCTGACCCCCCCCCCCCCCCGCGGCGCCTGGCCCCGGCGCCGCTGTGACCGGGACCTGGTTCCCTGCGCCCGGCCGTACGCTGGTGCGGTGACCACTCCGCCCGAACCGTCGCACGAACTGACGACGAACGGCGTCGGCCCGCACCCGGAACCCTGGCCCGACGACCCACGGCTCGACCCGGAGCTGCTGGCGGCGGGGGACTCACGGAACGTGCTCGACCACTTCCGGTACTGGTCGATGGACGCCATCGTCGCCGAGCTCGACACCCGCCGGCACGCGTTCGACGTGGCGATCGAGAACTGGCAGCACGACCTGAACATCGGGTCGATCGTGCGGAGCGCCAACGCGTTCCTGGCGGGCACGGTCCACATCATCGGGCGGCGGCGCTGGAACAAGCGCGGTGCGATGGTGACCGACCGGTACCAGCACGTCCGGTACCACCCCGACGTGCAGGCGTTCCTGGTCGCGATGGCCGAGGAGCAGCGCCCGGTGATCGCGATCGACAACACCCCCGGTGCCGAGCGCATCGAGACCGCGGCGATCCCGGAGCGCTGCGTGTTCCTGTTCGGTCAAGAGGGCCCCGGGCTCACCGACGAAGCGGTGGCCGGGGCGTCCGGGCACCTGGAGATCACGCAGTTCGGGTCGACGCGGAGCATCAACGCCTCGGCCGCGGCTGCGATCGTCATGCACTCGTGGATCGTGCAGCACGCGGCGCCTGCCGACGCGACTTCCTGAGCAGAAATGGTCGGGTACGGGCCCCGGACCCGACCATTTCTGCTCACGAAGCGGGCGTGACGGACGCCGGACGGGCCTCCCGTCAGCCGCGTCAGCGCGGGGCGGTCGTGCGGCGAGCGACCAGGCGGGGCTCGACCAGGGACTCGGTGGCGGCGAGCCCCGGGTCGGCGATGCGGGCGAGCAGACGCTCGCCGGCGCCGCGGCCGATCTCGACACTACGGTCGTCGATGCTCGTCAGGCCGACGTAGCGCGTGGCGGCGACGGGGGTGTCGTCGTAGCCGATGACGGAGACGTCTTCGGGGACCCGGAGTCCGCGTTCGGCGAGTTCGGACAGTGCTCCGAGGGCCATCACGTCGTTGGCGGCGAACACCGCGGTGACCTCGGGGTGCTCGTCGAGCAGGGCGCCGAGGGCGCGGGAGCCGGCCTCTTCGGTGGGTTCGCCGGGCAGGACCACGACGGCGACCGTCGCGCGGCCGCCCGCCGCCGGCGCCCCGGCTGCTGCGCCCTCGAACCCGGCGCGGCGTTCCTTCGACGCCGCCGAGCTCGCCCCCACGAAGCCGAGCCGCGTGTGGCCGAGTGCGAGCAGGTGCTCCGCCGCCATCCCGCCGCCGGCCCGGTCGTCGTTCGCCACGGTGTCCGCGCGGGGGATCGACACGCGCCCGCCGGCGATGACGACCGGCATCGACGCCGGGATCGCCAGGTCGGTGTCGGGCTCGCCAGCGATGACGATGCCCTCGACGCGCATGGACAGGAAGCCTTCGACCGGCGAGGCGTCGAGCCCCGTGTTGAGGAACCGGTCCGCGACGACGAGACGGTGGCCCTGGTCCTGCAGGGCCTCGCGGAGCCCGGTGAGCAGGTCGACGAACCACTGGTTCCGGAAGTCGTCGAGGACCACGCCGACGGTGCGACTGCGGGTGCCGGCGAGGGACACGGCGGCGGTGGAGGGCCGGTAGTCGAGCTCCTGGATCGCCGTGAGCACGGCGGCCCGGCGCTGGTCACTCACCCGGGGAGAGCGCTGCAGCACCAGGGAGACGAGGGACTTCGAGACCCCGGCGCGCGCGGCGACGTCGTAGATGGTCGCGGGTTTGCCGTCTCCCATGATGCGCTTCGACCTCCGTTGGTTCGTCCGTCGATCGTAGCGGTTGACGTGACATGCGCGGGGTGGGGCGCGGGGCGCGGGGCGCGGGGGGCGGTGCGCTTCGTGAGCAGAAATGGTCGGGTCCGTGGTGCGGACTCGACCGTTTCTGCTCACGAAGTGCGCGTGGTCACTCCTCCACACGGGAGGCCCGGGGCACGTTGTGCACGGAAGGTGCGTTCGCGCGTGTGCACCCTGCGCGGGGGCGCGAGTGTGGACGGCATGCGAGCACGCCCACTTCCACCCCGCCTCCGGTACCGCTCGTTCGACGTCAGGGCCGCTGACCGTGCGGGTGTCGGCCGACAACGACTCCGACGGCGAGACCTGGTCCGGCCGACCCGATCGATCCGCTGGGCGCGGGGACGCCCACCCGACGGCATCGAACGGATCCGGGCGTTCCGGCCGATCCTGCTGCCCGGACAGTTCGTCAGCCACCTCTCGGCAGCCGTGCTGTGGGAGCTGCCGCTACCCGTCGGTGCCGCGGGGAAGGTGCACATCACGAGTCTGATCCCCGCCGCCCAACCACGTCGGACCGGAGTCGTCGGACACCGCATCACCGCCGACCGGGCTGCCGTCGCCGAGCGCTGGGGGATGCCCGTGAGCACTCCGGCGGCGATGTGGGTCGACTGCGGTGCGCTCCTGAGCATCGACCAGCTGGTCGCACTGGGCGATGCGATCGTCACGATCCGGCGGTGTGCCACGACGGTCGACGACCTGCGCGGAGCGCTCGACCGGGCCGGGGCGCGCGCAGGCGTCCGGAAGCTGCGGGTGGCGCTCGAACTCGTGCGGGTCGGCGCTGGCTCACCGCAGGAGACCCGGGCACGGTTGGCCATCGTGCGCGCCGGGCTGCCCGAGCCGGAGCTGCAGGTGGACGTCCTCGACCGGGCCGGGCGGTTCGTGGGGCGCGTCGACATGGCGTACCCGCAGCAGCGCATCGTCATCGAGTACGAGGGGGACCAGCACCGGACGGACGCCGAGCAGTGGGGTCGTGATCTGCGGCGCTACCGCGAGATGGAGCGGCTCGGCTGGGCGGTCGTGCGGTGGACGAAGTCCGACCTGGGCGTGCACGCGGCGGGCGCCGTCGACCACCTGAGGGAACTGCTCGCGCGCCGGGGGTAGCGTCCGCCGCATGGCGACGCTGCTCATCACCGGGGCCGCAGGACGCATCGGGGCGGCTCTCCGGCCCAGGCTCCTGGCGGCCGGACACGACCTCGTCCTGCTCGACGAACGGACGCCCGACGACCCGGTCGTCGCCGGGGAGCGGTTCGTCTCCGGCTCGGTGAACGACCCCGCTGCGCTGGACGACGCGCTCGCCGGGGTGGACACGTTGGTGCACCTGGCAGGGATCCCGACCGAGGCCGCGTGGGACGACCTGCTCGCGGCGAACCTGACCGGCACGAAGAACGTGCTCGAGCGGGCGGCCGCAGCCGGGGTGCTCCGGGTACTGCTCGCGAGCTCGATCCACGCGGTCGGCCGGGTCCCCGAGCCGCTCGACGAACCGGGCAGCGTGCCGGGCGATCGACTTCCGCGGCCGGACACCTACTACGGCGTGACGAAGGCGGGGATGGAACTGCTCGGCAGCCTGTTCGCCGACCGGTACGACATGTCGATCGTCTCGGCGCGCATCGGGGCCTTCGGGGAGCAGCCGTCGTCGTCGCGAGCGCTCCTGATGTGGAGCTCGCCCGACGACTTGGCGCGCCTGGTGCTCGCGACCGTCGACCTGCGCGAACCGGGGCACCACGTCGTGTGGGCACTGTCGCAGAACACCGGGTCGCCGGCCGACCTGACCGCGGGTGAGGCGATCGGCTTCGTCCCGCGCGACGACGCGTCCCGCGCGCTCGACCCCGACGATCGGGCGGACCTGCCGCCGGAGGACCTGCGGTTCCTCGGCGGCGAGATGGTGTCGTTGTCCCTCGGGCGCGGCACTTCGTGAGCAGAAATGGTCGGGTGGCCTGACGCCACCCGACCATTTCTGCTCACCAAGCGAACGCCGCGAACGCGGGCCCCGCGCTACCCGATCAGGCTCGGGCGCAGGTCGCGCAGCGTGCGGGATCGGGTCTGCCGCGCCGTGACCACGAAGGACACCAGCAGCGCTCCGAGCAGCCAGCAGAGCAGCACGCCCGCGTCGGACCACGCGGCGCCGAGGTTCCCGCCGTACATCGTCTGCCGGATCGCGTCGACCGAGTACGTCATCGGCAGCGCGAAGTGCAGCGCGGCCAACGGCCCCGGCAGCGTCTGCCACGGGAACGTCCCGCCGGCGGTGACGAGCTGGACGAGCATGAGCACCAGGCCGAGGAACTGCCCCACCGACCCGAGCAGCACGTTGAGCGCCATGATGACCGCCGCGAAGGTCGCCGAGGCCAGCACCATGATCCCGATCGTGCCGCCGACGTGCACCACGTTCAGGTCGAGGGCGAACCGCACGATGAAGAACAGCGCGACCATCTGCACCAGGCCGAGCAGCGCCGGGGTCAGCCAGCCGCCGAACACCACCGCGAGGGGCTTCCGCACCGCGGTGATCGCCCGCTTCGAGATCGGCTTGAGGATGAGGAACAGCGCGTACATGCCGATCCAGGCCGCGAGCGAGATGAAGAACGGCGCGAGGCCGGCGCCGTAGTTCGACGCGGCGGCGACGTTGTCGTCCCCGACCTTCACCGGGTCGGAGATGACCGAGGCCTGCGACTCGCGCTCCGAGGCGTTCGACGCGGGGATCTTCGTGCGGCCCTCGTCGAGTGACGCGGCGAGCTTCGCGGACCCGGTCTTGAGCTCGTCCAGCCCGGATGCGAGGGACGAAGCACCCTCGTTGGCGGACGCTGCGCCCGTGGCGAGTGACGAAGCACCTGACGACAGCGTGGGTGCGGCGGTCGCGAGCGCAGACGTGCCGGCTGCCACCTGCGAGGCGCCCGACGAGAGCGTGGACGCCCCGGTCGCCGCCGACGCGATGCCGGAGGACAGCTCGGGAGTCGCGGCCGCCAACGACGAGGTACCGGCCGCGACCTGGGCCGATCCGTCGCGGAGCTGGTCCACCGACGACTTCGCGGTGGCGTAGGTCTTCTTCGCCTGTGCGCCCGTGGCGTTCACCTGCGTGACGGCATCCGTGACGGTGGCGGTCAGCGCGGCCTGCTGCTCCTCGGTGAGCTCGACACCCTCGGGCAGGTTGTCGGTGATCCCGGCGAGCACGGTGTCGGCGTCGAGCGGCTGCAGTGCGCCGACGTCGGAGCTGTACCCGTCGATCTGGTCGGCGAGCCGCTTGTTGCCGGCGGCGACCTTCTGCGCCCCGTCGTTCAACTGCTGCGTCTGCGACGGCAGCGCCGCCGTCTGCTGCTGTGCGCTGGCCAGCCCGGACGCCAGGGTCGACGCCCCCGACGCCACCTGCTGCGCCCCGCTGTTCAGCTGCTGGGTCTGCGACGGCAGGTCGGCCGTGCCGGACGCGAGCTCCGCTGCGCCGGACGACAGCTTGCCGGTACCGTCGGCGAGCTGGTGCGCACCCTTGTCCGCCTTCGCGGTGCCGGACGCGAGCTGGTCGGCCCCGTCCACGGCGTCGCCGAGGCTGTCACGGACGTCGGCGAGCCCGACGAGCAGGGTCTTCGCCGCCTGCTTGCCGACGCGCTCGGCGACGGCGGTGCGCATGGTCTTGCCCGCCTGCTCGGCGATCGTCGAGGCCAGGTACGAGTTCGTGTCGGCCGTCGTCATGACGAGCTTCGCCTGCGTCGGGTCGTCGGACTGCGCGGACACCAGGTGCTCGGAGAAGTCGTGCGGGATCGTCACGACGAAGTCGTAGGTGCCGTTCCGCACGCCGGAGCGCGCGTCGGCGGCGCTGGTCTTCGTCCACTTGAAGTCGGCGCCGTCGATCGCCTCCTTCGTGACGTCGGTGCCGTAGTCGACCTGGTCGCCGTCGAGGGTGGCCCCGGCGTCGAGGTTCACGATCGCCGCGGGGATCTGGTCGAGCTTGGCGTACGGGTCGCGGTTCGCCCACAGGTACGCGCCGCCGTACAACAGCGGCACGATCATCAGGGCGATGAACGCCAGTCGTGCGAGCGGGGTCGCGGTGAGTCGCGCCAGTTCGGCGCGGACGAGCGAGGTGGTGGTCACGGGGTTGCCTCCGTCGGGACGGTTGCGGATTCTGCGGTGACGGAAGGGCTGGACGGGAGGCCCGGCTCGGTTCCGTCGGACAGGGCCGCGTCGTCGGGACCCTCGGTTTCGGTCGTGTCGATGGTTCCGGTCGTGTCGGTGGTTCCGGTCGTGTCGACGGTGTCGAGCAGCGTCTCGACGGTCGCGGCTGCGGCCTTCGAGGTGACGAGCACGACGGTGACGCCGCGTCGGGCGACGTCGCGGAGGACCGCGAACCACTCCTCGACGGCGCCGCCGTGCCGCTCGGGCGCGGTGACGACGAGGCCGGTGACGCCGTCGCGGAGCAGGGCGAGCTCGACGAGCAGTCGCACGCGCACGGCGGTCGGCACCCGCTGGACCGGGGTGTCGGCGTAGTGCCGCAGGCCGAGTTCCTCGAGCACGGTGTCGACGTGGTCGCGCGAGGGACGCTGTGCGGCGAACGCGAGCTCCTCGCGCACGATCTGCTTGACGGTCATCACGGGGAAGGGCTCGGCGACGCCCGGGGTGTCGACGAGGGCGAAGGCACGGCGCACGGCGGCGGCGTCCTCGTGCCCGTCGAGCAGCAGCCGCCCGGTGTCGGGCTGCATCCGGCCGCCGGCGACGAGCGAGGCGAGCACGGGGGCCTGCTCGGTCTCGACGGCGACGACCCCGGGACGTCCGGGTGCGGCGACGGCGGAGACGACGGGCAGTGCCGCGCCGGGCTCCTCGCCGATGCCGACGTGGTCCAGTTCGAGCGTCATGCGGGGTCCTTCACGGGGGAGACAGCGGAGCCGGCAGCCGGGGCCGCGGGTTCGGACAGCAGTGCGGTGCGCCAGTCGATGCCGGCCATGCCGAGCGCCGACAGCACCACCATGCGCCGTCCGGCCTCGTCCGGGGTGCCGGACCGGGTGGCCTCGTCGAGGACGGCGATGCACGCGCCCTCGACCAGACGCCCGAGGGTGGCCGGGTCGACGTCGTCGCGCATGGCGCCCTCGGCGATCCCGAGCGCGCACGCTTGACGGACCTGAGCGCGCAGGGGTGCGAACACCTCGGCGACGGGCTCGGCGAAGGGGCTGCGCACGGCGATCCTGGCCATGGAGCGGACGTGCGAGACCTCGGTCCAGAGCGTCACCGCGATGGCAGCGAGCCGCGCGGCCGGCGGCAGCTCCTGCAGGTCCGAGGTGGTCGGCATGGACGCGGCGATCCGAGCGGCGCCGGAGGTCACGACCTCGCGCACGAGGTCGTCCCGTGACGGGAAATGTCCGTACACCGCGCGGCGCGAGAGTCCGGCGGCCGCGGCGATCGTCTCGATGGAGGCATCGGGATCGCGCTGCAGGCAGGCCCGCGCGGCGTCGAGGAGGGCTGCCCGGTTCTCGGTCGCGTCGCGGCGGGGTGCGCGTGCGGGGTGGGAAGCAGTGGTCACGAACCCCATCGTAATAACGTGCACACGTGTGTGCAACTTAACAGGAACACCGGCCCTCGAACGGGGGTGTCCCCCAAAGTGCGGACTGCCCTTTCTGAATGTAAGCGCATAGCTTCACAGCAATCTCATGCGAACCACGGACTGAGCCTGGAGTGCCCTCTTTGAACCGTGCAACACCGAACCACGACCCGAACCCGAACTCCCACCGCATCGCACGCGTCCTGACCGCCGGCATCGCCGCCGTGGCCCTGACGTGCGGCGGCCTCGCAGTCGGGGGCGCGGCCTCCGCAGCTCCGACCGGGGTGTCGGTGGCCGACCTGAAGCTCTCCGCACCGCTGCGTGACGCCAAGCCCACCAAGACCGTCGCCGCCTTCGTGCGCACCACCGGCCAGGGTGCCCTCGAGGTGGACGCAGCCGCGAAGGGCGGTGACCTCGCCAAGTCGCGGACCCAGTCCTCGGCAGCGAAGAGCCGCGTCAAGGCGATCGAGTCGACCACCGCGGCCGTCCGCGCAGCCGTCAAGCGCGCCGACGCCGACTCCACCGAGCTCTACTCGACCGAGTACACCGTCCCCGGTGTCGCGGTCGTCGCCGACGTCTCCGCGCTGCAGGACATCGCGAAGCGCTCCGACGTCGAGAGCATCATCCCGCTCACGCCGAAGAAGATCGTCGAGCCGACGGTCAACGCCGACGCGAGCGCCGCACCGTCCGGTGTGGACCCGAGCCTCGTGAAGCCGGGCGCCGACGGCGTCTCGCCCAAGAACGCCGCGAGCGACGTCTACACGCGCTCGCTCAACGCCTGGCAGCAGACCGGCCACACCGGCAAGGACGTCAACGTCGCCGTCCTCGACACCGGCCTGGACTACACGCAGGCGGACTTCGGCGGGCCCGGCACCACCGCGGCCTACCAGCAGGCCCTGGCGAACGCGAGCTCCGGTGCCCCGGACCCCAGCCTGTACGACGCGTCGAAGTTCCTCGGCGGGTACGACTTCGCCGGTGCGACCTACAACGCCGACCCGACCGACCCGGCCTACGACCCGGTGCCGGCTCCGGACGACAACCCCATCGACGGCACGGGCGGCGACCACGGCACGCACGTGTCCGGTTCGATCGCGGGCTACGGCCTGACCGCCGACAAGCAGCAGTTCGACGGCGACTACACCAAGCTCACCACGCAGCAGGTGCAGGACATGTGGATCGGTCCGGGCACCGCGCCCGAGGCCGGCCTCTACGCCCTCAAGGTGTTCGGTGACGGCGGCGGTTCGACCGACGTCACGGGCGCCGCGCTCGACTGGGTGGGCCAGGCGCTCACCGAGGGCAAGGACATCAACGTCCTGAACCTGTCGCTCGGCTCCGACTACGGCGCACCGGACGACCCCGACAACGCCAAGATCGACGCGCTGACCGCACGCGGGGTCCTTCCCGTGATCGCCTCGGGCAACGCCGACGACTTCACCGACATCGGTGGCTCGCCGGGCAACGCCGAGGGTGCGCTCACCGTCGCCGCGAGCGCCACCGGCCAGTCGCTCTACGACGGCGTGCAGGTCACGGCCCCCGCGAACGTCGCGAAGACCTACCGGTCGCAGTACTCGCAGGACTTCACGGGCACGCTGCCGGTCGAAGGTGACGTCGTGGTCCCGACCGCGAACATCGACGGCTGCGCCGCGTTCAGCGCCGCCGACGCCGCGAAGATCGCGGGCAAGGTCGTCTGGCTGAAGTGGACCGACGGCGCCCTCGAGTGCGGCTCCAAGACCCGCTTCGACAACGTCAAGGCCGCCGGCGGCGTCGGCGTCCTGCTGGCGGGCACGATCAACACCTTCGACGGGGGGATCGCCGGAAACGCGACCATCCCCGGAGCCGAGCTGACGCTGGGTGCCGCCACGAGCCTCCAGGCAGCTGCCAAGGCGGGGACCCTGCACGTGCGCTTCGCGGACGAGCTCAAGGCCTTCGAACTCGCCACCGACCCGGAGGCCGTGAACACGCTCGCCGGGTTCACCAGCCGCGGCGTGCACGGTTCGTTCGACGACATCGTCAAGCCGGACATCGCGGGCCCCGGGGTCAACGTGATCTCGGCGGCCAACGGCACCGGTGACGGCCGCATGTCGATGAGCGGCACGTCGATGGCGACGCCGGACGTCGCGGGCATCGCGGCGCTGACCTTCCAGGCGCACCCCGAGTGGAGCGCACCGCAGGTCAAGGCGGCGCTCATGAACACGGCGACGCACGACGTCAAGGACGGCTCGCGATCGGCGACCCTGCTCCGGCAGGGCACCGGCCGCGTCGACGCCCTGCAGGCCGTGACCGCCGGCACCACCGTGCGGAGCGTCGAGAACGACCTGCTCGTCACCGCCTCGTTCGGTGTCGTCGAGGTCTCGAGCGCGACGACCGAGAGCCGCACCCTGCAGATCGCGAACACCGACGGCGTCGCGCACACCTACGACGTGGCCTACCAGCCGCAGGTGTCGCAGCCCGGCGTGACGTTCGCGCTCAACACGAAGCGGGTCACCGTCCCGGCGAACCGCACCGCGACGGTGAAGCTCACCTTCACGATCGCCGACCCGACGAAGCTCCGCCGCGTCATCGACCCCACCCAGGAGTCGGTGCAGCAGGGCTACCAGCGCGAGTTCGTCAGCGCCGCCTCGGGCATCGTGGCGTTCACGCCGACCGACACGACCGCGGTGCCGCTGCGCGTCGGTGCGTACCTCGCACCGAAGCCCGTCAGCTCCGTGCAGGGTCGCTCCACCGTCGCCTTCACCGGCCCGGGCAAGTCGGCCGACCTGAAGCTCACGGGGCGCACCGTCGACCAGGGTGGCCTGACGACCGGCTACCACGCCGCCGTCGCACCGTTCGTGCTCGGCGGGACCGACCCGGTCGAGTCGTTCCCGGCCGGCTCGGCGGAGCGCTCGCTGCAGGCGGCGGACATCCGCTCCTACGGCGCGAGCTACGACAAGGCCTCGGACACGATCGCGTTCGGCATCCAGACGGCCGGTCCCGACGCCAACCCCGGCGCCGTGACCAACGTCGAGGTGCTCATCGACACGAACCGTGACGGCGAGCCCGACTACCTGGTCTACAACGCCAAGTCCGCCGCGGTGGACGCGACGTTCGCGACGACGATCGACCTGGCCAAGGCCGCGTCGGACGACCCGGACGTCGACCCGGTCGTCGACGTCCAGCCGCTGAACGGCGGGGCACCCGGCCAGGACGTCAACACCTTCGACAGCTCGGTGAAGGTGCTCACGACCACGGGTGCGCTGATCGGTGCGAAGGGGCCGTTCACCTACTCGGTCCTCACCGAGTCGGCGTACGCCCCGGGTGCCGCGACCACCGGTTCGTCCGTGGTGGACGAGACGAAGAGTGCCTCGTTCGACCCGTCGAAGCCGGCACTGTCCTTCGCGCAGGGCCGCAGCACCGGCGTCCTGTTCGCCGACTCCGGCGCCCTCCGGGTCACCCGAGCGTCGGGTGTCACGAAGGCCACCGTGCTGCTCCTGCACCTCGGCAACGCGTCGGGCAAGCAGGCCGGCACGTCGACGATCTCGGTGACCCCGCCCACGCTCGCGCTCGCCGCGGGCAGCAAGGTGACGGTCAGCGGGACGGCGAAGGTCGGCTCGAAGTTGTCGGCCAACCACGGCAAGTGGAGCACGACGAAGGCGACGTACAAGTACCAGTGGCTCCGCGACGGCAAGGTCGTCAAGAAGGCCACCGCTGCGACGTACAAGCTCGGCACGTCCGACGCGGGACACAAGTTCTCCGTCAAGGTGACCGCGCACGCCTCGGGCTACAAGGACGGCACCGCGACGTCCAAGCCGACCGCGAAGGTCGCGCGCAAGTAGTGGCCGCGAGCGCGTCCGCGCGCCGCACACGGTGAGCAGAAGATGTCGGGTCCCGCGTTCGGACCCGACATCTTCTGCTCGCGAAGCGAGGTCCGGCGGGCCGCAGACGCGGAATCAGGACAGGTAGTTAGACAAACTAGTTACTCGATGCCAGGGTTGCAGCATGCAGAACACGCTGAGCCAGCTCCGGGCCAACCCGACCGAGTGGCGCCGCCGGGGGCTCACCCCGCCCGACGTCGTCCAGGCGATGATCGAGCAGCGTCTCGCCGAGCCCGGCTACTCGCAGCCCGTCGGCGACCCGTCGTACCAGGACTTCTTCCGCGCCTGAGCGCTGACCGCTTGCATGCGCCAGGTGGCGCGGAGGTGGCCGTCCGATAGACTCGGGTGGACCACCGGCCCGCCTGGTCGCGTGAGGTCCTCCGCCAACGTGAGGAGAACCAGATGCCCGCAGCAGTCATCATCGGAGCCCAGTGGGGCGACGAGGGCAAGGGGAAGGCCACCGACCTCCTCGGCTCCCGCATCGACTACGTCGTGAAGTTCAACGGCGGCAACAACGCCGGCCACACCGTCGTCGTCGGCGGCGAGAAGTACGCGCTGCACCTGCTGCCCTCCGGCATCCTCACGCCCGGCGTCACGCCGATCATCGGCAACGGCGTGGTCGTCGACCTCGAGGTGCTGTTCCAGGAACTCGACGCGCTGAAGGCCCGCGGCGTCGACACCTCGAAGCTGCTCGTGTCGGCGAACGCCCACCTCATCACGCACTACCACCGCACCATCGACAAGGTGACGGAGCGGTTCCTCGGCAAGCGCCAGATCGGCACCACCGGTCGCGGCATCGGCCCGTCCTACGCCGACAAGATCAACCGCGTCGGCATCCGCATCCAGGACATCTTCGACGAGAACATCCTGCGTCAGAAGGTCGAAGCGGCCCTCGACCAGAAGAACCACCTGCTCGTCAAGGTGTTCAACCGCCGCGCGATCGACGCCGAAGAAGTGGTCGAGTCGCTGCTGTCCTACGCCGAGCGCCTGCGTCCGATGGTCGCGGACACCGCCCTCGAGATCCACCGGGCCCTGGAGCGTGGCGACACCGTCCTGTTCGAGGCCGGTCAGGCGACCATGCTCGACGTCGACCACGGCACCTACCCGTTCGTGACGTCGTCGTCGGCGACCGCCGGTGGCGCCGCGACCGGTTCCGGCATCGGCCCGGGCAAGCTCGAGCGCATCATCGGCATCGTCAAGGCGTACACGACCCGCGTCGGTGCCGGTCCGTTCCCGACCGAGCTGTTCGACGAGTCCGGCGAGTTCCTGCGCGCCAACGGCTTCGAGTTCGGCACCACCACGGGCCGTCCGCGCCGCTGTGGTTGGTACGACGCCCCGATCGCCCGGTACACCGCGCGCATCAACGGCGTGACCGACTTCGTGCTCACCAAGCTCGACGTGCTGACCGGGCTGTCGACGATCCCCGTCTGCGTTGCGTACGAGGTGGACGGCGTCCGCGTGGACGAAGTGCCCGTGAACCAGTCCGACTTCCACCACGCGAAGCCCGTGTACGAAGAGTTCCCCGGTTGGACCGAGGACATCACCGGTGCCCGTTCGTTCGAGGACCTGCCGAAGAACGCCCAGGACTACGTGCTGGCGGTCGAGGCGATGTCCGGCGCGCGGATCTCCGCGATCGGTGTCGGTCCGGGCCGCGACGCCATCGTCGTCCGGCACGACCTGCTCGGCGCCGGCGCCTGACGATGCGGGTCCTGTTCGTCTGCAGCGGCAACATCTGTCGTTCGCCGCTCGGCGCGCAGGTCCTGACGGCGCGACTCGGCCCGGACGCTGCGGCGTTCGTGGTCGAGTCGGCCGGCACCATCGCCGACGACGGTGCCGCGATGGACGGCGCCGCTGCAGCGCAGTCCGTCCGGCTCGGCGGTGACCCGTCCGGGCACGGCTCGCGGTACCTGACGGCCGCGATCGTCGAGGAGGCCGACCTGGTGCTGACGGCCGAACGGTCGCACCGCGCGGCCGTGGTGTCGCTCGCTCCCCGGGCGACGAAGCGGGCGTTCACCATCAAGCAGTTCGCGCGGGTGCTCGCGGGGCTCGAGCCCGGTGACCTGGCCGACGTGCACTCGCCCGAGGCCCTGGTCGAACGGGTCGCACGCCTGCGCGGCACCGTCCCGCCGCCGGCCGACCCCGCGGACGACGACGTCGACGACCCCTACCGCCGGTCCGAGGCGACCCACGCTCGGGTCGCCGACGAGATCGACGCCGCGCTCGCGCTGATCGCCGACGCCCTCCGGGCCGCGCTGCGCTGACGCCGCGCTGCGCTGACGCCGCGCTGCGACCTGCCTCGCACGGTGCGGGCTTGTTCGTCCGGTGCGAGGTTGGTGGCTCGGTGCGGGGTTGTAGCGGCGCACGGAGCGATCAACCTCGCACGGGCCGGCGGACACCGCACCGCGCGCCGCCGCGCGCCGCCCCGCGCCGCGCCACCGCCACCGCCACCGCCACCGCCTGCATCTTTCGGTGCAACTCCGGCAGGTGCATCCCGAAGCCGGTCGTCCCGCGACGCCGCAGTTCCTAGCGTCGATGGCATGACGAACACCACCGAAGTCCGGCCCTCCGCCGGCACCGCCGCACCACGACGCAGGGGAGTCGGCGGCGTCGTCGCCCGGCACCCGCTCGCGTCCTTCTTCACCCTCGCGCTCGGCCTCAGCTGGCTGGCGTGGATCCCGTACATCTTGTCGCCGCACGGCCTGGGCGTGTGGGACCTGCACTTCCCCGAGGTCCTCGGCTCCGCGCAGTTCACCGGCGTGCTGCCCGGGGCGCTGCTCGGTCCGTTGGGCGGCGCGTTCATCGTCACCGCGGTCGCCGACGGTCGTCCGGGGCTGCGTCGCTGGGTCGGTCGGCTGTTCCGTTGGCGGGTCGCCTGGTACTGGTACGCCCTGGCGCTCGTCGTCGTGCCGGCCATGATCGTCGCGTCCGCACTGCCCTTCGCCGGCGGTGACGTGCGCGCTCCCTCGGCGCTGGCGTTCGCCGCCCTGGTGCCCGGCCTGCTCATCCAGCTGTTCTCCACCGGCCTGAGCGAGGAGCCCGGCTGGCGCGACTTCGCCCTGCCCCGCCTGCAGCACCGTTTCGGCGGGCTCGGAGCCGCTGCGATCCTCGGTCCGATCTGGGCGCTCTGGCACATGCCGCTCTACCTCAGCGACTGGGGCGGGTGGCCGAACGCGCACTGGAGCGAGCCTGTCGTCTTCGCCCTGTTCACGATCACGTTCAACGTCGTGATGATCCAGGTGTTCAACAAGACCGGCGAGAGCCTGCCCCTCGCCCTGCTGTTGCACGTCGGCGTGAACAACACGATCTCGACGCTGTTCCCGGAGATGTACCCGAGCATGACCGCCGGCACGCTGATGATCGGCCTGACCATCACCTCGACCGTCGCCGCCGCGGTGCTCCTCGTCGTGACCCGCGGCCGCCTGGGCTACGACCCGGCTCGCCGCGCGCTGCCGATCGACGCCCCGGTCCCCGCCCGCACGCGCCTCGTAGGATCACACGATGGCCTCCGCTGACCCGCGCACCCGCACGCAGCGCGACGGCGCGCAGCGCACCCGCGACCGCCGCGTCGACGTGCTCGTCGCGCTCGGCACGGCCGCCGTGGCCCTCGGCCTGCTCGTCGGCCTGCCCCCGCTCGACGCGATCGACCCCGACGGCTCGACCCTCGGCGCGACCGCCCCGGCACCGCTCAGCACCGCGTGGACCGTCCTGGCCGCCGGGTTGCTGGCGCAGGCAGGGGCACTGCTCGCCGCCCGTCGCGCACCCCGCACGGTGCTGTTCCTGGTCGCGGCGCTGCCGGTGCTGGTCGCGGGCCTCGCTCCGCAGGCCTTCGCGCTGTTCGGCCTGACCGCCCTGCCGGTGGTCGTGGCCGTGGTCCTCGCGGCACTGCGGGTCCCGCTGGCGCGACTCTGGCCGGCGCTGCTCGGGGCCGCCGCACTGGTCGTGGTGGGGCAGTCGATCGGGTTCTACCAGGCCTCCGGTGCCGGTCGCGGTGACGTCGTCCAGGGCATCACCGGGTCCGCCGGCCAGGGCGTCCTGCAGGCCGTCGGCGCCGTCGGGCTCCCGCTCCTGGTCACCCTGCTGGTGCGCTCCCGCCGCGAGGTCCGCGCCGCCCGCACCGCCGAGGCGAGCGCGGTCTTCCGTGAGCAGGACGCCCTGGTCGACGCCGCGGTGTCCCGCGAACGGGCCGCCATGGCCCGCGAGCTCCACGACATCGCCGCCCACCACCTGTCCGGCATCGCCCTGATGGCCGCCGTCATCGACCGGCAGATCGACAGCGACCCGGAGCGCGCGCACGAGGGTGCCCGTCAGGTGCGGGAGCAGAGCACCGCCGTCCTCGACGACCTGCGTCGACTGGTCGGGCTCCTGCGCGAGGACGTCCCCGCCGAACGCGCGGTCGAGACGGTCGCCGGCATCGTCGACCTGGTCGAGCGTGCCCGGTTCCGCAGTGACGTGCGCCTCGACGTACTCGCTGGCGACCACGCGCGAGGAGCACCGTCGCTGGCCGACGGCGTCGGTCCGCTCGCGCAGCTCGCCGCCTACCGGACGGTGCAGGAGGCGCTGGCCAACGCCGCCCTGCACGCCCCGTCCGCCCCGTGCACGGTCACCGTCGACGACCGCGACCCGACCCGGGTGGTGATCCGGGTGGAGAACGCACGGGCCGCCGCTCCGGCAGCGCCGACCTCACCCTCGGGCGGCAACGGCCTGCGGGGGATGCGCGAGCGGGCGGACCTGGTGGGGGCGAGCCTCCAGACCGGTCCCACCGCCACCGGCGGATGGCTGGTGGAGCTGGCGCTCGGACGGGAGGCACCTGCCGCAGTCGCGCAGGCCGCCGACGGTGACGAGGTGGTCGCGTGATCCGCGTGCTGGTGGCGGACGACCAGCCGCTGGTCCGGGCCGGGGTGTCCGCGCTCCTCGGCGCGGAGGCCGACATCGAGGTGGTCGGCGTGGCCGCCGACGGCGGCGAGGCGCTGGCGCTGGCGCGCTCGTTGCGGCCCGACGTCGCCTGCCTGGACATCCGGATGCCGGTGCTGAACGGCATCGAGCTCGCGCGGCTGTTCTGCGCGCCCGACGCCGACCCGGCGATCCCGGTGCTGATGCTCACGACGTTCGACCTGGACGACTACGTGTTCGGGGCGCTCGAGGCCGGTGCCTCCGGATTCCTGCTCAAGGACGCCGAGCCGGACACCATCGTCGACGCCGTGCGGCAGGTCGCCGCGGGGAACGGGACGCTCGACCAGGCCCTGACCCGGCGGGTGCTGCGTGAGTTCGTGTCGCGCCGGAGCCTGCAACCGGTGTCGGGGGACCGGGCCGACGGGGTGCTCACCGCCCGCGAACGCGAGGTCCTGCTGCTGCTCGCGCAGGGCATGTCGAACGAGGAGATCGCGGTCGCACTCGTGCTCGAGGTCTCGACCGTGAAGTCGCACCTGGCGCGGATGCTCCCGAAGCTCGGGGTCCGGTCGCGGTTGCAGGCCGTGGTGTGGGCGTACCAGAACCGGATCGTGGCGGTCCCCGAGCCGTAGACCGCTGCGCTACCGGCGGAGCACGTGACGGTCGCGGCTCGCGGCGGCTCCGGCCACGAACTGCAGCACGAGCAGGACGAGCAGCACCACGATCGGCACGGTCCAGCCCCCGGTCGCGGTGTGCAGCAGGCCGAGGCCGAGCGGCCCGAGCCCCGCCAGCAGGTACCCGATGCCCTGCGCCATCGTCGAGACGTGGGCGGTGTGCCGGGCATCGGGCGATCGCCACACGATGTAGCTCAGCGACAGGCTGATCGCGCCGCCCTGCCCGAGTCCGAGCAGCGTCATCCACACCCAGGCGCCCGCGGCCGGCGCGACGAGCAGTCCGGCGAACCCGGCGGCGCAGAGCACCACGACGACGAGCACCGGCAGCCAGGTCGGGCGGAGGCGTCGGGCGATCGCCGGCCCGGTGATGCCGGTCACGATCCCCGGCAGGCTCGAGTAGGCCAACATCAGGCCGGCAGCGTGCGCCGAGACGCCGGCGTCCTGCAGCACGGTCGGCACCCACGTCAGGAACGCGTAGTACGACAGGCTCTGCAGCCCCATGAAGCCGGTCACCGCGATCGCCACGGGGTCGCGGAGCAGCCGCGCGAAGGTCGGTTCGTCGGCGGCACCCGCGCCGGTGGCACGGACCCGGGCGTCCGGACGCTGCAGCGCTCGCGGCAGCCACACCACGAACGCGATCGCCGCCGGGATCGCCCAGAACGCCAGTGCCGGGCGCCACGACCCGGCGAACGCGGCCATCAGCGGGACGACGGCCGCCGACGCGATCGCCGCACTGAGGAACAGCGCCGTCGAGTACAGGCCCATCATCAACCCGACCCGGTGCGCGAAGTCGCTCTTGATCGCGGCCGGCATGCAGACGTTCGCCACCGCGATCGCCGCTCCGGCCAGGACCGTGCCGCCGGAGAGGGCCCAGCCGTGCGGCTCGAGCCGGAGCGCGATGCCGATCGCCAGCACCGCCATCGTCAGGCCGAGCAGCCGGTGCAGGCCGATGCGCCGACTGAGCACCGGGGTCAGGAACGCGAACGCACCGAACGCGAACACCGGGATCGTCGTGAGCAGGCTCGCCGCCGACGGGGACAGTCTCAACGACCGCTCGATCGCCCCGAGCACGGGCCCGACCGAGGCCACGCCCATCCGCAGGTTGATCGCGATGAGCAGCAGGCCCGCGCCGACGTACCAGCCGGCGAGGAGCCGAGGTCTCGTGGTCGTGACGGGGATCGAGGCGGTGGTCATGGGTCGATCCCACCACTGCTCGCCACCGGCCCGGAACACGTAGACTGCCGCCCGATGTCGGAATCCAGCCAGGTGCCGGTCGACGCGCGGACCGTCGACCTGCGCACCGAGGCCGCCTTCGCCTTCGCGCACGCCGAGACCGTCCCGACGCACACGCACCCGCTCGGTCACCTCGTGCACGCCGCCTCCGGCGTGCTGTCGCTCATCACCGACGACGGCGCGTGGATCGCGCCGCCCAACCGCGTCGCGTGGGTGCCGGCCGGTGCCGAACACCGGCACCGGGCCCACGGGGCGACCGACATGCGGGTCGTGTTCCTGTCGGCGGACGCAGCCACGGGCCTCCCGTCCGGTCCGGCGGTGCTCGCCGTGTCGGCGCTGGCCCGGGAGGCACTGCTCGCGTTGACGACGGACGCTCGCCGTTCCGAGACGGCGATCGAGCACCTGCGGGCGGTCGTCGTGGACGAGCTCGCGTCCGCGCCGGAGCAGCCGCTGCATCTGCCGCAGCCGCGGGATCCGCGGCTGCGGCAGGTGGTGCGCGCGGTCGAACGGGACCTGACCCGGCCACGCGGACTCGGTGAGCTCGCGCGTGAAGTCGGTGTGGGTGAGCGGACGCTCAGTCGCCTGTTCCGGCAGGAGACCGGGATGGGGTACCGGCAGTGGCGGTTACAGTTGCGGGTGCACCGGGCGCTCGTCCTGCTGGCCGGTGGAGCCTCGGTGACCGATGCCGCGGCCGCGTGCGGATGGGCGACGACGAGTCAGTTCATCGACCAGTTCACACCACTCGTGGGCATGACGCCCGGGGTGTACCGGCGACGTCAGCCGGTGGTGCGCGGCGGTCCGTGACCGGATCGTGCTGGTCCGGTTTGCGCGCGATCCCCGTTCGGGGGCTTTGATGGGTCGCATGTGCCTGGTGTGGTGAATGCATGCACATCGAAACGCCGGACCCGGCGTCGCTCCGCTCGACGGTCGTCGAGGGGATGATCCGCGCGCTCCGGGCCCGCCCGCTGCACGAGGTGACCCCGGCCGTCGTCGCAGCCGAAGCCGGGGAGTCGGTGGACGTCGTCGACCAGACGTTCCCGAGCTGGGACGGCCTGCTCCTGGCGACGATCGACCGCTGGAACGACCAGCGCACCACGCCGCTCTTGCCGCTCGCCGAACAGTACGGCACCGTGCCGTTCCTGCGGGCCATCGTCACCGCCAACATCGCCGACCCGTCACTCATGCGGTTCCTCACGGCCAGCCTGAACATCGCCGCCTCGCCGGAACACCCGTTGGCGCCGATGCTGCACTCCCGCTGGCGGCGCTTCCACGCGTTCGTGCAGCACTCCCTCGAGCGGGACATCCTGCTCGGCCGGGAGCCGCGGACCATGGAGCCCGCACGCGGTTCCGAGCAGCTGCTCGCGACCTACGAGGGGCTGCAGTTGCAGTCGATGGTGCGGCCGGAGATGGAGCTGCTGGAGTCCTTCGACCGTGCCGTGACCCGCCTGCGCGAAGGATGGTCGCGGACCTACGTCGCGCCCGTCTGGGACCTCGACCTGGTGAGCTGACCCGGACCTCGTGGGCTGACCCAGACCTCGTGGGATGACCCAGACCCACCACAGACCACGGACGCTAGGGCGTCCGAGGGCAGACGCCAGCCGTCTGCATGCGAGACCGCTCGATTCGGGTTCGAGCGGAAGCGCACCCACCGTGCCGCCGCTCGATTCGGGTTCGAGCGGCGGCACGCACACCGATCACCCACGTGGCACCGCGACGACGCCGTGCCGGCGAGGAACGCACAGCACATGCAGCACCTGACGATCTCGGTCGCGGCCGAGCCCTTCGACCTCGAGGACGCCGTCCGGCTGCGCGCCGCAGCGCGGATCGAGGTCGACCGGATCTACGGGCGGTCGGCCGACACCGGACGGCCGCTCACCGGGGCGACCGCCGCCGTGCACGTCATCGCCCGCGACCCCTCGGGCCTGGCGCTCGGAACCGGTTCGCTCAGTGCCGCGGGGGACGGGGTCTTCGAGATCCGCCGGCTGTTCGTCCGACCAGACTCTCGCGGGCAGGGCGTCGGCGACCTGCTGGTGCTCGAGCTGCTCGCGCAGGCCGAGGAGCTGCAGGCACCCGCGGTCGTGGCGGAGATGGGCGTGCTGCAGCCGCACGCGGCCGCGCTGCTCGCCCGCAACGGGTTCGTGCGGATCCAGCCGTTCGGCCCCTACCGCGACGACCCCGAGTCGGTCTGCTTCTCGCGGGCGCTCTGACAGGGCGGCCGCCGGGTGGCTTCGCGCTTCGGGCGGGCGGCCGGTCGGCTGCAGGGCTCGGCTACGGTCGAGGCATGGGGAACGACGACGTGGCCGGGCAGCAGCGGCAGGATCGGGACCGGTGGTGGCTCTGGTGCGCCGGCGGGTTCGTGCTGTCGCTCGGGCTGCTGCTCGTGCTGGGGCAGTGGTTCCCGGTGAGTGCTGGGGTCCTCGGCGGTTGGTTCGTGCTCGCGTTCTCGTCGCGGGCGATCCCGTCGGGTCGTCAGTCCTCGGCGAACTCGGCCAGCACGATCGCTGCGTTCGTGCTCACGGTCATCGGCCTGGGACTGCTGATCGGCGTGGTCTGGCCGAGCCGGGGCGAGGCTGACCCACGCATCGAGGGGATCGTCCTCGGAGCAGTGCTCACCGCGGTCGGTCTGACGTGGATGATCGTCGTGGAGAAGCGGTTCTCGCGGCGGCAGGTCGATGCCGAGGTCGAGCGGTTCCGGCGCGAGCAGGAGTCACCGACCGGCGACTGACCTCGTCACCTGCGCTCCTGGCGCGCCGGGTGCGCCGGCAGCGCGGAGGCCCCGGTCGCCACCGGTGCTCGTCGGATCGCGATCACGGTCACGTCGTCGTCGTGCGCGACTTCGTCCGCCCGCGCGGACAGTGCCGCCACCAGTGCCGTGGGTTCGGAGCCGCAGGCCCGTGCGAGATCGGCCACGGCGTCGACGGTGTCCTCGCGCCCGCCGAACAGGTCGAGCACGCCGTCACTGAACGAGATGAGCAGGTCGCCGGTGTCGAGGAACCCCTCGGTCGTCGCCCACTCGTCGCGGAGCCCCATCCCGAGCGGAAGGTCGCTCGACCGGAGCCGATCGACGGCGCCGTCTGACCGGAGCACCAGGCTCAGGCCGTGGCCCGCATCCGCCCACCGGAAGGTCCCGTCGGTCGAGATGCGCGCGTGGAACAGCGTGGTGAAGGTCACGTCCGTCGCGCTGCCCTCGGCGGCGAGCCCGTCGGCCGCCCGCAGCAGCGCTTCGGACGGGTCGTCGACGGTGCGGGCACTGCGGACGGTGGCCCGCACGGCTGCCGCGATCAGCCCGGCTCCGACTCCCTTGCCCATCACGTCGCCGAGGCTGACGGCGATCCCGGTGTTCGTCTCGTACCAGTCGAAGAAGTCACCACCGACCGACTTCGCCGGCAGGCAGGCGCCCGCCACCGCCACGTCAGCGCCCAGGTGGTCAGTTGACGTCGGCAGCAGCGAACGCTGGACGGCGGCGGCCCGATCGATCTCCGCGCGGACGCGTTCCTCGCCCAGTCGGGCAGCGCGCACGTTGCGCCGCGCTCGCCGCGAGAGCTCCTGCACGACCGCCGCGACCGTCCCGAACACGATCACGGTGACGCCGAGACGGACCAGCTCGCTCGCGCCGGGCACGTTCGTCGGCGTCAGGAAGTAGGGCGCCATGATCACGAGCGTCACGCCCAGCGCCGCGTACACGACGGTCAGTCGCCCACGGAGGGACCCGCACCAGACGACCGGCAGGACGGCGAGCGAGGTGAAGACCGACGCGCTCGCGCCCGTGCTCGTCCGGAACAGCGCGATCGCCACGAAGTCGAGCACCAGCAATGCCGGCACGAGCCCGACGGAGTGCGGGAGCGCCAGTGCCACCGCCGCCACGACCGTCGCGAGACCGGTGACCGCGAGGCTCGCGACGAACAGGCCGTCGTCCGTCACCTGGAGCGACGGCACCGTGATGCTCAGGACGGCACCGAGCGCCAACAGCGCACTCAACGGAGCCTGCCGGGCGAGGGGGCTCTCGAGGATGCTGGTTGGGCGAGACATTCGAGAAGGACGTTACCGGTCGGGGCGGCTCGTCGTGCGTGGCCTGCGGCGAACGGTCGCAGTGTCCGGGTGGTTCTTCGACGTGCGGTGGCGTGCGGCAATGCGGACCTCCGCAATGTTCTCGCTCTGAGAACCGTGAGAGCCCGCTCAGTCGATACTCTCCTGATCGCGTTGCTACCCGAGCAACACTCATCACGTATCTAGCCAGGAGACTCCGTGTCCGACACCACCTACTCGGCGGCACCCCACCAGCCGGTCGCACCGCCACCCCCGCAGCGCGCCGCTGGCAACGGATTCGGGATCGCCTCGCTGATCCTCGGCATCCTGACGATGGCGGGCTTCGCCATCCCGTTCTTCAACTACGTCACGATCGCCACGGGCGTCGTCGGAGTCGTCCTCGGGATCATCGGGCTCGTCATCAAGTTCCGCCCGCGCAAGGCTGCGGTCGCCGGGCTGATCCTCTCCGGCCTGGGACTGGTCCTGTCGATCATCCTCGCGGTCGTCTACACAGCGATCTTCGCCGGTGCCGCCGAAGCGGTCAGCAAGGCGACGGTTCCGCCCGCTGGGACGTCTGCGTCAGCGGCTCCGGCTGACAGCGCCGCTGAGGACACGTCGAGCGCGACGGCCTCGTTCAAGGACGGCGTCCTGACCACGTCCGAGATGACGATCAAGATCACGAGCCACCGCGTCATCCCGGTCGGCCAGCCCGGCAACGAGTACGGCACCAAGCCGGTCATCGCGATCGTCTACACGACGACGAACCTGACCGACAAGGCGATCAACCCCACCCTTGCCTGGATCGGCTCGTTCGAGGCATTCCAGGACAACGACCCGAACGCGGTCAACAAGCTCGACATCGGTTCCACCCCGGGCGACCAGTACCTCGAGTCGCAGACGGAGGACATCAAGAACGGCGGCACCGTCGAGAATGCGGTCGCCTACGAGCTCGACGACGAGACGACGCCCGTGAAGCTCACCGCCAGCGAGAGCCTCTTCACCGACGACCTCGGGTCCGTCACCTACGAACTGCAGTAATCCCTTCACGACAACGGGCCGGCCTCTTCGGAGACCGGCCCGTTTCGTCTGCACTCATCAGCGGGGCCAGGTGAGCACGACGGCCACGGTGTTGAACAGGACGTGCGCCAGGATCGCCCCGCCGATGCGCCCGGTCATGGCGACGAGCGTCCCCGTCAGCAGACCGAGCACGAACGTCGTCACGAAGACCTCGAACCCCGCGACCGACGACGTGGTCGTGCTGATCGCCAGGTGCATCAGCGCGAACGCGAACGCGGTGACCAGCACCGCCAAGAACCGCGTGCGCGGCGTCAGCTCGGCCGACAGTCGACGCTGCATGACGCCGCGGAACACGATCTCCTCGAGCACCGGACTGACCAGGCACACCCCGATCGCCGAGACCACGAGCAGCAGGACGTCCGGCGTGCCGAGGGTCGGCTGCGGCGTCAGCCCGGTCGCGCCGAAGAACGCGACGGACAGCACGGCGTCGAGCCCGCGGCACACGACGACGATGCCGATCGCCGCGACGACGTCGGCCCACCCGAGCCCGAGCCGACGCACGAGGACGGCCGGAGCTGACTTCCGGAGCACCCATCCGACACCGAGCACGAGCGGCACCCACACCGCCAGGTCGGCGGCGAGCACCTGCGTGATCGGGGCGGGCAGACCCCCAGTCCGGGCGACGCCGCCGACGATGCGGGACAGCAGCACGGCGACGAGCAGCGCGATCACGATGACCTGCAGGTCCCGCACCGCCGAGGAGGGGCGGTCGGCGGTCGGCGCGTCCGGTTCGGGCTGCATGTCGCCACCGTACGGGACGCAGAACGAGACTCGACGTCGTACGACCCCGAGCGCGTCTCATCGATGTGGCAGTATTTCCCTGCCGAACGCTGGGACAATCCTGGCCGACCTGTGACGGGACTTGCAGGACGCGGCGACTTCCGGGGAAGGGTGCCGCGTGGAGCTACGCGACTACATCGCGGTCTTGCGCAAGGGGTGGGTCTTCATCCTGGTGCTGGCATTGGTCGGCGTCGCCGCGGCGGCGGGCTTCTCGCTGCTCAAGCAGCCGGTCTACTCCGCCTCGGCGCAGGTCTTCGTCTCGACGCAGACCAGCGGTAGTGCGAGTGACCTGGCGCAGGGCAACACCTTCACGCAGCAGCGCGTTCTGACCTACTCGAACCTCGTCGAGACGCCGATCGTGCTCCTGCCGGTGATCTCCAGCCTGAAGCTCGACATGACGTCCGACCAGCTCGCCGAGCTCGTCACCTCGGACGCGCCGCTCAACACGACGCTGATCTCGATCACCGTGAACGACACGAACGCCAAGCAGGCCGCCGACATCGCGAACGCGACCTCCGAGAGCCTGACCAACGTCGTGCAGAACATCGAGGCCACCGACGCCGACGGCACCAGCACGGTGAAGCTCACCCGCGTCAAGGAAGCCCAGGTGCCGAACGCACCGGTCAGCCCGAACGTGCCGGTCAACGTCGTGCTGGGCCTGCTCGTCGGTCTCGCGCTCGGCGTCGGTGTCGCGGTCCTGCGCTCGACGCTCGACAACCGCGTCCGTACCGAGTCGGACGTCGAGAAGATCAGCGAGAAGCCGGTCGTCGGTGGGATCGCCTACGACAGCAAGGCGTCGGAGCGCCCCCTCATCGTGCAGGTCGACCCGCGCAGCCCGCGGGCCGAGTCGTTCCGCACGCTCCGCACCAACCTGCAGTTCCTCGACCTCGGCACCGGTTCGCGCACCTTCGTGATGACGTCGTCGGTCGAGTCCGAGGGCAAGAGCACCACCGTCGCGAACCTCGCCATCGCACTCGACAGCGCCGGGTTCCGCGTGATCCTGATCGACGCCGACCTGCGCCGCCCGAAGATCGCGACGTACATGGACCTCGAGGGCGGTGCCGGGCTCACCGACGTGCTCATCGGACGCGCCACGATCGAGGACGTCGCCGTGCCGTGGGGCCGCGGCAACCTCGTCGTGCTCCCCGCCGGACCGATCCCGCCGAACCCGTCCGAGCTGCTCGGTTCCCGCGCGATGCAGGACCTGATCGCCGGCCTGGAGCAGCAGTTCGACTACGTGCTGTTCGACGCCCCGCCCCTGCTGCCCGTCACGGATGCCGCGATCCTGTCGAAGAAGGCCTCCGGCGCGATCGTCGCCGTGGCCTCTGGCCGCACCCACAAGGGCCAGCTCGCCGGTGCAGTCAGTGCGCTCGAGAACGTCGGTGCCCCGATCGCCGGCTTCGTCATGACCATGATGCCGACCAAGGGACCGGGTGCGTACGGCTACGGCCGCTACGGCTACGCGTACGGCTACGGCCTGCAGGACGAGGACACCCCCATGCCGAAGCCCCCGAAGCGCGGCCGCGTCGCAGCTACTCGCGGAGCCGTTCGATGACGGCGGTCCGCACGTGAGTCCGCGCCGAGGGTCCCGCACCCTCGGCAGCGTCTTCTCGCGCCGCATGCTCGTCTGGGTCGCCGTCATCGTCGTCGCCCTGGTGGTCATCGACGTGGTGCTCGTGGCACTCGCGCTGGCGCGGACGGCGCCTTCGTCGAACGGGTCCCCGGGTCCGGTGCCGACCTTCTCGAGTTCACCCCGGTCGCCGGGCACCCGCACGGCCGAGCCGTCCGGCACCGCCACGGCGGATCCCGCAGGGATGGTCGCGCCCGGCCGTCGTCTGCTGTCCGCAGTGGACGGTCAGGAGGCATGGCGCGCCTCCAGTGGGGTCTGTGACGGAACCGACGGGGTGCTGGAACACACCGTGGACGGCGGAACGACGTGGACTCCGGTCGGTCTCGGGGCCGGAGCAGGCGCCTTGCTGGCGCTCCGCGCCGGCACGGACAGCATCTCGGTGGTCACCGGCACGGGCGACGGCTGCGAACCGACGGTCTGGACGTCCGTCGACGACGGGCGGTCGTGGAAGGACGGAGCCGCTGGCGCAGCCGGGGCCGGTGTCGGACCCGACGGGCTGATCCTGTCGACCGGAACCGTCGACTCCCCGTGTACCGACCCCATCGAGGCGTACGAGGGTGAGTTCACCACTGCCGTCGTCTGCGACGACGAGGTGCAGTGGCGTTCGGGCGACGGCGACTGGGTCGCTGTGCCGCTCGCGGGTGTCCGGTCCCTGGCGGACGACGGTGACTCGTACCTCGTCGCGAGTGTCGGTGCGGCCGCGTGTGCTGGTGCGGAGATCCGGTCCCTGCCCGCAGTCGGTGTGACGCCAGGGACGAAGTCCATGGTCGTCGGGTGCGCGGCGGAGGCTGACCCGGACGGGGCGCTCGCCGTCGCGCGGGCTGGGAACGCCGTGTGGCTGTGGTCCGGGAGCGATGCGCTGGTGTCGACGGACGACGGTGTCACGTGGTGAGTGGCGCGCAGGGCAGCTCTGCGCCGTCCCGCGCCGCGCAGTCGTCGACTGCTGACTGGAGCCGGGCTTACGGGCGCCGTGTGCTCTTCACCGACCTGCTCGTCCTGATCTGGGTGGTGTTCGGGGTGCAGATCGCCTGGCTGGGATTCGACTCGAACCTCGCGACGAACACGAACGACCTCCGACTGAACTACACGGGCATCTCGATCATCGTGATCCTGCTGTGGCTCGGTGCCCTGGCCGTGTTCGACACACGTGGTGCTCGTGTGCTCGGGGTCGGCAGCACCGAGTACCGGCTCGTGGCCGACTCGAGCGTCCGCGTGTTCGGAATCCTAGCCATCGCGGCGTTCCTGTTCCACATCGAGCTCGCCCGCGGGTACGTCCTCATCGCGTTCCCCGTCGGGATCCTGTTCCTGCTGCTCTCGCGATGGATGTGGCGACAGTGGTTGGTCGCGCAACGTCGGTCTGGCAGGTACTCCGCCAAGGTCCTGCTGGTCGGTTCCCCGGCGAGCGTGCAGCACATCGCCCAGGAGCTCGCCCGCACGCCCCAGGCCGGCTACCGAGTGCTGGGTGCCACGGTGTCCGGCGGACAGGTCGGCACCCTTCCCGGATCCGGCGTGCAGAGTTACGGCGGCTTCGACGACATCCTGACGGCGCTCGAGCAGAGCGGCGCTGACACCGTCGTCATCACGAGCGCCGACGACCTGCCCCCGGAACGAGTCCGCGAACTCAGCTGGTCCCTGGAACCCGGCAAGCAGCACCTCGTCGTTGCCCCGAGTCTCACTGACATCGGTGGCCCGCGCATCCACACGCGGCCGGTGCAGGGGCTGCCCCTGATCCACGTCGAGACGCCGACGTACGAGGGCCGGAAGCTGTGGACGAAGCGCGCGTTCGACATCGTCGGGTCGCTGCTGCTCATCGTCTTGTTGTCGCCGGTCCTGGCGCTCCTCGCGATCACCGTCCGGGTCAGTTCGGCGGGTCCGGTGCTCTTTCTCCAGGAGCGTGTCGGACTCAACGGCCGACCGTTCCGGATGGTCAAGTTCCGGTCCATGGCGTTCGACGCGGAAGACCGACTCCAAGAGCTCAGCAACCTCGATCGCGCTGCGGGAAATGACGTGTTGTTCAAGATGCGCGACGACCCGCGAGTCACACCGGTCGGTCGGTTCATGCGGCGGTTCAGCCTCGATGAACTGACGCAGCTGTTCAACGTCTTGTCAGGCAGCATGTCGCTCGTCGGACCGCGGCCCCCCTTGCAACGAGAGGTGGAGCGGTACGAGGCGCGGGTGCACCGCCGCTTCCTCGTGAAGCCTGGTGTCACGGGCCTTTGGCAGGTGAGCGGGCGATCCGATCTCGGGTGGGAGGACTCCGTGCGCCTCGACCTGTACTACGTCGAGAACTGGTCACTCGTCGGCGACGTCATCATCCTCTGGCGCACCGCTCGCGCCGTGGTGGGTTCGGCGGGCGCGTACTGACCGAGTCGTCAACCGGCGATGGCCGCGGAGAGCCGTCTGGCGAACTCTGTGTGACCGCGGGCGGACGGGTGCTTGTCGTCTGTGCCGAGGTCGATGTCCCATCGCAGCGCCGAGACGTAGCGCACCTTGGCCAAGCTGGCGGCTTCCTCAAGCGACGCATCGACCTTCGCTTCGCCCGTCACCGCGGGGACGTCCACCGGTCCGACCATGACGATGTCGAAGGCATCGAGCCCACGGAGCATCGAGCGGACCGCGGTCTGTTCGTCTTCGGCAGACGCTCCGACGTCGTTCAGCCCACCTTCGATGATCACCAGGTCGGGCTTCGTCGCGGCAACCCGGTCGACCCGAGACCCGAACGCGTTGTCCCCGCAGAATCCAGGGTTCGTGAACCCGGTGCCACCCTCCGCGAGGACGGTCACCGTCGCGTCCGTTTCGGCGGCGAAGACGTTGACCCACGCGTCGGTGCGGTCGGCCAGGCTGTCACCAGCGGCGTAGGAGTCGCCGATGACGGTGATCCGGAGCGGACCGGAACCGGTCACGTCCACGGTGCCGGCTGACCTTCCGTCCGCGCGGACCGACTCGCACGCTTGGTGGGTGGCGTACGACGCATGCAGCTTGTGCGCTCCGGCGATCAGCCCTGCTACTGCGACCACGGCACTTCCGATGACGATCGCTCGTTGGTTGGAGCGCTTCACATTCGGATTCTAGGAGGCGGTCAGTCGACTGCGCCGAACCCTGTCCGTCTCCCGCGCAGGGATGACGTGGCTGGCACCAGGCTGCGATTCCCGTCGAAGGACGTAGGCGGCGAGCGCCAGTGCGACGATCAGGCGATCCACGTTCCCCATCGGGCTGAACAGCAGGTCCCAGGCCCCGGCCAGGCAGCCGAAGGTCGCGAGGACGCCCCCTGTGCGAGTGAGCCCGATCGCCGAGGGGAGCGCGAAGAGCAGGTACGCGCCGATGATGGCAACGACGACGATTCCGCCGATCCCGAAGTGGTACCAGAGGTCTGCGGTCATCGAGTGGAGGTCGACCCGGCTGCCGAACACGTCGACGAGGAAGTAGTCGGAGGTGTAGTCACCGCCGACTGCTTGGACCCGCGCGATCGCCTCACGCGCGAGACCACCATTCGTGACCTCACCGATCCCGAAGCCCCACGGTTGAACCGAGAAGAGGTGGAGCGTGGCTGCCCACTCGGTACGAGCCGCCTCGACCCACGATCGGCCTGCGATGAACTGGTGCTGTGTCCGCAGCGCGATCGCTGCTCCGAGCAGCCCGGACTGCATCGCGACGATCGCCAACCGGGCAGCGATGAGCGCCGCGGCGATGATGGCGACGCTCCAGCGGACCGGGTGCTGAGCAAATCGTGCACGAGTCTTCGGGCCGATGAACGTCGCTGCCATCGCCAGGAGGGCGATCAGGGTCATGAAGCGCGCGTCACCAACCGCGCTGAGTGCTGCTGAGACGACCAGGATCGCGCGGGCCAGGAACAGCGAGTACCCCCATGCGAACGCGAGCGCGAGCATCGTGGCGAAGATCCCGATGCTCCCCTTCCACGCCAGCGGCTCGTTGACGAGCGCACTCACCAATCCGCCCGCGAGCACCAGCGTCATTGCGGTCCGCTTGCTCACACCGGTGCTGGCCCAGATCACGAGCGCGAGGGTGATGGGGATCGAGTAGATCCACGCGATGAGGGTGGCCTGCACGAACACGTCACCCGGCGAGCCCGAGGTCACTGGAGTGTAAGCGCCGGTGATCAGGCCACTTGCCGTCGCCACGGTGGCTGCGGCGAACAGAACCGCGACGATGCGCTCGTTCAGGAGTGTGCGGGCAACGACCGGCGCGAGGACGAGCCCGAGCAGGAGACCCGGGGCGGGGAACAACGACAGCCCGGGGATCTTCACGACTGCGACGAAGAGCACCAGATACTGCAGGGAGCGTTGCAACGTCGACGCGCCGCTCGACTCGATGGCCTTGTTCATCTCCTGCTGACCCCCAGTCGTGCGTCCACTATGCCTCAGCTCGCTCGGATCGGCCGTGCGGGCACACCCGCAACGGTCTGCATCGGCGCCACGGAGCGTGTGACGACGGCTCCCGCCGCAACGACGGCACCGCGGCCCACCGTGACCCCAGGCAGGACCGTCACTCGGGCGCCGATCCACGCACCATCCTCGATCACGATGGGCTCGGCGGTCTCGCGGCCAGCGCGCTGGTCGGGGGTTCCGATCTCGTGCGAGCCGGTCACGAAGAGGCACTGCATTCCGATGCGGACTTTCCGGCCGATCGTGATCGGCGCCGAGCCGTCGAAGAAGCAGTCGTAGTTGATGAAGGTGCCTGCGCCGATCGACACATTCCGCGCGCCGAAGAAGCACCGCGCCTGTACGTAGGAGCGGTGCACGTCGAGACCGACGACGCGGAGCAGCCGCCAGCGAGCACGGGGGACCACCGCTGCACTGGCGATAACGGTGTTGAGCACGAGGTCTCGCGCTGCTCGGCGCAGTTCACGGCGAAGGCTGGTCACGAGGCCGATCATGCGTGGATCCGTTCTGCATCGGGGGTCGACCTGTTCCAGAGCCGAACGGCGACCGCCGCTGCGATCGCCTTGAGGACTGCCATGCCGACGAGGGCGATCACGAGTCCGTCGAGACCGAGCGTGAGGGTGAGGGCGAGCTGCGTCGCCAGGTCGATGCTGACGACGATCAAGCGGATCCTGTGCGGGACACTCGGTCGAGCGCCGAACCGGACGACGAGGAGCGCGGTGTCCAGCACGAGGTTACCGGCCAGGGCCGCACCGACAGGCACGAGGAACGTGGCGGTGTGGCTGTAGTTCGCGCCCGCCACGCCGGACGCAGCCACTGCCCAGCCGATGAGGCCCGAAACGACGACGCCCGCGAGGCCCGCGGCGACCCATCGCGTCGCTGCTCGTGAGCGAGCCGTCCCTGCGTTCTGGCCGAGGTCGCTCATGTGCACCAAGAGCAGCGGCGTCAGGGCCTGGATGAGGCTGAAGACCGGGGCGAAGACGACCGAGTACGCAAGTCGGATCCCGGTGGTCGCGGAGGGGACCGCGACGAGGTAGATGATCAGGATGCCGAGTTGGGATCCGAGCGCCGAGTAGAGCGCCTCGGCGGAGATGCGCGATGCAGTGCCGAGAAGCCCCGGAATCGGGGACGAGTGCGGGTGCGCGCGGAGGACGGCGAGCCACGATGCTCCGCACGCCACGGTGAGGGCGGTCATCCACAGGACGAGAACGGGAACATCGGTGCCGAGGAGGAGCAAGACCACCGCGACGATGGCGAAAGCGGCGTATGGCAGGGCGCCCACGATCGCCGCGCGGAACCGGCGCTGCAGTGTGAGCAGGTAGTGCGGGCCGTCAGCGAGGACGATCAGCCCTGCGAGCACTGTCGGCGCCAGGGAAGCGGGGGTCGAACCGCTCGCGATCCAGATCGCGCTCGCCGCGGCGGCGATCAGCGCGAAGGTCACCGACGTGAGCGCGACCGCCCGACCGGACATCACCTGGTCGACGGGCAGGCCAGCGCGCGAGCCTGCCACGATCCGACCGTCCATCGCGAACGACCGAGCGCAGGCTGCAGCGATCACGCCGATCGCCGTCACGACGGTGAGCGCGGCGAAACTCCGTGTGCCGAGGGACGCGCTCGCGGTGATCGTGAAGAGGAAGAAAGCAGCCGACCACGAACCCTGGTCGATGAGCCGGAGGACGACGGGGTGCTGCGGGAGCGCCCGGATCCGTGCGAGCGCCGTCATCGTCAGGACGTCCGATCGAGGGCTTCACGAAGGAGGCCCCGTTCGGCTTCGAGCAGCCGGTCCGTCGTCCAGACGGTGCTCGGACGGCGGGGAAGGGACGCAGCACGCAGGACGGCACCGGCGATCGTCCCGATCGAACGGGGTGCCGACCGGGGGACGGTCACGCCCGAGGCGTCGGCGTAGTCGAGGACGGCCGCGGCGCCGGTCCCGGCGAAGGCCACGACGGGCAGGCCGACCGAGGTGGCTTCGCCGACGACGCCGGAGCCGCCCTCACGCGCGGACAGGTGCACGAGCACATCCGCTGCGTGCATTTCACGGACGACGTCGTCGCGAGGGATCTGGCCGAGGAACTCGACACGGGACTCGACTCCGAGGCGACGAGCGAGGTCCAGAAGATCGTTCGTCTGGCCGGGAGCCGGCTTGCCGGCGATTCGGAGGCTGGCCATCGAGAGCTCCGGCGTCGCCAGGGCCGCGATGCTCAGCTCGATGCGCTTGAGCGGCACCAGGTTCCCCACTGACAGGATTCGGATGCCGTCGCGATGGCCTTCGCCACGGGTAGCGGTGTCCGGCTCGGTGGTGAGCGGGCGGGTGTTGGGGAACACGCGCGCTGCTGCTCCCACCGACCGCAGCCGGTCGGCCAAAGCCGACGACGTGACGAGCGTGAGTCCGACGCGGCGGCCGGTCCGACTGGCGGCGATCGCGCTCAGGAAGTCGCGCAGCCGCTGCACGAGGTACCGGCTGCGCCAGTCCGTCGGCCGTGGTTCGTACAGGTAGGCGTCGGCGCGACCCGTCGAGCCGACGGGGCCCCAGACGGTGTGGGCTCGTCGGCGGAGCCAGGTGATCGGGGCAGGGAGGAGCTCGCTGGCAAACGTGACGTGCCGCGCGAGGACGATCCGATCGAGGTCCACGACCCCGCGAACGGCGGTGGGAGTCCGCCATCCCCACACGATGTGTTCGATACGCGTCAGCCGATGGTGGCGGAGGGGCCGGGACCACAGCGGCTCCGGAGGGCTGATCAGCTGCAGTCGTGCGATGTCGACGCCATCGGCGCGCAACCGATCGGCGGTCGCGATCCGGGAGCGCTCGTTCATCACCGCGACGACGTCCAGATCTCGCTCCTCGGCAATCTGGAGCCAGGTCGTCAAGTACTCCCACCCGATCGTCGGTTCGCTGGGGAGTCGCGGATCGCAAGCGAATGCGGTCAGGACGACCACGGGGCGATCGGCAATCACCGCGTGCTCCGGACGAGTGCCCTGCTGTACCCGCTGAACCGACGGGCCGCGGGGCTTCCCGTTCCGTGCCGCACGGCGGCGACGAGCCCGCGGAGACCGAGGCCGGAAGCGACGACGGCGGTCCAGAGCCCCACGGAGCGGCGCGAGAGAGCGAGGTCGGTGGCGTAGAAGTCTCGCAGGTTCAGGACCCAGTCGGCGTTGACCGTCGTCGACGCTGACGAATCGCTCTGGCCGACCAGGTGCGTGGCGCGCGCCTCCGGGGCCAACCAAACCCGGCGCCCCGCGCGTCGGACCCGGTGGCAGAACTCGATGTCCTCGGCGTACATGAACCAGCGCTCGGAGAGCCCGCCGACTTCGTCCCACGTGCGTCGAGCGACGACGAAGCACGCACCGGTCACCCACTCCACGGGCATCGTGCCGTGGACCTGGCGAGGCAGGAGGTAGTGCCCCTCGAGAAGCGGGAGCCGCGCGCTCAGGCGGGACAGCCCGAAGTAGTGCGTGAACATCCGCCAGACGGTCGGCATCCGGCCGGCGGACACGATCCGTTGCGGGGCGGGCTGTTCGACGAACGGCGCGACCACATCACCGGGGTTCGACCCCAGCGCGTCACGGAGCACACGGATGCCGTGCGCCCCGATCTGTGCGTCGGGGTTGAGCAGCATGACGAGATCGCCGTTCGATCGGCGGACCCCCTCGTTCACCGCTCGTGCGAATCCGACGTTCTCGTGGTTCTCGATCACGGTGGCCGACGGCCAGGCGCTCCGGACGACGTCGACGGTGTCGTCGGCCGATGCGTTGTCGATGACCACGAGTTCGAGGTCGTCGATCCCTGTCAGTCCATCGAGTGCGTCGAGGACGACACGGGCGCTGTTGAAGGTCACGATGACCACCGACAGGGTCGACTGGACGCGGTCATCAGTCGTCACGGTCGTCCTTCCGGCTCGTGCGCACCTGCGCTGGGACCCCTGCCACGACGGCGAACGCGGGGACATCTCGGGTGACCACCGCGCCGGCGGCCACGACGGCCCCGGAACCGATGGTGACGCCCTTGAGGATGATCGCGCCGGCTCCGATCCAGCAATCATCGCCGATGACGACGGGACTGCGGTCGTGGCCCTGCTCACGGATCGGGGCGACGCGGGAGTCGAACCGGTGGTTCTCGCTGACGACGGTCACGTTCGGTCCGAGCAGGCAGTCCTCGCCGATCGTGATGCCGCCCTGCCCCCAGATGACGTTCCCGCGTCCGACCGATGTCCGATCGCCGATACGCACGCCGACTCCGGGCTCTGCGACGACACCGCTGCCGCGGATCTCGGCACCGGCGCCGACGGTGACGTTCTCGCCGAGCCACACACCGCGCTTCGCGAAGCCGTCGATCGTGACGTCACGGTTGAGTGAGGTGCCTCGGCCAATCCGGACGTACTGGGGGTGACGGATGACGACGCCACGTGCCCGGAAGCGCGGTCCGATGTCAGCGAACCGTCGGGGCAGCGTGAGCCCGCCGATGGCCTGGAGCCCCTTGACGGCTGCGAACTGGCGCAGGACTCGTGGCGGGACGTCGGCGCTCATCGGCCGACCGCGGAGTCGTGCGTAGAGGGTGTCCAGGATGCTCATCGGCGGGCGTTCTCCCTCTGGTAGCCGGCTCGGATCGCAGCGACCACGTCGGCCCACGGTCGGTTCCCTGGCGCCTGGCTGCTCTCGCGACGCCACGGGTGGTCGAACTCCGCAGCGACGGCGTCGGCGATGGCCACGGTGTCACGCGGGTCGGCGTAGGTCACCGCGTCGCCGAGGACCTCGTGCAGCACAGGACGGTCGGATGCGATGACCGGGGCACCGCTCGCGAGCGCTTCGATCGGTGGTAACCCGTAGCCCTCGTCGAGCGACATGAACAGCATCATGCGGCACTGGCGGTACAGCCACGCGAGGCGTGCGTCGTCGACAGCCCCGGTGAACCGAACGGAGCCGTCCGTCACCGCCGTGCGCGCGGCGGCGGAGAGGGTCTCGGTGCGACCGTCTGGACTGCCCACCACCACGAGCGGGAAATCAGACGAAACGCGCCCGGACCGCACCACCGCGTCGATCACGGTCCCGACGTTCTTGCGGACGTTGAGCCGGCCGACGGTGAGGAGGAAGCGGCCAGGGTGCAGCTCCGGGTCCGCGTCCGTGCTCGCGTGCTCTCGTGTGATGGCGGTCGGAACGCCGAGGCCCGTTGACTCGACGCGCTGCAGTTCGGGGTTCCACGCCTTGATGCGTTCCACCTCGGTGCGCGAGGACGTGAAGACGATGTCGGCTCGGCGAGCGAACCGAGGGATCAAGCTGAGGTAGATCCGCTCCGTTCTCGTGAACCACTCTGGGTTCGACTGGAACAGCACGTCGTGCACGAAGACGCCGCTGTTCCGCGTGCCGGCGGCAAAGTTCTGCGCGAGCGTCGCGTCGAACGGCCCGAGGCGCCGATCGGTGTGTCGGAGAGCCACGCTGTTGATGAGCGGATGGAATCGCAGCGACGTACCAGTGAAGACGAGATCCGGCGACTCTGCGCGAGCGTGGGAGAGATCTACTGCGGGCACGACGAGGTGCAATTCGTCCGCCGGGAAGGACTGCCGCCATGCCCCGACGACCTCGCGGAGCACCATGTGGCCGGACGGCGGCCCGTTCATCCACCAGTAGCCGTCGAAAAGGACCCTCACGGCGAGTCCCCGGGAGGAAGCTGCCGGCGCATGAGCGCTTCGTAGGCCGCGCAGACCTTGTCCCAGGAGTAGACATCGGCGGCGCGCTGCCGGCCGAGCTCCGACAGCTCCCGCCGTCGCACCGAGTCGTCCAGGACCGTGCGCAGCGCGGAGACGATCGCATCGGGTTCGGGTGCGGTGAACGCCCCGCTGTCGCCGAGCACCTCACGGTTGTAGACAGTGTCCCGTGCGACCACCGGAGCGCCGAGCGCCATGGCCTGCACGAGCGCGGGATTCGTGCCGCCGACGCTGTGCCCGTGGAAGTACGCGCCGGACTGTGCCCAGAGCGTGTGCAGGAGTTCGTCGTCGTTGACGTGTCCGAGCCAGTGGATCCGCTCGTGCGCATCAGCGAGCGCCTGGGCCTGTTGATCGAGCTCGCCCCCGAACCCCGACGACCCGACGATCACGACGTCGTGCGTGCGCGCGATTTCAGGCGCTGCCTCGAACAGCTCAGCGATGGTGTTCTCCGGGACGAACCGGGCGACGACGAGGACGTACTTCCCGTCCTCGAACGGCGTCGCGGCGTGAACAGAACGGGGATCGCCGCCGTAGGGGATGAAGTGACCGTCACGGCCGAAGCGCGCTGACCAGTGCGTGCCGATCGCCTTGGCATCGACGATGATCTCGGTCGCCCAACGAGCAGTCATCCGGGCGCCCGTCCGGAACATCGTCCGCGCGAGACGTCCCCACTTCGCCCGTTCCCACTCGATCCCGTCGACGTTCACGATGGTGGCGATCCCTCGGGCGCGGAGCAGGGGGAGCCAGAACCCGTTGGCGACGTTCATCACGAGCGCGACGTCGGGTCGTGTCCACAATGCGTGCAACGAGGACGTGAGCCCGAAGGTCAAGGTGCTGAGGGACTTGCTCTGCAGGCCTCGCGTGACGATCGAGCGAACTCGGGGGTCGGCTTCGAACTCGTCGTCGGTCGTGCCGGGCCGGCCGTAGACGGTGACGTCCCAACCGCTGGCCGCGAGGTGCGGCGCGATGTGGCGAACAGCGGTCTCGAAGCCGCCGTAGAAGCTGGGGTAACCACGCGTGCCGATGATCGCCACCGATGGAAGACCTGTGCCAGTCAACTTGCCCCTCATCACGACCGAAGTCCGCTCGGTCGCTCTCCGGAGCAGTCGGCGGGTCGAACATAGCAAACGCGAGCACCTCTCTTTGCTTTCACGCGCGCTGATATCCCGGAACGCGGCCACGTCTCCGGAGGACGTCGACCCGGCCTCCTAAGCTGAGGCCATGTCGGACGCATCCGAGTCTCGACGTGCTGCTCGGACCCGGGGGCCTCGACGTCGCTGGCTCCTGTGGGGCGTCCTCTTCATCGTCCTGCTCGTGATCGCCGCGGTCGCCTGGGTGACGATCCGCGGGGTGCAGGCGAAGCAGGACCTCGAATCGTCCGTCGCGCACGTCGACACCCTGCGGTCGCAGTTGGCGACGGGCGACACCGCAGCTGCACAGCGCACGGCGGTGCAGCTCGAGTCGAGTGCCGCTGACGCCCGGGCGAAGACGAGCGACCCGGTGTGGGCCGTCTTCGAGCACACGCCGTTCATCGGCGGCAACCTCCGCGCCGTCCGACAGGTGTCCGCGATCGTGGACGACGTGGCGAGCGACGCCGTCCGTCCGGTCGCCGGGATCCTGGGTGACGTCGACGTCGACGCGTTCAAGCCCGAGGGCGGCAAGATCGACCTGCAGCCGCTCGTGGCGGCGCAGCCGGCGGTCGCGAAGGCGACCACCGCGCTCAGCAAGGCGACCAGGGCAGCCGACCGGATCGACACCGGTGACACCGTGTCGGCGGTGACGGACGCGGTGAACCAGCTCCGGGCCTCCTTGGCGTCGGTCTCGGAACAGGCGGCCGTCGCCGACAAGGTGGTGCAGCTGGCGCCGGCGATGCTCGGCGAGGGCGGTGCGAAGCAGTACCTCGTGCTCTTCCAGAACAACGCGGAGTTGCGTGCCGGCGGGGGGATCCCCGGCGCGGTGGCGTTGCTGGACGTCCGCGACGGTGCGATCTCACTCGGGCAGCAGGCGTCGACGTCGGACTTCCCGCAGACCGACGACCCGGTGCTGCCGCTCACCACGGAGACGCAGGGCCTGTACGGCTCGATCACGGGGGAGTTCATCCAGGACGTCACGCTGACGCCACGCTTCGACACCTCGGCGAAGCTGGCACGGGAGATGTGGAAGCGCCAGTTCGGACAGCAGGTCGACGGCGTGCTGTCGATCGACCCGGTGACGCTCGGTTACATCCTGAAGGCGACGGGTCCGGTCACGCTGGCGACGGGGGACCAGCTGACATCGGACAACGCCGTGCAGCTGCTGCTGAGCGAGGCGTACGCGAAGTACCCGGACCCGACCGTGCAGGACGCCTTCTTCGCGTCGGCAGCCAGCGCGGTGTTCACGAAGGTCTCCGAGGGCGGCTTCGACCCGAAGGAGTTCATCGCGGCGCTGACGACCGGTGTCGACGAAGGACGGGTCAAGCTCTGGAGCGCCGACAAGAGCGAGCAGTCGGAGCTCACCGGGACCGCCATCGCAGGGGGACTGCCGATCAGCGACACGAGCTCACAGCAGTTCGGTGTGTACCTCAACGACGCCACCGGCGCGAAGATGGACTACTACCTCGAGAAGACCGTGTCGGTCGGCAGCGAGGTGTGCCGGAAGGACGGCCGACCGACGTGGACGGTCGAGGTCACGCTGAAGAGCACCGCCCCGGCGGACGCGGCGACGAGTCTGCCGGAGTACGTCACCGGAGCCGGAGCGTTCGGCGTACCGCCCGGCGCAGTTCGGACAAACGTCGCGGTCTACGCCCCCTCTTCAGGGGTGTACGTCACATCCGCTCAGGATGGGAAGACGGCGTCTCCGCAGACGGCGACGGACGGTGACCATCCCGTCGCACAGTTCCAGACCACCCTCTCACCAGGGAAAAGCACGACGATCCGGGTGCAGTACCTGGGCGGCGCCGACCAGGGGCGGACCGCGGTCGACGCGGTGTCGACCCCCGGTGTTCATCAGTCGGTTACAAAGCCGCTGGCCACCAGCTGTGAATCCCCGGTAGATTGAGCGAACTTCGCCATCGCGCCTGCAAGTACGGGGGGCTGATCGCACTTCAATCCGCCGGAGACATCAGGGTCCACGAGCGGAGACATCAGGGTCTAGGGGACACATCCATGAAGAAGATCATTGCTGCGGTCGTCCTGGCCGCTGCTGCGTTCGTTGCCGTTCCGTCCGCTGCCAACGCCGCCGGCTACGTGCCCGCGTCGAACGTCAGCGTCTCGGGCTCGGCCGTTTCCGGTGGCACCGCGACCGTCGGCTTCGCCGCCGGTTCGTTCGTCGCCAACGAGACGGTCTCCGTCTCCGTGACCGGTGCTGGCGCCGTCACGCTGGGCGCGCTGCCCATCACCACCGTCTCCAAGACCTACACGGCGTCGTCGACCGGTGCCGCTGCGGTCTCCGTCACGCTGCCGCAGGGCGCGTCGGGCACCTACTCGCTCACCGCGACCGGCGCCACCTCGGGCAACGTGGCCACCTCGGCCCTGACGGTCGTCCCGGCCGACGGCACCGCCGTCGTCCCGGCTGCTGCTGCTGGCACCAACGGCAACGGCGAGCTCGCCTTCACCGGTTCCACGATCTCGATGCTCGCGATCTGGGTCGCCGGCGGCGCCGTCGTCCTCGGTGGTGGCCTGCTGCTGGTCCGCACCTCGGTCCGTCGTCAGCGCGAGTCCGTCTGAGTCTCGACGCACTGCACGAAGCCCCCGGAGCGCATCGCCCCGGGGGCTTCGTCGTGTCCGGGTGTCAGCGACGCCGTCGGGGCGCCGCCCACGACAGCACCAGTACCCCGAGCAGCGAGCCCAGAACCGCACCCAGGCCGTTCGCCAGGACGTCGGCCAGTGACGCGGTGCGCGCGGGCAGGAAGAGCGCCTGGCCGGTCTCGATGCCGACACTGACGGCCAGGCCCGCACCCGCCCCGGCCCACCACCACCGCGCTCCCGCGAGCAGGAGCACGAGCAGACCCAGCGGGACGAAGAACACCACGTTCGACAACGACTCGATCGTGCCGTAGCCGAACCAGTCGGGGGCTCCGTGGCGATGGGCGATCGTGATCACCCGGTCGAGCGTCGGACCGGCCACCGCGTCGACGGGTGAACCCCAGAACCCGACGAGCACCACCGCGACGCCGTAGGCGGCGGCCAGCCACGTCGCGACCCGACGGCTGCGTCCGGTGGCCGGGGCGTGCCCTGGATCGCGGGGACTGTCGGAGGTCACCCGACCGACGGTAGTGAGTCGGGCCTCCCGGATGGGTGTCTCCGTCATTCCGTGACGCATCTCGGAGGTCCGGAAAGCGAGTACCCCGATCTGGCGCGTGTACCCCGGAAAGACGTCACACCGCCCCGGAAACCCGGGGGACGCCGATGGGCCGCATTGAGAGAACCCGTGAATCAACGGGCATCGCTGGCGGTTCGGGCCGTGGTTCTCGTAGCGTTCTGGTGTCAGCAGATGTACCCCGGATCGTGAAGGAGAGCGACATGAGCATCACCGTCAACAACGCGACGCAGGCCGAGGTCACCCTCGACACCGACACGGTCGACACCATCGCGATCCTCGAAGCCGACGCGGCGCCCTCGACCCGTCCGACCCGCGCCAAGGTCACCTGGGTGCAGGAAGACCAGGGCGAGTGGATCGCTGGCTACGGCGGGTACTTCGGCGGCAGCGTCGACAAGCGCGACGGCCGCTTCGTCGCCTCGGACACCTTCGGCCTGGTCGTCGGTGAGTTCGCATCGCTGGAAGAAGCGCAGACCAAGCTCGAGGACCAGCTCCACGTCATGCTCCCGTCGGTCATCCGACCGGTCGAGTAGGCACCACCGCACCACCGCACCACCGCACCACCACGCCCCCGCGCCACGGGCACCGTCGGCGCCCGTTCCATCACGCACCATCGGCGTCCGCGACGCCCGCAGCACCGGCACGCAGCACGAAGCACCAGCACGCAGCACAGCCCGAAGGAGCACGACCATGAGCATGACCGCCGATCACCACCAGCAGACCGAAGTGACGCTGGACACCCGGACGATCGAGGTCATCGACGAGATCGAGGCGCAGGTCGTCGCCGACACCGCGCCTGCTCGTGTCCGCATCAGCTGGGCGCAGCCCGACACCGGGCTCTGGGTCGCGAACTACGGCGGGTACTACGGCGGCACCGTCGACCGGCAGGGCACGCACTTCTTCGTCGCCGACACGTTCGGCGAGTACGTGGGGGACTTCCGCTCCCTCGACGAGGCGAAGGGGCGTCTGGCCGAACGGCTGCACGTGCTGCTGCCGGACGTGATCCGCGCCACCGCCTGATCCAGCCCACGCTCGAACCCCCGAAACCCCACCGGATCCCGGTGGGGTTTTCTTGTGCCCCGAGCGGGTGGCGCGGCCCTGAGATGCGCCTACCCCCACAACGAGTGGTCCCCCCTATTGGGGACCCGCACCGACCCCACTTCGGTGTCGAGACCTGCCAGTATCGACCCGGCGCCAACGACCGTTCTCCCTGAACCGACGGCCGTTGCTCAGCGCCCGCATCGTCTCGACCCGAAAGTGATCATGCTGCCTGGAAACCAGGGCACCGCTGTGCCTCGACGCCGCTTCGGCGTCCGAACCGTCGCCATGTTCGGCGCTGCGCTGCTCGTCGGCGCCGGTCTCTCGACGACCACGGCGGTCATCGCGGCCGAGCCGGCCTCGGCCGTCACCGCGATCTCGAACGGTGCACTGGTGTGCGACCAGAACACGCTCTACGCCATCGACAGCACGGGCAAGGTCGTCGCCGTGGACATCACCACCGGCGACTCCAAGGGCACGACCGCGGACGTCACGAACCTCGGCACCGGGGCCAACAACGGCCTCGGTATCTCGCGTGAGGGCGTGTCGATGTTCGCCGCGTCGAACAACGTCAGCGCCACGCTCCGGCAGTACAACCCGAAGGACGGGAGCGTGTCCGACCCGATCACGACGGACCAGAAGCGCGTCGTGATCCGCGGTGCGGTGAACCCGAAGGACGGCATCTACTACTACGGCGACAACGCCGGGTGGCTCGGCGCCTACGACCCGGCCACCAGCACGTACCTGGGCCAGGTCGGGCAGATCAACGGCTTGAAGGCCGGCAACGGTGACTTCGCGTTCAGCTCGCGCGGCCTGTTCTTCGTCGTCGCGGCCGACACGGTCTACCGCGTCAACACCGACGAGGTCTCGAGCACCCCGGGCGCCACCGCCATGTCGACCTCCGCCATCGCGACCCTGCCGGCGGGCACCAGCAGCCCGGGCATCGCGTTCTCGTCCGACGGCTACCTGTACGTGTCGAACACCGTGACGGCGAACAACGTCTCCACGACCACGATCTACCAGCTCGACCCCACCTCGGGCGCGCAGGTCCGCAGTTTCCCGATCGTCGGCAACTACGCCGCCACCGACCTCGCCAGCTGCAACTACGCCGACACCGTCACCGGTGAGGCGAGCGTCGACAAGCGCTGGAACGCGGGCGACCAGTTCGGCCTCGCCATCACCGGCGGCGGCATCGACCCCACGAAGCCCGGCACCTCGGCGACGACGACCGGCACGGGCACCGGCACCCAGTCGCAGCGCGCCGGCGCCGTCCTCAGCACACCGAACAAGGACTACACGGTCACGCAGACCGCCTCGGGCACCACCGACCTGGCGAACTACAGCACGTCGTGGGTGGCACGGAACCAGACGACCGGCGCGCTGGTCGCCGACGGCAAGGGGAACACCGGCACCTTCACGTTCCCCGCAGCCACGACCGCCGACGGCACCGACGTCATGGTGACCTTCACCAACACGCTCAAGGCCGTCCACGTCACCACGACCTCGGACACCGGCAACACGCCGAACGGCACCACGCTGACGGTGCCCGCGTCCAAGGGCGTGCTGTCGAACGACAGCGGCACCGGCCTGTCCGTCGTGTCGAACACCACGCCCGCCCACGGCACCGCGACCGTGCAGCCCGACGGCTCGTACACGTACACCCCGGCCGACGGCTTCTCAGGCACGGACACCTTCCAGTACACGGCGAAGGACTCGTCGGGCCAGACCTCGACCAGCACGGTGACGATCACCGTCGCCCCGGCGGGCACCGACGACGCGTTCAGCGTGCACGCCGGCCAGACCGCCACCGCGGACGCGAAGACGGGTCTGCTCGCGAACGACCACGGCACCGGATTGACGGTCACGGGCAACACCAAGCCCGCCCACGGTGACCTGACCGTCGGCAAGGACGGTTCGTACTCGTACACCCCGACCGCCGGGTACTCCGGCCCGGACTCCTTCACCTACACGGCGAAGGACGGCGACGGCGCACCGATCAGCGGCACGGTCACCATCACGGTGCTGCCGACCGCGGTCGCCGACACGATCACCGCGACGGCGGGCACCACCGCCCCCGGCACCGCGCCCGGCCTGCTCGCCAACGACCTCGGCTCGGACCTGACGGTCACGGGCAGCACCAAGCCGTCGCACGGTGACGTCGTCGTCGCGAAGGACGGCAGCTCCACCTACACCCCGGCCACCGGCTACTCCGGCCCCGACTCCTTCACGTACACGGTCACCGACGGCAACGGGAAGAGCGACACCGTCACCGTGACCGTGAACGTCGCCCCGCTGGCGAAGGACGACACCGTCCGCGTCGCCGCCGGCACCACGTACACCGCCGACACCCGCGCCACCGGCGTCCTGGGCAACGACCTCGGCACCGGCCTGACCGTCTCGTCGAACACGAAGCCCGCGCACGGCGAGCTCACCCTCGACAAGGCGACCGGTGCGACCACCTACACGCCGGCCGACGGTTTCTCGGGCACGGACTCGTTCCGGTACACCGCGACGGACACCGCCGGTGCGCCGACGACCGCCACGGTGACCATCACGGTCAACCCGACGATCGCGAACGACTCCACGACGACGAGCGCCGGCACCCCGGTGAACGTCGACGTGCAGCACAACGACCGCGGCACGGACCTGGTCACCACGATCGTCACCGGTCCGGCGAACGGCACCGCCGTGGTCGCCGAGGACGGCACCGTCGACTACACGCCGACGGGTGACTTCTCCGGCACCGACTCGTTCACCTACACCGTGACCGACGGCGACAAGGTCACCACCAGCCCGGCGACGGTCACCGTCACCGTCAAGCCGGTCGCGAACGGCGACACCGTGTCGACGAAGTCCGGCGAGACGCTGACCATCGCGCCGGAGACGCTCACCGGCAACGACACGGGAACGAAGCTGACCGTCACCGACGCGGCCGCCGTGCCGGACGCCGACGGCACGACGCACGGCGACGTCACGATCGACCCGGCCACCGGCGTGATCACGTACACGCCGAAGCCCGGATTCTCGGGCACCGACACCGTCACCTACACGGTGCGGGACGACTCCGGCCAGACCACGACCGGCACGATCACCGTCGTCGTCGGCCCGATGGCCACCCTGGACACCGCGACCGCCACTGCCGGCACCACGCTGACCGTGGGCGGGGACGGCGACGACCGCACGGGCGTGCTCGCGAACGACGAGGGCACGAAGCTCACCGCCACGGTCGACCTCGAACCGGCGAACGGCGACCTCGAGCTGGCGGAGGACGGGTCGTACACGTACACCCCGAAGGACGGCTTCTCGGGCACGGACACCTTCACCTACACGGCGAAGGACCCCTCCGGCGGGACCGCCACGGGTGTGGTGACCATCACGGTCGAGCCCGGCACCGAGCCGGACGAGATCACGGTCAAGGCAGGCGGCAGCAAGACGGTCACCTCCGCCGACCTGACCGGCAACGACCACGGCACCGGCCTGTCCGTGCTCGACATCCTCGTCGGCAAGAGCGGCACGAACGGCACCGCGGTCCGGAACGACGACGGCACGGTCACCTACACGCCGAAGCCGGGCTTCTCGGGCACCGACGAGTTCACGTACACGGTCACGGACCGCAACGGCCTCACGAACACCGGCACCGTCTCCGTCCGGGTCACCCCCGTCACGGCGGGCGGCTCGACCACGGCCGACGCCGACGGCTCGACCACCGTGCCGGCCGACAAGGGCGTGCTCGAGGGCGCCACCGGCACCGACCTGCACGTCACGGACAACACCGACCCGTCGCACGGTGACGTCGTCGTCGAGAAAGACGGCGGCTACACCTACACGCCGAAGCCCGGCTACTCCGGTCCGGACTCGTTCGACTACACCGTCACCGACGGCGCCGGCGGCACCACGACCGGCACCGTGACGATCGTCGTCGCCCCGAAGGCCGTCGCCGACACCGCGACCACCACCGCCTCGACCCTGGTCGACGTCGTGGTCACGGGCAACGACTCCGGTACGAAGCTCTCCGTCACCGCGGTCACCAAGCCCGGTCACGGCGAGGCCGCGATCACCGGAGGCGGAGGCGGAGGCGGAGGTGGAGCCAGCACCGGCACCACCGGCACCGTCACGTACACGCCGGCCGACGGCTTCTCCGGTACGGACACGTTCACCTACACGGTGACCGACCCGACCGGCGGCACCGCGACGGCGACCGTCACGGTGACGGTCGAGCCCGTCGCCGTCGCGGACGCCGTGCACACCACCGCGGGGACGGCGCTGGCGATCGCCGGCACGACGCTGACGGCCAACGACCACGGCACGACGCTCACGGTCACCGGCCACGGTGACGCCGCACACGGCGACGTGACCAAGGGCACCGAGCCCGGCTCGCTCGTCTACCTGCCGAAGAAGGGCTTCTCCGGCACGGACACGTTCACGTACACCGTCACGGACGGCTCCGGTCAGACCGCCACGGCGACCGTCACCGTCCTGGTCGGCACCATGGCGACGCCCGACACCGGCCGCACCGCCACCAACGGCACCGTGACCGCCACCGTCGGCACGGGCGTCCTGTCCGACGACGAGGGCACCGACCTGTGGGCGAAGACCGACCGCAAGCCGGCACACGGCACCGTGGTGCTGGCGAAGGACGGCTCGTACGTCTACACGCCGGAGCACGACTGGTCGGGCATCGACACCTTCACCTACACGGCGGTCGACCGCGACGGCAACACCGCGACCGGCCTCGTCACGATCACCGTCACCCCGACGGCGACGAACGACAAGGCAGCCACGAAGGCCGGCAAGCCGGTCACCGTCGCCGGCCCCGGTGTGCTCGGCAACGACCACGGCAGTGACCTGACGGTCGTGACCTCCGGCACGGCGGAGCACGGCACGGTCTCGATCGCCGCGGACGGCACGTTCGTCTACACCCCGGCGAAGGGCTTCTCCGGCACCGACACCGTGACCTACCGGGCACAGGACGGATCGGGCCAGCAGGTCGACGCCACCGTCACCGTCACCGTCGGCATCGACGCGACGAAGGACGCCGGCCGCACCGTCGCCGGCACCCCGATCGCCCGTGACACCGCCCACGGTCTGCTCGCCAACGACCAGGGCACCCGCCTCACCGCGGCCCTGGACCGGCGGCCGGCCCACGGCACGGTGACGGTCCAGCCCACCGGCGCGTACGTCTACACCCCGGCCGCCGGCTTCACCGGCACGGACACCTTCACCTACACGGTGACGGACGCCTCGGGGCAGACCACCACCGCCACCGCCACGATGACGGTCGTCGCCGCCGCGGTCGCGAAGGACGACTCCGCCACCGGGACCGTCGGGCACCAGGTCACGATCGACCCGCTCGACAACGACTCCGCCTCGGGCGGTGCCACCTTCGAGGCGGGCACCCTGCACCTGATCGACCCGGAGACGGGCAAGCAGTCCGACCGCGTCGTCGTCAGCCACGAGGGCACCTGGACCGTCCGCGACGGCAAGGTCGTCTTCACCCCGGCGAAGGGCCACACCGGCACCACCTTCATCGGGTACACGCTGACGGACAGCAATGGCCAGACGGTGACGGCGACCATCACGGTCACCTACCCGACCGGCATCGCGGCAGCGGTCCACACCGCGGAGCTCGCCTTCACCGGTGCGACCGGCCTCGTCGGCCTCGGCCTCGCGGCGATCGCGCTGCTCCTGGCCGGCGTGCTGCTCGTGACGCGTCGCCGCATCGCGGCGGGCATCGCAGCCGCCCCGGGGATCCGACGCAGCGCGCGTCCGTAACCACCGCGGTCGACCGGGAGGCCCGGATCACGTCAGCCGACAGGCGCACGTGATCCGGGCCTCCCGTCTTCCTGCCCGGTCGCGTGCGCGCGGCCGCGCGTCGACCCGCCGCTACGCGACGGGCTCGATGAGCTGCGGGCCGTCGTTCTTCACGCTGTTCACGGTGCGCGCGACCTCGTACTGCTCCAGGCCGGCCGCGACCGTCAGCGACTCGTGGTCGAGCAGGGCCAGCAGGTCGTCGGTGCCGAGGCCCCCGGCGCCACCGGTGCCGCCGCCGAGCCAGTCGTCGTAGCCGTCGGGCGTCAGGAACGCCGGCATGCGGTCGTGCACCTCGCCCGGGGCCACGTGGGCATCCCGCGTGATGATCGCCAGGGAGAGCCGCCACTTGTCCGGGTCGCCTTCGGGCTTCGTCGGGTCCGGCCAGGCGCTCACGACCCCGGCCATCGCCAGGGCGCCACCGGGCTCGTGGACGAAGTGGGGCTCCTTGCCGTCCTCGCGCACCACCCACTCGTAGTAGCCCTGCGCCGGCACGATGCAGCGGTTCGTCGCGAAGGCCCGCTTGAACATGCCGCTCGTCGCGACCGTCTCGATGCGGGCGTTGATCGGCTTCGGGCGCTGCTTCTGGAAGTCCTTCGCCCAGCTCGGCACGAAGCCCCAGCTGATCTGCGGCAGCTCGCGTTCGCCGTGCCGCTGGCGCACCGCGGACACGGGGTCGGTCGGGGCGACGTTCCAGCTCGGCACCAGGCCCGTCCCCACGACGCCGGTGTCCTGGTCCACGTGCTCGGTCCGGCCGGCGAGCTCACCGAGGAGCTCGGGCAACAGATCAGCCGTGGTGTCGGAGACGACGAACCTTCCACACATGCGCCCAGTGTGCTCTGTGCCCCCGACAGTCGCGCGGCCGGTGCTGTTGCGTCGTGTCGGCCTGTTCCGCTTCGTGAGCAGAAATGGTCGGGTCCCGTCACGCCACCCGACCATTTCTGCTCACGAGGTCGGGCCGGCGGGGACCTCGAGCGGCTCGGCGGCCTCGGCGGCGACCCGGGCGCGCTCGGAGCAGCCGAGGCGGACGACGTACTCGACGGGTCAGTCGCCCGGCAGCGAGAGCTTGCTGCCCTTCGGGGTGCCGGGACGGCCGCGGGCGGGCGGTGCCGGGGGGACGGGCGGGAGGGCCTCGGCCTCGACGCGCAGCTGCTCCTGACGGCTGAGGGTGCGGATGCCCCCGATGGCGGTGACGGCACCGCTCGCCGGGATGAGGATCCAGACCGCGGAGAGACCGACGATGTCGTCGTTCGTCGAGACTGTGAAGACGTTGAGCAGCACGGTCGCGAGCAACGCGAGCGCCCACCCTCCCAGCAGCAGGTACCCGCGGAACGCTGCCCGGACCAGCAGATCCCGGGTCTCGGGCATGCCGTGCAGGACGGCGTCACGGTGCTTCGGGTCGACCGCGGGAGGGTTGCGGCGGTAGTAGCGGGCGACCGCCTCTTGGGTGCGCCAGCCGATGCCGGGGATCGGCGGGACGTTCCAGCCCTTCGGCCCGACCGGTACGAAGCACGTGCCGATGAGTCCGATGCCGGAGGCGAACAGCACCGCCACGACGATCGCAGCGGCGACGGGGAGGGAGCCGTCGTCGAAGAACAGTCCGAGGACGACGAGTCCCGCCAGCGCGACGACAGCCACGATCACGCCGACGACCACGATGCGGCGGCGGCGCTGCACGCTGACGAGGGCGGGCAGTCGCTCCCGGTACACCTGCCACCCGATCTTGAACACGTGTCATGTCTACCCGGGCGTGCGGCGTCGTGGCTCGGGCGCTCGGTACTTCGTGAGCAGAAATGGTCGAGTGCGCTCGTGGGACCCGACCATTTCTGCTCACGAAGTGCGGCGCGGGTGCGGCGCGGTTGCGGCGCGGTTGCGGCGCGGGTGCGGCGCCGGCACGCCGCGGACACGCCCGGCGGCCCGGGCACGCGCGGGCTCCCGGGCCCGGCACCCCGGGCACGCGCAGCACACGTCCAGGTGGGCGCGATGACCTCGGATCCATGAGTCTCGACATCGTCTACACCGCAGCCGCCCACGCCACCGGAGGCGGCCGCGACGGGCACGTCCGCAGCGAGGACGACCGGCTCGACCTGGACACCCGCCCGCCGAAGGAGATGGGCGGCAGCGGCGAGGGCACCAACCCCGAGCAGCTGTTCGCCGCCGGGTACGCCGCGTGCTTCCTCGGCGCACTGCACGCCGCGGGCAAGGAACTCGACCTCGACACCACCGGCGCCGAGGTCTCCGCCGAGGTCGGCATCGGCAGCGCCGGCAACGGCGCCTTCGGCCTGGCCGTCGAGCTCGACGTCTACGCGCCGGCCGCCCCGCAGGAGCAGCGCCAGCGCCTGGCCGAGCGCGCGCACGAGATCTGCCCGTACTCGAACGCCACCCGCGGCAACATCACCGTCACGCTGTCGATCGTCGACTAGCGTTCCGGCGTGGTCACCGACGAGACGCGCTGCCCCTGCCTGAGCGGCAACCCCTACGGCGAGTGCTGCGGCCCCCTGCACCGCGGTGCGGCCGCGCCGACCGCGGAGCGCCTGATGCGCTCCCGCTTCAGTGCGTTCGCACTGGGACTACCGGAGTACCTGCTGCTCACCTGGCACCCGCGCACCCGTCCGGCGGGCCTCGAGTTGGACGCGTCCCAGCGCTGGACCCGGTTGGACGTCCTGACGACGACCTCGGGAGGCCCGTTCGACTCCCGGGGCACGGTCGCGTTCCGCGCGTGGTGGCGTTCCGACGACGACCGCGGGACGCTCGAGGAGACGAGCGAGTTCCTCCGCGAGCAGGGACGATGGTTCTACGTGGACGGTGTCGTCGCCTGACGGCTCCGCACCACGCCAGCTGACAGGAGTCGACATGCCCGCACGCGACCTCACCCGCTTCGGCGACCGGACCACGGCCGCCGAGGTCGTCGACGGCCTCGACCTGACGGGACGCACGGCGATCGTCACCGGCGCCGCGTCCGGCATCGGGGTGGAGACCACCCGAGCACTCGCCGGAGCCGGGGCGCGCGTGACGCTCGCCGTGCGGGACGTCGACGTCGGCCGACGGGTCGCGGACGACATCGCCCGGTCGACGGGGACGGACGCACCGGCCGTCGTCGAACTGCACCTGGACCGCCCGGGCTCCGTCGAGGCGTTCACCGCAGCGTGGTCTGGGCCGCTCGACGTCCTCGTCGCCAACGCCGGCATCATGGACGCGCCCGAGTCGTACACGCCCGCCGGGTGGGAGTCGCAGTTCGCCACGAACCACCTCGGGCACTTCGCCCTCGCGCTCGGGCTGCACGACGCCCTGGCGGCCTCGGGTTCGGCCCGCATCGTCTCGGTGTCGTCGAGCGGCCACGGCGGCTCGCCCGTCGTGTTCGACGACCTGTTCTTCCGCCGGCGTCCCTACGAGCCCGGTCTCGCCTACGGCCAGTCGAAGACCGCCAACGTGCTGTTCGCCGTCGCTGCCGGCCGGCGGTGGGCCGCCGACGGCATCACCGCGAACGCCCTGATGCCCGGCGGGATCTGGACCGGGCTGCAGAAGCACTGGGACCCGGAGGTCCTCGCCGCCACGAAGATCGCCGCCGCCGATGCCGTGAAGACCCCCGAGCAAGGAGCCGCGACCTCGGTCCTCCTCGCCACCGCACCCGAACTCGACGGGGTCACCGGCCGCTACTTCGAGGACTGCCACGAGGCAGCGGTGGTCGAACGGATCGAGGACGGCCTGCACGGCGTGCTGCCCTGGGCGCTCGACCCGGACCAGGCCGACCGGCTGTGGGACGTGTCCGTCGCGCTGCTCGACGCCGAGGCGCGGTCCCGCAGCTGACCACCGGGGGCGCCAGGGTCGTCGTCGTCGGCTAGTTGCTGATGACGGCGGGCAGGCCGACGGCCGCGCGCATCGCACGACGGACGGCGGCCTCGTCGGGCAGCAGCTCGTCCTCGTCACCGGTCAGGAAGAAGCGGATCTGCCCGATCGCCTGTTCGGTGAGCATGTCGAGACCGTTCAGCACCCGGCCGCCCGCACCGGCCCAACGCGACGCGACGGCGGTCGGCCACGGTTCGTAGGCGACGTCGAACAGCACGGCGTCCGACCCCGACGGCACCAGCTCGAGCGGGTCGGCCGCGCCGCCGGGAAGCGTCGACAGGACGAACCCGTGGTGGGTGCCGGGCAGGTCGCTGAGCGGCAGGACCTCGAGCGAGACGCCGAGCCGCACGGCCAGCTCCACGAGCGACCCGGCCTTCGCGGTGTCGCGCAGGAACACGCGCACGAGCGACGCCCCGAGCCGCACGGCCGCGGTCAGAGCGCTCGCCGCGGTCGCGCCACCGCCCAGGATCGTGGCCTCGCCGGGCACGTGCCCGAGCGCCTCGACCGGACGGACGAGACCTTGGACATCGGTGTTGGCGCCCGCGCGGACGATGCTGGAGCCCTCGTGGCGGAACGCCACCGTGTTGGCGACCCCGAGCTCATCGACCAACGGGGTCGTGCGGTCGAGGAGCGGCAGCACCTCGCGCTTGAGGGGCATCGTGAGACTCAGCCCGCGCCATCCGGGACCCAGCCCCGCGACGAACGCGTCGAGCCCGCCGGACGCGACCTCGTGCCTCCCGTACGACCACCCCAACCCGAGCGCGTCGTAGGCCGCTTCGTGGAGCGCGGGGGAGAGCGAATGCGCGATGGGGGAGCCGAGCACCGCGAGGCGCGTGCGGTCTGGATCTGGGACGGCCACGATCACCCAGCCTATCCAGCCGATTTCCTGAGCGCCCCGTTAGGTTAGGCTACCCTTCGTGATTCGCTCATCCCTTCGTCTCCGACGTGTCCTCGCCGCTGCGGGTGCCGTCGTCGCAGCCTCCCTCGTCCTCGCCGGCTGTGCCTCCGGCTCCAGCTCGTCCGAGTCGTCCTCGGGATCGTCGTCCGACGGCGCCTTCCCGGTGTCCATCACGACCGGCCTCGGCACCACGACGATCGACTCGCAGCCCAAGCGCGTCGTCGCACTCGGCTGGGGCGACGCCGAGACCGCGCTCGAGCTCGGCGTGCAGCCGGTCGGCGCGAGTGACTGGCTCGCCTTCGGTGGCGACGGTGTCGGCCCGTGGCTGAAGGACGCGTACACGAAGTCACCGAAGATCATCCAGACGCTCGAGCCGAGCTACGAGGACATCCTCAAGCTCAACCCGGACCTGATCCTCGACGTGAAGTCGTCGGGCGACAAGGACCGCTACGACAAGCTGTCCGCGATCGCGCCGACCGTCGCGATCCCGAAGGGCGGCGAGAACTACCTCGCCTCAACCGAGCAGCAGACCACGATGATCGCGAAGGCGCTCGGCAAGGAGTCCGAGGGCAAGAAGCTGCTCTCCGGCCTCGACGACGCGTACGCCGCGGCGCGCAAGGCGCACCCGGACTTCGAGGGCAAGACCGCCGTCGTCGGTGCGTACAGCTCCGAGGGCTTCGGCGCGTACGCCTCCACCGACAGCCGCTCGTCGTTCATGAAGAACCTCGGGTTCACGATCCCGTCGGCCATCGACAAGGAAGCCGGCAAGGCGTTCTCCGTCACGCTGTCCGACGAGAACCTCGACCTGCTCGACGCCGACCTGACGCTGATCCTGCCGATCTACGTCGACGCGTCGAAGGCCGAGGCTGACCCGCTGTTCCAGAAGGTGCCGTCGGTCGAGGCCGGCCATTACATCGTCTTCGACGACAAGGACGTGTCGTCGGCGTTCTCGATGGGCACCACCGCTGCGATCGAGTGGGCGCTCGACAAGCTGCCGGCCCAGTTCGAGGACAAGCTCGGCTGACCTGGCCTGACTTCACCCGCGAAAGCGACAGGGTGCCGCCGATGTTCGGCGGCACCCTGTCGCTTTCGCGGGGTGTTCGGGGCTGACGGTGTGGTCGGGACGGCTCAGACGGGGAAGCTCGAGCCGAGCAGCGCGAACAGCAGCGTGATCAGCGGGAGCGTGCCCTGCTTGAACGCGGAGTTGACGTACTTGCGGCCGGAGCCGATCAGGATCACCGCGGCGCCGAGCATGCTCGCGGTCGAGAACACGACGAGGGTCCAGCCGGTCGCGGTGTTGCCCGCCAGCACCAGCACGACACCGAGGATCGCGCCGATCGCCAGGAACAGGTTGTAGAACCCCTGGTTGAACGCGAGGGAGCGGGTCGCGTCGGCCTCGGTCTCGGTCGCGATGCCGAACACCTTGCGGGCGCGTGGACTCGTCCAGATGATGGATTCGAGGAACCAGATGTACACGTGGACGAGGCCAGCGAGGACCGCACACACGCCCGAGATCACGAGCAAGACCGACATGTGCTCATTCTCGCAGGCGTCGGCGGGGTTCGGCTGCGCGTCCGCCAGTAGGCTCGGGGCATGAGCGACGACGTCACCCCGCCCGAGCCCGAAGCGACGGCTGTCGCCGAACTCCGGAGCATCCGGCAGAGCATCGACAACATCGACGCCGCCGTCATCCACATGCTCGCCGAGCGCTTCAAGTACACCCAGCGAGTGGGGCACCTGAAGGCCGAATCGGGCATGCCCGCCGCCGACCCGGACCGCGAACAGATCCAGGTCGCACGGCTCCGGACCCTCGCCGCCGAGGCGCACCTCGACCCCGCCTTCGCGGAGAAGTTCCTCAACTTCATCGTCGCCGAGGTCATCCACCACCACGAGCGCATCGCCGGACGCGACGAATGAGCGTCGACCTGCCGACCCTGCTCGTCGGTTCCTACACCGCCACCGGCGGAGGGAACGCGACCGGCATCTCCCTGGTCGACGGCGGCGCTGCCCGCACGGGCGCCCGTGCGGACGCGGGCGCTCGTACCGTCGCGGTCGCTCGTACCGTCGCGGTGCTCGACGATCCCTCGTTCCTCGCCGTGTCGGGCGACCGTGTCTACGCCGTGTCCGAGACGAACGACGGCGGTGTCTCGGCCTTCCGGATGCAGAACGGCGCGCTCGAACACCTGTGGGACGCCTCCGCCGGCGGGGACGCCCCGTGCCACCTGCGGGTCGACCCGTCCGGGGCCCTCATCGTCACCAACTACGTCTCCGGCACCGTCACCGCCGTCTCCCTGGCGTCGGCCGAGTCGTTCTCCGCCTCGGTGCTCGCGAGCGACGGCGTCGTCCTGCCCGCCGACGGCGTGCACGGCCGCACCGACCGGCTCGCCGTCCCCGCCTCGGCCATCGCCGTCGCGACCCTGCCCGCCGCCACCGGCCCGGTGCAGGACCGGCAGGATGCGCCGCACGCGCACCAGTCCGTCGCGACGCCCGACGGCACGGTGCTCGTCGCCGACCTCGGCGGCGATGCACTGCACGAGTTCCGTGTGACCGTGTCGGCCGACGGCGTCCCCACGCTCGAGGCGCTGCGCGTGCACCACGTGGCGGCCGGCGTCGGCCCGCGGCACCTGGCCTGGTACGACGGCGACCTGTTCGTCGCCGGTGAGCTCGACGGCGCGGTCCACCGACTCCGCCGCGACGAGTCCGGCTCGCTCGTGACGATCGCCTCGACCCCGACGTTCGAGGGTGCGGTGGGGGAGTCGCTCCTCAGCCACATCGAGGTCGACGAAGCCGGACTCGTCACCGTCGCCGTCCGTGGCCGCGACCTGATCGTGGTGCTCGACGCTGCCGACGACGGGCTCGCGCTCGTCGGGTCCGCGTCGTGCGGGGGTGCCTGGCCGCGGCACTTCGCCCGGGTGCCCGGGTACGTGCTCGTCGCCAACGAGCGGTCGGACGCGATCGCCGTGCTGCCGATCGGTGCCGACGGTGTGCCGGGCGAGGCCGTCGAGCAGATCGCCGTCGGGACCCCGACGTGCATCGTCCCGCTCTGACGGCGTGTTTGCTGGTGCGCGCCTGACGCCGTCGTGTTGCGACAACGCCTCCATGTTCACGAGACGCCGCTGAACCCGGGGGCGTTTCGTCGACACGGAGGCGTCGCGCGCAGACGACGGCGTGTTCCGACTGGTCGCTAGCGCTCGATCAGGTTCTCGAACGGGCGACCCTCGGCCAGCGCGGCGACCTGCCGACGCATCAGCTCGATCGACCGCGGGACGCTCAGGTCGGTGTTGCCCCCGACGTGCGGCGTGAGGACCGTGTTCGGCGTCGTCCACAGCGGGTGGCCGTCGGGCAGGGGCTCGGGGTCGGTGACGTCGAGCGCCGCGAACAGCCGCTCGGACTGCAGCTCCGCCACCAGTGCATCGGTGTCGACGACCTTGCCGCGGGCGACGTTCACCACCAGGGCGCCGTCGGGCAGCGCGGCCAGCAGCTCGGCGTCGACCAGCCGCTCGGTCTCGTCCGTCAGCGGCGCGATGAGCACGAGGACGTCCGTCGTCGGTGCCAGCTCGGGCAGCTCGCCGAACGCGTGCACGTTGCGACCGTCCTGGTCGCGAGCGGTGCGGGCCACCACGGTGACCTCGGTGCGGAACGCCTCGAACCGGGTGGCGATCGCCGACCCGATCGCGCCGTAGCCGACGACCGTGACCCGGCGGTCGGCCAGGGAACGGGTCTTCCGGGCGTCCCACACCCCGTTGGCGCGATCGGCCTGGAACGCCCCGAGTTCACGCAGCGAAGTCAGCGCCAGCCCGACGGCGAGCTCGGCCGTCTCGTCGTCGTGGATCCCCCGACCGTTCGCCAGCTGGGCGTGACCGGGCACGTGCGGCACCGCGTGCTCGTAGCCGGCGCTCGGCAGCTGTAGGAGCTCGAGCGCCGGCAGGTCGTGCACGAACTGCCAGCGGTGCCGTCCACCGAAGTAGAACGGCAGGAACGTGATGGCGACGTCGTCCGGGCGACCGTACGGCGCCTCGACGTCCCACACGTCCAGCTCGATGCCGTCCGGCACGGGGCCGAACCGGTCGACGAGCTCCGCGAAGGGCAGGGTGACGATGAGCACGCGGTGTCCGCCGGGCCTAGGAGTCCGTGCGCGGCGAGAACGCACCGTCGGAGTCGAGCGGCCCACGGCCGACGTACCCCTCGGTGACGTCCTCGACGATCACGTCGCCGAAGCGGGCCGGCAGCGTCGCGTTGTGCGTGCCGCGGAGCTCGTCGAGCGTCGCCGTGAACGCACCCTGGACCTCGAGCGCGTTCGACGTGGCGTCGGTCACGCCGATGCGCAGGACCGGGAAGCCCCGACCGGCGCACAGGCCCTGGAAGCGGACGTCGTCCTCGCGCCGGACGGTCACGATGACGCGACCGGTCGACTCGGAGAACAGCGCGGTCGCCGTGTCGACGCCGTCGCGGGACTCGAGCTCGTCGAGGACCACGCGGGCGCCGAGGCCGAAGCGGAGCACGGACTCGGCGAGCGACTGGCCGAGGCCACCGTCCGCCAGGTCGTGCGCACTCGTCAGCAGCTGCTCGCCGCTCGCTGCGAAGAGCAGCTCGGCGAGCTCCTTCTCGCGACCGAGGTCCACCGCCGGCGGACGACCGCCGAGGTGTCCGTGCACCGTGCCGGCCCAGGCCGAACCGTCGAGCTCGAGGCTCGTCGTGCCGAGCAGGTAGATGTTGTGGCCGTCGTCCTGCCAGCCCGACGGGACGCGCTTGGCGACGTCGTCGATGACACCGAGCACACCGACGACCGGGGTCGGGTGGATCGGGGTCGAGCCGGTCTGGTTGTAGAACGACACGTTGCCGCCGGTGACCGGGATGCCGAGCTCCATGCAGCCGTCGGCCAGGCCCTCGACCGCCTCGGAGAACTGCCACATGACCTCGGGGTTCTCAGGGGAGCCGAAGTTCAAGCAGTCGGTGACCGCGGCGGGGACGGCACCGGTGACGGCGACGTTCCGGTACGCCTCGGCCAGGGCCAGACGAGCGCCCTGCTTCGGGTCGAGCTGGCAGTAGCGGCCGTTGGCGTCAGTGGCGATGGCGACACCGAGACCCGTTTCCTCGTCGACGCGGATCATGCCGCCGTCGTCGGGGAACGACAGCGCGGTGTTGCCGAGCACGTAGGTGTCGTACTGGTTCGTGACCCAGTTCTTCGACGCCAGGTTCGGCGAACCGAGCAGGCTGAGGAACTGCGCCTTGAGGGCGGGGCCGTCGGCTGGACGGTCGAGCGACGCCGCGGTGTCGGCCTGCAGTGCATCGATCCAGGTCGGGTAGGCGACCGGGCGGTCGTAGACCGGGCCGTCGACGGCGACGGTGCGCGGGTCGACGTTGACGATCTCTTGGCCCTGCCAGTCGATGACGAGACGGCCGGTGCCGGTGACCTCGCCCAGGACGCTGGTCTCGACCTCCCACTTGCCGACCACGGCGAGGAACTCGTCGAGCTTGTCGGGGCGGACGACCGCCATCATGCGCTCCTGGCTCTCCGACATCAGGATCTCTTCGGCCGTGAGCGTGGGGTCGCGCAGCAGGACGTCGTCGAGCGAGATGTGCATGCCGCCGTCGCCGTTGCTCGCGAGCTCGGACGTGGCGCAGGAGATGCCCGCGGCGCCGAGGTCCTGGATGCCCTCGACCAGTTCCTTCTGGAACAGCTCGAGGCAGCACTCGATCAGGACCTTCTCGGCGAAGGGGTCACCGACCTGGACGGCGGGACGCTTGGTCGGGCCGCCCTCGGTGAAGGTGTCGGACGCCAGGATCGACGCGCCGCCGATGCCGTCGCCACCGGTGCGGGCACCGAACAGCACGACCTTGTTGCCGGCACCGGACGCGTTCGCCAGGTGCAGGTCCTCGTGCCGCAGGACGCCGACCGCCAGGGCGTTGACCAGCGGGTTGCCCTGGTACACCGGGTCGAAGTAGGTCTCGCCGCCGATGTTCGGCAGGCCGAGGCAGTTGCCGTAGAACGAGATGCCACCGACGACGCCGTGCACGACGCGTGCGGTGTCCTCGTGGTCGATCGCGCCGAAGCGGAGCTGGTCCATCACGGCGACCGGGCGGGCGCCCATCGAGATGATGTCGCGGACGATGCCGCCGACGCCGGTCGCGGCGCCCTGGTACGGCTCGACGTAGGACGGGTGGTTGTGCGACTCGACCTTGAAGGTGACCGCCCAGCCGTTGCCGACGTCGACGACACCGGCGTTCTCGCCCATGCCGACCATCAGGTTCTTCGTCATCTCCGGCGTGACCTTCTTGCCGAACTGACGGAGGTAGTTCTTCGAGGACTTGTAGGAGCAGTGCTCGGACCACATGACGGAGTACATCGCCAGCTCGCCCGAGGTGGGGCGGCGGCCGAGGATCTCCTTGATGCGGGCGTACTCGTCCGGCTTCAGGCCCAGCGCGTCGTACGGCTGGTCCTTGTCGGGAGTCGCCGCGGCATCCTGCACGGTGTCGGGCTTCGGGCGCACGTAAGTCGTCACGGTGTTGTCGTTCCCTGTCACTGGAGTCGCGGCCGTCACTTGACGAGCGTCGACTCGATCACGGAGGTGAAGAAGGTGAGGCCGTCCGTGCCGGAGGCCATGGCAGCGGCGGTGTCCGGGCCGAAGCCGGGCTCGGTCGCGTGCTCGGGGTGCGGCATCAGGCCCACGACGTTGCCACGCTCGTTCGAGACGCCGGCGATGTCGTCGATGGACCCGTTCGGGTTCACGCCGACGTAGCGGAACACGACCTGGCCGTTGTCCTCGATGCGCTTGATCTCGTCGGCGTCGGCGACGAACCGGCCGTCGGCGTTCTTGAGCGGGATCGTGATCTCCTGCTGCGCGGTGAACCCGGAGGTCCAGGCGGTCGAGGTGGTCTCGACGCGGAGCTTCTGGTCGCGGCGGATGAACTGCTGGTGCGCGTTGCGGGTGTGCGCGCCGGGGACCAGGCGGGCCTCGGCCAGCATCTGGAAACCGTTGCAGATGCCGAGCACGGGCATGCCCTTGCCGGCGGCGTCGATGACCTCGGCCATGATCGGTGCCTTCGCGGCGATCGCACCGGCGCGCAGGTAGTCGCCGTACGAGAACCCACCGGGCAGCACGATGGCGTCGACGCCCTGCAGGTCGTGGTCGCCGTGCCAGAGGGCGACGGGGTCGGCGCCGGCGAGTCGGACCGCGCGCTGGGCGTCACGGTCGTCGAGGGAGCCGGGGAAGGTGATGACGCCGATGCGCATCCGGGTCACTGACCTTCGACGGTCACGGAGACGACGTCCTCGATGACCGCGTTCGAGAAGACGTCGGCGGCGATGTCGCGGACCTCGGCCAGCTTGGCGTCGTCGACGGGGCCGTCGACGGTCACCTCGAAGCGCTTGCCGATGCGGACGTTGGTCAGGTCGGCCTTGCCCAGACGGGCGAGGGCGTTGCCCACCGCCTTGCCCTGGGGGTCGAGGATCTCAGCCTTGGGCATGACCTCGACGACGATCGTTGGCACGTGTTCTCTCCAGCGCTTCAGGGGTGGGGGACGCGACCAGTCTACGGGGCGCGCGCGACACGCCGGGACGGATCCGGGCCTCCTGTGGAGAACGTGCTGTGCGTTTGCTCACCTGTGTTCGACTCCGTATATTCGAAGTCGAATAGTCCAGTCGGAAGACTGCCGCACCGATCCGTCAGGAGGCCCGCATGGCGTCGCTCACGCCCCTCGCGTTCGCCGCGCTCGACCTGCTGAACGAGGCACCGATGCACCCGTACGAGATGTTCCAGACGATGGTCCACCGGCAGGAGGAGCGGAACGTCAAGGTCCGCCCGGGCACGCTCTACCACCAGGTCGGCCGCCTTGCTGAGCTCGGGTTCGCCGAGGTCGTGGGCACCGACCGCGACGGCAACCGGCCGGAACGCACCACCTACACGATCACCGAAGCCGGTCGCGCAGCACTCGCGGACGGGCTCCGCCGCATGGTGGCGGAGCCCGCGGACGAGTACCCGGAGTTCCACCTGGCCCTCTCCGTGCTCGAGAACCTGCCGCACGCCGAGGCGGTCGGTGCCGTCCGGGCCCGGATCGTCGCACTCGAACAGGAGCGCGACGACTACGACCAGGCACTCCAGCGTGTGCAGGCCAAGCAGCTGACCGAGCGGTACTGGCTCGACGTGTCGTACGTCCGTGCGATGCTCGCCGCGCAGATCGAGTGGCTCAGCACCACCGTCGACCGCATCGCCAGCGGCGACCTCCCCTGGGACGGCCCGGCCGTCCCCACAGACACTGACTTCCCCACGAACAGCAAGGACACCACTCGATGACCACCGTCACGCCTCCGCGGACGACCGAGAAGAAGCCGTGGCCCGCCCTCTGGGCGCTCGTCGTGGGCTTCTTCATGATCCTCGTCGACTCGACCATCGTGTCGGTCGCCACCCCCACCATCGCCCAGAAGCTCGACGCGGACATCAACTCCGTGATCTGGGTGACGAGCGCGTACCTGCTCGCCTACGCCGTGCCGCTGCTCATCACCGGCCGTCTCGGTGACCGCTTCGGCCCGAAGGTCATGTACCAGATCGGCCTCGTGGTGTTCACGCTCGCCAGCCTCTGGTGCGGTCTGGCCGGGTCGATCGAGATGCTCATCGTGGCCCGCGTCGTGCAGGGCCTCGGCGCCGCGATGATGAGCCCGCAGACGATGTCCGTCATCACGCGCATCTTCCCGCCGCAGAACCGCGGTGCCGCGATGGGGCTCTGGGGCGCCGTCGCCGGTGTCGCCTCGCTCGTCGGCCCGATCGTCGGCGGCCTGCTCGTCGACGGCTTCGGCTGGGAGTGGATCTTCTTCGTGAACGTCCCGGTCGGTGTCGTGGCGTTCGTGCTCGCGCAGCGCTTCGTGCCGTCGTTCGACCGCCACGGGCACCGCTTCGACTACCTCGGCATCTTCCTGTCGGCGGCTGGCCTGTTCCTGCTCGTCTTCGGCATCCAGGAAGGCGAGACCTACGACTGGGGCGTCATCGCCGGGCCGATCTCGGTGTGGTCGCTCATCATCGTCGGGATCGTGGTGCTCGCCGGGTTCGTCGTCTGGCAGGGCGTGCAGAAGGGTGAGCCGCTGCTGCCCCTCGGCCTGTTCAAGGACCGCAACTTCACCCTGGCCAACGTCGCCATCACGGCCGTCGGTGTCGCGATCGCCTCGTTCGCGCTGCCGATCATGCTCTGGGCGCAGGACGTCCTGCGGTTCTCGCCGACCCAGGCGGCACTGCTCCTCGTGCCGCAGGCCGTGCTGTCCGCTGGCCTCGCCCCGCTCGTCGGCAAGAACCTCAACCGGTGGAACCCGCGCTGGGTCGCCGCGTTCGGTCTCGCGTGCTTCTCGGCCGGGCTGTTCTGGTTCGGCGCTCTGCTGTCGTCGAGTGCCGACTGGGGATGGGTGCTCCTGCCGAGCGCGCTCCTCGGCATCGCCAACGCCTGCATGTGGGGACCGCTGTCCGTCTCGGCGACGCGCAACCTGCCGCCGAAGCTGGCCGGTGCCGGCTCGGGCGTCTACAACACGACGCGTCAGATCGGTGCCGTGCTCGGTTCGGCCGGCATCGCGGCGCTGATGGAGGCCCGGATCACCGCGAACTTCCCGGCGTCGGCCGGCGGGACCTCCGCCGGTGGTGCCGAGCAGCAGGTCGGCGGACTGCCCGGGTTCCTGCTCGAGCCGTTCTCGCGGGCCATGGGTGAGTCGCTGTTCCTGCCGGCGATCGTGCTCATCGCGGCGATCGTGGCGGCGCTGTTCCTGGCGAAGCCGAAGCAGACCGTCGCCTGGCAGCAGACCGGTGGCGTGACCGCGCAGCCCGACGCGGAGGGCACTGCGCCGGCCGAGGGCGACGCGAAGCCGACCGAGCACGGCGTGCACGCTGCGGCAGCTGCTCCGGCGACTGCCGAGGCCGAGCTCGCCGCCATCGACCACCACGGCAAGCACGCCGACGCCTGACCCGCGCCGACCACCCGGGCCCCGGGCTGCTCCCACGAGCGGCCCGGGGCCTGCGTGCTTGCGACACCCTCGACGTCGTTCGACATCGAGGTCGTCGTTCGGGGTCGGCGCCCCGCCCGCGCGCTCAACCCCGGCGCTGCAGGTGCTCCCGCGTCAATTCGTCGATCTGCTCGTCGGTCAGGGCGTCGACGGCGTGGGCCTCGCGGCGATCGGTCCGCTGCCACCGGATGAACAGCGAGATGAGCACCGGGATGTCCGCCACCTCGGCGATGAACCACAGCAGGTCGCCAGCCAGGTGCTGATCGCGCAGCGGCGACGGGAACCACGGCTGCCCCACGGCTTGCACCACCGACCCGTCGAGCACGTGGTTCGTGATCCGCAGCACGATGCCCGGCACCGCGTCGATCATCAGCTCCACGAAGGCGAGGAGGAACTCCGCGGTGACGAACGTCGACGACCGCAGCACCCCGGGTTCCGACAGGGGAGCGAGCAACCCGAACCCGAGCATCGGCACCGTCACCGTGATCACGACGGCCCAGACGGACGATTCGCGGAGGGTCGCCGCGAACGGTGTCAGCAACAGGCCGAACAGGACGAGGGCGACGAGCGGCGCGACGATCGCGTTGCCGAGCAGGCGCACTGGACGCGACCGCATGGCGGCGTCGGCGGCGTGTGCGAGGCGATCCGGGCCTCCTGTCCGGAGCAACGAGACGGGCGCACCGAGCGCGGCGAAGGTGGGGACCGCGAAGAAGAGCAGGGCGGACCGCAGCACGAACGCCCACCGGAGCTGCTGGTCGTACACGCCGACGATGCCGAACTGCAGGATCCCGAACAGCACCAGTGCGGCGACGAACGCGAGAGTGCGCCACCAGGGCCAGCGTGCGCCGCGACGTGCGGCGCCGACGACCCACCAGCCGTAGGCGCCCGCGGCGACGGCGATCATCACCGCGGACAGGGGATCGAACCGCCAGGTGCTCCAGAACTCGGGTGTCGACGGCGTCGGGTGCCTCCAGGGGATCGGCCTGCCGCCATCCTCTGCCCGGCGTGTGTGCCGGTGCAGGCCCGAGCAGCCCCGAACGGTGAGAACCGGTTCAGATCCGGGTGACGCCCCGGGCTGGCGTGGTCCGCGAGAGCAACCACACCCCGATCGGCACGGCCACGGCGCCGATGACCGCGACCCCGAGCGACAGGTGCAGCTGCATCACCAGGAACGCCGGACCGATCGTGCAGAGCGCAGCGAGAGCGACGACCGGCCAGGACGGGCGGTCGGCCGAGGGCAGCAGCCGGGGGAGCGGGCGGTCGAACCACCGGAGCGCGCGAGCAACCCCGAGTGCGACGGCGAGCACCGCGACCAGTGCGATCAGCCGGGACGCCCACCACCCGCCGGAGCCCGGCGACGGGAACGGCACCCCGACCAGCAGGGCGATCCCGTTCAGTGCGATGAACAGCGGCAGGTGCCACAGGTAGATGGTCATGCCGTCGCGGCCGAGGACGAACACGGCGCCGAGCGCGGCCCTGGTGCGCATCAGGCGGGTGAGCGGAGCGTGCACGAGCTGGACCAGGCAGGCCTGCGCGATCGCGAGGAACGCCAGCGGGAGCATCGGCGGGTTGAGGTCCTGCAGCATGTCCGGTGCCCACAAGCCGATCGAGGTCATCGGGATGAGCACGGCGTAGGCGGCGACGGCCACCGCGAGCAGGAGCGTCTTCGACCGCCGTGCGAACCAGCCGTCGGCCCAGAGGAACCCGAGCTGTTGCGCGAAGAGCCACACCGGCCCGAGGTTGAGCAGTCCGACCTCGGCGACCCCGGTGGCCAGGCGGACCGCGTCGATCACCGCGGCGAGCACGAGCAACACGCCGAGCGTCGCCCAGGGTGCGCGCTCGTGGAACCGCATCATCAGCGGCACGCAGCACTGCGTGATGCCGTACGCGGCGAGGAACCAGAGCGGCGAGCCGATGCCGAACGCGACCTCGGCGAGGAGGCCTGGTGGGGTGCCGGCGGCCGTGGCCACACCGAGCCCGAGCGCGAGGAACACGAACAGCGGGACAGCGGGAAGGAACAGCCGCACGAGGCGGGTGGCCAGGTAGTCGCGAGCAGGGCTCGGCGCACCGCGGGCGACGGTGCTGCGCCAGCCGACTGCGCTCGCGAAGCCGCCGACCACGAAGAAGAGGGGCATCACCTGCCCGATCCACGTGGCGGCGACGTACCACGGGAGTTCCTGCAGGGGGCTCGTCACCCGCACCCCGTGGTCGTCGGACGCGACGCCGACCATCGTGACGTGCACGATGACGACGAGGACGACGCAGGCCGTCCGGATGAGGTCGACGACCAGGTCCCGCTTCGCGATGATCCCCCGGACGTCCGGTGCGCTGTTCGCCTGTTCAGACAGGCCGTGGCTCGTGGACATGTCCGGACGCTAGCGTGCGGAACGGTCGGTCCAGCGTTGGTCCAGCTGATCGCGACCGGATCGTGACACTGCGTATTCCGGTCGGGGCATGTGTCGGCGTCCTGGCCCCCGCTGGAAGCCCCGGGGGCGGCTCGTGTACAGTGGCCTCGTTGTCTTGATTCCTGCAAAAGAAAGGCTCAGCATGGACGCCGACGCCGATCTGCTCCGCACCTCGGGCCTCCGGGTCACGACGCCGCGACTCGCGGTGCTCCGGGCCACCGAATCGATGCCGCACGCCACCGCCGACGACATCGTCACGGCGCTCACGGCGGAGCTCCCGACGACCAGCCACCAGGCCGTGTACGGCGTGCTCGCCGCGCTGACCGGCGTCGGCCTCGTCCGACGCATCGAGCCGGCCGGCAGCCCCGCTCGGTACGAGCGACGCACCGGCGACAACCACCACCACATCGTCTGCACCCTGTGCGGCGCGATCGAGGACGTCGACTGCGCCGTCGGGCACTCGCCCTGCCTGACCCCGTCGGACGCGCACGGCTTCGCCGTCACCACCGCCGAGGTCACCTACTGGGGCATCTGCGAGCGGTGCGCCGCGGCCGAGCGCGACGACGCGGGCGATGACGCAGCCCGCGACGCCGGCGATGACGCAGCCAGCGACGCCGGCGCACCAAGCGCAAGCGCAAGCGCAGACGAGTCCGACGCCCCGCGCGTCCCCTGAACCACCCGAGCACCCCTGACCGAACCAACCGTTCCACCCAAGGAGGAACCGTGTCCGACCAGAACACGACGCCCGGCCAGCCGGCCGGCACCCCCACCACGACCACCAACTCCGGCGCTCCCGTCTCGAGCGACGAGCACTCGATGGGCGTCGGGGCCGACGGCCCCCTCGCGCTGCACGACCACTACCTGGTCGAGAAGCTCGCCCAGTTCAACCGCGAGCGCGTGCCGGAGCGCGTCGTCCACGCGAAGGGCGGCGGTGCCTTCGGTACCTTCACCGTCACGCAGGACGTCAGCAAGTACACCCGCGCCGCGTTCCTGCAGCCAGGTCAGCAGACCGAGATGCTCACGCGCTTCTCGTCCGTCGCCGGTGAGCAGGGTTCGCCCGACACGTGGCGCGACCCCCGCGGCTTCGCGCTGAAGTTCTACACGTCCGAGGGCAACTACGACCTCGTCGGGAACAACACGCCCGTCTTCTTCATCCGCGACGGCATCAAGTTCCCCGACTTCATCCGCTCGCAGAAGCGCCTGCCCGGCTCGCACCTGCGCGACCACGACATGCAGTGGGACTTCTGGACCCTGTCGCCCGAGTCCGCGCACCAGGTCACCTGGCTGATGGGCGACCGCGGCCTGCCCGCGTCGTGGCGTGAGATGGACGGCTTCGGCTCGCACACGTACCAGTGGATCAACGCCGAGGGCGAGCGCTTCTGGGTGAAGTACCACTTCCTGACCGAGCAGGGGCACAAGACCCTGACGCAGGAGGATGCCGACCGCATCGCCGGCGAGGACGCGGACTTCCACATCCGCGACCTGCACGCTGCGATCGAGCGCGGCGACCACCCGCGTTGGACGCTCAAGGTGCAGGTCATGCCCTACGAGGACGCCGCGAGCTACCGCTTCAACCCGTTCGACCTGACGAAGGTGTGGCCGCACGCGGACTACCCGCTCATCGAGGTCGGCACGATGGAGCTCAACCGCAACCCGGAGAACTACTTCGCCGAGATCGAGCAGGCGACGTTCGCCCCGTCGAACTTCGTGCCCGGCATCGCCGCCAGCCCGGACAAGATGCTCCTCGCGCGCATCTTCAGCTACGCGGACGCCCACCGCTACCGCGTCGGCACCAACCACGCGCAGCTGCCGGTGAACGCCCCGAAGAACGAGGTGCACTCGTACTCGAAGGACGGCGCCATGCGCTTCGACTTCCAGAAGTCCGAGGTGCCCGTGTACGCGCCGAACTCGCTCGGCGGCGCACACGCCGACCCGACCGCGACCGACGACGTGCCCGGCTGGGAGTCGGACGGCGCGCTGCAGCGCTCCGCCGCGACCCTGCACCCGGAGGACGACGACTTCGGCCAGGCCGGCACGCTCGTCCGCGAGGTCCTCGACGACGCCGCCCGTGCGCGCCTGGTCGGCAACATCGCCGGTCACGTCTCGAAGGTGACGCGCGACGACCTGCGCGAGCGCGTGTTCGCGTACTGGACGAACGTCGACGCCGACCTCGGTGCGCGCGTGCGCGCCGCGGTCGTGCCGAGCGCGCCGGGTTCGAACGAGGACCCGGAGACCGTCGCGGTCGAGGCGTAGTCCGGTGGACGCGGGGGCGTGAGCCCCGGTCCACCACCTGACGGACGGGAGGCGCGGTGCCAGCTGGCACCGTGCCTCCCGTCCGTTCGTGGTCTGGTCCTAGACCTCCTGGCCGTTCAGCCAGATCGGGCCGGCCGGCCAGTCCTCCAGTGCTGCGGCCACCGGCCGCACCATCCAGCCGCCCTGCTCCGTGTTCGTGATGCCGGCGCCCTCGGCGGTGAACGCCGAGAAGGTGCCGACGACCTCGGGGAACTCGTGCCAGCCGAGCTTCGCGTAGAAGGGGATGCGGTTCTCGCCCGCGCCGAGGAAGCCGTACGGCACCGCGAGCCCGTCGAGCACGGCGTGCGTGCGCTCCATGAGTTCCCGTCCCCTGCCCGATCCCTGCAGCCGCGGCGACACGGCGACGAGGCCGGTGTCTCCGACCAGGACGTCGCGCCCGCCGACCGTGATGAACATGCGGCGGATGCCGACATGCGCCAGGACGACGCCGTCCTGGTCGCGGGCGAGGACGCGGCGCTCGGGCTGCATGCCGGACCAGCTGCGGCCGCCCACGTACCAGTGGGACCAGTCCGGGAACGCCTGCGCCAGCAGTGCGGCGATCGCTTCGTGGTCCGGGAGCGAGAGGGAGCTCTCCTCGACCACCTCCCACCGGATGTCATCAGTCACGCGTCCATCCTGCACGGATGTGGCGGTGGTCGTTGCATCCCCGTACTGAACGGTAATACGTTAACGGTGACATCGGGGAGGTGTCGCAACGAAAGGGGAGATCGATGTCGATCAAGAACGTCGTGCTGGGTGCGGTCGTGTTGGGGAGTGTCGTGGGCGGTGGGATCGCGGTCGACACCGCGACGGCGCCGGAGGCGAGTGCTGCGTGCTACGGGTCGGTGACGCTGACCAAGGGGAAGAACAACTCCTGCGGCAACGGCGCGCGGCACTGGAACGCGATCAAGAACGCGTCCTCGAAGTACGGGGCCTGGGTGGGGAAGGGGCACATCTCGGCGCAGAAGCTGTGTTGGGCGAACGTCGTCTCGTACGGCATGACGGCGCGGTAGTGCGCCATCTGTTCGGTGGCCGTGCCGCTGTGTGCGTCGCGGCCACCACGGTCCTCGTCCTGTCTGGCTGTAGCAGCGCTGTGGAGACCACGATGTCGTCGGAGGTAACCCTTGAATCGGCGGGGCCGTGGGCTGAAGAGTTCCGAGCCGCGCTCGATGACGGTGTGTCGGACTTCGAGTTCAGGATCCTCGCTGACGGTGATGTGACCACTGCGGAGCTCGAGGCCGCGCACGACCGCGTGGGTCGGTGCCTCGCGGACTCCGGACTGCGGATCGACTACGACCCGGACGGTGGATTCGGCCTCGAATCACTCGATGGGCGCTACCCCGACGACTTCTTCGAGCGCTCGGACCCGATCCTCCGAAAATGCGAGGAGACCGCCGACGAGTACGTCACACAGCTCTTCGAGGAGACGCGCCGGAATCCTCAACGTCTCGATGACGCGAAGATCACGGTTCCCTGCCTGCGGGATTCCGGCTTGGTGGGAAAGGACTACACCGAGCGGCAGTGGCGGAAGGACTACGACGCCGACACGTTCCCGTTCGACGAGACGAGCGACGCTGCGATCCAGTGCCGTGTCGACCCGCTCGGGCTCTGGCGGCAGTGATGCGCTTCCCGTCTGCCGCACTCCTGGCGCTCGGGGCGATGGTGGTCGCGGCGGCGACGGCCGCCGCCATCGTGGTCACTGTGCCGGCCGAGGTGCCGGCTGCACTCCGGACAGCGGCTCCCGCGAGCACCGTCCGGGTGACCGAGCGCACCGATGCCGATGAACGACAGGTGCAGCTCGCACTCGACACCGGTGCCCCACGGGCGGTCGTGACGTCGCGGACCGGCACGGTGACGACGTCGACGTGCTCGACCGGGACGCCCGTGCGGAGTGGGGACGTCCTCGCGCGGGTCGACGGGCGGCCGGTGATCGCGCTCGCCAGTGACGAGCCGCTGTGGCGCGACCTCGAGCTCGGCGACCGCGGGGCCGACGTCACGGGGTTGCAGCGGGAACTCACGCGCCTCGGTGCCGGACTGAGCATCGACGGCGTCCTCGGCCCGGGCACGCTCCACGCTGCGCAGCAGTTCCTGGTCGACCGAGGCGTCGACCGCGACGACCTGCCCGACGACGTCGTGCCGCGGGACCCGTTCGCATGGGTGTCAGCCGCCGAGAACACCGTCCTGGCGTGCGTGGCCGTCGTCGGGGCAGCGGTCGGGCCCGACGGCGTCCTCGTCGAACTCCCGGCCGAACTCCGCGGTGCGCGCATCGAGGCGCTCCCGGTCGATCCGGCGCCGGGGGAGCGCGTGCTGCGGATCGGGAACGCCGACGTCCCGACCGACGCCGCCGGGGTGGTGTCGTCGCCGACGGCCCTCTCCACGATCACCGCCCTGCCGGAGTACGCGGCCACGGTCGCTTCGGCCGACGGCACACCGACGGTGGCCGCGACGTGGGCGCTCAGCCGGCCACGAACGGTCCAGGTGGTGCCACCGACGGCCCTCTGGGACCTCGAGGGTGACCGGGCGTGCCTGCAACCGACGACGGGGCGGTCGCTCCGGGTCGAGGTCCTCGGGTCGGAGCTCGGGCAGTCGTTCGTCCGGGTGCCCAGCGGACGAACGCTCGACCGGATCCGTGCCGAGCCGGACCGGTCCAGCTCGTGTCGGTGACGCTCGAGGGCGTCGGGCACGTCTGGCCGAACGGCACCGTGCTGTTCGACCGCGTCGACCGCACCTTCGCCGAGGGGAGCGTGACCGCGGTCGTCGGGCCGAGCGGCTCCGGCAAGTCAACGCTGCTCGCGATCCTCGCCGGGATGCTCCGTCCGACGCGCGGCGCCGCCGTCCGTCCGCCGGGCTGTCGGCCGCTCTGGGTGTTCCAGAACCCGCACGGGGTTGCCCGCCGCCGCGTGCTCGACCACGTCGCGCTGCCGTTCGTCGCCCAGGGCGCGGATCGTCGGACCGCAGACGTCCGGGCACTCGAGGTCCTCGAGCGCTTCGGGCTCGGCTCGCGAGCGCACGCGCGGTTCGCCGAACTGTCCGGTGGCGAGGCGCAACGCCTGATGCTCGCGCGCGCGATCGCGAGTGCGCCGGGTCTGATGCTGGTCGACGAGCCGACGGCGCAACTCGACCGGGCGACCGCGATCGAGGTGAACCGTGGGATCGGTGCGCTCGCCGCGTCGGGGACGGTCGTCGTCGTCGCCACGCACGACGACGCGACCCGTGACGCCTGCGACGGAGTGCTCGACCTCGGTCGGTACCGATGAGCCCCCGCCGGATGCAGGTGACCGAGGTCTGGCGGGAGGCGTGGCGCGACATCGCCTCCGGAGCTTCATGGGCAGCCACGGCCGCTGTCGTCCTCGCGGTGCTGCTCAGTGGTGTCGTTGGCCTGCGCGCCGCAGCGGTCGCCGATGACGTCCGGGCTGCTGCGGAGTTCGTCGCGAGCGTTGCGGCGACGACCGTCCAGCGGGCCGAGGGCCGGATCGACGGCCGCGTGTGCGATGCCCTCGCGGATGCCGAAGGGGTCATCGCGTCCGGTGCGCTCCGGCGCCTCGACGCCGGAGTCGTCCCCGCCGCGCTGCCGGGCTCGGCGATCCCGACCTACGAGGTGACCGCCGGGGTGCGTGGTCTGCTCGGCGGCTCGGCTGCCGACGGGGCCGCGGGAGTGATCATCTCGCCCACGGTGCACGAGACCCTGGGGCTTGCTGCCGGCGATCGCCTCGTGACGGTGGGCGGCGCGGGCACCGGAGTCGCCGGTGTGTACGACCACCCCGACGACGGCCGGGACCCCGACCTGGAGTACGCGGTCCTCGCGCCGACGGTGGACGACGGGTCGCCGTTCGACGCCTGCTGGGTGACGGTGTGGCCGCAGCGCGACGACACGGTCTCGATGCTCCGGCGCACCGTCCTGCCGACGAGCGGGGCCGAGGGCGAAGACCGACCGACCGCCGGGCAGCTCAACCCGACCCTGGGCGCGGTCTTCACCCCCGCGGTGCGGCAGCCAGTGCTCGTCCCGTTCGGTGCAGCGGCCCTCGTGGGGCTGACGATCGGCGCGGCAGCGGTCGCACGGCGCCGGCTCGCCCTGGCCTCCGACCGGCACGTCGGGGTACCGCGGAGCGCGCAGGTCCTCGGCATCGTCCTGCAGCACGTGGTCTGGGGATCGGTCGGGGCCCTGGTCGCGACCAGCGTCGCGGTGGTGTCGGTGCGTGGCCTCGACGTCGACGACGCGCTGCCGATCGTGCGCGAGGCGATCGCGATCGCGTCCCTCGGGCTCGTCGGCGCGTTGCTCGGTGGGGCGCTCGCCGCAGCCGCGATCCGCGAGCGCGCGCTGCACCGCTACTTCCGCTCCCGCTGACCGCGACTGGCGAGTCGGACGCGCACCTGGCCGCCCGTCGCCTGCGCGCCCGGTCCGCTGCTCGTCTCGTCCGCCAAAGCGACAGATCGCCGCGAACTGTTCGCGGCGATCTGTCGCTTTGGCGGACACCTCGCACCGGGGTCGCGTGGATCTGTCGCTTTGGCGCAGGCGACCGGCGCCCATTTGGTTGACGCGTCAACCAAATGGGCGCACACTGGTGCCATGCACACGCAGGACCTCCTCGCCGCCGACACCGGGATGGGTGCCGTCACCCTCCGCGTCGCGAACCTCGACCGGATGATCGGCTACTACCGCGACGGCGTCCAGCTCGCGCTGCTCTCGAACGAGGGCGGCGTCGCCGTGCTGGGGCGACCGGGCGCCGGTGGCCTGGCGATCCCGATCGTGATCCTCGAGCACGCGCCGTCGATGCAGCACGCCGGCCCGCACGACGCCGGCCTGTTCCACACCGCGATCCTGTTCGACACGAGGGCCGACCTGGCCGCCGCGCTCTACTCGGTCGCGACGAAGTTCCCGCAGACCTTCACCGGCAGTGCCGATCACCTGGTGAGCAACGCGTTCTACTTCACCGATCCCGAGGGCAACGGCGTCGAGCTGTACTGGGACCGCGACCGCACAGAGTGGTCGTGGACGCACGGCATGGTCGACATGGACACGAAGTACGTCGACCCGAACGCGTTCCTGCAGGAGCACCTGACGGCCGACGCGGTGGAGTCCGCGCCGAACGCGCCGGGTCGGGTCGGCCACGTGCACCTGTCGGTCGGCGACGTCGCCAGCGCGAAGGACTTCTACGTCGACAAGCTCGGCTTCGCGACGACGGCCGGGTGGGGCGAGGCACTGTTCGTCAGCGCCGGCGGGTACCACCACCACATGGCGATGAACACCTGGAACTCCCGCGGCGCCGGGCGCCGCCAGCTCGCGCTCGGGCTGGGGCTCGTGCGGATCGAGGTGCCCGGGTCGGACGACCTCGGTGCCCTCGTCGCACGCATGCACGACACCGGGGTGCAGACCGCCGACGACGGCCGGACGGTCGCGTTCGAGGACCCGTGGGCGAACCGCATCGAGGTGACCGCGCCCGGTCGCGGCTGAGCCCGCGGGCGGCCGAGACTCGGGCTGAGCGACACTTCTCGCGCCCGCAGCCACGAGCAGTGTCGCTGACCCCGAGACTCGGCGCCGGCTGCCGACTGCGCGGGTCACGCGCGGTTCGAGATCCCGCCGTCCGACGTCAGCAGCTGCCCGTTCACCCAGCGTCCCTGCTCCGAGCAGAGGAACCCGACGAGTGCAGCGGTGTCCGACGGTCGTCCGAGCCGGCCGAGCGGCGTGCCCTCGACCGCCCAGCGCTTGACGTCGTCGGACATCCACCCGGTGTCGTTCGGGCCGGGGTTCACCACGTTCGCGCTGACGCCGAGGCTGCCGAGCTCCTTCGCGGCACCGAACACGAGGCGGTCGAGTGCCCCCTTCGACGCCCCGTACGGCAGGTTGTACGCGATGTGGTCGCTCGTCAGTGCGACGATCCGCCGTCGGTCCCGCGGCGCGGCGTCGCCAGCGCGTTCGAGTGCCGCCGCGTACGCCTGCACGAGCAGGAACGGCGCGCGGGCGTTGACCGCGAAGTGCCGGTCCCACGACTCGACCGACGTGGTCCGGACGTCCGAGTCGACCGATTCGCAGTGCGACATCACCAGCGCGGTGACGGGTGCGCCCGCCTCGGTCTCGGCGCGGCCGACCAGGGCGGCCGCCTGGTCCGGGTCCTCCAGGTCGACCGGGAGGCGCGTCACGCGTGCACCCACCGACTCGCACTCCTGCACGACGGATTCGACCCCGTCGGGATCCGCCCCACCGCTCACGCGGTCGTCGTACGGGCCCCACCACGAGATGGCCAGGTCCCAGCCGTCGGTCGCCAGACGGGTGGCGAGCGCCGCGCCGATGCCGGCTCTGCGGCCCACGCCGGTCACCAGGGCGAGTGGTCGTGCGGACGTCATACGGGCCTCCTGTCCGGTGCGCCGTCGCACCGATCGCCACCCAGTCTGCCGGAACCGGCCACGCGTGTGGCCATCGCACTCGGTGTCCTGTCGGCGAGGACCGGCACGTGAGGGCCAAGATGGACGGATGCCACGCACACGACCCCCGCTCGGACGCGGACGCGGACCCCGCGGCGGTCGTCCGGACCCGCGCGACCTGCCGATCGAGCACGTGCGTGACCGGATGTCGTCCTACATCTACGGCAACATCACGGTGCTCGCCGCCGCGATCGCCGTCGACCCGGCCGCGATCCACCACGGTTCGGCGATCTGGGCCGTCCTGGCGACCGCGGTCCTGACCTACCTGGCGCACGTGCTCGCGCACCTGGTGGCGCACGGCCTCGGCGGCGACGACTCCCAGACGGACGACGCCCGCCGCGAATCGGTCGTGACGATCATGCGGAACGCGAACCCGATCGCGACGTCCGGGCTCATCCCCGCGGTGCTGTACGCGGTGGCCTGGATCGGGTGGATCCCGACGGGGTGGGCGCAGACGGCCGCCCTGGTCATCCTGGTCGTGCGCATCGGGATGGTCGGCGTCTTCATGCAGCGCTTCAGCGGCAAGCGGCCCACGTTCCTCGGGCTCTGGGGTGGCATCGTGCTGGCCGCCGTGGCGTTCGTGATCGGTCTCGTGAAGGTGGTGTTGACGCATTGAGCGCCACCGAGTCCGAGCCGAAGCCGAAGCGCGCCGGCTGGAGGTTCCTCCGCGACCTCGTCGTCATCGTCGTCGTGGCGCTGCTGGCGTCGTTCCTGGTGAAGACCTACCTGGTCCGGTCCTTCTACATCCCGTCCGCGTCGATGGAGAACACGCTGCTCATCGGCGACCGTGTGCTCGTCAACGAACTCGTCCCCGGCGCCGTGCCGCTGCAGCGCGGTGACGTCGTCGTGTTCCAGGACCCGGGCGGCTGGCTCGGCACCGGGCAGGGAGACGACCTGATCAAGCGCGTGATCGGCCTGCCCGGCGACACCGTCTCGTGCTGCGGCACCGGTGGTCGGCTGTCGGTGAACGGCCACCCGGTCGACGAACCGTACGTGGTGCCCGAGATCGGGTCGGACCGGGTCTCCGGCACCGACTTCGACATCACCGTGCCGAAGGGGCGCATCTGGGTGATGGGCGACAACCGGTACAACTCGGCGGACTCCCGCGTGCACGGCACGGTGCCGGTCGACGACGTGGTCGGTCGTGCGTTCATCACCACGTGGCCGGTGTCACGGTGGACGGTGCTCTCGCGGTACGCGGACGAGTGGGACCAGGTGCCCGACCCGTGACGACTTCCGATGCTGCACCCGTGGACGCTGCGCCCATGGACGCGGTGCCCATCAACGCTGTGCCGATCAACGCTGCGCCGATCAACGCTGCGCCGATCAACGCTGCGCCGATCAACGCTGCGCCCATGGACGCTGTGCCCATCAACTACGTGACCGGGGGTGACGCAGAGCTGTCGATCCGGCGCATCGGGACGCACGGACACCGCTCCGGCACGATCGGCCCCCGACCGGACCACGTGGTCTTCTGGCTCGCCGACGGCCGTGCCCGCCTGACCGCGGACGACGGCTCGAGCTGGGACGTCGGCGCCGAACGCCCGATGATGCTCTCCGCCTCGGTGGCGTACGGCTTCGACACCGACGCCACGGCGATGACCCTGCTGCACCTGTCTCCGGCGTTGCTCGGCGGGCGCGCGGGCGACGGCGACCGCCACGGCGACGGCGACCGCGGCGGCGGCGGCCCAGCGGCCGAGTTCCGGCAACCGGACGCCGCCGACCCCCGGATCGAGCCCCTCCGAGCACTGCTCCGCGACGTCACCGGTCGCGTCCTCGACCCCGCGCTGCTGCCCGACGAGCGGGCCGCCCTGAACCGACGCATCGCGACGGTCGTGCTCTCGACGTTCTCACCGTCACGGTCCGACGTCGAGCACCGCATGCGTCGTGCGATCCGCTTCGTGCACGAGCAGGCCGACCGGCCGCTCTCGGTGGCCGACATCGCGGACTCGTGCGGCCTGAGCGAGCGCGGCGTGCAGGACCTCTTCCGCCGGCGGCTCGCGGTGACGCCGATGCAGTACCTGCGCGAGGTCCGGCTCGACCGGGTCCACCTCGAACTCGGCCGGTCGCGGTCGGGCGCGCTGCTCGTGAGCGACGTCGCCCGGCGCTGGCAGTTCACGCACCTCGGTCGCTTCGCCGCCCACTACCGCGCACGCTTCGGCGAGCAGCCGCACGAGACGATCGCGCGAGGTCCCGGCGCGGTCTGAACCGACCCGCGCTCAGCAGCCCGTTGTCGTCAGGGTGACCGTCGCGACGGCGTCGTTCGTCACCGTCGTCGTCTGCGGACACAGCGAGCCCGCGCGGACCGTCACCTTGCCGAGCGGGACGCCCGCGAAGTCCGCGGTGCCACCGGGGAACACCCGCTGGTGCTCGGAGAGCTTGCCCGTCGACGCGAAGACCTTGACCTCGTACGGGTGGTCGGCGGCGTTGTCCGACACGGTGACCGAGACCTGGCCGGTCGAGTCGTGGGCGCCGCACCCCGCGAGCGTCAGCAGGGCCGCCGCGGCGAGGGCGACAGCGGGCAGGACACGACGGGACACGCGTCCAGGGTAGTCCGGCACCGGGTCGCGCCGGACCAGGGCCGGCCGCCGAGCGCTCGGCGAGCCTGCCCCGTGGACTGGGGTGGTGCGTCCTCCGTAGTGGGGACAGGCCCTGTCCGGTTGGCGCGTTAGCGTGGGTGCATGCACTCGGAGACAGCGACGACCGTCCCAGTCACCGGCGCGCCCGACGCCGTACGCCGCGCAGCGCTGCTCGCCGCACTCGACGTGGTCGAGGGTGGCGCCGAGGAGCGCTTCGACCGGATCACCCGCATCGCGCGTGAAGCCCTCGGCGTCTCCGGCTCCTTCCTGAACCTGGCGGGCGAGACATCGCTGACCATCAAGTCCCAGCAGAGCGACAGCCACTTCGGACCGGTCATCCCGCTGCAGGACACCTTCTGCGGGCGCACCCTGGGGGAGCGCGGCCCCGTGCTCGTGCCGGATGCGCGCATCGACGCCCGCTACTCCGACATGCCGATGGTCGTCGGCGACCCGAACGTGCGCTTCTACGCCGGGGTCCCGCTGCGGCTCGGCGACGACGACGTCAAGGTCGGCACGCTCTGCCTCATCGACCCGGAACCGCGGACCCTCGACGCCGACGAGGTCGCCCTGCTCCAGGAACTCGGTGTCTGGGCCGAGCGGGAACTGGCAGCCGGCGCCGACGAGGACCGCCTGCGGTCCGTGCTCGCGGGGCTCGAACCCGGCACGGTCGACGTACCCGGCTACCGGATCGCGGGGCTGTCGGTGCCGCACGGCGTCGTCTCCGGCGACTTCCACGACTGGCACCGTTCCGGCGACGACGCCGTGCACCTGACCGTGGCGGACGTCATGGGCAAGGGCATGTCGGCTGGGCTGCTCGCCGCGAACATCCGCGGCGCACTGCTCGCCCGCGGCGACCTGGCACCCGACGTCGCCGTCGCCGAGCTCGAGGCGCAGGTCGCACCCGACCTCAGCCGCGCCGAGTCGTTCGCGACGATGTTCCACGGCCGGCTCACGCCCTCGACCGGCCGGATCGACTTCACCGACGCCGGACACGGGCTCGTCCTGCAGCTCCGCGACGACGGCGCCGAGCGCATCCTGCGGTCGTCGGACCTGCCGATCGGGCTGCACCCCGCGGGCATCGAACGTGCCTCCGGCTCGCTCGTCATGCGTCCGGGTGACGTGGTCATCGTGGTCAGCGACGGCGCGCTCGAGCTGTGGGACTCCACCCTCGCGTCGCTGTCGCAGCTCGGGGTGCTCTACCGCGAGTCGCCGGACATCGCGACGTTCCTGCAGCGGGTGCGGTCGCGTGCGGTCGACCACGACCCGGGCGACGACCTGACCGTCGTCGTGGTCGCGCGGGATTAGGCGCCGAGGCGCTCGATGAGCTCGGCGTAGCGCGCGGCGGTGCGGGACACGATCGCCTCGGGCAGCACCGGGGGCGTGCCCTTGCGGTCCCAGTTGGCGCTGAGCCAGTCGCGCACGATCTGCTTGTCGAAGGAGTCCGTCCGACCGTCGGCCCGGGCGTCCCAGTACCGGCTCGAGTCGCTGGTCAGGACCTCGTCCGCGATCCGGATCCGGCCGTCGGCGTCCTGCCCGAACTCGAACTTGGTGTCCGCGATCACGACGTCGCGCTCGAGGGCGATCGCGGCTGCCTCGGTGTACACGTGCAGCGACAGGTCGCGCAGGGTCGCCGCGACCTCGGCGCCGACCAGGTCGACGGTCTGCTCGTACGAGATGTTCTCGTCGTGCTCGCCCTGCGGTGCCTTGTAGGCGGGGGTGTAGATCGGCTCGGGCAACCGGTCGCCGTTCGACAGCCCCTGGGGCAGGGCGACGCCGCAGACGCTGCCGGTCTGCTGGTACTCGGCCCAGCCGCTGCCGACCAGGTACCCGCGCACGACGCACTCGACGGGGAACATCTCGAGCGGCATGACGTGCATCGATCGCGACTCGACCTCGGCCGGTACGGGGGTGCCACCGGACGACGGGCCGATGATGTGGTTCGGCACGTCGCTCAGCTGCGTGAACCAGAAGCGCGACAGGCGGGTGAGCAGCTCGCCCTTGCCGGGGATCGGTGGCTCGAGTGCGAAGTCGTAGGCACTGACGCGGTCGGACGCCACGAGCAGCAGCTCGGACGCACTCTGGATGTCGGCGGTGCCGGTCGGCACGTAGAGCTCGCGGACCTTGCCCGACGAGACGTGCTCCCAGCCCTCGATCACGGGAGCGGCGCTCATCGGGTGACCTTCGCGGCGATGTCGGTGCGGTACTGCGCGCCCTGCAGGGTGATGTCGCCGAGGCCCGCGTAGGCGCGCTCCCGCGCCTGGACGAAGTCGGCGCCGGTCGCGACGACGCTGAGCACACGACCGCCGGTGGCGACGAGGGAGCCGTCGAGCAGCCCGGTGGCGGCGTGTGCGACGGAGACGCCGTCGCGGGCGTTCGCGGCGTCGATGCCGGTGATCGGACGGCCGGTCTGCGGGTTCTCCGGGTAGCCCTCGCTCGCGAGCACGACCGTGACCGCGGCGTCCGGACGGAACGAGGGTTCCGGGGTGCCCCCGAGCTGGCCTGTTGCGGCGGCGAGCAGCAGTCCGCTCAGCGGCGTCGCCAGGCGGGGGAGGACGACCTGGGTCTCCGGGTCGCCGAAGCGGGCGTTGAACTCGATGACCCGGACGCCCTGCTCGGTGACGATGAGCCCGCAGTAGAGGAGCCCGACGAACGGGGTGCCCTCGTGCTCGAGACGACGGACGGTGGGCAGCGCGACCAGCTCGGTGACCTCGTCGACGAAGGCCTGCTCGGACGCCCAACGATCGGCCAGCCACGGCAGCGGCGAGTAGGCGCCCATCCCGCCGGTGTTCGGCCCGAGATCGCCGTCGGCCAGGCGCTTGTAGTCCTGCGCGGGGCTGAGCGGGCGGACGTCGTGGCCGTCGCTCAGGAAGAACAACGAGACCTCTTCGCCGTCGAGGAACTCCTCGACCACGACGTGCCCGTGCTGCAGCCAGTAGGTGGCGTGGTCGATCGCGGCCTGACGGTCCTCGGTCACGAGGACGCCCTTGCCCGCGGCCAGCCCGTCGGCCTTCACGACGTACGGAGCGCCGAGCTCGTCGATCGCGGCGACGGCCTCGTCCGCCGTGCCGGCGTACACCGGGCGGCCGGTCGGCACGTTCGCCTCGGACATGATGCGCTTGGCGAAGGCCTTCGAGCCCTCGAGTTGCGCGGCGGCCTTGCCCGGCCCGAAGACCGGGATGCCCCGGGTGCGGACGGGGTCGGCCACACCGGCGATGAGCGGCGCCTCGGGCCCGACGACGACCAGTTCGACGCCGTTCTCGATCGCGTACTCGGCGACGAGTGCGCCGTTGGTGGGGTCGAGGGAGACGGTCTCGACATCGGCGGCGATGCCGGCGTTGCCGGGAGCAGCCGTGATGACGTGGCCCGCCTGTTCAGCGAGGAGGGCCGTGATGATCGCGTGCTCGCGGGCACCGGAACCGAGGACGAGGATTCGCACCCGATCACCCTACCGATCAGGACTCGCCCCCCGCGAGGCGACGGCTAGCCTGTGGAGATGCCACCCAGGAGGATCGAGGACGCCGCCGGCCGCGCCGCACTGACCGCGGTGCAGCAGGGCGACACGGCACGAGCGACCATCGCGACGGCCGTCCGGTGGACCCTGCAGCGCCTCGCCGACGACGTGCCGGGCAACAGTGTCGAGGTCCGGGTGCCGCCGTTCGCCGCGGTCCAGGCCGTCCCCGGACCGCGCCACACCCGTGGCACGCCGCCGAACGTGGTCGAGACGGACGCCACGACGTGGCTCGCGCTCGCGACCGCGGAGCTGACCTGGGGCGAGGCCGTCGCGCAGTCACGTGTCAGCGCGTCCGGCTCGCGTGCGGACCTGACGGCGTTCCTGCCGGTGCGGGTCGCGCTCTAGTCGCGTCCAGCACTACCTAGGCGGACGAACCGAATTAGGTAGTCCCTACCGATGCGGGCGCATGCACTGCGAACCTACGCTTGAAGTCGCCGGGATTCGGACCCGACCCGAACGGGTCCGAACCCGGCGACAGGGACCAAGGTACGCGATGTTCCACACAACGTGTCAACCGCCGCGGCGCGTCGTGCTGCAATGCGCAACGTTCTTGCGTCACGAGTGGACTCAGAAGAGTCCGGCGAGCTCCGAACGAGCATGCAGGTCCCACTTGCCGAACACGCGCGACAGGTGCGCGTCGATGGTCCGCGTCGAGAGCCCGAGCTCCTCGCCGATCAGGCGGTTGCTCAACCCCTGCGCCGCGAGTTCGGCGACCTGGTACTCGCGATTCGTCAGCGGTGGTTTCGGTCGGCCGGCCGTGACCGCCATGCCGTGCGACGCGAGCACCGCCTGCGCCGCGATCACCCGCGTCCGGTCGCGTGCGGTCAGGGCGTCGGCGTACTCGACGATCGCCGCGGCGAGCGGACCGTCGACCCGAGCGGCGGCCTCGCGCATCCGACCGAGCGAGGTACCGGTCTCGCGTCCGTTCAGCATGTCCATTGCGTAGTGCAGCGTCTGCGCGTACATGACGTGCGTCCACCCACCGCTCGCCGTCCCGCGGTCGATGATGTCGTCGGCGTGCCGGAGCCCGGCCGGGTTGCCGAGCACCGCCTCGGTCCAGGCGATCGTCACCGCGACCTGCTCGCCGGTGATCCGCATCGCCCGCTGCGGGGTGGCCCTCGCCCGGTCGAGTGCACGCGTGGCGTCCTCGGTGCGACCGGCGTAGGCGTACGCCATCGCGAGTCGTGCCCACGGGTAGGCCGCGAAGCCGCCGTGGTCCGCGACGTCGTACCGCTCGCAGGCTGCCGAGAACGCCGCGATCGCGTCGTCCCAGCGCCGTTGGCCGATGGCCAGGTTGCCGTCCCCGATGAGCTCCAGGGTGAAGTCGTACTTCAGGTACGGGTTGGATCGTCGGACGGGTACCTCGGTGAGCAGGTCGGCGAGGTCGCCCCGCCAGACCTGCACCTGGTGCAGCACGGACACGATCTCGCCGACGCTCCACGGTGCGTCCTCGAGGTGCTCGATCGCGGTGGCCAGTGCCCGGCGACCGAGGGCCGAGGCGTCGTCGAGCCGGCCGGCCGTCGCGAGCGCCATGATCGCGCAGGGGGCGACGCACAGGAACGCGAACGGGATCGTCGGGGCGTGCACGATGCCGCTGCGCTCGAGTTCGGCGCGGACCTCGTCGAAGCGGCCGCCCCAGCCGAGGTGCGCAAGGCGCAGCAAGCGGAGCCGTTCGACCGCCTCGCCGGACACCAGGCGGCTGGCGACGTCGGTGAGCGCGACCGCTGCCAGCACGTCGTCGTCGTGGAACTGCCGGATGTTGGCGAGGATCTCGCAGGCCTCGACCACGAGGGCGTCGTCCACCGTGCCGGGGTCCGCACGGGCGACGGCCCAGGCCGCCTCGGCGTCGGCGCGACCGGCCTCGCGCCCGTCGGTGTACGAGTACGCCAGCGACCGCAGGCAGCGCGCGGCGACCTGCTCGTTCGGGTGCAGTGTCCGCCGGAGCGCTGCGGAGGCCAGGGCGATCGCGCTCTCGTGCTCCTGCAGCCGCACCGCGACCTGCGCCGCGTCGAGCAGCTGCTCGACCGGGGGCACGACACCGCAGTCGAGCGCCCAGAGCGCCGACCGCAACCGTGCGGCGGGCGGGGCACCCTCGGGACTGTCGGCGCGGAAGGCGTTCGCGCGGGCGAACAGTGCCGTGCGGCGGGCGACCGGTACCAGGCCGCGGATCACGTCGCCGACGAGCGGGTGCTGCGGACGGGCTACCGCGGCGCCGTCGTCGAGCGAGTCGATCCGGACCAGCCCGAGCGCGACCACGCGGTCGACGTCGCCGCCGCTGACCAGGCCGAGCAGCCGCGCGAGCGGGATCGGGTCGGCCAGCGCCACGATGTCGACGACGTCGCGCAGGTCCTCCGGCAACGAGCCGAGCTCCGTCCGGTACATGTCGGCGAGGCTGTTCGACGCCGTCACCCGGCCGCGCCAGTACCACCCGGACGCCGTGTGCTCGAGGGCACCCGAGGTGCGGGCGGCGCGGACGACCTCGCGCAGGTAGAGCGGGTTGCCGGCGGTCGCGCGGTGCACCCGCTCGGCCGAGGCGTTCTCGAGCTGCGAGCCGAGCGCCTCGGCCACCAGGGCCGACGTCTCGCGCAGGGTGAGCGGCTCGAGGTCGATGCGCTCGAGCAGGTCGTCCTGCCACAGGGCGCGGAGCGGTTCCGGCAGCGCGGTGAAGTCACGGCAGGTCAGGACGAGCCGCGCACCCTGGTGCCGGACGAGCCACGCCACGTACCGGGCGGAGATCGCGTCGAGGTGGTCGGCGTCGTCGACGCGCAGCAGGACGTCGCGGTCGGCCAGGTCGGCGATCGCCCGGAGGCGCTGCTCGGCCCCGGCGTCGTCGGACAGTTCGGACAGGGTCGCCGGCAGCTCGCCGAAGCGGTCCGAGATCGCGCCGAAGGGCATCGACCGCCCGGAGGCGACGGCGGTGATGGGCACCACGACCGTGCGCCCGGTGGCGTCCCGTCCGGCGACGCGGTCGGTGACGCGGGCGGCGACGGTGCTCTTGCCGAGACCCGGGGCGCCCACGAGCGCGACGCTCCACTGGTGCTCCGCGACGACGGACACGGCACGGTCCTCTTCGTGGCGTTGCATCACGGGCCAGGTCACGCGCGCCGGGGTGCTCGGGGTGCGGCCTCGTCCCCGTACGGTCCGTTCTCGCATCCGTGTCACCTCCAGCCCTTGGGATACCAACGCGTACGGATCATCCTCTCCTGGATCGGACTGCGCGGACAGGCCGGGAGACGTCCCACAGTGGGGGACAATGGGTGGGTGAGCAACACCGATCGACCCGACGACCAGCCGGTCCCGGCCCCTGCGCCGAACGCCGTCTCCACCTCTGACGAGGTCACGATCCGTCGTGCCCCGAAGTTCGGGGTGTTCATCGTCGGCGGTGCGGTGCTCGGGTTCATCGCGACCCTGATCGTCGTCTCGCTCACGATGAACCTCGGTGGCCAGCAGGAAGAGTCGAGCTTCGGCAGCCTGGTGGGCTACTTCAGCCTCTGGGGCGTCACGATCGGCGCCTTCGTCGGCGCGGTCGTCGCCGTCGTGTTCGACCGGGTCTTCGCCCGGCGCGCGGCCCGCCTGACGGCGGAGCGTGTCGAGGTCGAGCTGCCGCCCGAGACGGTCGACGGCGAGATCGACGAGCACGGCGACCAGCGGCCGTAGCCGCAACCGCTGACAGACGGGAGGCCCGTGGCGACACCGCCACGGGCCTCCCGTCTTTCAGGTGGGTGCGTCTCGGACGCGACCTAGCTGAGCTGGTTCGCCTCGACCCAGGACAGGTACTCCGGGCTCACGGTGCCCGTGACGTACTCGCCCGTGAAGCAGCTCATCTCGAGGTCGGTCACGTTGGAGCCCTCGATGATGGCGTCCCGCATGTCGCCGATCTCCTGGTAGATCAGGTGATCGCTGCCGAGCACGCGGTTGATGTCCGGGATCTTCCGGTCGTGCGCGATGAGCTCGTCGCGCGTCGGCATGTTGATGCCGTAGACGTGCGGGAACCGGACCGGGGGAGCGGCGCTCGTGAAGGTGACCTCGTTCGCACCGGCGGCGCGGGCCATCTCCACGATCTCCTTGCTCGTCGTGCCGCGCACGATCGAGTCGTCGACGATCAGGATGTTCTTGCCCTTGAACTCCGACGACATCGCGTTGAGCTTCTGCCGGACGGACCGCTTGCGCTCCGCCTGGCCCGGCATGATGAAGGTCCGGCCGACGTAGCGGTTCTTGTAGAAGCCCTCGCGGTACTCGATGCCGAGCTTCCGCGCGACCTGCATCGCGGCCGGCCGGGACGAGTCCGGGATCGGCATCACGACGTCGATGTCACCGGTCGGCGCGTACTGCTCGATGGTGTCCGCCAGCCGGTTGCCGAGGCGCAGGCGGGCGTCGTAGACCGAGATGCCGTTCATGACCGAGTCGGGACGGGCCAGGTACACGTACTCGAACGAGCACGGCACGAGCCGCGGGTTCTTCGCGCACTGCCGGGCGTGCATCTGCCCGTTCATCTCGATGAAGATCGCCTCGCCCGGGGCGACGTCGCGCACGATCTCGTAGCCGCCGGACTCGAGCACCAGCGACTCGCTCGCGACGACCCACTCGGGCTGGCCGGCCTCGTCGAACTTGTGGCCGAGGATGAGCGGCCGGATGCCGAACGGGTCGCGGAACGCCAGCAGCCCGTGGCCGGCGATCGTGGCGATCGTGGCGTAGGAGCCCTCGACCCGCTCGTGCACGCGCTCGACGGCGTCGAAGACCTGCCCGGGGTCGAGGTCCGTGCCGCGGACCTGTCCCTGCAGCTCGTGCGCCAGCACGTTCACCAGGAGCTCGGTGTCCGACGTGGTGTTGAGGTGCCGACGGTCGATGTCGAACAGCTCACGCGTCAGTTCCCGCGTGTTGGTGAGGTTGCCGTTGTGGACGAGGACGATGCCGTACGGCGCGTTCACGTAGAACGGCTGCGCTTCTTCCTCGTTGCTCGCCGCGCCCTTGGTGGCGTAGCGCACGTGTCCGAGGCCCATGGTGCCGAGCAGGGCGCGCATGTCACGGGTTCGGAACGACTCCCGTACGTGGCCGCGGGTCTTGTGCATGTGGTGCACGTGGCCCTCGACCGTGGCGATGCCCGTCGAGTCCTGCCCGCGGTGCTGCAGGAGGAGCAGTGCGTCGTAGATGGATTGGTTGGCGGGGCCCTGTGCAACGAGGCCGACGATGCCGCACATTCGCGGGTGTGCTCCAGACCGTAGAATCGGGGGGTACCGAACAAGTCTGCCATGTCACCGCGAAGGACTCCGCATGCCCAACCCGTACGCCGAAGCCGGAGTGGACACCGCTGCCGGTGACCTGGCCGTCGAACTCATGAAGTCCGCAGTCGCGGCGACGCACAACAGCCACGTGCTGGGCGGCGTGGGCGGCTTCGCCGGACTCTACGACGTGTCGTTCCTGAAGGACTTCTCACACCCGTTGCTCGCGACCTCGACCGACGGCGTCGGCACCAAGGTCGCCATCGCCCAGGCGATCGACAAGCACGACACCATCGGGCAGGACCTGGTCGGCATGGTCGTCGACGACATCGTGGTGGTCGGTGCGAAGCCGCTGTTCATGACCGACTACATCGCCTGCGGGCGCGTCGTGCCGAACCGCATCGCCGACATCGTCGCCGGGATCGCCCGCGGCTGCTCGGCGACGGGCACCGCGCTGGTCGGTGGCGAGACCGCCGAGCACCCCGGGCTGCTCGGCCCGGACGACTACGACGTGGCCGGCGCCGCGACCGGTGTCGTCGAGGCCGGTTCGCAGCTCGGTGCCCACCTGGTGCAGGACGGCGACGTCGTGCTCGCGATCGAGTCGTCGGGGCTGCACTCGAACGGGTACTCGCTCGTCCGGCACATCCTGGCGTCGCGCGGGGTCGGGTACACCGACCAGCTGGCCGAGTTCGGCGGTGTCTCGGTCGGCGAAGCACTGCTCGAGCCCACCCGCCTGTACACGACGCCGCTGCTGGAGCTGCTCGAGCAGCACCCGGGCGCCGTGCACTCCCTGTCGCACGTGACCGGTGGTGGCATCGCGGCGAACCTGGCGCGCGTGCTGCCCGTCGGCTCGTGGATCGAGGTCGACCGCTCGACCTGGCAGCCGCTCCCCGTCTTCCGCGTGCTCGCCGACATGGCCGGCACCCCGATCGAGGACACCGAGGGCACCTGGAACCTGGGCATCGGCATGTTCGCCGTGGTGTCCGCCAGTGCCGCGGTGGACGTCATCGAGTCGCTCGGCGTCGCCGGGATGCCCGCGTGGCCCGTCGGCACGATCGCCACGTCGGCCCGCGACCTGACCGGCTTCGAACAAGGTGCCAAGGGCGTCGACGGCGGTGCCGTGCGGCTCGTCGGGAGCTACGCCGCCTGACCCGGGCTGGTCGAGGTCGCACGGGCTGAGAACAGGTCGTGCGGCCTCGGCGCCTGGCCGCCCGGGCACGCAGAAACGCCGCGCTGCCCGGAGGCGCGCGGCGTGACGGCTGTGCCGGTCAGGCGGACTTGTTCTGGTCCGCTTCGGTCTCGAACTCGTCGGATTCGTCTGCCGCTTCGGGACCGTACTGGTCCGCCCAGCGGTCGACGAGATCGTCATCGGAGTGTTGTCCGGCGGAGAGCTCCTGCTCGAGTGCACCGTAGTTCGTCTGCGGGCTGAAGTACTTCAGCTCACGGGCGACCTTGGTGTGCTTCGCCTTTTGACGGCCGCGCCCCATGCGTGACCCCCTCGTTCGGCTCTGGTCCGGTCCTGGCGAATGACGGAAGATCACTCGGGGAACCAGACGGTTCGTGGTTTGAAATCTGCCGATCACTCTACCATGTACCTCGATCTGGACGTCGCCGCGACGGCTCCGCGCACAGGAGAATCGAAGTGATGACCGAACCCCTCGAGAACCCAGCCGACCAGTCCGCCCGTGTCGTCGTCATCGGTGCGGGGCAGGCTGGACTGTCGGTGGGATACCACCTGCGCCGCCTGGGGCTCGTGCCCGGCACCGACCTGGTGCTGCTCGATCGTGCCCCGAGCACGGGCGGCGCCTGGCAGTTCCGGTGGGAGGCCCTGCGGCTCGGCGCGGCGCACCGCGTGCACGACCTGCCGGGGATGCGGGCGATGGGGCTGCAGTTCGACGACGCCGATCGATCACGACCCGCCCGGGACGTCGTGGGGGAGTACTACCGGCGGTTCGAGCAGCACTACGACCTGCGGGTCCGGCGTCCGGTCTCGGTGCCGTCGGTCTCGCGCACCGCGGACGGCCGACTCTGCGTCACGACCCGCTCCGCCGACGGCACCGAGACCCGGATCCGCGCCGACGTCGTGGTGAACGCATCGGGCACGTGGGGCACGCCGTTCGTGCCGTGGTACCCGGGCCGCGGCGCGTTCCGCGGACGACAGCTCGACACGACCGAGTACCGCAGCGCCGCGGAGTTCGCCCGGCAGGACGTCGTCGTGGTCGGCGGCGGGACGAGTGCCATCGGTTTCCTGCTCGAACTCGACGGCGTCGCCCGGTCGACCCACTGGTTCACCCGGCGGCCGATGGTGTGGGCTGACTCGTCGTCGCTCGACCTCGAGTCGGCGGTCGCAGCGGTCGACGAGCAGGACCGGGCGGCTCGTGCCGGCGAGGTGCTGCCGAGCATCGTGAGCGGCACGGGCGTGCCGGTCTCGCGGCGGATCCGGGCGGGCATCGACCGCGGGGTCCTGCGCGACCAGCCGATGTTCACCCGGATGGACGAGACCGGCGTGATGACCGTCGACGGCACGCACGTGCACGCCGACGCGGTGCTCTGGGCGACCGGGTTCCGGGCCGACCTGCGGCACCTCGCGCCGCTGCACCTGCGGACCGCGGCCGGCGGGGTCGTCGTGGCGGACGGGCGCTCGGTCGACGAGCCGCGGCTGTTCCTGGCGGGCTACGGGCCGCAGGCGTCGACGATCGGTGCGAACCGGGCCGGACGGCTCATCGCCCGCCAGGTGATGGACGTGCTCGCCGCCGCGTGAGTCCGATGCCCGCACGGTGCGAGGTTGACCACCCGGTGCGAGGTTCTTTCGCCGCACTGAGTGATCAACCTCGCACCAGGGTGGCGGCCCGGCGGGTCAGGCGGGCAGGGGCTCCTGCACGCCACGACGGCGACGGGACGACGCCAGGAACACGGCGTCGAGTGAGAACCGCCCCGGGCCGGTCAGCGCCACGACGAGCGAGCCGACCGCCAGGACGAGCACGTACTCGAAGCCGCCGTCCTGCGAGAAGAAGCCGGACGACGCGTGGGCGAGCAACCCCGCGACGACCATGTCCACGGCGAGCAGGACGCCCACGACGCGGGTGGCGACGCCGAGCACGAGCAGCACACCGCCGACGAGTTCGAGGCCGGCGACCAGGGGCGCGGCGACGTCGGCGAGCGGCACGCCCATCCCGGAGAAGCCCTGGGCCACGTTCGGGATGCCCTGGGCGAACTTCTGGGCGCCGTGGGCGATGAACACCACCCCGAGGACGATGCGGAGCGCGGTCAGGCCGATGGAGGTCGATGTCGTTCGCATGGCCACGACCGTAACCGGTGACGCGTCATCGATTCCCCCCGTCCGGGGGTCTGCCCGGACTTCACCAGAACATGCCCAGGCTGGGGTCCGCCGAAGGGCGGACCCGCTCTCAGGAACCCGTGGCGTTCGTGCCGCGGCCGGTCTGCTGCTGCAGGCGGTCGATGTGCTCCGAGGCCTCGGCCTTGGTCAGGTCGGCGGAGAGCTCCTCGCCGGCTTCGCGGGCCAGGGTGTCGAGGTAGCTGCGCTGGGGTCCGGTCATCGGCTCGTCACCGGTGACCCACTGCTCGGGGTCCTTGCTCGCGTCGGTCGACGGGTCCGGACGGGCGCCGCCGAGGGTCTCTTCTGCATCACTCATGCCGAGGACGCTACGCCGCACCTCCGACGCACCCCGCAGGCGCGTGTCCCCCGTCAGACCGGTGTGGCCGAGTACCGCACCAGATCCGGACCGACCGCACTCGTGGCGATCGGAACGGTCCGACCCTCGCGCCGGACCCAGATCGTCGCGGCCTGCTCGTCGATCCGCTCGACCTCGTGCAGCGATCCGTCGAGCAGCACGGTCGCGGACACCACGACCCGGCCGCTGGACGGCCGCGGGGGAAGTCCGGGGACGTCGTCGTACGCCGCGTACTCGCCGGGCTGCAGGAACGGGGACACCGGAGCGGTCACGACCTCGAAGCCCTCGTCGACCTCGGCGACCGCCACGAGCCGCACCGCCTGGTCCGTCGGCAGGGGGACGTCGACCACCCAGGGCGCCTCGGAACCGGCCAGCGCGCGGAAGGCGGGCCGACCGTCGGGGGCGAGCCGTGCCTCCAGGCCGTCGATCCGGACCCGTCCGCGACCGCGCGAATCGGCGTAGAGACCGGGCTCGATGCCGGACTGCCGCGCTTCGAGCCGGGTGATGACCACGCGGTCCGGGCGGTACCAGTCGCGGAGCGTCGACGGGTCGACCCACCCGACGCTGGGGACGCCGCGCGACAGCGCTGCCGACTCGTCGGCGGCGCGCTCGTCGAGCGCACCCAGGGGGTGTTCGCCGCGCACCGCGACGAGTCCTTCGTGGCGGCTGCCCGCGACGGGCTCGTGGTCCAGCACCTCGACGCGCTTCGACACCTTGCCGCCGTGGCCGTCGAACGTGGCGAACGTCCGCAGGTCGGTGATCGTCATGACGTCAGATGCTACGACTCGTCGCCCCGGCGCGGCGAGGTCGGCACGAGCGCGTGCAGCTCGCCGGTGCACTGCGCGGGGTCGACGCCCTCCGCGGGACCGGCCGGACGGGTCGCACGACGCGGCTGCAGGCTGTTCCGCTGCGCGGACCGGGCCAGGCGATCGTCGACGACACCGTCCACCGGCGCTCCGGCCGAGCCGGCGAGGGACCGGCGGAGCGGCGGCCGCACGGGCTCGCCGCGACGTTCCTGGCCGGGGAGCGGACGCGACCTACGGCCGTACAGCAGTTCGGACGAGTCGAGCAGCCACGGCACCAGCGCGACGGTGACGCCGTGCACGAGCAGGAGCTTCTTGCGGATACGACGGCCGCGGTGGTTGTGGAGCAGGCCCTCCCACCAGTGGCCGACGATGAAGATCGGCGTGTAGACGGTGACGACCTCGGAGCCGTGCTCGAGCCGGTGCGCCTTGATGTACTTGATGAGCGGCATCGAGATGTCGCGGTACGGACTCGGCACGATGGTCAACGGCATCCGGATGCCGTACTCGGCCCACTGGTCGCGCAGGTGCTGGGCGTCGGCGTCGTCGATCGCGACGTGGACCGCCTCGCAGCTGGCGTGCTCGGCGGCGATCGCGTAGTCGAGGGCCTTGAGCACGGGCTTCTGCAGCTTGTTCACCAGCACGACGGCATGGTCACCGGTGGCGCCGAACTCGGTCTCGACGTCGGCCTCGATCTCGTGCGAGACGTCGCGGTAGTAGCGGTTCACGCCGAGCATGAGCACGTACAGGATCGGCATGATCAGGAACACGAGCCAGGCGCCGTGCGTGAACTTGGTGATCGTGACGATGACCAGGACGACGAGGGTGAACGTGGCCCCGATCGCGTTGATGGTGCGGGAGCGCACCACCTGCGCGCGGTTGACGGACGGGTCGGCGGTACCGGCCCGGTCCGCGCGCAGCAGGCGCGTCCAGTGCACGACCATGCCCGTCTGGCCGAGCGTGAACGACACGAAGACGCCGATGATGTAGAGCTGGATGAGGCTCGTGACGTTCGCCCGGTACACCACGAGCAGCGCTGCGGCGACGAGCGCCAGGACGATGACACCGTTCGAGTAGATGAGCCGGTCGCCGCGGGTCGACAGGGCCTTGGGGGCGTACGAGTCGCGGGCCAGGATCGAGCCGAGCAGCGGGAACCCGTTGAACGCCGTGTTCGCGGCGAGGAGCAGGACCGCGGCCGTGGTCGCCTGGATGACGAAGAACAGCACCGAGTTGTCACCGAACGTCGCCGCCGCGATCTGCGCGATCAGGGAGCGCTGCGGCGTCGTGGCGCAGTCCGCGAACCCCTGCAGGTCGCAGGCGCGTTCGGCGTAGTGCACGCGGGACACGAGCGCGAGCGTGATGAGCCCGATGAACAGGACGATCGCGATGCCGCCCATCGCCACCAGGGTCGCCTGCGCGTTCTTGATCTTCGGGCGCCGGAAGGCCTGCACGCCGTTCGCGATGGCCTCGACGCCGGTCAGGGCCGAGCAGCCGGAGGCGAAGGCGCGGAGGAGCAGCAGGATGAACGCCGCCTGCGTCGTGTGCTCGACGTTGTCGACGGTGTACCCGGCGGACTCGGCGACCGGGGCGTGCCCGGCGGCGACGCGGACCAGGCCGGTGACGACCATCACGAAGACCGACGCCACGAACAGGTAGGTGGGGATGGCGAACGCCTTGCTCGACTCCCGCACGCCGCGCAGGTTCGTGGCGGCGAGGAGCACGACGAACACGAGCGCGAGTTCGACGCGGACGTCGTTCAGCATCGGCAGCGCCGAGATGATGTTGTCCACGCCGGAGGCCACCGACACGGCGACCGTCATGACGTAGTCGACGAGCAGCGCGCTCGCGACGACCAGCCCGGCCTTCTCGCCGAGGTTCCGGTGCGCGACCTCGTAGTCGCCGCCGCCGGACGGGTACGCCTTGATGAGCTGCCGGTAGGACGCGACGACCACCACGAGCAGCAGCACCACGAGCGCGGCCACCCACGGTGCGAAGGTCAGGAACGACATCCCGCCGAGCAGCAGGATCATCAGGAGTTCCTGCGGTGCGTACGCGACGGAGGACAGCGGGTCACTCGCGAAGATCGGCAGTGCCAGGTGCTTCGGGAGGAGCTGTCCTTCGAGCTTCTCGGAGGGGAGGGGATCCCCGATCAGTCGCGCTTTCAGCGACCGGACCTCGTTCGTCACGAGCGGCAAACCTACTCAGTTCCGGGCGGGAGTCAACACGGGTGCCCAGGCGGTCATTCCCGCTCGGTCGCGTGTCGTCGATGCCGCACCCCGATCACCCCTTGCGGTTGACGCCGCGTCAACCTCTACGGTGGGCTGCATGAGGGATCCGTCAGACATCGCCACCGCAGCTGCGAAAGCACCCCACGGCATCGCCGACGTGGCGCGATCCGCCGGGGTGTCGAGCCGCACGCTCCGCCACTACGACGCCATCGGACTGCTGCCGGCCACCGCCGTCGGCGACGGCGGACTCCGCCGCTACGACGACCGGGCACTCGTCCGGCTGCAGCGCATCCTGCTGCTGCGCGGCCTCGGCCTCGGGCTGCCCGACATCCGCCGGGTCCTCGACGGCGAGCAGGACGACGTCACCGCGCTCACCGCGCACGTCGCCTGGCTCGAACGCGAGCGGGACCGCCTCGCCCGGCAGCTCGCCGCCGTGCGCACCACCATCACCAGGATCGAGAACGGGGACACCATGAACGCCACGGACACCTTCGACGGGTTCGACCAGACCCGCTTCAAGCACGAGGTCGAGGAGCGCTGGGGAGCGGACGCCTGGCAGCGCGGTACCGCCTGGTGGGACGCGAAGGACACCGCAGGCAAGCAGGCGTTCCAGGACGAGCTGCGCGCGATCGCCCAGGACGCCGCAGCGCTCGCCGCGTCCGGCGACGGCCCGGACTCACCGGCCGCGCAGGCACTGGCGCGGCGGCAGTTCGCGTGGCTCGCCGAGTCGACGCCACCGGCGGACCTCACCGCGGAGCGGTTCCGGACACTCGCCGAGATGTACGTGCACGACGAGCGGTTCGCGCACGCCTACGACTGGGCCGGAGCAGGTGCGGCACGTGCGCTGCGCGACGCGATGGTCGCGTTCGCCGACCGCGGGCTGTAGCGCGCCGACCGCAGGCTGGGGCGCGCGAACGGAACCGGGTTCCGGTCACGCGACCGCAGGCTGGGGCGCGCGAACGGAACCGGGTTCCGGTCACGACACCACGGATCGGCGTGGTGCTGTGTCCGGAACCTGGTTCCGTGGGTGGGGCGGTACGACGGGCGGCCGGGAGGCACGGGGCGCGACCGCCTGTCGGCCGCGGGCCGTCAGAGCGACTTGCGCAGGGCCTCCAGACCGTCACGCAGACGCGTCACGGTGTCCGCACGGAGCGTGCCGCGGGTCGCGCGTCGGCGCAGGTCCGCGCGGACCTGCTGCCGGAACGACGACAGCGCCATCTCGAGCTCGCGCAGGGCGCGGGCGCTCTCCGACGGCACCGAGACGGGGTCCTCGTGGGAACCGGTGCCGGGGCTCTCCGCCGAGGCGGCGAGGTCTGCACGGAGGGAGCGCATCGCCTCGCCGACCGAGGCGCGGACGCCGTCGGCCAGGGACTTCACCGAGTCGGCGACCCCGGACTCGACCGCGGCGATCTCGTCGGCACGGGCCGCGAGTTCGGTGCGGCCGGCCTCGGTGATCGCGTAGACGGTCTTGCGGCCGTCGGCGGTCTTCGAGACGAGGCCTTCTTCCTCGAGCTTCGCGAGTCGCGGGTACACGGTGCCGGCGCTCGGCACGTAGGTGCCGCCGAACCGGTCGCCGAGGGCCTGGATGAGCTCGTAGCCGTGCATCGGGTGGTCCGCCAGCAGCACGAGCAGGTACAGGCGGAGGTGGCCGTGGGCGAAGACGGGACTCATGCGGGCGCCTCGCCGTCGTTGGTCGGGGCGGTCGGGGTGGTCGGTGCGGCCGGGGTCATCGGGGCCGCGGTCGGTTCCGCTGCTGCCGGCGGGGCGTGCAGCACCGCGATGTCGCCGGAGACCGAGTTCACGCGCAGGTCCAGCCACTGGCCGGCCAGCTCGCCGCCCTGCTTGACGTACGAGCCGCGCACACCACGGATCTCGGAGTCGTCGAACTGCAGCTTGCCGGACGCCGTGCTGACGGTGCACTGGTAGGCGACGCCGTCCTCGAGCCGGACGCTCACGCCACCGGAGACCGTGTTGACGCGCGCCGATTCCGGCACGCCGTGCAGGTCGAGCACGACGTCCGCCGAGACACCGTCCGCCTGGAACCGCGGGATCTCACCCGTGGCCACGACGTCACCCGAGACCGTGTGGACCGTCAGGGCGCCGTCGAGCTCGCGGATGGTCGTCGCGCCCGACACGGCGTTGACCGTGACGTCGCCGGCGACACCGTCGACGACGAGGTCGCCGGACACCGTGTTGAGCATCGCGCCGCGGTTCGTGCCGGACAGCAGCGCACCCGCCGACACGACGCCGAGGTGCACCGAGGCGTCGCGGGGGACCAGGATGCTGACGTCCGCGTGGGCCTTGCCGCGGAACGACTTGAGGAACCCGATGGGGTCGTCCCACCGGATCTGCGGGTGGTCGACGGTGAGCGTGTCGCCGTCGACCTCGATCTTCAGCTGCTTGCCGGACACGCTGTGGACCTCGACCCGTGCGGTGGGTTCGTCGTGTGCCACGACGTCCACCTGACCACCGACGAGTCCGACACGGAGTGTGCGGACGATGCCGGTGTCGATGACCTTGGGCTCGTCGACGAGCCACTTCTCCTGCGTCATGTTGCTTCCTCCAACTCGCGATGTATCGCGTCTGTGGAGGTCACGCTATATCGCGAGTCGCCGCGCCGCAAGGGTGCCGGGCGGATGGTGAGCAGAAATGGTCGGCTGGGGCCCTGCGACCCGACCATTCCTGCTCACGAAGCGTGCGCGACGGAGGTGAGGCGGGCCTCCCGGACGACCCGGCGCTCGGGGCTCCACGGGAACCGGCGGAAGAACGGCATGAGCGGCTGCACCATCGGACCGATCGCGAAGGCGGCTATGACGGTACCGGCGCCGACGTTCCCGCCGAGGATCCAGCCGACGACGACGACGGACACCTCGACCAGGGTGCGCGCGAGCCAGAGCGGCCAGCCGAGGCGCTCGTGCAGCCCGACCATCAGGCCGTCACGGGCGCCGGTGCCGAACCCCGCGCCGATGTAGAACGCCGTCGCGACGGCGAGCAGTGCCAGTCCGGCGACGAACAGGGCGATCCGGGCGAGCAGTCCGGACGGCTCCGGCACGAGCCAGAGCACCAGGTCGGCGCTCGGCCCGATCGCCAGCGCGTTCAGCAGGGTGCCGATGCCCGGCTTCTGGCGCAGGGGGATCCAGAACAGCAGGATCACGCCGCTCGACACGACGGTGATGACGCCGAACGACCACGGCACCACGTTCTCGAGGCCCTGCGTCAGGACGGTCCACGACGAGACGCCGACGACCGCTCGGACCTGCAGCGCGGTGGAGGCGCCGTAGAGGAACAGGCCGACGAAGAGCTGGACGAAGCGGAACGTGAGGGCGGTGCTGCGGGACATGGGTTCATCGTCGGTGTGTATTGGACTGCTGGTCGAGAGCCAATCGCGCTACCGTGGACCCATGACACCCGTGCTGCTGAGCGCCCGATCTGCTGCCCTGCTGCTCACCGACTGGCGCGACGGCACCGACGCCCCGGCGTACGAGGCCCTGTCCGACGCCATCCGGGTGCTCGTCATCGACGGCCGGGTCGCACAAGGCGTGCGACTGCCGGCGGAGCGTGGGCTCGCGACCGCGCTCGGCATCTCCCGCACGACCGTGGCGAACGCGTACGCCCGACTGCGGTCCGACGGGTTCGTCGTGTCGGTCCGTGGCTCCGGCAGCGTGGTCCACCTGCCCGCGTCCCTGATCGGTCGTCCCGACCCGGAACGGCTCGGCGGGGTGGTCGACGGCGAGCTCCTCGACCTGCGCAAGGCCGCGCTGCACTCGGCGCCGGGGATGGCCGAGGCCGTCGAGCGGGCGGTGCGACACGTGCCTGCGGCGCTCGCCGGCATCGGGTACGACACCGTCGGCGACCCCGGGCTCCGCGCCGCCATCGCCGACCGGTACACCGAGCGCGGACTGCCGACCGATCCGTCCCAGGTGATCGTGACGATCGGTGCGCAGCACGCCATCGCGCTGCTCGCCCGGGTGCTCGTCCGCCGCGGGGACGCCGTGCTCGTCGAGTCCCCGACCTACCCGCACGCGCACGAGGCGTTCCGCGAGGCCGGCGGACGGCTCGTCGGCGTGCCCGTCGACGCGCGGACCGGGTGGGACGCCGCCGCGCTCGAGACGACGCTGCGCCGGACCGCCCCGGCCGTCGCCTACGTCATGCCCGAGCTGCACAACCCGACCGGCGCGACGATGACGGCCTCGACCCGCCAGCTCCTGCTGTCGGTCGCGGCGTCGGTCGGCACGACGGTGGTCGCCGACGAGACGATGGGGGAGCTGCGGATCGACGGCGCGCCGTCGCTGCCGCTGGCAGCAGCGGACCCGTCGGGGGCGTCGGTCGTGATGATCGGGTCAGCCGACAAGGTCTTCTGGGGCGGCCTGCGGATCGGCTGGATCCGTGCCGCGCCGGCCCTCCTGCAGCGGCTGCTCGCCGCCCGCCCGACGGGCGACCTCGGCACGCCCGTCCTCGACCAGCTGGTCGCGCGGGAGCTGGTCCCACGGACGGCCGCCGTCCTGGAGGCGCGGCGCGAGTACCTGCGGCAGGGTCGCGACGACGTCGTGGGCGCGCTCAGGGCACGACTCCCGGAATGGGACGTCCCGTCGCCCGCAGGCGGGCTGACGACGTGGGTGGGCCTCGGCCGTCCGGTGTCGAGTGCGCTCGTGCTGGCCGCGCGGTCCGAGGGGGTGGTGCTGGCGTCCGGCGGCGTGTTCGGCCCGGACGGCGGGTTCGAACGGTTCCTGCGGGTGCCGTTCACGATGGCGCCGGCGGACCGCGGTCGTCTGGTGGACGTGCTCGAACGGGCGTGGGCTCGGGTCGGTGGAGAGTCCGCCGGGGTGCGGGGCTCGCTCGCCGCGGTGGTGTGAGCCGTCGTGGGGTCATCCTCTGGGGTGATGGGCCGGGGTCGTTCTCGCTCCGTGGGGTGATGTGCGCGGCGGCGGACGACGCGATGCTGATGCCATGAACGCGACCCTGTCCGCCGGTGCTCCGGCCGCTGCTGCGTCCCCGTCGTCCGCGTCGCCGGCCGAGCCGTGCCCCGCGGTGCCGGCTCTGGTGCGCGTCACGATGGCCCTGAGCGGCGCGCTGCTCGCCGGTGTGCTGACCTCGTTCGGGCAGACGGTGCCCGCGCTGTCGTCCGTCGCGAACTCCGCCGGCCCCTGGTTCCTGGTCGCCGTCGCGCTGTGCATCGGCGCCGGGGCCCGTGCCGGCCGGTTCGCCCTGCCGCTCGCGATGTTGCTCGGCGTCGTGCTGCTCGAACTCATGCACGTCGGCTACTGGGCCACGACGAACCTGCGTGGCTACCCGGACTTCCTGTCCGTCACCAACCTGTGGGTGCTGCTCGGCGTCCCCGCGGGGCTGCTCGCCGGTGCGGTCGCCGTGTTCGTCCGCTCCCGTGACGCCCGCTGGCGTGCCGGAGCCTTCGGGGTCACCGCCGCGATCCTGATCGGCGAGGGGGTACGGGCGCTGCTGCAGGTGGTGGCCACGACCGGCCCGGTGACCTGGGTGGTCGAGATCGCGGTCGGTGTCGTCGTGCTCGTCGTCGGGGTGGCCACCGCCCGGTCGTCGGTCGGCCGCGTGATCGCCCTCGGCACCGGGGTCGTCGGAGCCGTCGGTGTCCTCGGGCTCTACCTGCTGATCGGGGCCTGAACCCGGCCGCTCGCAGACGCGTCCTGCGAGGATCGATGACGTGCACCTCCTCTCGGTCTTCAGCCTCCGCAACCGGGCCCTCATCGCGCTCGTCACCATCGTCGTCGCGGTCTTCGGGGGCGTGGCGCTGACGAGCCTCAAGCAGGAGCTGATCCCCAGCGTCGAGTTCCCGCAGGTCGCGATCGTCAGCGCCTACCCCGGGGCGACGCCGGAGGTCGTGTCCAACGACGTCTCGACGAAGATCGAGCAGGCGATCCAGGTCGTCCCGGACCTCGAGTCCACCAGCGCGACCTCGTCCACCGGACAGAGCGTGGTGTCGGCGTCGTTCCAGTACGGATCGAACCTGGCGAGCGCCGAGGACAAGATCCAGACCGCGGTGAACGCGCTGTCGCTGCCGGACTCGGTGCAGACGCAGATCGTCACCGGGTCTTTCGACGACCTGCCGGTGCTGCAGGTCGCGGTCTCGGCGTCCGGCAACCAGGAGCAGCTCGTCGACCGGCTGCAGGCCTCGGCGATCCCCGACCTGGAGAAGCTCGACGGCGTGCGGCAGGCGGACGTCTTCGGCAACCCCGGCCGCCGGGTCGTCATCACGCCCGACCAGGACGAGCTCGCCGCTCGCGGTCTCAGCCAGACGGCGATCTCGGACGCACTCGACGACAACGGCACCCTGATCCCCGGCGGCACCCTGACCCAGGACGGCTCGACGCTGTCGGTGCAGACGGGCGAGCGGATCGCTTCGCTCGACGACATCCGTGCGCTGCCGCTGACGGGTTCGTCGAACTCGGGCACCGCCGACGGCACCAGCACCAGCACCGGCGCGCCCACCGGTGCCGCCACCGGTACTGGTGCCGACGCGGCCACCGGCGACGCGGCCACCGGCGCTGCGACCACCGGCGCTGCGACCACCCCGACGGACACCACGCTCGGCGACGTCGCGAAGGTCGCGATCACGGAGTCGCCGCGCACCTCGATCAGCCGCGTGGACGGTGAGCAGGCCCTGACGATCTCGATCACCAAGACGCAGGAGGCCAACACGGTCGACGTCTCGAAGACCGTGCGCGACGCCCTGCCGGGCATCGAGGACAAGATCGAGGGCGACCCCCGCTTCACCGTCGTCTTCGACCAGGCGCCCTACATCCAGCAGTCGATCGACTCCCTGGCCGAAGAGGGGCTGCTCGGCCTCGCCTTCGCGGTGATCGTGATCCTCGTCTTCCTGCTCTCGTGGCGCTCGACGCTGGTCACGGCCATCTCGATCCCGACGTCGGTGCTCCTGGCCGCGATCGGCATGCGCGCCGCCGGGTACACGCTCAACATCATCACGTTGGCCGCCCTGACGATCGCGATCGGCCGTGTGGTCGACGACTCCATCGTCGTCATCGAGAACATCAAGCGGCACATGGTCCCGGGCGTCGACCGCCACCGCGCCGTGCTGGATGCCGTCCGCGAGGTCGCCGGTGCCGTCACCGCCTCGACCCTGACGACCGTCGCGGTGTTCCTGCCGGTCGCCTTCGTCGCGGAGCTGGTGGGGGAGCTGTTCCGGCCGTTCGCCGTGACCGTCACCCTCGCGCTCGTGGCATCGCTGTTCGTCTCGCTCACCATCGTGCCGGTGCTCGCGTACTGGTGGCTCCGCCCGCCGAAGGCGAAACCGGGCGCCGCTGCGGCACCGTCGGACGCCGATCTGGCGCCCGAGCCGACGGAGGGCGAGCTCGCTTCGGCCGCGGACCTGCACGACGCCGGCGCTTCTGACCGTCTGCGTCGGGTCTACCTGCCGGTGCTCCGGTGGGTCGTCCGCAAGCCGGTCGTCGTCATCCTGCTCGCGGTCGTCGTCCTCGGCGGCACGGGCGCCGCACTGCCGTTCGTCACCACGAACTACCTCGGCGACTCGGGGCAGAACACGTTCACGGTCACGCAGGACCTGAAGGCCGGCTCCAGCCTCGCCGTCCAGTCCGAATCCGCGCGCAAGGTCGAGCGGGCACTCCAGGGCGTCGACGGCGTCGAGACCGTGCAGACCACCATCGGCACCAGCGGCCAGTCGATCCAGGCGGCGTTCGGCGGTGGCGGCAGCGCCTCGGTGCAGTACGCCGTGACGACCGATGCCGAGGCCGACCAGCCGACGATCCAGGCCGACGCCCGGAAGTCGATCGCGCGGATCGACGACGTCGGCGAGGTCACCATCGCGTCGTCCGGCGGCGGGTTCGGCGGCAGCAGCGACATCGAGGTCGACGTGACCGCACCGACCCAGGCGCAGCTCGAGACGGCCTCGCGCCAGGTGCTGAAGACCATGCAGTCGGTCCCGGACACGACGAGCGCCACGAGCAACCTGTCCGCCGCGGAGCCCTACCTCGCCGTCCGGGTCGACCGTGCCAAGGCTGCGTCACTCGGCCTCACCGAGACCCAGGTGGGTGGCCTCGTCGCCGCCGCGGTCTCCCCGCGCGACACCGGCAGCATCGAGATCGACGACGCGACGCTCGACGTCTACATCGCCGACCCGGAGCCGCCGACGACGATCGCCGCGCTCCGTGCCCTCGACGTCCCGACGAGCACCGGCACCGTCCCGCTGTCCGACGTCGCGAAGGTCGAGGAGTCCGACGGTCCGACCACCGTCACCACGACGAACGCGGCACGCACCGCCACGATCACCGTGTCGCCGGACGCCTCGAACCTCGGTGCGGCCGTGCAGTCGGTCACGACCGCCGTCGACGAGCTCGACCTGCCGCGTGGTGCGACCGCATCGATCGGTGGCGTCGCCGCCAGTCAGTCGTCGGCGTTCTCGCAGCTGGGCCTCGCGCTCGTCGTGGCCGTGCTGATCGTCTACGTGATCATGGTCGCGACGTTCCGGAGCCTGCTGCAGCCACTGCTGCTGCTGGCGTCGGTGCCGTTCGCCGCGACCGGGGCGATCCTGCTGCAGATCGTCTCCGGCGTCCCGATCGGCGTCGCATCGCTGATCGGTCTGCTCATGCTCGTGGGCATCGTCGTGACGAACGCGATCGTCCTCATCGACCTCGTCAACCAGTACCGACGGCGCGGCTTGCGGGTGCGTGAGGCGTTGATCGAGGGCGCGACACGACGCCTCCGCCCGATCCTCATGACGGCGATGGCGACGATCTTCGCGCTGCTGCCGATGGCGATCGGGCTGACCGGCAAGTCCGGGTTCATCTCGCAGCCGCTCGCGCTGGTCGTGATCGGCGGGCTGGTGTCCTCGACGCTGCTGACCCTCGTGGTGCTGCCGGCGCTCTACTTCGTGGTCGAGGGCGCGCGCGAACGGCGGGCCGACCGACGGACCGCGAGCGAACCGGCGACGGGCGAGGCTGCCTAGCGGCGGTACTCGGCGTCGATCGCGGCGAGGGGCGAGACGGCGGGCCGGTCGGCACGCTCCTCGCGCTCGACAGCGCGGAACCACGACACGAGCACACAGGTCAGCGTGACGAGGAAGACGACGCCGGCGCCCTGCGCGAAGACCGCCAGTCGCCCGGTCGCAGCCGCGTACCCGCCGAAGGCCATGGTGGCGGCGAACGACAACCCGAGCAGCAACTCCGCGGAGGTCTGCAGCGCGGAACGGTCCCAGCGGGTCGCGGCGGCGCGTGCAGGGCGGGTCGAGGTGTCGGTCACCCCGGAAGTCTGCGACCTGGCGCCGGTCGGCAGTAGTCCCGACTCCGGGTGCCACCCACCCGGGGCACGCGGCAGGGGCCGCCCCCGCAGCGCGTCAGCCCAGCTGGGTCCGCAGGAACGTCGCGACGCGGCGACTCATCGCCTCGTCGAGCTGCGCGATCGAGTGCGCCGTCCCCTCGACCTGCACGAACGTGACCGGCACGTCGTGTGACCGGAGCGTCGCCGCGAACTCCTGCGACTCCCACAGCGGGATGAACTCGTCCGTCGAGTGCCCGATGAAGAACGGCGCCGTGTCCGAGGTGACGTGGTACTCCGGCGACGCCCGGGTGGCCGCCGGACACGTCGCGTAGGTCCGGCAGCCGAGGTACAGCAGCTGCTTCCGCTGGAAGGACGCGGACACCCCGTCGGCCCGGGTCGAGCGTGACGTCAGGTTCGTGGGACCGCTCAGGTCGACGACCGCACGGATCCGGTCGCCCTCGGCGTAGGCGGCGGACTCGTGGTCGGTCACCGCGAGCATCGCCGCCAGGTTGCCGCCGGCGCTCCCGCCGAACACCCCGACCCGCTGGGAGTCGACGTCGTACGTGGACAGCGTCGCGGGGCGGAACACGTAGTCGAGCGCCCGTCGGACGTCGTCGAGGCCGGCCGGGAACGGGTCGGTGGGGGCGAGCCGGTAGTCCACGTTGAACGTGACGAACCCCTCGGACGCCAGGTACTTGCACACCGAGCGGTAGGCGGCCGTGGCCTTGTCGCCGTGCGACCAGCTGCCGCCGTGGATCATCAGCACCGCGGGCCGGCCGGTGCTGGCTGCGGCCTCGGCGGGGTCGGCCGTCGGGGTGGCGGACGGCGTCGCCGTGGGGGTCGCGGTCGTCTCCGGGGCGCTGTCGGCCGGCAGACAGACGTCGAGCCGCTGCAGCGGAGCCGTGCCGTACGGCACATCCGCGACCACGTCGATGCCGTGGTACTGCAGGGACAGCGGGTAGATGACGCTGTCCGCGGTGACCGTCGCGTTCTCGTCGCCGACGGGGTCCGTACTGCAGGACGCGACCGCGCCGAGCGCCACGACCGCGGCGACGAGCGCGAGCACTGTGCGGCGGCCGGACTTCATCGGTTCCACGGTAGCCGCACCCGAGGCCGGCCACGTCACCCCAGCGGAGGAACCCCGACCGCGGACCCGACCGCGCAACCCGACGGCGGAACCGCCACAGTGCCAGGATGAGAGCAGGGCGCACCCGCCGCCCGGACCGCAGGAGGACCCGTGAGCCGTCGCAAGGCCTGGAACGCCGATCCCGAACCGCTGCTCCGCGTCGACCCGGGCTTCCGCCTCGACCAGGTCGACCCGGATGCGACGCCGGGCTTCCCCGGCCGCAAGATCGACGGGCTCGAAGCGCTCGCCGCGGGGGCGTCCCGCCTCGCCGCCCTGCAGGAGCGCCTGTACGCGGCGTCGACCGCCGGCGACCAGCGCCGTGTGCTGCTCGTCCTGCAGGCGATGGACACCGCCGGCAAGGGCGGCATCGTCTCGCACGTCGTCGGTGCGGTCGACCCGAACGGCGTGCGCTACGCGGGCTTCAAGGCCCCGACGGCCGAGGAGCGCGAGCACGACTTCCTCTGGCGCATCGAGCGTCAGCTCCCGAGTGCCGGGCAGCTCGGCGTCTTCGACCGCTCGCACTACGAGGACGTCCTCATCCAGCGCATCCGGGCGTTCGCGGCGCCGGACGAGATCGAACGACGCTACGGCGCGATCACCGAGTTCGAGGACCGCCTCACCGCCGAGGGCACCACCATCGTCAAGGTGATGCTGCACATCTCGAAGGACGAGCAGCGCGAACGCCTCGGCGAGCGACTCGACCGCCCCGACAAGCACTGGAAGTTCAACCCGGCCGACATCGACGAGCGCCTGCTGTGGGACCGGTACCAGGACGCCTACCAGATCGTGTTCGACCGGACCTCGACCCCCCAGGCGCCCTGGTACGTCGTGCCGGCGAACCGCAAGTGGTACGCCCGCCTGGCGGTGCAGCAGCTCCTGCTCCGGGCCCTCGAGGACATGCAGCTCTCGTGGCCGAAGGCGGACTTCGACGTGGCCGAGCAACGACAGCGGCTCGCCGAGTCCTGACCGACGGGCCGGCCGGGAGGCACGGGCCGGGTCCGGCTCGCGGCCGTCCGTCGACGACGGGGCTGGCGTCAGAGCGCGGGGTCGCGTAGACTCGCTCGGTCGGCCTTCGACGCCGTGACATCGTGATCACGGGCTTTTTGTTGGGTGTGTGTTGCTCGAGGGCTGGAATCACGTCGAATCGCGACGGGATGAACCCCCTCTCCGCAAGCAGCCCCCGCCGATGTCGCTGTCGGGCGCTGCGGTTCGTTGCGCACCCGAGAAAGCAGTCATGGCTCCGTACAACAAGGGCGCGGACAACCGCGCCTCCGATCGTCCCCGCCACCCGAACGGCACCCCCGCCGCACGCAGCAGCAAGCACCGCGGGTTCCGCGCCGCCGAACCGACCGCGCCGCGCCAGAAGCAGCGCTGGGACGCCGAGGAGCGTCGCGGCCGCTCGTCGCAGGGCGAGCGCCCCGCGCGCCCGAACTGGGAGCCCCGCGACAGCGGCGGCCAGCGCCGCCCGGAGCGCGATGACCGTGGTGGACGCGGCTTCAACCGTGACGACCGCGCGCCGCGTCGCTTCGACCGCGACGATCGTGCCCCGCGTCGTGACAACGACGACCGCCCGCGTCGTTCGTTCGATCGCGATGACCGCGCACCGCGCAGCTTCAACCGTGACGACCGTGCGCCCCGTCGT
>NZ_JADKSA010000005.1:310950-398320 GCF_015350945.1 Curtobacterium sp. VKM Ac-2884
GACAACGACGACCGCCCGCGTCGCAGCTTCGACCGCGATGACCGCGCCCCGCGCAGCTTCAACCGCGACGACCGTGCGCCCCGTCGTGACAACGACGACCGCCCGCGTCGCAGCTTCGACCGCGATGACCGCGCCCCGCGCAGCTTCAACCGCGACGACCGTGCTCCGCGTCGAGACAACGACGACCGCCCGCGTCGTAGCTTCGACCGCGATGACCGTGCGCCCCGTCGTGACAACGACGACCGCCCGCGTCGTTCGTTCGACCGCGATGACCGCGCTCCGCGCAGCTTCAACCGCGACGACCGTGCTCCGCGTCGTGACAACGACGACCGCCCGCGTCGCAGCTTCGACCGCGATGACCGTGCCCCCCGTCGTGACAATGACGACCGTCCCCGTCGCAGCTTCGACCGCGACGACCGCAGCGCTCCCCGCCGCTCCTTCGACGAGCCCGAGCGCGGCAAGTTCGTCCCCGCCGACGACGTCAAGCTCGCGAAGCTCCAGGCCGAGTCCACCGTGGCGTCCGACGTCGAGGGCGTGACCTTCGGCGACCTCGGCATCGGCGGCAACATCTCCCGCGCCCTGCAGGAGCTCGGCGCGAGCAGCCCGTTCCCGATCCAGGCCGCGACGATCCCCGACGTGATCGCCGGCAAGGACGTCCTCGGCCGTGGCCGCACGGGCTCCGGCAAGACCATCGCGTTCGGCGCCCCGCTCGTCGAGAAGCTGATGGAGCACGGCGGCGGCACGAAGCGCAAGATGGGCCGCGCCCCGCGTGCACTCATCCTCGCGCCGACCCGCGAGCTGGCCCTGCAGATCGACCGCACGGTGCAGCCGATCGCCCGCTCGGTGGGCCTCTTCACGACGCAGATCTACGGCGGCGTGCCGTACGGCCGTCAGGAGGGCGCGCTCGAGCGCGGCGTCGACATCATCGTCGGCACCCCCGGTCGTGTGCAGGACCTCATGAACAAGGGGAAGCTCGACCTCAGCGAGGTCGTCATCTCCGTGCTCGACGAGGCCGACCACATGTGCGACCTCGGGTTCCTCGAGCCGGTGCAGGAGATCCTCTCCGCCACCGCCGAGGTCACCCCGCAGGGCAACCGTGCACAGAAGCTGCTGTTCAGCGCGACGCTCGACACCCAGGTCGCGGCGCTCGTCGAGCAGTTCCTGCACGAGCCGAGCGTGCACGAGGTCGCGGGTGAGGACCAGGCGTCCTCGACCATCGACCACCGTGTCCTCGTGGTCGAGCAGCGCGAGAAGGACCGTGTCCTCGAGGAGCTCGTCGCCGGCGACGGCAAGACGATCGTCTTCGCCCGGACCCGTGCCTACGCCGAGCGCCTCGCCGACCAGTTCGAGGACGCCGGCATCCGTGCCACGTCGCTCCACGGCGACCTGAACCAGTCGCGCCGGACCCGGAACCTGCAGCTCCTGACGAGCGGCCGGGTGAACGTGCTCGTCGCCACCGACGTCGCCGCCCGCGGCATCCACGTCGACGACGTGTCGCTCGTCGTGCAGGCGGATGCCCCGGACGACTACAAGGCGTACATGCACCGCTCGGGCCGCACGGGCCGTGCCGGCAAGGAGGGCACCGTCGTGACCCTCGTCCCGCGTGGTCGCATCCGCAAGATCGAGGGCATTCTCGAGCGCGCCGAGATCGCGGCGGACCTCGTGCAGGCCGCCCCCGGTGACGGCATCGTGTCGGAGCTCGCCGCGCGGTAGTCGCGACCCCGTGACGGACGGGAGGCCCGTGGCGAGCTCGCCACGGGCCTCCCGTCCGTCACATGGTGAGCAGCAATGGTCGGGTCCCGAAGTCGGACCCGACCATTTCTGCTCACGAAGCGCCCGCGACCGCGCCCCCGCGCGCTCGCGCGCCCGCGTCAGCGGTTGAAGAACAGCAGCCCGCGCACGAAGCCGGCCTGGCCGGCGTGCTGCGTGCAGTCGTCGAGGATGCTCACGAGCCGGGCGCCGGCGGTGACGGGCGGGTCCCACGCGTCGTCGACCACGGGGTCGAGGTCGTCCGGGCCGAGCGTGCCGAGGTACGCGACGGTGCGGTCGTGGACGGCACGCAGGTACCCGGTGAGCAACTCGGCCGACGCCCGCACCCGACCGACGTCGTCGCGGGACATGCCGTAGCCGAGGGCCTCGGCCGGGAACGGCAGGCCGAACCGCTCGTACCAGCCGTCGGCGGTCCACACCTGCGCGGTGCCGGCGAGGTCGGCGATCTGGACGTCCTGCCCACGGGCGGTGTGCCACGCGAGCCACGCCAGGGTGTTCGCACCGGCGGCCGGACGCGCTGCGAGTTGGTCCTCGGACAGGCCGTCGACGGCACGTTCGACGGTCTCGGGGACGCGGGAGAACGCTTCGATCAGGACTTCGGACGGTGTCATGCGCACCACGCTACGCGCGCGCCCCGACACGCGAGGTCACGCAGATCGTCGCGCCGACCGTCACGCTGTGCGGGCTGCGGTCTCCGCGCGCGAGTGGCGGTCGAGGGCGTCGCCGAGCCCGGCGAACGCGGCCGCGAGCCGGACCCGGTCGGTGGGGGCGACGACCTCGCGGAAGGCATCCGAGTAGACGGCGCCGATCTGCCGAGCCACCTCGGCCCCCGAGGCGGTGAGGTGCAGCAGGACACTGCGACGGTCCTGCGGGTTCGGGCGGCGCTCGAGGTGTCCGCGCTGCTCGAGCCGGTCGACGAGCGAGGTCATGGCGCCGGTGGTGAGCTCGAGGTACTCGCCGGCCTGCTTCGGCGTGATCCCTTCGCCGTCGGCCGCGGCCAGGAAGAACACGAAGCGGGTGTCGGTGGCGTTCAGTCCACGCACGACGCTCTCGTGGTGCAGGACGCGGGCGTGCTGCGTCTGGAGCAGGCGGAAGGCGGTGAGGAGCTTCGCGAGGTCGGTGTCCGAGTCCACGTGCTCCGGTACGGAGACGGTCGGCGACACGGGCGCGGGCGGCAGGGTGTCGGGCAGGACGGGCTGGGTGGTGTCCGTCATCGGCAGCTCTTCTCGGCAGGGGGTGGGAAGACTCAGTCAACAAGTATCTCACTCGTCAAGACACCCCCAGCACGGGGGTGGTTCCTTCTCTTGTGAGTTGCTCGGCGGAAAAGTAACTTGATCGTCGTAGCAAACACCACCGGCACCGACGCGACCAACCACCGCGACCACGGCGCCACCGTTTCCGGATCAGGAGCTCTCGCAATGTCTCGTGTCACCCCTCGCGCCGCCCGTCTCGCGGCCTGGATCGCCATCCCCGCCGCCCTCGTCGCCTCGGGTGTCGTCGTCTCGACCGCGTCCTACTCGGCGTTCTCGGCCACGACCGTCAACCCGACCAGCAACTGGACCGCCGGCAGCGTCGCCCTCACCGACGACGACAACAACACCGCGCTCTTCACCGCGACGGGCCTCAAGCCCGGCTCGACCGGCGCCAACTGCATCACGGTCACGTCGACCGGCTCGCTGGCCTCGACCGTGAAGCTGTACGGCACGAACCCGGCCACCACGAACAACCTGTCGGGCAACATCAACCTGCAGGTCGAGCAGGGCACCGGCGGTGGCTTCGGCTCCTGCACCGGCTTCACCCCGGCCGCGACCAGCGGAACGCTCTACAACGGCACCCTCGCCGCCTTCGGCACCGGCTCGACGAACTTCGCCACCGGACTCGGCACCTGGGCCCCGACCGGCTCTGCGTCCGAGTCGCGCGTCTACCGCTTCACCTACACGGTCTCGAGCACCGCGCCGAACACGGTGCAGGGCGGCACCGCGTCCCTCGGCCTCACCTGGGAGGCCCAGAACAGCTGAGCCGGGAGCCCTCCCCACCCGGTGACCGGGGCTGAGCCCGAGCCCGCCCCGGTCACCACCCCCGAGAACGCGCCCCCGGTCGAAGGCAGTCATGAGCAGCATCGCAGTGCACGGTGGTCCCACACCGCACGCCGTGCTCCGTGACGTCGTCGACTGGGGGCGCGTCGTCGTCGGCACCGTCGCACGCGGTGTGGTCGCGACCCTCCTCGGCCTCGCGCTGTGGGCGGCCGCCCCTGCGCTGATCGGCTGGCAACCCACCACGGTGATGACCGGGTCGATGGAGCCGCGGCTCACGCCGGGCGACGTCGTCGTCTCGCGCCCGGTCGCGTCCGGCGAGGTCCGGACGGGCAAGATCCTGCTCGCCGACGACCCGGACCAGCCCGGTCACCTCCGCATGCACCGGTACGTCGAGGACGGCCCCGGCGGCACCCTGGTCACCAAGGGCGACGCGAACCCGCAGCAGGACTCCACGCCGCTCGAACGCTCGGCGGTGCACGGGGTCGCCTTCCTGCGCATCCCGTTCGTCGGGGCGCCGGTCCTGTGGCTCCGGCAGGGGGAGTGGGTCAAGGTCGTCGTGCTCGCACTCGGCCTGACGGCGCTGCTCGCGCTCTGCACGGTCGACGGGTCGCTCCGCCGCCTCACGGCGCTCGACGACGACGCCGACGGCTCGGACGGGGGCGACACCGCCCACGGGTCGGGTGGCGGGCCGTCGGACGGTGCCGACACCGGCCGGGAGGCGCGGGACGACGCCGCCACGCGCCTCCCGTCCGCCACGTCGACCGTCGTCACCCGTCGCTCGCTCCGGGTGCACGAGCGTCGCGTGCAGCGGCTGCGCCGCTTCGGCGGCGCGGCGGCGGTCCTCGTCATCGCGGGGAGCGTCGGGGTGTTCGTGCCGGCGCAGGCGGTGGCCGTGCCGTGGTCGCGGACGACCGTGAACCCGGTGTCGAACTTCACGGCGGGCACGGCCACCGGTGTCCCCACGCTGACCTGCACGGCCGCGTCGTCGAGCACCGTGACGATCGCCTGGACCTACACGGACCCGACCGTGCCGAGCTCGTTCGACCTGATGAACGGGACGACCCAGCTCGCGACCGCCACGACGGCCGGACAGCGTTCGCTCGTCTACGGCGGGGCGGGCCTCCTCGACCTCGGGACGACCTACACGCTGAACCTCCGCACGAACCTCGGCAACAACTGGACCGCGACGAGCACGCCGACCGTGAAGGTGCGGGTCGTCTCGGTCCTCGGCCTGGCGTCGGCGAGCTGCGTGCCCTGAGTTCTCCACAGGCGGCGCGCGGCCGTCCGGCGATGTCCCCGGCCGGCGTTACCGTGTCCGCATGCGCATCCTGCACACCGGCGACTGGCACCTCGGCCGCACGCTGCTCGGTGCCGACCTCCTCGAGCACCAGGCGGCGTTCACCGACTGGCTCGTCGACCTCGTGCGGGACCGCTCCGTCGACCTCGTCGTGATCGCCGGTGACGTGTACGACCGGGCGATCCCGCCGATCGACGCGGTCCGCATGCTGTCCCGGGTGCTCGAACGCCTGGCCGACACGGCGACCGTGGTGCTCACGCCCGGCAACCACGACTCCGCCGCACGCCTGGGCTTCGGTGCCGGCGTGATGGACCACCGCGTGCGCATCCTCGCCGAACCCGCGCGGATCGCCGACCCGGTGCTCGTCGACGACGCCGACGGGCCGGTGGCGGTGTACGGCATCCCGTACCTGCACCCCGACCTCACCCGCTACGCACTGGCCGACGTGCCGGACGAGCCCCTCGCACGGTCGCACCACGCCGTCGTGCACGCCGCCACCGAGCGGATCCGGGCCGACCTCGCGCTGCGCGGCGGTACCCGCAGCGTCGTCGTCGCGCACGCCTTCGTCGGCGGCGCGGACCCGAGCGACAGCGAGCAGGACATCCGTGTCGGCGGTGTCGACCGGGTGGCCGAATCGGTCTTCGACGGCTTCGACTACGTCGCCCTCGGGCACCTGCACGGCCCGCAGCGGGTCGGTGACGGCGGACGGATCCGGTACGCCGGCTCACCGCTGGCGTTCTCGTTCGGCGAGCGGCACCAGCAGAAGTCGGTGACCCTGGTCGAACTCGACGCGGCCGGTGCCGTCACGGTCGAACTCGTGCCCGCTCCCGTACCGCGCCGCCTGGTCGACGTCCGCGGGAGCATCGACGACATCGAGTCCGGTGCCTTCCGGGCCGACGCCGACGCGTGGGTGCGGGTGGCCGTGACCGACACGGTGCACCCCGAGCGCATGTACGCCCGGGTGAAGGACCACTTCCCGCACGCCCTGGCGATCACACACGAACCCGCCCACCGCGGCTCGGCCTCGGTGGCCCGTGCGGTCACGGCGACGTCCGACCCGGTCGAGGTCGCCGCCGACTTCGTGGCCTTCGCCACCGGTGCCGCCCCCGACGACGACGAACACGCCGTCCTGACCGAGGCGTACGAGGCCGCGGTGCTGGCGCTGCAGCGCGAGGGGGACCGCTGATGTACCTGCACCGACTCGAGCTGCGCGCCATCGGGCCCTACCCCGACCTGGTGTCCATCGACTTCGCAGCGCTCGCGGCCTCCGGGGTGTTCCTGCTCGAGGGGCCGACGGGCTCCGGCAAGTCGACCATCATCGACGCCGTCGTGTTCGCCCTGTACGGCGGGCTCGCGGGGTCCGAGGCCAGCTCCGACCGCCTGCACAGCCAGCACGCCGACCCCGCGGTGGAGCCGTTCGTCGAACTCGTCTTCGAGACCGGCGCAGGGACCTACCGGGTCCGCCGCACCCCGCAGTACGACCGCCCCAAGCAGCGGGGGACCGGCACCGTCCGGCAGCAGGCGTCCGTGCAGCTGTTCCGTCTGGCGAACCCGTCCGACGTCGCCGGTGAACCGATGTCGTCGCGCATCCCCGAGGTCGGCGTCGAGATCGGCCGCATCGTCGGGCTCGACCGCGCGCAGTTCCTGCAGACCGTCGTGCTGCCGCAGGGCGAGTTCGCACGGTTCCTGCGGTCCCCGGGCGAAGAGCGCCGCAAGCTCCTGCAGTCCCTGTTCGGCACGCAGGTCTACGACCGCACGGCCGACGAACTCGCCGCGCGGCGCCGTGCCGTGCAGGCCGAGGTCGACGGCGCCGACGACCGCGTGCGCGACGCCCTGAACCGCTTCGCCCAGGCCGCCGGTCTCGACGACGCCGACGAGACCGCCGTGCCGTCGACGGTGGCGTCGGTCCGTGCTGCCGCCGATGCCGCTGCCGCCGTCCGTGCTGCGGCAGCCGCGGCGGCGACGACCGCTGCCGAGCACGAGCAGGCGGTCACGGCGCGTGCGACCGCCCTCGATCGACGCGCGGGGCTGCTCGTGCGACGGGCCACGCTCGACGACGACGCCCCCGCCGTCAACGCCGCCCGGTCGGCCCTCGCCCTCGGCGAACGCGCTGCCCGGGTCGCTGCCGTGGCCGACGGACTCGACGCCGCGGTCCTGCGCGCCGACGAGTGCACCGCGGCCGCCCGGTCGCTGCGTGACCGCCACGGGGTCACCGCCGACGCCGACGCCGTCGTGCTGCGACGCGACGCCCTGGCCGACGACCTGTCGGCCGTCCGGCACCTCGTCGCGGTCGAGGACGGCGCCGCTGCCCGTCGGTCCGCCATCGCCGGGGCCACCGCCGACGCCGAGCAGATCGCCGAGCAGCTGCTCGAACGCGACGCCGCACTCGACGCCCGTCCCACCGAACGGGCCCGCATCGTCGAGGCCGCACGCACCGCGGCCCGCACGGCAGCCGACTCGGACGCCGCCGCGCACGAGGTCACCCGGATCCGGTCCCTCCGAGCCGACCTCGTGGCGCGCGACCACGCGGCGCAGCGGGTCGCCACGGCCGAGCAGTCCGTCGCTGCCGCGCGCCGGTCGGCGACCGACGCCCTCACGGCCGAGCGGGCACTCCGTGAACGCCGGATCGCCGGTCTCGCCGGAGAACTCGGGGCGGCGCTCACGGCCGGCGACCCGTGCCCGGTCTGCGGGTCGACGGCGCACCCGTCGGTGGCGACGCCGCAGGACGACCACCCCACGACCGCGGCTGTCGACGCCGCCAGCGACGCCACCCGTCGCGCGGACCAGCACCTCGCCGACGCCGCGTCGGACCTGGCGGTCGAACGTGCCGAACACCAGCGGCTCGTCGACGTCGTCGGCACGGTCGACGCGCCCACGCTCGACGCCCTGACCGCGGCCGCCGACGAACGGGTCCGGGCTGCGCACGACGCTGCCGCGCTCGTCCTGCAGCACGAGCGGCAGCGGGCGGAGCACGACACGACGACCGGTCGGCTCCAGCGCGAGCGGAACGACCTCGACGCACGGCGGACCGTCCTGACCTCGACCGCGCTGGCCGACGCCGAGCGGCTCGACACCGACCTCGGCACCGTGGCCGCGGCGCTCGAGCGGCTCGGAGCGCTCCTCGACGAGCGTCCCGCGACGCTCCGGACGGCCGTCGAGCTCCTCGACGAGCGACTCGAGGCGTACCGCGCGGTCGTGCAGGCCGACGAACGGGTGGCCGCCGCGACCCGTGCCCGCGACGACCGCCGTGCCGAGGTCGACCGGGTCCTCGACGACCAGGACTTCGCCGACGTCGCCGCAGCGCGGGCCGGACGGCTCGACCCCGACAGCACCGACCGGCTGCGGGTGCTGATCAGCGCGGCCGAGGCCGAGCGGGCCGTCGTCACGGCCGGCCTGGCCGAGCCCGCCGTGGTCGCCGCGGCGGACGACTCCGCGGAACGCCTCGACCTCGACGGTGCCCGTGCCGGACGCCAGCGCGCTGCCGCCGCACTCGACGAGGCCGTCGCGGTCGCCGTCTCCGCGGCCGACCGTGCCGACGCGGTCGACCGGTGCGCGACCGAGGTCACCCGGGCGACCCGAGCCCGTGACGAGACGTCGGCACGCAGCCGCGCCGTGGTCCGGCTCGCCGACATCGCGAACGGGGTCACCGCGGCCAACCCGACCGGGATCACCCTGGGCACCTACGTGCTCATGCGCCGGTTCGAGGACGTCGTCGCCGCGGCCAACGACCGACTCCGGGGGATGCTCGCGGGGCGGTTCACGCTCGAGACCTCGGACGAGCGCGAGTCGGGGTCACGGGCACGCCGGACCGGCCTGGCACTCGCCGTGCACGACCACACCACCGACACCGTGCGGGATCCCCGCAGCCTGTCCGGCGGCGAGACGTTCACGGTGTCGCTGTGCCTGGCGCTCGGGCTGGCCGACGTCGTGCAGGCCGAGGCCGGTGGCGTCTCGCTCGGCACGCTCTTCGTCGACGAGGGGTTCGGCACGCTCGACCCGGAGACCCTCGACGACGTCATCGGGCAGCTGTCGCGACTGACCGCCGGTGGGCGGCAGGTCGGCATCGTCAGCCACGTCGAGGAACTCAAGCAGCGGATCCCGGAGCGGATCGCCGTGCGCCGGACGGCGGCCGGCGGCTCGCACGTCACGACGACCGTCTGACGCCGTCGGTCGCCGTCGGCCGTCACCGCCGTGGCCGACCGCTACGGGGTCGGCGTGGACTCCACGGTGCCGTCCGGCGGCGGCAGGATGTCCGCCGCGATCCACGGGAACACCCACTGGAACAGCACGAACACGATCGCGGCGAGCAGCACGAGCAGCTCGAGCACCTTCAGGAACGTGGGGCCGGGCAGCAGCCGCCAGACCAGGGGGAAGATCACTTGGCCGTCTCCGAGAGTTCCTTCGGGGTGCCCTCGGACGCGGGCATCCAGTAGTCGAGCTTCGCGTGCGAGACGAACCGTTCCGCCGCCGACCACATCGGATGGCACGCGGTCAGGGTCAGCCACCGGTCCGACGCCGAGGGGTCGACACCCGGCTTGTTCGGCACCGGCGCGATCGTCTCGATGTGGTCCGGCGTCACGATCTGGCTGTCGGTGACCTTGTAGACGTACCAGACGTCGAACTTCGTCTTCGCGTCGGTGACCCGCACGACGACCGAGTCGCCCGTCTTGAGCTCCGCGATCTGGTTGAGCGGCTTGCCGTAGGTCACGCGGTGTCCGGCGACGGCGAAGTTGCCGGGAGCCCCGGGCATCGCGGTGTCCTGGTAGTGCCCGAGCCCGATGGTGTTGAGCACCTTCTCACGGTCCGTGCCCTCGCCGATCGGCCGGTTGTAGTCCTTGCCGAAGCGCGGGATCTGCATCGTGCCGAACACGTCGGTGACGTCCGGCGGCTCGGCGAGCACGGGTGCGGTGCCGCGGTGCTCGGTGCCGGCCCCGTCCGGGGTCTTCAACTGGTCGAGCCCCTCGACGAGCTTCGACTGCTCGTTGACCGCCACGACGTCCGTCCACCACGCGGTCCACACCACGTACAGCCCGGTGCCGGCACCCGCGATGATGAGCAGTTCGGCGATGAGCGAGACGATCGCGCCACCGACCGTCTGCCGTCGCCGGGGGGAGCGGCGCCCGGACCGTCTGCCGCCGTCGTCGTCCCGCGCGCTGCGGCGCGACGGGATGGTGTCGTGTGCGGTCACGGGGCTCCTGATCGAGTGGTCGGTCGGACAGGTCTATCAGATCACGACGACGGCCCGGTGACGACGTTCTCCACACCCCGTAACGTGGGGGGATGGAGTACCGGATCCGCCCGTTCCGCGCCGACGACACCGACGCGGTCGTCGCCCTCTGGGAATCGTGCGGTCTCGTCCGCCCGTGGAACGACCCCCGCCGCGACATCGCGCGCAAGGCCACGGTCCAGCCCGAGCTCTTCCTGGTGGCGGAGTCGGAGGCCGGCGGGGTCGTCGCCGCGGGGATGGCCGGTTTCGACGGGCACCGCGGCTGGGTGAACTACCTCGCCGTGCAGCCGGACCTGCAGGGCTCCGGTCTCGGCCGGACGCTGATGGCCGAGTTCGAGCGGCTGCTCACCGACCTCGGCTGCCCGAAGGTGAACCTGCAGATCCGTGCCGGCAACGAGCGGGTGCTCGGCTTCTACGAGTCCCTCGGGTACTCCGACGACCGCACCGTGTCACTCGGCAAGCGACTCATCCCCGACGTCTGAGTCGTCCGGTCACGCCAGGGCCAGGCCCACCGACGCGACGACCGCCAGCCCGATGCCGACCCACTGCGGCGCGGTCAACCGCTCCCGCAGCACCACCCCGGCCAGCACGACCGTGCCGATGGGGTAGAGCGCGTTGAGCACGCTCACGACGGGCAGGGTGCCCGGGTCGTCGCTCGCGTGCAGCGCGGCCTGGATGCACACGTTCGCCAGGGCGTCGAGGACACCGCACGCCGCGACCGTCAGCAGCAGACGCGGCGGCCACCAGCGCCCTGGAGGCACGGCAGACCCCGCGACGCCGACCGACGCTGCGGGGTCTGCCGCGCCTCCAGACCGCGCCCCGCGCCCGGCACGCACCGTCACCACGAGCGCCGCCGCACCCAGCAGTACCGTCTGCAGCACCCGCGCGACCACGAGCGGGTGGACGCCGGCGCCGGGCGGTGTCATGTCGTAGGCGAGCACGATCCCGCCGAACCCGCACCCGGCGACCGCGGCCGCGACGACCCCACGCACGGTGAGGCGTGCACCCGAGGTGTCCCGCACCGCCGCCACCAGCACCACCGCGACGACGGCCACGACCAGCGCGGCGACGGCCAGCGGTGACAGGACGGTCCCGCGGGCCACGGCCACCAGGACCGGGACGACGGCGGCGAACACGGCGGTGAGGGGTGACAGGACGCTCATCGGGCCGATCGCCAACGCGGCGTAGAGCAGCAGGACCCCGACCGCGCCGGACAGTCCGGCGACGGCGCCCCAGAGGGTGCCCGTCCACGAGGCGGAGCCGCCGAGCACGGCCAGGCCGAGCAGGAGCGGTGCGATCCCGATCGCCGCGGCGACGGCGGTGACCGTCACCGGGCGGACGCGCCGCGACGCCAGGCCGCCGAGGAAGTCGGCGAAGCCGTAGACGACGGCTCCGGACAGGCCGAACAGTACGGTGAGCACGGGTCCCATCCTGCCCGGCCCGGTAGCCTGCGTGGCGTGAGCGTTCCCTACCACCGCCTGCCCCGTGTCGACGCACGATGGAGGTGGTGGCGCCCGCTGGTCGCCCTCGCGTTCCTGGCTGGCTGGTACCTCGCCTCGCAGGTGCTCATCACCGTCGCGTACTTCGTCCCGGTCGCGGCGGTCGGGGGCGAGTCCGGCCTGTACGACCTGCTCGACGACCTGCAGCGCGGAGCCCTGGACCCGACCGATCCGCTGATCCTGTCGCTGACCCTGGTGTCGCTCGTCATCCTGCTGCCCGGCATCCTGCTGGCGGTCAAGGTCGCACGCCTCGGCCCGGGCGCGATCCTGACGTCGACGCGCTTCCGGGTGCGGTGGGCGTGGACGGCGTGGTGCGTGCTGCCGACGCTGGTCATCGCGGCGATCATGTTCGTGGTGCAGACCGGTCTCTTCTGGGACGGCGGCATGATCACGACCGACGGCGGCTTCGCGTGGAACCACGCCGCGATCGGCCAGTCCACGGTGTCGCTCGGCACCCTCACGCTGACGATCGTCCTCGTCGTCCTGCTCGTGCCGTTCCAGGGCGCAGCCGAGGAGTTCATCTTCCGTGGCTTCCTCATGCAGACGATCGCCTCGTGGATCCCGCGACGCACCGGCACGATCATCGCCGTGGCGGTGTCGACCGTCGTCTTCGCGGTGCTGCACATCCCGAACGGTTACAACGTCTGGGGCATCCTCGACGTCGGTTCGTTCGGGCTGATCGCGGCGATCATCGTGCTCCGCACCGGTGGTCTCGAGGCCACCGTGCTGCAGCACGCCTTCAACAACATCATGATCTTCGTGCTGCAGGCGCCGGGCTGGTCGGGGATCGACCTGGCCTCCTCGGACGCCAACGGCACGCTCGGCGGCTGGCTCGTCACCCTCGGCACGTCGCTGCTGTTCTGGGGCATGGTCGAGCTCCTGGCATGGTGGCGGAAGCTCGACCGGACGTTCGCCGGACACCAGGCGCCGCGGTTCCGCGGGACGCCGCCGGTCTGGGCGGGGGGCAAGCGCTGGCTCGGCCCGGCGGGCACGGGCTGGGCCGCCGCGCCGGCTCGTGCCGACGATGTCGACGCAGCCGCTGTGGACCGTGCCGATGTGGACAGTGCCGTGGGTGTCGCCGGTCGCCCGTAGGCTCGTGGCATGAGCACCACGCCCGCGCCCGCCGCCGTGTCTGCTTCGCGAGCCGCAGCGCTCGACGTCCTGCACCGCGTGTGGGGCTACGACGACTTCCGTGGCGAGCAGGCGGCCATCATCGACCAGGTGGTCGCCGGCGGTGACGCCCTGGTGCTCATGCCCACCGGCGGTGGCAAGTCCCTCTGCTACCAGGTGCCCGCGCTCGTGCGCGACGGCGTCGGGGTCGTGGTGTCGCCGCTCATCGCGCTGATGCAGGACCAGGTCGACGCCCTCGCAGCGAACGGGGTCCGTGCCGCCTTCCTCAACTCGACGCAGGGGCCCGACGAGCGTGCCCGGGTCGAGCGCGCGGTCGTCCAGGGCGAGGTCGACATGCTCTACCTCGCGCCCGAGCGGCTCCGGCTCGAGTCCACGCGCGCGCTCCTCGACCGGGCGCGCGTGTCGCTGTTCGCCATCGACGAAGCGCACTGCGTCGCCCAGTGGGGCCACGACTTCCGGCCGGACTACCTCGAGCTGAGCATCCTGCACGAGCGCTGGCCGACCGTGCCCCGGATCGCCCTCACCGCCACGGCGACCCCGCAGACCCACAAGGAGATCTCGGCGCGGCTCGGGCTCGACGACGCCGCACACTTCGTCGCCGACTTCGACCGCCCGAACATCCAGTACCGCATCGAACCGAAGACCGGCGCGCTGCAGCAGCTCCTCACCTTCATCCGCACCGAGCACAGCGGCGACTCGGGCATCGTCTACTGCCTGTCGCGCAAGTCGGTCGAGCGGACCGCGACGGCACTGGCCGAACAGGGCATCCAGGCGCTGCCGTACCACGCAGGGCTCGACGCCCGGGTGCGTGCGCGCAACCAGTCGACCTTCCTGCGCGAGGACGGAATCGTCATGGTCGCGACGATCGCCTTCGGCATGGGCATCGACAAGCCCGACGTCCGGTTCGTGGCACACCTCGACCTGCCGAAGTCGGTCGAGGGGTACTACCAGGAGACCGGTCGTGCCGGGCGCGACGGACTGCCCTCGACCGCGTGGCTGGCGTACGGCCTGAACGACGTCGTGCAGCAGCGACGGATGATCGACCAGTCCGAGGGCGACGCCGCACACCGTCGGCAGCTCAGCGCCCACCTCGACGCCATGCTGAGCCTGTGCGAGACGATCGAGTGCCGGCGGGTGCGGCTCCTGGCGTACTTCGGGCAGCCGTCCACGGCCTGCGGCAACTGCGACACGTGCATCGCCCCGCCCGAGTCGTGGGACGGCACCGTGCCCGCGCAGAAGCTGCTGTCCACGGTCGTCCGGCTCGAGCGTGAGCGCGGCCAGCGGTACGGCGTCGCCCACCTCGTCGACATCCTGGTCGGCAAGCAGTCCCCGCGGGTGCAGGAGCTGCAGCACGAGTCCCTGGCGACCTTCGGCATCGGCTCCGACCTGTCCGACGGGGAGTGGCGCGCGGTGGCCAGGCAGTTGCTCGCGCAGGGCTACGCCGCGGTCTCGGGCGACGGGTTCGGCACGGTCGTCCTCAGTCCGACGAGCGCCGAGGTCCTGACCGGCAAGGTCCAGGTGCGGATGCGTCGCGACCCGGTGAAGGCGCCGCGGGCGAGCCGGTCGTCCCGCCGGACCGTGGTCACCGACATGCCCCAGCAGGCGGTCGGCCTGTTCGAAGCGCTCCGGGTCTGGCGTGCTGCGCAGGCGCGCGAGCAGGGTGTGCCGGCGTACGTGGTGTTCAACGACGCGACGCTCCGCGGTATCGCAGCGGTGCGTCCGGCCGACGTCGACCAGCTCGCCGAGATCTCCGGGGTCGGTGCCGCGAAGCTCGAACGGTACGGCCGCGCGGTGCTCGACGTCGTCGCGTCCGAGGCCGACTGACTCCAGCTCCGGACGTGCATGCCGCCGTGGGCATGTACTGCTCGCAGGCGTGATTACACTCGGGAGTTCGCCGTCACGACGAGGAGGCCCGGTGTCCGGTTCGACCAAGTTCGCCACCGTGCTGAGCCGCGCCGTGGTGACACCGCTCGCGCGGATGCTCTGGCGACCGAAGATCATCGGACGCCGCAACGTGCCCAAGCGCGGACCGGTGATCCTCGCGAGCAACCACCGCTCCTTCATCGACTCCCCGGCGATCACGTTGATGGCACCGCGGAAGGTCGCCTTCCTGGCGAAGCAGGAGTACTTCACCGGCACCGGGTTCCGCGGCGCGGTGTCGCGGGCGTTCTTCGGCGGCATCGGCGCGATCGGCGTCGAGCGTGGTGCGGGGGCCGCGGCACAGCAGGCGCTCGACCTGGGGCTCGCGCGGCTGAACGAGGGCGAGGCCTTCGCGATCTACCCGGAGGGCACCCGCTCCCTGGACGGCCGGATCTACAAGGGCCGCACGGGTGTGGCCTGGCTGGCCCTGACGAGCGGAGCGCCCGTGGTGCCCGTGGCGCTGACGGGCACGCAGGACGTGCAGCCCGTCGGCTCGAAGCTGCCGAAGCTCGCGAAGGTGACGATCGAGTTCGGGAAGCCGATCGACCTGTCCGCGTTCGGCGAGGCCTCGTCCGGACGTGCACGCCGGCACGCGACCGATGCGGTGATGGCGGCGATCCAGGAGCTCAGCGGGCAGGAGCCGGCGAACACCTACAACAACCCGCCGGCGACGATCGTCGAACGGGTCAAGCGGGCGCTGCAGCCCGATGACCCGACCGCGGCTGCCGTCGATCCCGACTGAGCAGGATCCGTCGGGCACTATTGCACATCTGAAATATCGATGGTTGAATGAGGGACGTGCCGCACGGCACGCATCCCCGACGGGTCGCCCGACAACGGCCCGCAACCACGACTCAGATCGGACGGTCAGCAGCATGTCCTCCACCCCGCTCTTCGACTCCATCGCCCAGCGACGTGACCAGCCCGAGGCCCACGTCGCCCCGGCACCGGTTCCGACCCCGGCTCGCGCGGCTGCAGCGCCCGCACCGACCTCGCCGATGACCGCCCCTGTCCGCGCTGGCGACTCGACCCTCGTGCCAGCGGCCCTCGTCGCCGCGATCGACGACATCACGGTCCGCGTCACCCCGTCGATGGTCACCGAGCTCCGTGTGCAGCCCGAGCAGCTCGTCCTGGTCGAGACGGTCGCCGACGCCATCACCCGTGCAGTCGTCGACGCCGTCGCGACCGAACTCGACCGGATCGCCCGCGACGGCGTCGTCCGCGTCTGAGTCCGGCGGTCCCCGAGCGATGACGACGCCCACCGACGGCCTCCCGCTGCGCCCGCGCGGTGCCGAACGGCGGGCCGCGAACCGCTCCACGACCCGCCGGCCCGAAGCGTCCGTGCGGCGCCGTGCCGGGCACGGCATGCGCCCGGACGGCCCCAGAGCCGCCGGGGTGACGGTGTCCCCTCCCGTCACCCCGGCTTCCACTTCCTTCTTCCGCAGTTCCGTCCGGCGTGCCCTGCCCGCGACGGCGACCGCCGCGGTGACCTGTCTCTTCGTCGCCGTCGGCTCTCCGCAGACCGCGATGGCATCGACCCCGTCGCCGAGCGGTCCCGTGCTCGGCGTGCAGCAGTTCGTCGCCGACGGTTCCGCCCGGCTCTCCGTCGACCGTGACGGCTTCTCGATCGGCCGGGCCGCCGCCGCCCAGGCCCGTGCGACGGTCGTGGGCTCGTCGGGTGCCTCGGCTCGCCCCACCGAGGGGAGTACGCCGGCCGCCGGCGGGTTCGGCTCGCGCTGGGTGACCGGGTGCTCCGCCTGCTCGACGAACCACCAGGGCATCGACTTCGCGGCTCCGATCGGCACCGCCGTCGTGGCCGCGATGCCCGGCAGTGTCGTCTCCGCCGGGGCTCTGGGCGGGTACGGCAACCAGGTCCTGCTCCAGCACGCCGACGGCACCCAGACCCGGTACGGCCACCTGTCGGCGATCGGGGTCCGACCGGGTCAGGTCCTGTCGGCCGGCCAACGCCTCGGCGCCGTCGGCAACACCGGCGTCTCCACCGGGGCACACCTGCACTTCGAGGTCATCGTCGACGGCGTCCCGGTCGACCCGGCCACCTGGCTGCAGGCCCGCGGACTCCTCTGACAGCGACGACGGACGAGCGCGTACCGTCGGGAACGCCGGGGCACCGCGCCGCGGCAGGACGGAGACGCACGTGCGAGTGACGGTGTTGGGGACCGGGGCGATGGGTGCCGGCGTGGCGGGATCACTGCTGCGCGAGGGGCACCAGGTCACGGTCTGGAACCGGAGCGCCGACAAGGCCGCACCGCTCGGTGAGCACGGTGCGACGGTCGCCGCGGACCCGGGTGCCGCCGTCGAGCACGCCGAGGTCGTCCTCCTGACCCTCTTCGACACCGACGCCGTGATCGACGTGCTCGAACAGGCCGCCGGGGACGCGCCGACCGACGCCGTGTGGGTGCAGGCGTCCACGATCGGCGTCGACGGCACCGAGACCGTCGTGCAGCTCGCCGCGAAGTACGGCATCACCCTGGTCGAGGCGATGATGCTCGGCACGAAGGCCCCGGCGGAGCAGGGGAAGCTCACCATGCTCGCGGCCGGCCCCGCCGACCAGGTCGACCGCGTCGTCCCGGTGCTCGACGCGATCGGCGCGAAGACCGTCCGCGCCGGCGAGCGGGTCGGCGACGGGACCGCGCTCAAGCTCGCGGCCAACGCCTGGATCGCCTCGATCACCGCGGCCACGGGGCAGTCGCTCGCCCTCGCCGCGGCGCTCGGGCTCGACCCGCAGTTGTTCCTCGACGCGATCGACGGCAGCGCGAGCGACTCGGCCTACGCGCACACCAAGGGCGCGGCGATCATCGCGGGCGAGTTCCCGGCGCAGTTCGCGCTCGACGGGCTGCGGAAGGACATCGGCCTGATCGCCGAGGCCGCGCGGGCGAACGACGTGTCCACCACGCTCCTCGATGCCCTGGGTCGCGTCTACGCCGACGCGAGTGCGGCCGGGCACGGCGGCGACGACATCGCGGCGGTGGGCACCGCCTTCTGAGTCGACGCGCGAGTCGACGCGCGAATCGACGCGTCAGTCGCGGCGGAGGAACCGTCGCAGCCGTGCCGTGAGCCGCCCCACGGCCTCGTCGTTCATGGTGTTCGCCAGGTCGAAGGCCTCGCGCGTCGGATCGGCCCCGCCCTGGATCCGACGGAGTGCGGCGTCGGCTCGGGCCCGGGAGTCGAGTTCGGCGAACGGCATGTCGTCCTCGGGGTCGTGCGTGCCGCGAGGGTCCATGGAGAGCAGGTTACGCGCGGCGGACGGCGCGGGCGCCGGCGTCGACGTCGTCGACCACGCGGACCATCTCGTCGAGGAAGTCCACGACGACGGCCATCTCGTCGGTCGGCAGGTGCTCGGTGACCTCGAGGGCGCGAGCGTCGAGTTCCTCGATCACGTGCAGGGCGTGGCGCATGGACGTCCCCGTCGCGGTGAGGACCACGCCGCGTCGGTCGATCGGGTCCTGGTGCCGCTCGACGTGGCCGCTGCGGACGAGTCGGTCCACGAGCGCCGAGGTCGACGCCGCCGTGATCTCGAGGCGTTCGGCCAGGTCCTTGGCGTTGACGGTCCGGCCGTCCTGCTCGGCGTCGATGAGGACCCGCAGCGCGAGCAGTGCGTTCTCGCCGATGCCCAGGGCTTCACGGGCCCGACGCTGCGCGGCGCTCTCGGCGGTGCGGTACCGGCGCAGGGCGTTCAGGACGTCGACGGCGGTGACCGGGGAGTCCTCGTACCAGAACCCCGCGGTGCTGGTCAGGACCTCGGACGTCATCCTGCAATGCTAGACGCTCTAGTTAGATTGTCTAGCGAGGGGTCGCGATCGCGGCGCAGACCCAGGTGTGTGCGCGGACATCGGACACTGCAACACCCGTGACGCGGCTCCGAAACACTCCCGCAACGCCCACTGGTTAGGTTCTGGGGATGCAGGAGCAGCCGTGCTGAGCCGACTCGCGGGGAACGTCTTCCACGTGGGGAGCGCGGTCGAGCGCACCGACGTGGTCGCACGCCTGCTCGACGTCTACGTCGCCCGGCGCGAAACCGGCACGGTCGAGGACGACCGGGCGGTGGCAGCCGAGCTCCGTTCGGTGGTGGGGACCGCAGGACCGGCGAACGACGCCGACCGGTCCGCGACGATCGACGCTCTGGCACTGGACCGGCACGAGCCGGCGTCCATCGCCGCGGCGGTCGCCGTCGCGCGGGACCACGCCCGTCGAGCCCGCGAGGTCGTCTCGAGCGAACTCTGGGACTGCCTCGACGTCACCCGTTCACGCATGCCGCGCAAGATAGCTCCGGGCCGCGCACACGAGTTCCTCGGCTGGGCGCGGGAGCGCAGCGCCCTCGCGATCGGCGTGGTCGAAGGAGACGCCAGTCGCGACGAGGTCTGGGAGTTCTTCACCCTCGGCCGCTCCCTGACCCGGGTCGCCTCGACCGCCCGGTTGCTGGCCTCGGGCTTGCTCGAACCGGACTCGGTCACCTCGTGGACGGCGGCGCTCCGGGCCTGCGGCGCGGGCGAGGCGTTCCTGCGAGGCCGGGACCACCATCCGGTGCCGGACGACGCCGCGGCGTTCCTGCTCCTGGACGAGCACAGTCCGCGGTCGCTGCGCTTCACCGTCCGACGGGCCGCCGAGTGCCTGGCCGACGTGGCGCCGTCCTGCGTCGCAGAGGAGGTCGCCGCGTTCTCCGCCGCCCGCGACCGGCTCGAGGCCGTCCCGGCGGACGCGGCCCTCGGCGTCGTCGGCGACGCCGGCGATCGGCTCGCGGCCGCTGCGGACCGCGTCGCGGCGGCGCTCGACGAGCGCGTCTTCGCGGTGACCGAACCCGCGCACTGATCGCGGCCCTGGACCGGACCGGCGACGGCCGGGAGGCCCGTGGCGGGCGCGACCCGTGCCTCCCGTCCGCCACGCGAAAGCGTCAGAGACCCGCCAACGGTTCGCGGAGATCTGTCGATTTCGTGAGACGGACGCTGCCGCGTCGCGGAGATCTGTCGCGTTCGCGGAGTGGACGCGTCAGACGGCGCTGGAGCGGTCGGCGACGGCCTCTTCGCGCTCGAGCTCCTGGCGGAGCGCCGCACGCGAGGCGCGAGTGCCGACCACCGGCATCGCGTGCGTGACCGCGAGGTGCAGGCGGGTGTCCGCGTCGTACCGGAGCCGGAGGCGCTGGAAGCGGACGAGCCAGACGATGGCGATGGCGAGCGCGACGAAGCCCGACGCTGCTCCGACCGCGATGGCCCAGCGGGGACCCCACGCGTCTGCGATGGCACCGACGATCGGGGCGCCGATGGGGGTGCCGCCGGCGAAGATCGCCATGTAGAGCGCCATCACGCGGCCGCGCATTGCGGGCTTCGTCGTGGTCTGGACCAGGGCGTTCGCGGTGGTCATGAAGGTCAGCGCCGCGAGTCCGACGAACACCAGGACGAACGCGAACGTCCAGTACGTGGGTGCGAGGGCGGCAGCCGTGCACGCCAGGCCGAAGCCTCCGGCCGCGAGCACCAGCGTGCGCATCCGCGGCTTGTCCCGGCGGGCGGACATCAGCGCGCCGAACACCGATCCGATCGCCATCACCGAGTTGAGCAGGCCGAACTCGCCGGCGCCCTGGTGGAACTCGACGCGCGCCATCGTCGAGGTGAAGATCGGGAAGTTCACGCCGAACGTGCCGACGACGAAGATCATGCAGAGCACGACGATGATGTCCGGCCGGGTCCGCACGTACCGGAAGCCGGCGACGATCTGCCCCTTGCCGCGGCCGGCGTGCACCCGCTCGGCGAGCTGTGCGGGGTCGACGAAGCGCAGCGCGATGAGGACCGCCAGGAACGAGCCGGCGTTGATGACGAACACCCAGCCGGAGCCGATCGCAGCGATGAGCACGCCGGCGACCGCGGGACCGATCAGGCGGGCGGCGTTGAACGAGGCGGAGTTCAGCGCGACGGCGTTCGCGACGTTCTCGCCCTGCACGACGTCGGAGACGAACGCCTGGCGGATCGGGGTGTCGAACGCGGCGACGATGCCGAGCGCGAGGGCGAAGCCGTACAGCGCGAGCAGCGTCGCGGTGTGCGTGAGGACCATGACACCGAGGCCCAGCCCGAGCAGGCCCATCAGCGCCTGGGTGAGCATGAGCATCTTGCGACGGTCGAAGCGGTCGGCGGCGAGCCCGGTCAGGGGGAGGAGCAGCAGCTGCGGGCCGAACTGCAGCGCCATCGTGATCCCCACCGCGACGGCGTCGTTGTCGGAGAGCTGGGTCAGGACGATCCAGTCCTGGGCGGTGCGCTGCATCCAGGTACCGACGTTCGACACCAGGGCACCGGCGAACCAGATGCGGTAGTTGCGTCCGGCGAGGGAGCGGAACATGGCGGTCACTGCTGGGCCAGCCTCCTCATGATCTCGGTGGCGTCGGCGAGGGTGGCGCGCTCGACGGGGGTGAGTGCGGCGAGCCGCGGGGTGAGCCAGCCGTCACGGCGGCGCCGGGTCTCCTCGACGAACGCGGCTCCGGCGGGGGTGGCGCAGAGGACGACCTTGCGGCGGTCGTCGTCGTGGCCGCCCTTCGACACCAGGCCACGCTCGACCAGCACCGCGATGGTCTTCGTCATCGAGGGCGGGGTGACGCCGTCCTGGCGGCTCAGGTCGGCGAGGGTCATCGCGCCGTCGCGGTGGAGCCGGGCGAGCGCCGCGAACTGGGCGTCGGTGACGGTCGTGTCGGCCTTCTGCGCGCGGAGCGTCCGGGACAGCCGGTTCACGGCGATGCGGAGGTCGGTGGCGTCGGTCACAGGTCGTTAGCCTAGCTCATTAGTTCAGTGAACGAACTGGTTTTCGGGTGTACCGTGCTTGTGGACAACAGGTGTTGTTCAGAGAGAAGGAATCATGTCCGAGTTCGAGGGCAAGGTCGCCATCGTCACCGGTGGTGGCAGCGGCATCGGCGAGTCCGTCGCGAAGGAGCTCGCGGCAGCGGGTGCCACGGTCGTCGTCACCGACATCAACCTCGACGCTGCCCAGCGGGTCGCGTCCGAGATCACGGCGGCCGGCGGCACCGCCAGCGCGTTCGAGGCCAACTCCGCCGACGCCGCCGACAACGAGCGCATGGTCCAGTACGCCGTCGACACCCACGGCGCGCTGCACCTCGCCGTGAACAACGCCGGCATCGGCGCCGCCCCGCAGAAGATCGGCGAGTACGACATCGCCGCCTGGGACCGCGTCCGTGCGGTCGACCTCGACGGCGTCTTCTACGGGCTCCGCTACGAGCTGCCCGCGATGGTCGCCGCCGGTGGTGGCTCGATCGTGAACATGGCGTCGGTGCTCGGCACGGTCGGCATCGCGCAGAACGCCGCGTACGTCGCGTCGAAGCACGCCCTGGCCGGCCTGACCAAGGTCGCCGCGCTCGAGTACTCGGCGCAGGGTGTCCGCACCAACGCCGTGGGCCCGGGCTTCATCGACACCCCGCTGCTCCGCAACGCCATGACGCCCGAGGCCATCTCGGCGCTGGAAGAGGAGCACGCCACGAAGCGTCTCGGCACCGACAAGGAGGTCGCCGCGCTCGTGCTGTTCCTGCTGAGCGACAAGGCCTCGTTCATCACGGGCAGCTACCACCTGGTCGACGGCGGCTACAGCGCCCACTGAGGTCGGTCGCGTACCTGGTCGAAACGGGCGTATCTGGTCGGAAGTTTCGACCAGGTACGCCCGTTTCCGCTTCCCAGCGCGGGGGCGATGGGAAGGAACGTCCTAGTGGAACTGGGGGATCGTGAGCCAGATGCCCGCGAGCACGGCCGCCGCACAGACCGCGAAGCACAGGACAGCACCCGCCAGTGCTGCCGGCGGCGTGTGCCCGGACCGCGGAGTCTCCTCGGAGTACTGGGTACGCTCGCCGCCGGTGTCGAGCGGCTGCCCGGTGCCGAGCAGCCGCAGGCCGAGCGTGTAGACGAGCACGATGCCCACCGCGGCCACGAAGCCGACGCCCGCGACCAGGCCGATGCTCGTGAAGTCGATCTCCATCGTCGTTCCCCTCAGTTCTGCGCGCCGGCCGGTTGCGGCTCGGCCTGGTCGGTGGGTTCGGTCGATCCGGCGGCGACGTCGTCGTGCGAGATCGGCTTGCGCTTGGCGAGGACGTAGAACGTGAGCCCGCCGGCCAGGGCGAGCACCGCCACCAGCACGAGGCCGACCGCCGAGGTCGAGGCGAGCCAGGTCGCCAACCCGCCGACCACCGCGGCCGCCGGCAACGTGATCACCCACGCGACGACGATGCGGCCGACGACCGACCAGTGCACGTCGGCGAGCTTCTTGCCGAGCCCGGACCCGATCACCGAACCGCTGGTGACGTGCGTCGTCGACAGGGCGAAGCCGAGGTGCGACGAGATGAGGATCGTCGCTGCGGAACTCGTCTCGGCCGCGAAGCCCTGCGGCGACTGCACGTCGGAGATCTTCTTGCCGACCGTCTGCATGATCCGCCAGCCACCGGTGTAGGTACCGAGGCCGATCGCGAGTCCGCAGGCCAGGATCACCCAGAGTGCCGGGCCGGTCCCGCTGTCCTGGTAGTTCGCGGCGATGAGCGTCAGGGTGATGACACCCATCGTCTTCTGCGCGTCGTTCGTGCCGTGCGCGAGCGACACCAGCGACGCCGAGACGGTCTGACCGTGCCGGAAGCCCGTCGCCGCACCGTGCGTCGTGGCGTTCTTCGTGAGCACGTACGCCAGGTAGGTCGCCACCAGGGCGATGACCCCGGCGATGACCGGGGAGAGCAGCGCCGGCAGCACGACCTTCGACACCACCGTCGCCCAGTCGACCGAGTTCAGCCCGGCGCCGATGATCGAGGCGCCGATCAGCCCACCGAACAGCGCGTGCGTCGACGACGAGGGCAGCCCGAGGTACCACGTGGCGAGGTTCCAGAGGACGGCGCCCACCAGCCCGGCGAAGATCATCGTGGGGGAGATGTGGACGCCGTCCTGGCCCTCGCGGATGATGCCCTGCGAGACGGTCTTGGCGACCTCGGTGGAGAGGAACGCGCCGACCACGTTGAGGACGGCGGAGATGAGCACGGCGGTCCGGGGCTTGAGCGCCCCGGTGGCGACCGACGTGGCCATGGCGTTGGCGGTGTCGTGGAACCCGTTCGTGAAGTCGAACACGAGGGCCACCACGATCACGAGCACGACGATGACGAGGACGTCCATGCCGGGGACGGTAGGCCCGCCCCGAAGCCCCTGCGTGAACGCCGGATGAACAGGTCCGTGGGGGTGCCTGTCTGCGAGGATGCTCACGTGCCCACCTTCTCCGCAGCGCGAGGCGACGCCTCGTTCACCGACGCCCACGGCGTCGAGATCGTCTACTCGACCTGGCGAGCGGCGCGCCCCAAGGGCATCGTGCAGATCGCGCACGGCGTCGGCGAGCACGGGCTGCGGTACGAGCCCCTGGCGCAGGACCTCGTCCGCGCCGGGTACACCGTGCACGCGAACGACCACCGCGGGCACGGGCGCACCGGCCTCGGCCAGTGGGACGGCGACCACGCCAAGCTCGGACGGCTCGGCCCCGGCGGACTGCGCGCCGCGATCGCCGCAGTCGAGCAGATGGGGGAGGTCGCCCGCGCGGACACCCCCGGCGTGCCCCTGGTCCTGCTCGGGCACTCGTGGGGCTCGCTCATGGCGCAGCGGATCGTGAACAGCTCCTCGGAGTCGTGGGACGGGGTCGTGCTCTCCGCCACCGCCTACCGGCTGCCCGGCTGGATGAACAGCGGCGACCTCAACGCGCGGCACGCGGGCTCCGGTCCGACCAAGTTCGAATGGCTCACCCGCGACCGGAAGATCATCGACGCGATGTCCGTCGACCCGCTCGCCGTCGAGGCCGACGTCATCGGCCTGTTCGGCCTGCCCGACACGCTCCGGCTGCTCGGGGTCCCGCGGCGAGGGATCCCGCACGACCTGCCCATGCTGCTGCAGGTCGGGTCCGACGACGCCCTCGGTGGGCCGCGGTCGGTCGAGCGGCTGGCACAGGCCTACCGGCGGCGCGGACGACTGTCCGACGTCACGGTGCAGGTCTACGAGGGGGCGCGGCACGAGGTCTACAACGAGACGAACCGCGACGAGGTCGTGGCCGACCTGGTCGCGTGGCTGGACCGGGTGACGGCGCGCGCCGCGTCCTGAGACGGTACCGGCTGGCGGACGGGAGGCCCGTGGCGGCGCCGACCCGCGCCTCCAGTCCGACAGGTGGCGGGCGTAGGCTCGACGCGTGCACGGTGAGTACAAGGTCCCAGGTGGAAAACTGGTCGTCGTCGACCTCGACGTGGTGGACGGGGACATCGAGGAGTTCCGGCTCGCCGGCGACTTCTTCCTCGAACCCGACGACGCGCTGCCGCTCATCGACGCGGCCGTCAACGGATTGCCGTCGACGACCGACGCCGCCGGCATCGCCGCGGCCGTCCGTGCGGCGCTCCCGGCCGACGCCGTGCTGCTCGGCTTCACACCAGAGTCCGTCGGGGTCGCCGTCCGCCGCGCGTTGTCCCGTGCGTCGTCGTGGCGGGACTACGACTGGCAGATCATCCACGAGGGTCCGATCAGCCCGAACGAGCACCTCGCGCTCGACCAGGTGCTGACCGAGGAAGTCGGCGCCGGTCGCCGCGGTCCGACCCTGCGCATCTGGGAGTGGGACCAGCCCGCCGTCGTCATCGGGTCGTTCCAATCGCTGAAGAACGAGGTCGACCCGGCCGGCGCCGAGAAGTTCGGTGTGCAGGTGGTGCGGCGGATCTCCGGCGGCGGCGCGATGTTCATGGACGCCGGCGCGATCATCTCGTACTCGCTCTACGTCCCCGCGGACCTGGTGCAGGGAATGACGTTCGCCGACTCCTACGCCTACCTGGACGAGTGGGTGATCGAGGCGCTGAAGTCCCTCGGCATCGACGCGTACTACCAGCCGCTCAACGACATCACCTCGGCCAAGGGCAAGATCGGCGGCGCTGCGCAGAAGCGCCTCGGCACCGGATCACTGCTCCACCACGCCACCATGAGCTACGACATGGACGGCGAGAAGATGGTCCAGGTGCTGCGGATCGGGCGCGAGAAGATGAGCGACAAGGGGACGACGTCGGCCGCGAAGCGCGTGGACCCGCTGCGCTCGCAGACCGGGCTGTCCCGCGCCGAGATCATCGACCGGCTGATCGGCACGTTCACGAAGCTGTACGGGGCGACTCCCGGCGCGGTGACCGATGCCGAGCGCGAGAAGGCGCAGGAGCTCGTGCGCACGAAGTTCGCGACGAAGGAGTGGCTCGAGCGGGTGCCCTGAGCGAGCTCGTGGTGGGCGGCCGGAGCAGAGGGGGGACGCTCCGGCCGCCGCTCGACCAGTGTGACGACCGAGTCCATGAACCACACGTGCGGATCATGAGAATCCCCCGCGCGGCTGATGTCGTGGCCGGATCGTCCACGTAGCGTCGCTCGCGTGAGCTGGTTGATCTTCCTGGGGGCGGTGGCCGCCGTGGCCGTCGTGGTGTGGATCGCCGATCGCGTGGGGTGGATCGACCTGTCGAACAAGTCCACGCGCAGCGGCGGATCCGGAGGCATCGGCGGGATGCTGGACGAGGTGTTCGCGCCGACCCGCCACGAGACGGGGGCCGAGTACGAACGGCAGTCGCGCCTCCCGAAGGAGGCACCGTCACCGGCGGACGACGACCACGACCTGCTCAGCGGCAGCGTGCTCATCAAGGTGCCGGCGGTGCGGAGCGCCGGTCGGCACGAAGCGCGCGTCGAGACGCACGACCGGTCCTACTGACCGGACGGCAGTTCAACGGCGCGCGGGGCGCGGCGCGCAGTGCGCAGTGCGCGATGTGCCGCGCGTCAGCGCGTCGTGAGTTCCTGGTAGTCCGGGTGCCGTTCGATCCACGCGCGGACGTAGCTGCACTGCGGCACGACCCGGAGGCTGCCGTCGCGCACGTCGTCGAGCGCGTGCTGCACGAGGATCGACGCGTGCCCGCCACCGCGGTGCGACGGGTCGACCTCGGTGTGGACGAAGCGGATCTCGTCGCCGTCGACCTCGTACGCCGCGAAGCCGATGACCTCGCCGTCCTCGACCAGGGAGTACTGCTGCTTGTCGGTGTCGTTGCGGACCTCGGGTGCTGCCATGCGCCGAGGCTACGCCGCGAGGCCGAGTCGCCGCTGGCTGCGCTGGCTGCGCTGGCTGCGCTGGCTGCGCTTTCTGCGCGGGGACCGGTGCGTCGCCGCTGGCTGCGCCACAATGGTCCCGTGCACACGGGAGACGACCGAGGCCCGGACCGAGTCGTCCTCGGCGACGCCCTCGACGTGACCCCGGCGCTCGCCGACGAGACGTTCACCATCGTGTACCTCGACCCGCCGTTCAACACGGGGCGGTACCAGCGGCGGCATGCTTCGTCCGCAGTACCGAGCGCCGACGGGCCGGTGATGGGGTTCCACGGACGGACCTACGAGCGGGTCCGCGGTGACCTGATGCGGTTCGACGACCGGTTCGAGGACTACTGGACGTTCCTCGAGCCCCGGCTGATCGAGGCCTGGCGACTCCTCACCACCGACGGCACCCTGTACCTGCACCTCGACTACCGCGAGTCGCACTACGCGAAGGTCCTGCTCGACGCGCTGTTCGGCCGCGAGTCGTTCCTGAACGAGATCGTCTGGGCCTACGACTACGGCGCCAAGTCCAAGTCGCGGTGGCCGACCAAGCACGACACGATCCTGGTCTACGTGAAGGACCCGTCGCAGTACTGGTTCGACTCGTCGGCGGTCGACCGCGAGCCGTACATGGCGCCGGGGCTCGTCACTGCGGAGAAGCGCGAGCGCGGCAAGCTCCCCACCGACGTCTGGTGGCACACGATCGTGTCGCCGACCGGCAAGGAGAAGACCGGCTACCCGACGCAGAAGCCCGAGGGGGTGTTGCGGCGCATCGTGCAGGCGTCCTCACGCGAGGGGGACTGGGTGCTCGACTTCTTCGCCGGCAGCGGGACGACCGGCGCGGTGGCGTCGGCGCTCGGACGGCGGTACGTGCTCGTCGACGACAACCCGGCCGCGGTCGAGGTCATGCGGAAGCGGTTGCCGGCGGCCTCGTTCGAGGTGGCGGGTGCGGGTGCGGGTGCGGGGCAGGGTGGTCGCGCGGGCGAGGTGCCGGCGGGCTGACGGGCGCTGCGGGCTGACGGGCGCGGCGGCGGCCGCGCGTGGGTGGTGGCGGCCGCGTCGGCGCATGCGGGTGCATCGTGCGACGTTCCACGAGGTGATCGACGCGTGTCCTGTCGGAACATGCACGCGCACACGATACGGGTGCATGCTGCGACGTTCCACGAGGTGATCGACGCGTGTCCTGTCGGAACATGCACACGCACTGAGGGCGCGCGCAGTGCGACATCCTCGACGTCGTACGACATCGAGGACGACGCAACCGCGCGCCCGCAACGGTTGCACGCGCGCAGAGACGACAAGGTCGACGTCGTGCGACGTCGACCTTGTCGTTCCGAGTCGGCAGGGCAGGCCTGCGCCCGCGCCTACTCGGCCGAGTGCCGCCCGTGCGGGTGCGCCTCGTCCGCGTCGTCCAGCCGGGAGGCCCGGCTCGCCTCCGCAGCGTCGGCCCCGGTCGCAGGGGCGCCGGCGTCCACCACCGGGGCAGCGTGGGCAGCCCGGGTCCGGATCGCACCGGTCGTCGTCGGGGGTTCGTCCACGGGCGCAGCCGCCGAGTGGGCGCCGTGCGTCGTGGCGTCGGGCAGCGGCGCGCGAGTGCCGTCCGTGGCGACGTCGTTCGGCGGCACGTCGTTCGGCAGCACCGACACGTCTGACGATCCGGCCGCGCGTGCTGACCGGGGCTGGGCGGGCACGTCGGGCGAGGTCGGCACCGAGTCCGACGACGCGATCGCAGCCGAACCCGATCCGGCGCCGGCAGCACCCGCGCCCGCACCGGCAGCCGCAGCGTCGGCGTCAGCGGTCCGTGCGGCGTCCGCCTGCTCCTGCAGCGCCGAGGTCTTGCGCAGCGGCGGCACCCGGAAGAACCAGGTCAGCACGAACGCGAGCAGGATCACCGCGAGGCCGACGTAGTACACGCGCACGGCCGAGTCGCTGAAACCGACCAGGAACGGACGGGTGAGTCGCTTGTCCGCGCCGTTCAGGAACGAGGTGTCGCTCGTCGCCGCGGAACCGGACGAGCTCGCACTCGAGTCGCCGCTCTTCAGCTGCTTGATGAGCGTCGGGGCGACCTCGTCGACGACGTTCTCGCGTTGTGCCTTGTCCGAGTAGTCGACCTGCAGCGTGCCGTCGACGACGGTCGCGTTCGCCTTGGCCGCAGCTGTCTCGAGGGCCTGCTGTTCCGCGGCCGGCTTGGCGTCGTCGACCTGCTGGGCGATGACGGTGTCGGCTGCGGCGGCGGGGAGCTTGCCGGCCGCGACCTGCTGCTGCACGGCGGCCGTGACCTGCTTCGTGACGGCAGCGTCGGCGGCTTCCTTCGCCTGCACGGCGCCGTCGTTCAGGCCGTCCTGCACGTTCTTCTGCACGGGATCGACGATCTTCGTCCAGATCTGGTCCATCACGCCCTTGTTCTCGGACGCGTTCGCGACCGAGGGGGTGAGCGCGGCGTTGAGGGCGCTCTTCAGGTCGGTCTCGTTCTGCATCGCCGCGGTGATGTTCGTCGGCATCAGGGTGAACAGGACGGACAGCAGCACGGCGGTGCCCATGGTGCCGCCGATCTGCCGGAAGAACGTCGCGGCGCTGGTGGCGACACCGATGTCCCGCGGGGACACCGAGTTCTGCGCCGCGAGGGTCAGCGTCTGCATGAGCTGCCCGAGCCCGAGGCCGATGCCGAACATGCCGAGCATCAGGAACCAGAGGGGGCGGTCGGCCGTCAGGAAGGTCAGGACCGTGAAGCCGATGGCCGTGAACGCCGTGCCCGTGATCGGGAAGACCTGGTAGTTGCCGGTCCGCGAGATGATCTGGCCCGAGGCGATCGACGAGATCATCAGACCGAGCACCATCGGGAGCATCGCGAACCCGGACTCGGTCGGGGTGACGCCCTTCACGATCTGCAGGTACAGCGGGATGGTCAGCATCGCGCCGAACATGCCGAAGCCGACGAGCACCGACAAGATCGCGGACATCGAGAACACCCGCGAGCCGAACAGCTTCATCGGCAGGATCGCGTCGCTGCCCATCGCCCGTTCGACGATGATGAACGCGATCAGACCGGCCGCACCGATGCCGTAGCAAGCGAAGGCGCCGGGGGAGCTCCAGCCCCACTCGCGGCCCTGCTCGGCGATGAGCAGCAACGGCACGAGCGTGACGATGACGAGCGTCGCACCCCACCAGTCGATCCGGGGCTTGCCGCGGTCGCCGAACTTCGGCAGGTGCAGGAACGTCAGCACCATGAACAGCGCGATGACGCCGATCGGCACGTTGATCAGGAACACCCAGCGCCAGCCGGAGATGAACAGCAGCTCGCTCGCGCCGGCGAAGACGCCACCGACGAGCGGTCCGATCACGGACGAGATGCCGAAGACGGCCAGGAAGTAGCCCTGGTACTTCGCCCGCTCGCGGGGGGCGAGCATGTCGCCCATGATCGCCAGCGGCAGGGACATCAGGCCACCGGCACCGAGACCCTGCAGCGCACGGAACCCGGCGAGCATGAGCATCGAGGTCGAGAACGACGCCGCGAACGAGCCGACGATGAAGATGCCGATCGCCGTGATGAACAGCGGCCGCCGACCGAAGATGTCGGAGAGCTTGCCGTAGATCGGCGTCGTCACGGTCGAGGCGATCAGGTACCCGGTGGTGACCCAGGCCTGCTGGTCGAGGCCGTGCAGGTCGTCACCGATGGTGCGGATCGCGGTGCCGACGATCGTCTGGTCGAGGGCTCCGAGGAACATCCCGGCCATCAGGCCGTAGATCACCAACAGGATCTGTCGGTGGTTCATCACGACGTTGGACGCCGTGGTGGGGGCCGCGGGTGCGGTCGCCGTCTGGGTCATGAGCAGGGTCTCCCGGTACCGATGCGCTGGCGAAACGATTTTTGCGCTGCCTGCAAAGTTACATCTGCCGCAAGTGCTCGGTTGCTCAGGAGCGGCTTCCTGTGTGGATCGGCAGTCACGGTACGCCCGGATCGCGGGCTCGGTGACGATCCCGGTCCACGGCCAGGAGGCCCGGCTCGGCCCCGTCAGACCGCCGCGGTCTCCACGACCCGGGCCACACCCCGTGCCGCCAGCGCCGCGGGGTCGGCTGCGGTCCGGCTCGTCACGACGGTCACGGCCTCGCCGGCGGCGCGCAGGCGGTGCCAGCGCTCGAAGACGGGGCCGCCCGGTGCCAGGTCCGCCCGACGGATCGGCAGGTCGGCGTCGTCGACGTCGACCACCACGGCACTCGTCCGCGGGGTCGGGATCGGGGACGAGCGACGTGCGTCGGCGACGACCTCGGCGTAGCGCCGGCCGAGCGGCTTCACGCGGTTGTCGACGTCGAGCAGACCGAGCGAGTACTCCAGGTCCTTGAAGTCGCCCAGGTCGCGGGAGACGTCGTGGGAGCACCACCACGTGACCGCGTGCAGGCGTTCGGTCGTGAGGGCCGCGGCGACCGTGCGCTCGAGGAACTCGGGCATCTCGGACTCGGCGAGGTGCCGGTCGGGCGCTCCGACCTCCTGCAGCCAGACGGGTCGCTCGAGGTCGGTGGCGAAGGCGCGGGCGAGCTCGATCATCCACTCGGCGTGCCGGACGGACTCGTCGGAGAGTGCGCCGTACCGACCGGCCACCCCGTTGAAGATCCAGGAGTGCACGGTCGTGACGTCTCCGAGCCGGCTGGCGTGCGCCGGCACGAACGGGTGGCCGTCGCGGTACCAGAGGTGGTCGTTCTCGGAGTGCGTGACGACGTGCCGCGGGTCCTTGTCGTGTGGTGCGCCGAGCAGGGACTCGAGCCAGTGCGTCACCTGCGCGGTGTCGGCGGGCATCGCGGCGGGGTTCGGCGGCTGGAACTGGTTGAGCTCGTTGCCCAGGGTCAGCCCGGTGAAGTTCGGGCGGTCGCGCACCGCGTCGTACACGGCGGCGACCAGGGCGGCCTGCGCGTCGATCGCCGGCTGGTCGGTGAACATGTTGCCGTCGTGCCAGTTCACGAGCCACGCGGGGACGAAGTCGAAGCCGGACATGTGCCCCTGGACGACGTCGACGCTGGCGTCCAGCCCGAACTCGGCGGCGATGTCGACCACCAGGGCCACGTCGTCGAGGGCCCGTCGGCGGATGAGCGTGCGGTTCGGCTGCAGGGTCGGCCACAGCGGGAACAGCCGGACGTGGTCGAGGCCGAGGGCGGCGATCGCCTCGAGGTCGCGGCGGATCGCTGATGCCTCCACCGACTGCCACTGGAACATCCAGTCGGTCGAGGGCACGTAGTTCACGCCGAAGCGCGTGGCGGTGGTCATCGGTCTCCTTCGATCAGGGAACGGTGGCGGCGGCTGGGGCGGGGCCGGTCGAGCCGCGGACGTGCAGGGCGCGCCCGCCGACCTCGGCATCGGTGACCTCGTCGCCGCGGACGAGTCGTTCGACCAGGGCGACAGCGGTGCGGGCGGACTCCTCGACGGGGGCGTCCAGGGCGGTCAGGGACGGACGCACGATCGACGAGACCCACGAGTCCTCCCACGCGACGACGGACAGGTCCTCGGGCACGCGGACACCGAGCTCGGGGGCGTGCGCGATCACCTCGGCCGCGATCGCCTCGCCGTCCAGGACGATCGCCGTGGCGCGGTCCAGTCGGGCGAGCAGGTCGGCCACCGGGTCCTCGGCGTCGGCTCGCCACCCGAGCACGAGCGCGTCCACGCCCCGGCGCGCGGCTGCGGCGGTGAAGCGGGCGTCGCGGGCGCCGGTGTGCGCGAGCGCCGGGCCGTCCCCGACGCGGGCGATCCGGCGGTGCCCGAGCGAACCGAGGTGGTCGAGCAGGGACTCGGTCGCATCGGCGTCACCCACCGTGACCGCCGGGACGGTGCTGCCGGGGATCGGTGCGCCGAGCATGACAGCCGGGGCCGCCAGGTGCTGGAGCAACGGGATGCGGGGATCGTCGGTCCGGACGTCGACGAGCAGGAAGCCGTCGACCCGCTGCTCGGTCCACCACTGCCGGTAGACGGCGGCTTCGTCGTCGGCCTGCACGAGGGTCACGGACAGCGACCAGCCGATCGCGGCGAGGGGTTCGGTCAGCCCGGCGATCAGCCGCATCGTGAACGGGTCGCGCTGGAAGGTGTCGCGTGAGCGGGCGAGGACCAGTCCCAGGCTGCGACCCGCGTTGCCGGAGAGCTTGCGGCTCGCCAGGTTCGGCCGCCAGTTCAGGTCGTCGGCGGCCTTGCGGATGCGGGCTGCGGTGGCGGCGGACACGTTCGGCCGCCCGTTGAACACGTGCGAGACGGCCGAGGTCGAGACGCCGGCGCGCTTGGCGACCTGCGCGATGGTCACACGGCGTCGGTCGACGGCTCCGGCAGTGGTGTCGCTCATGCCGTCGAGCGTAGAGGCTTGACCCCGTCGTGTAAAGCGGTATACGTTGCTCGTCACCTGAAGTACACCGCTGTACCAAATGCATCGCGATCGCTCCACCATCCACTGCCAGGGAGGCACCGTGACGGACGGCATCAGTAGGCGCACCCTCATCGGGGCCGGGCTCGGCGCCGGCATCCTCGCGCCGATCCTGGCCGGGTGCAGCGCCCTCACCCCGGCCTCCAGCGGCCCCGGCACGCTGAGCGTGCACACCCAGCTCAGCGGCGCGGTCGCGGGTGCGCAGACGTTCACGGACGTCGTCGCCGACTACCGCCGCCGCACGGACCGCAAGGTCGCCCTGCTGTCGAACGGGTCCGACCTGCCGATCGTCTTCGAGACGAGTTCCCTCGCCGGCAAGGAAGCCGACGTCGCGATCGTGAACATGGTCGGGCGGACGTTGTCCTGGACGGGTGAGGACGCCACGATCGACGTCTCCCGGTACCTCGACGAGTGGGACCTGCGCGACAAGATCATCCCCGAGGCACTCGAGGAGTGGACCGACGACCAGGGCCGGCTCCGGGCGTTCCCGTTCACCCGGACGAACTGGCCGGTGTCGTTCAACACGGCGCTGCTCGAACAGGCCGGAGTCAGCGAGATCCCGACGACCTCGGACGCGCTCATCGCCGCAGCCGACCGCCTGCGCTCCGCCGGCATCGGGCCGGTCACCGTCGGCGGGTCGGACTGGAGCGGGCAGAAGCTCCTCATGCAGGTGATCCAGGGGTTCGTGTCCCAGGACGAAGCGGCGAAGGTCTTCTCCACGGGCAGGATCTCGGAGAGCGCCGGTGCGGTCCGCGGCGTCGAGCACTTCGTCGAGCTCCGCGACGCCGGGGTCTTCGTGGACTCGGTGCAGGGGTTCACCTCGGACTCCGAACTGACGCAGTTCACCACGCGCAAGGCCGCGATCGTCCCCGCGATGTCCTCCGCCCTGGCGCTGGTGTCGAAGGAACGCGCGAAGGAGGTCACCGTGGGCGGCTGGCCGGTCCCCTCACAGCACGCGGCCATCGCGCACCCGAGCGTCATCAAGAGCTACAACGGGCACGGCATCTGGATCAGCGAGAACGGCCGGGCGAAGCTCGACCTCATCAAGCCCTTCGTGCAGTACCTGTACTCGTCGGCGGTGACGACCGAGTTCGTCCTCGACTCCGGCCGCGACATGAGCCGGATCACCGACACGGTCAGCCGCGACTTCCCGCTCGTCGCCCAGGCGTCGAAGCTCACCGACGACCAGGTCACCCCGGTGATGCTGCCCGACCTGCTCGTGCCCGACTCGGCGTACGAGCCGATGATCCGCGCGACCAGCCTGGCGTACGGATCGGGAACCTCGGCCGACCGCATCATCGACCTCTTCGAGCGCGCCTACACGGCCGCCTGACCCACCCGACCCTGCGAGAAGGAGCTCCCCATGGCAGTGCTCGTCGAGGAACCACCCGTCCGGTCCGCATCGACCCCGTCCGGGCCCGCCCGCCGTGGATCCCGCGCCGTCGGCAGCAGCCGCGGCAGCTTCCCGACCTTCGCGATCCCGGCGCTCGTCTGGTACGGCCTGTTCATGATCGGGCCGGTCGTCGCGATGATCGTGATCGCCTTCCTGAGCTGGCCCGGCATGCTCGTCTCGCCGACGTTCGCGGGGCTCGACAACTTCCGGGTGCTGTTCTCCGACGAGACGTTCTGGGCCGCGGTCCGGAACAGCACGGTGCAGATCGTGGTGGGGCTGCCGATCATGATCGTGCTGGCGTTCCTGCTCGCCTTCCACGTCGTGCAGAAGCCGCGCGGGCACAAGGTGCTCCGCTACCTGCTCTTCATCCCGGCGCTCATCTCGGCACCGGCCACGGCGATGATGTTCTACGCGATGCTCAACCCCGACGGCCTGGTCAACGGGGTGCTCGCGACGCTCGGCATCGGCGGCAAGGCCTGGCTGGCCGACCCCGCGACCGCCCTCGGTGCGCTCATCGTCGTCGACCTGTGGGCCGGCATCGGGTACTCGGCGGTGCTCATCGCGAGCCGGCTCGACGGCGTCGACACCGAGATCGTGCAGGCCGCCCGCATGGACGGCGCCGGGTCGTGGCGCCTGGCGTGGGGTGTGTACTGGCCGATCGCCCGCGACTTCATCGGGGTGGTGGCGATGCTGCAGTTCCTCTCGATGCTCTTCAGCTCGGCGCAGAACGTGCTCCTGCTGACCCAGGGCGGCCCGGGCACCGCGACCACGACGCTGTCGTACCTCGTGTACCAGAAGGCGTTCGTCGACACCGACCTCGGCTACAGCCAGGCCGTCGGCGTCGTCCTGTTCGTGCTCGGACTCGCCGGGATGTTCGTCATCCGCCGTGTCCTGCGCAAGACCCACTGACCGTGACGCCACTGACCTTGGCGCCCCTGACCGACCGCCCCTGACCGACAGACCCCGGGAGACCACCTTGGCGAAGCCCACCGCCGGCATCCGGCTGCGTGACCGGATCGGCTCCATCACGAGCGGCACCGTGGCGTGGATCTACGCTGCTCTGCTGATCCTGCCCTTCTACTACTTCGTGGTGTCGTCGTTCAAGGACAACGACGGCATCTTCGAGTCCCCGTTGGCGCTGCCCGCGTCGTGGGACTTGTCGAACTTCACCGAGGCGATCCGCCAGGCCTCGCTCGGACCGGCCATCGCGAACTCGGCGATCACGACGGTGGCGGCCCTCGTGCTGACCCTCGTCCTCGCGCTGCCGGCGTCGTTCGCCCTCGCCCGGGCCACCGGCCGCGCCGGACGGATCGTCGAGGGACTGTTCTCGCTCGGGTTCCTCATCCCGTCGTTCGCGGCGCTGTTCCCGACGTTCCTGCTCGCCGCCGGGATGGGGCTGTTCCACACCCGGACGTTCCTCGTGCTCCTGCTGCCGGCGACCGCGATGCCCCTGGCCGTCGTGATCCTGACGCAGTTCATGCGGACGATCCCGCGCGAGCTGGAGGAGGCTGCATCGATGGACGGCGCCTCGGCGTGGCAGGTGATGCGCCAGGTGTACCTGCCGATCTGCATCCCGGGCATCGCCACGGTGCTGCTGCTGAACTTCCTGTCGTTCTGGAACGAGTACCTGTACGCGCTGGTGCTCATCGGGCCGGACACCGCGCAGCGGACGATCCAGGTGGCGCTCCCGACGCTGAAGGTCGACGCCGGCACCGACTACGGGATGCTCATGGCCGGCACGCTGTTCACGCTGCTGCCGGTGTACCTCGTGTACTCGATCCTGCAGCGCCAGATGCAGCGCGCCCTGGTCTCCGGAGCGATCAAGGGATGACCGGCCACCCGACCGAGCACCCGACCGAGCACCCGGCCGAGCACCCGACCGCGACCAGCCTCGACGTCCGCGCCCGCATCGGCCAGCTCAACCAGCGTCTGAAGGGCTGGGAGGCCGTCCGCTGGGTCGACGGCCGCCCGCGGATCACCGACGTCCTGCGCGCCGAGGTCGACCGGTGGGGCGGGATCGGCGCGGTCTACGGTGTGCTCCGCGCCGATCCCTGGTCCGGCGTGCACTGGGGCAACGGCATCCCGCCCGAACGCTCCGCCGAGGCCTACGCCGCCGTGCAGGACCACGTCGTCGCCCACAGCGACGGCGGCGTCCCCACGCTCTTCGTGGAAGAGGTCCCGCACGGGCTGCAGGCCCTCGGCGGCACGACGGTGCCCGTGAACCTCGCGCTCGGGGCCGCGATGGACGAGCAGCTCGTCGAGGACCTCGCGGCCGCGATCGCCGCCGAGGTCCGCGCCCGCGGTACCCACGTCGCCCTCGTCTCCGGGCTCGACGTCCTGCGCGACCCCCGGTGGGGTCGGAGCGAGGAGTGCTGGTCGGAGGACGCCGCGCTCACCGCGATCATGGTCGCCGCCACCGTCCGGGGGATGCAGGGCGGCGGCCCGGGCCCGATCGACGACCGACACGTCGCGGTCGTCGCGAAGCACCTGGCCGGACAGGGCGCCGGCATCGGCGGCCGGAACGGCTCCGGTGCCCCGATCGGCCGCCGCGAGCTCGCCGAGGTGCACCTGCCGCCGGCGCTCGCCGCGGCACGCGAACACGTCGCGGGGTTCATGGCGGCGTACAACGACGTCGACGGGGTGCCGTGCTGCGGCAACCGCGACCTGCTCACCACCACGATCCGCGACACCTGGGGCTGGGACGGGCTCGTGATGGCCGACGGCACCGCCATCGACCGGCTGCGCGACGTCACCCCCGACCCGGCCTCGGCGGCGGCGCTCGCACTCCGTGCCGGGGTCGACCTGAGCCTGTGGGACGAGGCGTACACGCACCTCGACGAGGCACTGGACCGGGGTCTGGTCAGCACCGACGACCTGGACCGCGCGGTGGACCGGGTGCTCGCCCTCAAGCGCCGCGTCGGCCTGCTCGCGACACCCACAGCACCACCAGCGACACCCGCACCTGCACCTGCACCTGCACCCGCACCAGGCCCGGTCGAGAACGCCGCGCCACCGGAGCGCGCGACCGTCGCGCTCGCCGAGCGTGCCGCCCGCCGCGCCGTGGTCGCCCTGGGCGGAGCGCTGCCCGCGATCGCACCCGACGCCGTCGTCGCCGTGGTCGGCCCGAACGCCGACGACGTCGACGCCCTGCTCGGCGACTACTCACCTCCGCGGCCGCCCGACGACCCCGGTGCGTCCACCGTCCGCTCCGCCCTGGAGGACCGGCTCGGCCCCGCCCGGATCCGCACCGCCCGGGGCAGCGGGCTCCGACAGCCCCTGCCGGGCCCCGACGGGCTCCTCGCAGTCCGCACGGCACTCCTCGGCGCCGACGTGGCCGTGGTGGTGCTCGGTGGCTCGAGCCGCCGCGCGTACGACGACGGCTTCGAGGACAACGGCGCCGTCAGCGGTCCGGCACCGGACACCACGAACGGCGAGGGGGTCGACCTGGCCTCGATCGCCGTGCCCGAGGCGCAGCTCGACGTGCTCCGCGCCGCCCGCGAGAGCGGTCTGCCGGTCGTCGCGGTCGTCGTCGACGGTCGACCGCGGGTCCTGACCGAGGTGCTCGCCCTGGCGGACAGCGTGCTGGTCGTGCCGTTCCCGGGGCCCTCCGGTGGTCGAGCCGTCGCGGACGTGCTGTTCGGTGCCCCGGCCGAGGGGCGACTCCCCGCGACGTGGCCCGGCGCCGACGGTGTCCTGCCCGTGGCGCACGACGAGCGCCTCGAGACGGCACGCGGCTACGTCGACGTGGCCAGCCGCTCGACCGTGACCGGTGCACCCGGGCCGGGTGGCGGGGTGGACGTCCGTCTGGCGGAGGGGAGCGACGCGGTGACTGTTGTGCGCCTCCTGGCCGGGGGGACGGTGACCGTCCCGGTGACGTTGCGCAACACGTCGGACGCGCACCGTCGGGTCTCGGCGCCCCTGTGGGGGCGGCGGCGTGAACCCGGTGTCCGTCCGCGGCGACGGCGACTGCTCGCCCTGGTGACGGTCGACGTGCCCGCCGGCGGGACCGTCGACACCGCGTACGCGCTCGGACTCGATGCGCTCGGCACGTGGGACGCTGGTCTCCGGCTCGGTGCACGGCCGCTCGAACTCGACTGCTGGACGGACGACGTGCTCGATCCACCCGGGTCGACGCGGACCGTCCGCGTCACCGACGGACAGGAGTCAGTGCGATGGGTGTCGTGACGCAGACGCAGCTCGAGGAGATCACGCCGACGCTGGTGGCTGCCGCCGACCGGGTCCGGGCCGCGGTCGGCACCGAGGTCGGCGACCGCGTGGAGCGCGCGCTGGTCCGCACGCTGCGGGACACGATCTCGCTCGACGACGACGGCGCCTTCGTGATCACGGGGGACATCCCGGCGATGTGGCTCCGCGACTCGACGACGCAGATGACCCCGTACCTGCGGTTCGTGGCGGAGGACCCGGCGCTCGCGGAGCTGCTCTGGGCGGTCGTGCGGCGGCAGTTCCGGCTGATCGAGCACGACCCGTACGCCAACTCGTTCAACCGCGAACCGAACGGCGCGCACTACGACGCCGACGACCGCAACGCCGACCCGCTGGTGTGGGAGCAGAAGTACGAGGTCGACAGCCTGGCCTACCCGGTGACCTTCGCGCACGCGCTGTGGCGGACGACTGGGTCGACCGCGGTGCTCGACGAGCGGGCCCATCGGGTGTTCCGCACGATCGTGGCGCAGTGGCGGGCCGAACAGGACCACGACGCCTCGGCCTACCGGTTCGTGCGCGATGGGGCCATCCCGACCGAGACCCTCGAGCGCGACGGCCGCGGCACCCCGGTCGCGGTGACGGGCATGACGTGGTGCGGGTTCCGCCCGTCGGACGACGCCTGCACGTACGGCTACAACGTGCCCGCGAACCTGTTCGCCGCCGAGGCGCTGCTCGCCGTCGCCGCGATCGCGCGGGACGTCTGGTCCGACACCGGTCTGGCGGACGACGCCGACGTGCTGCGCGCGAGCATCCAGGACGGTGTCCGGCAGCACGGCGTCGTGCCCGGGCCGGCGGGCGAGGACGTCTACGCCTACGAGGTCGACGGGCTGGGCGGCGTGCTGTGCATGGACGACGCGAACACCCCGTCGCTGCTGTCCCTGCCGTTGTCCGCGCCGTCGGTGCTCGACCACTCGGTGTGGGCGGCGACGCGGGACTTCGTGCTGTCACCGGCGAACCCGTACTGGTTCAGCGGCACCGCGGCGGCCGGCGTCGGCAGCCCGCACACGTTGCCGCAGCGGGTGTGGCCGATCGCCCTGGCGGTCGAGGGGCTCGTGTCCGGGTCGCCGGCGCGTCGCCGGGAGCTGCTCGACGTGCTCGTGGCGACCGACGGCGGGACCGGCGACATGCACGAGTCGTTCGACGTCGAGGACCCGGCGCAGTTCTCGCGCCCGTGGTTCTCGTGGGCCGACGCGATGTTCTGCGAACTGGCACTGGCGGCGGCCGAGGACTGATCCTCGACCGCCGCCAGTGCGGGTCCTGCGGGTGGTCGACTAGGCGCCGAGTGCGGCGTCCACGATCTCCTTGGCCTCGCGCTGCACCTGCTCCAGGTGCTCCTGTCCGACGAAGCTCTCGGCGTAGATCTTGTAGACGTCCTCGGTGCCGGACGGTCGTGCGGCGAACCAGGCGTTGTCGGTGACGACCTTGACGCCGCCGACGGCCGCGTCGTTGCCCGGCGCCTTCGACAGCTTCGCGGTGATCGGGTCGCCCGCCAGGGTCTCGGCGGTGATGGCGTCGCCGTCGAGCTTCGACAGGCGTGCCTTCTGCTCCTTCGAGGCCGCGGCGTCGACGCGCTGGTAGACCGGGTCGCCGAAGCGCTCGGTCAGCTCGACGTACAGCTGCGAGGGGGTCTTGCCAGTGACGGCGACGATCTCGGACGCCAGGAGCGCCAGGATGATGCCGTCCTTGTCGGTCGTCCACGCGGTGCCGTCGGTGCGCAGGAACGACGCACCCGCCGACTCCTCGCCACCGAACGCGACGGACCCGTCGATCAGGCCGGGCACGAACCACTTGAAGCCGACCGGGACCCCCCAGAGGCGACGCCCGAGCGACTCTGCGACGCGGTCGATGATGCTCGACGACACCAGGGTCTTGCCGATGGCCGCGTCGTCGCGCCAGGCCGGACGGTGTGCGTAGAGGTACTCGATCGCGACGGCGAGGTAGTGGTTCGGGTTCATCAGGCCGCCGTCGGGCGTGACGATGCCGTGCCGGTCGGAGTCGGCGTCGTTGCCCGTCAGGACGTCGAACTCGTCCTTGTGCGCCAGGACCGATGCCATGGCCGAGGGGCTCGACGGGTCCATCCGGATCTTGCCGTCCCAGTCGAGCGTCATGAACGACCAGGTCGGGTCGACGTCCGGGTTCACGACGGTCAGGTCGAGCCCGTAGTGGTCGCGGATGAGGTTCCAGTACGGCAGCGATGCGCCACCGAGCGGGTCGGCGCCGATCTTCACCCCGGCACGCTTGATCGCGGCGATGTCGATGATGTTCTCGAGGTCGGCGACGTAGGTGTGCAGGAAGTCGTAGCGGTCGGGGGTGGCGTGCTCGGTGCGCTGCACATCGGCGTTACCGCCCTCGATGATCGCGTTCGCTCGGTTGGCGATCCAGCTCGTGGCGTCGCTGTCGGCGGGGCCGCCGTGCGGCGGGTTGTACTTGAAGCCGCCGTCGCGGGGCGGGTTGTGGCTCGGCGTGATGACGATGCCGTCCGCCGTGTCGGGGTTGCCGGCACGGTTGTAGCGGATGATCGCGTGGCTCAAGGCCGGGGTCGGCACGTAGCCGTTGTCGCTGTCGGCCAGGACGTGCACGCCGTTGGCGGCGAGAACCTCGAGCGCGGTGCGCTCGGCGGGGCCGGACAGGGCGTGGGTGTCGCGTCCGATGAAGAGCGGGCCGTCGGTGCCCTGCGACTGCCGGTACTCGACGATCGCCTGCGTGATCGCGGCGATGTGGGTGTCGTTGAAGGCGGAGTCGAGCGAGGAGCCACGGTGCCCGGACGTGCCGAACACGACCTGCTGCTCGGCGACGGAGACATCGGGCACACGGTCGTAGTAGGCGGCGACGAGTGCGTCGATGTCGACGAGGTCGTCTGCGGTCGCGGGGGTGCCGGCGCGGTCGTTCATGCGTCCATCCTGGCATCGCGCACCCGGACGCGTCCGGCCGGCGCACAGCCCGGGCCGCAGAGCGCGGCCGGAGCCGTGTCCGCCGACCGGGGCGACGGCACGGCTCAGGCGGTGCGGAAGGAGCCGGTCGCCGTGCGGAACGAGCCGGTGGCCGTGCGGGTGGAGGCGGTCCAGGTGCCGGGACGCGAACGCTGCACGTCGGTGAAGCGCCCGAGGCGCCCGGTGATCGGTGCGCCCGTGTACGTGCCGACCGAGTCGGTGGTGCGGGTGCCGGTGAAGGACCCGCGCTCGTCACGGCTGCGGAGTCCGGACACGAAGGTGCCGCCGAGCGGGAAGGTGCTGTTCGTCATGCGCTCGACCGTACGTGACTGTCTTGCATGATGCAAAACAAGTGCACGAACGTGCGTGATCAGGCCATCAGCTCGCAGAAGCTCCGGCCCGCGACCGTCCAGCTCTGCCGCGCCACGAGCCCGGCGTCCGCCGCGTGCCGGTGCAGCGCGTCGAGTCCGACCTCGGCCCAGGGGAACCCGGCGCTCTCGTGGCCGTCGGCGTCCACCACGCGGGCGGTGTAGACGCGATCGGCGAGGGGGTCCGGGTTCGTCTCGACGATGACCCGGCCACCGGCGCGGACGATCTCGCCGCAGCGCTCGAGCAGCGCAGCGGGGTCGCCGCCGATGCCGATGTTGCCGTCGATGACCAGGGCGGTGTCCCAGTGCCCCTCGTCGGGGACCGCGTCGAACACTGATCCCTGGATCGCTGTGCCACCGGACCGCTGCGCGATCGCCACGGCCTCGGCGGAGACGTCCACGCCGAGTGCGGGGATGCCGCGGTTGCGGGCGGCGACGAGCATCCGCCCGGGGCCGCACCCGATGTCGATCACGGGGCCGTCGGCGTCGTCGAGCAGCGAGCGGTCGACCCGGTCGGCCGCGGCGCTCCACCGGCCGACGTCCATCGTCGTGACGACGTCGGGGCGGTCCGGGTCGGTCAGCCGGAGCCGTCCGTCCGAGCGCAGGGCCCGGGCGTACGGCTCGCCGCCGCCGGCGCCGAAGGAGACGGGTGCGTGCATGGTCATCGGAGACTCCCCGCGGTCTCGGCACGGAGTGCCTGGGTGAAGCCGGAGTCCGGCGCGAGTTCGGCAACGCGTTCGGCGTCGGGCATCGTGTCGACGTCGAGCAGTTCGCCGAGCAGCCCGACGTCGAGGCCGGCGTCGGTCAAGCGGGCGAGCTGGACGGCGCCGGTGTCGTCCTGCGACATCGGGACGCCGCGCAGCAGGTCACCGGTCGGGGCCTGCAGGTACAGCGACCAGAAGCCGCCGTCCTCTGCGGGACCGAACCACGCGCCGCGCTCGGGTTGGTCGAACACCGGGGCGAGCGCGTCGGCGGACACCTGCGGGGTGTCCATCCCGACGAGCAGCAACGGGCCGTCGATCGCGTCGAACAGGAACCCGAGGCGCTCGTCGAGCCCGCCGCCCGGCTGGTGGAGGACGTCGAAGCCCTCGGCCGACTCCGGGACGACGTCGCCGTCGAAGAACAGCACGCGGCGCTCGGCGGGCAGGGCACGGACGGTCGACAGGGTGTCGGCGAGGCTCGCGGACGCCACGCGGGCGGCACCCTCGGGGGAGAGCGCCGGGGTCAGCCGGGTCTTCACCTTGCCGGGCAGGCACTCCTTCGCGACCACGGCCACGGTGATGCCGGCGGTCATGCGCGCGTCCCCTCGACCGAGGCGGGGACGGGTGCGGAGTCGGGCCGTGCCGCCGAACCGGTCGCGGCGGTGGAGCCGGCCACGTGGCGGACGGACGCCGGTGCGACGACCCGGACACGGGCCTCCCGGCGGTACGCGCGCAGCAGGCGGGTCATGTCGCGGACCGCGTTGACCGTGCCGCGGAGCGTCCCGGTCACCTTGCTGTCGCCGATGCGCTGCGCGTAGCCGATGTCGGACTCGTCGACGCGCCAGCCGGCCGCGTGCGCGGCCAGGACCATCTCGAGCGGGTACCCGCTGCGGCGGTCCTGCAGGTCCAGGGCGACGAGGTCCTCGCGGCGCATGACGCGCATCGGGCCGAGGTCGCGCAGGCGGTAGCCGGTCGCACGGTGCATGAGGACGGCGAGCACGCGGTTCGCGAACCGGGCGTGCGGCGCCCACGCGCCCTTGCTCGTCGGGACACGTCGTCCGAGCGCCAGGTCGACGCGGCCGCTCGCGACCCGGTCGACGAGCGGCGGCAGTTCGGCGGGGTCCATCGAGGCGTCCGCGTCGCAGAAGGCGACGAAGTCGGCGGTGGCGGCCGCGACGCCCGCGGCGCAGGCGGAGCCGAAGCCCTTCACCGGTTCCGTGACGACGAGGGCGCCGTGGGCGCGGGCGACGTCGGCGGAACCGTCGGTCGAGCCGTTGTCCACCACGATCGCGCGGTAGCCCTCCGGGAGGCGAGCGATCACCTTCGGCAGGGCATCGGCCTCGTCGAGGCACGGGAGGATGACGTCGACACTCATGTCCGTCATTCGGTGCCGGTCGTCAGATCGACGGGTCTGTCCTGTCATGCACTCGACGTAACACGACGACGCACGTCGGGGTACAGGAAACTGCCGGGTCCTGGTCGTTTCGCGTGCTCGGCGCACGCCTGGTCCCCAGAACGGGGGACAGGATGCGCGCGTGTCGCGCGTCGGGGTGTCGCAGGACGCCGTCGTGTCGTCGAGACGCCGCCGGATCCGGCGGCGTCTCGCGCACCAGGGGGCGTGCTGCAGCGACGACGGCGTCCAGCGCGGCCGTGGGGCGGGGACTGCGGACGGGAGGCGCGGGCGCGGCCGCCACGGGCCTCCCGTCCGGTGGCTGGTCGCGTTCTCAGGCGTCGCTCGCGGCGAGCGACCCGCTCACGCGTTCCGGCTAGCGGACGGCGCTGCGCAGGGGAGCGGTCGCGAAGTCGCGCATGCCTGCCACGAAGTCGACCTCGGCGCGCCAGCCGAGCTCGTCGGCGATGCGATCAGAACTCGCCGTGACGTGCCGGACGTCGCCCAGGCGGTACTCGCCCGTGACGACCGGCTGCGGACCGTCAGGGCCTGCGATCGCCGCGGCCATGTCGCCGATCGTGTGCACGACGCCGGAGCCGACGTTGTACGCGCGGAACGAGTCGGCGGGCAGGTCGGCGGTCGCGGCGATCGAGGCGGCGTTCGCTCCGGCGACGTCGTCGACGTGCACGAAGTCGCGGCGCTGGGCGCCGTCCTCGAAGACGCGCGGGGCCTCGCCGCGGGCCAGCGCCGAGCGGAACAGTGACGCGACACCGGCGTAGGGGGTGTTCGCGGGCATGCCGGGTCCGTAGACGTTGTGGTAGCGGAGCGCGATCGCCCGGCCGCCCGTCGCGCGCGCCCAGCTCGAGGCCAGGTGCTCCTGCGCGACCTTCGTCTGCGCGTACACGTTCCGGGGGTCGAGCGCGGCGGACTCGTCGATCAGACCGGGCAGCAGGGGGTGGCCGGCCGCGCCGATCGGGTCGAAGCGACCGGCGTCGAGGTCTTCGCGGCGGCGGGCCGGCGGCCGGACGGGCTCGCCGTCGGACGTCGTGTACGCGCCCTCGCCGTAGACGACCATCGAGCTCGCGACGACGAGTCGGCCGATCTCGTGCCGGTCCATGCCGGCGAGGACGTACGCGGTGCCGGCGTCGTTCGACGAGACGTAGTCAGGGGCGTCCTGGAAGTCGACGCCCAGGCCGACCTTGGCGGCCTGGTGGCAGACGACGTCGACCCCGTCGAGCGCGGCGTCGAGCGAGACCCGGTCACGGACGTCGCCGTGCACGAACTCGATGCCCTGCTGCTGGTGGGCGCGCACGACCTCGCCGGGATCGCCGTGGACGTCGTCGCGCAGGGAGTCGAGGACGCGGACCTCGTGGCCGTCGGCCAGCGCGCGGCGGACGATCGCGGAGCCGATGAAGCCGGCGCCGCCGGTGACGAGCAGGCGGGTCATGCGGTGGTGCCCGCGGTGGTGGTGGGACCCGTGCTGGCGGCGGTGGGCTGGGTCTGCACGATGCTGGCGCTGGCGCTCGCCGGGACGAGTTCGCGCGGCGTGAAGTCGGCGGGGATCGCGCCGACGATCCCGCCGATGGCGCGGACGATCACCTCGTTGGCGCGGGCGAGACGCTCCATCACGAGGGCGTGGGTGACGGGTGCGCCGGCGTCGTCGGCTGTGTCGGCCGCGTCCGCCGTGGCCGCGTCGGCGGCCGCTGCGGCGGCTTCGTCCTCGGTCGGGGCCAGGCCGGCGTCGGCGTCCGTGACGAACGACAGGTTGACCGTCGCGATGCCGAGCTCGGCGGCGAGCGGGACCTCGGGGGTCATCGTCATGTTGATGGTGTGGCCGCCGGCCTCGCGCAGCCAGACGGACTCGGCGCGCGTCGAGAACCGGGGGCCCTGGATGACGACGCACGTGCCGGTCGGACGGAACGGCACGTCGAGTGCGGCGATCGCGTCGACGGCCGCGCGCCGCAGCGTCGGGTCGAACGGGTCGGCGAACGACAGGTGCTGGACGTCGTCCTCGAAGAACGTGTCCGCGCGGCCGAAGGTGCGGTCGATGAGCTGGTCGGTCACGACGAAGGTGCCCGGGGCGTAGTCGGGGTGCAGACCACCGACGGCGCTCGAGGACACGATCGCGCGGACGCCCAGGGAGCGGAGCGCCCACAGGTTCGCGCGGTGGTTGATGCGGTGCGGGGCGACGGAGTGCTCACGACCGTGCCGGGTGAGGAAGGCGACCCGACGTCCGGACATCGTGCCGATGCTGATCGGGCTCGACGTCGGACCGAACGGCGTCGGCACGTCCAGCTCCTCGGCGGTCCCCTCCTCGAACAGCTGGTAGAGGCCGGAGCCCCCGATGACACCGATCGTCACGGCTTCGTCGTTCTCCACAGGTCCTCCGAAAGGTCGTCGGCGCGGTCTGCGCGCTGGATACGCTACTGACGCCGGCCCCGGACGAACCGGGAGCGGCGACACCATCCCTGTTCGGAGGCACCTGTGCGAACGATCGGTCAGCACCGCGACGACCTGGCGGCGCTGCTCGCGCCGGTCCTGGCGGGCCTCGGCGCCGCGTCGTGGCGGGTCGACGACCTGGCCGGCGACGGCCGTGCCGGTCACGGGCACCGCGTGCTCGCTGCACCCGTTGCCGCACCGGTCCCGTTGCCGCCCTTCGACAACAGCCAGATGGACGGCTTCGCGGTCCGGGTGGCCGATGCCGGGCAGGACGTCCGGGTCGTCGCGCCCATCCCCGCCGGGGTCGTCCCCGCACCGCTCTCTGCCGGCACAGCGGCACCGATCATGACCGGCGCGCGGATCCCTGACGGCGCCGATGCCGTCTTCCCGGTGGAGGCCACGTCGCCGGGGTCCTTCCCCGCTGCGCTCGACCTGGGGCACGTCACGGTGCCCGCTGACCTCGTGCCGGGCACCTTCGTGCGGGCGACCGGCAGCGACCTGGCCCTCGGCGCGTCCATCGCTCCGACCGGTGCGCCGATCACCCCAGCCCTGCTCGGCGCGCTCGCGTCCGCCGGAGTGGCCACCGTGCAGGTCCGTCGACCCCTGCGGGTGCTCGTGGTCTCGACCGGGTCCGAACTGCAGGGCGCCGACACCGACGCGGCGACGATCGGCGACGCGAACGGCATCGCGCTGCAGGCGGCGCTCGCCGAGGTCGGTGCTTCGTCCCGCGCGGTCCGGGTCCCCGACGACGTCGACGCGTTCGTCACCGCGCTCGACGACGCCGTGGGGGAGTGGGCCGACCTCGTGCTCACCACCGGGGGGATCAGTGCGGGCGCGTACGAGGTCGTGCGGCAGGCACTCGAACCCCGCGGGCTCGCCGTCACCCCGGTCGCGATGCAGCCCGGCGGGCCGCAGGCGTTCGGCAGCGTGGAGCTCGCCGGTCGACCGGTGCCGGTGGTGTCGTTCCCCGGCAACCCGGTGTCGGCGCTCGTCTCGTTCGAGGTCTTCCTCCGTCCGCTGCTCGCACCCCTCGTCGGGCTGCCGGCCGACCGCCCCGAGCTGCACCTGCCCGCTGCTTCGGCTGCGCAGTCACCGGGAGGCAAGCACCAGGTGCGGCGTGGCCGGGTGGCCGACGGGGTCGTCCACTTCGTGGGTGGACCGAGTTCCCACCTGCTCGCGCACTACGCCGCCGCCACACACCTCGTCCACGTCCCGGTGGGGGTCGACGCCGTCGAACCCGGTGACGTCCTGACCGTCTGGAGCCTCCGATGACCGAACCCGTCGCCACGTCCGATCAGTCGGGTCCGTCCGATCAGTCGAGACCGTCCGAGCAGGCCGATCCGTCCGACGCGGCCGAGCTGTCGCACGTGCGTGCCGACGGGTCCGCGCACATGGTCGACGTGTCCGCGAAGGACGTCACCGACCGCTCGGCGACCGCCACCGCCACGCTCGTCACCCGCCCCGACGTCGTCGCCCGCATCCTCGACGGCTCCCTGCCGAAGGGCGAGGTCATCGGCACCGCCCGCATCGCCGCGATCATGGCCGTGAAGAAGACCTCCGACCTCATCCCGCTCTGCCACCCGCTCCCCATCGCCGGGGTGCAGGTCGACATCACCGGTGACGACGACCGCGTGGTGATCGAGGTCTCGGTCCGCACGACCTCGCGCACCGGCGTCGAGATGGAAGCGCTGACCGGCGCGAGCGTCGCCGCGCTGACCGTGTACGACATGGTGAAGGCCGTCGACCGGGCGGCCTCGATCACGGACGTCCGAGTGCTCGAGAAGCACGGTGGTCGGTCCGGGGACTGGAGCAACCGATGACCTCGCAGCCGACCAGGGGCCGTGCCGCCGTCGTGGTGGTGTCCACGCAGGCCGCCGTCGATCCGGCACTCGACCGCACCGGGCCCGTCATCGCGGGGTGGCTGCGCGAGCGGGACTGCACCGTCGCCGAGCCCGTGATCGTCCCCGACGGCGGGGCGATCACCGAGACCGTGACCGCCGAACTGCTGGCCGGGGCCCGGATCGTCATCACGACCGGGGGCACCGGCGTCACCCCGACCGACCGGACACCCGAGGCCGTCGCACCCCTCATCGACCTGGAGCTGCCGGGTGTCCTCGAAGAGGTCCGTCGTCGCGGGCTCGCGGGGGCAGGTCCGACCGCACTGCTGAGCCGCGGCATCGCCGGCATCAGCACCGGCGGATCCCTGATCGTCACGCTGCCCGGGTCGCGCGGCGGGGTGGCGGACGGACTGGCCGTGCTCGACGGATTGCTCGAGCACGTGCTCGCGCAGGTGCACGGCGAGGGCCACGCGCCCCGGAGCGCGTCATGACCGCGGTGTCGGCGCCGGCCCCGGGTGCGCGCGTCGTCCTCGCTGACGTCGTCGACCGGGGGATCACCGTCGACGAGGTCTCCGCCGTCGTCGCCACCGACCAGGACGGCGCCGTCGTCACCTTCGCCGGCGTCGTCCGCGACCATGACGGCGGCAAGGGCGTCACCGCGCTCGACTACGAGCGGCACCCCAGCGCCGGCGACGTCATCGCCGAGGTCGCCCGCACCGTCGCCGACGCCCACCCCGATGTCCGGATCGCCGTGCTGCACCGCGTCGGGTCGCTCGGCATCGGGGACGTCGCGCTCGCCGCGGCGGTGGCGTCGTCGCACCGCGCGCAGGCGTTCGCAGCGTGCGGGGAGCTGGTCGACCTGGTGAAGGAGCGGGTGCCGATCTGGAAGCACCAGCGGTTCACCGACGGCACGGACGAGTGGGTCGCGGCGTTGTAGGACGCCGACCCTGTGCGACTTCGCAACTGCGACGCTCGTTCGGGGCATGGTGAGACTCCAAGCGGATCCATAGAATCGCGAACATGAGCGTCTTGCTGCCCGGGATCACCGTCATCCTGCTGGTCTTCGCCCTGATCGACATCCTGACCAAGAACGACGACCAGATCCGCGGACTCCCGAAGATCGCGTGGGTGATCCTCGTGATCCTGGTCCCCGTCGTCGGCAGCATCGTGTGGTTCGCCATCGGCCACGACTGGGCCCCGGGCGAGCGGAACCACGGCCGCTACATCGAACCCGCCCGTCACGAGGACCGGTACGCCACCCTCGGCGATGCCCGGAACGCCCACGGCGCCAAGCGCATCAGCGGCACGGAGCAGGAGCTCGCCGAACTCGAGCGCGAGATCGAGTACTGGGAGGCGCAGGCTCGCCTGAAGCGCGCGAAGGAAGCCGCCGGCGAGGGCGACGCCGCTCCCGCGAGCTGACGTGCCCGACTGCCGGAGCCGAACCGGCCCCGGTGAGCTGACCCGCGCCTCCAGGCCGATGCGCCGACGCGCCGTCGCACCGACGCGCCGTCGCACCGTGCGCGGTCGGTCGGCTGGTGCGAGGTTGTGCGCTCCGTGCGCCGCTACAACCTCGCACCGAGCGGTCAACCTCGCACCACTTGAAGAAGCCCGCACCGTGCGACCGAGCTGACCCGCGCCTCCAGGCCGACGCGCCGACGCACCGTGCGCGGTCTGTCGGCTGGTGCGAGGTTGCCCACTCCGTGCGCCGCTACAACCTCGCACCGAGCGGTCAACCTCGCACCACCTGCCGAAGCCCGCACCGTGCGACCGACCCCGCCCCGGCCCCACGACCCGAATCACCGCCCCGCACCGGCCGCCCGCACCGACCACCCCGCCACGCCGCCTACCCTTGACGCGTGGCTCATCTCCTCGGCGCCGAGAACCTGCATCTCGAGTTCCCCACCAAGGTCGTCTTCGACAACGTCACCCTCGGCATCGACGAGGGGGACCGGATCGGCGTGGTCGGACGCAACGGCGACGGCAAGTCGACCCTCCTCGCGCTGCTGTCCCAGCGCCTCGAACCCGACGACGGCCGTGTCACGCACCGCCGCGGGCTGACCGTCGGCTACCTGGACCAGCGCGACATCCTGCCCCAGGGCGCGACCGTCGGCAGCACCGTCGTCGGCGACCTCGAAGAGCACGAGTGGGCTGGTGACCCGAAGATCCGCGACGTCATCGGCGGCCTCGTGTCGGACATCCCGTGGGACGTCAGCGTCGACGAACTGTCCGGTGGCCAGCGCCGCCGCGTGGCACTCGCGCGGCTGCTCGTCGGTGACTGGGACGTCCTGTTCCTCGACGAGCCCACGAACCACCTCGACGTCGAGGGCATCCAGTGGCTCGCCGAGCACATCAACCGTCGCTGGTCGTCGAACCAGGGCGGGATGGTGGTCGTGACGCACGACCGGTGGTTCCTCGACGCGGTGTCGACCGACACGTGGGAGGTGCACGACGGCGTCGTCGACCCGTTCGAGGGCGGCTACGCGGCGTACATCCTGCAGCGCGTCGAGCGCGACCGGCAGGCAGCCGCCAGCGAGCAGCGCCGCCAGAACCTGGCCCGCAAGGAGCTCGCGTGGCTGCGCCGCGGCGCACCGGCCCGGACGAGCAAGCCGAAGTTCCGCATCGACGCCGCGAACGCCCTGATCGACGACGTCCCGCCGATCCGCGACACGGTCGCGCTGGCGAAGACGGCGACCGCCCGCCTCGGCAAGGACGTCGTCGACCTGCTCGACGTCAGCGTCTCGTTCGACGGCACCCAGATCCTCGACCGCATCGAGTGGCGCATCGCACCGGGGGAGCGGACCGGCATCCTCGGCCCGAACGGCGCCGGCAAGTCGACGCTGCTCAACCTCGTCTCCGGCACGCTCGCGCCCACGAGCGGCCGGGTGAAGACCGGCAAGACCGTGCAGGTCGCGATCCTCGACCAGCAGCTCGCCGATCTGGCGCAGTTCGCGGACGACCGCGTGCGCGAGGTCGTCGCCCGCAAGAAGACGAGCTACGTCGCCGACGGCAAGGAGATGACGCCGGCGCAGCTGCTCGAGCGTCTCGGCTTCACGGCGGAGCAGCTCTCCACGCCGGTCAAGGACCTGTCCGGTGGCCAGAAGCGCCGCCTGCAGCTCATGCTCATCCTGCTCGACGAGCCGAACGTGCTGATCCTCGACGAGCCCACGAACGACCTCGACACGGACATGCTCGCGGCCATGGAGGACCTGCTCGACACCTGGCCGGGCACCCTGCTGGTCGTCTCCCACGACCGGTACCTGCTCGAGCGCGTCACCGACCAGCAGTACGCCGTGCTCGGCGGGCACCTGCGGCACCTGCCCGGCGGCGTCGACGAGTACATGCGGCTGCGTGCGGCCGGCACCGGTGGCGGGACCGCTTCTGCGGCTGCCGCCGCGTCTGCCGGGAGGCCCGACACCGCTGGCGGGACCGGCTCGGCCGGTGCCGTGGCCGGGTCCAGTGCACCGGCCGGTCCCGGCGCGTCGGCTGCGGCCGCCTCGGGGCTGTCGGGCGCGGAGCGTCGGACGGCCGAGAAGGAGATGTCGGCGCTGGACCGCAAGATCGCGAAGGTCGGAGCGGACCGGAAGAAGCTGCTCGACGACTTCGCCACCCACGACCAGTCCGACTACGCCGGGCTCGGCGAGCTGCAGGCGAAGCTCGCGGCGCACGAGGCCGAGATCGAGCAGCTCGAGGAGCGCTGGCTCGAGGTCGCGGAGCTGCTCGGGGTCTGAGCGGGTCTACTCGGCTGGCTTCGCGTCCTCGGGGGCCCCGCCGCCGGGGTTCGCGACGACCTCCCACAGGTGGCCGTCCGGGTCCTGGAAGAAACCGGACCACATGCCCCACGGCCGCGTGTACGGCGCCGCGAGCATCGTCGCGCCGGCGATCCGGGCCCGGTCGAGGAACGCTTCGGCGTCGGCCTGACTGTCGACGAAGTGCCCGATCGTCGCCGCGGGGCCGTCGGCGAGGGCAACACCAGAGTCCTTCGCCATGTCGTCCCGCCCGTAGACGCTGACGATCAGACCGTCGTCCAGGGTGAACATCGCCGTGGTGCCGCCCGCTTCGGTCTCGGTCGGCGGGTACTCGGTGCCGATGACGCCGCTGCCCTCGATCCCGAGCAGGGCGCGGTAGAAGTCCGCCGATCGTGCGACGTCGGCGACGGCCAGGGTGATCGCGTGCATGGGCCGGAGACTAGTCCCCGAGGCCCAGGATGAGCCGCCGGAGCAGCCCGGCCAGCTGGTCCTGCTCGGCGTCGGACACCCCGGACAGGATGTCCCGCTCGGCCGTCAACAGGTCCGCGATGGCGGCGTCGACCGCGACCCGGCCCTTCGTCGTCAGGGACACGAGGATGCCGCGGCCGTCCTTCGGGTCCGTCCGACGCCCCACGAGCCCACGCGCCGTCAGACGGTCGACCCGGTTCGTCATCGTGCCGCTCGACACCAGGGTCTGCTGCAGCAAGGTCTTCGGACTCAGCTCGTACGGCTCACCCGCCCGTCGCAGGGCCGACAGCACGTCGAACTCCCACGGCTCCATGTCACCCGCGTCGAACGCCGCTCGCCGCGCGCGGTCCAGGTGCCGCGCGAGCCGGTCGACGCGGGACAGGACCTCGAGCGGGCCGAAGTCGAGGTCGGCACGTTCACGCCCCCACGCCGCGACGATCCGGTCGACCTCGTCCTGGTGCGGCATCCCTCCATCTTGGCCGAACCCGGGGCGGACGGCCAGCCTCGTCGGTCATGGGAGGATGGACGAGCACCCACGGGTGCGTTCCGCCTTGGTGTAATGGCAGCACGACGGCCTTTGGTGCCGTTAGGTCCGGGTTCGAATCCTGGAGGCGGAGCCGACGGCCGTGGCGGGCGGGGTGCTCCTGCGCGCAGCCCCGCCTCGCCGCACCCGGCGTCGTTCCCGGGCTACTTGAGCAGCCCCTCCTTGGTCAGCCAGTCCTTCGCGGCGGTCGCGGCCTGCGCCTTCTCGCTGCCCTCGACACGGTTGCGCAGCTCGATGAGGTCATCGGTCGTCAGCTTCTCGGACAGCTTGTTCAACGTCGACGCGAGCTTCGCGCTGTAGATGTCCTTGTTCAGGAACGGCAGGATGTTCTGCGACGCGATCAGGTTCTCGGGGTCCTTCAGCACGAGCAGCTTCTTCGTCACGAGGTCGGGTGACGTCGTGTAGATGTCGGCCACCTGCACGGTGTCGTCGACGAGTGCCTTGACCGTGTCGGGCCCGCCGTAGTCCTCGATCGACTTGAACGTGACCTTGTCCACGCCGTACGTGGACTTGAGCCCGGGGATGCCGTACGGAAGGGTGCCGAACTGCGGGTTGGCACCGAGCGAGAACGGCTCGATCTTGGAGAGGTCACCGATCGACGTGAGGCCGTTCTCCTCGGCCTCGGCCTGGGTCACGACGTAGGCGTCCTTGTCCTCGGCCGGAGACGGCTCGAGCACCTGGAAGTCCTTCGGGATCTCGGTCTTCAGCGCGGCGTCGACCTCCGCTGTCGTCTTCGCGGTGGCCTTGGTGTCGTAGAAGAACAGCAGGTTGCCGTTGTACTCCGGCATGAGGTTGATCGAACCGTCCTTGAGCGCGGGGATCGTGGTCTGCCGCGGGCCGAGGTTGAACTTGGTCGTCACGTCGAACCCGGCGTCCTTCAGGACGAGCGCGTACATGTTGCCCAGGATCTCGCTCTCCGGGAAGTTGAACGAACCGACCACGATCGGCGTGCTGCCCGATCCGTCGCCCCCGCCCGACGCCGGCTTCGTGGGGTCTGAGGTGGAACAACCGGAGAGTGCCACGATCGCCCCGACCGCGATCACACCCGCGAGGATGCGTGTCCTGGTGCCTGCTGTGAACATCAGTGGTCCCTTTCGTCGACGGAGAGTGCCGTCACCGCGCGGCGCCGGAGTGGCAGCGCGCGGACGTGTGTGCGGCGCCGGCGGGTCTGCCCCTCGGGGCCGCGGCGGGTGAGGTGTTGGGCGAGGGCGAACAAGCCGTCGATCACGAGGGCGAGGACCGTCACGAGCAACGCACCACCGAGGATGAGGTCGTTGTCGTTCAGGCTGATGCCCGTCGAGATGATCGCGCCGAGGCCGCCCAGCGAGATGTACGACGCGATCACGACGGTCGCGATGACCTGGAGGACCGAGGCACGGATCCCGCCGATGATCAGCGGCAGTGACAGCGGCACCTCGACCTTGAGCAGGATCTGCAACTCGGTCATCCCCACCGAGCGCGCGGCGTCCACCGTCTGCGGATCCACGGACTCCACACCGGAGTACGCCCCGGCGAGGATCGAGGGGATCGCCAGGACGACGAACGCGATGATGGACGCGATGAAGGCGGTCTGCGTGAACGGCACGGTCATCCCGATGATGACGAAGAGGGTGCCGAGCAGGCCCAGCGTCGGCAGCGCGCGCATGGAGCCACTGAAGGCGATGACGAAGCTGCGCCCGCGCCCGGTGTGACCGATGTACAGGCCCAGTGGCAGCGCGATCAGGGCGGCGATGGCGACCGAGATGAACGTGTACAGCAGGTGTTCGCCGATCCGGTCCTGGATCGGGAGCGGGGTCTGCAGGCCAGGGCGGTAGTTCGCCGGGTCGAGGAGCCAGGCGACGGCATGGAGGAAGAACTGCACGGTCAGGCCCCCCGTTCGATCGTCGCCAGCGCGGCCCGACGGCGCGACCGACGCGACCGCACCTGGATCCGTCGCGACCACGGCATCAGGACGCGCCCGAGCGCCACCAGGACGGTGTCGAAGACCAGTGCGACGAAGAGACTCGCTGCCACGCCGACCAGGATCTCCTCGAGGAACTGACGCTGTCGCCCGTCCGTGAACAGGAACCCGATGTTCGCGGAACCGACCAGGGCGCCGACCGAGACCAGGGCGACGGTGCTCGCCGAGACCACCCGCATCCCCGCGAGGAGGACGGGACCCGCCAACGGGAGCTCGACCGTCCAGAAACGTCCCCAGGCGGAGTACCCCACCGAGGTGGCCGAGTCGACGACGTCCGCCGGAACGGCGGCGAACGCGTCAGCTGCCAACCGCACCATGATGGCGACCGCGTACACGGACAGCCCCACCACGATGTTCACCGGATCCGTGATGCGGGTGCCGAGCAGGTAGGGCAGGATCACGAAGAGCGGCAGGGACGGGATCGTGTAGAGCAGACTGCCGCCGCCGACGATGACCGATCGGACTGCCTGCCACCGGTTCGCCACCCACCCCAAGGGCACCGCCACGACGAACCCGAGGACGATGGGCACGCCCGCGAGACCCGCGTGGGTGACGGTGAGGCCCCAGACGAGACCGAAGTTCGCGATGATCCAGTTCAGGTCAGCATCCCAATCCTCGTCGGACGACCGTCCGCCTCAGAGTAGTCGCGCCGCACCGTTCTGACCGCGACGGATCGTCGCGCCGGCGTCCCCGGGCCGGCTTCCCCGGTCACTGGTGCAGGAAGTCCTGCCGCTCCTGCTCGACCACCGGAGCGAGTCGCACTCGGACCACCGGACCGGAGTCGACGCTGGTGATGCCGTCGAGCGCGACCACGAGCGCTTCGGGGCGCTGCTCCCAGTCGACCTCGCCGGAGTGGCCGAGCACGGCGACGGACCGGATGGTGCGGCCGAGCAGGCCCGAGGCCGACCCGAACGCCCGGATGCGGGCCGACCCCTCGTCGGGATCGGCCAGCAGGGTCGCGTAGACGGCGTCGCCGGTGACGTCGTGGCGCGTGGTGAACCGGACGTCCTCGGCGGTGTACTCGACCGTGTCGGCGTCCACGAACGAGCCGGCGGGACGAGTGGTCGGCCCCTCGCCCGAGATCGTCCACGGCCGGGTGCCGTAGATCGCCTCACCGTTCACCGCGAGCCACGAGCCGATGCCGCGCAGGATGCGGACCTCGGCCTCGGGCAGGGTGCCGTCGGCCTTCGGCCCGGTGTTGAGCAGCAGCACACCGTTCTTCGCGACCACGTCGACGAGTTCGGCGACCAGGTCGCGCACGGTCTTGTAGTCGTGGCCCTCGATCCAGCTCCACGCGGTCTTGGCGATCGCGGTGTCGTTCTGCCAGACGGTCTCGGGTGTGCCAGCCATCGCTCCGCGCTCGATGTCGTACACGGCGCTGCCCGGGGCGAAGGTCTCCCACTTGTAGTTGATGACGACCTCGCGGCCCCACTCGGCGGCGCGGTTGTAGTAGTAGGCCGCGAGGGTCCGGACGTACGGCTGGAACGCGGGCTGCTCGATCCACCAGTCGAACCAGAGCACCTGCGGGCGGTACTTGTCGACGAGCTCGACGGTGCGGAGCAGCCAGTCCTCCAGGAAGCGCTCGTTCGGGGCGGTCTCCTCGCGCTGCGCCGGACCGTAGAAGTCGGTGTACCGCGGATCGAGCACGTCCGACGGCGTCTTCGTCCCGCCGTTCATGAAGAACCAGTGCTCGGCACGGTGGGACGACGCGCCGCGGACCATCCATGCCTCGTCCGCCGCGACGAGGAGCTCGCCGAACACGTCACGCCTGGGCCCGAGCTGCGCGGCACTCCAGCGGGAACGGTCGGTGTCGTACATCGCGAAGCCGTCGTGGTGCTCGGCGACCGGGACGACGAACTGCGCGCCGGCCTCGCGGAACACCCGGACCCACGCCGCGGCGTCGAAGTGCTCCATCGTGAACGAGGGGATGAAGTCCTTGTACCCGAACTCGTCGTGCGGGCCGTAGGTCTCGACGTGGTGCGCGAACTCGGGCGTCCCGGCGCGGTACATGTCGCGGGAGTACCACTCGTTCCGGAACGCGGGGACCGAGAAGACGCCCCAGTGGACGAAGATCCCGAACTTGGCGTCCTGGTACCAGAGCGGTGCGCGGTACTGCTGCAGGGACGACCAGGTCGCGTCGTACGGACCCGAGCGCACGACGGCGTCGACCGCGGCCAGGGCCGCGGTGTTGTCCGACACGTCCACGGGCTCGGGCAGCGTGGTCGGGTCCAGCGGGGTGAGCGGTTCGTGCACGACGTGCTCCGATCGGTTGCGGCGGCCCGCGACGGCGATGTCGGGAGCGTGAGACATCCTATGTCTGTTCGGTCTGGCGTGAGGGGTTCCCGGTCAGGGCATCCCCCGACGAGCACGGCCAGGGGAGCATCGAACCGTGACCGCTCCGACCGCAGCCGACGTCCCGACCGAGCAGGGCCCGCGCCGCGCCGCGCGGCTGACGCTCGTGCTCGCCTCGCTCGGCTTCTTCCTCATCACGCTCGACATCCTCATCGTGAACGTCGCGCTGACGACGATCGGCCGGGAGCTCGGTGGCAGCACGTCGGGGTTGCAGTGGGTGATCGACGCGTACACGCTGCTGTTCGCCTCGTTGCTGCTGTTCGCCGGCAACCTGTCCGAACGGATCGGCGCGAAGCGGGCGATCGGCTGGGGCATCGCCGGGTTCCTCGTGGCGTCCGTCGCGTGTGCCCTCGCCCCGTCGCTCGGCGCGTTGATCGCGGCGCGTGCGGTCCAGGGCGCGGCCGCCGCGGTGATGCTGCCCGCCTCGATGGCGCTCATCCGCCAGGCGTTCCCCGAGGCGCGCGAGCGGGCGCACGCCCTCGGCATCTGGGCCGTCGGCGGTGCGGTCGCCGGGGCGGTCGGGCCGATCCTCGGCGGCGCGCTGACGACGCTCGACTGGCGCCTCGTGTTCGCCATCAACCTGCCGGTGTGCGCCGTGATGCTCGGGATGCTCGTCCGGGTGGCACCGTCGCCTCGACGAGCGGCCCGGTTCGACGCGGCAGGTCAGGTCCTCGCCCTGCTCGCGCTCGGCGGCCTCGTCTTCGGGCTCATCGAAGGCGGTGCGTCCGGCTTCGGCCGCTGGGACGTGGTCGTCGCACTGCTCGTCGCTGCTGCCGCGGTCGTCGGGTTCCTGCTCGTGCAAGCCCACGGTCGGAACCCGATGATGCCGCTCGACCTGTTCCGTTCCGGTGGGATGCGGATCGCGCTCGGCGTCGGGTTCGCGTTCATGGTCGGCAACTTCGGCAGCGTCTTCGTCCTGAGTCTCTACCTGCAACAGCACCTCGGACTGTCCCCCCTGGCCGCGGGGCTGGTGTTCCTGCCGTCCGCAGCGTTCAGCATCGTCGGCAACGTCGTCAGCGGCACCCTCGTGAACCGGTTCGGCGCTCGGGTCCCCGTGGTCGCGGGACTCACCACGATGGTGCTCGGTCTCGTCGTGATGATCGTGCTCGCGCCCCTCGACTCGGTCGTCGCGGTCGCGGTGTGCACGATCCTGACCGGCGCGGGCGGATCGGTCGCGATGCCGCCCGCGACGTCGGTCGTCCTCGCCAGCGTCCCCGCTGAACGGTCGGGGACGGCGAGTGCGGTGTTCAACACCTTCCGGCAGGTCGGTGGGGCGGTGGCGATCGCGGTCTTCGGGGCGTTCCTGGCCGACCGGTCGCAGTTCGTCGTCGGGACGCAGACCAGCTTCGTGGTCGCCGCCGTGGTGCTCCTCGTCGCTGCTCTCGCAGCGATCCGCATCAGGACCGAGTGACCGCGGGCGACGATGCAGCGTCAGCTCCGGACGTCGGTCCCAGGGCGCTCGGCGGTGTCGCGCTGCTCCGTCGCGGCGACGGACCCGAGCAGGCGGAGCGCGTCAGCGGTCGGTGACCCCGGCTCCGCGCTGTACAGCAGGAGGCTCAAGCGCGGGTCGCTCATGAGCCGTGACGCCTCGAAGTGCAGGTCGAGGGCACCGACGACGGGGTGGACGAAGTGCTTCTCGCCCGTGGCGTGCCGACGGACGTCGTGCGCACCCCACTTCGCGCGGAACTCCGCGCTGCGCGTCGAGAGCTCACCGATCAGGGCCTGCAGGTCCTCGTCGTGGGGGTCGTGGCCGGCCGCAGTGCGGAGGATCGCGACGCTCTGGTCGGCGGCGACGTCCCAGTCCGGGTGGAACGCGTCGGCCCAGTCCCGGTCCAGGAAGGCGGCGCGAGCGAGGTTCGGCCGCTCCGCCTTCCGGAACAGGTCCGCGTAGAGCGCCCGGCCGAGCGCGTTCGCACCGAGCAGGTCGAGTCGGTCGTTGCGGATGAACGCCGGGCCGCCGGTGAACGCGTCGAGTGTGTACTGCAGCCCGACGCGCAGGGTCTTCGGCGTCGCTGCACGGCGTTGTCCACGGACCGGGGAGGCGTTCGCCGCTCGTGCGAGGTCGAACAGGTGGTCGCGCTCCGCGTCGTCGAGGAGCAGCGCACCGGCGATGGCGTGCAGGACGCCGTCGGAGACTCCGGAGAGGCTGCCGCGCTCGAGCCGCGAGTAGTACTCCACACTGACGTCGGCGAGCATCGCGACCTCACTGCGGCGGAGCCCGGCCACGCGCCGGTTGGGCCCACCGGGCAGGCCCACCTGGTCCGGGCGCACCCGGGCACGGCGGCTGACGAGGAAGTCCTTGACGTCGTCGCGGTTCGTGCTCATGAGGCGACCCTACGAGGCCGCGCCGGGGCGCGGGGTGCACTGCCAGGACACCGGACGGGAGGCACGGTGTCAGCTGGCACCGCGCCTCCCGTCCGATCTGTGGTGCGTCCAACGCGCCCCGCGCGTGATCACGCGCGCGGACTGATCCGGACGGTCGCCGAGGTGGGGCCGTCCTGCAGCATCGGCGGGAGGTACGGGCTGCCGGCGTACTTCGTCTCGTACGCGAGGTCGATCCGGCTGTTCAGGTCGGGGCCGATGGATTCGAACACCACCTCGTGCTCCGTCCCTGCGGCGCTGATCCTGCCGGCGCCCTGTTCGATCGCGGAGCGGTACCAGCGGGAACGTTGCCCGTTGTAGGCGCGGACGTAGAGGTCGTCGTCGACGACGACCGACCAGATCCAGGTCGGCCTGCCGTACGTCGTGCCGTCCGCCCGGAACGGGCTGACGTGGAGGTCGTCGGAGGTGGCGATCGCCGCGATGGTGTCGGGGTTCCAGTCGGACATGTTCATCCTGTTCGTCGGGCCAGTGCTCTGCTCCACCACCGTACGAGGGGGTGGATGGTCGAGGGATGCCCTCGTGGAGCACCTCTCGACGGTGCATCCCAGCCGTGTCCGGTGCGGTGTTCGCTCGTCAGCGACCCACGCGAGTGACCCACGGAACAGCGGAGGAAACACCGATGACGACGAACCAGTCCACGAACGCCGAGCACGATGCGCTGCTCGGAGCATTCAGCACGACGGACCCGGAGTTCGTCGAACGCATCGGAGCGTTCACCTTCACGGAGACGGTCGCGGAGAGCGCACTCGACGCGACCGATCGCCTGCAGTACCAGCTCGGCGCCCTGGTCGCCGTCGGTGCCGCCGAACCGTTCCGGGTGCTCCTCGACGCTGCGCTCGACGCCGGTGTGTCACCGGTCGCTGTGAAGGAGGTTGTGTACCAGGCCGGCGCCTACGTCGGGATCGGCCGCAGCCTGGGCTTCCTGGCGGCGGTGAACGAGGTGCTGACCGCGCGCGGGACCGCACCACGGCTCCGGTCGCAGGCGACCACGACCGCTGCGGACCGGACCGAGCGCGGTATCGCGACACAGCGGGAGATCGTCGGTGGTGACACGGTCGACGCCATGTACGCGAACGCCCCGAGCGATGCGGCGCGCTTCCAGCGGTTCCTGTCCGCGAACTGCTTCGGCGACTACTACACGCGGACCGGTCTCGACGTCCGGCAGCGAGAACTCCTGACGTTCGCGGTGCTCGTCGCGCTCGGGGGAGCGGACGGCCAGGTCGCCGCGCACGTCACCGCCAACCAGAACGTCGGCAACACGCGCGCCGAGATGCTCGACGTGCTCACGGCGCTCCTGCCGTACATCGGCTACCCGCGCACCCTCAACGGCCTGGCCGCCGTCGAGAAGGGTGCGCCCGCGGCGGCCTGAGCCACAGCGGTGCCCCACTGGTGCACCCCGTGCTCGGCTCCTCTTCCCTAGGGTCGAACGTGACGCGGGAACGACCCCCGTCCAGTGGCGTCGTCCGTCGCCGCAGCCGCACACCACCGGAAGCAGGACACCGTGCACCACACCCGTCTCGGATCGACCGGACTCGTCGTGAGTCGTCTCGCCCTCGGCTGCATGAGCTACGGCGACCCCGCTCGGGGTCTGCACTCCTGGACCATCGACGAGGACGCCGCCCGCGGGTTCTTCCGGCAGGCGGTCGAGCTCGGCATCACCTTCTGGGACACCGCGAACGTCTACCAGCAGGGTTCGAGCGAGGAGTTCGTGGGGCGCGCGGTCCGCGAGTTCTCACGACGTGAGGACATCGTCCTCGCGACGAAGGTGTCGGGGAAGATGCACGACGGCCCCGGCGGTTCGGGCCTCTCGCGCGGGGCGATCCTCGAACAGGTCGACGCGTCGCTCTCCCGCCTCGGCACCGACTACATCGACCTGTACCAGATCCACCGGTTCGACCCGGAGACCCCGGTCGAGGAGACCATGGCGACGCTGCACGACCTGGTGCGGGCGGGCAAGGTCCGCTACCTCGGCGCCTCGTCGATGTGGGCCTGGCAGTTCGCGAAGATGCAGACCGCTGCGACGGTGAACGGGTGGACGCCGTTCGCGACGATGCAGGACCAGTACAACGCCCTCAAGCGTGAGGAAGAGCGGGAGATGATCCCGATGTGCGTCGACCAGGGCGTCGGCCTCGTTCCGTACTCCCCGAACGCGAAGGGGCGGCTCACCCGCCCACGCGGCGTCGAGACGGCACGCTCGAGCGTGGACGAGGTCGCCAAGGCGTTCGACTCCGATGCCGACGGACCCGTCATCGACGCGGTGCAGCGAATCGCCGAGGACCGGGGCGTCCCGATGGCCCAGGTCGCGCTCGCCTGGGTGCTGCGGAACCCGGTCGTCTCCGCACCCGTCGTCGGCGCGACCAAGCCGAACCACCTGGAGGACGCCGTCGCCGCGCTCGACATCGACCTCACCGACGACGAAGTGGCCGCGATCGAGGCGCCGTACCAGCCGCAAGCGCCGTTCTGGTGGTGAGCGCGACGCTCAGCGGACGCGTGTCCAGGTGCCGCTGAGCTGGATGAACTCCCCGCCCACCACGGAGCTGGCCATGCAGGTCCCGGCGTCGTAGTCCTCGATGTGGGTGACGTGGTCGCCCGCGTCGACTTCCGTCCACCGGACGACGTAGAGCCCGTCCCGCACCTTCGTGGTCGTGTACGGCATCGTCTCGGTCCGTCCGGCGATGGCACCGCCGGTGACGTGGAAGGTGACCTGGGTCTCCGTGTCGAAGGTGATCTCGACGGTGAAGTGTCCGAGGGGGGTGTCCGGGCCGAGGTCAGCGAGCCAGGTCTGTCCGACGGCGGGGAGGGTTGCGGTGGTGTCCATGCGTTGTTCCTTCGGGGGATCGTAGGGATCAGAATTCGAGGACGAGCCGGCCGCGCAGACCGCCCCGTTCGAGCCGTTCGTGGGCGGCGGCAGCGTCGGCAGCGGGGACGACATCGGCGACGTCGGCCGTGAGCTCGCCGCGCTCGACGGATCGGGCGAGCCGCTCGATGGCATCGTGTCGGAGGTTCGAGCGCATCACGTAGGACACGAACACGCTGATGCCGCGGCCCGGGTCGACGTCGGTCGGCAGGTAGAACGCGACCTGCCCGCCGTCGCGAGCAGCGTCGACGACCTGGTCGGTCAGGACCGCTGGGTCCGCGACCGCGTCGGCACCGCGACCGTTCGTGGCGTCCCGGACCCCTGCGGTGAAGTCCGCGTCTCGGTCGAGGACGACCGCCGCGCCGAGGCCGCGGACGCGCTCTGCGTCGACGGGACGCGCATCGGCGATCACGGTGATCCCGCGCGCGGCGGCGAGTTGCACCAGGTACCCGCCGACGGCGCCTGAGGCGCCGGTCACGGCGAGGGTCTGGCCGGGCTCCAGGGCGAGGCGTTCGAGGGTGATCTCCGCAGTGAGTGCGTTCGACAGGAACGCCGCCCCTCGGGCGAACGAGCCGTTCGACGGCATCCGGGTCACCGAGCGGCTCGGGAGGACGATCCGTTCGGAGTAGCCACCGTGGCTCCCGTCCGGCACGACGAACCCGGTGACGGAGTCCCCGACGACCAGGTCGAACCCCTCGGGTTGCTCCGGGCCGACCTCGTCGACGACGCCGGCGACATCGGTGCCGGGGACGACGGGTTCGGCGATCGCACGGTCGTTGCCGGCGAACCCTCCGGATCGGATGATGGCGTCGACGGGGTTCACGGCAGCGGCGCGGACCCGGATGCGGACCTCGCCCGGTCCCGCGTGCTGTTCTGGCAGCTGCACCTCGTGCAGCACAGCGGGTGCTCCGTACTCGGTCAGACCGAACGCTCTCATGGTGGCTCCTTCGTGGTCGGGGATGTCCCCGACGATGCCAGCCGGCGCCCGCGCTGTGGAGGGCACGGATCCCTCCCCCCTCCGGCCGGTGGCAGACTGCCCGACGTGGCGATCGACGTGCGCGCAGCAGAGCTCGGTGACTTCCTGCGTGCTCGGCGTGCGGAACTCGACCCGGCGGCGTTCGGGATCCCTGCGGACGTGAGGCGACGTGTGCCGGGCCTCCGTCGGGAGGAAGTCGCGCAGGCCGCGTCGATCAGCGTCGAGTACTACACGCGCATCGAGCAAGGCCGTATCGCGGTGTCCGCTCCGGTCCTGGCAGACCTCGCCGACGTGATGCGTCTGACGAACGAGCACCGGGCGTACTTGACCGACCTCACCGGGAAGGCTGAGGCCGCTCCGCCACTGCCGCGCGTGCAGACGGTGCAACCGGCGCTGCAACGCGCGCTGGACGACCTCGCGACGACGCCTGCGTTCGTCCTCGGACGATTGACGCGGATCATCGGCTGGAACCGGCTCGGTGCCGCGCTCATCACCGACTTCGGGGCCATCCCGACGGCGGACCGCACCTTCATCCGCCTGCTGTTCGCGGACCCGGCCATGCGAGCCCTGTACGCCGACTGGTCAGAGGTGGTCGAACTCGCCATCGCCCAGCTCCGGGGTGACAGCGCGCGGTACCCCGACGACGCCGAGCTCCGCCGGGTCGTCGACGGGATGTCGACTGACTTCCCGGAGTTCCGGGAGATCTGGGCTGCCCACGCCGTGGCCGGTCGCGGGACCGGGCGGAAGACCCTGCGTCACCCGGTCGTCGGTACGGTCGAGCTCGACTGGGAGATCCTGGCGTCGGCGATGGACCACGACCAGCTGATCGTGCTGTGGACAGCGGAACCTGGGTCGGTGTCCGAGGAACGGTTGCGCCAGCTCGCCGAGCGCACTCCGCACCGCTGACGCTGACGCTGACCAGGTCAGCCGACGACCGCAGCGCCGTTCAGGCGCTCGCTGTCGCCCCGATGATCGCGGCGGTGAAGAGCACCCAGTCGTTGATGATGTGCGCGCCGGTGCTGACCGCGATGTTCTTCGTGCGGATGTAGGCGAGGGTGAGGACCAGACGTGCGACGCCGATGATCAGCAACGCCTGCGCGAAGTTCCACCCGTACGTCGGCAGGTGCGCTGCACCGAACCAGATCGCAGTCGCGAGCCAGGCGATGAGGATGCCCTGGGTGCGGGTGAGTCCGATGCGGTGGCACAGCGCCATGACCGCCAGGAACGGCAGGATCGTGAAGAGCTCTTCGCCCAACAGCTGGATCGCGGTCCCGACGTAGAACGCGACGATCTCACCCGCGCCGTGGATGCCGTCGGCCGCGGTGTTGGCGTTGGTGCCGAAGATCGCCTTGACGATGATCCCGACCGTGAACGACACGATGAGGCTGAGGATCGCGAACACGATCATGGTGCCGAAGTCGCGTGCAGTGGTGCGTTGGAAGATGCGCGCCCAGTGTCGTCTCGTGAAGGCGATGAGGACGGCGAGCATGATCGCGGTGAAGAGGAACCGTGGCACGAGCGACTGGATGTTGTCCGCCGCCGGGTAGAAGCTCAGCACCGTGATGGCGGCCACGCACGCGACGACGATCGTCACCCACTGCCACGCGGGGATCCGGATCGGGTCGCCGTCGTAGAACGGGAAGTCCCGACCGTCCTGCCGTTCGATCGCCCTGCCGTAGCGTCGAGCCTCTGTGGCCATGGTGTGTCCCCTCGTGCGTTGCATCGCCCTGCGGTGCATCTCGTCTGCACCAGAAGAGAAGCTACCGGCCGAACCGGTCATCGGTGTGCTGAGCCGTCGCCCTGCAGCCGCCGCACCTGCGGCCGGAACCAGAACACGAAGACCGCGACGACGTACAGGGCTTCGAGGACGATGCTGACCGGCACGTTCCAGTCGCGGACCGGCCCGTCGATCACGGCGTCGTTGAGGCCGTGGATCGCGGCGGCGCCGAGGTACGCGAGCACGCCGACACCGATCGCCCTGCCCGTCGGCAGCGTCTTCGCGGCGAGCCAGATCAGGACCGCTGCGCCGACGGTGATCAGGGGGTGCGAGACCTCGGCGATGATGCGGACGATGACGTCCATCATCATGACGAACGGCGCATCGGACGGAGCCTCCGCGCCGTCGAGGATCGGGTCGAGCGAGGTGATGATGTAGCTGATGCCCTCGAGGAACCCCAACCAGGCGGCGGCCACGAGCACCAACCACGCGCCGAGCCTGGGGGAGCGGTAGGTGCGCGAGGACAGCAGCAGGATGACGGGCACCAGGAGCTTCAGGAACTCCTCGACGAGCCCGGGCCAGATCAGGCCGCCGGGCAGCAGGCTCGCGATGCCGTTCAGGCTTCCGGCGAGCAGCATCGCGATGGTCCCCCAGACGAGGCCGAGCCACAGCGCCTGCACACGGTGGGGCTGACCGGCCAGGGAGACCTTCTGCCGGAAGTACCAGCCGATGGCCACCAGCGGGACCCCGATGCCGATGATCGCGGCGATGACCACCACCACGAGCGAGTACGGCGGCAGGCCGTCTCCGACCGTGGCCTCGCGGCCGCCGGAGAGCATCAGGGTGCCACCCCAGTACCCGAGGAGAGCACCGGCGGCAGCGCCCCCGAGGCCGACGATGAGTGGTGCGGTCCCTCGGGGTCGCGTCATGGGAACGACGCTACCAGCGGGCACGACGCCCTCAGGCGGTCAGCTGCACACTGACCTCCCACAGCCGCCGGGCGTCGTCGGCGTCGAGCATCGCCGAGTTCGCGTCCGACGGGATGCTGTCCGCGGTGAGCGGCCGGACCTCGTCGTCGATCACCGCGACGTCGCTGTCCTTCAGGTAGACCCCGCCGACGCCGTCGAGCAGCGGGCTCGCGGCACCGAACACGAGGGTCGCCGCCCCCTGCTCGATCGTCTTCTTGCCGTGTTCGGGGTCGACCACCGTCGAACCGTCGTCGTCGACCAGCCCCTGCTCGCGGTACGAGGCGATCCGAGAGTCGTCGTGAGGGCCCGGGCCGATGACCACCCCGGGGTGCGCGGCGAACGACCGGATGCCCCAGTCGGCGTACCGGCGGTCCAGCTCGACCGCGAACAGCACGTTCGCCCGCTTGGCCTGCCCGTAGGCCGCAGCGGCGTCGTAGCCGCTGGCGAACGCCGGGTCGTCCCACCGGATCTGCCCGAAGCGGGCGGCGCCGGACGTGACGTTCAGGACCCGCGCACCACGGGCCTCCAGAAGGGAGGGGAGGAGCGCCCGCGTGAGCCGGAAGTGCCCGAGGTGGGACGTCGAGAACGACAGCTCGTTGCCGCGGGCGTCGAGCCGCCGGTCCGGCGTGAAGAGCATCGCGGCGTTGTTGACCAGGGCGTGGAGCGGGCGCCCGGAGGCCGTCCAGCGTGCGGCGAAGGCGTCGATCGACGCCGGGTCGGTCAGGTCGAGCTGCTCGACCCGGACCCCGGGTATGCCGGCGACGGCGGCGCTCGCGCGGTCGGTGTCGCGGGACGCGACGGTGACCGTGGCGCCGGCGGCTGCGAGGGCGCGGCTGGCCTCGCGTCCGAGGCGGCCGTGACCGCCCGTGACGACGACGTCCCGGCCGGTCAGGTCGACACCGTCGAGGACGTCGGTGGCGGTGGACGATGCGGTGAAGGGGGTGGGGAGCGGGTGCTGGTCGGTGATCACGAGTGGTCCTCCTTCGAGTCGATGTGGCCGACTGCGTCGCCGGCTTCGGCAGAGGCGATGGCATTGGCCGTCGCGGACCACGCGTCGTCGTCGAGCCCGAGCGCGGTCCGGAGGAACGCCGTGGTGGTGCGGCGGACCAGGTCCACGCGCTCCGGGCTCTCGTCGGTCGTGGCGGTGGACGCGTAGTCCTGGATGCCACCGAGCAGGTGCTCCCCGCCGTGCACGGTCACCAGGTGCCGGGCGCCGGGGCTGTGGTGGTACACGTCGGTGAACCAGTCCGGCCCGCGCGTGGAGAGCCGGGACTGGTCGTGGTCCCCGGCGACGACGAGCGACGGGGTGCGCAACTGGCTGAAGTCCGGGCTCATGAAGGGGAAGTGCTCCTGCGCGAACGGCGTCAGGTCGGCTCCACCGAACCCGGTGGTGGCGAGCAGGACCCCGGCTCGCACGCGGTGGTCGGTGCGGTCCTCGCCGGGCTGTCCGTCCGCCCCGATCACCCGGGCACCGAGGAGCATGCCGACGGACTGGCCGCCCCACGAGTGCCCGGCGACCGCGAGGCTCGCCTGGTCGACACGTCGGGCGAGGCCGGGGACGGCGGCGACGAGGACGTCGAGGTCGTCGATGACCCGCTCGAGGTCGTCGACACGGGTCTGCCAGATCGTCGCGTAGCGGGGGTCGTCGAGCGTCAGGCCGTAGCCCGTCGAGTCGAGGAAGGTGGGCTGGACGACGACGAACCCGTTGGCGGTCCAGTGGTCGACGAGCGGGTCGCCGCCGGTCATCGACTGCCCGAAGCCGTGGGCGAAGACGATCACGGGCAGGTCGGTGCCCGTGGTCGGGGCGGTGATCCGGACCTCGAGGTCGTGGCCGCGTGACGGCGCGGGCAGGGTGACGGGGCGCACGCTGATCACCTGGGGGAGCGTTGCTGTTGCTGGCATCGGGGGTCCTTCCGGAAGCGGTCGTCACTCGAAACGGAGCGACGTTCCGGAACGATACGGAACAGCGCTCCGGATTGCAAGCGAAACGGATCGTCGTTCCGTTCCGCGCGCAGACCGTGCGATGATCGGGGGATGAGCACGCCGTCCAACGACACCGCGCCGCCCCGGCGTCGCCGCGACGTCGAACGGAACGAGCGGACGATCCTCGACGCCGCGGCCGGTGTCTTCGCCGCGTCCGGCGTCGGTGCGCCGGTGCGCGAGGTCGCCGCCGCCGCCGGCGTGGGAGTGGGTACGCTCTACCGGCACTTCCCGACCCGCTCGGACCTGGTCGTCGCCGTCTACCGGCACCAGATCGAGGCCCTGGCCGAGGCCGGCCCCGTGCTGCTCGACTCGGCGCCGACGTCGTTCGACGCGATCCTGCGCTGGGTGCACCAGTTCGTCGACTTCCTCAGCACGAAGCACGGCCTGGCGCGCGTGTGGGAGGGCGACGCCGACGGCTTCACCGCGCTGCACACGCTGTTCGTCGACGAGCTCGTCCCCCTGCTCGGCGGCATGCTCGACGCCGCTCGCGCATCGGGCGAGGTGGTCGCGTCGGTGTCGCCGTACCAGCTGCTCCGCGCCGTCGGCGACCTGGTCGCGTGGAGCCCCCAGGACCCGGACTACGACGTGCGGACGATCGTGACGCTGCTGGTCACCGGCCTGCGGCAGGCGCAGCCGCCGGTCACCCCTGCGCCGGAGACCGACGCGTAGCGCGCCGACGACCCATCGCGGAGCGCGCCCGGTCAGTCCGCGTGCAGCATCGCCACGGTCCGGTCCCACAGCTCTCGGGCCAGGTCGGCGTCCTCGGCCTGCGCGTTCGGTGCCGCCACCTTGCGCTTCACGTAGTACTCGCCGGTCGGGTAGTCGCGACCGGGGGTGTTGTCGGCCAGGTACACGAGTGTGTCGGCACCCTTCTCCGGGGTCGTCAGGAACACGTGGCGCAGGGGCGTGTGGTACACGAGGTACATCGGCGAGGTCTTGTCGTTCGAGAACCCGGTGCTGATCGTGCCGGGGTGGAACGCCGTCGACGTCACACCTCGGTCGCGGTACCGGCGGTCGAGTTCCTTGGTGAACAGGATCTGTTCGAGCTTCGAGTCGCCGTAGGCCTTGGTGGCCCGGAAGTGCCGCTCGGCGTCGAGGTCGTCGATGTCGACGCGGCCGAAGAGCTTGTTCGCGACGCTCGAGGTGTTGATGACCGTTCCGCCGGACGCGACGAGCCGGTCCATCAGCAGCTCCGTGAGCAGGAACGGCGCCAGGTAGTTGACCTGGAACGTCAGCTCGTGACCGTCGACGGTGACCTGGCGGCCCGCGCTGAAGATGCCGCCGGCGTTGTTGGCCAGCACGTCGATCCGGGGGCAGCGTTCGAGCAGGTCGTCGGCGAGCCCCCGGACGGCGGACAGGTCCGAGAAGTCGGCCACGAAGTGGTCGACGCCGAGGTCGCGGGCGACCCGCTCGGTCTTCGCGGGGTTGCGACCGACCACCACGACCTCGTTCCCGCGGCGGACGAGCTCCCGCGCAGCGGCGACGCCGATGCCGTCGCTGGCGCCGGTGATGACGATGGTCTTCGCGGCCATGGGTGCTCCTCGGGTCGGGGCGAGCGTGCGCTCGGCTCCGTCCGTCCTACAGGGTCGGCCCTGAACGGTGCACGTGACGGACGCGAGGCACGTGGCGGGCGCGCCACGGGCCTCCCGTCCGCCGCCCGGTTGCCGCTCAGGCCGCGCCCGGCCCCGCCAGGTCGGCTGTCTGCACGACGACGCCGAGGGCGGGGAACACCGACCGGAACCGGGCGGCGTGGGCGTCCGGGTCCGGGTCGTTGGTGGCGTCCTCGACGAGGACGACGTCGTAGCCCAGGTCGTACGCGGCCCGAGCCGTGGACTCGACGCCGAAGGCCGTCGCCTGGCCGACCACGACCACCTCGGTGACGCCGTCGGCGCGCAGCCGCTCGTCGAGGCCGGTGCCGGCGAAGGCGCTCCACCCGCCGCGGGTCAGGTTGCCGTCGGCGTCGGCCCGTTCGAGCAGCAGGGAGCCGTAGGCGACCGGAGCCGGGCGGGGGCCGCCGCCGTACTGGGTGGCGCCTGCCGGGGTCGCGGCAGGGTCGTGGCGGATGAACACCACCGTGCCGCCGCCGCCACGGGTGGCGCGGGCGAGGGTCTCGACGTTGGCCACGACGGTCTCGACGGGGTGGGTGCGCTGGTACGGCGCGGTCCCGGCCTGCAGGTCGACGACGATCAGGGCGGTGTGTTCGGTGCGGGTGCGGGTCACCGGTCCAGGGTGCTCGATCGCCGGGCGCGGTGCGTACTGCGTCTGCGGTATCCCGGTCGCGGTCACCGGCCGGTCGGTGGGTGCGTGCACGCGTCGATCGCGGCGTACTCGCGGCTGAGTGCGGTCTGGTTCCGCTCGGTGCGCCACGACCGGATGCCGGGCGCTGCGGCCACGGCGGCGATCCACACGCCGGCACCGACGAGGACCGGCACGAGCGTCGGGTCCCCGCCGAGGGCGAGCAGACCGCCGAGCGCGACCGCCAGCACGGCGACCGCGGAACCGGCGATGTCGACGACACCGGCGAGCCGTGCGGGCTGCTGCTCGAGGGCGGCGATCCGGGTAAGTGCACGCTCGGCACGACGCTCGAGGAGCGGTCGTGCCGGGTCGGGGCGGGTGCGCAGACGCTGGAGCAGCAGGGACGTCGTGCCGAGCCGTCCGCCCTGCACGGTCACCGTCCATCCGAACTGCTCCAGCGTGTGCCGGTGGAGCGGCACGAACGCGGTCGGTGCGTACAGCACCCGGGTCTCCAGGTGGCGGGGGGCCGGCGCGTGCAGGACAGCGCCGGCCCGGGCGGTGGTGTTCGTCATCGGGCGCGGGCCGCGCTCAGGCGGTCCGGCGGCGACTGGCCGCCTCGCACGCGCCGTAGACGACGTCGAACTGGCGGTCGACGGCCGGACGGATCCGCTTGGTGCGCGCCGCGCGGACGAGCTGGAAGGCCACGGGAGCGATCGCCCAGTTGACCAGGCCGCCGGCTCCGACGAGGAACACCGTCACCGGGTCGAGCCCGCCGAGCAGGTCGGGGACGGCCACGGTGTCCTGCATCGCGAACACCGAAGCGGCCAGCAGGACGCTGCCGATCGCGCCGAGGGCGTACGCGACCACCGACGCCGCGGTCGTGCGGGACCGTTCGAGGGCGTCGATCGTGGCCAGGGCGGTCTCGGCGTTCTGCTGGAGCTCGGTCAGTTCGACGGAGCGGACGGCACGGTCGCGGCGGAGGCCGAGGGTGCGCCGGCGGGTCGGTCCGACCGTTCGGTCCGAGCCGTCGGGCGTCCAGCCGAAGTTGCGGTAGGTGTCCGCGTACAGGGCGTCCTTGCCCCGTGGGACCTCGACCGTGCAGTAGTCGTAGGTCATGGGGGTGGTGTTCGTCGTGGTCAGCGTCATGGCGGTACCTCCGGTCGGTGCCGGATCGTTCCGGCCTGGTGTCGATCGTCCCGGGGACGGGCCGCGGGCAGATCCCCGATCGGTGGTACCCCCGACTACTGCGTTCGCAGTAGCCGGGCCGTTGACCCGCACGACAGGATGAGTGCATGCGGCGACTGCGGGCGATCTGGGGTTCGTGGCGTCCGGACGACCGCTGGGTGTTCCGCGGCACGGCCGCCGTCGTCCTGCTCGCGTGCGCGATCGAGTCTGGTCGGGTGATCGCGGCCGACGCCGGACCGGGGCCCGGCATCGCGGTCGCCGCGACCGTGCTCGCCGTCGTCATGGCGCCGTGGACACCGTGGGCGGCGCTCTGCCTCGCCACGATCGCGCCGGTGCTCGGAGGACTGTCTGGTTGGTCGCCGATCGTGACCTGGAGCTGCGCCGTGCTGCTGCTGTTCGCGGTGTCCTCGCGGGAAGGGCACCCGGTCCGCGCCGCGGCGATCGTCGCTCCCGGTGTGGTCATCGGCACGCTCCTCGCGCCGGGAGAGGGCGGTGCGGCGCCGACCGCCCTCGGCGCCCTCATCTCCGTCGTCGCCGCGGCGGCCATCGGCTCGGGGCTGCGGGTGCAGCACCAGTACCGGGCGTCGTTGGAACAGCGCGCCGCCGATGCCGTCGCCACGCGGGAACTCGAGGCCGAACGCCGCGTGGCCGAGGAACGCGTCCGGATCGCGCGGGACCTGCACGACGTCATCGGGCACGAGATCGCGGTGGTCAGCATGCAGCTCGGGGTCGCCGAGGTCACCCTGCCCACCGGGGCCGACGAGGCCCGGCGCGCGCTGGACGCCGCCCGCGATGGCGTGCGGAACGTCCTCACGGAGACGCAGCACGTCCTGACGGTGCTCCGTTCGGCGTCGGGCAGCGATGCCGACCTCGACGACCCGACGGCACCAGCCCCCGGCATCGAGCAGCTCCCCGGACTCATCGCGTCGTACGAACGGATCGGCCTCGACGTCGATGCCCGACTGGACGACCTCGGCCCGGTCTCCGCGCCGATCGGTGTGACGGTCTACCGGGTGTTGCAGGAGTCGCTCACCAACGCCCACCGGCACGGCGAGGGCCGGACGACCGTCACCCTCGCCCGTGCCGGTGACGACCTGGTCCTCGAGGTCCGCAACCCCCGCCGGCGGACCCCGGCGAGCGACCTCGTCGCAGGCCGGACCGGCGGGCTCGGCCTGGTCGGCATGCGCGAACGCGTCGCCGCCGTGGAGGGGTCCGTCCAGGCCGCGGCGGACGGCGTGCTGTTCGTCGTCCGCGTCCACCTGCCCACCGCGAACGGAGCACGATGACCACACGAGTGATCCTGGTCGACGACCAGGACATGATCCGACTGGGGCTCCGTGCGATCCTCGACCGGCAGGACGGCATCGAGGTCGTCGGCGAGGCCGCAGACGGGCTCGCCGCGGTGCAGACGGCGCTGTCGGTCCCGGCGGACGTCGTCATGATGGACATCCGGATGCCGGGCATCGACGGGGTCGAGGCGACCCGACGGATCCGCGCGGAACGCACCGCCGAGCAGGTGCGCATCGTCATGCTGACGACCTTCGACCAGGACGAACTCGTCTTCGCGGCGCTGCGTGCCGGGGCGAACGGGTTCCTCAGCAAGGCCGCGGGACCCGCAGAACTCGTCGCCGCGATCGAGGAGGTGGCAGCGGGCAGAGGGGCGCTGTCCGCGGCGGCCGCAGCGGCGCTCATCGGACAGGTCGCCCGCACCCCCGCGTCCTCCGTCGACCCGGAGATGACCCGGCGCTTCGAGGCCCTCACCGCTCGCGAGCGCGACGTCGTGGTGATGGTCAGCCGAGGCCGGGGCATCGACGCCATCAGCGCCGAGCTCTTCCTCTCACCACTCACGGTCAAGACCCACGTGAACCGGGCCATGGCGAAGGTCGACGCCCGCGACCGGGCCCAGCTCGTGGCGTTCGCGTTCCAGGCCGGCCTGGTCGACTGAGGTCGGCGCCGGCCCAGGCGCCGGCGCTTCCGGGAACCGTCGCAGCGCCATCGCGAGCCCGATCACCGCAGCCACACCGCCGAGGAACACCCCGCTCGCACCCGTGGACGCAGCAGCGTCCTCAGCGCTGCCCGCGAACGAGAGCAGGGCCGACTGGGTCAGCACGAGCAGGATCACCGCGGCGGCGACGTTCACGAGCTTCGTCGCCTCGACGAGTGGTTCCCCGTCCTTGCGTGCGGTCACCGCACCCCAGACCCCGATCCCCAGCTCCGCGAACGTCGCCGCCGCGATGACGATCGCCACCCACTTGTCGTAGTGCACGGGGTGCGCCCGCCCGACGAGCATCGGCACGCTGCACCCGACGAACACGATCGACATCGCGGTCACCGCACCCCCGATCCACCGGTGTCCGGCCTGCCGGAACCGCATCCGGTCGCCGTTCGCCGCGTCGAACGCGAACGACAGTCGGTGCCGACGGACGGCCCAGACCTTCGCGGCCGCGACCCCGAGCGTGAAGACCACGGTCGCGGCGAGGAACAACGAGGGAGCCGCCCAGAACAGGACGACCTTCCACCCCGCCATCACGAGGCTGCTCGGCACCGACAGCACGGCGAGCACGAGCCCGCGCCGCGGCCGGTCCCGCCACACCGTGACGGCGTACTGCACGGCGACCTTCCTCGTCAGGGGCATCAGTCGAACGTGACGACGACCTTGTCGGCCGCGCCCGGGGTCGCCGCCACCCGGAGGGCCTCGAGCACGTCGCTCGCCGGGAAGACGTCGCTGACGATCTGCGCGTACGCCTCGGGGTTCGCGATGATGTGCTCGGTGACGTCGAAGACCTCGGTCGGGTACCCCATCGCGGTCACGATCGTCGGCTCGACGGCCAGCAGGTCACCGAAGTCGACCTCCACGGGCCGCTTGTGCACGGCCACGACGCCGATCGTCGCGCGGTGCTTCGCCAGTCGCAACGCCGTCTGCACGGTGGCGGGGACCCCGGCGGCGTCGAGCCAGACGTCGGTGCCGGCCTTGCCACCGTGCCCGACGCCGTCTCGTGCTTCGCCGTGCAGGGCGATCAGGCGCTCGTCGAGCGGTTCCTCCGCCGAGTTCACGACCGCATCGGCCCCGACGAGCAGGGCCTTCTCGAGCCGCGAGGCGATCACGTCGACGACGACCACGTGCCCGACGCCGAGCGCCTTGTAGCTGATCACGGCGCCCAGCCCGATCGGGCCGGCACCGAACACGACGACCGTGTCGCCCGGTTGCGGCGCGGTCCGGTTCACGGCGTGCAGGGCGACCGCCATCGGCTCGTTGAGCGCGGCCACCTGCCAGGGCAGGTCCTTCGGGACCAAGGCGACGCTGGTGCCGAGCACGGCCTGCTCGACGAGCAGGAACTCGGAGAGCCCGCCCGTGGGGCCGCCGTTGCCGATGATCCCGCGTGGGTCGCCCATCGGGTTCACCACCACGTGGTCGCCGACGGCGATGCCCTCGACCGCGTCGCCGACGACGGCCACCTCTCCGGCGACCTCGTGTCCGAGTGGCGTGTGCCCTTCGCGCGGCGGGATGCCGCCGCGCGCGGCGTAGAAGGCGTCGGAGCCGCAGACCCCGCACGCCTTGACGGCGATCAGGACGTCGGCGGGGCCGACCTCGGGGACGGGCTCGTCGCGGATCTCGACGGATCCGGGGCCGGTGACGACGACGGTGCGCATGGTGCTCCTCACGGCACGAGCACGGGCGGCTCGGGACGGAACCATCTGACCAAGACGGCGACCGACGCACGTACTGCGATCGCAGTAGCGCCGGGTCATCGGACGGGAGGCACGTGGCGGGCCCGCCATGTGCCTCCCGTCCGCTGTGGTCGACGGATCGTGGCCGCCGTCAATGGCCCTCGGGGCCACCAGAAGGGGCGCATGCGTTCATTCCTGCTCTCGTTGGTAACAGTTACGACCGAAACAGAACCAAGGCCACGGACCTTCTACCGCTCCTCACTTGCTCTTGTCGGCTCGATGCGCTCGTCCACCACGTCCACCCGCGCCAGCACGTTCGCGAACCCGCGCCGCCCTCGGGTGGCGAACAGCCCGATGACGGCTGCGACGGCGAGAGCGAACGCCAGCAGGCCGGTGAAGGGCACCGCGGCGGCGGTGGCCGTCGCCCACCCGCCGGAGCCCGCGGCCCACCGCACCAGGCGCTGCCAGGCCGTCGGCCGCGGCTCCGGTCGGAGCCGGACGACCGCCTCGCCGAGCGTGCGCCCGGACGCGAGCACCACCACCAGCTGGACCGCCGGTGCGACGAAGGGCAGCGTGGCGAGCAGGACCCGCGCGAGCGTGGAGTTCAGGTCCTGCCCGGCGAGGGCGAATGACAAGCTCGTGATCGACACCAGCGCGCCGGTGGTCAGCACCATCGCGAGCAGGTCGCAGAACATCCCGAACCCGCGGCGCCAGATCGTCACCCGGCGGGGCAGGTCCGACGACGGCTCGCCCCGGTGCCGGACGAGCACCCAGAGCACGGGGGAGACCAGCGTGCCGACGAGCGCCCCCGTGGTGTTCGCGAGCAGGTCGTCGACGTCGAACAGCCGGTACGAGCACGGGTACAGGAACCAGTCGCCCGTCAGCTGCGTGCACTCGATGAGCAGCGACACCAGGAACCCGGCGACGGTCCCGACGACCACACCGGCCAGGAACCGTCCGTGCAGGAACACGTGCCGCACGAGCATGCCGAGGGGGACGAACAGGATGACGTTGAAGACCACCTGCGCCGCGGCCGGGTTCGCGAGCAGCGACCGGGGGCCGGAGAGCCCGCCCTCCTTCGCGATGTCCCCGACGAACGCGAACGGCGTCAGCTGCGGTCCGGAGGCGGCGCGACAGATCGCCGCGACCTCGCTGGTGTCGGGCAGGGGCAGGAGCGTGTACGTGACGAGGGCGAGCCCGTAGACGACCGTGGCGAACGCCAGCACCGCGTTGCCGACGCCGAGGGTGCCCCGGCGTCGGTACTGCAGCGCGGCCCACGGCACCAGTCCGGCGATGGCGATCGCGGACCCGACGAGCAGCGCGATGACGGCTGGTGTGGCGGAGGTCATCCCTCGACCCTAGAGAACCGTCGGGCACGAGGGCTGTGGCGCACGAGAAGATGGGGTGTGACCACCGCGACCAGCATCCTCGACGCGATCGTCCGCCACGTGGACGCGACCGGCTTCGGCGCCCACGGGCTGCACGTCCGCACCGGTGGCGACGGCGCCGCGGACGACGTCGCCGAGCACCGCTGGACGCCCGACGTGCGTGAGGAGATCCACTCCGCGGCGAAGGGCGTCTGCGTCCTCGCCACCGGGATCGCCGCCGACGAGGGCCTGGTGGACGTCGACGAACCGATCGCCGCTTCGCTGCCCGGGTTCGAGTTCGGCGACGGCGTCGACCGGGTCACCCTCCGGCACCTGCTCACGATGACGAGCGGGATCGACATGCCCTGGTCGGCGACGGAGCTGACCGACTGGCCGGACCTGGCGGCCGAGTTCCTGCGGCGGCCCTCGCGGGGTCGCGTGTTCCAGTACGCCAACGTCAGCACCTACACCGCCATGCGCGTGCTCGAGACCCGCGTCGGCGACGTCGGGTCGTTCGTGTCCCGACGGCTGTTCGATCCGCTCGGCATCGAGGACGTGGAGTGGCTGCGCTGCCCGAACGGGTACGTCGCCGCCGGTGAAGGACTGGCGCTCCGGACCGCGGAACTCGCGCGCCTCGGTCGGCTCATCCGCGACGGCGGCGTGGTCGACGGGGAACGCATCGTCAGCGCCCGCTGGTGCGACGCGATGCACTCCGACTGGGTCGAGCGTGAGGGGACCGGACCCGGGTACCACCGCTACGCGATGGCCGGCTGGGGCGGTCCGGGGCAGCTGTGGCGGCTGCACGGCGCGTACGGGCAGATGCTGCTGTTCGACGACCACCCCCACGGCGACACCGTGGTCACGATCACCGCCGACGACCACTTCGGCGCCGACGCGATGGCCGCGTTCGTCGCCGAGGAGATCGCCCGGCAGCGGTAACCGGCAGCGGTAACCGGCAGCCGCAGGCGGCGGCGGTCGCTGGCAGCCGTCGCTGGCAGCCGTCGCGTCCTCGCCGTGCGAGGATCGATCAGTGCAGGAACAGACGCCCGTCGCGATCATCATCGCGGCCATGAGCGAAGAGGTCTCCGCCTTCGCCGACCTGTTCGGCGGGGTCCCGATCCTCGACGGCCCCGTCGGAGGCCACGACCCGCACCAGCTGCTCGACATCGGCGGAGCCACCGTGGCCGTCCGCCGCAGCGGCATCGGCTTCACGAACGCGACGGCCGCCGTGGCACACGGCTTCCACGACTTCGGACCAGGCATCCCCGTGATCAGCGTCGGGACCGCCGGTGGCCTCAGGCACGGCATCGCGATCGGTGACGTCGTCGTCGGCGATCGGTACGTCAACCTCAACGCGGACGCCACCGCGTTCGGCTACGCCCTCGGCCAGGTGCCCGGCATGCCGACCGGGTACGCCCCGGACGCCCGACTGGTCGAGCTGGCGATGGCCGCCGACATCGCCTGGCCGCTGCGCTCGGCGACGATCGGCTCGAGCGAGGTCTTCGTCACCGAGGGGCGCGCCCGGACGCTCCGCGGTGCCTTCCCCGACGTGGCCGCCGTCGACATGGAGTCGGCCGCCATCGCCCAGTTCGCCCACGTGCACGACATGCCGTTCGTGTCGGTCCGCTGCATCAGCGACCTCTGCGCCCCCGACGGTGCCGAGTTCCGCGAGCACCTGGACGGCGCCGCGGCGCGCGCCGCCCGCGTGGTCCACGACCTGGTGCGCGGCCTGCGTCCCTGAGACCCGGCCCCGGCGCACGTCGAGAGCCGCGGTGCTGCCCGCGAAAGCGACAAACCTGCGGCACGGGGCACCGTCCGGTCCGGCATCGCGACAGATCTCCGAGAACTGTTCGCGGCACGCTGTCGCTTTCGCGGATGTGGGCCGGGCCCACCGTCGGACGGGAGGCGCGGTGCGGGCCCGCCACGGGCCTCCCGTCCGCCCCCTGCGCACGTCGAGAGCAGCGGTGCGCACGCATGTGCGCCACCTGCGAGCGCATCCCGCGCGCGGTGCGATGATGAGCGGCGGCCGTCGCCCGGACGGCCGGAGACGGAAGTGCCGAGCGTGACCGAGACCCGCTCCGAGACCCCGACGGAACCGTCGAAGCCGACGGACCAGACCACCCCCACGGCCGAGGCCACCGACGACGGTGGCCACGGCCCGCGCAAGGGCGTCGCCGTCCTGGCGCTCGCCGCACTCGGTGTCGTGTTCGGCGACATCGGGACGAGTCCGCTCTACGCCCTGCGTACGGTGTTCACGATCGACGACGGCCTGGTGAAGGCGAACCAGGAAGACGTCTACGGCGTCATCTCGATGATGTTCTGGAGCATCACGATCATCGTCTCGATCAAGTACGTGCTGATCCTGATGCGCGCCGACAACGACGGCGAGGGCGGGGTGATGGCGCTCGCCGCCCTGGCCCGCCGGCTCTACGCGAAGCGTCGCGGTGGTGCGGTGATCTTCCTGGTGATCGGCATCGTCGGCGTCTCGCTCTTCTACGGCGACTCCGTGATCACCCCGGCCGTGTCGGTGCTGTCCGCGGTCGAGGGGCTCGGTACCGCGGCGCCGTCCGTCGAGCACTTGATCGTGCCGATCGCCGCGGTCATCCTGGTCGTGCTGTTCGCGGTGCAGCGCTTCGGCACCGGAAAGGTCGGCAACCTGTTCGGACCGGTGATGCTGCTCTGGTTCGTCGTGATCGCCGCCGCCGGCGTCCCGCACATCCTCGAGCACCCCGGCGTCCTGCAGGGGCTCTCGCCGACGTGGGCGATCTCGTTCACCTTCGCGCACCCGTACATCACGTTCGTGGCGATGGGTGCGGTGGTGCTCGTGATCACCGGTGCGGAGGCGCTCTACGCCGACATGGGGCACTTCGGACGGTCGCCGATCCTGAAGGCCTGGTTCTTCGTGGTGTTCCCGGCGCTCGTCCTCAACTACCTCGGGCAGGCGTCGCTTGTGCTGCGCGACCCGTCGGCCGCGAAGGACCCGTTCTTCCTGCTGTTCCCGGACGCGCTGCGGTTGCCGGTGGTGGTGCTGGCGACGCTCGCGACGGTGATCGCGAGCCAGGCCGTCATCTCCGGGGCGTTCTCGCTCACCCGTCAGGCCGTCCAGCTCGGGCTGCTGCCGCCGCTCACGATCCGGCAGACCTCGCGGCGGGAGAGCGGGCAGATCTACCTGCCCGCGGTCAACCTGCTGCTGTTCATCGGCGTCCTCGCGATCATGCTCGCGTTCCGGTCGTCAGCGAACCTGGCCACCGCGTACGGGGTGTCCGTCACCGGAGCCCTGGTCGTCGACACGCTCCTGCTCCTGCTCGTCGTCCGCCCGCTGTGGAAGTGGGCCACCTGGAAGCTCGTGGTCGCGGCGGTGGCGTTCGGCGGGCTCGAGCTGACCTTCCTCGCCGGCAACCTGTCGAAGATCATCCACGGCGGTTGGGTGCCGCTCCTCATCGCGCTGGCGGTGATCACGGTGATGACGACGTGGCGCCGTGGTCGGGCGCTCGTCCAGGAGGAACGGAAGGAGCGCGAAGGGTCGCTCGCCGAGTTCATCGACCGCATCAACCACGAGCACATCCCGCGGGTTCCCGGCGTGGCGGTCTTCCCGCACCCGAACAAGGAGACCACGCCGCTGGCGCTCCGGGCCAACGTCGAGCACAACCACGTGGTGCACCGGACCGTCCTGATCGTCTCGGTGCTCACCGCCAACGTGCCGCACGTCCCGCACGCGAAGGCGTTCTTCCGCGACGACCTCGGCTACGACGACGACGGCATCGACCACATCACGGTGAAGTTCGGGTTCTCGGACGACCAGGATCTGCCGAAGGCCCTGCACGCCGCCTGCCTGGCCGAGGTCCTGGACATCGACCCGGAGGAAGTGCTCCGGGCGTCCTACTTCATCTCCCGCGGAGCCCTCCGTCCGATGCCCGGCAACCGGGGGATGGTGGCCTGGCGCAAGAAGCTCTTCGTCGGACTCGCCCACAACGCCGCCGACCCCGCAGCACGCTTCGGTCTCCCCGCGCAGCGCACCGTGACGATGGGCAGCGACGTCGAGATCTGACCGCGTCGTGCACCGGCGTTCTGCATCCGCATCCGCATCCGCAGAGCGCAGGCCCCCGTTCGGGGGTGATGGTCTTGTGCACCCGTTCAGGGTTACGCTCATCGGAACCACACCACAGCTGCAGGCAGCATCACCAACTGCCGGACCAGCACCAGGATCAGGAGCGAAGCCACATGAGGCTTGGAGTACTCGAGCGCGCCCAGAAAGACCCACGGGCGTCCACTTCCACCCGATGGTCAGGCCGGAGCAAGGGCGTCGCGATCGTCACCGCAGCCCTCCTCGGCGCCGGCGGCAGCATCCTCGCCGCCGCCCCCGCGACGGCAGCGCCCGTCGCGTCGACCGGGCAGGGGCGCTTCCTCAGCGGCTCCGCGCTCGGGTTGAACCTCGACGACATCCTCACCGTGACCCCGGCGGACGCGGTCAACACCGGTGGGGCCACGGACACCGACGTCCACCCGCTCGACGTCACCGCGCTCAACGCGGTCAACGTCAACCTGGGCGGGGGCCTCAACCTGCTCGGGAACAACGGCATCCTCACCCTCGGTGCCGTCAACCAGTACGCCGCCGCCAACGCCGACGGCAGCTCCGTCGCCGCGTCCGGCGCGGTGACGAACACCGGCGGGATCGGCGTCGGCGGCCAGGACGGCGTCCCGCAGTCCAACGCCACGCTCGACCTGTCGGGTCTCATCGGTGCCGACCTGGCGGGCGCACTCGCGAACGCCCAGCTCGAGGTCGGCGCCGTCTCGGCCACCGCTGCGCAGGCAGCCGGCCCGGACGGTGCGCAGACGGGCGACTACGGCATCGCCGGACTCGACCTGTCGCTGACGAGCCCCGCGCTCGGCACCACCGTCTCCGGTCTCCGCACCACCCTCGGCACGCTCCAGCCGACGGTCGACGGCGTCGAGGACACCCTGAACGCGCTCGGCCCGCTCGTCCAGGTCCAGGGCCTGCCCGACCTCGTCACGGTGCTCGACTCGGCCACCGGCGACGTCACCAGCGCCGACGGCTCGATCACGGCCAACCTGCAGACCGGTGCGATCACGGTCGACGTCGCCGCAGTGCTGACGAACGCCGGCCTGGACATCAACAACCTGCCGGCGAACACCGAGCTGCTGCCGTACATCACGGAGGCACTCACGACCCAGCTCCTGCCAGCGGTCACCACCGCGCTGCAGGGCGTCGTGACCCAGCTCACGCAGTCGCTCCGCGGGCTCACCGTCACGGTGGCCGGGCTCCCGCTGCCGATCGGTCAGCTCCTCGACGTCGTGAACCCCGTCATCGCGCAGGTCGTCGCCCCGATCAACCAGGTCGTGGCCGGCCTCGGTGAGACGGTCATCACGCCCCTCGCCAACGCCCTGACGACCGTCGTGTCGCTCCAGGCAAACGTGCAGGAGACCAGCGCCGACGGCGTCTTCACCCAGCGTGCCCTGCGCGTCGCACTGGTGCCGGCCGCCGGCACCGCCGTCGTCAACCTCGCCTCGGCTGCGGTCGGCCCGAACGCCGGTCCGCTCGCGGTCCCGACGATCACCGCGCTCGACCCGGACAACGGTCCGGTCGCCGGTGGCACGGTCGTCACCGTCACGGGGACGGGCTTCACGGACGACGCCACGGTGTCGGTCGACGGTTCCGACCCGATCGCGGCGGACTCCGTCTCGGACGACGGCACCGAGCTGACGTTCACGACGCCGGCGCACGTCGTCGGCACGGTCGACGTCACCGTCACGACGCCCGCCGGTGAATCCGACCCGCTCGACTTCACCTACACCGACGACGCGGCCGTGGTTCCGACGATCACGACGCTCGACCCGGACAACGGTCCGGTCGCCGGTGGCACGGTCGTCACCGTCACGGGGACGGGCTTCACGGACGACGCCACGGTGTCGGTCGACGGTTCCGACCCGATCGCGGCGGATTCCGTCTCGGACGACGGCACCGAGCTGACCTTCACGACGCCGGCGCACGACGCCGGGACGGTCGACGTCACGGTCACCACGCCTGCCGGCACCTCGGACCCGCTCGACTACACGTACAACCCGGCACCCGCAGCGGTGCCGACGCTCACGACGCTCGACCCCGACAACGGGCCGGTCGGCGGCGGCACGCTCGTCACCGTCACGGGCACCGGGTTCACCGACGACGCGACCGTCTCGGTCGACGGGTCCGACCCGATCGACCCGGAGTCGGTCTCCGACGACGGCACCGAGCTGACGTTCACGACCCCGGCGCACGTCGCCGGTCCCGTCGACGTGACGGTCACGACCGACGCCGGGACCTCGGACCCGCTGACGTACACCTACAACCCGGCACCCGCCGGGGCCCCGACGCTGACGGCGCTGGACCCCGACAACGGTCCGGTCACCGGTGGCACGGTCGTCACGATCTCCGGCACGGGCTTCACCGACGACTCGACGGTCTCGGTGGACGGTTCCGACCCGATCACGCCGGACAGTGTGTCGGACGACGGCACCGAGCTGACGTTCACGACGCCGGCGCACACCGCCGGTGCGGTCCCCGTGACCGTCACCAACGGCTCCGGCACCTCGGCGCCGCTGCCGTACACGTACAACCCGGCTCCGGCCGCGGTCCCGACGATCTCCGCGCTGGACCCCGACAACGGTCCGGCTGCGGGCGGCACGGTCGTGACCGTCACGGGCACCGGCTTCACCGACGACTCCACGGTCTCGGTGGACGGCTCCGACCCGATCACGCCGGACAGCGTGTCGGCGGACGGCACGACGCTCACCTTCACGACCCCGGCGCACGCTGCCGGTGACGTCGAGGTCACGGTGACGACCCCGGGTGGCACGTCCGACCCGCTGGTCTACACCTACAACCCCGCGTCGACCACGACGACCCCGCCGCCGGTGATCACCTCGCCGACGGACGGCGGCACCGTCACGACGCCCAACCCGCCGATCACCGGTACCGGTCAGCCCGGCGCGACCGTCACGGTCACCGACGGCACGGTCATCGTCTGCACCGCGGTCGTCGCGGCAGACGGTACCTGGAAGTGCACCCCGATCGTCGGCTTCGGCCCGGGAACGGTGACCATCACCGCCACCCAGACCGGCGCAGACGGCACCTCGGCGGCGTCCGACCCGGTGACGTTCACCGTCCGCCTGGCAACCGCCGGCACCGGTGGCGCCGGTGGGACCGGCCCGAACGGGACGCTCGCCTACACGGGCAGCGACCCGGCCCCGGTGATCGCCTTCGCGATCCTGCTGATGCTCGCGGGCGTCGGACTCACCATCGCCCGCCGCTTCCGTCGGGCCTAGTCCGCACCACCAGCAGCGCCCGTCGGGATCCGTCCCGGCGGGCGCTGCTGCGTGCGTGCACGGTGCGGGTTTCGTCGGCTGGTGCGGGGGCGGGCCCGCCGCGGCGCGGGCTGGGCACGGTGCGGGTTTCGTCGGCTGGTGCGGTGTTGGCTGCGTGGTGCGTGTCTGCTGCGCCGCACGGTGCGTGGAAGCGGGCACGGGGTGGCGTGGTCCGCACGGTGCGGACGGGAGGCGCGGTGCCAGCCCGCCACGGGCCTCCCGTCCGCAGGTGCGTACGCGGGCTGAGCACGGTGCGGGTTTCGTCGGCTGGTGCGGTGTTGGCTGCGTGGTGCGCGTCTGCTGTGCTGCACGGTGCGTGGAAGCGGGCACGGGGTGTCGTGGTCCGCACGGTGCGGACGGGAGGCGCGGTGCCAGCCCGTCACGGGCCTCCCGTCCGCAAGTGGGCGCGATCAGTGCCCGAGCTGCTCCCGCAGGTACGGTGCGGTCCGGCTCTCGGCGGACGCCGCGACCTCGGCGGGGGTGCCGGTGGCGACGACGCGGCCGCCGTCCTCGCCGCCGGAGGGCCCCATGTCGATGACGTGGTCCGCACTCGCGACGACGTCCATGGCGTGCTCGACCACGACGACGGTGTTGCCGGCGTCGGTGAGGCGCGCGAGCTGTGCGGTCAGCAGCTCGACGTCGGCGGGGTGCAGGCCCGTCGTCGGTTCGTCGAGCAGGTAGAGCGTGTGCCCGGTGCGCGCGCGTTGCAGTTCGGTCGCGAGCTTGATGCGCTGGGCCTCGCCGCCGGACAGTTCCGGTGCGGGCTGTCCGAGCCGCAGGTAGCCGAGGCCGACCTGGCGCAGGGCCTCGAGCCCGCGGGCAGCGGCCGGCAGCGACGCCAGGAAGGGCGCGGCCTGGTCGACGGTCATGCCCAGGACGTCGGCGATCGACGCCCCGTCCCACTGCACCTCGAGCGTCTCGTCGTTGTAGCGCGCACCGTGGCACTCCGGGCAGGGCGCCCAGCTGCCCGGCAGGAACAGGAGCTCGACGGACACCGAGCCCTCGCCCTGGCACACCTCGCACCGGCCGCCGGCCACGTTGAACGAGAAGCGGCTGGCGGTCCAGCCGCGGGCCTTCGCGTCGTCGGTCGCGGCGAACGCGGCACGCACGGCGTCGAAGAGCCCGGTGTAGGTGGCGAGGTTCGAACGCGGGGTCCGGCCGATCGGCTTCTGGTCGACCTGCACGACGCGGTCGACGAGCGGGTGCGACGTCGCGACGCCGGGCAGGACCCCGCCGACGAGCGACGACTTGCCGGAGCCGCTGACGCCCGTGACCGCGGTGAGCACCCCGAGCGGCAGGTCGACGTCCAGGTCCTGCAGGTTGTGCAGGGTGAGGTCGCGCAGTTCGAGGGTCCCGACGGGGGTCCGGACGGTGCGCTCACCGTCGGCACGGTCACGCGGGTGCAGGAACCGTCGGGTGACCGATGCCTCGACGTCGGCGAGGCCGTCGACGGGGCCGCTGTACAGGACGGTGCCCCCGCCGGACCCGGCACCCGGGCCGACGTCGACGATCCAGTCGGCCCGCCGCACGATGCTCATGTCGTGCTCGACGACGAAGACGCTGTTGCCGCCGGCGCGCAGGTCGTCGAGGACCTCGACCAGGGACTCGGCGTCGGCCGGGTGCAGGCCGGCGCTCGGTTCGTCGAGCACGTAGACGACACCGAACAGGCCGGAGCGCAGTTGTGTCGCGATGCGCAGGCGCTGCGTCTCGCCGGGGGAGAGCGTCGGGGTGGCCCGGTCGAGCGCGAGGTACCCGAGGCCCAGGCCGACGAGCACCTCGACCCGGGTGAGCAGGTCTCGTGAGATCGCGACCGCGACCTCGGTGTGCTCGCCGGACGAGGCGCGTGCGGTGGCAGCGCCGGCGTCCGTGATGGTGGCGATCGGGCGCAGGACGTCGGCCAGCGCCGTGAGCGGCAGGCCGTTCAGGTCGGCGATCGAGTGGCCGCCGACCGTCACCGCGAGCGCGGCCCGGGTCAGGCCGGTGCCGCCGCAGAGGCCGCACGGACCCGACTCGACGAACTGCAGCACCTTGGTCCGCTGCGTCTCGCTCTGCGAGTCGGCGAGGGTGTGCATCACGAACTGGCGTGCGCTCCAGAACCGCCCCTTGTACGGCTTCGCGACGCGGTCGCGCTTGGGGTGGACCTGGACCACCGGCTGCTCCTCGGTGAACAGCAACCAGTCGCGGTCCTGTCGGGAGAGCTCACGCCACGGCACGTCGATGTCGTAACCGAGCACCGCCGTGACGTCGCGCAGGTTCTTGCCCTGCCACGCCCCGGGCCACGCCGTGATCGCGCCGTCGCGGATGCTCAACGACGGGTCGTGCACGGCCGAGGCCTCGGTGACCTCGTGGGCGATGCCGAGTCCGTGGCACCGCGGGCAGGCCCCGGCCACGGTGTTCGGCGAGAACGAGTCGGACTCGAGCCGGTCGGCCCCGGACGGGTAGGTGCCGGCGCGGGAGAACAGCATGCGCATCGAGTTCGACAGGGTCGTCAGCGTGCCGACGGTCGAACGGCTGCTCGGAGCACCGCGGCGCTGCTGCAGGGCCACGGCTGGCGGCAACCCGGTGATCGAGTCGACGTGCGGCGTCGAGCCCTGCGCGATGAGCCGTCGGGCGTAGGGAGCGACGGACTCGAGGAAGCGGCGCTGTGCCTCGGCGAACACCGTGCCGAACGCGAGCGAGGACTTGCCGGAGCCGGAGACGCCGGTGAAGGCGACGATGCGGTTGCGCGGGATGTCCACGTCGACGTCCTGCAGGTTGTGCTCACGGGCGCCGCGGACGCGGATGAAGTCGTCGGGCCCCGGTTGGTCGTCGGTCACGGTCGAGCGGGGAGCGGGCATCTGCTCGATGGTAGGCGGGTGCTGCTGAACGTGGTGAAGGGCCGTCCCGGTTGCCCGGGGCGGCCCTTCACGTGTGGTGCGGTGGTGCGTGTGGTGCGGG
>NZ_JADKSA010000006.1:0-277291 GCF_015350945.1 Curtobacterium sp. VKM Ac-2884
TCATAGCGAGAGGGAAACGCCCGGTCACATTCCGAACCCGGAAGCTAAGCCTCTCAGCGCCGATGGTACTGCAAGGGCGACCTTGTGGGAGAGTAGGACGCCGCCGGACTTAACGTACGCAACACCAGGGAACCCTTGACCGATCCGGTCAGGGGTTTTCTGCGTTTCCGGGCTGAGCCGTAGGATCAGCCGACGACGGAGGAACGATGACCGAAGCCTGGCCGGCACTGCCCGAGGGTTCCCGCTTGGCACTGCGGGAGATCCTCATCCACGGGACGCTCTCGCGGGCGGAGATCGCTCGGTCGCTCGGGCTGTCGCGCGCGAGCTTGACCCGGGCGATGCGGATCCTCGTGGCACACCGGCTCGTGGTCGAGGTCGGCACTGACGTGCGTGGGGCCACCGGTCGGCCGTCGGAGCTGCTGCAGTCGAGTTCGGGGCAGTGGGAGTTCCTCGGCGTCAAGCTGACCCGGGAGCGCCTGTACGCCGCGGTGACCGACCTGGGCGGGCGCGTGCTCGCCCTGCACGAGGAGACCGTCCCGTCGACCGTGCCGGAGGACCTGGCCGACCAGATCAGCACCGTGCACGAGCGCCTCCGTGCCGTGCACCCTGCGATCTGTGCCGTCGGGGTGTCCCTGCCCGGTGACGTCCTCACCCGGGGCGGAGAGGCCGTCGTGGCGTCGTCGCCGTTCCTCGGGTGGACCGACGTCCCGTTCGCACGGATGGTCTGGGAGCGGACGGGGCTCGCAGCCTTCACGGCGAACGACGTCCACGCCCTGACCGTCAAGGAGCACTGGTTCGGTGCCGGTGCCGGCCGCGGGTCGATGGCCCTGGTCACGGTGGGTGAGGGGCTCGGCCTCGGGCTCATCGTGAACGGGCAGGTCTCCACCGGCGAGCACGGACGACTCGGTCGGATCGGGCACCTGCCGGTCCTCGGTGGTGGGCCCGACTGCGGCATCGGGCACGCGGGGTGTGCCTCGAGCTACCTGCCGAGTCCGGTGATCGTGCGGAACGCCGGGCGCGAGGGATCGTCGTACGAGCAGGTCGTCGAGCTCGCGCGGAACGGTGACGAACGGGCCGTGGTGGCGTTCGAGGACGCCGGGCGAGCACTCGGTGTCGTCCTGGCCACCGCGGTGCACATCGCCGACCCTGCCGCGATCGTCCTGACCGGCGACGGGCTGCCGGTGTACGACCTGGCGCGGACCACGGTGGACGAGTCGCTCCGTGCGGCCCTGGCTCCGTACCGGCAGCCGGTGACCGTCGAGGTGCAGCCGTTCGAGTTCTCGGAGTGGGCGCGAGCGGGGGCGGTCCTGGCGATCCGGCAGCTGCTCGAGACCTGATGCGGCACCACTGACAGCGCGTTAGTTACACACGTTGACAAACACCGCCGGAGACGGGAGGCTGGTGCGGTCCACCCATCGAAGGAGATGCCGTGACCGCTGCCCCCACCGTCCCGTGGCCGACCGACGGCCTGTCGTTCGGCGGCGACTACAGCCCTGAACAGTGGCCGCGCGAGGTCTGGCTCGAGGACGTCCGCCTGATGCGCGAGGCCGGGGTGAACCTGGTCACGATCGGGGTCTTCTCGTGGGCGCTGCTCGAGCGGTCGCCGGGGGAGTACACCTTCGACTGGCTCGACGACGTCATCGCCCTGCTGCACGACAACGGCATCGCCGTGGACCTCGCGACGCCGACCGCCGCCCCGCCGAACTGGCTGCTGACCGCCCACCCCGAGGTGCTGCCGGTGGACGCCACGGAGCGACGGGAGCGCCCGGGTGGACGCCTCGGGTGGTGTGCGGCGTCGACGGTCTTCCGCGAGCACGCACTGCGGATCGTCGGTGCCCTGGCCGAACGGTACGGTCACCACCCGGCGGTCCGGCTGTGGCACGTGAGCAACGAGCTCGGTGGCGGGAACAGCCGCTGCTACTGCGAGGAGTCGGCAGCGGACTTCCGACGCTGGCTGGCCGACCGGTACGGGGACGTCGACACCGCGAACGCCGCGTGGGGAACGGCCTTCTGGGGGCACACCTACACGTCCTTCGACGAGGTCTCACCCCCGCGTGGCGTCGGCGGCGCACCGAACCCCGGCCTCTTCCTGGACTTCGAGCGGTACTCGTCCGACGCCCTGCTCCGGCACTTCGACGCCGAGAAGGCCGTCATCGAGCGGCACTCGGACGTCCCCGTCACGACGAACTTCATGGTCGGTGCGGGATCGCAGGTCGTCGACTACGCCGAGTGGGCGAAGCACGTCGCGATCCCGGCGAACGACCACTACACGCTCGTCGACGACCCGCACCGCGAACAGGACCTCGCCCTCGCCGCGGACCGGATGCGCGGCATCACCGCCGGCCGTACCCCCTGGTTGCTCATGGAGCACTCGACGGGCGGCCCGAGCTGGCAGCAGCGCAACCGGGCGAAGGAACCGGGCGAGATCCTGCGGAACTCGCTCGTGCACGTCGCTCGCGGGTCCGACGGCGCACTGTTCTTCCAGTGGCGGGCCTCCACCGCGGGGGCCGAGCAGTTCCACTCCGCGATGGTCCCGCACGCCGGCACCCGCACCCGGATCTGGCGCGAGGTCGTCGCGCTCGGCCGGGCACTCCGCGACCTCGCCCCCGTGCAGGGCAGCCGCGTCGAACCGGCCCGGGTCGCGATCGTCGTCGACGAGCCGTCCGGCTGGGCACTGCAGTCCGGGCTGAAGCCGCACCGAGGACTGCGGTACTCGCGGGAGCTCCGTGCCTGGTACGCCGCGTTCCACGACCGGCAGGTGCTCACCGACGTCGTGCCCTCGGACGCCGACCTCGACGGCTACGACGTGGTGGTCGTCCCCACGATGCTCGTCGTCGACGACGCCACCGCCGCACGGATCGCCGCGGTGGTCGACCGCGGCGCGACCCTCATCGTCACCTACCTGTCCGGCGTCGCCGACGAGACCGCCCGCATCCGTGCCGGCGGCTACCCGGGCGCGTTCCGGCAGGTGCTCGGCGCCTGGAGCGAGGAGTTCACCCCGCTGCAGCGCGACGAGACCCGCACGCTCGACGACGGCGGTACCGTCACCGACTGGGCCGAGGCCGTCGTGGTCGACGACGCCGACGTCGTGCTCCGGTACACGGACGGACCGCTCGCGGACCGCGCAGCGGTCACCCGCCGCGCCGTCGGCGGCGGCGCCTGGTACGTGTCCGCGATGCTGCCTGCCCAGAGCACCCAGCGGCTCGTGGACCGGGTCATCGAGGAGCGCGCGCTCCCGCGGACGGTCACCGCGCCTCCCGGCCTGGAGGCGGTGCGCCGCGTCCACGACGACGGATCCGTGTTCCTGTTCCTCGTCAACCACCGTGCGGACGACGTGACGGTCGTCGCGTCCGGTACGGACCTGCTCGACGGCTCCGGCCACGGGCCGGAGACCGTCGTGCCCGCCGGTCGCGTCCGCGTCCTGCGCGAGGAGCGTGCGTCGTGACCATCGTGGACCGCGACCCGGCGCCGTCGCGCGCACTCGACGGACGGCAGGTGCAGGTCCTGCGCGGCGGCGGGGTGTCACTCGTGCTGGCGACCGCCGACGACGGGCTGCCCGAGGTGCTGCACTGGGGCCGCGACGTCGGACCCGTCACGGACGGCGACGGCGCCGAACTGCTGCTCGCGGTCGGACGGCCGCTCGGACCGAGTGCCCTGGACGCCGCCTGGCCACTGACCGTGCTGCCGACCGAACGCGACGGGTGGGAGGGTCGACCCGCGATCGCCGGGCACGTCGACGGGCTGCCGCTCGTGCCGCGGTGGCGCGACGTCGAGCTGACCGCGGAACCGGGCGTGCTGGTCGTGACCGCGGTGTCCGACGAACTGCTGCTGCGGAGTGCCTTCCGGCTCGACGCCGCGGGGGTGCTGCGCGTCGGGCACTCCGTGACGAACGGGGCCGCCGTGCCCGTGCACCTGCAGGCACTCGAGGCGACGCTGCCCGTGGGCGAACGGGTCGGCGAGGTGCTCGACCTGGCCGGACGCTGGACCCGGGAGCGCACCCCGCAGCGCCGGACCCTGACCGCCGGCAGCCACGCGCGGGAGAGCCGCCGCGGTCGCACCGGCCACGACGCCCCGACGTTGCTCGTGCTCGGGACGCCGGGCTTCTCGGACGCTTCCGGTGAGGTCTGGGGCGTGCACCTGGCCTGGAGCGCCGACTCGGTGCACCGGTACGACCTGCTCGCCGAGGCGCGACCGCTGCTCGGTGCCGGGGAACTCCTGCGCGCCGGCGAGGTCGTCCTCGGGCAGGGGGAGTCCTTCGCCGCGCCCGACGCCGTCTTCGTCTGGAGCGACGCCGGGCTCGACGGCCTGTCCGACCGGCTGCACGACTCGCTCCGCGGCCGCCCTGGTCACCCGAAGCGCCCCCGACCGGTGGTGCTCAACACGTGGGAGGCCGTCTACTACCGGCAGGGCCTCGCGCCCCTGGTGGCCCTGGCCGAGACCGCCGCGGACATCGGCGTCGAGCGGTTCGTGCTCGACGACGGCTGGTTCCTCGGGCGCCGCTCGGACTCGACGTCGCTGGGGGACTGGCGCGTCGACCCGACGGTGTGGCCGGACGGCCTCGGACCGCTCGTCGACCGGGTCCGCGGACTCGGCATGGAGTTCGGGCTGTGGTTCGAACCCGAGATGGTGAGCCCGGTGTCCGAGCTCGCGGCCGCGCACCCCGAGTGGCTGCTGCAGCGCCCCGAGGACGACGTCCGCACCTGGCGGAACCAGTACGTGCTCGACATGGCGAACCCGCTCGCGCGGGCGTTCGTGCTCGAGGCGATGTCCGCCGTGATCGGGGCGCACCACGTCGACTTCGTGAAGTGGGACCAGAACCGCGACATCGTTCACGCGGTCCACGCCGGACGTGCCGGCATCGACGCGCACACCCGCGGGGTCTGGACGCTGATGGACGCCCTGCGCGCCCGGCACCCGTGGCTCGAGATCGAGGCGTGCGCGAGCGGCGGCGCCCGGGTCGACCTCGGCGTGCTGGAGCGCACCGACCGGGTGTGGCCGTCGGACTCGAACGACGCGTTCGAACGCCTGCCGATCCAGCGCTGGACCGAGGCACTGCTGCCGCTCGAGCTGATCGGCTCGCACGTCGGCCCCGAGGTCTCGCACACCACCGGCCGGCACCTCGACCTGGACTTCCGGATGGCGGTGTCGCTGTTCGGGTCCGCCGGCATCGAGACCGACGTCACCCGGCTGTCCCCGACGGAGCTCGACCGGCTGCGGGCGTGGACGGCGTTGTACAAGCGGGAGCGTGGGCTGCTGCACACCGGCCGGCTGCGGCACCTGGAGCTCGGCGACCCCGGGCTCGTGGCGACCTCGGTCGTGGCCGTCGACCGGTCGCGGGCGCTGGTGCGGGTCGCACGGACCGAGACCGGGCCGCAGTCGCTGCCGGTGCCGCTCCGGATGCGGGGGCTCGACCGGGCTCGGCGCTACCGGCTCGCCCCCGTCACGGGGCTGCGGGTGCCGCACGGACTCGACATGGTGCCGCCGGCGTGGCTCGTGCGCGGGCACCTGGAGCTGTCGGGTGCGGTACTCGAGGACGTCGGGGCGCGGCTGCCGTTGCTGGCCCCCGCGACCGCGATCGTGTTCGAGCTGCACGCCCTCGACTGACCCGCTCGCGGATCGCCCGCCGTCGACGACGGCGGGCGGCCCGCGTCAGGGGAGGAGCGAGCCCGCGTGGCGGAGGACGAGCGGGCCGACGAGTGCCTCGGGGTCGATGCCCGGCGCCCCCGTCACCGTGAAGGTCACCGACTCGCCGGCCAGCAGGGACACCAGCCCGTCGTCGACCCGAGCGGCGGGGTCCACGCGGTCCGGGAACAGCGAGACGTCCCGCGCGTAGGACGTCGCCGTCACCGTGACGACCGCCCCGCCGTCCGTCCCCGTGACCGACGTGGACAGCGGTGAGCGGGCGAGCACCTGGTCGACGACCTCGGCGAAGTCGAACACCGTGCGGGTTCCGGCTCCGGTGACGACGAGCACCTCGGACCCGGCGTCCCCGGGGACGGCGAGCGAGGCCGGCAGCGTGACCCGGTCGGCGTCGGCGGGTCCGGCGGCCAGCGAGAACGACGAGGAGTCGAGCACCGTGCCGTCGAACGCGACGCGGGCGACCGTGACCTCGTCGGCGACCGGTGCCCCGGACGCGTTCACGAGCACGACGTCGAGCCCACCAGCAGTGCCGGCCGCGCCCGCAGCCCCGGCCGCGCCCGCAGCCCCGGCAGCAGACGGCTGCACGGTGAGCAGCACCGGCTGGTAGGCCTGCCGCACCGCGTACCAGACGGGCTTCCGGATGCCCGCGTGGTCGACGAGCGCCCAGGACACCACGGGCCAGTCGTCGTTGAGCTGCCAGACGATCATGCCGGTGTTGTCGGGCGTGCGGGACCGGAACCACTCCATGCCGAAGCGGATCGCGTGCGCCTGGTTGAGCTGTGACGCCCAGTGCCAGTCCTCGATGGGCCAGTCCTCGATGCTCGTCGGCGTCGGCAGGTGCCCACGCATGCCGTCGGCGAGCTTCCGGTTGCCCTGGTCGGCCTTCTGGTGCACGAGCATCTCGTGGCCGTCGGGGTCGAGCGGCTCGTCGTGCACCACGGCGGTCAGGGTCGACCACGCGGGCGGCCCCTGGAACCCGAACTCCGCGACGAACCGCGGGTTCCAGTCGGCGTAGGCGCGGTAGTCGAGCCGGTTCCAGACGTCCCAGATGTGCACGCTGCCGTTCCGCTCGTCGTTCGGCGTCAGGTACTCGTCGAACGAGAACGGGCTGCCCGGCGTGTACGGACGGGTCGGGTCGAGCTCGGCGATGATGGAGGGCAGCAGCGAACGGTAGTAGCCGTTGCCCCAGGTCCGGCCGACGAGCGACGGCCGCCAGCCCCACTCGGCGTACGCGACGAGGTTCTCGTTGTTGCCGTTCCACACCACGAGCGACGGGTGCGGGCTGAGCCGGGTGACGGCTTCGCGGACCTCGGGCTCGACCTCGTCGGCGAGCCAGGGCTCCTCGGCGTAGGCGGCGCAGGCGAACAGGAAGTCCTGCCAGACCAGCACCCCGAGCTCGTCGCAGCGGTCGTACAGGTCGTCGGACTCGTAGATCCCGCCGCCCCAGATGCGGAGCAGGTTGACGTTCGCCTCGATCGCGTCGTCGATCCGGTCGGCGTAGCGCTCGGGCGTCATCTCGGTCAGGTACGCGTGGTCGGGGATCCAGTTCGCGCCCCGCACGATCACGGGCCGGTCGTTCACCCGGAGCAGGAACGGGGCTCCGCCGGCGTCGGCGGCGGTGTCGAGCGTCACGGTGCGGAACCCGACGCGGCCGGTCCAGACGTCGTCGCCGACCTCGACCCGGACGTCGTACAACGGCTGCTCGCCCTCGCCGCGCGGCCACCAGACGGCGACGTCGGGGACCGCGAGCCGCACGACGGCGGAGCCGTCGACGACGGCGCGCACGCTGGTGACGGACGTCGCGCCCGGCGCGGACGGGCGGCCGGGAGGCACGGTGCCGGACCCGACGGGCTTCGCCGCCGCCTCGGTGCCGCTCGCGCCGGGGGCGGACGTATTCTGCTCGGCCAGGGCGGCGCCGTGGCCGTCGGCCCCGCCGGGGGTGACGTGCGGGGTCAGGGTGACCCGCGCCTCCAGGCCGGCCCGACCGGACACCCCTGCGACCGGAGCCGACCCGATGTGCTGGGAGAAGGCCCCGGTGGAACCTGCGGACTCGACGTCGACGTGCGCGGTGAGCACGCCGGTGGTGCCGTCGACGTCGACCAGGGGGCGGACGGCCGCGATGCGGGCGCCGCTCCACGACTCGATGCCGATCGACTTCCAGATGCCGCTCGTGGCGACGTCGATGCCCCAGTCCCAGCCGAAGTTCGACGCGTTCTTGCGGAGCGCGTTGTACGGATGGTGGTTGACGTGGGGGAGTTCGCCGCCGTGCAGGGCGGACAGCCGCTCGGCCGCGGGCACCGGGGCGTCGAAGGTGATCACGAGCTCGTTCGTACCGGGGCGCAGCAGGTGCCCGACGGGGAACCGGTACGCGCGGTGCTGGTTCGCGGTGGTGGCGACGACGATGCCGTTCAGCTCGATCGTCGCGAGGGTGTCGAGTCCGTCGGCGACGAGGTCGTGGCGGTCGTCCGTGGTGGGGCCCGTGCCGGTCTCGCCCGACCACGTGAAGGTGCGGCGGTACCGCCAGACCGTGTCGCCGATCCACTGGGTCGCGGCCTCGTTGTCGCCGTCGAACGGGTCGGGGATCCGGCCCGCCCGCAGCAGGTCGGTGTGCACGCAGCCGGGGACGATCGCAGCGACCGGCTCCCGGTGTGCATCGGCCTGCGCCGGGCCGTGCACCGCCTCGACCGTCCACGTGCCGTCCAGGGTGGTCCGCTCCATTGCGTCTCCTCAATCGTGACGGGGCCGTGACCCGACCCCTTGACCGCCTTAGTTTACGCGTGTAACAATCGCGCTCACAACGTGGATCCTGCGACGACGCAGACCGAGAGGACAACGATGTTCAACCCAACCCGTTCACGGCTCGCCATCGGCGCCGCCGTCCTCCTCGCCGCCGGCCTCGCGCTGAGCGGCTGCAGCGCGAGCGGCAACGCCAGCACGAAGGACGACGCCGCCTCGACCCTGGTCGCCTACACCGGTCAGTCCGGCGACTACCAGATCAACTTCAACCCGTGGTCACCGTCCAACATCGGCGGCGTCGGCACGATCTACGAGTCGCTGTTCTTCATCACCAACGTCAACACGAACGACCCGAAGCCGCTGCTCGGCAAGTCGTACGAGTGGAACACCGACGGCACGCAGCTCACCATCACGCTGCGCGAGGGGGCGACCTGGAGCGACGGCGAGCCCTTCACCTCGAAGGACGTCGTGTTCACGCTCGACATGCTCAAGAAGCAGAAGGCCCTGAACTCGATCGGCTACGACGGCACCGCGAAGGCCGACGGCGACTCCAAGGTCGTCGTCACCTTCGACAAGCCGTCGTTCGTGCTCGGCCCGAACCTGCTCGGCAAGACCTGGATCGTGCCCGAGCACCTGTGGAAGGACATCGACCCGACCACCGACGTCGTGCGCGAGCCCGTCGGCACCGGTCCGTACACGCTCGGCACCTTCAAGGCGCAGGCCTTCACCCTCGAGGCGAACAAGAAGTACTGGGACGGCGCCCCGGCCGTGAAGACCATCCGCTACCTGTCGCTCTCCGGCAACACCGCCGGCGCCGACGCGCTCAAGCAGGGCTCGATCGACTGGCAGACCGGCCCGGTGCCGAACATGGACGACATCGCCGGCAACTACAACGGCTACGACGGCATCACCGTCGGCCAGAACCAGATGGCGCTGCTCACCTGCGCGAACACCGACCTCGGCTGCACTGGCCCGCAGACCGACCCGGCCGTCCGGCACGCCATCGCCGACGCGATCAACCGCAAGCAGCTCAACTCGCTGGCGTTCGAGAACACCGCGAGCGAGATCTCGCCGACCTTCGCGCTCACCACGACGCAGAAGGACACCATCTCGAAGGACATCGAGCCGGCCGTGATGCCGGAGACCGCCGACAAGGCCGCCGCCGCGTCGTCGCTCGAGGGCGCCGGGTGGAAGAAGGGCGCCGATGGCATCTACGCCAAGGACGGCAAGAAGCTGTCCCTGACCGTCGAGGTCGTCACCGGCTGGACCGACTACATCACCGCGATCGACACCATGACGCAGCAGCTCAAGGCCGCGGGCATCGAGCTCAAGGCGCAGCAGTCGTCGTGGAACGAGTGGACCGACAAGAAGACCAAGGGCAACTTCGAGCTCGCCATCGACTCGCTCGGTCAGGGCCCGACGGCGAACCCGTACTACCTCTACAACAACTACTTCACGACGGCGAACACCGCGAAGGTCGGTGCAGCAGCCCCGATGAACATCTCGCGGTACAGCAACCCCGACGTGGACAAGGCCATCGCGAAGCTCTCCACGATCAACCCCGAGGACACCGCCGCCACGCAGCCGGAGCTCGACACGATCCAGCAGCACATCGTCGAGGACCTGCCGTACATCCCCGTGATGACCGGCGGTACGACGAGTGAGTTCCACGCGGCGAAGTTCACTGGCTGGCCCACGAAGGACGACCTCTACGCCTTCCCGGCCGTCTGGGCGAGCCCGGACAACGCCGAGATCTTCAAGGCACTGAAGCCGGCGAAGGGCTGACCACGATGGGATCGCGACCGAGGAGCACTCGACGATGACCTACTTCCTGCGCAAGATCGGCTTCTACATCGTCGCGCTGTGGGCGGCACTGACGCTGAACTTCATCATCCCGCGGCTGCTGCCCGGGAACCCGGTGGACATCCTGCTCGCCAAGCTCCAGCAGCGCGGCGGGCAGGTGACCCCGGCGACACGGCAGGCGTACGAGCTGCTCCTCGGTGGCGATTCCTCGGAGCCGCTGATCTCCCAGTACGGCCACTACCTGGTCAACGTGTTCCGCGGTGACCTCGGAGTGTCCGTCAGCTACTTCCCGGCCCCCGTCACCGAGGTCATCGCGAGCTCGCTGCCGTGGACCATCGCCCTGGTCGGCATCGCCACCATCCTGGCCGCCATCATCGGCGTCGGCCTCGGCGCCTTCGTCGGCTGGCGTCCGGGCACCTGGCTCGACTCGTTCGTGCCGGCCACCACCCTGCTCGCCGCGGTGCCGTACTTCTGGCTCGCGCTGATCCTGGTGTACTTCTTCGCCACCGGCATCCACCTGTTCCCGGCGCAGGGCGGCTACGACGTCATCCTGACCCCCGGGTTCAACTGGGACTTCATCGCCTCGGCGATCCAGTACGGGGTGCTGCCGGCCGTGACGATCGTGCTCGCATCGCTGGGCGGCTGGCTGCTCGGCATGCGCAACATGATGGTGTCGACGCTGTCCGAGGACTACATCACCACCGCCCAGGCCAAGGGGCTGTCCGACGGCAAGATCCTGCGGAACTACGCCGCCCGGAACGCCGTGCTGCCCTCGGTCGCCGGCTTCGCGATCTCCCTCGGGTTCATCGTGTCCGGCTCCGTCGTCACCGAGCAGGTGTTCTCGTACCCGGGCATCGGGTCGAAGCTGCTGTCCGCCGTCACCAACAACGACTACGCGCTCATGCAGGGGATCTTCCTGTTCATCACCCTGGCGGTCCTCGGCGCGAACCTCGTCGTCGACCTGCTGTACGGGCTCATCGACCCGCGGACGCGGGCGCGGAGCTAGGGAGGACACGCCATGACCAACATCCAGCAGGACACCGAACCCACCATCGGCGCACTCGCCGAGGAAGCCGACGCCGGGTCGACGCGGAGCATCGCCACGGCCCGAGCGTCACGACCGAAGGGCGGCATCCGCCGTTTCCTGCCGACCCTGACCCCGTGGCTCATCACGGGCATCGCGCTCGTCGCCGGCGTCACGCTCTTCGGCGTCGTCGGGCCGCTGCTCGTCGGCGACCCGACCACCATCCGCGACTCCGGACTGCAGGGACCGAGCGGCGAGAACCTCCTGGGGACGACCCAGACCGGGCAGGACGTGCTCGCGCAGCTCGCCTACGCCACCCGCGGCAGCCTGCAGATCGGCCTGATCGTCGGCGTCCTCGCCACGGTGCTGTCCGCGTTCTTCGGGATCCTCGGCGCCTACCTCGGCGGGATCATGGACGAGGCGTTCTCGCTGTTCTCGAACGTGTTCCTCGTCATCCCCGGCCTGCCGCTCGTGATCGTCATCTCCGGCCTGGTCCCGCGCGAGGCCCGCGGGCTCTGGACCATCGCCGTCGTCCTCGCGATCACCTCGTGGGCCGGGTCCGCCCGGGTCCTGCGGGCGCAGACGATGTCGATCCGGAACCGCGACTACGTCTCCGCCGCCCGGGTCGCCGGCGAACGACCCTGGCGGGTCATCGCCGTCGAGATCCTGCCGAACCTGCTGCCCGTCCTGGCGTCGCAGTTCGTGTTCGCGGTGATCGCCGCGATCCTCGGGGAAGCGGGATTGTCGTTCCTCGGCCTCGGGGCGTCGAACTCGTCGACACTCGGCACCATGCTCTTCTACGCCCAGAACGGCTTCGCGCTGGCGAACGGCGCCTGGTGGTGGTTCGTGCCGCCCGGCCTGCTCATCGCCCTGCTCGGCATGGGGCTGTCCCTGGTGAACTTCTCGATCGACGAGGTCATCAACCCACGACTCGCGAACGTGCGCGCCCAGCGGCGGCGCGAACGTCGCGCCAAGCGGGCCGCCCGCGCCTCGCGGTCCGCACGCACCACGAAGGAGTTCGTCCGATGAGTGCCGAAGCCGTGCTGACGATCGACCACCTCGACGTCGTCTACGAGACCGAACACCCCGTGCACGCCGTCAAGGACGTGTCGCTCACCCTGGCCCCCGGCGAGATCCTCGGGCTCGCGGGGGAGTCCGGCTGCGGCAAGACGACCCTGGCCTACGCCATCACCCGGCTGCACCGACCGCCGGCGAAGGTCGCCTCGGGCAGCATCACGTTCCACGACCGCGACGGCACCGACATCGACCTGCTCGGGCTGCCGCACGAACAGCTGCGGGCCGTGCGCTGGTCGAAGCTGTCGATGGTGTTCCAGGGCGCGATGAACGCCCTCAACCCGGTCACCACCATCCGGGCGCAGCTCGACGACGCCCTGAAGGAACACCGGCGCGACCTGGGCCGCAAGGAACGGCGCGCGATCGCCGAGGACGCCCTGAGCCGTGTCGGCGTCGACCCGTCCCGCATCACCGCGTACCCGCACGAGCTGTCCGGCGGCATGCGCCAGCGCGTGATGATCGCGATGGCGATGCTGCTCGAACCGCAGATCATGATCATGGACGAGCCCACCACCGCCCTCGACGTCGTGGTGCAGCGCGAGATCCTGCGCGAGATCGTCCGACTGCGCGACGAGCTCGGGTTCGCCGTCGTGTTCATCACGCACGACCTGCCGCTGCTGCTCGAGATCAGCGACCGCATCGCGATCATGCTGCGCGGCGAGGTCGTCGAGTGCGACCGGGCCTCGGTCATCCAGCACGACCCGAAGCACCCGTACACGCAGAAGCTGCTGCAGTCGTTCCCGAGCCTGTCGGGGGAGCGCGGCGCGTTCATCCGCTCCGGCGTCGACGACCACGCAGCCGCCGTCCACGAGGAGATCCGATGACCAGCGTGACCGTCAGCCACCTCGGCAAGGACTTCCACACCCGCAAGGGCCTCAAGCGCACCACCCTGCACGCCGTCGACGACGTGTCGTTCGAGCTGCTGCCCGGGAAGACCGTGGCGTTGGTGGGCGAGTCCGGCTCGGGCAAGTCCACCATCGCCCGGATGCTCGCCAAGCTCGAGAGCACCACCCGCGGCTCGATCGACGTGCGGCTCGATGACGGCACCCCCGTCGTCGGCAGCATGTACCGCCGGCACGTGCAGATGGTGTTCCAGGACCCCTTCGCGTCGCTCAACCCGTTCCACTCGATCGAGCACCACATCGCCCGGCCGCTCCAGCTGCACCACCGAGCCCGGGGTGCCGACGAGACCGCCGAGAAGGTGCGCGAACTGCTCGGCCGCGTCAACCTCGACGAGGACTTCGCGAGCCGCCGCCCGCACGAGCTCTCCGGCGGGCAACGGCAGCGCGTCGCCATCGCCCGCGCACTCGCCCCCGGAGCCCAGGTGCTCATCGCCGACGAACCGGTGTCGATGCTCGACGTGTCGATCCGGCTCAGCGTGCTCAACCTGATGGGCCGCCTGCAGCGCGAGGACCACCTCGCCGTGCTGTACATCACGCACGACCTGGCGACCGCACGGCACTTCTCCGACGAGATCCTGGTGCTCTACCGCGGCCGGGTCGTCGAACGCGGGCCCTCGGACGCCGTCATCCTCGACCCGCAGCACGACTACACCCGGCTGCTCGCCGAGGCCGCCCCCGACCCGGAGCGCACCGACCGCAAGGTGACCTCGGGCAGCGCGCTCGACCGCTCGAAGATCGACAACACCACCTGCTACGACCACGGCATCGGGGCGTGGGTGTCGAGCGAGCCCGCTCCGGTCGGCGCACGGTGAGCGACCGGCCGACGTTCGTCGACTGGATCACCGACGGGTTCGCGGCACGCTTCCGGATCGGCGACGACCAGCCCGCGGCACTCGTGTCGTTCGTGGCTGCCGGCGGAGCGCTCGCCGACGCACCCGACGATCCGCAGCCGCTGGTCGAGCTGGCCACCGTCGGGCACGGGCGGTTCCCGGGCGGGTACCGGCACGTGGACTCCACGATCGGGGCGCGACTGCGACCCGTGTCGTGGCGTGTGTCCGACGACGCGACCGATCCGTGGTTCCGGATCGTGCAGGCGGACGCGGCCACGGGCCTCCAGGTCGAGTCGGTGTTCCGGGCGCGCGCCGACGCACCGGCATTCCAGACGTGGACCGAGGTGTCCGCCGACGGCGGCGAGCACGTCGTGGACTTCGTCTCGTCGTTCGCGTCCGGGGCGTTCCTGACCGACTCCGGGGTCGGCATCGACGACCTGGCCCTCGTGCACGCGGACAACGACTGGGCGGCCGAGAGCCGGTGGCGGACCGACCCGCTGCGGTCGATCGGACTCGCAGCGATCGACCGCGAGGCGCAGCACCACCCGCCCCGCAGCCGCGCCGTCGTGCAGAACCGCGGGTCGTGGTCGACGGGCGAGGCGCTGCCGATCGGCGTGCTGACGCCGGCTCCGTCCGCTGGTGCTGGGCCCTACGCCCTCGTCTGGCAGGTCGAGCACAACGGGCCGTGGCTGTACGAGCTCGGGGAGACCCGACGGCACGCGTACGTGCTGCTGAGCGGGCCGACCGACCAGGAGCACCAGTGGACGGCGGTCGTGGCCCCGGGGCAGCCGTTCGTGTCCGTGCCGGTGTCGGTGGGGATCGCCGGCTCGGTCGGTGGGGCGTTCGAGGTGCTCACGGCGCAGCGTCGCGCGTTCCGGCACGGGCGCGAGGCCGATCGAGCCCTGCCGCTCGTGTTCAACGACTACATGAACACGCTCATGGGCGACCCGACCACCGAGAAGCTGCTGCCGTTGATCGACGCCGCTGCCGATGCCGGAGCGGACCTGTTCTGCATCGACGCCGGCTGGTACGCCGAGGGGCACTGGTGGGACACCGTCGGGGCCTGGGAAGAAGCTGCTTCGCGGTTCCCGACCGGGCTCGGGTTCGTCATCGACCACATCCGGTCGCGGGGGATGCAGGCCGGGCTGTGGCTCGAGCCCGAGGTCATCGGCATCCACTCGCCGCTGGCCGCGACCCTGCCGGACGACGCCTTCGTGCACCACCACGGCGTGCGGGTCGCCGAGCACGGACGGCACCTGCTCGACCTCCGGTCACCGGCCGCGCGGGCGCACCTCGACGCGGTCGTCGATCGACTCGTCGGGTCGCTCGGCGTGACGTTCTTCAAGATGGACAACAACACGATGACCGGGCCGTTCACCGGGATGCTCGACCACCAGCGTGCGCTGCTCGACTGGATCGACGCGGTGCAGGATCGGTACCCGGCACTGCTCATCGAGAACTGCGCCTCGGGAGCGATGCGCGCCGACTCCGCGATGCTGTCCCGGCTGCACATGCAGTCGACCTCGGACCAGCAGGACCCGGTGCTGTCGGCATCGATCGCGGCTGCTGCCCCCGCCGCGATGCTGCCCGAGCAGGCCGGGAACTGGGCCTACCCGGCACCGTCGATGTCGCCCGACCTGTTCGACCTGTCGCTCGTCAACGGGGTGCTCGGGCGGATGTACCTGTCGGGCTACCTCAACTCGATGAGCACATCGCAGCGGGCGGTCGTGCGTTCTGCGATCGAGGCCCACCGGACAGTGCTCGAGGTCATCGAGTCGTCGGTGCCGGAGTGGCCGCTCGGGCTGCCGGCCTGGGAGGACCCCTGGCTCGCGCTCGGCTTGCGGGCTGCGTCGGGCGATCTGTACTTGTCGGTGTGGTCGCTGCCCGGAGCTGGCTCGTCGGTGTCGTTGCCGCTTCCGGCGTTCGCCGGGCAGACGGTCGTCGTCGAGCCGCTGTTCCCGACGGCGCTCGGGTCGTGGTCCGTGGCGTGGGACGCCGCCTCGGGCTCGCTCGAGGTCGCCAACGGCGGGGCGACCCCCACAGCGCGGGTGCTCCGCGTCCGACCGGAGGGGGCGGACGCGGAGCACTGAGCGGGGCGCGCGTCGCGATGGCAGGGCGCGCGTCACATGGTGAGCAGAAATGGTCGGGTCCCGGTGCCGGTACCCGACCATTTCTGTTCACGAAGTGGGGGCTCAGGAGTCCTTGCGGTTCCAGCGGAAGGTGAGCGCGCAGGCCACCGTGCCCCCGACCAGCCACGCGACCAACACGAGCGTTCCGAGGGCGAGGTGCCACGCGCCTCCCGGCTCGGCGGACGCGAACGCGTCTGGTAGGAAGACGGACCGCATGCCGGACGCCATCCAGCGCAGGGGGAAGACCGACGCAACGTTCTGCAGCCAGTCGGGCAGCTGCGTGAAGGGCAGGTAGACGCCGGAGATGAACTGCAGCACCAGGACGATGGGGACGATCGTCGCCGTGGCGCGGCGGCCCTCGCGGGGGAGCGCCGAGATCGCGATGCCGAGGACGCAGCTGGTGGCGATGCCGAGGACCATCACGCCCGCGAAGACGCCCCAGTTGCTCGCGTCGGTCGGCAGGTCGACACCGAACACCAGGCTCGCGATCCCGAGCAACAGTGCCGTCTGCACGATGGTCGTGACGAGCACCATGCCGATCTTGCCGACGAAGTAGCTCAGGACCGGAAGCGGTGTGCCGCCGAGGCGCTTCAGCGTGCCGTCGCTGCGTTCGGTCGCGATGTCGACGCCGAGGGACTGGGTGCCGGAGAGCAGGATGCCCGTCGCGACCAGGCCCGGCAGGTAGTAGGTGGCGTAGTCGACGCTGATCGGTCGGCCGTTGCTGGCGACGGCGCGGATCGGGTCGGCGTCCGCGAAGGCCACCGAGAACAGCGCCAGCATGATGATGGGGAAGAGGAACGTGAAGAAGACCGCGTCGGGGGCGCGGAAGTAGGAGCGGATCTCGTACGCGATGCGGCTGGTCGCGGTGTTCACTTCTGGCCCACCATTCCGAGGTAGACGTCCTCGAGGGACGGGCGGATGACTTCGAGGTCGTGCATGGCCGTGGTGCTGCTGCGGACGAGCGCGGTCGGGTCGGTCGTGCGCTCGTCGTGGAGGTCGCCGGAATCGTCGCGCCAGCGGACTCGTGGTGTGCGGGCTTCGGCGCCGCCGATCTCGTCGATCGGGGCGATGTCGAGGAGCTTCCCGTCGGCGATCACCGCTGCCCGGTCGGCGAGCTGGGCGGCTTCGTCGAGGTAGTGCGTGGTGAGCAGGATCGTCGTGCCCTCGGACTGCACCTGGCGCAGGAGGTCCCAGAACTGCCGACGGGCCTCGGGGTCGAAGCCCGTGGTCGGTTCGTCGAGGAACAGGACCTCGGGGCGGCCGATGATGCCCAGGGCGACGTCGACACGGCGGCGCTGGCCGCCACTCAAGCGAGCGATGCGGGTGTTGCGCTGCTGCTCGAGGCCGGTCGCTGCGAGGAGTTCCTCGGTGGTGCGGTGCTTCGGGTACAGCGTCGCGAAGTGGTTCAGCTGCTCGGCGACGGTGACGTTCGGGGACTCGGCGCTGGTCTGCAGGACGATGCCGATTCGTTCCCTGTGTCGTCGGGACGCCTTGTTCGGGTCAACGCCGAGGACGCGGACCTCGCCTGCAGTGCGGGAGCGGAACCCCTCGAGGATCTCGACCGTCGTGGACTTGCCGGCGCCGTTCGGGCCGAGGAGGGCGAAGGTCTCGCCGGGCTGGATGGTGAAGCTGACATCATCGACGGCGACCTTGCCGGTGGCGTACTGCTTGCTGAGGTGCTGGACCTCGATGGCGGGGGACTCGGGCATGGGTCCAGCCTGGCCGGTGGGGCGCCGCGGGGGATCGGTGGGGGCGGTGGTGCTGCATCCTCCGATCGGGGGATGGCGTGGTTTCCCTGCCGGGTGCTCGCACAAGGGGAGGGCATGTTTCGTTTTTCGGCGGTCATGGCGTAACGCGATATCGCGCTTCCTGCATGGTTGCGCTGGGCGGTGGACGTGACCGTCTTCTGTCTGGAGGCCCGTGGCGGGCTGGCACGGTGCCTCCCGTCCGATGGTGGGTCGCGTCAGGTTGCGTCAAGCAACGTCCGCGTAGACCGGGAGGATGCAGGTCGTCGGAGTCGAACAGTTCGGAGGGCCGGAGGCCCTCGCCGTCCACGAGGTGCCGGAGCCGCACGCCGGTGCGGGGTCCGTGCGGATCCGGGTCCAGGCGTTCGCCGTGAACCCGACCGACACGGGCGTGCGTGCCGGACAGCGGGACAGCTCGCAGGCCTCGCCACCGTACGTGCCCGGGATGGACGCAGCCGGGGTCATCGACGAGGTCGGGCCCGACGTCACCGGGTGGGAGGTCGGCGACGAGGTCATGGCGATCGCGTTGCCGCTCAGCACGCACGGCGGGGCGTACGTGCAGGAGCTCGTGGCGCCGGTGGGGTCGTTCACGCGGGTGCCGCGCGGGACGTCGCTGCTCGCTGCCTCGACCGTGCCGATGAACGGGCTGACCGCGTTGCAGATCCTGTCGCTCGCGGGGCTGTCGCGGGGGGACACGCTCGCCGTGACCGGGGCGGCCGGGTTGCTCGGGAACTACGTGGTGCAGCTCGCCGTCGCCGCTGGGCTGAACGTCATCGCTGATGCCGCTCCGGCGGACGAGGCGCTGGTGCGGTCGCTCGGGCCGGCGCACATCGTGCCGCGTGGTGACGGGTTCGCTGCCGCGGTCCGTGCGCTCGTGCCCGACGGGGTCGATGCGCTCGCCGATGGTGCGGTGCAGCGTGGGGTCGCCGTCGATGCTGTTCGAGACGGGGGAGTGTTCCTGGACGTGCGGGGGTGGTCGGGGGACGGCTCGCGGGGGATCCGGTTCGAGCAGGTGGCGGTGTTCTCGGAGTACCGGTCGTTCGACAAGCTCGAGCAGCTGCGGCACGCGGTTGAAGGAGGGACTGTGGTGCCGCGGGTGGCGGAGGTGTTGCCGGCTGCGCGGGCTGGGGAGGCGCATGAGCGGTTGGAGGCTGGGGGGACGCGGGGGCGGTTCGTGTTGACGTGGTGAGGTGACGACGGTGTGAGGGACGGGAGGCGCGGTGCCGGTTGGCGCAGTGCCTCCGGTCCATGAGGCGGCCGCTGCTACTGCTCGGCTGCTGTCCGGAAGCAGTCGCAGGGCTCACTCGCTAGGAGTCGGGGACTTCCGCGAACGGAAGAGGCCGGCGACCTTGCCGCCGACTGCATCAGCGGCGCCGGCCACGCGTCCGCTGACCTGCTTGGCCGCAGTGAGCGCCTGCGCTTCATCGGGCACCCCGTCGCCGTCCAGATCGACTCGCCGGAAGACCCGCGTGGCGGTGCTCGCCGCTCCGGAAACACCCGTACCGACTGCTCCAGCAGCCGCACTCACCCGACTACCGGTCGACCGCGCAGCAGCTTCCAACGCCGCCAGAGCATGGCTCTCGGAAGCCGCGTCTTCGGAGTCCGTGTCGGCCGAGATCGTGAGGTGTTCCGGGAACGTCTCCGGCGCTTCGGGGAAAGCGGTGCGGGATGACTTCACGACGTCGCGGCCGAACACGAAACGGGCTACTCCGCCCGTCACTGCGCCGACGCCGTACTCGACGGTCGCGCGCTGCTTGCCGGTCATCCCCTCGCGGATCGGGTCGAGCTCGCCGGTCTGGATCGTACGGACGAGGCTCTGGGCGGCGCCACCCGGCAACGCGTTGGACAGCGTCGAGGCCCAGTGCGACCAATCGTCCCGACCTGCAGCGATCGCCTGACCGGTGCCCACCGTGCCGCCGGCCGATACCTCGGCGACGTCGCTCGCCATCGCGGCGATCTGCTGCTGACTCACCCGCTCGTTGGTGAGGCCGAGGATCAGTGCTTGCGCCTGGTCCTTGTCGAGGTCCATGTCGTGGAGGTCGGCAAGCGCGAGACCGAAGACTGCCGTGATCTCGAACTGCAGCTGCTGATCTCCAGCCGGGAGCAGACGTGCTGCCGCGCCTCGGGCCCCGGTCTGTGCGGCGTTCTTGGCGAGGTTCTTGGCGGCCACCTTCATGGCACCCTTCGTGCCGGCCTTCGCTGCCTGTGCGCCTGCGCTCTTCGCCCCGGCGACAGCAGGGCCCGCAACGGGGATCGACGCGATCGCGATGTCAGCCGCGATCGATCCCACCGTGATCGCGGCCCCTGCCGTCGTGATCGACGTCGTGTAGTGGCGTTCGAGCAGCTGGACGATGTCTGCGGGGGTGGCCGACGGGTTTCGACGACGCAGCCACTTCACGTACTGCCGGGCGAGGGCGCGACGGCCGGTCACGGCCTTCGCGATGTTCCGAGTCACGTCTTCCTCGGGGACCTCGGCTTCGAGGGTCACGTCGGCAGGGTCGGGTTCGGTCATGTTCGGTTGTCCTCTAGCGTGAGCCGCGCTCGGGTACGCGGTGTTGGTCGACATCGTCGCATGAACTGCGGACCTCGCGATACGTCGTGGCGACGGCTCGCGTTCGGAGGGCCCCCGCCACGGGCAGAGCACTGTGCGCATCGTGTCGGATGGCCTTGGTTGTAGGGGATCTTCGCTGGCCTGCTAGCGTGCCGACATGGCGGATGAGGAGCTGCGCGAGGAACTCCGTGAGTTCGTCGCAGAACGCGACTGGGCGCAATTCCATTCCGCGGAGAACCTGGCAAAGAGCATCTCGATCGAGGCAGGAGAGCTGCTCGAGTGTTTCCAGTGGACATCTGATGCCGACGAGGCGCGTGTTCGTCTCGAACTCGCCGACGTCCTCACCTACTGCCACCTACTCGCCGATCGACTCGGCTCCGATCCCGCAGAGATCATCCGCGAGAAACTCGCCATCACTCGGGACAAGTACCCGGTCGATCAGGCCCGAGGACGAAGCACGAAGTATGACCAGCTTTGACATCGCGCAGCTCCCGTTCAACGAGCGGCACCTGCGGCTGTGGCGCGAAGAGGATCCTCGGTTCCTGAACTGGCCGGTCGTCTACATCCTCGACGACGGCAAGCGTGTGTACGTCGGCGAGACGCTCAACACGGCTTCCCGCATGCGGCAGCACCTCGATTCCGTGGAACGTCGGTCGTTGAAGGCTGTGCGCCTTGTGCTCGACCGAACCTTCAACAAGTCGGTGTGTCTGGACCTGGAGTCGCAACTCATCGGCCTGTTCGCTGGGGACGACAAGTACACGGTGCTGAACAGCAACAAGGGCGTCGTCAACGCGGACTACTACGACCGCGCGCGGTACCGAGAGACCTTCGAGGAGATCTTCGAAGCGCTGCGCAAGCAGAAGCTCTTCACACGCAGCATCGCCGAGATCGAGAACAGCGAGCTGTTCAAACTCTCGCCGTTCAAGGCGCTCAACCGTGATCAGGCCGTCGTGATGGAGGACATCCTCGAGGGGTTGTTCGATGACATCTCAACAGGCTCTGGCAGCACGATCGTCGTGCAGGGCGACCCGGGGACAGGCAAGACGATCGTGGCGGTCTACCTGCTCAAGTTGCTCCGCGACATCGCGAACGGTATTGGGGTCGACGAGGTGGATGGCGACTCGATGTTCTCGGACTACTTCACCGAGGAGAACCGTGAGCGCCTCGCTGACTTCCGCGTCGGCCTGGTCATCCCGCAGCAGGCGCTCCGCGCTTCCCTGAAGCGCGTGTTCCGCAAGACCCCTGGCCTCGAGAAGACCATGGTGCTCACCCCGTTCGAGGTGGGGAAGAGCGCTGAGAAGTGGGACCTGCTGGTCGTCGACGAGTCCCACCGACTGAACCACCGTGCGAACCAAGCATCGGGACCTCAAAACAAGGCCTTCGGTGAGATCAATCGCCAGCTCTTCGGCGCTGATGCTGACCACTACACCCAGCTCGACTGGATCCGAGACCGGAGCAGACACCAGATCTTCTTGCTTGACTCAGAGCAGAGCGTGCGGCCGGCGGATCTGCCGCAGGAGCTGCAGGCGGACCTCGTGCAATCGGCGCGACAGAACGATCGGTACTACCGGCTCTTCACGCAGATGCGCGTGCAAGGCGGCGCCGACTACGTGTCGTACGTGCGGGCGATCATGCGAGGAGAATCGCCCGAGCCACGATCGTTCGGCGACTACGAATTCCGGATGTTCGATGACCTGGGGGAGATGCACGATGCCATCCGGGCACGCGACGACGAAGTAGGTCTCTCACGGCTCGTCGCTGGCTACGCCTGGAAGTGGAAGAGCAAGCACGACAAGAGCGCCATCGACATCGAGATCGACGGTCGCGAGTTCCAGTGGAACCAGACACAGACTGACTGGATCACCTCACCGGGTGCCGTCGACCAGGTGGGCTCGATCCACACTGTGCAGGGGTACGACCTGAACTACGTAGGGGTCATCATCGGCCCTGACATGCGGTTCGACCCGGTCTCGAAGGAGATGGTGTTCGACCGGTCGAACTACTTCGACAAGAAGGGCATGGAGAACAATCCGCGGCTCGGGATCTCGTACTCAGACAGCGACCTCCAACGTTTCGTGAGCAACATCTACTCGGTGCTTCTCACGCGCGGTGTCCGAGGAACGTACGTCTACGTGGCCGACACAGCGTTGCGCCGTCGCCTCGGGCAGTTTCTCTGAGCGCTCTGTAACGACGTGGGTTCTGGCTTCTAGGAGAAGCCACTCCGTGGGACTCGAGTGACGTGTTTGCCCCGTTCGCCGACTTAGCGATGTTGTTGCGGCTCGATGGTCCGCGCTGAGCGGAAGACCACAGAGACCGCATCGAGGGCCGCGGAGGACTTGGCTCTTCGGAATTCCGTTCGTTAGCCTCTCACCTGTTAGGAAAACGGGCGATGGGGCAAGCGTGCGGATCTTCTGGGTCAACCAAGGGCAGACGTTCGAAGAAGAACTGAAGGCAAGTATGCTCTGGGCGCCGAAACGTTCGCGTCCGAGACCGGGTCAGAGCACGGGAACTGCTCGCGCGCATTGGGATCGGTTGCTCGACGCTGACGAGGGTGACGTGGTCATCCACTACTCCCGCAAGGCGATCCGCGGTTGGAGCACGGTTGTCCGGCCGGCGTTTGACGGGCCCCCACCGTTCGACCACTCGAGGACGCCATGGTCAGTTGACGGTCGTCTGCTCCAAGTGAGCATCCGGGAACTGGAGCTTCCCATCGTCCTCGCGGACATCCCACACGAGCTACGGACCGAGCGGGACGTCACGAGCTGGCCGTTCTCGAGAGATGGCGCGGTCAAGCAGGTGTACCTGTCGGAGGTGACGGGCTCTCTCGCGAACTGGTTGTTGGATGAGGTCGGGCTGCGGGTCGACGCAGCGCAGCTGACCTCCTGGCCGGAGCTCGATGAAGCGGGAACCACTGTCGACTACCGCGGGGACCGACAGGTCGTGGTTCAAGTCCGCGGCGAGCAGACTCGCTTGCGGAGGTACTTGTTCGGGGCCGATGTCGTGGCTCCCTGCGCCCTCTGTGGCCGTGACCTTCCTGTTGCGATGCTCGTGACTGCGCACATCAAACGACGCGCCGAGACGACGAACGCCGAACGGCAGCGCACAGACACAGTGATGGCCGCTTGCCGGCTGGGGTGCGACTCGATGTTCGAGCTCGGTTACGTGGTGGTCGGGCGGAGCGGAGTGATCGAGCGCGGCCCCCGGAGGACTCCGATGAGCGCGGACCTCGGGCTCGCCATGGAAGCGATCGTCGGCCGGACTTGCGCTGCTTGGAGTGAGACCACGGAGCGGTACTTCGCCCATCATCGCCGTTGGCAGAAGGCTGAGAGCCGACGTTACGGGCTTGACTGACCTTGGCGCAGAGCGGCGACCGCTTTCAGGTCAGGTAGCGCCCAGTGCAAGCCATTCAAGTGTTCGGGGCTCGTCCACCGCATTTCGTCGTGGTCGGTACTCCGTAGCGGTTCGTCGCCGATCAGCGCCGTGCGGTAGCAAGCGAGGTCGATCAGCAAGTCCCCGACAGCTGTCGTGTCCCGAGTGATCAAGTCACCTATCTCTCCCTCGATAGCCAGCTCCTCACGGAGCTCTCGTCTGAGGGCATCTCGGGCGCCCTCGCCCTCCTCTACCTTGCCGCCGGGGAACTCCCACATCCCTGCCGACGCGCGGCCCACGGCGCGTCTGCAGACGAGGATCTTCCCGTCTGCTCGTGTCAGAACTGCCGCGACGACTTCGATGGTCTGCTGCACCGTTCCGTTGTACACGGGCGACGTCGGTTGATGATCGAGCTCCATTGCTCGAGCTCGTGTTCCACACGATCTGCGGATCGAGAGACGTCGTCGTGCTCCCAGGCTCTGATGACTCGCCAGCCCTCGGCGACCAAGATCGCTTCGTTCTGCGCATCGCGCTGACGGTTGGCCAGCAGCTTCCGGCGCCAAAGGTCGGCATTGGCCTTCGGGAGGTGGGCGTGCTCCTCGCAGTAGTGCCAGAAGCAGCCATCGATGAACACCGCGACCTGGGCGCGAGGGAAGACGAGGTCAGGCCGCACCCGACAACGCGCGCTCACCCGCCGGTCGACGAAGAAGCGCCGCCCACGTCGGTGCAGTTCGCGGCGAACAGCCAACTCGGGCGCCGTGTCGCGACGACCGAATCGGGCCATGTGTAGTCGCCGCGCGTCATCCGCTTCCCAGTGCTCCATTGCCGGAATCTTGGTCGAAGGTCGGCGCCTCGTGGGATGGGCGCGCGGATCAGCGGAATCGGAGTCAGCCGAGGACGATTGTGAGCGACTGGTCTCCCAACGCCGCCAAGGGCACGGTGAGTGCTCCGAGGACGGCGACACGATCGTCAGCAGGCAAGTCCCGCAGCGTGATCGTCACCTCCCCGCAGTACCTCCCCGCCGCCGCCAACTGAACGGTGACGGAACCCGTCGGCCTCGACTGCCCACCCACCTCGGGCAGCGGCAACCCGGCGAACCGCTCCCGCGAATGCTCCAGCCGGATCATGGCCTCAGCCGCATCAGGGCGGTTCCGATCGGGGACCGCCAGCGCCTCGATGACCGCCGGATGCACACCCGGGGCAGCGATGCCGTCGAGCACGACGAGGTTATCCCGGACGAACGACCCGAGCCGCGACCACGTGTGATCGGTGAGGGCCGGATCGCCGACGTACACATCGTCCACGCCTACATCGACGAGTTCGAGCGCCTGGAACAACGGCGGCATGGTTCGGTGGGCCTCGACGGTCGGCAGCCCCTCGCCGAGCGGCCCACGCCGCACGGAGTCGCCGGCGATGAACGCGCCGACCCGCCAGCCGAACTGCCGAGCAACGGCGACCGACGACGCCACTGACGAACGCGCCAGCCCGGTCCACTCACGCGGGTAGAAGTTGTGGATCAGCTCGACGTCCAGGTCAGCGAACGGCGCCAGGTCGGCGGCTCGCAGCGTGCTCGCGTTGAGGGCGATCGGCAGGACGGCAGCGATCGAGAGGATCTCAGGGACCGAGAACCCGAAATCGATCCTCGCCCGGGCCACTCCGATCGACCGCAGGAAGTCCCACGGCGAATCCCCGAGCAACCGAGCGGTGTTCGGGGAGACATCGGCGACGACGGACAACCCCGAAGACGCAGCAGCCGACACGATCGCGGTCGCAGCGGCTCGGGCACCCGAAGGGGAGTCCTCCGGGATGTGCAGCGAGGTGAACGCGAGCGTCGCACCCGCGGCCGCGGCAGCCTCGAAGGTCGGACCAGCCAGCGGACCATGCGCCAGGTACGCGCTCGCGCCCAACCGCATCAGCGCGCAGCTCCCACGGAGTCAGCCGGCGTGACCTGCACGTCGAGCGGGGCGTCCGGAGCGACGGGGTCGCCGGACGGTGCGGACGACTGCGCCTCGAGGTCGGCTCGCACCGAGTCGGACACCCCGAACAGCAACGTTGCCACGAACCCGACGACGTACGCCACGATGAGCCCCGACCCGTACCCGAGAAGGGCCCACCCGTACCCGGACGAGCCGTTCAGCAGCGGGAGCAGGGACAGATCTGAGGCGCCGATGGCGATCGCCCCGACGGAGTGCCCGAGCTGGTCGAACAGCCCGACGACACCGCCACCGAACGCCCCACCGATGCACGCGGTGATGAACGGCCGGCCGAGGGGCAGCGTCACACCGTAGATGAGGGGCTCGCCCACACCGAGGAGCCCGGCGGGCAGCGCACCACGGATCGTGCGGGAAAGAGCCTCGTTGCGACGGAAGCGCATCCAGAGCGCGAGCGCCGCACCGATCTGGCCGGCCCCACCCATCGCGAGGACGGGCAGCAACACGGTCCACCCGGTCTGGTCGATCAGGGTGGTGTGGATCGGCGTGAGGGCCTGGTGCATGCCGGTCATGACGAGCGGCAGGAAGAAGCCTCCGAGGACGAAGCCGGCGAATGCACCACCGTTGGCGAGCAGCCATGTCGCAGCGGTCCCGATCGCAACGGAGACGACACCGGCGACGGACATCAGGATCCCGAGGGTGATCGACCCAGCGACGAGGACGGTCACGGTCGGGACGACGATGAGCGCGATGACGTCGGGGGTGACCTTGCGCATGAACCGCTCGACGTAGGCGGCGAGGATGCCGCCGGCCATGGCGCCGAGCACGCCGCCCTGCCCGGGAGCCAGGGTCTCGCCGAACACGGTGACGTTCGCGACACCGGCCGCGACGATGATGCCGCCGACCGCACCGCCGAGGATGGGCGTGCCGCCGAACTCCTTCGCAGCGTTCATCCCGACGAACACGGCGAGCAGCGACAGGAAGCCGGACGACAGCACACCGAGGAACGGCGTCACCCCGGGCAGCCATCCGAGGTTCGTCAGGATGCCGTTGATCCCGGCGATGAGCCCGCAGGCGATCAGTGCGGGGATGAGCGGGATGAAGATCGCGGAGATCTTCCGGATCGCACGCATCGTGCGGCCGTCGGAGCGGGACCGTGCGGACGCCTTGATCGACGCGCCGCGAGCGGCGAGCTCCTCGGGTGACGCACCGGACGCACCGGACGCACCCGACTCGGCAGCGGCACTGGTTGCACCAGCCCCACCAGCCGCAGCCGCCGGGGCGGACGCGCGCAGGGCCTCCAGGTCGACGGCCACGCGGTCGACGAGACCCGGGCCGAGCACGATCTGCAGGTTCGAGCCGGCCGCGATGGCGGCCATGACGCCGTCGGTGGCCTGCAGCGCCGGCAGGTCGACCGACGCGGGAGACGAAACCTCGACCCGGAGTCGGGTCATGCAGTTCTCGACGTCGGCGATGTTCGCGGAACCACCGACCGAGTCGAGGATCTGCTGGGCGAGTTGCTGTGCATCGGGCATTGCTGTGCTCCTCGGGGGAAAGGAAACGAACGGAGAAAAGGGAGAACGGGTCAGGAGATGACGGCGCGCAACGAGCCGGAAGCAGCGACGAGGCGCTCACGGGCCGAAGCAGCCGAGGCGCCGGTCAGGATCACGGCGATGGCGGTCTTCACCTCGCCGTCCGAGGCATCGAGCGCCGCCTGGACGTCGGCGGAAGGGGCGCCAGTGACGTCCTGCACGAGCGAGAACGCCCGCGCGACGAGCTTCGCGTTCGTGGCTCGCACGTCGACCATGCGGTTGCCGTACGTCTTGTGGCTGCGCACCATCGCGAGCGTGGTGAGCATGTTGAGCACGAGCTTCTGCGCAGTGCCCGCCTTCAGGCGGGTCGAGCCGGCGATGAACTCGGGGCCGACGACGACGTCGATGGCGATGTCCGCCTCCCGCCCCGCGGCCGAGTCGGGGTTGCACGCGACGGAGACCGACAGGGCGGAGCGGCGACGGGCCTCCAGGATGGCTGCGATCACGTAGGGCGTCCTGCCGGACGCGCTGATCCCGACGACCACGTCGTCGGCCGTCAGGCCGAGCGCGTCGAGGTCGCGGACGGCCGCTGCTTCGTCGTCCTCAGCGCCCTCGACGGCGGTGGTCAGGGCGACGTCGCCGCCGGCGATGACGCCGACCACCTGCGAGGGATCGGTGCCGAAGGTGGGCGGGCACTCGCTGGCATCGAGGACGCCGAGCCGGCCCGGCGTGCCCGCGCCGACGTAGACGAGTCTGCCGCCGCGCGCGAACGCTGCGGCGATCGAGTCTGCCGCCAGGGCGATGGCCGGGAGGCACGGCTCCAGTGCCGCAGGCACGCTGCGGTCGCCGGCGTTCATGCGCTGGGCAGCTTCCAGCGTGGAGATCGTGTCGATGTCGTCCAGTGCGTGGTCGGTCGCCTCGGTGGTGAGGGCGGCGAGCTCGTCGCGGAGGGCGTCGTGGCTGTCGTGCTTCGTGGTCATGGTGGTGCTCAGTTCCGGTGGTGGGTGCGGACGGCGTCGCGGCTGCGGGCGAGGAGCGGCTGGGACCGCTCGTCGGTGCGCTGCGCGACGACGATGAAGAGGGCGTCGACGATGGCGAGTTGGCTCATGCGGCTGCCCATGGCGGCGGGGCGGAGGGCGCTCTCGGCACCGGCGACGCCGAGCAGGACGTGGTGGGCCGCGGTGGCGAGCGGGGCGTTGGCGTGGCCGGTGATGGCGACGATCGTCGACCGCTGAGCTGCGGCGGCGTGGGCGACCTCGAGCGTCTCGGTGGTGGAGCCCGAGTGGCTGACGAGCACCAGGACGTCGTGCTCACCGATGACGCTCGCGAGGGTCAGGGCGTTGTGCGGGTCGTCGGCGATCGAGCTCACGATGCCGATGCGTTCGAGCTTGAGGTGCAGGTCACGCGCCACGATGCCGCTCGCGCCGACGCCGTACAGGACGACGCGGCGGGCACTGCTCACGGCTGCGGCCGCTGCTTCGAGGGCGTGCGGGTCGAGCGCGGCGCGGGTGTCGGCCATCACGGCGCGGACGTCTTCGGTGACCTTCGCGATCACGGTGGCGACGTCGTCGTCGACCGCGACCCCAGCGTGGATCTCGGTGTGCTCCCGCTCGTGGATGCCCCGTTCGACGGCCCGGGTCATGCTGCGCTGCAGGCCGGCGAAGTTCGCGAAGCCGAGGTGCTGGGCGAATCGGGAGACGGTGGCGGGGGAGACGCCCGCGCGGCCGGCGAGTTCGGCGGCGTTCGTGGTGGCTGCGGCTGCCGGGTCCTCGAGGACGGCGTCGGCGATGGCGCGCATGCTCGACGGCATCGTGGCCGACTGGGTGCGGACGAGGGCGAAGGCGTCGGCGCGCTCGACCCGGTCGGGCCGCTCTGACCGCTCGGTGATCGTCATCCCGCTATGAAAGCGTCTTTCGTACGCGAGCACCAGGGGTGAAAGTAAATTGCGTGTTACGGGTGGACGGTCGTGCGTCCGGCAGTCACCGCCGGCGGTACCGCGTCGCCGGCTTCCCCGGCCCCGCCGCCCGCTTCGTGTCCGTCGCGACCAGCTTCGGCAGCATCGCTCGCCGGAACGAGTCCGGCAGGAGGCGCTCGCCGAGGACCGCCTCGTGCAGCTGCCGCAGCTCCGACATCGTGAACGGCTCATCGAGCAGCCCGTGCGGATCCGGAGCGTCGCTGTAGACGGAACGGAGCCGAGCGACCGCGAACCCGAGGATGTCGTCGTGCCCGTGCACCATCTCGCGCGCCTCGATCACCGGCGCGAGTCGTCCCTGGGGCTCGTCCAGGTCCAGAGCATGCGCCGGCACCACGTCGAGGTGCGCCACCGACAGCACCCATCCACGGTCGTCCCGCGCCGGGTCGTCGAACACGTGGAGCTGCTGTGGTGCGAGCCCGCTCACGCCCGCCTTCTCGCGGAGTGACCGCAGCACCGCGTTCGCCAGCCGCTCACCCTCGTGCACGAACGTCCCCGGCAGGCGCCAGTCGCCCTCGGCGGCATCGCGGACCTGCACGACGGACAGCGGTCCGCCGGTGGGGACGGTCAGCACGGCGGTGTCCACGGCGACGGAGGGCCGCGGGTAGTCCGTCAGGCGTCGGCCGCTCGCGTCGCGGTACTCGTCGGTCATGTTCGTGAGTTTACGCACACTTGCGCAAACATGACGAGTGGTGCAGGATCGGTTTTACGCAATCTCGCGCAAACCCGATCCGGAGGTCCACATGACCACCACGCAGATCCACGACCGAGCAGTCGGCGCCGTCCTCGGCTCCGCCGCCGGCGACGCCCTCGGCGCCGGGTACGAGTTCCGACCGGCAGTGCCCGAGCCGACCCCGATCACGATGACCGGCGGCGGCTCCTTCGGCTGGGCGCCGGGGGAGTGGACCGACGACACGAGCATGGCCGTTCCGATCCTCCGCACGGTCGCCCGCGGCGGCGACCCGGCTTCGGAGCCAGCCCTCGACGGCCTGGTGGCCGCCTGGGCGGCGTGGTCGGTCAACGCGCCCGACGTCGGCATCCAGACGCGCAACGTGTTGACCGGTCTGGAGGCGCGGATCGCCTCCGTCGCGCGGGCTTCGGCCCGGCAGGAGCACGAGTACAAGGGCCGCTCCGCCGGCAACGGGTCGCTCATGCGCACCGCACCGTTGGTGCTCGCCTACCTGCGCGGTCACGTCGGCGAAGAGGAACGGCTCGCAGCGGCGGCTCGCGCGATCAGCGACCTGACGCACTACGAGTCCGACGCGGGGGACGCGTGCGTGCTCTGGTGCGTGGCGATCCGGCACGCGGTGCTGACCGGCGAGCTCGACCTCCTGCGTGGCGTCGACCTGCTCGACCTCGACCGGCGCCGAGTGTGGGTGGACCGGATCGTCACGGCCGAGCACTCGCAGCCGGTGGACTTCACGGAGTCGAACGGGTGGGTGGTGTCTGCGCTGCAGGCTGCCTACGCCGCGGTGCGCCAGAGCTCTTCGCTCGAGGACGCCCTGGTCCGCGCGGTCCGCACCGGCAACGACACCGACACGGTCGCCGCGATCGCCGGCGGGCTCGCGGGTGCGCTGTACGGAGGGTCGTCGTTGCCGGCCCAGTGGCGGGAGCTGCTGCACGGCTGGCCGAACCTGCGCGCCGACGACCTCGTCGCGCTCAGTGAGCAGGCGCTCGCCGTTTGACCGACCCGGCGTCGGAGGCTGCTGTGGGGGGAGCCTCCGCCGTCGGGCTGATCGTTCTCGTGGGGCCGACCCACCGCTCTGGAGGCGACCATGTCGGCAGCGCGGGTGGCGGGGCGGAGGTGAGCCGGGCCTCCCGGTCGACCGCCGTCAGGCGATGCCGCGTCGCGGACGGAAGACGCCCGCGCGGACCAGCCACACGTAGAGCAGGCAGCCGATGCAGACGTCGAACACGGCGTTGAGGAACGCGGCGATCAGGGCGACGGCGGCGCCGATGGGGGCTGCGTACGGCACACCGAGCAGGGCGAGGAGCAGCGCCACAGCGGTGACGAACAGGCCGACCTGCTGGGCGAAGGTCGGGGGTTCGGGGGCCTCGAGCTCGGCGGGAGGGGCGAGCCGCGGCCGGACGAAGCGACGGAAGAGCGCGCCGTACGGGTGGCGGCGGATGCCGGCGATGCCGCCGACTGCGAAGAGCGCCACGATGACGGCGAGCAGGACGATGCCGACGACCCATGTTGCGGGGATCAGCGTCAGGACGATCGTCAGGGCGAGCAGGACCGTGGTGATAGCGGCTCCGAAGCGTGGGGAGCGTGGGTCGATGCCTGCGTTGTCAGGGGCGGTGGTCATCGGGACTCCTGTGGGCCGGTGAGGACGGTGTTGAGGGCTGCGGCGAGCTCCGGTGGGCGGGGTGGGCCTCCGAAGCGGGTGCGGACGGCGTGGGAACCGTCGACGAGCAGGACCGTGGGGGTCTGCAGGACGTTGAAGCGCGTTGCGAGGTGCGGGTACTCGGCGAGGTCGATCTCGAGCCGTTCGACGCCGGCGTGCTGCGCTGCGAGGCTGTCGAGCTGGCGGGCCGTCGCCGGGCAGCGGGCGCAGGTCGGCGTGGAGAACTGGACGAGGGTGGCGCGGGTTCCGAAGGCGGTCGGGGGAGCGATGTCGTCGACGCTGCTGTTCGGGTTGGCCGGCGTGTTGCGCGCGCGGCCGGTCTGGGGAACCGCTCGGCCCGTTCTCGTGCGCAGGAGCAGGCCGATCACGGTGGCGAGTGCGAGGACTCCCGCCAGGACGGCGACGGCCACGATGACGGTCATGCCGTGACGGTACGTCGTTCCGGTGCAATCTGCTGCGTTCGGTGCCAACGTGACGGCACGTGACGGCGGCAGGGCGCGCTGTCGCGTCGACGTCGGCGGCGGCGGCGGCGGCGTCGGCGTCGGCGGCATCGTCGTCAGAGCGCGGCGCGCGCCCGGTCGATCCGCTCGATGAACGCTCGAACGCCCCAGATGACGAAGGTCAGGCGCTGCCCGTCCTGCAGCACGACCTGCATCTGCCGCGAGACGTTGCGTGAGGTGTCGTGGAGCTCCGCGATGGAGTCGAGCGGGATGCCGAACGTCGGCCGGACGAAGTTGAACGGGTGCGCTCGGAACCAGAGGACCGCGGGGGTCAGGGTGAGTCGGCCTCCCGCGGCTTCGTGGCGGCGCATCCCGAACCACCCGGGTGCTGCGATCGAACGAACGAGGCCGGCCTCCGCTGCCGCTTCGTCGATGACGAAGTTCGCGTTCTTGCGTGCCAGTACGGTCTCCGCATCCCCCAGTCCCATGCGCCGACCGTACCGTGCTCAGACGCGACGGAGCAGCCGAGCGACGGTGCCCTGCAGCACGAGGAGCAAGGCCCAGAGCAGGCCGATGCTCGGGAACACCACCGACAGGATCAGGGCGAGCGACAGCAGGCCGGCGGCGATGAGCCCCCGCGCCGAGTCGCCCAGCGGCGTGGAGAGCAACTCGGGGTTCCGTCGGAGCACGAGTTCGATTCCGGTGAGCGCCAGGCTCGTCACGACCATGCTGCCGAGGTAGAGCGCGTGTGCCACACGGTCGTCGTTCTCGCCGCTGTTGAGCAGGTTCGCGGCGAAGGGCAGGAACACGATGCTGATGAGCCACACGAAGTTCAGCTGCATGACCCGGGCGTTGTAGGAGCGGACGTGCTCGAACACCTGGTGGTGCAGGACCCAGAACCGCGAGATCAACCAGAACGTGATGAGGAACTCGAGCAGGGCTGGCCAGTGGGCTCTGAGCAGGTCGCCCGCGCCCTCGCCGTCGCGCAGGTCACTTGCGATGTCGACCAGCGGCAGGATCAGGAGCGTGATCGCGATGGCGACCGTGGCGTCCGAGAAGTTGACGAGTCGGTCGAGGCCGCGGTCCGTTCGAGCGTGCTCGGTCATGGCCCGAGTGTAGGAGCGCTTAGGGTCGCGGGTGTGAGCGACGACGTGACTCCTGGCCGGTACCGCCACTTCAAGGGCAACGACTACGAGGTGCTGCTCGTTGCCCGTGACGTCGAGACCGAGGAACCGGTCGTCGTCTACCAGGCGCTGTACGGCGAGCGGGGGCACTGGGTCCGCACGCTCGCCGACTTCACGGCGCACGTCACCCGCGACGGGTACGACGGGCCGAGGTTCGTGCCCGTCGGAGACGGTCAGGTGCGTTCGACACCTCCGCGATGATGGCGACGGCGGTGGTGGAGAACGACGCCGACGAGCTCGCTGCACACGAACACCGCCGCAGTGCCGAGCGTCGCCGTGAGAGCGGAGACGAGTGGCACGGTCGGGTCCACGGCCGCGAGCCACGAGGCATCCACGCCGCTCGCGAACGCGACCAGGGCCACACCGAGGGCCGCACCGAGCCCGATCAGGGACCCGCTTGCGCCGATCGCGACGGCTGCCACGGAGAGTGTGGTGATCGTGCCGCCCTGGGTGGAACCGACGTGCCTGAGCGTGGCGAGGTCGCTGCCGGTCCCGCGGCTCTGTGCGAGCGCCGAACCCACCGATGCTGCGGCGGCGATGCAGAGCGCCGGACCGAGTGTGAGCCCGAGTTCGACCAGGCCCGCTCCGGCCCGTTCGCTCGCCAGGCTGCTCGCGACGGTTGCGGTCATGGTCCTCGTGACCGTCAAACCGACCCCGGCTGCGACGAGCGTCGTGAGCGCGCCGAACAACCCGATTCGGGCTCGGGCCAGGCAGAGTCCGATGAACGGCGAGAGCGGACCGGAACGCAGGAGGCGGGCGGCGATCCCGACCATGGTCTGGGATGCGTCCGAGGCGACGATGGCTGCCGCGCCGACGAGTCCGAAGCCAGCGGCGGACATCACGATGAGCGGACCGTCGGACGAGTCGAGCACGGTCAGGCGGCTGGCAGCTGTCTCGTCTCCGGCGCCGCTCACCACGCTCATCAGGTGCGGCGCGAACGCAACCGCGAGCACCGAGGGCGCCACGAACAACGCTGCCACCGTGAACGCACCGACCGCCCTCCAGGCGCGACCGGACCGGACGACGGCGAACCGGCCAGCTCGGAGCCCACTCCACCAACCTGCTGCACAGACGACCGCGAGCAGACACGTGATCACACCGCTCGGGACGCCGCCTGAACGAGGAGCCGTCACGCCGAGGGCCTCCGCCAGACCGACGACCCAGCTCGTCCGAAGCCGTTGTTCGACCACGACAGCGAACAGCACGGCGACGACCGCTGCGGAGGAGACGACCACGGCTCCGAACGTCCAGAACGTCATCCAGCTCGCACCCAGTGCTCGAAGGCAGCGCGTCTCCGGCAGCAGCGAGATCGCGAGCCCCCGCGCCGACATGAATGAAGCGACTGTCGAACTGAGCGCCGTGAGCTGCATGACCGCTTCGAGTGCTCGTGCGGTGTCCGGGTGGGCGCCCGCGAGATCGAGCCCGCCGCCGACCACCACTCCGAGCCCGATCACGGCGGCGACCACCGTGATCACGAACCCGAGCGCCGGACGGAGATCAGCGCGAACCGTGCGAGCCAGAGCGAGGAGAGCGATCACGAGGGCACCGTCATGAGGCGGCGGACCTGCTGCTCGGTCGGACGATCGAGCAGCGCTGTCGTCCGGCCGTCGACCAGCTGAACGATCCGGTCGGCGTCCGCTGCCAGCTGGAAGTCGTGGGTGACGGCGACCACTGTCCTGCCCGAGGTCGCCGCGCCCCGGAGGACTCCACGGACGAGCCCGGCATTCGAGTCATCCAGCGCCGTGGTCGGTTCGTCGCAGGCCAGCATCGCCGTACCGGCCGCGCACGCTCGTGCGAGGGCGACTCGCCTCCGCTGCCCGCCCGACAGTTGCTGTACCGGTGTTCGCCGAACGTCACGGTCGAGGTTGAGCGCCGCGCACACCCGTTCCGCGAACGATCGGTCGATCCTGCGAGCGAGACGTTGACCGAGCAGGACGTTGTCGTCGACCGACAGCGCATCGATGAGGTCGTCACCTTGTCGTGCTGCGGCGAACACCCGCGCTCGCAACCGTGCTCTGCCGGAGTCCGTGGCAGGGTGCATGCGCGTGTCGCCGAGTAGGACCGAGCCGGTCGCTGGCACCTCGATGCCCGTCACCAGGTCGAGCAGGGTCGACTTGCCGGCTCCGGACGGTCCGACGATGGCGGTCAGGCTGCCGGGCTCGGCGCGGAAGCGCACGTCGCTGATGATCCTGCGGCCGTCTGGACGGATCGAGCGTGCCGAGATCCCGAGGACGGAGAGCGCGATCATCCGTGTCCGCCGCGGAGGAACGACGGGACATCGTGTTGCAGGCCGCGACAACGTTCGAAGTCCTCGATCGCGGCCAGGGCGGTGAGGACGCCTGCTCCGCCATGGCCCCAACCGTCGTCGACTGCTCGGAGATGCTGATCTGGGTAGGCAACCCCGTCGGGAGTCTGGAGCCGGTGCAGCGCGAGACGCCGGCGGTGCTCGTCCAAGCGCGTGGCGACGGACTCGGCATCGAACGGTGCGATCCCGATCTCGCCGACGTCCACGAGGAAGTGGATGAGTCCCGCGCGTCCGTCGAGCAGGCCCGAATGCGCGGTGAACTCCGGCGACGCTGCTTCGGCCACGCTGTGGAGCACCGGCAGGAGGTCCTGGTCGGTCGTCGCGCGGAACACCTGCACGAGCGCGACCCCGACGCCGGCGGAGCCGGACCCGAGGAAGGGCACGAGTCGGCCGCTGTGGCGGAGCTGCCGGCCCCACCCCTGTCGGTGCTCCAGGCGGTGCAGGTCGATCTCCAGCATGCGTCGGGAGGCCTCGACGGCCGCAGCATCATCGTGCAGGCGTCCGTGCAGCGCCAGGAACAACGCAATGCCGGACGGTCCGTTGCGGAGGCCGGCAGGCAGGCGCAGAGCACGGTTGTCGTCGTGGCTGAACTCCGTGAGACGTTCCGCGATCACGTCCACGGTGTCCCGGTGGACGCTCCGCGTCGGAGCGCTGAGGAGCGCGAGGCCGATCCCCGCGAGCCCGTCCTCGAGATCGACGCGCAGCATGCCGCGGACCTCGTCCCGCAGTCGGGCGAGGAACGTCGGCGTCGTCCTGCCCAGGAGTACCTCAGAAGCCCGGCCGGAGAACAGGCCCGCGCCTGAGGGCGCTTCGCTCGAGAGCGGACCCGGGGGAGTTCTCGTGTCGGGCTCAGACCGTTGCAGCGCAAGTGCGAGGCCGTCCGCTCCGCGCTCGAGGCCGGGCCGGTGCGCAGACCCGGGCGCTTCCCTCCGCGATCTGATCGCGTCCCGGAGCTCGGCAACACTGGGTGGCGTCATCCGCGCAGTGTTCCCGTCCGGCAGGGCAACGCATCGGCCGATGACGCTCCGCAGCGCGTCCACTGGTGCGGTCGGGAACCAGACCCGGGCCGCGGCGAGTACTTCATCGATCTTCCCGGGGTCCAGTGGGAAGAGCGTCGTGAGGGGAACGAGTGCGGCGAGGTGCAGGCATGCGATCGCGAACAGATCTCGGTCTGGCCCACGGACCGCGTTCGGCGCGCTGAAGCCCGGTGTCGTTGGCCCGACCGTCCCAGAAGGTTCCCCGACTGTGCACGATTCGAAATCGATCAGCCGCGCGGCTGTCGGAGACTCCACGAGCACGTTCCGCGGTGAGATGTCACCGTGGACGGCTCCGAGCGCGTGCAGTCGCTCGACTTGACGCTCGATCGCGCGCACGGCCTGGCGGACGCTCGCTGCGTGTTCGTCGAGCGCCGTGCGGTCAGCCTCGGCGGCGGTGAGCGGGTTCTGCGACATGACTGCGCGGTTGAACGGAGTGCCCGGCACGGGTTCGCTCATCATGAACGCCGAACCTCCGGCGCGGAACGTGCCGTGGACGCGCGGTGCAACCCCTGAACGTTCCAAGTGCCGAAGGGCCGCGTACTCGTCCTCCACGCGAGCAGCAGCGTCGCGGCCAGCCTGTTCTCCGACGTACTCGCGCCCCTCTTTGAGGACCACTTCGCCGTGCGCGTCGTGCAACGCTCGGTACACGCCGCCAGCGTTGGAGAACGAGTACGCGCCGGAGACGCGCATCCGTGAGAGCGGCTCGTCGACTCCACCTGATCGAAGCCGTTCGGCCACGACCCAGTTCGGCAGCTCGACCCAGTCCGGCGGGTCGAACACGACCCCTCGGCGGTCCGGCACGAGGGCACCGCTCGGATCTCGGATGGCAGGCTTGCCGTCCCAGTCGGAGAGCGAACGGAACGCTCCGTAGCGAACGTGCACCACGGACTTCCGCCACTGGAGGTCGCCGAGGATCCGTGGCCCGCGACAGTCGCCGAAGATCGCAGCCAGATGGTCGAGCAGCGCTTCGTCGACCGCGGACGCCGGAGGGTAGATCGTCACGAACTTCCCGCTGCTCGTGCGAGGCGCATCCTTGGCGTTGGCTCGTTCGAGGACCGTCCTGGTCGTCAAGTACTTGAACGACCACTCCGCGGTCCTGCAGAAAACGGCAGCCAGCGATCGAACCCGCTCGGCATCCTGCAGCCGAGCTGACAAGTGGATCTTCCAGCCTTGGTCGGGCGGTCCTCCCTCGGCCTGTCGATGGTGAGTCCAGTCGAGGTCTCTCGCCGTCCGCCACCCTGTCCAGTCGCCGCCCAGCCGTGCCCACCCGGTTCCCATGTCGAGATCGTGGCACCGGAGTGTTGACATGTCAAACACTACGTGTGTACGTTCGCAGTGTTCGATCAACGACGAAAGGATGACCGATCATGAACACCCACGATCTGCAGGCCATCGAGGCCGACACTCCCGAGGACGGCAGCCACATCTTGCTCTCCTCGATCAGCCTCTACATCTGCTGGTAGCTCGAGTACACAGCGAAACGGGTCGGACTCCTGACAAGGAGTCCGACCCGTTCTCGTTCCGTGTCGGCGCTCGCCCATAGGCTTTCAAGGCACCAGAAAGCAAGGGGGAACGCATGCAGATCGGCGTCGACGGGCACGTGCTGCTCAGCCCGAGTGACCTCAGCACGTGGTCGGCCTGCGAGTGGGCGTTCCTGCGTCGGCTCGACGTCAAGCTCGGTCGGGGCGAACCCCTGCCCGAGGCGCACGACGACATGCTCGAGCGCACCGCCCGGCTGGGGGACCAGCACGAGCTCGACTACCTCGACATCCTCAAGCAGACCCGGAACGTCGTCGAGTTCGACCGCCCCGCCCCGCCGGACTACGCACGCGCCGCAGCCGAGGCGCGACAGGCCTTCGCCGACGGCGCCGACGTCCTGTACCAGCCGACGTTCCACGCGGCACCCACGGCGGGCAGCCCGGGCTTCATCGGCTTCGCGGACTTCATCATCCGCAACGACCAGGGCGAGTACGAGGTCTACGACACCAAGCTCGCCCGGCACGCCAAGATCAGCGCACTGCTGCAGCTCGCCGCCTACGCCGAGCAGATGCAGGCACACGGCATCCCCACCGGAGCGCAGGTGCACCTGGTGCTCGGCGACCGGACGACGACCACGCACGACCTCGCCGACATCGCGCCGGTGTACCGCACGCAGCGCGCCGAACTGCAGCGCGTGATCGCCGAGCGGAACACTGCCGACGCCGAACTGCAGTGGGGCGACCCGCGCTACTCCAGCTGCGGGCGCTGCGACGTCTGCTCGACCCAGGTGGCCGAGCATCGCGACCTCGTCCTCGTCGCGGGCATGCGCCTCGACCAGCGGGCGAAGCTCATCAAGCACGAGGTGCGGACGATCGACGACCTGGCGGTCCGCACCCGGGCAGTGCCGGGCTTGTCCCGCGCGACGCAGGATCGGCTGGTGCGCCAGGCGAGCCTCCAGATCGAGACGGAGACCGCCCGACGGAACGGCGCCGACGGGCCGGACCAGCCCGCGAAGCCGCGCTTCGAGGTCCTCGATGCCCGCGCGCTCGATGCGATCCCGGCCCCCGACCCCGGCGACGTCTTCTTCGACTTCGAAGGCGACCCGCTGCACACCGAGGACGGCGTGCACTGGGGCCTCGACTACCTGTTCGGCCTGGTCGACGACCGCGCGGAGTTCACCACGTTCTGGGCGCACACGATCCGCGACGAGCGAGTTGCGCTGGAGCAGTTCCTCGCGTTCATCGACGCCAGGCGGCAGCAGTACCCGGGCATGCACATCTACCACTACGCCGCCTACGAGCGGACGCACCTGCTGTCGCTCGCCGCCCGGCACGGGGCCGGCGAAGAGGCCGTCGACGACCTGCTGCGCGCCGGCGTCCTGGTCGACCTGTACCCGATCGTCCGCAAGGCCCTGGTCGTCGGCAGCCACAGCTACTCGATCAAGAAGCTCGAGCCGCTGTACATGGGCGACGACCTGCGGCTCAGCGATGTGACGAACGCGGCCGACAGCATCACCGCCTACGTCGACGCGATCGAGGAGCTCCGCAACGGAGACCCCGTCGCCGGCCAGCACATGCTCGACGAGGTCGCCGACTACAACGCCTACGACTGCCGCTCGACCCTGCGCCTGCGGGACTGGCTCCGGTCGCTGCGCACCGACGACCCGGACGCAGCGGATCCGGCACTCGAGCTCGACGTCCCGCCGATCCCCGTCGAGCGCGAGCCGAACCCGGTGTACGTCGCGCTCGCGTCACACCTGGAGGACGTCGACGCCCTCGACCGCACGCCCGACGAGACCGCGCTGGCGCTCGCCGCAGCCGCGATCGACTACCACCGGCGCGAGGCGAAGACCTTCTGGCAGGACCACTTCGACCGCCTGCGCAACCCGGTCGACGACTGGGCCGACACCCGCGACGTCCTCGTCGTGGAGCGCGCGTCCGTCGAGCGGGACTGGGACACGCTGCCGCGTGCCCGCTCGCAGTCGCGGGAACTCCGGTTGTCGGGGACGCTCGCGCCCGGTTCACGGCTCCGGACTGGAGGCACGCCCCACCTCGTCTACGACGACCCACTTCCGCCGTCGGTCATGTCTCCGGGCCCCGGGTCGAAGGGCGCGTCATCCCGCGCCGTGATCGTGGACGTGCGGGACAACGGCGACGCCGTCGAGGTGCTCGTGAAGGAGGGCCTGCCCGTCGGGGCGGAACCGCACCACGACTTCCCGGTCGCGCTCGCACCGTCGGCACCGCCCCGTGCGAAGCCGCAGCCCGAGGCGATCGCCGAGTGGGGGCAGCAGGTCCTCGACGAGCTGCCCTCGATGGTGTCGGACCCGGCCTTCGACCTGCTGCGCCGGGTGCCGCCGCGCGGTGCGATCGTGCCCGTGCAGGGTGACGACACGGTGTCCGCCGTGGTGGCGACACTGCTCGGCCTCGACCACTCGTACCTGGCGATCCAGGGCCCTCCCGGCACGGGCAAGACCTACGTCGGGTCGAACGTCGTCGCACGGCTCGTCCGCGAGTACGGCTGGCGCGTCGGGGTCGTCGGGCAGTCCCACGCGACGTCGGAGAACTTCCTGTCCTCGGTCGTGAACGCCGGCGTCCCCGCGGACCGGGTGGTGAAGGTGCCGAAGTCCGGTGCGACCGAGGACGAACTCGATGCCGCCGCGTGGACGCCCGTGAAGAACGGTGCTGCGGTCGCCGCGTTCCTGTCGTCGTGCGAGGCATCGGGCACCGGCGGCGTGGTCGGTGGCACCGCGTGGACGTTCGCGAACGCGTCGACGATCGAGCGCCGCTCCCTCGACCTGCTCGTTGTCGACGAGGCCGGGCAGTTCTCGCTCGCGCCGACCATCGCGTCCTCGATCGCCGCGACCCGACTCCTGCTGCTCGGGGACCCGCAGCAGCTCCCGCAGGTGTCCCAGGGCTCCCACCCGGAGCCCGTCGACGAGTCCGCGCTGGGCTGGCTGGCGGACGGCGAGCACGTCCTGCCGCCGGAGTTCGGCTACTTCCTGGCCCGCACCCGGCGGATGGAGCCGGCGCTGACCGAGTCCGTGTCGGCGTTGTCCTACGACGGGCAGCTCGCGTCGATGGTGTCCGGTCGGCACCTCGACGGCATCGACGCGGGCGTGCACCCCGTGCCGGTCGTGCACGCGGGCAACACGACCTCGTCACCAGAGGAAGCCGCCCGCGTGGTGGCCCTCGTCGGCGATGTCGTCGGCCGCACGTGGACCGACGGCTCGGGCGCTCGTGCCCTGACCGACGAGGACGTCATCGTCGTCGCCCCGTACAACGCGCAGGGTGCCCTGATCCGTCAGGAGCTCGACCGTGCAGGCTTCACCGGCACCCAGGTCGGCACGGTCGACCTGTTCCAGGGCCGTGAGGCCGTGGTGTCGATCGTGTCCCTGGCAGCGTCGAGTGCAGCCGACATCCCGCGCGGGCTCGACTTCCTGCTCATGCCGAACCGGCTGAACGTGGCGATCTCGCGGGCGAAGTGGGCGGCGTACCTGGTGCACTCGCCGGCGCTCACCACCGGGCTCCCGCCCTCGATCGCCGGCCTGTCGCTGCTGTCCCGCTTCATCGAGCTCGTCCAGCCCGCTCGCTGACGCCCGCGCCGGCCGCGCCGCCGCCGCTCGGTGGCGGAGCCCGGCGTGTCGCCGGGTGCGTGACGGTCCTGGTTCACGACTCCCGGCGATCGTGAACCAGAACCGTCAGCATGCCAGAGCGCCAAGCCGCGCAGCCGCGACCGTGACGCCAGAACGAGGGCTGGTCCCGACACCTGTCGTCCTGGGACGGTGGACAGCCGCCCGCGCACTCGCTCGGAAGGAGCCTCAGTCGTCGGCCGTCGGGACGCCACCCTGCATCTGCACCCGCATCTGGGCGAGGACGTCGGCGTGCAGGAAGTTCGCCGCCTCGGCACTCGTCGGGTCGACCACGATGCCGAACTCCTCGGGCAGCGCGGCCACGAGCTCGGACAGCGGAACCGGACGCCCCTCGGCCTCGGGCAGGCCAGCGGAGAGTTCGGCGGGGTCGGTGAAGACGGGCACGAACGGCTTGTCACGGATCATGACGTGGGCGACGCTGCCCGCCTCCGGAGTCCCCGCCGGCTTCCACGGCACCCACGCCGCGCTGCGCAAGAAGCCCGCCGGCGAGGCTGCCATCCGGCGGCGGAGTTCGGCGGCCGCGGTGGGCGGGGCCTTGTCGACGCCTCGGCCGAAGGCGGATCCGTTCGTCTCGTCGTTGCTCACGCCAACCATGCTGTCACGCTGGGCGGACACGCCGGGGCCGAGTCGCGCCTCCAGGTCGTCACCAGGCGCACGAGGAGGTGCGCCGGGCGTCGGACCGGTGCGGCTCAGTACGCGGCCGACTGCCCACCGTCGATCGGGACGACCGTCGCGTTGACGTAGGACGCGTCGTCGGACAGCAGGAACGCGACGACGGCGGCGATCTCGGGAGCTTCGCCGTAGCGCTTCGTCGGGTTGACCTGGATGAACTCCTCGGCGGCCTTGCGGGGGTTCTCCGCGTCGAGCTGCTTCATCGAGTTCTCGACCATCGGCGTCCAGATGGCTCCGGGCGCGATGGCGTTGATGCGGATGCCGTAGCGGCCGTACTCGACGGCGGAGTTGCGGGTCAGGCCGACGACGCCGTGCTTGGCGGCGGCGTACCCGGACTGGTTGCCGATGCCGCGGATGCCGCCGACGCTCGCGGTGTTCACGACCATGCCGGAGCCCTGCTCACGCATGACCTTGAGGACCTTCTCGAGCCCGAGGAACACGCCACGCAGGTTGATCGACACGACCTTGTCGAACTCGGCGGCGGTGAACGACTCGGTGGGGTTCTGCTTGCCCTCGATGCCGGCGTTGTTGAAGAAGCCGTCGATGCGGCCGAAGCGCTCGGTGGTGGCGGCGACGTAGGCGTCGACCTGGGCCTCGTCGGAGACGTCGGCGACGGTGGTCAGGACCTGGGCGTCGGGGGTGGCCTCGAGCACGGCGGCCTTCGAGGCCTCGAGTCCCTGCTCGGAGACGTCGACGAGGGAGAGCGCAGCGCCCTCGGCGGCCAGGCGGACGGCGGTCGCACGGCCGAGGCCGGAGCCACCGCCGGTGATGAGGACGACACGGTCGGTGAAGCGGGACGTGACGGAGTTGGTTTCGGGCATGGGGAGGCCTCCTGAGGTCTTCGACGATGAATTCCCTTTAGGCTACACCTGTCGTTTTGCAGGGTGGTCAGGGGTTGCCGAGGACTGCCCGGTGGTGCCGACTTCAGCTCGTGATGACCGTGGTCGTCGTCGCGGTGGTCGCCGCCATGATGACGATCATCGCCGCGGCCTGGATCTCCTCGAGCACGGCCTTCACCGCGGGGCTCGCCCAGGTGCCCGAGGTGATCTCCTTCACCAGGCCCTTGTCGACCGCGCCGAACTGCTTGCGGAGCGTGTTCGTCGCGTCGAGCAGCCCGATGACCGCAGCGGAGAACGGTGTCGGGGTCGCCCGCCGAGCCAGGACGTCCGCGATGCCCGATCGCAGCAGTGCCTCCGGGGCTCCGTCGCGCTCCGGGTGCTTCGTGGTGGGGAAGAGCCCGAGCACCTTGCCCTGCTCGACGCTGATGATCCCTCGCTCGACGAGTCCGGCGAAGACGTCGTCGCGGAGCCGCTGCTTCCCGAGCCGGCTCACCCACCACTTCGCCTTGCGCGGCGCGCCGGACGCCGCGATCGAGCCGACGACGCCGTCGAGCACCGGGTCGCCCGTGGCGGCACCGTCGACGACGGTGACCAGGCCGTTCTGCAGCGAGACGGCACCGCGGAGTGCCAGGTCGGCGAGGACCGCTCCCGCGAGACCGGTGTCCAGCGTCTGCCCGTCGAGGGACTTCCGGCCGTCGGGCTCGACCTGGAGGAGCGCGAACGCCTGCGGGACCGTGAGTTGCTCAGCCATGTCCGCAGCCTGCCACGCGGGGCGGAGGTACGCCGGGCCTCCAGGTCGACGCTCAGCGGCGGCAGACCGCCCGACGTCAGCAGGCGTTCAGCACCCGCTCCATCGCATCGCGCTCAGCGGGCACGACCCACAGTCGGTACTCGGCCTTCACGGACACCTGGTGCTCGATGTAGGTGCAGCGGAAGGCCTTGTTCGCCGGCAGCCAGGTCGCGGCGTCGCCCGAGCGCTTCTGCGAGTTCGACCGTCCGTCGACGGCGAACAGGTTCGACGGGTCGTTCGCCAGGGCCTCCCGCTCCGACTGGCTGAGCTGCTGGGCACCGGTGCGCCAGGCGTTCTCGAGCGCGACGACGTGGTCGATCTGCACGAGGGTCGAGGTCGTGTTGCCGCGCACGAAGTCGATCGTCGCACCGGTGTACGGCGACACGAGCGTGCCGGTCACCACCTTGCACGGCCCCTGCCGCACGATGCCGCTGAGGTCGCGCGCGAGCACGTCGTTCCGGGTGTCGCAGCCGTTGTGGTCGACGTCGATCCACGCGCTGCCGAACTCGCCCGTGCGGTCGTAGTCGGTGCCGGGGGCCTTGCCCTTGACGGGCAGCGCGGCGAGGAGCGCGCGGGCGTCCGCAGCGTCGGTGTCGGTCGACGTGCTGACGGTCGGATCCGTCGGTCTGGAGGCCCGGCTCGGCTCCGGTGCGTCGCGCTCGGTGCCGACCGTGGCCGTGGCGACCGCCGTGGGCCCGGCGGCCGCGTCGGCGTCCGGTCCGAGGACGCCGGTGGCGTCGAGCGCGTAGCCACCGACTGCGAGGGCCAGGACGACGAGGACGGAGGTGAGGCTGATGCGGGTGCGGCGGCGTCGGCGGGACGTCATGGGTGCGTGGAACTCCTGGTGGTGCGGCGGTGCGGTGGTGCGGTGCCGGGGTAGCCCGGACGATGGTGCCGGAGACCGATCATGCCGGAGACCTCGGACACGGCTGCGGACCGCCACGCTCCGAACGGCCGAACGACCACGGCGTAGACAGGTCCGCATGACCGATTACGCGAATCCGTCCGTGTCCGTCACCGGTGGGTCGATGCCGCTCCTGGGCTTCGGCACCTGGCAGATCCCCGACGGCGAAGCCCCCGCCGCCGTCGGCGAAGCACTGGCGGCCGGGTACCGCCACATCGACACCGCCACCGGCTACAGCAACCAGCGCGGCGTCGGCAAGGCCCTCGCCGAGTCCGGCCTCGCCCGCGACGACGTGTTCGTGACGACGAAGTTGCCGCCGGACAACGCCGACCGGGTGCGCGAGACGATCGAGGAGAGCCTCGACCAGCTCGGCCTCGACCACCTGGACCTCTGGCTCGTGCACTGGCCGCCGAACGGCGAGGCCCGCCCGGACGTGTGGGAGCAGGTCGTCCAGGCACAGGCCGACGGACTGACCCGAGCCGTCGGTGTGAGCAACTACTCGCTCGACCAGATCGACGAGCTCGTCACCGCGACCGGCACCGCCCCGGCCGTGAACCAGATCAAGTGGAGCCCGGTCGAGTACGACCAGACGATCGCGGACGGGTTGGCCGAGCGCGGGGTCGTGCTCGAGGGCTACAGCCCCTTCAAGGCGAGCAACCTGCAGGACCCGACGCTGCTCGACGTCGCGGGCGAGCACGACGCCGACAGCGCCCAGGTCATCGTCGCCTGGCACGTCGCGCACGGCTTCGTCGTCATCCCGAAGTCGTCGAACCCGGAGCGCATCCGGTCGAACGCTGCCGGTGCCCGCATCGAGCTGTCGGCGGACGAGGTCGCGGCGATTGACGCGCTCGCCCGCTGACCGCTCGCCCACGCTCGCCTGACGCGCAACCGCGCACTACGCCCCGCGCGTCAGGCGAGCAGCGAGCGGATGTCGTCGGCGGTCAGATCGTCGGCGAACAGGGCGTCGTCGTCGATCATCGTGGCGAACAGCTCGGCCTTGCGCGCGGCGAGGGCCAGGACCTTCTCCTCGATGGTGTCCTCGGCGATGAAGCGCTGCACGCTCACCGACCGGGTCTGCCCGATGCGGTGGGTCCGGTCGACGGCCTGGGACTCGGCGGCGGGGTTCCACCAGGGGTCGAGCACGAACACGGTGTCCGCCTCGGTCAGGGTGAGCCCGAAGCCGCCGGCCTTCAGCGAGATGAGGAACGCGGGCGCGGTGCCCTGCCGGAAGCGCTCGATGACCTGTGGGCGTTTGCGGGTCGAGCCGTCGAGGTACTCGTAGCCGACGCCCCGTTCGTCGAGGGCATCGGACACCATCCGCAGGAACGACGTGAACTGGCTGAACACCAGGGCGCGTCGACCTTCCGCTGCGAGCTGTTCGAGTTCGTCGAGCAGCAGGTCGAGCTTGGCGGAGGGGATCGGCGTCGACGGCGACAGGGGCGAGTCCGACCCGTTCGACACGAGCGCCGGCGACAGCGCGAGCATCCGCAGCAGCGTCAGCGACCTGAACACGATCATCCGGTTCTTCGACAGGTCGTCGATCAGGTCGAGGACCTTCAGTCGCTCGCGGTTGAGCGTGCGCTCGTACAGCTCGCGGTGCGCTGGGTCGAGCGTGACCCGGACGACCTGTTCCTGCTTCGGCGGCAGGTCGGCGGCGACGGCCTGCTTCGTCCGGCGGAGCATGAGCGGCCGGATCCGCCGCCGGAGCTTCGCGGTGAGCTGCTGGCGGGCATCGCCCCGGAGCTCGGGGGAGGCGAGCGGCTTCACGTAGTCGTCGCCGAACCGGGTCCAGGTGGACAGCAGCCCGGGCGCGACGATGTGGAACAGCGCCCACAGGTCGGTCAGCCCGTTCTCGAGCGGGGTGCCGGTGATCGCGAACTTCACGGGTGCCTGCAGCTCGGATGCCACACGGTGGGTCTGCGACTGCGGGTTCTTCACGAACTGCGCCTCATCGAGCACGAGCGCCGACCACGGCAGGTCGGTCCATGCCTGCGAGTCGAGCCGGAGCAGCGCGTACGAGGTGACGACGACGTCGGCCTGCGAGGCCGTGCGGGCGACGAGACCGGGGTCCTTCAGCGACGTCGAGGTGACGGCCGCCACCCGCAGTGACGGCGTGAACTTCGCCGCCTCGGCCACCCAGTTGCCGACGACCGAGGTCGGCGCGACGACCAGGAACGGCGCCCCGTCGGGCTCGGCGGCACGGCGCGCGGCGACCATCGCGAGCACCTGCAGGGTCTTGCCGAGGCCCATGTCGTCGGCGAGCACCCCGCCGATGCCGTGTGCCGCCAGGAACGACAGCCAGGCGTACCCGGCGTGCTGGTACGGCCGCAGCTCGGCGTGCACGGTGTCCGGCACCGGGACGTCACCCGGGGGAGTCGCCCCCATCAGCCCCGCGGTGATCGCCTGCCAGCGCTCGTCGTGCGAGGTCTCGTCGGCGAGCAGGTCGAACTCGGTCCACAGCCCGGCCTGCAGCGGCGTCACCTGGATCGGCTGGTCGGGCTCCCACTCGTCGAGGTCGCGGGCCTCGTCGATGAGTTCCTTGAGCCGGTCGAACGCGGGGTCGGCGAGCGACAGGTACGAGTTGTCGACGAGCTTGAGCCGCCGCTGCCGACCGGCCAGCGCCGTGAGCAGCGGGGTGAACGGGATCTGCTTGCCGTTCACGCTCACGATGATGCCGAGGTCGAACCAGTCGTGCTTGTCCGACGGCATCGTCGTGACGCGGATGTGCGGCCGCCCGCTCAACCGTTCGTAGTCGAGGCGCTCGCCCTGCACGACGGTCCGGACGCCGAGCGCCGGCAACTCGGGCAGGAACTCGTTCGCGAACACCGCGACGTCGGCCCCGTCGATGGTGCCGTCCTGGAACCAGTCCAGTCCGCCACCGGGTCCGGCAGGGCGGACGGGAGGCTCGCCAGACGTCGCGTCGTCGGCTCGCGCCGTCGACGTGGCCGGTTCCAGGGCCGCGGGCACGTCGGTGCTGGCCGGGTCGTCGGTGCTGGCTGGAACGTCGGTGCTGGCGGGATCGTCCGCGGCGCGGAGTCCCGTCAGGTCGGGGAGCGGGCCGTGCAGCGACACCGGGTCCTTGCGCCCGTCGACGTGCCAGCGCCAGTGCAGGTGCACCCGGTCGTCGGTGCGGGGCGCCCGGGCCGGCTCGAACGTCGCCGTCAGCACGAGTTCGGGCGGGGTGCGCTCCGGTAGCTCCACCGACCCGTCGGAGCTGACGAGCCCGAGGGCACCGCGCAGCCGGGGCGACCAGTCGGCCAGGAACTCGTCGACCTCGGCCGTCGGCACCGTGATGCGGGTGCCCTCGAGGAGCATGCGCCGTTGGTCGTCGGGCACCGGGGCCGGGGTCGGTGCGAGCCCGACGGTGAACTCCGGGCTCTCGCGGAACACGTACACGCCGTGGTCGCCGACCATCCGCGCGGCACCGGGGACCACCGGGCGGCCGTCGAGCACCGCGCTCGCGCCGATCACCACGGCGTCGTCGTGCCGGGCGACACCGGGCCGAGAGACATCGAGCAGCACCTGGGCCTGCTCGCCGAGGACCACCCCGCCCTCGCGCTTGCCGGTCACGAAGGCGATGTCGAGCCCCGACGCCTGCCGGAGCAACGGCCAGAGCAGCGGGCTGCGGAAGTCGTCGAGGTGCAGCCAGTCGCTCTCGCCGGGCAACCCCGCCAGCTGGCCGGCACGGTGCAGGGCCGCGAGCTGCATGAACCACCCGTGCTGCTCGGCGCCGAGGCCCAGGCGGTTCTGCGAGTAGGGGAGCGTGCCCCAGGTGAGCTGCCCGCGCACCCAGTTGCCGGCGTCGCTGCGGGTCACCGGTCGGACCCCGAGCCGGACCGTGCGAGACGGCGCCGGTAGGGCGCGGCCGGCGGCCCGGGCGCGGGCCGCAAGTGCTGCGGGGACCGCGTCACGCAACTCGAACTGCAGACCCATCCGGGTGCCCTGCGGGGCGACCGCCTGCTCGTCGTCACCGGCGAGGCGGGCGAGGTCGTGCCTCCAGTCCGAGGGCGGCGGAGCCGGCGCTTCCGGACGCGGGCCGGCGTTGGCGGCCAGGGCGCGCGCGTTGATGGTGAGCAGTGCAGCGGCGACGTGTTTGCAGTCGCCGCCGAGGGGACAGCTGCACGAGCTGCGGACCGGGCGGATGAAGTCGCCGCGGGCCACGGTCATGTCGATGCGGCACTCGTAGGGGTCGTCGGCGGTGCCCGAGACGGTCGCCGTGACGGTGCCGTCGTCGGCGTTCCAGACGGCATCGTCGACCAGACCGGCGCGCACGACGTCGCGTGCGCGACCGAAGGTCTGCGGCCCGACGAAACGGATGACGTCGACGGCGTCGATCATCGGGGCTGCTGGCACGGGTCAATCGTGCCAGCTGCCACCGACGCGCGGAGCCGCCGACCCGAACGGCACACATCGAGCAGGGCTACCGTCTGGGTGGACGGGCGACGACTGCTCGCCGCTCTCCACTCGATTGGACACGCTCATGCCGGACCGCTTGCGGTGGGTGCACGATTCTGCAGACCACTGGAACGTGTGGCTCGGCTCCGAGGTCGTCTGCGACGTCACCCGGACGGACCAGTTCACGGTGGACTCGCCGGACCACTCGATCAACGGGGCGCACTCGTCGCTCGAGAGCGCTGCGGCGCAGGTGCAAGGCTGGGTGCGCTGGAGCGGACGCTAGGGCGTCGGTTCGCTACGGCTTCGTCGTGTTCGTGGGGTCGGCCGCGGCCAGCTCCGTGACGAACTCCGTTGACCTCCGGACGATCTGGCCGAGTTCCTTCATTCCCGACGGGCAGTAGCGCCACGACGGAAACGCCCCCACCCTGCGAGGGTGGGGGCGTTCGTGCTTCCGGTTCGGAGCGTGCCTCAGGAGGAGGGTGTGACCTGCCCCTGGAGAGCAATCGCCTTCCACAAGTCGAACGTGCGGTCGTTGCCCTTCGTGACCGACCCGTAGAGCGCGAGTGCAGCCTGGAACTGCTCGCTGTTCAGCGAGCGGAAGTAGCCCGGACCGATGATTGCGCTGCCACGCGTTTCACCCTGGATGATCTTCATGATGTGCCTTTCGTCAGAGTTGAGCTGTTAGAAGCGAACGCTTTGCCCCTGCAGGGCGACGGCTTTCCACACGTCGTACTGCCTGGTCGTACCCTTGTGCGCGGGGCCGAGCAGCACCGTTGCGGCGGAGACGAACTCGTCGGTCGCCAGCGTCCGGTAGTAACCGGGACCGATCACCGCGGTGGTGCGGTCCGGCGCGGCGATCACGACAAGTCCGTCGTCGTCGGCTTCGACCTCTGGACTGGTCGGTTCGACCGCGGAGTAAGCCCTTGTGTAGTTGAAGTGCCAGTTCTCGTTCCCGTAGACCGCGAAACCGTAGGTCGCGCAGGTCGACCGCAGCCACGCGAGGTTTGCGGAGGTCATGTCGGCCTGCAGGAAGTCGACCGCGGCTCCCCAACCATGGTTCGAGGTGCCCGGCTCGGCACCGAGATCGGGGTTGTGACCCCAGTAGTCCCACCAGTACTGCTGGCCCGCGAGGCTGCGGTACCCCTCGTTGACGCGGAGGTAGGCACCGAAGTGCGACCGGAACGCCTTGAGCCACGACAGCAGGTCTCGGGCCGCATCGGGCCTCATGTAGACCTTCGCCAGCGAGCCCGGGAAGCTGTTCGCCACCACCCCCGGGTAGTCGACGATGGTCAGCGCATCGAGCGGGATCTGACCGTTGGAGTAGCCGCCCCAGCCGGTCGCCAGAACGGACATCTGCCCGGACGCTGATGCCTCGGGATACGCCGCCGTGGAAGACGACGCCGAGGCGGCTGTCCCACGCAGCAGGTCCGAACCGAGAGCGGCGGAAGCAACCGCAGCTCCCGCGAAACCCAGCATCTGGCGCCGACTTGGCTGCGTCAACGCCCCATTTCTTTCCGTCATCATTCCCCTAGTCATTTGATCACGAGCTGTCGGCATTGATCAGCTGCATGAACCCTCTCAGAGGGCAGAACGACTGCACTACCCCGCGTTCAGGGGGTGGCGCCGAGGTGCATTCCTGTCAGGCTTGCGCGCAATACTCGACGCGGCTGAGTCGTCGGTAACCCACATCGTCACCCCGCTCGAGGCGAAGGACGTCAAGGAGTTCCACCGCCCTGCCGCGTCCGCCTGCTGAGCTCGACCGCCGATTCTGCGGACGATCTGCGGTCTACGGGGTCTGAGGCGCCTCGGTTGCCGCCAGCTTGCTGTGCTTCCGCGAGTAGCCGAAGTACACGCCCAGTCCGATCGCGAACCACACCGCGAACCGCACCCACGTCTCCCACTGCAGGAACGTCACGAGCCACAGCGACGCGATGACGCCGATGATCGGGATGACGGGCATGAACGGCAACCGGAACTGACGGTCGAGGTCGGGCTGGCGGTAACGGAGCACGATCACCGCGGAACAGACCACCACGAACGCGAGCAGGATCCCGATGTTCGTGAGCTCGGCGACGACACCGATGGGCAGGACGCCCGCCAGGATCGCCGACGCGATGCCGAGGATCCACGTGACGCGGGTCGGGACGTGGCGCTTCGGGTCGGTCTTCGAGAACCACTTCGGCATCAGGCCGTCGCGGCTCATCGAGAACCAGACGCGGCTGGCGCCGAGCATGAACGTGACGAGCACCGTGACGATGCCGACGATGGCGCCGATCGCGATGACGTTCGCGACACCACCGAGGCCGACCGATGCGAACGCCGACGAGAAGCCCGAGGCCGGGTCGATGTCGGTGTACTTCTGCATCCCGGTCAGCACCAGCGTCGCCAGCACGTACAGGACCATCGAGATGCCGAGGGACAGCAGGATCGCCTTCGGCATGTGCTTGCGGGCGTCGACGGACTCCTCGGCCGCGGTGGACATGGCGTCGTACCCGAACACCGCGAAGAACACCGTCGCGGCACCGGTCATCACACCGCCGAAGCCGAACGGGAAGTACGGGGAGTAGTTCGCGCTGTTGATGTGGAACACGCCGAGCACGACGATGAGCACGACGAGCGCGACCTTGATGCCGACGGCGACGAACTCGAACCGGGCGGCGCTGCGGATGCCGCGGGTGAGCACGAACGCGGTGACCAGGCACAGGATGATCGCGAAGACGTCGATCACGTGTCCGTCGCCGGTGCCGGGCGCGCCGAGCATCCACGCGGGCAGGTCGATGCCGAACTGGCCGACCAGGAACCCGACGTAGCCGGAGATGCCGATCGCGACCACCGCCACGATCGCGGTGTACTCGAGCAGCAGATCCCACCCGATGAACCACCCGACGATCTCGCCGAGGACCGCGTAGCCGTACGTGTACGCGCTGCCGGCCTTCGGGATGAGGCCGGCGAACTCGGCGTACGAGAGCGCTGCGGCAGCACTCGCGACGCCGGCGACCAGGAAGCTGATGAGGACCGCGGGACCGGCGACGCCGTTCGCCACGGTGCCGGCGAGGGTGAAGATCCCCGCGCCGATGATGCCGCCGATGCCGATCGCGGTGAGCTGCCAGAGGCCGAGGTGCCGTTTCAGGCCACCCTCGGCTCCGGTGTCGTCATCGATCGTCTCGATGGGCTTCCGTCGGAAGAGCGTGCGTGTCGTCGTCGTCACCCGCCCATGGTGCACCTTGCGGCGGTCTCGTGCGCGGGCGGCGGGCCGCGCCGAGTGTCGGGCTGAGCGACAGTTCCCGCGCCGCCGGGCCCGTGAAGTGTCGCCCAGCCCGAGACTCGGGCCCGCCCGGCCGAGACTCGTGCCGGCCCCGCCGAGCCCGACCGCAGCCGCACGGCGTAGACACGATCCCATGCGCCATCCCACACGGATCGAACCCGGTCCCGGACAGGAATCGGTCTGGGACTACCCCCGCCCGCCCGCCGTCGAGCCCGTCACCGCCCGCGTCGTCGTCCGGTTCGGCGGCACCGTCGTGGCCGACACGACCGATGCCGTGCGGGTCCTCGAGACGTCGCACCCGCCGGTGTACTACCTGCCGATGGCCGACCTCGACCTCCGCCCCGCCCAGGGGTCGAGCATGTGCGAGTTCAAGGGCCGGGCGCGGTACTTCGACGTGGTCGGCGGGGACGGCACCGTCGCGAGCCGCGCCGCGTGGAACTACCCGACCCCCGAGCCGGGCTACGAGTCGCTCCGGGACCGCGTCGCGATCTACCCGTCGGCGATGGACTCGTGCGAGGTCGGCGGCGAGGTCGTGCAGTCGCAGGACGGTGACTTCTACGGCGGCTGGATCACGTCGGACGTCGTCGGACCGTTCAAGGGCGCGCCCGGCACGCTCGGCTGGTGAGCCGTCGCTCGGCCGGTGACCCGCGTCAGCGGTTCGCGTAGGGCGACCAGAACGGCGGTGGGAACGCCCCGGCGGTCGCGATGACGAGCAGCTGCCAGAGGATCATGACCAGCCCGGCCGCGCCGATGACGATGCCGATCCACGCCCAGACCTGCACCGCCCGGCGACGGCGACCGGCGATGACGATCGCGCGCCAGCCGCTCAGCACGCAGACGATGCCGAACGCAGCACCGAGCAGGACGTGCCGGACCGTGCCCTGCGCCGGCACGATGATGCCGAGGTAGAACGCGACCGGGCCGAGCAGCACGGCGCACGTCGCTGGGGCTGCTGGCGGTTCGTGGTCCCGAGAGGGTGCTCCCATACGTCTGAATGTACCGAGCCGGTCGGGTTCCGTACACGTGCGAGCACCGTTGCCCGGGAGCAGGCACGATGGAGGCATGCGTTCCTTCCTCCGCGTCCTGCTCGGCCTGGCGCTCGTGTTCGCCGGCACGAGTCACCTCACCTTCGCGCGCAAGGAGTTCACGGCCCAGGTCCCGGAGTTCGTGCCGCTCTCCGAGGACACGACCGTGCTGGCCTCCGGTGTCGCCGAGATCACCCTCGGCTCGGCGCTCGTGCTCGCACCGAAGCCGGCCCGACGCTTCGTCGGCTCAGCCGCTGCACTGTTCTTCACGGTGATCTTCCCGGGCAACCTGTCGCAGTGGGTCAACCGCCGCGACGCGTTCGGCCTGGACACCGACGAGAAGCGCGTCGCGCGCCTGTTCGGGCAGCCGCTGCTCATCGCCGCGGCCCTCTGGTCCACGCGCGGCCGGCGGTCCTGATGGACGGGCCCGCCCGGTCGTCCGGTCCGGCTGACGCCGGTTCGGCGCCTCGGTCGGGTCCGGAGTCGGTGCCCGGCTCGGGTCCGGAGTCGGTTCCGGGGGCGCGTCTCGATCCGCTCGGGTCGGCTCCGGCACGGTTCGGACGGGAGGCCCGCCACCCCCTGGCAGGCCGCCGCCGCGTCGCGGACGTGGTCGCCTCCATCGCCCTGCTCGTCGTGCTGACGCTCGAAGCGTTGGCAGCGGGGTGGGGCATCAAGCTCATGTCGTTGGCGTTCGTGTCGTGCGCTGCCCCGGGGAACACCTGCAACGCGGGGCTCGGTGACTCGGTCGTGACGGTCGGGCCGATCCTGATCGCACTGGTACTCGTCGCCTCGATCGTGGTGTGCATCCTGCGGCTGGTTCGGCGTCGGCTGGCGTGGCCGGTCGTGCTCGTCGGGATGGCCGCCGTCGTCGCGGTGTTCTTCGCGGCGCTGCTCCTCATCGAGAGCTCGGTGACGCACGGCATCTGAGGGGCGCCGCCGTCCCGAGGTTCCGAAATCTCGGCATGTCGGCGCCCTGTTCGTCGAGATCTGGAACCTCGGCGATCAGCGTGCGGCATGTCGTGGAACCTCGCCGAGCCGGTCGGGTTCGGACTGGAGGCCCGTCCAGCGACCGCGGGAGCGTCGGGATCGCCGCAGTCGGACGGCTCGCGGCCTCAAGCTGTCCTCCACAGGTGGCTGCGGCGGCGAGGTTGTCCACAGATGCGCACGGTGGCCGTCAGTGTGCGGGCCGGGTTCGCGACGCTGGAGTCATGCCTGACACCGACACCCTCGACCGCCTGATCCGAACCCCTGTCCGTACCGACGACGACGTCGTCCAACTCGTCGCCGCCCTGGTCGACCGCCCGGTGCGCCGGCAGTGCTGGGTGGTGTTCCTCGACGAGCTCGGGATGTCGATCCCGTTCCTGCTGCCCATCGCGGACCTGCCCTACCAACCGGACGAGCACGTCAGCGACTTCGCGTCGTTGATCTCCGAGATCGTCGGGCAGCTCGGCGCGGTCGACGTCGTCCTCGCGTGGGAGCGGCCCGGTGTCGACCGGGTGCACCCGGTCGACTGGGAGTGGGTCGACGCGTGCGCCTGCGCCCTCGACGAGCACGCGATCCGGCTGCGCGCGCAGGTCGTCGTCCACGACGGCGGTGCCGCGATGGTCGAACTCGACGAGCACGACCAGGACCAGGACGTCGCGTGACCGTCGGGCCCGGCGGTCTCGTGAACGGTCAGCCCTGCGGGGCGGTGTCCGGCACGGTCTCGCCCGTCAGCCCCTCGACGACGGCCTTCGCCGCGGGCCAGGACTTCGCGTAGTGCTCGGGGTCCGAGTTGATCTGCACCGCGTGCGCCATCTGCGTCGGCGTCATCGTCTTCCAGCCGGGGACCTTGACGAGCTTCGCGTAGAACATCGACGCCGCCGTGTACGGGTCCATCCGCTGCTCGTACGTGCCCCAGGCGCCGTTGTCGCGCTGCTGGAACAGGCCGCGGCTGTCCGGTCCCGCGGCGTCGCCGTGGTCCAGGTTCACCAGGCTCGACTCGCCGATCGCCGTCATGACCCCGACGGCCTGGGTGTGCGGCCCGATGCCGACTGCCTTCGCGGCCTGGATCACCGACGCGGCGTTCACCAGGCGGTCCTGGCAGAAGCCCGCGATGGGGCCGGCGGGGACGACCATGCCGCCGACGGTCTTCGAGGCGACCTTCGGGCACGTGGGGGTGGCGTCGGCGGCGCTGGACTTCGCGATGCCGGCGATCGAGTTGACCGCGATCACGACGAGCACCACCACCCCGATCCCGACGACCACGATGCCGGCGCCGAACACCGACGCGAGTGTGATGCCGACACGGCGCATGACGGGACCTCTCGACGGACGGGGCGGGGCAGGCGGAGCACGACGAGCGTACGGGCGCCGCCTGGGAACCGCACCCGCCCGATCGGGGGCCGCCGTGACGAACTGACGGTCCTGGTGCTCCGAACACGGGGTTCGGGCACCAGGACCGTCAACGGCGACGTGAGGGTCATCCCGGCGTCAGCGGCGTCAGCGGCGTCGGTGTCAGCGTCGGCGGCGGCGCGACCTGCTCCGACCCCATCCGCCGGCGGACAGGGAGGCGAGCGCGATGGCGGCGATGACGATCGTCCAGATGACGGCGGTCGCGTCCATCAGACGTCGCGGTGGTCGTGCGGCGGGTGCTGCACCTTCGTCGGTTCGGTGACCAGGCCGGTCGGGGCCTTCTCGGGCTGCTTGCGACCGTGCGTGAACCAGGTCAGGATCCACAGCAGCACACCCAGGGCCAGCAGTGCACCGGCGATCTGGTACTGCTGCGGGTCACGGCCGGACGAGAACGGCAGCACGAGCCACAGGCAGGTGATGATGCCGATGACGGGGATGATCACGCCGGCTCGGAAGTGCTTGTGGTCGACCTTGTCGCGGCGGAGCACGAGCACCGTCAGGTTCACGACGGCGAACACCGTGAGCAGCAGGAGCGAGGTTGTGCCACCGAGGACCACCACGATCGGGGAGTCCGGGTCGAGCGAGACCCAACCGATGAGCAGCAGGGAGATCGCGGTGGTGAAGACGATCGCGTTCGACGGGGTGCGACGGGCGGGGGAGATGCGGGCCAGGAAGCCCGGCAGCACGCCCTGCTTGCTCATGCCGTACAGCAGTCGCGACGCCATCATCATGTTGATCAGGGCGGTGTTGGCCACGGCGAACATCGAGATGAACGGCAGCAGGTCGGCGATCGGGAAGTCCGGTGCGGCGGTCTGCACGACGGTCACGAGCGGGGTCTCGTTGCCGGCGAGTTCACCGATCGGCACGACGGCCACGGCGCAGATCGACACGAGCGTGTAGATCACGGCCGTGATGCCGAGGCCGGTGAGCATCACCTTCGGGAAGATGCGCGAGGGGTCCTTGGTCTCCTCGGCCATGTTCACCGAGTCCTCGAAGCCGACCATCGCGAAGAACGCCAGCGACGTCGCCGTGGAGATCGACATGAGCAGGGTCTTGTCCTCCGGGGTCTCGAACATCACGACCCGCGAGAAGTCCGCGTTGCCGCCCGCGATCGCCCAGAAGCCGATCAGGATCACCATGACGAGACCGGACAGCTCGACCAGGGTGAGGACGACGTTCGTCTTCACGCTCTCACTGACACCGCGGAAGTTGATCGCCATCACCGCGAGCATGAAGCCCATGGCGATGAGCATCACGACGGCGTTCGGCAACTCGAGGCCGAACCCGACGCCGAGGTTGGCGGCGAACGCCCGCGACGCCGTCGACGCCGAGGTGATGCCGGAACACATCACGATGAAGGTCACGATGAAGGTGATGAAGTGGACGCCGAACGCCTTGTGCACGTAGAGCGCAGCGCCCGCGGTCTGCGGGTACTTCGTCACGAGCTCCAGGTACGAGAACGCCGTCAGCAGGGCGACCGCGAAGGCGATGAGGAAGGGGAGCCACGCTGCTCCTCCGACCTCTGCCGCGACCTGACCGGTGAGCGCGTAGACACCCGTTCCCAGGATGTCGCCGACGATGAACAGCAGCAGGAGCTTGGGACCGATGACCCTGCGGAGCTCGGGCTGCTCCTGCTGTGGTCGGTCCGTCTTGGTGGTGGCCATGCGTCACCCTTGCGCGCGAGACGCCTTGCTGTCTAGTCCCACAGGAAGGTTTCTCGCGATCGCAACACGGTCGCTCGGCGACGGATACTCTCCGGGCCATGGACCACGAGTCGAACACCACCGAAGAGCCCGTCGAGTTCGCCGACTTCAACGCGAAGCTGCTGGTGCTCGACGTCCTCTGCTACGACCTCGACGTCCTCGACCCCTACGACCCGGAAACGGCCGACGAGACGGACGAGGACCTCGACGTCGACGGCCAGGACGACCGGGCCCGTGAGTACTACGACGACCTGGAACTCCTGCCGTCGCACCTGTCGCTCGTCACGGAGCTCACCGTCGACACCGAGCTCGAGGTGCTCCAGGACGTGCACCCCGGGTGGGAGGGCTCCGACGACCGCTTCGACCCGCAGAACTGGGACGACGTCCTCGACCTGCCGGCACTCCGCACCGTGTACGCAGCTGCGCCGCTGCCCGCCCACGTCGCCGAGGCCCTGGCCGCGAAGGGCGTCGAGGTCCGCTCAGCCTGACGGAGGGACCGGCGCAGGGAACTACAGCGAGCGGTCCAACGCTCGCAGCTGCTCGGTGAACTGCTTCGCGCCACCCTGCGCAGGGTGCCGGACGGCGATCGCCTCGATGCCGGCCAACGCGAGCGCACCCTGGGCCTTCCGCCCCACCGCGACCACCCGGACCCGGTCGACGCCACCGAGGGCATCGAGCAGTGCGAGGGCCACGGGTGCTCCCGACCGCACCTCGGCCGGACGGGGTGTGCGGTTCGTCAACCGGTCCGGCGCGACGAACGGGTGGTGCGGGAAGATCGCCCACGCCACGGGGAGCGGCCCGGCCCAGTCGGACAGCGCCGCCTGCACCACGCGCGACGAGGCCTCCCACGGGGCGGTCGGCTCCGGCGGCACCAGGTAGTCGTCGCCGAAGCGGTCCGTCCCGAGCTCGCGCATGCTCGTGAACGGGATGCCGGTGTTCGTCATGCCGCGCCACCCGGGTGCCTCGGCCACGAGCAGGGTGTCCGCCGCCGGCCCCAACTCCTCCAGGTACCGCTGCAGGTTCGATCGCCGCAGCCGCCCCTCGGCCGAACCGAGGTCGTACAGTGCCTCGGCGTCCGCCTCCACGGGCACGGCGTCGAGCGCTGCCCAGAACGCGTCGAACGCCGTCATCTCACGATCCGACCCGCGACCCGCGGCCGAGCACCCGGCGGTACACGTCCTCGAGCCCCGAAGCCGATCGTTCCCAGCTCAGACGCTCCGCGTGCTCCCGCCCGGCCGAGGACAGCGCGGCCGCGTACCCGGAGTCCGTCAGGATCCGCTCGATCTCGGCAGCCCACACCGACGGCTCACGGGACTCCAGCACGACACCCGTCTCACCGTCGACCACGGCCTCACGCAGCCCCCCGGCAGCCGCGGCCACGACCGGCACCCCGGACGCCGAGCCCTCCAGCGCCACGAGGCCGTACGTCTCGGAGTGCGACGGCACGAGCACGGCTGCCGCGCCACGGAACAGGAACGCCAGGTCGGCACGCGACTGCGGCCCGATGAAGGTGACGCGGTCGGCGATGCCCCGCGCGGCGGCGAGCCGACGCAGTTCGTCCACGTAGTCACCCGCCTCGCTCGAAGCGTCCCCGGCGATGATCAAGGCGGGACGGGCCTCCTGGCTGATGCCCGCGATCGCCTCGATGGCCAGGTCGAGCCCCTTCAACGGCTGCACGCGAGCCGCCGCGACGACGTAGGGCGTGGCGGCCCGGCGCGCACCGGCAGCCGCCGGACGGAAGACCGACCCGTCGACCCCGGGCGGCACGATCCAGATCCGCGCGTCGGCACCGCCGAGCCTCGTCCGGACCGTCGACGCCTCGGCCTCGGACACCACGACGACCGCATCCGACTCACGCGCCAGCTGCTGCTCGCCCGTGATGCGCCCGGCGGACTCGGGTCGCTCACCCTCGGACAACGGCGTCTCGGGGTCGGCGGCGATCGAATGGAACGACTGCACGTGCGGGATGCCACGCTCACGGGCGACCGGCAGCGCAGCGGCACCGGAGAACCAGTGGTGCGAGTGCAGGACGTCGAACGGCCCGAGATGCTCGAGCTCGTGGCGGAACGGCTCGATGAACGCGTCGTGCTCACCCTTCGGCACCGGCTCCGCCGGACCCGCCGACAGGAACCGCAGGCACACACCCGGTACGAGCGACACCGAGTCCGGCTGCGTCGGCGCCGAACGCCGCGTGATGATGTCGACGTGGTGGCCACGATCGGCCAGCGCCTCGGCCTGGTGCCGGACGACGACGTTCATGCCGCCGACCTCGCCCGAGCCGGGTTCGTCTCCGGGGGAGGTGTGCAGCGACACCAGCCCGATGTGCAGGGGTTCGCTCGTCGTGCTCACCGGTCAACCCTAGCCGCGCGTGCCGCGCTGCGACGGGCGCGCGGGCGCCACCACGACCGGCTGGCGGCCCGCCTCGTCCACCGGGTCGGACGGGAGGCTCGGATCGCCTCCCAGGATCTGCACGCGCTGGTCACCGTGACGCTCCCAGAACGCCGCCGTCCAGGCACACAGGGCACCGTCGAGCAGGTCCTCGCGGTGCTTGTGCGTCGGACCGTGCAGCCCCGACGGGTCGGCGAGCCCCGCAGTCAGCGGATGCGAGTCGAGCTGCAACGGCGGGTCGAGCGGGGCCTCGCGCAAGCGCCGGACGAGCTCGTCGAACGCCTCGGCGCGGCGTGCCCGGGCCTCGGCTGCCGGCACCCTGAGGTCCAGGCGCTTGTACCGGGGCCGCTCGACGTCGTACCCGAGCTCCTCGACGCCGACCAGGGTCGTGTACGGGTAGCACTCGAACACCGCCGGGCCCGTCCTGGCGTGCATCGACGCCGTGTCGGACACGTACTCGACGCCCAGTGCGGTGAGCCGGTCGAGCAGGCGGGAGCCGGCGCTCGCCGCGGAGGCCTGGTTCGTCGGGTTCGCCGCGACCTTCCATCGGCCGTACCGTTGCCCCACCTGCCGTTCCGCTTCGCGGATGCCCGTCGGGTTCGTCACCACGAGAGAGGCGTCGACAGCGATGAGCGATCGCGGCCCGAGGTGTTCCGCGATCCATTCGGTGACGTCGTCGACCCCGCAGGCCCATCCGGCGTCGATGATCGTGCCGTCGGCCTCCATCGCGACCAGTCCGGTCTCGTTGGGCGCGCGGCTCGCGGTGCCGAGTCCCCACGCCAGGTCCACTCCGAGGTACGCGCTCACCCGTCCATCGTGCACCGAGTACCTTCCGCTGCATGGCGAGCGAAGCGACGACGGTGCGGGTGCCCGGTCCGGACGGGGACCGCGAGGTCCGGATCAGCAGCCCGTCCCGGGTGCTCTGGCCGGACGCCGGGATCACCAAGGCCGACCTCGCCGAGTACCTGGTGACGGTGGGCGACGCCTTCGTCCGCGCGAACGGCGACCGACCGATCTCGCTGCAGCGGTTCCCCGGCGGTGTCGACGGCGAGCAGTTCTTCTCGAAGAACCCGCCGAAGGGTGCGCCGGACTACGTGCGGTCGGTCACGGTGACGTACCCGAGCGGCCGGAAGCACCCGCAGCTCGTGGTCGACTAGCCGGCCGTCGCGGTGTGGGCCGCGCAGATGAACACCGTGGTCTTCCACCCGTGGGCATCGCGCGCCGAGGACAGCGACCACCCGGACCAGCTCCGCATCGACCTCGACCCGCAGCCCGGCACGGACTTCTCGGACACGGTGCCCGTGGCGCAGGAACTCCGGAAGGTCCTGGACGAAGCGGGTCTGACGGCGTGGATCAAGACGAGCGGCAACCGCGGTCTGCACGTGTTCGCCCCGATCGCCCCCGAGCACGAGTTCCTCGACGTCCGGCACGCCGTGATCGCCGCCGCCCGAGAACTCGAACGGCGGATGCCCGACCGGGTCACGACGGCGTGGTGGAAGGAGGAGCGAGGGCAGCGGGTGTTCGTCGACTTCAACCAGGCGAACCGCGACCGCACGATGGCCGGTGCCTACAGCCCGCGGGCACTGGCGCACGCCTCGGTGTCGACGCCGATCACGTGGGACGAGCTGCCGACGGCGGACCCGACGACCTTCACGATCCGGACCGTCCCCGAGCGCCTGGCGACGATCGGCGACCCGTGGCAGGCGATGCACGACGAGCCGGCGAGCATCGCGCCGTTGCTGGCGTGGTGGGAGCGCGACCTGGACAACGGCGAGGGTGAACTGCCGTTCCCACCGGACTTCCCGAAGATGCCGGGCGAGCCTCCGCGCGTGCAACCGTCCCGAGCGAAGAAGTCCTGACCCGGAGCCAGCGCGGACCGTCAGACGGCGGGCAGCGTGTCCGTCGAGCGGTCGGGGTCGTCGACGCGCGATGTCTGCATCGGCAGTCCGACGCTCGCCGTGTGCAGGCGGGTCAGGCGCGACCAGGTGCCGCGGTGCGCGTCGCTGATGCCGTCGACGATCACGAGCCCAGGCCGATCGTGACGAGTGCGAGCGCGGTGGCGGTCACGCCGGCGATGGCGCTGATGACCGCACTGAGCTGCAGGGTGCGCTGGCGGCGTGCCTCGCGTACCTCGGTGAAGGGGTTCCGCTGCGAGTGGCGGACAAGCGTGCTGGTGCTCATGTCGATCCGCTTTCGGTCCTGGGGCTCCCGGGATGGGTGCCTCGTGCTGCTGGTCTCCATCGTGGCAGCGTTTCGCTAGTTCGGCTAACTACTTTCCTGCGATCACCGGCAAGACGACGAAAAACGGACAACCACGTGTCAGGACAGGACATCCCGCAGGTCGTACGCCGACGGCACCTCGAGCTGGTCGAAACCGCACGACTCCGCGTCGCGGTCCGGACGCCACCGTTCGAACTGCACGGTGTGCCGGAACCGGTCGCCCTCCATCTGGTCGTAGCGGACCTCGAGCACGACCTCCGGCGCCAGCCGGACGAACGACGTGTCGCGACCCGACGAGAACCGCGAGCGTTCCCCGTCACCGGTGACGGGCCTCCCGTCCGCATCGCGGAGCACGACGGGCTCGAGCTCGTCGACCAGCGCGAGCCGGCGCTTGTCGGAGAAGGCGGACACGCCGCCGACCTGGCGGAGCTCACCGTCGTCGCCGTACAGGCCGACGAGCAGCGACCCGACGCCCGAGCCGCTCTTGTGGACGCGGTACCCGATCGCGACGACGTCGGCCGTCCGGTGGTGCTTGATCTTGAGCATCGTCCGCTTGCCCGGCTCGTACGGCTTGGCCCGGCGCTTGGCGACGACACCGTCGAGTCCGGCGCCCTCGAAGGTGGTGAGCCACTCGCGGGCCTGGTCGACGTCGAGCGTGGTGCGCGTGACGAACAGTGGTTCGGACATGTCGGTGGCGAGATGCTCCAGCCGCTCGCGGCGCTCGTCGAACGGCAGGTCGACCAGCTCGTCGCCGTCCGCTGCGAGCAGGTCGAACGCGACGAACTGCGCGGGCGTCTCGGCGCTGAGCTTCGCGATCCGCGAGGCCGCCGGGTGGATGCGCTGGGACAGTGCCTCCCAGTCGAGGCGTTCGGCTCCGGGCTCGCCCGAGCGCAGGATCACCTCGCCGTCGAGCACCACCGGGTGGTCGCGGCCGCCGAACTGCGCGCGGAAGGCCTCGACGAGTTCGGGGAAGTAGCGCGTGAGCGGCTTCGCCCCGCGGCTGCCGATCTCGACGTCGTCGCCGTCGATCGTCACGATGCCGCGGAAGCCGTCCCACTTCGGTTCGTACTGCAGGCCGCCGGTCACGCTGTCGGGTTCCGGGACCTCGGCGACGGCCTTGGCCAGCATCGGTGCGATCTCCATGCGTCGTGTCTACTCGGGCTGCGGTGGGCGGCGCTGCGCGCTTCGTGAGCAGGAATGGTCGGGTCCGACGCGACGACCCGACGTCTTCTGCTCACCGAGTGCGGCCGGGAGGCCCGGATCACCCGGGGCAGGTCGGCTCTCGTCAGTACTGTGGTGCGGGTGACGACCGTGCCCCCGTCGGCAGCGCCGACTCCGGAACCGATCAGCCCCGTGCAGGCCGCCGCGCTCCGCGACGGCGTCCTGCCGCCCGTCGAACAGGTCCGGCCGGGCATCTGGACCTTCGCGGTGCCGTTCCGGTTCGGGGTGCCCGACGCGACCCTGGTCTACGTCGTCGAGGGGTCGGACGGATCGCTCGCGCTGATCGACCCGGGGTGGTCGGCCGACGGCGGGCTCGACGAGGTCCGCGCCGCACTGTCGGCGATCGGCCGGTCGCTCGACGACGTGTCCCTCGTCGCCGTGACGCACCTGCACGCCGACCACCTCGGTGCCGCCGCCGCGATCCGCCGAGCGACCGGTGCGCGGGTCGCGATGCACGGGCTCGAGGTCGACGCGCTGGAGCGTGAGCGTACCGACGCGGCGCAGAACGACGCCGACATCGCCACATGGGGCCTGCCGCAGCACCTGCACGACGGGGTCGTCGCGGCCTGGGGGAGCGGGCGACGGATCGGGCTCGGGCGGAGCGAGGCGCCGTACGCCGACCTGCTGCTCGCCGAGGGCGATGTCCTCCCGATCCCCGGGCGCACCATCCGGACCCTCTGGACGCCCGGGCACACCGCCGGGCACGTGTGCTTCGTGGACCAGGCGGACGGGCTGCTGTTCACCGGCGACCACGTGCTGCCGCGGATCAACTCCGGGATCGGCCTCGGCGGTCGGACCGCCACGAACCCGCTCGGCGACTACCTGGCGTCGCTCGGCCGACTCGACGTGCACGCCGGACTCGAGGTCTGCCCGGGCCACGAGTACCGGTTCGCCGACGTCGTCGCCCGCGCGCAGACGCTGGCCCGACACCGCGAGGAGCGGTCGCGGCACGTCGCCGAGGCGCTCGACCTGCTCGACGGGCCCACGCTGTTCGAGGTCGCCGCACGCGTGCCGTTCAGTGGCGGGATCGAATCGATGACCGGGTTCCTGCTCGCGAGTGCACTGACGCAGACGGCGTTCCACGCGGAGCTGCTCGGCCGGTCCGGCGAGGTCCGTCCCGCCTGACCTCAGCCGAGCGTGGTGGCGAGGCGCTCGATCGTCGTCATCGCGTCGGCGAGCTCGGCAGACGCGTGCTCGGCGAGCGGGGCGAGGTCGGGCAGCCGGTCGGCGAGCGTCGCGCTGACGGTGATCGGGTAGAGCTTCATGCCGAGGGCCGTGCCGAGGATGAGGTGCAGGACCGGCGAGCCGTGGTCCCAGTCCTCGGTCGGGGTGCCGGCGTCGTAGGTCGCGCCACGGCTGACCACGGTGACCACCGGACGGCCGGCCAGGGGCTGCACGTCGCCCGCCAGGACCCCGGGGACGTGGATGCGGTCGATCCAGGCCTTGAGCGTCGACGGCACCGTGTAGTTGTACAGCGGCGACCCCACGACCACGACGTCGGCGGCGAGGAGTTCGTCGATGACCTCCTGGCGCAGGGCCTCGGCCTCGGGAGCGACGGTCTCGTCCGCGGTGCGGTCCGCTGCCGCCCAGTGCAGCGCCGAGGTCTCGAGGTGGGGGAGCTGGTCGACGTGCAGGTCGCGGCGGACCACCGTGTACTCCGGACCGCGGGCGCGCCAGGCGTCGGCGAACGCGGCGGTCAGCGCGCGCGAACGGGAGTGGGACAGGTCGGCCGAGGAGTCGATGTGCAGCAGCGTGGGCATGGTGCCCACGCTACCGACGGTGGGACGGAAACGGCCCCGCCGCCCCGGTGCGGGGTCAGGCGGGGCCGGGCCGGGCCTCCCGTCCGTCACGCGGGCACGCGACGGACGGGAGACGACGGGGACCGTCAGCGCCGGTCGTACGTCAGCGCTGGTCGTCCGTCAGCGCTGGTCGTACGTCAGCGCTGGTCGTCCGTCAGCGCTGTGCGCGGCGACGGCGCAGGGTGCGGGCGCCGATGAGGCCGGCACCGGCGACGAGCAGGCCGAGGGCCCAGGGCAGGGCGCCGGTGGCGTCCGAACCCGTGTAGGCGAGCTGGCCACGGTTCGTCGGGGTGACCGGGGCCGCCGCGACCGGGGTCGTCGGGGTGACGACGGTGGCGGCGGTCGGCTGGACATCGACGGCGAACGAGGTGCTGAAGGACCCGAGCGTGACGGACAGGTTGTGGACCGACGCGTGCGGGAACGTGACGTTCACGAAACCGAAGTCGCCGAAGTCGGGGTCCGGCGTGATGACGTCACTGGCGACGTCCGACGTGACGGTCGGTGCGACCGCCGGAGCGTCCTCGTCGAGCCCGCCGATCGTGTTGCCCCAGCGGTCGACGAGACCGCCCTGGACGACGAGCGTCCCGCCCTGCTTGATGGTCGGGTGACCGCCGACGGCGAAGTCGTCCTCGGTGATGGTGAGCACGGTGCCGTCGGGCTCGACGATCCAGGTCGTCCGGTCTTCGGTCTCGTCGTCGGTGAACAGGCCCGCGCGGTCGGTCGTGAACACCAGGACCCCGACCGGCGCGCCGGCCTCGACGGTGAGCGAGACGTACTGCGTGACCGAGACGGTGCCGCTCGTCGCGGTGACGGCGAAGTCCCAGTCCCAGGCGTCGGTCGTGGTGCCGCTGAGCTCACCGGTCGACGCGTCGAAGGTCAGGCCCTCGGGGAGCTGGTCCGCGGGGGTGGTCTCCTCCTCGGGGTACTCCTCGGCGTACTCCGCATCGTCCTGCGAGAACCAGTCGAGCTTGTACGTCGGCTCGGGTGAACCCTGCGCGCGGAACGTGTGCGAGAACGCGTCGCCGGCGGCGGTGCTCAGTTCGAGCGGGTGGTCGGCGTCGGCGCCGGCCGTGGTCGGCTTGCCGTCGGTGCCGAGGAACGCGGGGTCCTGGGTGACGGGCGCGGTCGCCGCGGAGGCCACCGAGGTCGTCTCGGTCGCGTCGGGCAGGGTGCCGGTCACCGTGACGGTGATCGTCTTGCGCACGTCGGTGGGGTCGATGCGGTACGTCGCGGTCTTCGACAGGACGTTGCGGTCCTGGTCGGCCCAGACGTACTTGTACGTGGAGTCCTCGTCGAAGCCGGTGACGACGGCGCTCAGGAGCGTGCCGACCTTCGCTGCACCGTCGATGGTGACGGTCGCGTCGACGGCCTTCGTGGTGACGTCCGGGGTCGGCGTCGCGGTCGGTGCCGGGGTCTCGACGGCCGGAGCCGTGGTCTCGGGCGCGGAGGGCTCGACGGCCGGAGCGGTCGGGGCGGTGGTGCTCGTCCCGTCGCCCGCCGGAGCGCCGTCGTCGCCGGTGGTGTCACCGGTCGTGTCGCCGGCGGCAGGGGTGCCGTCGGTCGCACCGGTGTCGGCCGCGGGCGTGCCCGTGCCGTCCGTCGCGGAGTCGCTCGGCGTGGTGCCGTCAGCGGCGCCGGTCGTCGCCGGGGCGGAGACGGCCGGGGCCGGCTCGGCGGCGGTGGCGGCGGTGGCGGTCATGACGCCCAGACCGGTCGTGAGACCGATCAGCGCGACGGTGGTGCCGACGGCGCACGCGCGTCGGACGGTGGAGGTGCTACGGCGCACTTCTTCCCCCAGGGGTTCAGTCCGGTCGGGTGCCGGAACATAAGAATCCGCCGAGAATCCTCGGCTTGCTCGGATCGTATTGGTAAGCGCGCGCGGACACGACCGTCTTGATCGGAATGTGACCACGGTTGGGGGTTCCCGCACGACGGACGGGAGGCCCGGTACCAGCTGGCACCGGGCCTCCCGTCCGATCGTCGGTCGCGTCTCAGGCGCGACGGCGACGCAGGCGGTGGACCAGCAGGCCGCCGCCGGCGGCCAGCAGGCCGAGGGCCCAGGCCAACGGCGTGGTCTCGTCGGCGCCGGTGTAGGCGAGGGTGCTGCCGGTGCCGCTCGTCGTGGTCGCCACAGCGGCCGTGGCGACGGGTCGGACGGCGACGACGAACGTGGTCGAGGCGCCACCCTGGGTGATGGTGAGACGGTGGTCCGAAGCGTGCGGGAACGTCACCTTCGAGGCGTCGCCGCGGGGATCGGCTGCGACCTGGTCCGATGCGACCGAGCTCGTCACGGTCGCGCCGAACCCGGTGCTCACGGAAGCCGGTGCGGTCGGGTTGCCGAACCGGTCGACGGCGAGGCCGGACACCACCAGCGAGCCGCCCTGCTGGACGGGGATCGACGCGACGGTGCCGAGGGGCTCGCCACCGCCGGAGAACGCGCTGATGACGCCACCGGGGGCGACCGACCAGACGGTTGCGCCGGGCGTGCCGGTGTCGACGATCGCGAGGACCCCGACGGGTGCCGCCGGCAGGACGGTCAGGCGCACGTACTCCGTGGCGGTCGCGGTGCCGCGGAGCGCGACGACCTCGAAGTCGTACGTGCCCGCGGTGGTCACCGTGCTGGTGAGCACCCCGGTCTCGACGTTGACGGTCAGGTCGGACGAGGGCGCGTCCTGGATCGCGTACGCCAGCGAACCCGTGCCGCCCGTGGTGCGGAACGTGTGCGTGAACGTCGCGCCGGCGGTGGCGGTGAGGGCGAGCGGCTTCGCCTTCGTCGACGGCTCGGTGAAGACGACCGGCGACGGCGAGACGGTCAGGCGGACGTACTCGGTCACCTGTGTCGAGCCGCTGAGGGCCACGACCTCGAAGTCGAACGTGCCGGCGGTCGTCGGCGTGCCGCTCAGCACGCCGGTCTCGACGTTCACCGTGTAGTCCGCCGACGGAGCGTCCTGGATGGCGTACGCGACGGTGCCGTCGCCGCCCGTGGTGGTGAAGGTGTGGCTGAACGGCGTGCCGACCGTCGCGGTGAGTGCGAGCGGGGCGGCCTGGGTCGACGGCTCGGTGAACGCGAGGTCGCTGCCGTCACCCGGTGCTGCCGCCGGGGTGGCGCTGTCCGAGGCCTTCGCGGCGGGGCCGGCGCTTTGCGTCGGGCTGGCGCTGGGCGTCGGGGTGGCGCTGGGCGTCGGGGTGGCGCTGGGCGTCGGGGTGGCGCTGGGCGTCGGGGTGGCGCTGGGTGTCGGGCTGGCGCTGGGTGTCGGCGCCTCCGCCGTCGGGTCGGCGCTCGGCGTCGCAGTGGCCGTGGTGCTCGTCGGTTCCGTCGGCGTCGCCGCCGTCGCGGACGTGCCGACGCCGATGACCGAGCCGATGGCGGTCGCCGCCACGACGATGCCGATCGTCGCCGCGCGGCGGACGGGCGGCTTGGTGGACTGGTGCATGGTTCCCCCCCTTGGGAGTCCGGGTCGCGAGCGCCCGGTGATCGTGCGCTCGTCAGTGCTGACATTACGGTTCGCGGACCCGTTCCGAGCCCCGCCGGAGATCACGGTTTCATCTCGGTACTACCCGCTCTCATCTGGGGTTTCTCACAGGATCACGCGACGACGGACGGGAGGCGCGGGGCGGTCGTGCCCCGCGCCTCCGGTCCGTCAGGCGGTCGCCGTGACGTGCCTCAGCCGAGTCGGCGACGGAGGCGCCAGACGAGCAGGCCGGCGCCCGATGCCAGGAGGCCGAGGGCCCACGCGAGCGGGCCGGCCTCGTCGGCGCCGGTGTACGCGAGGGTGCCCGATGCGGTCGGCGTGTGGGTGGTCGTGACCGTGGTCGTCGCCGTCGGCTGCACCTCGAAGCGGATGGTGCTCGTCACGTCCCCGGACGCCACGGTGACCGTGTGCGGCGACGCGTGCTCGAAGGTCACCCACGTGGCCGCAGCCTCGGGGTCGTACTCGATGCGGTCGCTGGCCACGTCGCTCGTGAAGGTGAGGTCGGTGTGGTCACCGACCGGCTGCCCGTCGGCGTCCACGGCCAGGGCGCGGATCTGCACCCGGTCACCCTGTCGGGCCGGGATCGCGTCGACCCGCTGCGCGTCGCCGTCCGCCGGGTAGTAGGTGATCACGTCGCCCTCGACGCCCCACCGGTCCCCGGACGTCTCGTCCGCGGGGAGCACCCCGACGGCGATGCCGGCGACGGGAGCGGGGGCCTCGGAGACGCGGACCGTGAACGAGGTCGAGACGCCGCCCTCGGACACCGTCAGCGTGCGGGTACCCGGCTCCGAGAACGTCACCGTGTTCGCCGACCACTTCGGGTCCCAGACCACGCCGTCGGACGCGGTGGTGCTCGTGACGGTCGACCGCGGGTACTCGTCGCCCGGGGTGGTGCGGTTGCCCAGCGCGTCGACGGCCAGCCCCGCGAGGGTCATCGAGGAGCCGACGGTGGCGGGGACCTCCGACACCACGGTCTCACCGGTGCCACCCGGCGTGTACTCCCGGATCGTCCCGTCGGCGTCGACCTGCCAGCTCACGTCGGAGTCCGGGATGTCGACGCCGAACGTCACTCCGACAGGGTCGCCGGGGGAGACGGTCAGTTCGACGTACTCGGTGATCTGGGTCGAGCCGCTGAGCGCGACGACCTCGAAGTCGAACGTGCCGGCCTGCTTCGGGGTGCCGCTCAGGACGCCGGTCTCCACGTTGACGCTGTAGTCCTTCGACGGCGCGTCCTGGATGGCGTAGCCCACCGTCCCGTTGCCGCCGGTGGTCGCGAAGGTGTGCGAGAACGGCGTTCCCGCGGTGGCGGTGAGCGCGAGCGGGGCGTCCTGCGTGGACGGCTCGGTGAAGGCGAGGTCGCTGCCGTCGTCGGTGGCGGCGGGTGCGGGTGCGGAAGCGGCAGGCCGTGGGGTCTCCGACTCGTCGGCGGGAGCCGGCGTCGGATCGGGCGTCGTGCCTCCCGGCTGCCCGTCGGGTGCGTCGGTCGGGGCGGGGCCGTCGGTCGCGGCGGGCGCCGCGGGTGTCGCGGTGCTCGTCGTCGGTTCTGCGGCGGCGACGGCGGTCGTCGTGCCGCTCGTCGTCGGTTCCTCGGCGGCGACGGCGGTCGTCCCGCCGATGCCGAAGGCCGACGACGCGGCGACGATCGCGACCGCGGCGCCGATGACGGCAACGCGTCGGGTGGTGGACGTGCAGGGCTGGTTCACGAGATCCCCCTCGGATGCTGGACGGGCTGCCGATCGGCGCCCTCACTCAGGATTGTCGCGAGGCGACCGATCCTGACGCGGGACGAGGTCACGAGCTGGTCACGGTCGACGGACGCTCACGACGCGGAACGGGCCGCACCCGGAGTGGGGGCGGCCCGTTCGCGTCGGACGTCGGACGTCGGGTCAGGCGCGACGGCGGCGCAGGCGGTGGACCAGCAGGCCGCCGCCGGCGGCGAGGAGACCGATTGCCCACGCGAGGGGGCCGGTCTCGTCGGCGCCGGTGTAGGCGAGCGTGCCGGACGCCGGACGGGTCGTCGAGGTCCCGACGGCGTCGGCGTGCGCTCGGACATCGACGCGGAACGAGGTCGCGACCCCGCCGTCGGACACGGTCAGCGTGTGGATCGACGCGTGCGGGAAGTCGACCTGGCTGGACTCTGCCTCCGCGACCCAGGTGATCCGGTCGGTGGCCACATCGCTCGTCACGACGGGGTGCGGGCTGCCCGGGGTCGTCGTGCGGTTGCCGTCGGCGTCGACGGCGACGGCCTTCACGAACAACGGGATGCCCTGGTCCGCCGGCACGCTGTCGACCGACTTCGTCTGCACCGACCCCGCAGCGTCGATCGTGTACTCGGTGACCGTTCCGTCGGGTGCGACCTCCCACTCCGGGCCCTCAGCGCCGGAGTAGACCGAGGCCAGGACGCCGACCGGGGCGCCTGGCTCGACCGTCAGGGTGACGTGCGCCGTCGCGGTCTCGGACCCACTGCGTGCGATCACCTCGAAGTCGTACGCCGTCGCGAGGCGCGGCGTGCCGGCGAGGACCCCGGTGCTGGGATCGATCGTGAACTCGGAGCGGAAGAAGTCGCCGTCCCCGATGACCGCACCGCCGTCGGCGCCGGCGAGCGAGTACTCGACCGGGCCGGTCGCGCCCTGCACCGTGAACCGGTGGCTCAACGTGGTGCCGGACGTCGCCGTCAGGTCGAGCGGCGCGTCGGAGGAGGACTTCTCGGTGAACGCGAGCGGGGTGTCGGCGACGTCGACCGGGATCGACAGCGAGAGCCCCTCGGCCCGCACCGTCAGCTCGTGGCGCCCGACGTCGGAGAAGGTGGCCTTCCAGCGGTTCGTGACGTCGTCGAAGGAGAGGACGTCACCCGGAGCACTGCTGGTCAGCTCGGTGGCGGACGACATCTCGGGGCCGTCCTGGGGATTGCCGTAGCGGTCGAGCAGTGCGGATGCGAGCCACAGGGACTGGCCGGGCTTCGCGGGGATGGCGGACACGGCCTCACCGAGGTCCCCGTGGCTCCACGGTCGGACCGCGTCTTCGGTGACCTCCCACGCCGGGGCGAAGCCATCGGCCGTCGAGGTCACGGACGTGGCCAGGGTGACCGCCGCGGCGGGCTCGACGGTGATCCGGATCCACTGCGTGTCGGTGTGTCGTTGGTCGGTCGCGAGGACGCTGAACTCGTAGACCCCCGGCGTCGTCGGGGTGCCGCGGAGGAGCCCGGAGTCGTCCCAGCGGAACTCCTTCTCGTACTGGTCCCAGTCGCCGATGGGGGCGAAGCCGTACTCGAGCGCCCGGTCGCCGCCCTGCGCCACGAACTGCTGCGAGAACGCTTCGCCGGCGGTCGTCGTGAACTCGATCGGCTTCTCGCGGCTCGACGGCGTCGGCCACGTGACGGCATCGTCAGCGGGAGCGTCCGCTGCCGGGGCCGCTGCCGGGGCCGGGGCCGGCGTCGGACTGGGGGACGCGGTCGGAGTGGTGTCGGCAGGGGCGTCGGTCGCCGTTGCCTCGGGGATCGGAGTCGGGGTCGCGGTCGCGGTCTCGGGCGTCGGTGCCGTTGTTGCCGGCGTCGCCTGGTCGGTGTCGGTGCCGGTGCCGGTGCCGGTGCCGGTGGTGACGGACGTCGACGCGTCGGCGGTGTCGGCGACGGCGGTGGTCGCGCCGACGCCCATCATCGAGACGGCGACGAGTGCGACGGTGGCGCCGACGGCTGCGGTGCGTCGGACTGCGGGTGGTGCGGACTGCTTCACGGGGATCCCCCTCGGATACCAGGACTGGACGCCGGATCAGCGTCCTCCACTCAGGGAATGTCCCGACGGGAGCAGACCTGACGATCATTCGGTCACGGATTGGTCACGACCTGCACCGAGACCGGCGCGACCGCCGAGGCGGACCCGCACCGGGCCTCCAGGCCGCCCGTCCCGCGGCTGTCCACGGAGGACGCGCTCGTTCAGTCTCCGACCACCGCGGCCGCGCGCTCGAGGGCCGCGCGCAATGCGCGGACCGCGGGCGAGGACGCACCGGCCGTTCGCACGACGGTGAAGATGGTCCGCCGGGGCTGCTCGGGCAGCTCGAGCAGACGGCAGGTGGTCGTCCGACCCGTCCACATGAGGTCGGGCATCAGGCTGACGGCGTTCCCGGACTCCACGAGCCGGATCTGCGTCTGCAGGTCGGCGGTCTCGTAGCGGACGTCGGGCTCGAAGCCCCAGCGTCGGCAGACCTGCTCGGCGAAGTGCCGCGACGCGGTCCCGCGGGGCTCCATCACCCAGGGCAGCGCGCCTGCGTCCTCGATCGACGACACCGGTACGAGCGCGGTGTCCACCGGGGGCAGTGCGAGCCGGACCGCGTCGGTGGTCAGATCCGACCGGTCGAGCCCGGGAAGGTGCGGAGCCGCGTGCGCGGGGTACTGCTCCGCGATGACCACGTCGAAGTCCCGGGCCCACGTCTCGTGCAGGGCCGTCTCCGGTTCCCGCTGCACCATCTCGATGCGGACGTCCGGGTGCTCGGTCGCCATGGCGTGCAGGGCGTTCGGCATGAGGGCGAGGGCCGCGGACTGGAACACCGCGACACGGATCCGCCCCTGCACGGTCGGCATGGTCTCCTCGACCTGCGACTGCGCCAGCTCGAGGACGTCCAGCACGTGCCCGGCCGCCTGCACCAGGACCTCGGCCTGCGGGGTGAGCTGCAGGCGCCGGCCGGCCTTCCTGAGCAAGGGCACGCCGGCCTCGCGCTCCAGGGTGCTGAGCTGCTGCGAGACGGCCGACGGGGTGAAGTTCACGGCCTCGGCGACCGCGGCGATCGTGCCCCGGATGGAGAGCTCACGGAGCAGGACGAGACGGCGGACATCGAGCACGTGCTCACGGTAGCGGAACTTACGGGTACCCATCACGAACCGTTGCTTCCGCTGATGAGTCGGGCGCTCCACACTGAACCCATGACGACCCTGCACGAGCACCCCGCCACCGACCACGACGCCTTGGCGGACCAGTCCGTCGCACTCGTCCGACAGTGGCTGGCCGAGGCCGAGTCGTTCCCGGTCGACGGCTCCGCCAAGCAGCTCGCCGGGGTGCTCGCCGACCCCGCCGGTCTGGACTTCGCGGTCGGCTTCGTGGACGGCGTCGTCCGCCCGGAAGACCTGGCCGTCGCCGCCCGCAAGCTCCGGCAGATCGCACCTGCAGCCCCCGGGTTCCTGCCCGCAGCGATGCGCGGACTCGTGCGCCTCGGTGGCGGCATGGCCCCGGCCCTGCCGACCGTCGTCGTGCCCATCGCCCGCCGGGTGCTCCGGGGCATGGTCGGCCACCTCATCGTCGACGCGACCGACTCGAAGCTCGGGCCCGCCATCGCCAAGATCAAGCGGGACGGCGTCCGGCTCAACGTGAACCTGCTCGGCGAGGCCGTGCTGGGCGAGCGCGAGGCCGCACGCCGGCTCGAGGGCACGCACGAGCTCCTGGCGCGCGACGACGTCGACTACGTGTCGATCAAGGTCTCGTCGACCGTGCACCCGCACTCGCCGTGGGCGTTCGACCACGCCGTCGACGACATCGTCGAGCAGCTCCGCCCGCTGTTCGAGCGCGCCGCGGCCTCGACCCCGGCGAAGTTCATCAACCTCGACATGGAGGAGTACAAGGACCTCGACCTGACGATCGCGGTCTTCACCAAGCTCCTCGACGAGCCGGCGTTCCTCGGGCTCGAAGCCGGCATCGTCCTGCAGGCGTACCTGCCCGACGCGCTCGCCGCGATGGAGCAGCTGCAGGAGTGGTCCGCTGCCCGCCGCGCCCGCGGTGGTGCCGGCATCAAGGTCCGCCTGGTCAAGGGCGCGAACCTGCCGATGGAGCAGGTCGAGGCCTCGGTGCACGGCTGGCCGCTCGCCACCTGGCACACCAAGCAGGACTCCGACACCAACTACAAGCGGGTGCTCGACTGGGCGCTCACCCCGTCGCGCGTCGAGAACGTCCGCGTCGGTGTCGCCGGGCACAACCTGTTCGACGTCGCGCACGCCTGGCTGCTCGCCGGCGAACGAGGCGTTCGGGACGGCATCGAGTTCGAGATGCTGCTCGGCATGGCGCAGGGCCAGGCGTCGGCAGTGAAGAACACGGTCGGTTCCCTCCTGCTCTACACGCCGGTCGTGCACCCGGGGGAGTTCGACGTCGCGATCGCGTACCTGATCCGTCGCCTCGAAGAGGGCGCCTCGCAGGACAACTTCATGTCAGCGGTCTTCTCGCTCGTGTCGTCGCCGCCGCTCTTCGCCCGCGAGGAAGAGCGCTTCCGCGCCTCGCTCGTGCCGCTCGCCACACCCGAGGGCCTCGCCGCTCCCGCGTCCCACCGCGTCGCCGACCGCTACGCGGCCGTCGGACGCCCAGGGCCCGGCCGGTTCGAGAACACGCCGGACAGCGACCCGTCGGTCGCGTCGGTGCGCCAGTGGGGTTCGGCCATCACGGACCGGATCGCGTCGTCGACGCTCGGCGTCCGCGCCGTCCAGGAGGCCCGGGTCGACTCCGCCGCGTCGCTCGACTCGGCGCTCGCTCGCGTCCAGGCCGCCGGTGCGGTCTGGGGGACCTGGTCCGGTGCCGCTCGTGGCGCCGTGCTGCACGCCGTCGGCGACGCGCTCGAGGCGAACCGCGCAGCACTCATCGAGGTCATGGCCGCGGAGACGGGCAAGACCATCGACCAGGCCGACCCCGAGGTGTCCGAGGCGATCGACTTCGCGCACTTCTACGGCTCGCTCGCGTCCCAGCTCGACGACCTCGACGGTGCGACGTTCACACCGGCCACGCTCACCCTCGTCGCGCCGCCGTGGAACTTCCCGGTCGCGATCCCCGCCGGCTCGACCCTGGCCGCACTCGCTGCCGGGTCCGCCGTCGTCCTCAAGCCTGCGCCGCCCGCCGAGCGCTCCGGGGCCGTCCTCGCGTCCATCATCGAGACCGCGCTCGACGCCCACGGGGCCCCGGCCGACGTGCTCGCGTTCCTGCAGGTGTCCGAGAACGAGCTCGGCCAGCAGCTCATCGCCTCGCCGATGGTCGACCAGGTGATCCTCACCGGTGCCTACGAGACCGCCGAGCTGTTCCGCTCGTTCCGCCCGGACCTGCCGCTGCTCGCCGAGACCTCGGGCAAGAACGCCGTGATCGTCACCCCGTCGTCGGACCTCGACCTCGCGGTGAAGGACGTCGTCGCCTCGGCCTTCGGGCACGCCGGCCAGAAGTGCTCGGCCGCGTCGCTCGTGGTCATGGTCGGCTCGGTCGCGAAGTCGAAGCGCTTCCGCAACCAGCTCCTCGACGCCGTGTCCTCGCTCACCGTCGGCTCCCCGACCGACCCCACCACCCAGATGGGCCCGATCATCGAACCGGCCTCCGGCAAGCTGCTCGCCGGCCTGACGACGCTCGGCGCGGGGGAGTCCTGGGCCGTCGAGCCGAAGCGGCTCGACGAGACCGGCAAGCTCTGGACCCCCGGCGTCCGCCAGGGCGTCCGCCGCGGCTCGGAGTTCCACCGCACCGAGTACTTCGGCCCGATCCTCGGCATGATGACCGCCGACACCCTCGACGAAGCGATCGACATCGTCAACGAGGTCGACTACGGCCTGACCTCGGGCCTGCACTCGCTCGACCCGGCCGAGATCGGCACCTGGCTCGGGCGGATCCAGGCGGGCAACCTCTACGTCAACCGCGGCATCACGGGCGCCATCGTCCGTCGGCAGCCGTTCGGTGGCTGGAAGAAGTCGGCCGTCGGCGCGGGCACGAAGGCCGGCGGGCTGAACTACCTGCTCGGGCTGGGGTCGTGGGCGCCTGCTCTGTCGACTGCTGCGTCCGTTCCTTCCGCTCCGGTCAGCGCCTTCGTCCGTGCGGCCGGGGTGATCTCGGAGGTGCTCGACCGGTCGCTGGCGTCCGACGAGCAGGCCTGGTCGACGCTGTTCGGCACCGCGACCGACGTCTCGGCTCTCAGCGCCGAGCGGAACATCGCGCGGTACCTGCCGTTCCCGTCTGTTCACGTGCGGCTCGCTGCGGTTGCCGACGCTGACGCTGACGCCTCGGTGGTCGAGCTCGTGCGCGTCGTCGCGGCTGCGCTCCGGGCCGGCACCACGATCGAGGTGTCGACGGCAGCCGGGCTGCCCTCGTCCGTCGCCTCCGCGATCCGATCGTTGCAAAACGTGCGCTCCGTGTCGCAGTCGGTCTCCGACGAAGCCTTCGCGTCGTCGATCGCGGCGGGCCCGTCGACCCGGGTCCGGCTCATCGGCGGCGACACCTCGGCGCTGTCCTCGGCGATCGGCGGGCGTCCTGACGTCGCGGTGTACGGCGGCCCGGTGACGGAGGCCGGTCGGCTCGAAATCCTGCCGTTCGTCCGCGAGCAGGCGGTCTCGATCACGGCGCACCGCTTCGGCACGCCGAACCACCTGACCGACGACCTCATCTGACCGGACCGCGGCGCTGGCGTTCGGGTCCAGCGCCGCTGTCCGGTCGCCGCACGCTGTCGGGCTGCACCGAGGCGGCAGGGGTTGCCTCGGGTGCGCGTCGCAACCACGGCGCGCACCCGACGGCCCTGCGTCGGGTCGAACCCGGAGGAGCTCCACCATGACCGAACCGTTCGCACGCCCGACAGCCCTCGCCCACGTCCGCGTCACCGTGACCGACATCCACCGCAGCAAGGCGTTCTACCAGCAGCTGTTCGGCACCGACCCGGCGATCGACTTCAGCGACCAGGTCGACGAGCCCGGGGTGCGCGAGGATCGTGAGCGCTTCTACGGCGGCTCCGTGTTCCGGCTCGGCGACCAGGTCTTCGGTCTCCGCCCGGTCGCTCCGGCGGGGCAGACGTTCGACCCGGACACGGTGGGACTCGACCACGTGAGCTTCGTCGTGGGGTCGGTCGACGAGCTGCACCAGGCGGCCGCACGTCTCGATGCCGCGGGGGTCGAGCACGGCGAGGTGACCGACCTCGGCGACGCCGGCATGGTGATCCTGTCCGTGCAGGACCCCGACGACATCAACCTCGAGCTCGCTGCCCTCAAGTCCTGAGCGGTCCTCGGCCCGCGGGCTAGCATGAAGCGACGAGAGGGGACGTCATGCGCATCATGCAAGCCGTGGGCCGGGGGATCGGCTTCGTGGTGTCGACCGTGGCGAAGGTGCTCGGGACCCTGAACGGCGCGAAGCCCGCGGGCGACGATCTCGCTGCGCGGCTGAACCAGCCCCGTCGCGACGACTACCGCCCCTGACCTGTTCTCGGTTGCGGGACGACGGCGGGCGACGGCGCGCGGGATCAGTCGGCGACGGCGGGCTCCTGGGCGACCATCGTGCCGTTCACGAGCGCGCGCAGCGACTCCGGCAGGGGGATCGGTCGGCGTGCACCCTCGCGGTCGATGATGACGTGCGCGAACTCGCCGGTGGCGAGCAGGGCGCCGTCGGACTGCCGGAACAGGCCGAACTCCCACGACAGGCTCGTGTTGCCGAGGTGCTTGGACCGCATCCCGACCTCGATGACGTCCGGCCACACGGCGGACTCGACGAAGCGGCAGCTCGACGACACCAGCACTGCGATCCACTCCGACGTGAACGGGTCCAGGCCCGCTTCCTCGCGGAACCAGTACGTCGACGCGTTGTCCATCGCCGAGTAGTAGATCGTGTTGTTGACGTGCCCGAACATGTCGTTGTCGTTCCAGCGCGTGGGGTAGAGGCGGCGGAACGGGTACTCGTCGATGGTCATCGGTCTCCGATCGGAGGTGCGGGTGTGGCGTGATCGGCGGCGGGGCGCAGCACGTACTCGAACGCGGCGCGTGCCCGGTCGGGGTCGGGGGCCTCACCGGAGATGAACTCAGCGTAGGTGAACGACTCTGAGATCCGGACGAGCAGCCGGGCGAGCTCCTCGGCGGACAGCGGGGCCGGATCGAACTCGCCGGACGACTGCTCCTCGACCACGAGCGCGGTGACCCGCTCGACGAACCGGCTCTGGACGTCGCTGTCCGAGGTGGTCAGCAGGCGCATCGCCCGCGCGGGTTCGCGGGTCAGGAACGCGCGGAAGTAGGTGGCGTCGATGAGGTCGGCGGTGAACCGGTCGAGCACGTCGACGATGCGCGCCGCTCCGGAGGACCCGATCGTGTCGGCATCGCGGGACGCCCGGTCGAGCGTCGGGACTGCGAGGGACCACAGGATCTCGGAGAGCAACCGGTCACGGTTGCCCACCCACCGGAACAGTGACGTGCGGTCCACGCCGAGTGCGGCAGCCAACGCGCCCATGTCGATCCGTGCGCCGTCGATGAAGGTGTGGCGAGCCTCCCGGAAGGCGCGCAGCGCAGAATCCGATGTGTACACGCGACCCTCCCTTGCAACGTTTTCGAGAATGATGCATCGTAGGTGCTATGTCAACGCTGACGCCCACGACGGGCCTCCTCGAATCGGACTTCTACGGCTTCCAACAGCAGCTGACCGAGCCGGAGCGCGCGTCGATCGGGCGACTGCGCGAGTACCTCGAGCGCGAGGTCGCGCCCATCGCCGACGGGTACTGGGCACGTGCCGAGTTCCCGATGCAGGTGATCGCCCCGCTCGCCGAGCTCGGGATGTACGGGCCGGGGATCCCGCTCGTGCGCCAGTTCGAGAACTCGGCCGTGTACCGCGGGTGGGCGGCGCTCGAGCTCGGACGCGTCGACGCCAGCGTCGCGACGTTCATCGGCGTGCAGTCGGGTCTGGCGATGAACTCGATTGCCGTCGCCGGCAGTGAGGAACAGCAGCGCGAGTGGCTGCCGCGCATGGCGGCCGGCGAGCTCATCGGGGCGTTCGGCCTGACCGAACCGCTGTCCGGCAGCGACTCCGCCCGTGGCCTGCGCACCACTGCCCGCCGCGACGGCGACACGTGGGTGCTCGACGGTGAGAAGCGCTGGATCGGCAACGCCACCTTCGCCGACGTCGTGGTCATCTGGGCGAAGGACGTCGCCGACGAGCAGGTGAAGGGCTTCCTGGTCACCACGGACACCCCCGGCTTCACCGCCACCAAGATCGAGGACAAGATCGCGCTGCGCGGGGTGCAGAACGCCGACATCGTCATGCAGGGGGTGCGGGTGCCGGAATCGCGTCGGCTCCAGCGCGCCGACTCGTTCCGGTCGACGGCCGAGGTGCTCCGCCTGACCCGCACCGAGGTGGCCTGGCAGGCCGTCGGCATCGCGGTCGGTGCCTACGAAGCAGCGCTCGCGTACGCCCGCGAGCGGATCCAGTTCGGCAAGCCGATCGCGTCGCACCAGCTCGTGCAGGACCTGCTCGTGAAGTCGCTGTCGAACATCACGGCCTCGATCGCGCTCTGCACGCAGGCCTCGGCCATGCAGGACGCCGGTGTCGGTGGCGACGAGCACTCCGCACTGGCCAAGGCGTTCGCGACCGCGAAGATGCGCGAGACCGTCGGCTGGTGCCGCGAGGTGCAGGGCGGCAACGGCATCGTGCTCGACAAGGGTGTCGCCCGGTTCTTCGCGGACGCCGAGGCGATCTACTCGTACGAGGGCACGCGTGAGGTGAACACGCTGATCGTCGGTCGTGCGATCACCGGGCAGGCCGCGTTCGTGTAGCGGGCCGGGTCGGGCCGGGCCGGGTCGGGTCGGTCGGGTCGGTCGGGTGGATCCGACCCGGAACGACGTTCTCGATGTCGTGCGACGTCGATCGTGTCGTTCCGGGTCGACCGCCACGCCCGCGCTACCCGAGCACCTCCGGCCGCTTCCATTCCTGGCCCAGCACGTGCTGCCCGAGGAACGCGAACACCGTCTCGTACCAGACCACAGCGTGCTGTGGCGAGAGCACCCAGTGGTTCTCGTCCGGGAAGTACAGGAACCGGTGCGGCATCGTGCCGTCGTCGGCCGCATGGTGCTCGGCGAGTTCGGACCACAGTCGCAGCCCCTCGCCGATCGGCACCCGGTAGTCCTTGTCGCCGTGGACCACGAGCATCGGTGTCGTGATGTCGGCCACGAACCGGTGCGGGTCGTTGGCCTCGACGCCGGCGGCGTCGAAGATCGACGACCAGTACTGCGACGCGTCCGTCGTGCCGTTGAACTGGTCGAGCGCCCACAGGCTCGCGTGCGTGACGATCGCGCGGAACCGGTCGGTGTGCCCGGCGACCCAGTTCGCCATGTAACCGCCGAACGAGCCGCCCATCGCCGCCGTGCGGGTCTCGTCGATGTCCGCTCGGGCCTCGACCACGTCCGTGATCGCCAGCAGGTCGGTGTACGGCGCCTGACCCCACGCGTTCCACCCACGGTTCACGAAGTCGAGTCCGTAGCCGGTCGACAGCGCCGGGTCTGGTAGCAGCACCGCGTACCCGCGCGCCGCCAGGAGCATCGGGTTCCACCGCCACGACCACTGGTTCCACGAGTTGAGCGGCCCGCCGTGGATCCAGAGCAGCAGCGGGTGCGGCCCGTCACCCTCCGGCACGACCAGCCAGCCGCGCACGCGCGCGCCGTCGGCCGCGGTCGTCTCGACCTCTTCCAGATGCGCGGGGACCTCGGGCAGGGGCGCGGGCGTCGCGAGCGGGGTCACCACCCCGTCCGTCGCGATCCGCACGGGGTGCAGTGGTGCCGCCCAGGAGGCCCGGAGCGCCACGACCGCGCCGCTCGCCTCCGCCACGCGCAGGCTCGAGTACGCCCAGTCGTCGTGGGTCAGCTGTTCGACGGCTGCGCCGTCGAGCGGGATGCGGAACACGGGTGCCCGGCCGTCCTGGTCGGCCACGGCGAGCAGTGCGCGGTCGCCGTGCTCGAACACGAGCTCGCTCGGCCAGCGGTCCCACTCGGTGGCGATGCGGCGCGGGTCCGACCCGTCGATGCCGGCGGTCCAGACCTCTTGCTGGTGCGCACCGGCGGGGGTGGAGCGCACCGTCCGGACCCAGGCGATCGTGCGGCCGTCGTGGCTCAGGGTGGGCATCTCGTGGTCGACGTCGGCGTCGTCGAACAGCACCGTGCGGTGGCCGCTGGTGCAGTCGATCGTGACGAGCGTCGAGCGGTCCCCACGGGCCTCCCGGACTCCCACGGCTGCCAACAGGACGGAACCGTCGGGCGTGAGTGCCCCGGCGACGTGGTCCAGCGACCGGCCCGGAGCCGGCGTCCGGTCCGTGAGGTGGGGGAGCCCAGCCGAGTGCCCGGCGTGGTCTTCGGCCAGGGCTTCGGCCAGGTCGAGCGTGAGGACGTGCGTCTGGTCGGGGCCGAGGTCGTGGTCCCAGTACCGGACCGGGTACGTCTCGTGCAGGATCGCGCGGACCTTCTTGTCCGTGCGGGCCTTGCGGAGCTCGGCGTCGGCGTCGAGCACGCTGGTCGGGTCGGAACCGGCGCTGGGCAGCAGGTCGGCGGTGAGCGCGACGGTGTCCGCGGCCGCAGCGGTCGCGAGGACGCCGCCGACCCCGCCGGTGAGCCGCGTGAGGGGGCGGGCCTCACCACCGGCCGCAGGCAGGACCCAGAGCTGAGCGGCCTCGACGTCGGTGGCGTCGGCGTCGGGGCGGGCGGAGACGAATAGCAGGTCGCCGGTGCGGGTGAAGGCGATGCCGCCCTCGCCCTTGGCGGAACGGGTGAGGCGGACCGCGATACCGGTTGCAGCGCTGCTGGCCGCGGCGCTGCCGGCCGCGGCGCTGGGCACCTGCCAGATCGAGCGGCGGTACCCGGTGCGGTCCGGGTCGAGCGCACTGACCGTCAGGGCGACGCGCTCACCGTCGGGGCTGATCGCGATCCCGTCGACCCGGGGGAGCGCGATGTACTGGTCGAGGTCGGAGAACGGCGTCGTCATGCGACCACGCTCACCAGGTCGTCGGCCCAGAAGGCGGCGATCTGCTCGGCGACCGCCGTGCCCTGGGCGCGGCCGGCTTCGGCCGAGGGGGCCTGGGTGGCCAGCGAGAGGGAGTTCGTGCCGAAGGCTTCCTGCGCGGCACTGTCCGCCACGACGACCTCGACCGAGCTGCCGCCGGCGCGGAGCGACTCGACCGCGACGTCGAGCCACGGGCCGACCGGGGACGGACCCTCAGGACCGCAGGCGATGACGAGGACACGCTCGTGCCCGGCCGCGGCATCGGCGTTCGTGCCGGAGCGGACCCCGCCGTCGACGTACGGTCGGCCCTCGATGCCGACGGGCGACCACACGAAGGGCACGGAGCAGCTCGCGGCGACCGCGCGGGGGAGCGGGACACCGTCGGCCGCGGTCAGCAGTCGGAACGTGCCGTCGGTGGCGTCGACCGCGGTGATCGCGAGCGGCTTCGCCGGCCAGTCGGTGGACGGCAGGGTCTCGGTGAAGGTCGCCACGCGCTCGTCGTCGGACTGTCCGTCGGTGACCTGCTGGGCGGCGAGGCCGAGGCGGGCGCGGGCGTCCTGCTCGCCGGTCGCCCCCTCGAGCGCGGCACCGATGCGCTGCTGGACGGCGTCGGTGTCGATGGCCGGCGGCTCGACGTAGGTCGTCGGTGCGGGGGTGTGCTGCTGGTCGTACGCCTGCTGCACCGCGCAGTTCCGGACGAAGACGCCGACGACGCTGCCGGCGCTCGTGCCGACGACCAGGTCTGCGGCGTCGAGGTCGACGCCGGCGTCCTGCAGGGCGGTGAGGACACCGACCTCCCAGGCGATGCCGGCGACACCTCCGCCGCCCAGGACGAGGGCTCTGGATCCGGGAACGGGCGTGCTGGCATCGGTCATGGGTCTTGCTTACCAGCTGCGCGCGACGGGCTGTTGGAGGCCGACACATCCTGTGGAGAACCGACCTGTGGACAACTCCGTGTGCGTCGGTGGCGTGACCTAGCGTCGTGGTCATGGGGCAACAGCGTTCAGGACGGGTCGGCACGGTCGGGTGGCCGATCGTGGTGGCGGCCGCGCCCACTGCGGCGTTCCAGCTGCCGAACCTGTTCGTCACCCCGGCGGTCCGACTGTCGCTCGTCGTGTTCGGGCTCGTCGTGCTGGCCGGTGCCGTGGCGGTGCAGGTGGTCCGGATCCGACGCAGCGACGCTGCGCGGGCGGTGGCCGAGGAGAACGCGACCGGGGCCGAACTCGAACAGTCGACGGCGGTCCGGTACGCGTTCGGCCAGATCGCCACCCGGCTCGTCCGGTTCACCGAACTGCCCCGTTCCGAGCGCCACGGTGAACTCTCCGTCGTCGCGGACCGGGTCGCCGTGGCCCTGGCGTTCTACCTGCTGCCGAAGGTGCCCGACGTCCGCGCCAACGTGTACCAGCTGTCCACCGATCTGCGTGCGCTCGAGCCGATCGGTCACGGGGGTGCCGGCGACACCGCCGGGGTCTTCCGCGCGGGCACGCCCTACGGCGACCGCAACCTCGAGTGGGTGCTGGTCGGGGGATCACCCCGGATCGTCGGCGACCGCTCGGCCGACGTCGACGTGGACCAGGACCTGCCGGGTTTCGAACCGCGCTACTCGTCGTACGTCTCGGTGGTGATCCGGTCCGACCAGTACTCGTTCGGCATGCTCACCGTCGACTCCCCGGTCCCCGACGCCTTCACCGAACTCGACGCCAAGAACATCGCGATGATGGCGTCGTTCATGGCCGTGGCGTTCTCGTTGACCTACTCGTTCCCCGAGCGCGACCGCAATCCAAGGAAAGGCCCGTGATGCTCACACGCTCTGTCGGACGCTCGACGTACGATGCCCTCATGACGACCGTGAACCCTGCTCCGCCGTCGTTCGGGCGTGCCCGGATCTCATCGCCCAACTGGAACGACACCACCACCGACGCCGACTACGAAGACCTCGACGTCATCGCCGCCAACATCGAGCGCGAGCGCGAAGCAGCCCGGTCCCGGGTCGCCGCAGCCATCGCCGCGCGCCTGGGTCGCTGACCCTTCCCGCATCGTCCACGACGAACGGCTCCCACGTGTGTGGGAGCCGTTCGTCGTCTGGGCGTCGAGGCTACTGCGCCTCTGGCACGTCGATCAGCACCTTGCCGACGGTGTCGTGTTCGACGGCGTCGTGGGCGGCATCGGTGTGGGCGAGGTCGAAGCGGGTGAGCGGCAGACCCGCGTCCGCGCCGACCGCCAGCACGCCGTCGTGCAGCGCCTCGGTGACGTCCTCGGCAGCGGCGGCCAGGGCCTCGTCGCCGATCGTGTAGAGCAGCAGGAACTGGTAGCGCGCATTCACGCTCATGTTCGGGCGGATCGGCAACGTGGCCTCGTCGCCACCGTTGTTCGCGTAGATCGACACGACGCCGTGGTTCGCCAGGACGTCGGCGACCAGCTCGGCGTTCTGGGGGATCGACACCTCGACGACGATGTCGACGCCGTCCGGCGCGATCTCGCGGATGCGAGCGGCGGCGTCGTCCTGCCGGTAGTTCACGACGTGGTGGGCACCCGCCGCGGTGGCGAGAGCGGCCTTGTCGTCCGAGCTGATCGTCGTGATCACGGTGGCGCCGGCCCAACGGGCGAGCTGGATCGCCGCGTGCCCCACCGCTCCGGCGCCACCGGCGACGAGCACCGTGACGCCGTCGAGCGCACCGGGGCCGAGGCGCGCGGGGCCGTCCTCGTGCGTCGTGAGGGCGCGGTGCGCGGTCATCGCCGGGACACCGAGCGAGGCGCCGATGTCGAAGCTCGTCTCGTCGGGCAGGCGGACCGCTCGGGTCTCCGGCACGACGGTGTACTCCTGTGCGGTGCCGGTCGGGCGCGAGGCGGCGGCCATGAAGAGCCACACGCGGTCACCGACGGCGAGGTCCTCGACTCCCGGGCCGACCGCGTCGACGACACCGGCGCCGTCCTGGTTCGGGGTGACCTCGGGGAAGGGCAGGCCGTCGCCGTAGGTGCCGCCCGCCCGGGCCTTCCAGTCCGTGGGGTTCACGCCGGAGACGACGACGCGGACGCGGACCTCGCCGGCGCCGGGTTCGGGGACGTTCCGCTCGACGAGTTCGAGGACGCTGCTGTCACCGGGCTTCGTGTAGACGATCGATCGCATGTCCCCAGGCAACCACTCGCCGCCGTCGAGGATTCCGAGTGTGGGCGTGGCGGCACTTCGTGAGCAGAAATGGTCGGGTGTGCGCTGCCGACCCGACCATTTCTGCTCACGAAGCGCCCCGCGCCCCGCCCCCGCCGCGCCCCCGCCCAGCCACCCCCGGCGGGTCAGCGCGCGTCGTACTCCACGCGCGACACCGCGACGTCGTCCATGTGGGACGTCGCCCACGCCTCGAGCGGCTCGAGCACCCGGCGGAGCGACCGCCCGCGATCGGTGAGCTCGTACTCGACGTGCGGCGGGATCTCGGGGAAGACCGTGCGGGTGACGAGCCCGTCCCGCTCGAGCGCCCGGAGGGTCTGCGTGAGCATCTTCTGCGACACGCCCTGCACCCGGTTCGCGATCGCCGAGTACCGTTGCGGCCCGTCGGCGAGGGTACCGATCGTCAGCACACTCCAGCGGTCGCCGATGCGGTCGAGCAGCTGTCGGCTGGGGCAGTCCGCCGCGTAGGGGCTGTACTCGAGTGCTGACATCTGGCCTGGCCTCCGTGGCGAACGAGCTCCGTTACGCACCGTGAGGTGCCTACTTACTCAAAGAGAGTAACTCTTGTACGGTGAGCAGCACCAGCCCCACGAAAGGAACAGCATGACCAGCATCGTCGTCTTCGGAGGCACCGGCTACGCCGGCTCCGCCATCACCCGCGAAGCCCTCTCCCGTGGCATCGCCGTCACCGCCGTCGCGCGCGACACGAGCAAGCTCGACGCCGCCGAGGGCTTGACCCTGGCGCAGGGCGATGCCTTCGACGCCGACTTCGTGGCCGAGGTCACGAAGGACGCGGACGTCATCGTCGTCGCACTGCACGCGGTCCAGTCGGACGGCAGTGAGCTCAAGGACAAGTTCCAGCACTTCGTCGACGCCGCGGCCAGCGCCGGTGCGCGTCTCGGCATCGTCGGCGGCGCCGGTTCGCTGCTCGTCGCCGACGGTGGACCGCGCCTGTTCGACTCGGCCGAGTTCCCGGACGCGTTCAAGGGCGAGGCGAAGAGCCACGCGCAGATCCTCGACGCGCTCCGTGCCTCGGACACCGACGTCGACTGGTTCTACGTCAGCCCGGCCGCCGGTTACGGCAGCTACAACCCGGGCGAGCGTCGTGGCACCTACCGCACGACCGACGAGGTCCTGCTGACCGACGCCGAGGGCAACTCGGACATCTCCGGCGACGACTTCGGCCTGGCCTTCGTCGACGAGATCGCGAACCCGGCGCACCACCAGGCGCGTTTCGGCGTGGCGTACTGAGGCAACCGCTCACCGGACGGGAGGCGCGTGGCGGGGCAGCCCCGTGCCTCCCGTCCGTCCGGGACCGCGTCCGCGCCCTGTTGCGGGCATTGCGCCCCTGTGTGTCGGGGCGCGACGCCCGCAACAGGGCGCAACGCCTTGGCGCGCGCCGGACGGGAGGCCCGTGGCGACGCCGCCACGCGCCTCCCGTCCGGCGCGCCGGTGCGCCCACCGCCCGGCTCAGTGGGCGACGATCGCGGGCAGCGGCACGTGGTGGCGCATGCGCACGGCGAGGTGCAGGCCACCTCGGCGGGCGAGGACGAGCGCGATCACGGCAGCGGCGGCCGCGGGCACCCCACCGGCGACCATCATCCCGACGTGCGCCCCGAAGTGGTCGACGACCTGGCCCATGAGCGGCCCGCCGATCGCCTGGCCGCCGAGCAGCACGAGCACGTAGAGCGACATCACGCGGCCGCGGATCGCCACGTTCGACGACAGCTGCACGAGCGAGTTCGACGCGGTCTGGAACAGCAGCTGCGACATCCCGACGGCGACGAGCGCCACGGTGAACGGCGCGATCACGGGGATGGAGCCGGAGACCACGAGCAGCACCCCGGTCCAGAACACCCCGCCGACGATGGTCCGGAGCCGCACGACCGCCCGACGTGTGGAGAGCAGGGCGCCGACGAGCGCACCGATCGCCACGGCCGAGTTGAACACGCCGTACCCGGCGGCGCCGACGTCGTACACCTGTGACGCGAAGGCCGACAGCAGCACGGGCATCGTCAGCGCGAACACCGAGAAGAACGCGACGAGGATCACCGGCACGATGATCGTGGGCTTGTTCACGGCGTAGCGGAGCCCCTCGATCAGCTGCCCCTTGCCGCGGGGTGCCGGGGGCGTCCGGTGCAGCTCCGAGACCTTCAGGAACCCGAGCGTCACGACGACGGCGACGCAGGCGATGGCGTTCACGCCGAACGACCACCCGGCCCCGACCGCGACGAGCAGCGCGCCGGAGAGCGCGGGCCCGATCATGCCGCCCAGCTGGAACACCGACGAGTTCACGCTGATCGCGTTGCGGAGGTGCTGGTGCCCGACGATCTCGGTGACGAACACCTGGCGGGCCGGGTTGTCGATCACGGTCACCATGCCGACCAGGAACGCGATCACCCAGATGTGCCAGGCCTCGACCACCCCGGCGAGCGTCAGCACGGCGAGCAGCGCGGACAGCACCGCGAAGGCGCCCTGCGTGATCATCATCAGCGCGCGCTTCGAGAACCGGTCGACGAGCACGCCGCCGAGGAGCCCGAACAGCAGCATCGGCGCGAACTGGCAGGCGACGGTGATGCCGACCTGCGCGACCGAGCCGGTCAGCTGCAGGACGAGCCAGTCCTGGGCGATGCGCTGCATCCACCCGGCGGTCATCGCGACGAGGTTGGTGGCCGTGAACAGCCGGAAGTTCGGCACGGACAGGGCGATGAGGGTGTGCCGCCAGGGCGGGCGGGTGGCCTGGATCGGGAGTGGTTCGGTGGGCGGGGGGAGGGTCGTCGATGACGCACTCACGGTGAGGGGTTCTCCGGACGTCGTTGCGGATCTGGTACCCCATCGAAACTACGTGGCCGCGGGCCATTCGACACCCCTATGGTGGCTATCAATCCATTGCGATGTCGAATGACCGCGCGAACGACCGCGCGACAGTCGCGCGAACGAACGAGGTGCACCGTGCTCGATCCGGTCCTGCTGCAGACCTTCCTGGCCGTCGCCGAGACGCAGAGCTTCACGCAGGCCGGAGCCCGCCTCGGCATCAGCCAGCCCACCGTCTCCCAGCACGTCCGGCGGCTCGAGACCGCGGTGTCCCGCACCCTCGTCGCCCGCGACACCCGTGGCGTCACCCTCACGGACAACGGCGACGCGATGGCGGGATTCGCCCGGACGATCCTCGCGGCGCACGCCACCGCGGACGCCTACTTCTCGGGGTCGGCGACGCGTGGGCGCCTCCGGTTCGGTGCGGCCGACGACCTCGCGATCACGCAGTTGCCGCGCATCCTCCGCGACTTCCGGCGGCTGCACCCACAGGTGAACCTCGAGCTGACGGTGAACCAGTCGTCGCCGCTCCTCCGCCGGGTGCACGCCGGGCAGCTCGATCTCGTGTTCATCAAGCAGACCGCGGGGGAGTCCGCCGAGGGCACCCGGGTCGCGACCGACCAGATGGTGTGGATGGCGCAGGACGGCATCGCGGTCGAACGCGACGAGCCCGTGCCGCTCATCGCGTACCAGGCGCCGAGCATCAGCCGGCAGATGGCGATCGACGCCCTCGAGGCCGCGGGCCGCACCTGGCGGATCACCTGCAACACCCGCGACGTGAACGGCGTGCTGGCGGCGGTGCGGGCGGGGATCGGCGTGGCGGTGTTCCCGCACTCGCTCATCCCGGCGGACCTGGTGAAGGTGTCGCAGCGGCTCGGGCTGCCGGACCTGCCGGCGGTCGACTACGTCCTCATCGCGAACCCGACGGTGCAACGCGAGCCGATCGATGCCCTGACGAACGCGATCCTGTCGCGCGGCGTCGTCCGCGCGGTCTGATCGCGCCAGCCGAGGGGCCGAACCGGCGCCCGAGACCGTTACGGCGCGAGGGTCGGGGTCGTCCCGGTCCCGGTCAGGTCGGGCAGCGTCACCCCGGCGAGCGGCAGCAGCGCCGACGCGACGGCCCACAGCAGCACGAGCGTGCCGACGCCACCGAGCACGGCGCCGAGCAGCGCGACCGGCCGCTGCCACGTCGCCGCACGGTCGCGCAGCGTCATGAGCGACACCACCAGCGCGAGGAGTCCGAGCACGACACCGACGCCGTGCACGGTCGCCGGCGCGGTGAACCACCACGCCGCGAGTCCGAGCGTCGCGATGCCCGCCACGGCACCCAGGACCGCCCCGGGCGTCGCACCGAGTGCACGGCGCGGCTCCGGCTGGGCGGCTGCGGCCACGGGTTGGTCGAGCAGTTCGGTCGGGAGGCCTGGCTCGGCCCCGACGGACGCACTCGCCTCGGCACGGGGTGCGGTCACGGGCACGACCGGGTTCGGCGCCATCGGTGCGGTCGACGAGGCGGTCGGTACCGACGGCGCCTGCAGGACCGCGTCGAAGGAACGCACGTGGGCGGACGCCGGCGTCGGTACCGGTGTCACGGTGGCGGCGGCCTGCTGGTGGGCGAAGCGGCGGGGCGTGCGGAAGCCGATCGGGCCCACCGGTTCGGGCTCGGTGCCCTCGACGACGACGTGCTCCAGGCCGGGCACCGAGAACCGGGGCTGTCCGGCGGCGGGCACGGGCGACGCTGCGGGGGTCGGCGCGGTGCGCGGAGCGGCGTCGATCGGTGAGACGGGGGCCGGTGCGGAGGCCACGGCGGCGGTGTCGAACGGCACGGTGTGCACGGTCGGTGAGGTCGGGGCCGGCGGCAGGAGGTCCTGCTGCGGCGGGTAGTCGGGGACCGTGACGTCGTCCTCGACCAGGGTGGCGATGGACGCGGGCTCCGGCGTCGGCGCTGCGGTCGGGTCGAGCGTGGCCGTCGGCTGCGGGGCGGAGCCGACCACGGCGGTGGGAGCCGGCGCACCGTGGGTGGTGCGCGACGTGGCGGGGGTGGGACGGGCCTCCTGGCCGGTGCTCGCTGCGGAGTCGGAGGCGACCCGCCGGGCGGACTCGGCCGGTTCGACGACCGGTGCGGTCACCCAGGACGGGACGGGACGGCGCGGCCGTTCCGAATCCTGCATGCGATGCGACGCCACTGCGGTGCTCCCTTCGTCGACTGATCCATCGTCAGTTCTAGTGGCAACGGTCGCGGATGTCGCAGCCCCAGTTCCGGGGTCGCCGGTACGTTCGGGGCATGACCGGAATCGAACACCGTCCACTGGGTCCCTCGGGGCTCGTCGTCTCCACCGTCGGCCTCGGCTGCAACAACTTCGGGCGGCCGGGGACCGCCTCCGAGTCGCAGGAGGGCACGGACGCCGTCGTGCGCGCGGCACTCGACGCCGGGGTCACGCTCTTCGACACGGCCGACATCTACGGCGGCCGGCCCGGCATGTCCGAGGAGATGCTCGGCCGGTCGATCGCTGGGCGGCGTGACGAGATCGTGCTCGCGACGAAGTTCGGCATGGACATGCAGGGCGCGAACGGCCCCGACTGGGGTGTGCGCGGGTCGCGACGGTACGTCCGGTTGGCCGTCGAGTCGTCGCTCCGTCGCCTCGGGACGGACTGGATCGATCTGTACCAGATGCACCGTCCCGACGACGTGACCCCGATCGAGGAGACGCTGTCGGTCCTCGACGACCTGGTCCGCGAGGGCAAGATCCGCTACGTCGGCCACTCGAACTTCGCGGGCTGGCAGATCGCCGAGGCCGAACTGACCGCGTCGATCGCCGGCACCACGGCGTTCGTGTCCGCGCAGAACGAGTACAGCCCGCTCGCCCGTGCCGCCGAGGCCGAGGTGCTGCCGGCCGTCCGCGCGTACGCCCTCGGGTTCCTGCCGTTCTTCCCGCTCTACAACGGGCTGTTGACCGGCAAGTACACGAAGGCCGGGGGGCCGGCCGACGGGCGGCTGTCGACGTCGAAGCCGCAGCTGCTCGAGGACGCCCCGTGGGACGTCCTCGACGACTACCAGCGGTTCTGCGACCACCGCGGTGTCACGATGCTGCAGGCGACGTTCGCGTGGTTGCTCGCGCAGCCGGGGCTGTCCAGCGTCATCGCGGGGGCGACGAAGCCGGAGCAGATCACGCAGAACGTCGAGGCCGGCACCACGTGGGAGCCGACCGAGGACGACATCGCCGACATGACGGTGATCTTCGACCGGGCGTAGCGGGACGCTGGCCGCCGGGCCCGAGTCTCGGGGTGGGCGACAGTTCTCGCGGCTGTCGGCACGAGGACTGTCGCCCAGCGCGAGTCTCGCCTCGGCGGGGCCGAGACTCGGGCCGTCAGCGGGTGGCTGCCTGCAGTGCTTCGCGCAGCTGGGCGGCGGTCAGACGCGGGCCGTAGCCGGGGGTGTCCCGCTGGATGCGCCAGCCCTCGGCGAGGGGTCCGGCGTCGACGACGTCGAAGCCGAACTCGTCGATGAGGTCCGCGGCGACCTGCTTCGCCTCGGCGTCGTCGCCCGCGATCACGAGGGCGCGACGGTCCGGGGTGCCGGCCGGGGTGGCGTGGCCGGTCAGGTCCGCGGCGCCGATGTGGTTGAACGCCTTGACGACCCGGGCGCCGGGCAGGTGGTCCTGCAGCAGCTCGGCCGTCGTCGTCGACTCGTCATCGAGCGCGGCGATGCGGCCGTCGCGCTCCCAGTAGTAGTTGTTCGTGTCGATGACGACCTTGCCGACGAGCGGCTCCGCCGGGATGGTCTCGATCGCGGCGAGCGGCACCGTCACGACGACGACCTCGCCCGCGGCGGCGGCTTCGTCACGGGTGACCGCACGGGCCTGGTCGCCGAGTTCGGCCACGAGGTCGGCCAGGGTCTCGGGGCCGCGTGAGTTCGCGATCACGACCTGGTGGCCGTGCTGCACCGCGAGCCGTGCGAGTTGGGATCCGATGTTGCCTGCGCCGATGATGCCGATCGTTGTCATGGTGTCCATCCAACGCTCGGCGGCCACGAGCATTCCCGGTGGAGCACGTGCGCCCCGGGCGGAGCATGATGGCGGCATGGACCACGAGTTCCGCGACGAGACCGACCAGGACCGCTACGCGATGTACGTCGGCGGCGAGCTCGTGAGCGTGCTCGACTACCGCGAGAACGGCGACGCGATCGCGTTCCCGCACACGTACACGGTGCCGAAGCACCGCGGGCACGGCTACGCGGCCGAGCTCGTCGAGTACGCGGTCGCCGACGTCGAGACGAACTCGACGAAGCGGGTCGTGCCGATGTGCTGGTTCGTCGGCAAGTGGTTCGACGAGCACCCCGAGAAGTCAGACCTGCTCATCCGCAGTGCCGCGGACTGAGCCGACGCGAGAAGAGCGCCCCATGCCCACCATCACCCCCTTCCTCTGGTACGACGACCAAGCCGAGCAGGCCGCCCGGTACTACGTCGACCTGTTCCCCGGCAGTTCGGTCGACAGCGTGGCGAAGGCCCCGGACGGCGCGACCCTGGTCGTCGAGTTCACGTTGCTCGGGCAGCCGTACCGGGCGATGAACGGCGGCCCCGGACACCCGCACACCGATGCCGTCTCCTTCCAGGTCGACGTCGACACGCAGGACGAGCTCGACCGCATCTGGGACGCCCTGCTCGCCGACGGCGGGAAGCCGAGCATGTGCGGCTGGCTGTTCGACCGCTGGGGTGTCGCCTGGCAGGTGACCCCGTCGATGATGGGCGAGCTCATGACCGGTTCGGGCGACCCCGAGGCGAACGCCCGTGTCTTCCAGGCGATGATGACGATGCAGAAGCTCGACATCCCCGCGCTCCGGGCTGCAGCTGCAGGTCACTGAGCCCGAATCTCGCGTACCGACCGGTATGGTGTCGGCACAGAAGACCGCCGGCCGGCGCCGGCACCGAAAGGCTGGAGCCACGATGGACCACCCGAGCTCCGGGATCCGGAACAGCGAGATCGGCCGGGCCTACACCGAGCTGGCCCGGATCACCCGACGTGCGAGCATCCGTGCCCGCGGATCCGACCAAGCACTGAGCGTCGTCGACCAGTCCCTCGTCGACTTCGTGGTGCAGCACCCCGGCTGCATGGCGATCGACATCGCCCGGTACCTGCGCCTGAACCGCTCGACGATCTCGCGGCAGCTGTCCGGGCTCCTCGCCACGAAGCTGATCGAGACGACCGACGGCGGCACCGGCAACGCGAAGCCCCTCGTGGCGACGGACGCCGGCCGCACCGCGCTCGAGCGCTCCGTGCAACTGCACCGGGATGCGCTGGAGGAACGGCTCGCCGGCTGGTCCGACGACGACATCGCCCTGCTCGCCGGACTGCTCGAACGGCTCGGCGCCTCGGACGAGGCCGGACTGCCGATGCCCGGACGCACCCCGTCGTGACCACGTCGTTCGTCCTGCTCTCCGACACGCACCTGCCGAAGCGGGCGAAGGACCTGCCCGCCGCGCTCTGGTCCGCTGTCGACGCCGCCGACCTGGTGGTGCACGCGGGGGACTGGGTCGACCTCGCCACCCTCGACGCCGTGCAGGCCCGATCCCACCGGTTCGAGGGCGTGCGCGGCAACAACGACGGCCCCGAGTTCGACGACCGGCTGCCGCTCGTCGCGCACTTCGCGGTCGAGGACCTGCGGTTCGCGCTGGTGCACGAGACCGGTGCCGCGACGGGCCGGGAGCAGCGCATGGCCGCCGAGTACCCGGACGTCGACGTGCTCGTCTTCGGGCACTCCCACATCCCGTGGGACACCGTCGCACCGTCCGGGTTGCGGCTGCTCAACCCCGGCTCGCCGACCGATCGCCGTCGGCAGCCGGACTTCACGTGGATGCGCGGCACCGTGACCGGCGCCGACCTGGCCGTCGAGCTGGTGCGGCTGCCGCCGCCCGCCCGCTGACCCGAGACTCGGGCCAGGCGACAGTTCTCGGGCCGGGCGCCGCGAGGAGTGTCGCTCACGCCGAGACTCGGGCCACCGGAACCGTCAGCGGCATCGCGAAGAACGCCAGCTCCCACTCGGTCGAGCGGCGGAACGCCCGCGCCATCCGGCCCCGCTCGGACGGGGTCGCGGCTGCCGCCATCTCCTCGACCAGACGGGTCGCCTCGGCACTCGACGCCGCGAACCCCGGGTCGCCGTAGGCCGTGATCCAGTCCGCGAACGCGTGCTCGTCCGGCGCCGAGCCGAGCTGCGCCCCCACCCAGGCGTAGACCCGGAAGCAGGGGAGCACCGCCGCGGCGAGCACGGCCGCCGACCCGGAGTCCGCCGCCTCCTGCAGGTGTGCGAGGTACCCGGCGCACGTCGGGTGGACGGGATCGTCGGCGTGGGTGCCGGCGAGGCGTCGGTGGTGCAGGTCGCGGGCCTCGGCGGCGCACCCCTCGGACGCCGCCGTCCAGAAGGCGGCAGCCACAGGACCACGACCAGCGCCGGCAGCCGCAGGGCCGGCGCCGGCAGCCGCACGACCGGCGCCGGCAGCCGCAGGGCCGGCAGCCGCAGCACCAGCACCAGCGCCCGCAGCGCTCGCAGCGCTCGCAGCGCTCGCAGCGCTCGCAGCGCTCGCAGCGCCCGCCGCGCTCGCAGCCAACGCCGCCAGGTGCTGCTCGTATGCCCGCAGGTAGTGCACGTCCTGCGCGAGGTACCCGGCGAACACCTCCGCATCGAGCGTTCCGTCGCGCAGCCCGACCAGGAACCCGCACTCGATCGTGGCCTCCAGCACGGCGCTGACGTCGGACCACCACACGTCGGTGAAGGGGACCACGGGGAGCAACGCTCGGCTTACGGCGCCGTGGTCGATCGGCCCGTTGCCGGACCCGACCTCCAGGGCATCGGCTCCCCGCAGGGCTGCCGTCAGCCAGGGCTTCGCCACCCCGACCGCGAGTTCCCAGTCCCCGTACCGGGCAGCGAGCGTCGCGATGGCGCTCGACAGGGAGCACCCGGTGCCGTGCGTGTTGGCCGTCGCGACGCGGGGAGCGGTGAACTGTCGAGCGGACCCCGACGGCGACACGAGCACGTCGTCGGAGGTCGGCCCCTCGTCGTGCCCGCCCTTCGCCAGCACGAGCACGTCCCACGTCGACGCCACGAGCCGCGCAGCGTCCAGCGACGACAACGAGGCAGGCGCCGGAGCCCCAGCCAGCTCCGCCAACACCTGCAACTCGGCCCGGTTCGGCGTCACCAGGTCGGCCAGTCCGAACAGCGCAGCACCCATCGCCGAGGCGGCGTCCTCGTCGAGCAACCGGTCACCACTCGTCGCCACCATCACCGGGTCCACGACGACCACGGGTGGCCGGTGCTCCCGCAACCAGTCCGTCACGACGCGGACGACCGGTGCTGTGCCGAGCATCCCGATCTTCACGGCGTCGATCGTGACGTCGTCCGACACCGCGTCGAGCTGCTCCCGCAGGAACGCGACGTCCGGCACGTGCACCGACCGCACCCCGTGCGTGTTCTGCGCGACGAGGGCGGTGACCACGCCCATGCCGTACCCGTCGTGCGCCGCGATCGCCTTGAGGTCGGCCTGCAGCCCGGCGCCGCCCGTCGGGTCGGTCCCGGCGATGGCCAGCACGCGCGGGACGCTCACGACTCCGCCCCGTGGTGCGACGAAGCCCCCGACGGGAGGAACGGATCGCCCGCCGCGAGCCGCCCCGGCTCCGCCCCGTGGCCGGGTCCAGGGCCCCACGCGGCCACGTACGCGGCCGCTGCGGAACCGGGATCGGCCGCGGCGCAGACGCCCGACACGATCGCGACCCCGGCGGCGCCCGCTGCCCGGAGCGGCGCGACGTCGTCGAGGGTCACCCCGCCGATCGCCACGCACGGCACGTCCGTCGCCGCCGCGAGCCGGGCGAACCCGTCGTGCCCGAGTGCCGGCGGGTGGTCGGCCTTCGTCGTGGTGGGGTGCACGACCCCGACGCCGAGCAGGTCCACGGTGCCGCGGGGCAGCCGGGCGACGACGGCCAGGTGCTCCGGGGTGTTCGCGGTCAACCCGACGTGTGCGTCCGGCCCGAGCAGGGCACGAGCAGCGGTCACGGGGACGTCCGACTGGCCGAGGTGCACCCCCGCGACCCGGTGTCCCGCGTGCCGAGCGGCGAGGGCGACGTCGAGCCGGTCGTCGACCACCACGGCGGCGCGGTCGCCCACGGCGTCGGCCACGGCAGCGGTCAGTGCCAGGAGGTCCCGTGCCGAGGCGTCCTTGTCCCGCACCTGCACGATCCGGACCCCGGCGTGCACCGCGGCGCAGACCACCCCGAGCACACCGACACCGTGCCGGTCGGCCAGGGCGCCGTCGGTGACCAGGTACACGCCGAAGTCCTCCCGCAGCCCGCTCACGCCGGCACCACCAGGGACGCAGGCGCGGCCTCGACCGTGATCCGGGCCTCGCGGACGACGTCCTCGGGGGTGAGCGACGCCAACCGGTCGAGGAACAGCGGCTGGAAGGTGCCGGGGCCGCCGGCCTCCCGGGCGGCGAGCTCCGCGGCGATCGTGTGCACCACGGTCGCCGCGACGGCGGCCGCACCGGCGTCGTCGGGCGCGACCGACGTGAACGCGGCGACGACCGCACCGAGGGCGCACCCGCCCCCGGTGATCCGCGTCAACAGCTCGGTGCCGTTCGCGACCCGCACCACACCCGTGCCCGGCGCGACCAACAGGTCGACGGGACCCGACACGGCCACCGCGGCCACGAGCCTCCCGGCCGCCTGACCGGACACGGCGTCGACCGCAGCCGCACGGGCGTCCTCGGTGCCCACCGTGCTGTCGACACCGCGGCCACCGGCCGACGTGCCGAGCAGGGCGAGGACCTCGGACGCGTTGCCGCGCAGCACCGTCGGGTGCAGCGCCAGCAGGTCGCGGGCCAGGGCGGTGCGCACCGGCAGCGAGCCGACCGCGACGGGGTCGAGTACCCAGGGGGTACCGGTGTCGCGGGCGGCGTGCGCGGCCTCGAGCGCCGCGACCCGGGGTTCGGCGTGCGGGGTGCCGGTGTTCACCAGCAGGGCGTCGGCGACCCGGGCGAACGGTCCCGCCTCGGTCGCCACGTCGACCATCGCGGGCGAGGCCCCGAGGGCGAGCAGCACGTTCGCGGTGACGTTCTGCACCACGGTGTTCGTGATGCACTGCACCAACGGGCTCCGGGCCCGGACGGCCTCGAGCAGTTCGGCGGTTCGGTGGGCCCAGGCAGGGGAGGGCGCAGCGGATTCCATGGACGATCCCTTCGCGAGTACGAGCTCGAGCAGGTTCGACGGGTGTGATCTCAGCCGCTGGTTGCGGCACCCCGTGTCTCGATCGACACCGTACACGAGCAGCCGTGCCCTGCCACGGCCCGTCGTCTCCGGTCACATGTCCGGCCCCGTGTGACAGGGTTGACGGGTGCCAGACTCCACGCCTCCCGGACCGCCACCAGGCCCCCGCGACCCCGGCGACGCCTGGGCGGTCGGTCCCGACGGCACCAAGGCCTGGGGACTCTTCGGTGCCGCTGGGCTGCTCGTCGACGACGGCGCCGGACGCGTGCTCCTGCAGCACCGCGTCGAGTGGAGCCACCACGGCGGCACGTGGGGCATCCCCGGCGGCGCACGCCACCAGGGCGAGGACGCCGTCACCGGCGCGCTCCGCGAGTCCGCCGAGGAAGCCGGTGTGCCCCACGACGGCGTCGACCTGCGCCACACGGCACTGCTCGACCTGGGGTTCTGGACCTACACGACCGTGGTGGGGCGTGCCGGTCGGCCGTTCGAACCGGTGATCGCGGACCGCGAGAGCCTCGCCCTGTCCTGGATCCCCGTCGACGAGGTCGACGACCTGCCGCTCCACCCCGGGTTCGGGAAGTCGTGGCCGGCGCTCCGAGCGTCGCTCACCACCACCCCGCACGTCGTCGTCGACGCGGCGAACGTCGTCGGCAGCGTGCCCGACGGCTGGTGGAAGGACCGGGCGGGAGCCGCCGCACGCCTGCTGTCGTCGGTGACGGCGCTCGCCGCGTCCGGGGTGACGGCCGACGTGCTGGCGCTGCCGTTCGCCCGGTGGTGGCCGCGGTGGACCGTGGTGCTCGAGGGCGAAGCCCGGGCGGCCTCCGGGTCGTCGGACGGCGCACTGCCCCGTGCACTCGACGTCGTCGCAGCGCCGGGTTCGGGGGACGACGCCATCGTGGACGCCGCTCGTGCCGCGGTGGAGGCCGGGGACGGTCCCGTCGTGGCCGTCACGGCTGATCGCGAGCTCCGTGCACGCGTCGAGGCGCTCGGTGCCGTGGTGCACGGGCCGTCCTGGTTGCGCGACCAGTTCTAGCGGCGCTACGCCGTCGGCAGGTACCGCCGCGACGACACGAGCACCGCGCACCACGACACGACACCGAGCCCGACGATCACCCAGAGGACGACGGGCAGCGCCACCACGTTCGCGATCGCCGCGATCACGGCGGGCGCCAGGAACCCCGCGTACGCCGCCGCGTAGAACACCCCGGTCAGTCCGGCCAGGTCGCGGGACCCGGCGATCCGCTGCACCTCGAGCAGCGACGACACCAGGGCGAGCCCAATCCCGACGCCGATGACGACGTTCGCGACGAGTCCGACCACGACGGACTGCAGCTCGATCGCGACGACGACCACGGCGATGCCGGCGGTCATGCACGCGAGGGCCGTCGTGAGTCCGCGGGCCGAGGTCAGCGAGTGCACGCGCCGCGCGAGCGGTTGGACCGCACTGGACACCCCGAGGGCGACGACGGTCGCGGCGGTGGCGAACAGCAGGCCCCACGCGCCGGTGGCCCCGGTGAGCCGGGTCGGCAGGTAGCCGTACCCGATCGCCGCCGAGCCGAAGATCCACGGGGCGGTGACGAGCACCACTCGGGTGAACCGTCGGTGCCCGGCGCTCGGCACCCGCAGCTGGCGCCACCACGGACCGGGGACCCCGCCGGAGCGGTTGGTCTCGGGGGTGCGCCAGACGACGACGGCGAAGGGCAGTGCGACGATGATGTGGACCAAGAAGGGCAGCACCTCGGGGATCGGGCCCCACTGTGCGATGAGCCCGGCGACCAGTGCGCCGGATGCCGAACCGAGCGTGAACGCCAGCGAGGCCCGGCGGGCACCGGACCCGGCATCGGCGGATGGGTCGAAGCGTCCCTGCGACAGCTCCTTCACCCAGCTGTTGCCGACGGCCATCGCGATGCCGACGGTGATGCCGGAGAACAGCCGCCCGGCCGCCAGGAACCCGGGGCCGAGCGGTCCGAGCGCCAGCAGTCCGCTGCCGACGACGGCGGACAGGATGGCGGCGAGCATGAGGGGCTTGCGGCCGTGCCGGTCGGACAGTGACCCGGCGACGAGCAGCGCCGGCGCGAGGCCGAGCACGTAGACGCCCAGGAAGACGTTGACGACGACCGACGAGTAGTGCTCGCGGCCCTCGTACATGAGCAGCAGGGGCGAGAACTGGTTGCCGCCCCACGAGCAGACGAACACCGCGCCCCACACCGCGACCCAGGGCATCACACGCGCCGAGGGGACGGACAGCGAGCCGGTGGTGGGGATGCTCCCCGTCGCGCTCACAGGGCACCCCGGTGCGAGGCGACGTGGGCGTGCAGGACCTCGGCGTAGCGGGCCGCGTCGCCCGCTGCCAGGGCTGCCGCGAGGGCTCGGTGGTCGTCGAGCGAGGCCTGCAGCTGCGACGGCTGCACCCGCATCAGCTGGTGTCGGAGCCGGTTCTGCCGGTCACGGAGCGTCTGCGCGAAGCGCACCGCGATCGCGTTCCGCGACGCGCCGATCACCGCACCGTGGAACGCCGCGTCGACCTCGATGAACCGGTCGACGTCGCCCGTCGCGACCGCCTGCTCCTGCTCCGTCAGCATGGCCTGGAGGCCCGGGGTGACGTCCGCCACGCGGCCGTCGGTCACGACGCGGGCCGCCGCCGTGGCCTCGATCGCCTCGCGCATCTCGAGCACGTCCGCCGCCTCGTTCGGGGACATCGGGCGCACCACCGCACCCTTCCGGGACTCCAGGGTGAGCAGGTCCTCGGCGGCCAGGCGCAGGAAGGCCTCGTGCACGGGGGTGCGAGACAGCCCGATCTCCTGGCACAGTGCGTTCTCGCTGATCGCGGTCCCACCCGGGAGGTCGCCGCGGATGATCGCCCGCTTGACGTGGTCGTACGCGCGCTCGGATGCGGCCTGGGTCGTCGTGTGCTGCTCCACGTGAACGATCCTACGCCCTTGCATGCAACGCTGCATGCCGTCACGTGACGTGTTGTTCACACCACCGCGTCACACACGGCGGCACACGTCGATACGCTGGCCGGACGTCAACGGAGACGCACACACAGGAGGTTCCCCATGGAGCGGATCACCAGGGCCGACGACCGAGTCCACCGCCCGGCCGGACCGTGGACACCGACCGTCCACCGGCTGCTCGCACACCTGCACGAACAGGGGTTCGTCGCGGCACCGGAACCGATCGAGCACGGCGACACCCTCGAGACGGTGTCGTTCGTCCCCGGGGTCGCGGGGGAGTACCCCTGGACCGAGGACGTCGCGAGCGAAGCCGCCCTCGTCACGAGCGCACGACTGCTCCGGCACTTCCACGACGCCGCGACCACGTTCCCGCGTGACGGGGCACGCGACTGCTGGTCACAGGCCGAACGCACCCCCGTCGAGACGATCGTGCACGGCGACTTCGCCCCCTACAACTGCGTCTACGACGGCATCCAGGCCGTGGGGCTCATCGACTTCGACACCGCACACCCCGGGCCACGGGTCTGGGACGTCGCGAGTGCCGTGTACCGGTTCGCCCCGTTCACCACCGGCGCCGTCGAGGGCATGACCGCCCCGGACCTCGACGACCGGCTCGCCCGCGCAGCCGAGTTCTGCCGCGCCTACGACCTCGACGACCGCTCCCGCAGCGTCCTCGCCGAGACGATGGCCGCGTCCCTCGTCGCGATGGTCACCACCATGGAGACCGAGGCCGCCGCCGGCAACCCGAAGTTCGTCAGCGACCTGGCGCACGGGCACGCCGACCTGTACCGGGCCGACGTCGCCTACATCGAGCAGCACGCCGACGCCATCGCCGCCGCCGTCGCGTGACCCCGACCCCTGCGCAGCTCCGCACCCTGCGGCTCGCCGCGCAGGGGATCGCCGTCCCCGGCACCAGCCCCACCGGTGCGGTCGAACGGATGACCGCCGTGCAAGGGCAAGACCTCGGCCAGGTCCTCTGGGCCATCGGGGTCCGCACACCCGGGGCCACCCGTGACGACGTCCGCGCCGCCTTCGACCGCGGCGAGCTCGTCCGCTCCTGGCCGATGCGGGGCACCCTGCACGCCGTGCGACCCGACGACCTGCGGCTCCTGCTCTCCCTGACCGCCGAACGGACCCTGCGCAGCATCGCCCGACGCGCCACCGAACTCGGCATCGACCAGCCCCTGCTCGACCGAGCACGGCACACCACCGTCGCCGCACTGTCCGGCGGCCGCGCCCTCGTCCGCGACGAACTCTTCGACGAGTACCGCGCCGCCGGCATCGACCCCACCGCCGGCCGTGGCTACCACCTGCTGCTGCAGCTCTCGCAAGAGGGACTCGTCGCCTGGGGGCCCACCGCCCGCGTCGGCCAGGCACTCGTGCTCCTCGACGAGTGGGCACCGACGCTCACCGAGGTCCCCGACCGCGACGAAGCACTCCGCCGGGTCCTGCTCGGGTACCTCCGCGGCCGGGGCCCCGCCACCGAGGCCGACGCCGCCAGCTGGACGAAGCTCCCGCTCGGCGACCTCCGCCGCGCCCGGGCCGCCGCCGGCGACACCGTCGAGGACCTCGGCGGCGGACTCCTCGCGCTCGCCGACCGTCCCACCACCGGCGGCACACCCACCGGCCACCTGCTGCCCGGGTTCGACGAGTACCTGCTCGGGTACGCCGACCGCTCCGCCCAGCTCGACCCCGAACACGCCGACCGGGTCGTCCCGGGCGCCAACGGCATGTTCCTGCCCATGGCCGTCGTCCGCGGTCGGGTCGTCGGCACCTGGAAGCGGACCGAGCGCGCCAGCAGGGTGGCCGTCACCGTCACACCCTTCGCGGAACTCGACGACACCTCGGTGCGCGCGCTCGAGGCGGCCGCCGCCCGGTACGCGCGGTTCCTCGACGCGCCCGTCGCGTTCGGGGTGGTGGAGGCGACCAGCCGCTGACCGCAGCCGGTGGGGTCGAGCGCATCCCATCCCTCCAGGCCGTCCCCAGCAACCACGCGGCGGACTCGTACCCTGCCTCGGGTAATGTCGCAGGGCCATGACCGACAGCCCGGCCGACGCCACCCCGTACGAAGTCCTCGGCGTCCCCGCGACCGCCGACGACGACGCGCTCCGCCGCGCCTACCGGCGCGCCGCCCGCGAATCCCACCCCGACCTCGGCGGCGACGCCCAGCACTTCCGCCGCGTCCAGCTCGCCTGGGAACGCATCGGCACGCCCGCAGCACGCCGCGCCTACGACGCGGGATCCCGCGGCGCGTTCAGCAGCAGCGGTGCCGGCCCGTTCGGCGCGTCCGGTGCGTCCGGTTCGTCGACCGGGAGGCCCGACACCGGTCGCGACGCCTACGCACCCCCGTCAGCCCGTCGCGACACCCGCCCCCGCGCCCGGTCCCACGGACACCCCGGCGGACGGTCGCGAGAGGTCTTCCTGCAGGCAGAACGCGAATGGGTCGGACTCGGCGACCCCATCGAGGACCCCTACGACCCCACCCTCATCCGTTCCGCGCCCCGCCACATCCGACGGCTGCTCGGCGAAGCGCTCGCCGAAGAGGCCACCGCCTCGATCGTCTCGGACATGGGCATCGGCGTTACCGTCTGGCACGACCTCGACGCCGGGGCCGAGGGCAAGCTCGACCACGCCGTCCTGACCCCGAGCGGGCTCTGGGCCGTCGAGTCGATCGACTGGGGAGCCCCCGTCCGGGTCGAGCACGGCGACATCGTCGGGGAGACCCTGGCGCCCGGCGAGCGTCCGGTGAAGGAACTCGTCCGCGCCGCCCGTGCCGTGCAGAAGCAGACCCGGGTGCGGTTCACCGGCCGGCTGCTCGTCGTGCCGGACTCCGCGGTCGAGGTCGACGTGCAGCTCGTCGGTTCCCCGAAGAAGCCGACCGCCCTGGTCGTCCGCCGCAGTGCGCTCGGGCAGGTCCTGAACGGCGTGTGGTCCCCGCCCGGTTCGGTCGACGTGTTCGAGATCCGCGACCGCCTGCAGCAGACCGTCCGCTTCGTCTGACGTCCGGCCCGCACGGCGTCGGGGGCCGGCGTCAGTAGCCGCGGAGCTTCTCGAGGTCGCGGCGCTCCCGCTTGCTCGGGCGTCCGGCACCGCGGTCGCGCATCGGCACGAACCCCGCCTCTTCCTTGGACAGCCGCGGCGGGGTCTTGTCCTCGAAGTGCTTCGCGGCCTCTGGAGCACTCGTCCGCTTCAGGATGATGCCGGTGACGACGACGATCCGGTCGAAGCCGTTCTGCCGCACCCGGACCTCGTCGCCGGGGCCGATCGGCTGCGCGGGCTTTGCGCGCTCCCCGTTCACCCGGACGTGCCCGGCCTTGCACGCGGCGGTCGCAGCGGAGCGGGTCTTGGTGATCCGCACCGCCCAGATCCAGCTGTCCACGCGAGCCTTGGCCATCCCCTCACTCTAGGCGGCCCCTACGCTGGGCGGGTGAGCACCGGGGAACAGGCGGCGATCGCGCGGGTCCGTGCGCTCGGGGTCCTGCACGACGCCGCGATCGGTGACCGGCTCGTGGTGCGGGCACACCACGGCGACGGTGCACAGGACGCCCTCGGGGACCTCGTCGCCCGCACCCCCGACACCGTGACGATCGCCACCCGCCGCGGCCCAGTCGAGGTCCGGCTCGCCGACGTCGTCGCCGCGAAGCCCGTCCCGCCGCCTCCGGCCCCGCGCGCGCCCCGACGCTGAGGCGTGCGAGTGGCGACTCGGTGCGAGGTTGCACACCCGGTGCGAGCTTGTTGCGCGGCACGGAGTGGTCAACCTCGCACCACGCGAAGCGCACCGCGCCACGCGCCGCGCCGCGCGCCGCGCCGCGCGCCGCCGCGCCACCGCGCCACGCGCCGCGCCACCGCGCCACGCGCCGCGCCACGCGCGCACGGCGAGCCGCACCCCTCCGCAGCCCGCACCCGACGTAGCCTCGTGCCATGGCAGTCCCCGTCCCGCTCGGCACCGAGGACCGCACCGCCCGCCTCACCCTCCGCCGCCCCGACCAGTGGCGCCGCGAGGACTCTGCCCAGGCGGACCTGCGCGTCACCGGCGACGACGTCGTCCTCACCGTCCGATCCCGACCCAGCGACCGCGCGATCGGCGACGAGAACACGGGCCTCCTCGCGAGATTGCCCGGTTCCGTCGAGGGGCTGCTGCTCGTCGGCTGCGACACCTGGACCGCCGCCGGGGCTCCCGCGCGCCTGGTCGAGTACGTCCGTCCCGATGAACACGGCGACGTCGCGGGTGCGCACCTGCTGTTCGTCACCGGGCGGCACCGCGTCGACCTCACGATCGAACGCCCCCTGGCACGCCTGCTCGAGACCGACGAGCTCGTGTTCGCGGTCCTCGAGAGCGTCCGCGCCACCGAGCCGTCCCCGGTCCGCCCCGAGCGCGACCTCGAGCCGCTGCCCACCCCGGCGCCCGGCCCGGAGCTCGACGGCCCCCGCCTGAGCGCCGACGCGGTCGGCACGCTCAAGAGCCTCGCCGGACGCCGGTGGAACCCGACGCTCCTCCGCACCGCGGCGGGCCGCGAACTCATCGAAGCGGGCCTCGTCGGCCGGCTCGGCACGCTGCCGGAATCGACCCAGACCCTGCTCGAGCCGTGGCAGGGCGATGCCCAGCCGGTCACGCTGGAACAGCACTTGCCCGACGGTGGCGAGTCGCGCCTCCAGGCCTGGTCGCAGACCGTCGTGGACGGGACCGCCGAGGCGGGCGCGGTGGTCGCGTCCGTCACGCCGGACCGCGCGGTCGCGCTGACGGCCGGGAGGCTCGGCATCGGCCCGACGTGGACCTTCCCGTTCCGCACGGGGTCGCTCCCAGGGCACCTGCTCGGCCGCCGGCTGGCCGGCGGCTCCGACGCACCGGACCTGCCGGAAGCCCTCGTCGAGGCGGACCCGCGGCTCGCGCGCTTCTGGGCCGCGCCCTGGACGGTGTCGTACCTGCGTCGGCCGGGCAAGCCGAAGCCTGTGACGATCGTGCACGCCGAGGGGATCGGCTTCGCCCGCGTGGGCAAGACGGAAGCCGGGGAGACCGTCTTCCAGACGGACTCCCCGGCCAACGTGTACCGATCGGTGGTGCGGGCGCTGCTCGGCTGAACGGATTCCAGACACTGTGCCCGCTGGGCCAACGTGTACCGGTCGGTGGTGCGGGCGCTGCTCGGCTGAACGGATTCCAGACACTGTGCCCGCTGGGCCAATGTGTACCGGTCGGTGGTGCGGGCGCTGCTCGGCTGAACGGATTCCAGACACTGTGTCCGCTGGGCCAACGTGTACCGGTCGGTGGTGCGAGCGCTGCTTCCTTCCGCTCAGGCGGCCGGGGCGACGCTCGCTCGCGCTTCTGCTTCCGCTCAGGCGGCCGGGCCGGCGGTCAGGGTGACGGTGACGGTCTTGGCGGCGCCGGTGCTGTCGGTGTAGCCGACCACGACCTTGTCGCCGACGGAGTGCGACTGCACGGCGGCGGTGAGCTCGTCCGACGTCGTGACCGTCTTGCCGCCGAGGCTCGTGATCGTGTCGCCCTCGGCCAGGCCGGCGCTCGCGGCACCAGACCCCTCGACCGTGCCGGCGACGGCGACGCCGCCCGTGGTGCTGGCGGTGCTGCTGACCTGGACGCCGAGGAATGCGGGCAAGCCGATGGTGATCGTGTTCGAGGACTCCCCGGCCAGGATCTTCTCGGCGATCGCCTTCGCGGTGGTGATCGGGATGGCGTAGCCGGTGACGTCCGCGGTGCCCGAGGACGCCGCGGTCGCCATGCCGACGACCTCGCCCTCGCTGTCGACGACGGGGCCGCCGGAGTCGCCGGAGACGATGTTCGCCGCGATCTCGATCAGACCGGACAGCGACTCGGTCCCGGTGCCGGACTCGCTCTGCACCTGGATGTCCTGGTCGGTGGCCGTGACGGTGCCCTCGGCGGCGACGAGGTTGCCCGTGCCCTCGGCGTTGCCGACGTCGGTGACGGTGTCACCGGTGCTCGGCTCGCCGTCGTCGTCGAGCGTGACGGTGGAGAGGCCGGAGGCGTCCTCGAGCTTCAGGACGGCGACGTCGTTCGTGGCGTCGGTGCCGACCACGTCTGCCTTGTACTCCTTGCCGGTGGTCTCGTCGGTGACGGTGATGCTCGTGGCGCCCTGGATGACGTGGTTGTTCGTCAGGACCGTGCCGTTCGAGCTGAGGATCATGCCGGTGCCGGCCGCCTGCGAGGACTCGTCGTAGTTCAGGACGGTGTTGATCGTCACGACGCCCTTCTTCTGGGCGGCGGTCGCTGCGGTGGCGGCGGACTCGGTGCTCGTGCCGCTGCTGCCGTTGCCCGTGGTGCCGCTGCCGTCGGTGCCGGTGCCGGTGCCGCTGCCGTCTCCGGGGACGGTGAAGCCGTTCGTGCCGTCGCTGCTGCCCGTGCCGTTGCCGGTGTCGGGCAGCGTCGTGGTGCCCTGCGACTGGCTCGACGTCGTGGTCGTGCTCTGCGAGGACAGGCCGAGGGCCGTGCCGCCAGCGGCACCGACGATCGCGAGGGCCGCGATGCCGGAGCCGATCATCAGCCCGAGGCGACGCGGGCGCTTCGTGTTCGCTCCCGGGTGGTTCGCCGTCGCCGCGGTGTGCGCCCAGGCGTGGTGGGTGCCGGTGAGTGCCGGGCTGCCGATCAGGTACGGGCCGCGGCCGTCGGGGGAGTAGGCGTAGGGACCGGAGCCGTCCGGGCCGTACAGGTACGGGCCGGAGCCGTCGAAGGCGTAGGCCGGACGGAGGGTGGCGGGGTCGGCGTGGGGTGCCTCCCAGCGCATCCCGTACGCCTGCTGCTGCGTGCCGTCGGTCCGGGCGGTGCCCTGCTCGTCGTGTTCGCGGTCGGCGTCGGCGGCGGGGTTCGGGGTCTCGTTCATCGGTGCTCTCCGGTCGTCCCTCGACGACCCGGGCGGGTGTCGATGGAGATCAGTACAGACGGCGATCCAATGACGAGCCTATGAACGGACCCAGCGACTGCTCCGGGCTTGCTCGGGGGACGCCGAGTGGGCTGCCGGTTCGGTCGCCCGTGGTCCATTAGGGTTGCCTTACTTCCCATGCGCTCCTCCACGTCCACGTCCACGCCACCGGCGCCCGCCTCCGTCTCCCGCCTGGTCGGGGCGACCGTGCTGGCCGTCGTCGTCCTCGTCGTGGCGTGCGCGCTGTCGATCGCCTACGGATCCCGGCCGATCCCGCTCCACACCGTGCTCGACACCGTTCTCCACCCGTCACGGAACGACGAGGTCGGGCTGATCGTGCTCGGCAACCGCGTCCCGCGCACCGTCGTCGGGCTCCTCGCGGGTGCTGCCCTCGGTGTCGCCGGCGCGGTGATGCAGGGCGTGACCCGAAACCCGCTCGCCGACCCGAGCGTCCTCGGCATCAACTCCGGGGCGGCCCTCGCCGTGGTCGCCGGCATCGCGCTCTTCGGGGTGAGCGGCACGGCCGCCTACCTGCCGTTCGCCTTCCTCGGTGCTGCCCTCGCGGCACTGTTCGTCTACGGGATCGCCGCCGTCGCCCGGCGTGGACTTTCGCCGGTCGGCCTCGCACTGTCCGGTGCCGTGGTCGCCGCCGCGCTGTCGTCGATCACGACGGCGGTACTCGTCACGAACGCGAGCCTGCTCGACCAGCTGCGGTTCTGGCAGGTGGGTGCCCTCGCCGGCAAGGACCTCGGTACCGCCGGCATCATCACGGCGCCCGTGCTGATCGGTCTCGCGATCGCGTTCGGCCTGGGCCGCTCGCTCAACACCCTCGCCCTCGGCGACGAGCTCGCGGCGTCGCTCGGGCAACGCGTGGTGCTCGTCCGGGCTGTCGGCGGACTCGTGACCGTGCTGCTCGCCGGCTCCGCCGTGGCCGCCGCCGGGCCGATCGCCTTCGTCGGGCTCGCCGTGCCGCACGCCGTCCGTCGGCTGAGCGGCCCCGACCACCGGTGGACCATCCTGCTGTCCGCGATCGTCGCGCCGGCGCTGCTGCTGGTGGCCGACGTCATCGGTCGCGTCGTGGCGTACCCGGGGGAGCTGCAGGTCGGCATCGTCACAGCCCTCATCGGTGCGCCGGTGTTCATCGCGCTCGTGCGGTCGAGGGCGGTGCGGGGCCTGTGACGGTGTCGACGTCCCTTCGGGGTGCGCTCGTCGGTGTCCGACGCGAGCTCGTGGTCCTGGCGGTCGTCGTCGTCGTGCTCGTCGCGCTGGTGCTCGTCGGACTCGGGGTCGGCTCGATCCCACTCACCCCGGCGCAGGTCGTCGGCGCCCTGTTCGGCCAGGGCGACCGCATCTCGGACTTCGTCATCGGGCAGCTGCGCGGCCCCCGGGTGCTCGGAGCGATCCTGGTCGGCGCCAGCCTGGGGGTCGCCGGCGCCATCGTGCAGAGCGTCGTCCGCAACCCGATCGCGAGCCCGGACGTCATCGGCATCACCTCGGGTGCCAGTGCTGCGGGTCTCACCGCGATCGTGCTGTTCGGGGCGTCCGGCGGCACCCTGTTCTCGGTCGTGCTCGTCGGCGCGGTCGTGGTGTCGATCGTGATCGCCGGACTGGCCTGGCGGCGGGGGATCACCGGCAACCGGGTCGTTCTCGTCGGGATCGGCGTCTCGGCGATCTGCCTGAGCATCACGGGGTGGATGCTCACCAGCGGCACCGTCACCCAGGCCGGCACCGCGCTGCTGTGGTTGTCCGGCAGCCTGAACGCCGTCGACCGGAACCTGGTCGGCGTGCTCGGCGTCGCGTTCGTCGTGCTGTTCCTGCTGGCCCTGCTGCAGTCGTCGCGCCTGACCGTCCTGACGCTCGGCGACGAGGTGTCGGCGGCCCTCGGGCTCCGGCCGGACCGCGCGAAGGTGCTGCTGCTCCTCACCGCGGTGTGCCTGACCGCCGCCGCGGTCGCCACGGCGGGGCCGGTGTCGTTCGTCGCGCTGATGGCGGCGCCGATCGCCCGTCGGCTCGTCGGCGGAGGCCGCGTCGCCCTCGGGCCGGCCGCCGCGGTGGGAGCGGCGATCACCCTCGGCAGCGACCTCATCGCCCAGTTCGCGATCCCCGGCAACGCCCTGCCCGTCGGCGTCGTGACGGGTGTCGTCGGCGCCCCGTACCTGCTCTGGTTGCTCGCGCGCGGTCGCTGAACCCGGACCGCACGTTCGCGCACCGCGGACGATCGTCCACAGGCCCAGTTCGGGGCTGCCGCTGGAGCCCTCCTTTCCGATACGCTGGTGGGCCAAGAGGAGGAGGTCCACCGATGCCAGATCCAGTGGTCCCGCAGCCGGACGGTCAGAAGACCCCGGAGCAGCGGCTGGTCGACACCACGTTGACCTTCAGCATGGACATGGGCGCGGCGCTCACCGCCGAGTCCGGTGTCTCAGCGGAAGAGCGCGAGGCGGTCAACGCCCTGCCGTCCGGATCGGCGCTGCTCGTCGTGCGCCGCGGTCCGAACGTGGGTGCGCGGTTCCTCCTCGACTCCGACGTCACGACCGCCGGCCGACACCCCGACGCCGACATCTTCCTCGACGACGTCACGGTGTCGCGCAAGCACGCGCAGTTCCTGCGGCACGGCACGGCGTTCACCGTCAAGGACAACGGTTCGCTCAACGGCACGTACTTCGACGGTGACCGCATCGACGAAGCGCCCCTCACCGACGGGGCCGAGGTCCAGGTCGGCAAGTTCCGTCTGACGTTCTACGCGTCCCGGGTCGACCTGGCGCGCCTGGCGAACGCGTAGTGGCCGCACGGTCCGCTGCGGCCCGGGCGGGGTCAGCGGCACCGGACCTGCTCACGATCGGGCAGGTCCTCGCTCGCCTCAAGCCCGAGTTCGCGGACCTGTCGAGTTCCAAGCTGCGCTTTCTTGAAGAGCGCGAACTCGTCACGCCGATCCGAACGGCCAGCGGGTACCGCAAGTTCTCGGCGGCCGACGTCGACCGCCTCCGGGTGATCCTCGGCCTGCAGCGCGACCACTACCTGCCGCTCAAGGTCATCAAGGAGTACCTCGCCGACCTCGACGCCGGGCGCGAGCCCGTACTGCCCGGTGGTGGGGACGCCCCGCGTCCCTCGATCCTCGGGCGCGAGCGCCGGTACACCCGTGACGAGACGGCCCGAGCGGCCGGCGCGTCCCCGATGCTCCTGGCCGACGCGGTCTCCGCATCGCTGCTCCCTGCCACCGAGACCTACGGCGAGGACAGCGTGTCCGTCCTCAAGGCACTCGTCGAGCTGCAGCGGACCGGCATCGAGCCGCGGCACCTGCGCACGCTCCGCAGCACCGCCGAGCGCGAGGTCGGACTCATCGAATCCGCGCTCATGCCCGTTTCACGCCGGGGTGATGCGACGTCGCGAGCGAAGGCCACGGAACTCGCACGCGAGATCGCCGTCCAGCTCGAGGTCATCCGCTCGAGCCTCATCCGCGCGGCGATCGGTCGTCTCGACGCATGATCCGTTCCGGTGCTCCGCGGGGGCTTGTGCGTCAGTGGGTGGGGCGTATCCTCGACACGCCGGACGCGCCGAGTCGGATGTCCCGCGCCGGAGCGGTCGGAGTCGCTACCGTTGACCTCGGAACAACTCTCAACCCGTCGTTGAACCTTCGGGTGGGAGCTCGATCGTCGTGGAAGGCAAGCGCATGAGTGGGAACGACACCCCAGGCACCGAGTCGGACACGACGCGGTACGACCTCGGGCTGCTCTTCACCGACGGCCTCCCCGAGCACGACGAGCAGAACGGCTACCGCGGCACCGTCGCCGCACGTGCAGCCGGCATCTCGTACCGCCAGCTCGACTACTGGGCACGCACCGAGCTCGTGCAGCCCACCATCCGCGGCGCTGCCGGCTCCGGGTCCCAACGCCTGTACGGCTTCCGCGACATCCTCGTGCTCAAGCTCGTGAAGCGCCTGCTCGACACCGGCATCTCGTTGCAGCAGATCCGCACCGCTGTGAACCAGCTCCGCGAGTCGGGCGTGTCCGACCTCGCCCAGACCACCCTGATGTCCGACGGCGCCTCGGTGTACCTGTGCACCTCGGACGACGAGGTCATCGACCTGGTGTCCCGCGGTCAGGGTGTCTTCGGCATCGCGGTCGGCAAGGTCCTGCGCGAGGTCGAGACGTCCCTGGTCGAGCTCGACGCCTCCGCGGCGGCCGACCCGTCCGACGAGCTCGCCGCGCGCCGCGCTTCCCGCGCTTCCTGACCGCGCCGCTCGCCCTCGTCCGGACGTCTCCCGGTCGTCCGTCTGCGCGGTCGCGCGGTCGTCCGTCTGCCCCCGAGGCTCCGAAATCTCGGAACCTCGACGCGCTCAGGGCTCGGGAGTGGAACCTCGGCGAACCTGAGCGGCGAGTTCTGGAATCTCGACGACGGCGGGCAACCCGAGGCGCGACCTCGGCGGACGCAGCACTCGAACGCGAGCACCGCGTCGTCCCGCCCTCGAGGTACCGAAATCTCGGAACCTCGACGCGCTCAGGGCTCCGGAGCGGAACCTCGGCGAACCTGAGCGGCGAGTCCTGGAACCTCGACGACAGCGAGACGACAGCGAACCACCCCCGCGCCGAACGAACTCGACGCCGGGGACACACGAACGCGCTACGAACGACCGCCTACGCGCCTACGCGCTACGAACGACCGCCTACGCGCCTACGCGCCTACGGCACCCGAACCGTCGGCGTACGGCCCGATCTTGCCGGTCCGCATGATGCGCTCGAGCAGCTGGTCGAAGTTGCGCGCCATCTCCTGCGCGGACTCGCCGGGCCACACGTGCAGGGGCTTCGCGGCACCCTGCGCCTGCTGCAGCGAGGTGCGCTCGGGCAGCTGCGGCGACAGGACGAGCGGCCCGAACATGTCGCGGAGTTCCTTGATGCGGAACTGGTGCTCGAGCGACTGGACGCGGGCACGGTTCACGATGATGCCGAGCGGCTGCAAGCGGGGGGAGAGACCGCGGCGGATCTCCTCGATGGCGCGGAGGGCGCGGTCGGCGGCGGCGACGGAGAACAGGCCGGGCTCGGTGACGACGGTGACGCGGTCGGACGCTGCCCACGCGGTGCGCGTCAGGGCGTTCAGCGACGGTGCGCAGTCGATGAGCACGAGCTCGTAGTCCTGCTCGACGTTGGCCAGGGCCTCTTCGAGCTTCCAGATGTCGCGGATGGAGGGGTGCGGCCCGTCGAAGTTGATCGCCGAGGGCGACCCGACCATGACGTCGATCTTGCCCTGCGAGCCCTTCGTCCACCCGGAGGGGGCGATCGCCTGACGGACGATCTTCTCCTTCGGGTTCTCGAGGACGTCGGCCACGTTGAGGTGTCCGGCGAGGTTGATGTCGAGGCCGGTGGAGACGTCGGACTGCGGGTCGAGATCCACCACCAGCGTGCGCAGTCCCTTGGCGAAGGCGGCCGAAGTCAGGCCGAGCGTCACCGTCGTCTTGCCGACACCGCCCTTGAGGGAGCTCACGCTGAGTACATGCACGATCAGCAACGTTACCGCCACTAGGGTTGTCTCACCTCAACCCGGGCTGAAAGGGACGTCGTGTTCAGCAAGATCCTCGTGGCGAACCGTGGTGAGATCGCCATCCGCGCATTCCGTGCCGCGTACGAACTGGGGGCGCGCACCGTCGCCGTCTACCCCTACGAAGACCGGAACTCCCTGCACCGTCTGAAGGCCGACGAGGCCTACCTGATCGGTGAGCGGGGCCACCCGGTCCGGGCGTACCTGGACGTCTCCGAGATCATCCGCGTGGCGCGCGAGTCGGGCGCCGACGCGATCTACCCGGGGTACGGCTTCCTGTCCGAGAACCCGGAGCTCGCCGCCGCGGCCGCGGCAGCCGGCATCACCTTCATCGGTCCGGGCGAGCACGTGCTCGAGATGGCCGGCAACAAGGTGACCGCGAAGGAGCACGCGATCGCGGCCGGCGTGCCGGTCCTCGCGAGCACCCCGGCGAGTCGTGACATCGAGGAGCTCATCGCCGGCTCCGACGCCATCGGGTTCCCGGTGTTCGCCAAGGCCGTCGCCGGCGGTGGTGGTCGTGGCATGCGCCGCGTCGAGACCAAGCCCGAACTCCGTGCAGCGCTCGAAGCAGCGATGCGCGAGGCCGACAGTGCGTTCGGCGACCCGACCATGTTCCTCGAGCAGGCGGTGATCCGGCCGCGGCACATCGAGGTGCAGATCCTCGCCGACGCGACGGGTACCGAAGCGGGGACGATCCACCTGTTCGAACGGGACTGCTCCGTGCAGCGCCGCAACCAGAAGGTCGTCGAGATCGCCCCGGCGCCGAACCTCGACCCCGCCGTCGCCCAGGCTCTGCACCGGGACGCGGTCGCCTTCGCCCGCTCGATCGGCTACGTGAACGCCGGCACCGTCGAGTTCCTGCTCGACACCGAGGGCGAGCGCGAGGGCCAGCACGTCTTCATCGAGATGAACCCGCGCATCCAGGTCGAGCACACCGTCACCGAAGAGGTCACCGACGTCGACCTGGTGCAGTCGCAGATGCGCATCGCCTCGGGCGAGTCGCTCGCCGACCTCGGCCTGACGCAGGACACCGTCTCCGTGCACGGGGCCGCGCTGCAGACCCGCATCACGACCGAGGACCCCACGCAGGGCTTCCGGCCGGACACCGGCCGCATCACCACGTACCGCAGCCCCGGCGGTGCCGGCGTGCGTCTGGACGGCGGCACGGTCGCCACCGGTGCGCAGATCAGCCCGCACTTCGACTCGATGCTCGCCAAGATGACGTGCCGCGGACGCGACTTCCCGACGGCCGTCGCCCGTGCGAAGCGGGCCCTCGCCGAGTTCCGCATCCGCGGCGTCAGCACGAACATCCCGTTCCTGCAGGCCGTGCTCGAGGACCCGGACTTCGCCCGCGGCGACGTCTCGACGAAGTTCATCGAGGAGCGTCCGCAGCTGTTCAGCGGCCACGTGTCGAAGGACCGCGGCACCAAGGTCCTGAACTGGCTGGCCGACGTCACGGTGAACAAGCCGAACGGTGAGCGGTCGCCGCTGGTCACCGACCCGAGCGCCAAGCTCCCCGCCCTCGACCTCAGCGCCCCGGTGCCCGAGGGCCAGCGCGACCTGCTGCTGGCGCAGGGTCCGGCCGAGTGGGCGAAGGCGCTCCGTGCTCAGACGCGGCTCGCCGTGACGGAGACGACGATGCGGGACGCGCACCAGTCGCTGCTCGCCACCCGCGTCCGCACGAAGGACCTCGTCGCCGTCGCACCGTACGTCGCGCGGCTGACGCCGCAGCTGCTGAGCGTCGAGGCCTGGGGTGGTGCGACGTACGACGTCGCCCTCCGGTTCCTCGGCGAGGACCCGTGGGAGCGCCTGGCCTCGCTGCGCGAGGCGATGCCGAACATCCCGATCCAGATGCTGCTGCGCGGCCGCAACACGGTCGGCTACACCCCGTACCCGACCGAGGTGACGGACGCGTTCGTCGCCGAGGCCGCCGCCACGGGCGTCGACGTCTTCCGCGTGTTCGACGCGCTCAACGACGTCAGCCAGTTGCGACCGGCCCTGGAGGCAGTGCTCGCGACCGGCACGGCCGTCGCCGAAGCGGCGCTCTGCTACACCGCCGACCTCCTCGATCCTGCCGAGGACCTGTACACGTTGGACTACTACCTCCGCCTGGCGGAGCAGATGGTCGAGGCCGGTGCGCACGTCATCGGCATCAAGGACATGGCCGGCCTGCTCCGCGCCGGCGCCGCCGAGAAGCTCGTCGGCGCCCTGCGCGAACGCTTCGACCAGCCCGTGCACGTGCACACGCACGACACCGCCGGTGGGCAGCTCGCGACGCTCCTCGCCGCCGCGCGTGCCGGTGCGGACGCGGTGGACGTCGCCTCGGCGCCGATGGCCGGGACGACGAGCCAGCCGAGCATGTCCGCGCTGGTCGCCGCCCTGGCCCACACGGAGCGCGACACCGGACTGTCCCTCGACGCGGTCGGCGACCTCGAGCCCTACTGGGAGGCGGTCCGTCGGGCCTACGCCCCGTTCGAGTCCGGGCTGCCCGGTCCGACGGGTCGGGTCTACAAGCACGAGATCCCCGGTGGTCAGCTGTCGAACCTCCGCCAGCAGGCGATCGCGCTCGGCCTGGGCGACCGGTTCGAGCAGGTCGAGGACTGGTACGCCGAGGCGAACCGGATCCTCGGACGCCCGACCAAGGTCACGCCGTCGTCGAAGGTGGTCGGTGACCTCGCGCTGCAACTCGCCGCGGTGAACGCCGACCCGGCCGACTTCGAGCAGAACCCGGACAAGTACGACATCCCGGACTCCGTCGTCGGGTTCATGGCCGGCGAGCTCGGTGACCTGCCGGGTGGGTGGCCGGAGCCGTTCCGGACGAAGGTCCTGGCGGGCCGCGACGTCCGCCTCGAGATCACCCCGGTGCCGGACGCCGAGCGCGCGCACCTCGACGCCCAGGGGCCCGAGCGCCAGCAGGCGTTGAACCGGCTGCTGTTCCCGCAGCCCACGGCGCAGTTCGAGCAGGTGCGCGAGCAGTACGGCGACCTGTCCGTGGTCCCGACCGTCGACTACCTGTACGGGCTGCGCCCCGGGCAGGAGCACGTCGTGCCGCTCGGCAAGGGCGTCAACCTGTTCGTCGGGCTCGAGGCGATCGGCGAGGTCGACGACAAGGGCATCCGTACGGTCATGGCCACGATGAACGGGCAGCTCCGCCCGGTCTCGGTCCGCGACCGGTCGATCGAGGTCGAGACGAAGGTCGCCGAGCAGGCCGACAAGTCCGACCCGAAGCACGTCGCCGCGCCGTTCTCCGGTGTGGTGACGCTCAAGGTCGCCGTCGGTGACGTCGTCGAGGCCGGAGCGGCCGTGGCGAGCATCGAGGCGATGAAGATGGAAGCGGCCATCACGGCGCCCGTGGCGGGCACCGTCGGCCGTCTCGCGATCCCGGCGACCCAGCAGGTGGACGCCGGCGACCTCCTGGTGGTGCTGCAGTAAATTGACCGTCCGTCCCATCCGCCTGTTCGGCGACCCCGTCCTCCGTTCGCCTGCGGACCCGATCGCTCCGGCGGCACTCGGGTCGAGCGGGGTCCGCGACCTCGTGCAGGACCTGATCGACACCGTCAAGGAGCCCGGCCGAGCCGGTGTGGCCGCGCCGCAGATCGGTGTCGGACTCCGCGCGTTCTCGTACAACGTCGACGGCGAGGTCGGGTACGTCCTGAACCCCGAGGTCGTCGAGGTCTCGGGGGAGCCCGAGCTCATGGAGGAAGGGTGCCTGTCCGTCCCCGGGCTCGGCTACCCGACCCGGCGGCACCCGTACGCCAAGGTCCGTGGCGTCGACGTCGACGGCGCCGAGGTGGTGCTCGAGGGCACCGGGCTGATGGCCGAGGCGCTGCAGCACGAGGTCGACCACCTGGACGGCACCGTCTACGTGATGACGCTCGAACCAGAGGTCCGACGGCAGGCGTTGCGGGACATCCGGGCGCAGGAGTGGTTCCACTGATCCGCTGGTCATGAGTGCCTGCTCATGACACCCCCACGGGGGATTGTCGCTTTGTCCTGACGAAGAGGTACCGTATCGGCGTCGGCCTCCCACCGGCGACCATCCCATCCCCCCAGGACTCCCGCATGACCAGTCAGACTGACGAGCTCAGCTCCCACCGCACCCGCACCAACCGTCGTCCGGCCGACACCACGGTCGCCACCGGTTCGACCGCCGTCCTCGACGCCCCCGCGACGGAGCAGTCGCCGGAGGCTTGACCCCCGCACCTGGCGGAATCGGGCGTACCTGGTCGGAAGAAACGACCCGGTACGCCCGAACCGGCCCGGTACGCCCGAACCGGCCTGAACCGGCCCAGCCCGGTACGTCGAGACGGCGGGACGCTACGCGCGGCGCCCCCGACGCTCCTCGATGACGGGCGTCGCAGTCGTCTGCACCTTCGACCCCGAGTAGATGTGGTCGATGTCGGCCGCGAAGTCGCGCAGGATGACCGAGCGCTTGATCGTCAGCTTCGGCGTCAGGTGTCCGGAGCCCTCCGTCAGCTCGGTGTCCAGGATCGTGAACGACCGGACCGACTCGGCTCGTGAGACCCGGCCGTTCGCGGTGTCGATGGCCTCTTGCACGGCGGTGAGCACGCGCTCGTCGTACGCGGCCTCGTGCGCGGAGAGCGCCGGCGTGATCCCGCGGCTCTCGCACCACCCCGGGAGCATCTCGCGGTCGAGTGTGACGAGGGCGGCGACGAAGGGCTTGCCCTCGCCGACGACCACGACCTGCCCGATGAGCGGGTGCTCGCGGACGCCGTCCTCGAGCGGTGCCGGTGCGACGTTCTTGCCGCTCGCGGTGACGATGAGCTCCTTGGCGCGTCCGGTCACCGTCAGGATGCCGTCGTCGTCGAGCCGTCCGAGGTCGCCCGTGCGGAACCAGCCGTCGTCGGTGAAGGCCTGCTCGGTGGCCTCGTCGTTCCGCCAGTAGCGGTCGAACACGTCGACGCCGCGGATCAGGATCTCCTGGTCGTCGGCGATCCGGATCTCGACACCGGGCAGGGCCCGACCGACCGTGCCGATGCGCAGCTCCGCAGCACGGTTCACGGTCGCGGGGGCCGTCGTCTCGGTGAGCCCGTAGCCCTCGAGGATGAGCACCCCGATCGAGCGGAAGAAGTGCGACAGCCGCGGCGAGAGCGGCGCAGAGCCGCTGACCGCGTACTCGGTGCGACCACCGAGGGCGTTCCGGAGCTTCGCGTAGACGAGCTTGTCGAACAGCTTGAACTTCAGGCCGAGCACGAGCGGGACCCGACCGGCGGCCAAGGCCTCGGAGTGGGCGACCGCGGTGTCCGCAGCGGCCCGGAAGATCTTCCCCTTGCCAGCGAGGTCGGCCTTCTGCTCGGAGGCGTTGTAGATCTTCTCGAACACCCGGGGGACCGCCAGCAGGAAGGACGGCTTGAACGACGACACGGCTTGCATGAGGTCCTTCGTGTCCGGCTCGTGGCCGACCAGCACCCCGGCCGACACGGACATCGCCGCGATGAAGCGGGCGAACACGTGGGCCATCGGGATGAAGAGCAGGGTCGAGGCGCCGTCCGCGACGACCTCGGGCATCGCGACACTGGCGTTCTCGACCGTCGCGGTGAAGTTGTCGTGCCGCAGGACGCACCCCTTCGGGCGTCCGGTCGACCCGGAGGTGTAGATGATCGTCGCGTCGTCGTGGCCGTGCACCGATGCCGTCCGCGCGTCGAGTTCGTCGTCGGTGACGTCCTCGCCGAGCCGGGTCAGGTCGTCGAGCCCGCCGCCGTCGATCGTCCAGTGCTGCCCGAGGTGCGGCAGGTCCGGGGCGATCGAGGCGACCCGACGCGCGTGCTCCTCCTGCTCGACGACGATCGCGACGGCCTCGGAGTCGGAGAGGATCCACCGGACCTGGTCGGGAGAACTCGTCTCGTAGACGGGGACGGAGACCAGGCCCGCCGTCCACACCGCGAAGTCGACGAGCGTCCACTCCAGGCGGGTGCGGGACAGGATCGCGACGTGGGCGCCGGGCTCGAGGCCGGCGGCGACGAAGCCCTTCGCGATGCCGCGGACCCGTGCGAGCACCTCGCCGGCGGTGATCGTCGTCCACGTGTCGCCGTGGCGCTGGGCCAGGATCGGACGCGACGGCGTCAGCCGGGCGCGGTCGCCGAGCAGCCGCGCTGCAGAGCCGTGGTCCGGGGCGACGGGGCCGCTCGTCGGACGCGAGGCGTGCCTCCCGGTCGGAACGCCGACGCTGTCGGTGACCGCACCGTCGGGACGTGCGCCGTCGGTGACCGCGCTGTCGGCGAGAGCACCGTCGGTGGTGACGCTGGCGCGTTCGGGTCGCTGATCGTTCACGGTGACTCCCTTGTCTGCCGGTTCGATTCGAGGGCGCCTCATCCTGCGAGGCGACACAGCCAGCATAGGACGCGTCACCGGGCGTTCCGTGAGTTCGCGGTGAACCGGTAGGCTCTTGGACCGTGCACGCCATCGGAATCGACATCGGGGGCACCAAGATCGCGGGAGCGGTCGTGACGGAACTCGGCGAGATCATCGCCGAGGACCGCGTGGCCACCAACGCTGCGGACCCGAACGCCATGCTCGACGACGTCGTCTCGATGGTCGAGCGACTCAGCTCAGGTCACGAGGTCGGCGCGGTCGGCGTCGCGGCCCCGGGCTTCATCGACGCCTCGCAGTCGATCGTCTACTACACGCCGAACATCCGGTGGCGGAACGAGCCCCTGCGCCAGAAGCTGCAGCAGCGCCTCGGCGACCTGCACATCACGGTCGACAACGACGCCAACGCCGCCGGGTGGGCTGAGTTCCGCTTCGGCGCCGGCCGGCTCGTCTCCGACATGACGATGCTCACCATCGGTACCGGTGTGGGCGGCGCCATCGTGACCGAGGACCGCCTGTTCCGCGGCGGGTTCGGCACCGGCGGCGAGATCGGCCACCTGCGCATCGTGCCGAACGGTCTGCCGTGCGGCTGCGGCGCGCGTGGCTGCATCGAGCAGTACGGATCCGGCCGTGCCCTGCAGCGGATGGCGAACGACGTCGCCGACGCCGGCGGCATCGGCTCCGCGCTGGCCGACGCGCGCGAAGCCAACGGCGGCGAGCTCGACGGGCACATCGTGGGCGACCTGATCCTGGCCGACGACCCTGGTGCCCTCGCGGCGCTCCGTCGCCTCGGCCGTCACCTCGGTGAGGCCTGCGCTTCGCTGTCCGCGGTGCTCGACCCGCAGCTGTTCGTGTTCGGCGGCGGGGTCGCCAGCGCGGGGGACCGGCTGCTCGACCCGATCAAGCAGGCGTACCTCAACAACCTGCCGGCGCGTGGCTACCACCCCGAGCCGGACTTCGTGATCGCCGAGCTGGTGAACGACGCCGGAGTCGTCGGCGCCGCCGACCTGGCCCGCATCCACGCCCGCACGGCGTAACCGCGTACCGGCCCGCACGGCGTAGGGTCGCTCAGGCCCACCCCACCACCTGGAGTCGTCGATGACCTACTGGCTGCTGAAGAACTTCCTGCTCGGCCCGCTCATCCTCACCCTGTTCCGCCCGTGGGTGGTCGGCCGCGAGAACGTCCCCGCCAAGGGCCCGGTCATCTTCGCGTCCAACCACATCTCGTTCATCGACTCGGTGATCCTGCCGGCCGTGCTCGACCGGCGGCTGTCCTTCCTGGCGAAGAGCGACTACTTCACCGGGCGGGGGCTCAAGGGCTGGGCGACGAAGACCTTCTTCAACGCCATCGGCCAGCTGCCGATCGACCGCTCCGGCGGCAAGGCGTCCGAGGCCTCGCTCCGCACCGGCCTGCAGGTCCTGGCCCGCGGCGAGCAGCTCGGCATCTACCCGGAGGGCACCCGCAGCCCCGACGGCAAGCTGTACCGCGGTCGCACCGGGATCGCGCGGATGATCCTCGAGGGCCGGGTCCTCGTCGTCCCCGTCGCCATGGTCGGCACGCGTGAGGTGCAGCAGATCGGGCAGCGCTTCCCGAAGATCAAGCGCGTCGGCGTGGTGTTCGGCAAGCCGCTCGACTTCTCGCGCTTCCAGGGCTTCGAGACCGACCGGTTCATCCTGCGCAGCGTCACCGACGAGGTCATGCACGAGCTCGCGGGGCTGAGTCGTCAGGAGTACGTCGACGTCTACGCCACGAGCGTCAAGGAACGCGCGAGCTCGGCACGCGAGGCAGTCATGCGGGAACGGAAGTCGTCGCCCGCACGTTAGGCTCTGATGGTCCCGGCACTCCGCCAGGACGCCCGTTCTGCCGCCTTCCGGCGGCCAGGCGGGCCGCCCGCACAGAACACCGAGGTAACGCCCTTGTTCGAGTCGACCGACTTCGTCGCCCTGCAGGATCCGGACGTCATCGAGGGTCTCGACTATTGGCGCACGCTCCCCATCAAGCAGCAGCCCACGTGGCCCGACGCCGCGGCGGCCGAGGCAGCCTCGGCCGAGATCGCCACGCTGCCGCCCCTCGTCTTCGCGGGCGAGGTCGACAAGCTCCGCGAGCGGCTCGCCGCCGCCGCACAGGGCAAGGCGTTCCTGCTGCAGGGCGGTGACTGCGCCGAGACCTTCGCCGGCGCGACCGCCGACTCCATCCGCGACCGCGTCAAGACGATCCTGCAGATGGCCGTCGTCCTGACCTACGGTGCGTCGATGCCCGTCATCAAGATGGGGCGCATGGCCGGGCAGTTCGCCAAGCCGCGCTCCAGCGACTTCGAGACCCGCGGCGACGTCACGCTGCCCGCCTACCGCGGTGACATCGTGAACGGCTACGACTTCACGCCGGAGAGCCGGACGGCCGACCCGCGCCGCCTGGTGCAGGGGTACCACACGGCCGCGTCGACCCTGAACCTCGTCCGTGCCTTCACGCAGGGTGGCTTCGCCGACCTGCGCCAGGTGCACTCGTGGAACAAGGGCTTCGCGTCGAACCCGGCGAACGCCCGGTACGAGCACCTCGCCAAGGAGATCGACCGCGCGATCCGCTTCATGGACGCCTGCGGTGCCGACTTCGAGGCACTGAAGCACGTCGAGTTCTACGCGTCGCACGAGGGTCTGCTCATGGACTACGAGCGCCCGATGACCCGGATCGACTCGCGTTCCGGTCTTGCCTACGACACCTCCGGCCACTTCATCTGGATCGGGGAGCGCACGCGTGACCTCGACGGTGCGCACGTCGACTTCCTGTCGCGGGTGCGGAACCCGATCGGCGTGAAGCTCGGCCCGACCACGAGCGTCGACGACATGAAGGCCCTGGTCGACAAGCTCGACCCGAACCGCGAGCCCGGCCGTCTGACGTTCATCACGCGCATGGGTGCCGGCAAGATCCGCGACGAGCTCCCAAAGCTGCTCGAGGCGATCAAGGGCATGGACGCCAACCCGCTGTGGGTCACCGACCCGATGCACGGCAACGGCCTGACCACGCCCACCGGCTACAAGACCCGTCGCTTCGACGACGTCGTGGACGAGGTCCTCGGCTTCTTCGAGGCGCATCGGCAGGTCGGCACCTACCCGGGCGGCATGCACGTCGAGCTCACCGGTGACGACGTCACGGAGTGCCTCGGCGGGTCGGAGCACATCGACGAGGCCACCCTCGCCACCCGCTACGAGTCGCTCTGCGACCCGCGGCTGAACCACATGCAGTCGCTCGAGCTCGCGTTCCTCGTGGCCGAGGAGCTCGGCGCGCACCCGCACGTGCGCGCGTAGCGCGCAGCGGGTCGCGTCAGTCCCGCCAGAGCGACAGAACCCCGCGAACTGTTCGCGGGGTTCTGTCGCTTCCGCGTGTCGGACGGGAGGCCCGTGGCGGCTCCGTGCCGCGCCTCCCGTCCGGCGTGCCGGTTGCGTCCACTGCCCGCTTCACGAGGCATCGGCCGCGCCGGTCCGCGAAAGCGACAGTGTGCCGCCGATGTCCGACGGCACACTGTCGCTTTCGCGGTGCCTTCGGCGAGGCCGTGCGGACAGGTGTCGCTTCGGCGGACCGGACCGGACGGGGCGGGCGCGACCGCCTACTGGTCGTAGGAGAGCGTCACCGTGTCGCCGCGGTACACCGTGGCTCCGGGGCCCGGGTCGGTGCCGGTCACCGGCAGCGACGACTTCCAGTCGTAGAAGCCGCACAGGATGTTCGTGCAGTCGGGAACGGCGACCTTGAGGCCGAGGCCCTCGAGGGTCGCGGTGGCCTCGTTGATGGTCGAGCCGACGACGCCGTCCTCGGGCAGGGTGATCGGCGTCGGGCCCTTCGAGACGACGACGTCGATCGCGCTGCCGCGCACGGCGGGGGAGTCCTGCACCTTCGCGGAGACGATCTGCCCGGAGGGGACGTCCTCGTCGAACTCCTCGGTCTGGGCGCCGAGGATCAGGCCGACCGCGTCGAGCTCGGCGGAGGCCTGCTCGACGGTCTTGCCGACGACGTCCGGAACGGCGCCGAGGGACACCGTCAGCGTGACCGGGCCGGTCTCGCCGTAGGCCTTGACCGACGTCAGGTCGAGGGCCTCGCCGCCCGAGGCCCGGCCGGTCGCCGCGATGACGGTGTCCTTCGCAGCGTCGGCCGAGAACTCGTACCGGTTGTCCTGCAGCTCGAAGTCGTCGTCGAGCGCCGCGGTGACGGTCGAGATCGGCTGCCCGACGATGGCCGGCAGCGCGATCATCTTCGGCCCGTTCGACACGACGAGCTGCACCGACGTGCCCTTCTGCACCTCGCGCTTCGCGGCCGGCTTGGTGATGGACACCTGTCCCTTCGCGACGACGGCGTCGAACCGGGTTCCGGTCTTCGACGCCGCGTGCAGGCCCTGGGCTTCGAGCAGCTGCCGGGCCTGCGAGACCGACTTGCCCGTCACTTCGGGGATGCGCACGTTGCCACCCGGCCCCGGCCCGAAGTACCAGCCGAAGCCCGCGCCGATGAGCAGGAGCACGACGAAGACCGACAGCGCGATCCAGCCGCGCTTGCGACGCTTCGCGGAGAGGTCGGCCAGGCGCTGTCCCGCGGGCGAGAGCACCCCGGGCTGCGCGCCCGTGCGGCGCGGGCCCGGACCGGTGTTGCGGTTTCGTGCCGTGGGACGCTGGCGGTCGGGGCTGTCGATGATCGCCGTGGCATCGGTGGCAGCCGGTGCGTCGGCGGCAGCAGCGCGGGCACCAGCGGCAGCAGCGCCGAGCCCGGCAGCGGCCTCGCCGCCGGACGGCAGGATCGCGGTCGCGTTCTCGGGCCGCAGCACGGCGGTCCGGTACTGGCCCGTGGCGCGCTGCTGGTTGCCCGCCATGTGGTCGAGCATCTCGCGGGCGTCGCGCGGACGGTCCTCGGGGTCGCGGGCGGTCGACCAGGCGACGAGTTCGTCGAGCTCGGGCGGGACGCCGGACACCGCGGCGCTCGGGACCGGCACCGTGTCGTTCGCGTGCTGGTAGGCGATCTGCATCGGCTGCTCGCCCTTGTAGGGCTGTTCGCCGGTGAGCATCTCGTAGAGCATGATGCCGAGCGCGTAGATGTCGCTGCGCGAGTCGGCGGCGCCACGGGTGACGAGCTCGGGGGAGAGGTACGCGATCGTGCCGAGCAGGGCGGCCCCGGTCGCGGTGTTGGCCGTCGTCGCCCGGGCCAGGCCGAAGTCGCCGAGCTTGATGCGGCCGTCGTCGGCGAGCAGGACGTTCTCGGGCTTCAGGTCGCGGTGCACGATGCCGGCGCGGTGGGCCGAGGCGAGGCCGGCCAGCACGGCCCGCAGGATGTCCGTCGCCTGCTCCGGCGTCAGGGCATGGTGCTCCTGCAGCAGATCCCGCAGCGTGATGCCCGGGATGTACTCCATGACGATGTAGGCGGTGTCGTCCTCGGCGCCCTGGTCGTAGACGCCGACCAGGTTCGGGTGGGACAGCCGCGCGGCGGACCTCGCCTCTTGGATGAAGCGCTCACGGAAGGCCTGGTCGTCGGCCAGGTGCCCGTGCATGATCTTGATCGCGACGCGTCGCTCGAGGCGGACGTCGGTCGCGAGGTACACGGTCGCCATGCCCCCGCGCGCGATGCGGGAGCGGACGCGGTACCGCTGATCGATCATGCGACCGATCATCGGATCCGTGGCGGCGTTGGTGGTCATCGGCGGCATTCTACGAATCGAGACTGCACGACACCGCACCGGCGCACCGGTCGTGACCCAATCTCGATCTTCCGGATGAGACTCAGAGGGTGGCCAGCCAGCCCTGGGCGGCGCTCGCCCAGTTGGCGTAGGCCTTGGGGTACGCGGAGAGCTGCACGGCCTGGGCGGCGTCGGTGATGCTCATCGACGACCACCCGGGCACGTCGAGCAGCCCGCGGGTCTTGCCGACGTTCGGGTTGCTGCGACCGCCGAAGAACAGCTTCGTCGCGTACGCCGGGTCCTGCAGCTTCGCCGCGCTGCCCCAGCCCTGGCTCGGCCGCTGTTGGAACAGGCCGACCGAGTCGCGGTCGCCGTGGGGCAGGTTGCGCAGGCTCGACTCCTGCATCGCGGCGGCCAGGGCCACCACGATGCCGCGGTCGGACACCCCGAGGGAGCGGCCGACGGCGACGATGGTGGCCGCGTTCTGGCGCTGCTCGGCACTCAGTCCGACGGCGGCGCTCACCGCGGCGCGCGACGGCGCCGTGGCGGTCGTCGCAGCAGTGCTCGACGACGGGATGACGAGGGTCTTGCCCGCGTAGATCGTGCTCGTGTAGGTCAGGCCGTTCGCCGACAGCAGCGCGGCGACGGAGACGTGGTGGGACGCAGCGATCGAGCCGATCGTGTCGCCCGAGGAGATCTTCACACTCGACTTCGACTTCGACGAACCTGACGACGCTGCGGCCGTGGACACCGAGCCGCCACCGGACGAGCCGTGCGGTACCCGGAGCGTCTGGCCGGGGTAGATCACGCTGCGCTGCGAGAGCTTGTTGGCGCTGAGGAGCGCGGTCGTCGACACGCCGACCCGCGACGCGATGCCGGACACGGTGTCGCCCGACTTCACGTGGTAGCTCGAGGTACTCGATCCCGACCCGGACCCGGACGTCGATCCGGCGCTCGTGGTCGTGCGCGCCGTCGTCACCGCGGGTGTCGACGCCAGGTGCAGCGTCTGCCCGGGGTGGATGATCGTGTTCCAGCCGAGGCCGTTGCGCACCAGGACCTCCTGCGCCGACAGGCCGAAGCGGGCGGCGATGCCCGAGACCGTGTCGCCCTGACGGACGGTGTAGGTCGTGGGGGCGGCTGCCTTCGTCGTCGCGGCGACCGTCGTGACGACGGTCTGCGACGGACGTGCGACCGCGGTGCCGAAGACCGGACGGTTGCCGACGTTGCGGTCCTGGTCGACATGGCGCTTGTGGTTCGAGTCCGCGTCGTCGTGGCGCGGTTCGGCGTGCGCGATGGGGCCGGTCAGGCCGGCGGTCACCGCGATCGTGCCCGCGAGGACGATGGGCATGGTCGCGAACCGGGCGGATCGTGCGCGCCGGGCGGCTTCGTCTGCAGCGTTGTCCACGGTTTCTCCTGATCTCGACTGTCCCGTGCGCGTGCATGCGCGCACTCACAGGTGGCACAACGCTGGCATGGTGTGATTCCCAAGTCAACCAGAGAGCCGGATGTGGTGCGTGTGACGAATGTGACGAACGGTGCGTACTCACTCGGTGCCCCGCTCTGGCACCATGGGCGTGTGAGTGCTGCACCCGTCGACGACCTCTCCCTCTCCGAGCGCTGGCTGACCGTCCCCGAACTGGTGGACCTGTTCAGCACCAGCCCCGGCCGGATCCACCGCCTGTTCGAGGAGAAGACCCTGCTGGCGGCCCGCGTCGGCGGTGTCCTGCGCGTGCCGAGCGAGTTCCTCGAGGACCGCGAGCCCATGCCCGAGCTGCGTGGCACCCTGACCGTGCTCAGCGACAACGGCTTCACCGACGACGAGGCGGTCCGCTGGATGCTCACCGTCGACGACTCGATGGGCGTCTCGCCCATCGCGGCGCTGCGCGCCGGTCGCAAGGCCGAGGTGCGTCGCGTGGCCCAGTCACTGCTCTAGACGCGTTCCGAGCAGACGGGAGGTCCGGTGCCAGCTGGCACCGGGCCTCCCGTCTGTCCTGGTGTCGCGTCTACGACGACCGGCGGCTGACCGTGTCGGCCAGCGACGCGAGCTGCTCCCGTGCCGACGGCGTCAACGGCGACGCGTCGAGCGCCGCCTTCGCGCGCTGCACGTGCCGGTCGATGGAACGCTCGACCGCGGCGACCGCACCGGACTCGGTGAGGGTGGCGCGGAGCATCTGCACCTGCTCCTCGTCGAGGTCGGGGTCGCCGAGGAGCTCGTCGAGCAGCTGCCGCGGGCCACTGGCCAGCGCCTTGCGGGCCGAGGCGATGAGCACGGTCCGCTTGCCCTCGCGCAGGTCGTCGCCGGCGGGCTTGCCGGTGACCTCGGGGTCGCCGAACACGCCGAGCATGTCGTCGCGCAGCTGGTAGGCGACGCCGAGGGGGAGCCCGAAGGCGCGGAGGCCCTCCAGCTGCGAGTCGCTCGCGCCGGCCACCAGCGCGCCGATGACGAGCGGTGCCTCGATCGAGTACTTCGCGGACTTGAAGACGATGACGCGCTGGGCGCGGAGCAGGTGCTCGGACTCGTCGATGACGGGCCAGGCCGTTTCCTCGTGCACGTCGAGGTACTGGCCCGCGGTGACGTCGAGGCGCATCGCGTGGAACTCCTGGCGCACGATGCGGGCGCGCACCGGGTCGAGGAGCGCGAGGCCCTCGTCGAACACCGAGTCGCTGAGGGACAGCAGCAGGTCACCGAGCAGCAGCGCCGAGTTCGTGCCGTACTGCCCGCGGTCGCCGACGAAGCCGGACTCCTGGTGGAGGGACTCGAACCGGCGGTGTGCTGCGGGACGCCCACGGCGGGTGTCCGAGCGGTCCATGATGTCGTCGTGCACGAGCGCCGCTGCGTGGAAGACCTCGAGCGCTGCGGCGACCGTGACGATCGCCTCGGCCGTGGTCTGGCGGGAGCCCTCGGCGAGCGGGTCGAACGAGCCCGAACGGCCCGCCACCGACTGCCATCCCCAGTAGCAGAACAGCGCCCGGAAGCGCTTGCCGCCGGACAGCAGATCTCGGGCGTACAGGTCGAACGGTGCGAGATCGGGGCTGATCGCGAGGAGCCGTTCACGCTGCTCGTCGAGTGCCCGGTCGATACGCGCCGATACGAGGTCCACTAATCGCGTACTCTCAGCCACAGTCCCTACCCTAGTGGAGCGGTTGGGACATAGAATCGGTCCACTCAACCGAGTGTTTTCCAGCCCGGTTGTTCAACCCCGCGTCGATCCCAGGAACAGAGGGAACCAAGATGCCGCTCTCGGAACAGGAGCAGCGCCTTCTCGAAGAGATGGAGCGCAGCCTCTACCAGAACGATTCCGATTTCGTGGCGCGTGTCACACGTCGACAGGGTCGTCCGACGTACACAGCCATCACGCTCGGAGTGCTCGGTGCACTCGCCGGCGTCGCGATCGTGATCGTCGGTCTCGTGATCAAGGCCCCGCTGCTGGGCATCCTCGGCTTCGTCGTGATGCTCGCCGGTGTCCTCTTCGCGTTGCGCCCGGGCATGCGTGCCCCGAAGGCGAAGCCCGCCCGACCGGGTGCTCCGGCGTCCGGTGGTTCGGCTCGTCCTGCCAGTGGCGGCGGTGGCGGCGGGTCCTTCATGGACCGCATGAACGACCGCTGGGACAAGCGGAACGACCAGGGGCAGTAGCAGCCCTCCACACTCCTCCCTCGTGACGGGGCCGGCCTTCGGGCCGGCCCCGTTTCGCGTGCCCGGGGCGTCCCGCGTCGAGCGTCGTCGAGCGTTCCCGGGGGCGCCCCGCGTCGAGCGTCGTCGAGGTTCCGAAATCTCGGCATCTCGCGCGCTCGGGCGTCCCTCCGTGGAACCTCGGCGACCTGCGCGCGGCATGTCGTGGAACCTCGGTGCGATGGCTCGGGCGTGGTGAGAGCGTGGCAGGGGGCGTGGCAGGGGCGTCGCGGGAGCGATCGGGCGCAGACGCCACGGCGCCGAGCACCGCCGAGCAGCAGCGCGCCACACGCCGGCGCACCCTCGCCACACGCCTCCGCACCCCCGCCACACGCCGCCGCACCTCGCCGCGCCACGGGGCGCTCCACTGGCTGCGAAAGTCCTCCACTTTCCTCCACACCCGCCGCTCCCGCCCGGATCCCCGGCACGACGGGCATCCGCCACGGCTGTGCGGCTCTCAAAGCTGCCGAAACGGCCCCAAAAGGGGTGCCACAGGCCGAAAAGGGAGCGGAATCCTGGCCGGGGGGAGGGCAGTGGAGTAAAGTGGGGCTTGCAACGGTCCGGTGGAGCGGAGGGGAGGCCCGACGTGCTGCTCGGTACTCATGCCCCGAAGCTCGACGAGAAGGGTCGCGTGATCCTCCCCGCAAAGTTCCGGGACGAACTGTCCGGGGGACTCGTGATGACCCGCGGCCAGGAACGCTGCGTCGTGGTCTTCAGCGCCCGGACGTTCGAGGAACTCCACGAGCGCATCCGGACCGCACCGATGACGTCGAAGCGCACCAGGGACTACATGCGCCTGTTCCTCTCGGGGGCCAGCGCTGAACAGCCCGACAAGCAGAACCGCGTGACGATCCCGCAGAACCTCCGTGAGTACGCGGGGCTCGAGCGGGACCTGACGGTCATCGGCAGCGGTGACCGTGCCGAGATCTGGTCGACCACTGCGTGGGAGGCCTACTACGCCGAAGCCGAAGAGGCGTTCGCCGACAACGACGAGGAGGTGATCCCGGGGATCTTCTGATCCGTGGATCGGGACTCCCAGCCGTGAAGCCCTGACATCACTTCCCCGATGTCAGGTCGCATGGATGGGGATCCGGACCCGCGGCCCGGAAGACGAGGGGCTGCACATGGCCGACAACGACAACGACAACGACAACGGGACACCACGCTTCCCGCACACCCCGGTGATGCTCGAGCGCATCGTCGACCTGTTCACGCCGACGCTCGACGGGCCGGGCAAGGTCGTCGTGGACGCCACGCTCGGCATGGGCGGACACTCCGAGGGGCTGCTCGAGCGCTTCCCGGACCTGACGCTGATCGGCCTCGACCGTGACACCGACGCCCTCGGCATCGCCGGGGAGCGCCTCGCCCGGTTCGGCGACCGCGTCCGCCTGGTGCACACCGTGTACGACGGCATCGTCGACGCGATCGAGGGCGAGGGCTTCCGTCAGGTCGACGGCGTGCTCTTCGACCTCGGGGTCAGCTCGCTGCAGCTCGACCGGGCCGAGCGCGGCTTCGCGTACAGCCAGGACGCCCCGCTCGACATGCGCATGGACCGGACCGAGGGGCAGACCGCAGCCGACGTCCTGGCCACCTACGACGAGGGCGAACTGCGCCGCATCTTCCAGCGCTACGGCGAGGAGAAGCTCGCCGGCCGCTACGCCCGGGCCATCGTCGACCGCCGCGCGAGCGTGCCGTTCGAGATGTCGGGCGACCTGGTGCAGGTGCTCCACGACGCGACCCCGGTCGCGATCCAGCGCCAGGGCCACCCCGCGAAGCGCGTGTTCCAGGCGCTGCGCATCGAGGTGAACGCCGAACTCAGCGTCCTCGAACGCGCGATCCCGGCGGCGCTCGACGCCATCGCGGTCGGCGGTCGCATCGTCGTCGAGTCGTACCAGTCGCTCGAGGACCGCATCGTCAAGCGGGCACTGGTGGCGCGCACGAAGTCGAGCGCCCCCGCCGGGCTGCCGGTCGAGCTCCCCGAGCACGCCCCCACCTTCTCCCTGATCGTCAAGGGCGCCGAGCTGGCCGACGAGGCCGAGCGCGCCGCCAACCCCCGAGCAACACCCGTGCGCCTGCGCGCGGCCGAGCGGATCCGGAAGTGACATGAGCACGAACCTCGCACTCGTCGACCCCGCCGTCGTCCCGTCCCGCGCCCCGCGCCCGGACCGCCAGCGCCGACCGGAGCTCGTCGAGGTCACGCCGACCGCGGCCCAGCGCCGTGCACGTCCCCGCATCGGCTACGCCGTCACCGCGGTCGTCGCACTCGGCGTCCTGCTGCTCGCCCAGCTCGGCATCAGCATGGTGCTCAGCCAGGGGGCCTACACGCTGAGCGCGCTCGGCACGGAGCAGACGAACCTGTCCCGCACGCAGCAGTCGCTGTCCGAGGAACTCCGTGTGCTCGACTCGCCGCAGAACCTGGCCCGCAACGCGCAGTCCCTCGGGATGATCGCGAACTCCACACCGGTGTACCTCGACCCGAAGACGGGCCGGGTCTACGGCACGCCGACCCCGGCGGTCGCCGACCAAGCCACCGCGAGCACCGAGAACCAGGTGCCGAACTCCCTGCTGAACGACGTCCCCCTCGCTGCGAAGCAGGGCGACACGTCGACGAGCAAGGAGACGGGCTCGACGACCGGCACCGCCAGCGCCGGCACCGCCAGCGCCGGCACCGCCAGCGCCGGCACCGACAGCGCCGGCACCGACAGCACCGGCACCGCCGCGTCTGAGAAGACGAGCGGCGCCAGCGCGTCGGACGGGGGTTCCTCGAAGTCCTCCGTAGAGTCCGACGCGAACCAGCTCCAGGCGCCCTCCACCCGGTGACCTGCGGGTCTGAACCACCCTCAGCACCATCCGGGAAGGACCGCACCGCGTGACGAAGACGATCCGCAACCGCCGACTGCGCTACAGCATCGTGATGATCGCCGTGATCGCCCTGGTGGGTGTCTTCGTGGTCCGCCTCGTCGACATCCAGGTCGTGCAGGCCTCGGCCCTCAACGAGCAGTCGACGCAGAAGCGCAGCATCCCGGTGACGATCTACGGCACCCGCGGGTCGATCGTCGACCGCAACGGCACGGAACTCGCCGACAGCGTCACCCGGTACAACATCACCACCGCCCCGCGCCTGGTCAAGGCCTTCAAGGGGAAGCTCGGCGGGACCCGGGTCAAGGACATCAGCGTGTCGACGGCGCTCACCGCCCTGGCGAAGGCCTCGGGTGGCGACGTCGCGACCATGCGGAAGAACATCGCAGCGAACCCGAAGTCGGACTTCGCGTACCTGGTCAAGGGCCTCGACGTGAAGCACTACGAGGCCGTCACCGACCTCGGCATCCCCTGGATCTACAAGGAGCAGCAGGCGTCGCGGGTCTACCCGACGGGTGCGACCACGGGCAACGTCACCGGCTTCATGGGCACCGACGGCGCACAGGCCGGCCTGGAGTACGCCTACAACAAGTGCCTCGCCGGCACGAACGGCTCGGAGACGTACGAGCGCGGTGAGGATGGTGTCCAGCTGCCCGGCAGCACCGTGACGAAGAAGCAGGCCAAGGACGGCGGCACGCTCGTCACCACGATCGACAGCGACCTGCAGTACATGGCGTTGCAGACCATCGCGTCCGCCGCGAAGTCCCTGCAGGCCGAGTCCGCCACGGCCACGGTCACCAGCGTGAAGACGGGTGAGCTGCTCGCGGTCGCCGACTACCCGACCGTCGACCCGAACGACGTGGACGCCACCACCGACAAGGGGGCGTTCGGTTCCCGGGCGCTCACGGCGAGCTACGAGCCCGGATCGACGATCAAGGCCGCCATCGCCGCGGCCCTGATCGACCAGGGCAAGTCGAGCCCCACCGACCAGGCGGTCGTGCCGTACTCGCGCACCTTCCCCTGGGGCGGCACGATCCACGACTCCGAGTTCCACGAGACCGAGAACCTGACGCTGACCGGCATCCTGCAGAACTCGTCGAACGTCGGCATCACCGAGCTCGGGGCCCGGCTGACGGCTCAGCAGCGGTACGACTACATGCAGAAGTTCGGACTGTTCGAGCCGGAGTCGGCGATCGACTACCCGGGCCAGCCATCGATGGACTACGGCTCGAGCCCGAACTGGGACCAGCAGACGAACATCAACTCGATGTTCGGCCAGGGCATCTCGACGACCGCGGTCCAGGTCGCCAGCGTGTTCCAGACCATCGCGAACGACGGTGTCCGGATCCCGCTGCACTTCGTCAAGGGCTGCACCACCTCGGACGGCACGACCATCGACGCGCCCGACGTGCAGAAGCAGCGCGTCGTGTCCGCCGATGCTGCGACCCAGGTCACCGACATGCTCCAGAGCGTGGTCACGGGCGGCACGCTCGTGGGCATGAAGCCGATCTCCGGCTACAACATCGCCGCGAAGACCGGTACCGCCGAGGTGGCCGAGGGCTCGAAGGGCTACGGCGGTCAGCGCATCACCTCGGTGGCCGGAATGGCACCCGCCGAAGACCCCCAGTATGTTGTCACGGTGACGTTCACGAAGCCGCAGACCAACAAGTGGTCGAGCGGAGCGGCTCCGGCGTTCCGCACACTCATGTCCCAGGTGCTCGAGAAGTACCGAGTAGCCCCCTCCGCGTCCGAGGCGAAGCTCTACCCGTCCACGTGGTGAGGAAGAAGGAACACTTGTCCGCACGGATCCCCCCGGTCCTCCGGCCCGAACACCCGACCCCGAGGGCGGTCGCCGAACTCGCGAACGCGTTCGGCCTCCGCGTCGTCGGTTCCCTCGACGCCGTCGAGACGACCGGTGTCACGCTGAGCGCCGCCGAGGTGCAGCCGGGTGACGTCTTCGTCGGCGTGCACGGTGCGAACCGGCACGGCGCGGAGTTCTCCGCCGAGGCCGCCGAGCGCGGTGCCGTGGCCGTCCTGACCGACGACGCGGGCGTGGAGAGCGCACGAGCGGCAGGCCTGCCGGTCCTCGTCGTGGACGACCCCCGTGCTGCCCTGGGCGACGTGTCCGCCTGGGTGTACCGCACCCACCCGGACGAGGCCACCGACCTGCCGCAGCTGTTCGCCGTCACCGGCACGAACGGCAAGACCAGCACGTCGTACATCCTCGAGGGGATCCTCAAGCAGCTCGGCCTGGTCACCGGCCTGAGCTCGACCGCCGAGCGCCACATCGGCACGCTCAGCGTGACGAGCCGCCTCACCACGCCCGAGGCCAGCGAGATGCACGCGCTCCTCGCCCGGATGCGCGAGAGCGAGGTGCGCGCGGTCGCCGTCGAGGTGAGCGCGCAGGCCCTCAGCCGCCACCGGGTCGACGGCATCGTCTTCGACGTCGCGGCCTTCACGAACCTGTCGCACGACCACCTCGACGACTACGCCGACATGGAGGAGTACTACCAGGCGAAGCTCCCGCTGTTCCAGCCCGAGCACGCCCGTCGCGGCGTCGTCTCGCTGGACACCGACTGGGGCCACCGCGTGGTGCAGGACTCCCGCATCCCGGTCACGACGATCACCGTGCACCCGGACGTCGAGGCCGAGTGGCACGTCGACATCGTCGAGGCGCACGCCGCGTACACCGAGTTCCGCCTGACCGGTCCCGAGGGCCGCGAGCTCACCACCCGTGTGCCCCTGATCGGCTGGCACATGGCCGCGAACGCCGCACTGGCGATCGTCATGCTGGTCGAGGGCGGTTTCGAGCTCGGGGCCATCGCGCACGCGCTCGACAGCAACCACCGCCGCTACCCCGACGAGGACGACCGCGACGAGCACGAGGCCCGAAGCGACCGCGACGGCGACGTGCGCCGCGTCTCCGCCATCGAGTGCTACCTGCCCGGCCGGACCGAGCGTGTCTCGGGCGAGCACGGCCCGAGCGTCTACGTCGACTTCGGCCACAGCGCCGATGCGTTCGAGAACACCCTCGCGGCCGTCCGCCAGTTCACGTCCGGCAAGGTCCTCATGCTGTTCGGCGCCGACGGCGACCGCGACACCACGAAGCGCGGCGACATGGCCCGCGTCGCGGCGGCCGGCAGCGACATCCTCGTCGTCACCGACCACCACCCCCGCTTCGAGGACGCCGCGTCGATCCGGAAGACCCTGGTCGACGCTGCGCTCGAGGCGTTCCCGGACCACGAGCTGCACGAGGTGAGCCCGCCCGAGGCCGCCATCCGCCTGGCCGTCGGTCTGCTCGGCGAAGGCGACTCCATCCTCTGGGCCGGCCCGGGTCACCAGGACTACCGCGACATCGCCGGTGTCCGCACCCCCTACTCGGCACGCGACGAGGCCCGTCAGGCCCTGCGCGAAGCCGGTTGGGAGCCGAACTCCGGTCCGGCCGAGGACCTCCGATGATCGCGCTCACCCTCGCCGAGATCGCCACAGCGGTCGGCGGCGAGCTGATCGGCGGTGCCCAGGCGACCGACGTCGCCGAGCCCGGCGACCTGGTGGTGGAGGGCTCGGTCGAGACCGACTCCCGCCTGGTCCGCCCCGGCAGTGTCTTCTTCGCCCTGCCCGGCGAGGTCACGGACGGGCGCCGATTCGTGCCCGCCGCGACCGAAGCCGGTGCCGCGTTGGTCATCACGCCCGAGCGCGTCGAGACCACCGCGCCGCAGATCGTCGTCGCGGACGGGTACGCAGCACTCGCTGCGCTCGCCCACGAGGTCGTCACCCGGGTCCGGATGGCCTCCGCCGACCGCGTCGACGCCGAGGGGCGTCCGGCACCGCTCAAGGTCGTCGGCATCACCGGCTCGAACGGCAAGACGAGCACGAAGAACATGCTCCGGACGATCCTCGAGCAGCACGGCGAGACCGTCGCGCCCGAGGGGTCCTTCAACAACCACGTCGGGGCACCGATCTCGATGCTCCGGGTCACGGACGACACCCGGTTCCTGGTCGTCGAGATGGGGGCCAGCGGCGTCGGCCACATCGCGGCGCTCGTCCGGATCGCCGAGCCGGACGTCGGTGTCGTGCTCAAGGTGGGCCTGGCGCACGCCGGCGAGTTCGGCGGCATCGAGGCGACGCAGCGCGCGAAGTCAGAGATGGTCACCGACCTGCCCGCCTCCGCGACCGCACTGCTCAACGTCGACGACGACCGGGTCGCGTCGATGCGCGACCTGACGGCCGCCCAAGTGGTCGGCTTCGGCACGTCGGCGGATGCCGACTACCGCATCACCGGCATCGAGACGGACCGCAGCGGCACCCGCTTCACCCTCACCGCGCCTCCCGTCGATCAGGAAGGCGACCGTCCGACGGACGGTACCCAGCCTGGAGGCCCGGATCACGTGGACGTGCGCCTCGCGATCCTGGGTGAGCACCACGCGATGAACGCGGCCGCCGCCCTGACGGTCGCCCACCGCTGGGGCGTCCCGCTCGCCGACGGCGCCGCGGCGCTCGCGTCGATGACGCGCGCCGAGCGCTGGCGCATGGAGCTGCTGCAGGGCGGCCCCGAGGGCGTCACCGTCATCAACGACGCCTACAACGCGTCGCCGGACTCGACCGCAGCGGCGCTGCGGACCCTCGCGCAGATCGTGCGTCCGGGGGAGCGGACCGTCGCCGTGCTCGGCGAGATGGCCGAGCTCGGCGAGTTCTCGACCGAGGAGCACGACCGCATCGGTCGGCTCGTCGTCCGTCTCGGCATCGGACAGCTCGTGGTCGTCGGCCGCGGCGCGATGCCCATCCACCAGGCCGCCACCCTCGAGGGATCGTGGGACGGCGAGTCGGTGTTCATCGAGGACGTCGACGACGCCGTCCGGTCACTCCAGGACATGCTCCGCCCCGGCGACGTGGTCCTGGTCAAGTCCTCGAAGTCGGCCGAACTGCGATTCCTCGGCGACCGCCTCGGAGGTGTCACCGAATGATCGCGCTCCTCATCGCCGGCGCTACGTCGCTGGTGTTCACGTTGCTGCTCACCCCGTTCTTCATCAAGCTCTTCCACCGTCTCGGGTGGGGGCAGTTCATCCGTGACGACGGTCCGCAGTCGCACCACACCAAGCGCGGCACCGCGACGATGGGCGGCATCGTCCTCATCATCGGCGCCGTGATCGGGTACTTCGTCGGCCACCTGGTCGGACGTGACTCGATCACCCTGTCCGGCCTGCTCGTGCTGTTCCTCATGGTGGGGCTGGGCTTCGTCGGGTTCATCGACGACTTCCTCAAGGTCCGGCGCCAGCGGAGCCTCGGGCTCGGCGGGTGGGCCAAGGTCCTCGGCCAGGTCATCGTCGGCGTCATCTTCGCCACGGTCGCCCTCGTGGTGCCGACGTCGAACGGCAGGCCCCCGGCGTCGACCATGATCTCCGCGATCCGGGACATCCCGTGGCTCGACTTCATGGCGCTCGGCACGGTCATCGGCACCGTGCTGTTCCTGGCCTGGATCGTGCTGCTCACGGTGTCGACGTCGAACGGCGTCAACGTCGCGGACGGCCTCGACGGTCTCGCGACCGGCTCGAGCATCCTGGCGATCGGCTCGTACGTCATCATCGGCTTCTGGCAGTCCAACCAGATCTGCGGTGGTGCCCGTCTCGACGCGAACACGGAGCACGCCTGCTACACCGTGAGCAATCCGCTCGACCTGGCGGTCGTCGCGGCCGCGGTCTGCGGTGGGCTCATCGGCTTCCTCTGGTACAACACCTCGCCGGCGCAGATCTTCCTCGGCGACACCGGTTCGCTCGGCCTCGGTGGGGCGCTGGCGGGTCTCGCGATCCTCAGCCGCACCGAGCTCCTGCTCATCCTGATCGGCGGCCTGTTCTTCATCGTCACCGGCTCGGTCATCCTGCAGCGGGCGTACTTCAAGATCACCCACGGCAAGCGGATCTTCCGGATGAGTCCGCTGCACCACCACTTCGAGCTGAAGGGGTGGGCCGAGGTGACGGTCGTCGTCCGGTTCTGGATCATCGCGGGGCTCTTCGTCGCCGCGGGGGTCGGCCTCTTCTACCTCGAATGGATCGCACGCGTTGGTTGACCCGGTGTCCTCGTCCTCCCGCCTCCAGTCCCTCGACAGCTGGTACTCCGAGGGGTGGAAGGGCCTGAACGTCGCCGTCCTCGGGCTCGGCGCGACCGGGTTCTCGGTCGCCGACACCCTGGTGGAGCTCGGCAGTGCGGTGACGGTCTACTCGTCCGACGCGCCGTCGGACAGCGTCGAGCTGCTCGACGTCATCGGCGCGCGCTTCGTGCAGACGCCGCTCGACACCGTGCCGGCCGCGCTGCAGGAGCAGGCACCGGACGTCGTCATCGTGTCGCCCGGCCTGCCGCCGCACAACGCGACCGTCGAGTGGTCCGCCCGGAACAGCACCGTCTGGGGCGACATCGAGCTCGCCTGGCGCGTGCGCGACAAGGTCGTGCGCGGTCCGGTCGCGGCGCCGTGGATCACGATCACGGGCACGAACGGCAAGACCACCACGACGCAGCTCACGACCGCGATGTACGAGGCCGGCGGCCTGCGCGCGGTCGCGTGCGGCAACATCGGCGTGCCGGTGCTCGACGTCGTGCGCGACCCGGACGGCTACGACGTGCTCGTCGTCGAGCTCTCCAGTCACCAGCTGCACTACATGGCGACCTCGGGCGACGGCGCGGTCGTGCCGCTCGCGAGCGCCTGCCTGAACATCGCCGACGACCACCTCGAGTGGCACGGCTCCGCCGCGGCGTACCGCGCCGCGAAGGCCAAGGTCTACGAGCGCACCGTGATGGCGTGCGTCTACAACACCGCCGACGACGTCACGCGCGACATGGTGCAGGACGCCGACGTCGTCGAGGGCTGCCGCGCCGTCGGCTTCACGCCGGGCGTGCCCGCGCCCGGTGACGTCGGCATCGTCGAGGACGTCCTCTGCGACCGCGCCTTCACCGAGGACCGTCGGAACAGTGCGCTCGAACTGTCGACCGTCGCCGACCTCGAGGTCGCCGGGCTCGCCAGCCCGCACATGACCATGAACGTCCTGGCCGCCGCGGCCCTCGCCCGAGCCGGCACCGTCCAGCCGAGTGCGATCCGCTCCGCCGTCCGGGCCTTCCGCGCCGACCACCACCGTACGGAGCTCGTGGCGGAGTCGGCCGGCATCGCGTGGGTCGACGACTCGAAGGCCACGAACCCGCACGCCGCCACCGCCTCGCTCGCGTCGTTCGACACCGTGGTGTGGATCGTCGGCGGTCTGTTCAAGGGCGTCGACGTCGACGGGCTCGTCGCACGCTTCGGCCCGGAGGTCCGTGCCGTCGTCGTGATCGGCACCGACCGGACCCCCGTCCTGGAGGCATTCGCGCGACACGCGTCCGGGGTGCCGGTGCTCCAGGTGGAGACGACGGACACTGATCAGGTCATGCCCGAGGCGGTCCGGCATGCCGCATCGGTCGCGAGGCCGGGCGACACGGTCCTCCTCGCCCCGGCGGCTGCGTCGTTCGACCAGTTCGGCTCCTACGCCGACCGGGGGCGTCGTTTCGCGGCGGCGGTCCACGAGCACCTGGGAGGCAACGCCGATGGCGACGACGGATCTTCCGAACAGTCGTAGCACGCCGGCGACGGGCAACCCGCGTCGCACGAACGGTGCACTCGTCGCCGTCAAGAACGTCTTCGTCGCCGAGTCCAGCACCTTCTACACGATCCTCGGCGTCACACTCTTCCTGGTCGTCTTCGGCGTCGTGATGGTGCTGTCGTCGTCGAGCGTCGAACAGTACGCCGCGACGCACGACTTCTTCGGTGCAGCGTCCCGCCAGGGTCTGTACGCCGTCCTCGGCGTCCCGCTCATGCTCATCGCGAGTCGTGTCCCGACGCGGCTGTGGCGGAAGTGGGCGATGCGACTGCTCGGCGCTGCCCTCGTCCTGCAGCTCCTCGTGTACACACCGCTCGGCATCGACGTCCAGGGCAACCGGAACTGGATCGGCATCGGCTCGTTCACCGCGCAGCCGTCCGAGGTCGTGAAGCTCGGGCTGGTGCTGGGCATCGGCGCGATCATGTACGTCAAGCGCGACAAGCTCGACGACTGGAAAGAGGTGTTCATCCCGATCGGGATCGCCTCGCTCCTGTCGCTCGGCCTCGTGATCCTCGGTGGCGACCAGGGCACCGCGATGATCATGCTCATCCTGATCCTCGGCGCGCTCTACGTCGGCGGGGCCCGCGCGCGGCACCTGCTCGTCGGCCTGGCGGCGATGGCGGTCATGCTGCCGTTCGTCACGATGGCCTCGTCCTCCCGTCAGGTGCGCATCAGCGCGTGGCTGTCCGGCTGCACCGACTCGAACCAGTACGCCGACCTGTGCTGGCAGCCCGTGCACGGCATGTGGGCGCTGGCGTCCGGCGGCGTGTTCGGCGTCGGACTCGGCAACTCGAAGGCGAAGTGGTCGTGGCTGCCCGAGGCGGACAACGACTACATCTTCGCGATCATCGGCGAAGAGCTCGGCCTGATCGGCGCCGTCGTCGTCCTCGCACTGTTCGTCGTGCTCGCCGTCGGCATGATCAAGATCATCCGGCAGTCTCGCGACCCCTTCGTGAAGACGGTCACGGGCGGCATCCTGGCGTGGATCATCGGCCAGGCGCTCGTGAACATCGCCGTGGTGCTCGGCCTGCTGCCGGTCCTCGGCGTCCCACTACCGCTGATCTCGGCCGGCGGGTCCGCGCTCATCATGACCCTGGTGGCGATCGGCGTCGTGCTGTCGTTCGCCCGCGACCTGCCCGGCAAGAACGTCCCGCGCACCACGAACGCGCCCCTCGACAGCACCACCACGAACGGACGACTCCGGTGAGCAAGTACCTCTTCGCCGGCGGGGGCACCGCCGGACACGTCAACCCCCTGCTCGCGGTCGCCGACCGGCTGACCGAGCGCGAGCCGGACGCCGAGGTGCTCGTCCTGGGCACCGCCGAGGGCCTGGAGTCCCGCCTGGTGCCGATGCGCGGCTACGAGCTCCTGACGATCCCGCGCCTGCCGTTCCCCCGGAAGTTGAACGGCGCGGCCCTGCGCTTCCCGCAGCGCTTCGCCGCGGCGGTCAAGCGCACCGAGCAGATCATCCTCGAGCACGAGGTCGAGGTCGTCCTCGGCGTCGGCGGCTACGCGGCGGCGCCGGCGTACATCGCAGCTCGTCGCACCGGCACCCCGATCGTCGTGCACGAGCAGAACGCGAAGCCGGGGTTGGCGAACCGCCTCGCCGCGTTCCTCACCGAGCACGTCGGCCTGACCTTCTCGAACACCCGACTGCGGCACGGCCGGGTCGTCGGCATGCCGCTCCGGCGCGAGATCGAGTCGCTCGACCGCCGTGCCAGCCGCGCTGAGGCCCTCGCCGAGTTCGGGCTCGACCCGGCTCGCCCGGTGCTCCTCGTCACGGGGGGCTCCTCGGGCGCGCGCAGCATCAACCGCACGATCAACAAGTCGGCGGCGACCATCGTGGGCGCCGGCTGGCAGGTCCTGCACGTGGTCGGGGCGGCGTCGGACATCGGCCCGAGCGACCTCGACGGCTACCACGTGCTCGCCTACTGCGACCGGATGGACCTGGCGTACGCGGCGAGCGACTTCGTCGTGTCGCGCTCCGGCGCCGGCATGGTCTGCGAGCTCACCGCGGTCGGGCTGCCGAGCGTGCTCGTGCCGTACCCTGTCGGCAACGGCGAGCAGCGGCACAACGCCAAGGACGTCGTCGACGCCGGGGGAGCAGTGCTCGTGGCGGACGGGGAATTCGACCCCGACTGGGTGACGTTCCAGCTCCTGACGATCCTGCAGGACCGGGCCCGCATCGCGGACATGACGGTCAGGGCGGGCAGCGTCGGACACCGCGACGGCGCGGACCGGATGACCGACCTCGTCCTGGACGCAGCACGAGGCACCGCACGAGGCAACGGCGCCGCCAGCACCACGGAGGAACCATGACCATCAAGCCGGACCTGACGCAGCCGATCCCGGACGACCTCGGCACCGTCCACTTCGTCGGCATCGGCGGCGCCGGCATGAGCGGCATCGCCCGGATGTTCCTCGCCGCCGGCCACCGCGTGACGGGCAGCGACTCCCGCGAGACCGAGACGACGGGCATCATGCGCGACCTCGGCGCCGCGGTGCACATCGGCCACGACGCTGCGAACGTCGGCGATGCGGACACGATCGTCGTCACGAGCGCGCTCTGGCCGGACAACCCCGAACTGCTCGAGGCGCAGCGCCGCGGCCTGCCGGTGCTGCACCGGTCCCAGGCCCTCGCCGCCCTCATCGCCGAACACCGCCTCGTCGCGGTCGCCGGCGCGCACGGCAAGACCACGTCGACCGGCATGATCGTCACCGCGATGGTCGAGCTCGGCCTCGACCCGAGCTTCGTGAACGGCGGCGTCATCCAGTCGCTCGGCACGAGTTCGGCGCCGGGCTCGAGCGACCTGTTCGTGGTCGAGGCCGACGAGTCCGACGGCTCGTTCCTGCTCTACGACGTCGCCGTGGCCCTGATCACGAACGTCGACGCCGACCACCTCGACCACTACGGCAGCGAGGAGGCCTTCACCGAGGCGTTCGTCGAGTTCGCCGCGAAGGCGAGCGAGCGCGTCGTGATCTCGAGCGACGACGCCGGCGCGAAGACCGTCACGGCGGGCATCCGCGCTCGTGCCGATGCCCCCGAGGTCGTCACCTTCGGCGAGGCCGTCGACGCCGACGTGCGCATCGAGCGGATCATCGAGTCCGCGGGCGTCGAGGTCGCATTCCGCGCCGGCGGCGAGGCACACCACCTGACCCTCCGCGTGCCGGGTCGGCACAACGCGATCAACGCCGTCGGTGCCTTCGCGGTCCTGACCGGCCTGGGGGTGAGCGCCGCCGACGCGATCCGCGGGCTCGAGGCCTTCGGCGGGACCCAGCGCCGCTTCGAACTGCACGGTGTCGAGCGCGGGGTGTCGGTCTACGACGACTACGCGCACCACCCGACCGAGGTCGCCGCGGCGCTCAAGGCCGCCCGCAACGTCGTCGGCGACGGCCGCATCATCGCCATCCACCAGCCCCACCTGTACTCGCGCACCCGTCTGATGGCCGGTGACTTCGCGCGGGTCTACGAGGAGCTCGCCGACCACACGGTCGTCCTCGACGTCTACGGTGCGCGCGAGGACCCGGAGCCCGGGGTCACCGGCGCCCTGGTGCAGGAACGGTTCGCCGACCAGTCCCGCGTGGAGTTCCTGCCGGACTGGGACGAGGCCGCCGCCCGTGCCGCCGCGGTCGCCCGCGACGGCGACATCATCATGACGCTCAGCTGCGGTGACGTGTACCGGATCATCCCGCAGGTGCTGGGAGCGTTGGGCCGGTGAGGCGACCCGAGGGGTTCGACGAGGGGGACGCCCGCAGGGACACCCCGGTCGAGGGCGCCGACGCGCCCCGGCAGCGTCGTGGCCCCTCGATGCCGCGGCTCCCGTTCCGCGGGCGCACACCCGACGACCGGGAGGCCCGTCCCACGCCCGACGAGTCGGCTGCGGTCGACGAGGCCCCGGCCTCCACCACCCCGGCCACCGGGCTCTCCGGGACGCGCCCCCCAGCGGTCGGTGCGCCCCCGAGCGTCGGGGCGCGACGACCGTCCGCGGGCGCGGATCCGACCACCGATGCCGCCGACTCGACGCGCGACCGCGTCGGCACCCTCGCGGGCGCGGCCGGCCGCCGCGTCGGCGCCGGCTTCGGGGCCGTCGCCGACCGCCTGCGCGAGTACACACCGGACGAGGACCACCGCGACTCGCGCCCCGATGCGGGCAACGCGCCCCGAGGAGACGGGGCGCGACGACCGTCCGGGGGCGCGGCGGGCAGTGCAGGCGACCACGACGCGACCGTGACCGACGTGCTCGACGCGGGGAGTGCCTCCCGGCCGGTCCAGCACGACGACGCACCCATCGGTGCCGGCGTCCGCGCTGCCGAGACCGCGCGTGAGGCGCGCATCGCGAAGCGTCGCCGTCGCCTGCTCGAGCGCGCCGAGGTGCGGCGGTTCACCCGGCGCAGCCGCCACCGTCGCGCCGCCGGGATCACCGCGGCCGGCATCGTGCTCGTGCTCGGCGTCTCGATCCTGGTGGCCGTGTTCTCGCCGCTCATGGCGCTGCAGACGATCGAGATCAAGGGCACCGACCGCGTCGACGAGACCGCGTTGCGACAGGCCCTGTCCGACCAGATCGGCACGCCGCTCGCGCGGCTCGACTTCGACGAGATCAAGCAGGACATCGCGGGCTTCCCGCTCATCGAGAGCTACGTGACGGAAGAGGCGCCGCCGCACACCCTCGTGGTGACGGTGACCGAGCGCACGCCCGTCGTCGCCGTGCAGTCCGGCAGCTCGTTCGACCTCGTCGACCCGGCCGGCATCGTCGTCCAGTCGGCGCCGAAGCGTCCGGACACCATGCCGCTCGCCGACATCGCCCGTGCGCGCCTCGGGTCCTCGAGCTTCCGCACCATGACCGAGGTCGTGCTGGCGCTGCCGTCGACCGTCCGGTCGCAGGTCACGCGGGTCGCCGGGTCCACCGCCGACGACGTGACCCTGACGCTGCGCGACACGTCGACGGTGGTGTGGGGGAGCCCGGACGACTCCGAGGCGAAGGCTGCGCTGCTCGCCGCGCTGGTGAAGGACCACGCGGCGCGGAACCCGGGTGTCGTCGTCGAGTACGACGTGTCGGCGCCGGACAACGGCGTGATCCGCGCGAAGGACTGAATTGCCGACCTGATCGGCGACACGCGGCGTGGCGGGGCGACAGTGCGCGGAACCCACCCGTAGCGTCGAAGACAGCACCACATCTACCAGCATTGCCCCTGAACTTCAAGTAGAGGTTGAGGGTTCAACCGGAGGCCTGACTGACGTGACCACGAACCACAACTACCTCGCCGTCATCAAGGTCGTCGGTGTCGGCGGCGGCGGCGTCAACGCCGTCAACCGGATGATCGAACTCGGCCTCCGTGGGGTCGAGTTCATCGCGATCAACACCGACGCGCAGGCGCTGCTGCTCAGCGACGCCGACGTCAAGCTCGACGTCGGCCGCGAGATCACCCGCGGCCTCGGCGCCGGCGCGGACCCCGAGGTCGGCCGTCGTGCCGCCGAGGACCACGCCGAGGAGATCGAAGAGGCCCTCGCGGGTGCCGACATGGTCTTCGTCACTGCGGGTGAAGGCGGTGGGACCGGCACGGGTGGTGCGCCCGTCGTCGCCCGCATCGCCAAGTCGATCGGCGCCCTCACCATCGGCGTCGTCACGAAGCCGTTCAGCTTCGAGGGCAAGCGTCGCCAGTCGCAGGCCGAGAACGGTGTCGCCGGGCTCAAGGACGAGGTCGACACGCTCATCGTCGTCCCGAACGACCGCCTGCTCGAGATCAGCGACCGCGGCATCTCGATGGTCGAGGCCTTCGCCACGGCCGACCAGGTGCTCCTCGCCGGCGTGCAGGGCATCACCGACCTCATCACCACCCCGGGGCTCATCAACCTCGACTTCGCCGACGTCAAGTCCGTCATGCAGGGTGCGGGTTCCGCGCTCATGGGCATCGGCTCGTCGCGCGGTGCCGACCGTGCCATCAAGGCCGCCGAGCTCGCCGTCGCGTCCCCGCTGCTCGAGGCCTCGATCGACGGAGCGCACGGTGTGCTGCTGTCGATCCAGGGTGGCTCGAACCTCGGCATCTTCGAGATCAACGACGCCGCGCGTCTGGTGCAGGAAGCCGTGCACCCCGAGGCGAACATCATCTTCGGTGCGGTCATCGACGACACCCTCGGCGACGAGGTCCGCGTGACCGTCATCGCCGCGGGCTTCGACGGCGGCGAGCCGGCGCAGCAGCAGAAGGAGCGTCGCTCGAGCTACGTCGACCCCGAGTCGAGCGCGACGGCCCCCGTCGCCGCGTCGACCGGTGCGATCGAGGACTCCAGCACGTCGAGCCCCTCCTGGGCCTCGCAGGAACACCAGCCGCCGGTGCAGCGCGCCGCCGACCCGGCGTTCGACGACGACGACGAGCTCGACGTCCCCGACTTCCTGAAGTAACCGTTCCATGGCAGGTGATCCGCGCCTCCCGTCCGCCTCGTCCCACGACGACGGACTGGAGGCGCGCGTTGCGTCCGTCCGGAGCGGCATCGCCGACGCGGCCCGCGCCGCAGGGCGTTCGGCCGACGACCTCACGCTGATCGTCGTCACGAAGTACCACCCGGCGTCGCTCGTCCGTGGGCTGGCGTCACTCGGCGTCACCGACGTGGGGGAGAACCGCCACCAGGAGGCACAGGCCAAGGCTGCCGAACTCGCCGACCTCGACCTGATCTGGCACTTCATCGGGCAGCTGCAGTCGAAGAAGGCCCGACAGGTCCGTCGCTACGCGCACGTCGTGCAGTCCCTCGACCGCACGTCGGTCGTGGATGCCTTCGCACCGACCGAGGCCGAGCCGGAGCCACCGGTGATCGACGGGTTCGTGCAGGTCAACCTGACCGACGACCCCGGCCGCGGCGGCGTGCAACCGGACGACGTCGAGGCGATGGCCGAACGCGTACTCGAGACCGGCACCATCCGGTTGCGCGGGGTCATGGCCGTCGCGCCGCTGGACGAGCAGCCCCGTGCGGCGTTCGCCCGACTGCGGGCGATCTCGGACCGGGTCGTGGCGCTCGAGCCCGGCGCCACCGACATCTCGGCCGGCATGAGCGGCGACTACGCCGACGCCGTGCTCGAGGGCGCGACACACCTGCGGATCGGTACCGCAATCACCGGAAATCGGCCGGCGGCACCCTAGCCTCGTTGCAGGGCATCCACGTGCACCAACCTCCGGAGGAACCATGGCCAACCCGCTGAAGAAGACGATGGTCTACCTCGGCCTCGCCGACGAGGAACTCGACTACGAGGACGAGCAGCCGCAGCAGACCGCGCCCGCGCGCCAGCAGGCTCCGGCCGCTCCTGCCGCTGCACCTGAGAGTCCCGCACCGGCGGCTGCCCCGGTCGCCACGACTGCTCCGGCCGCGGCGCCCGCAGCTGCACCGGCTGCGACGAAGACGCACACCCACCAGCGCGGCGCTCAGGTCACTCCGCTCCGCCGCTCGCACACGACTGCACAGAAGGCGACCCCGGTCCAGGAAATGAACGAGATCCTCACCGTCCACCCGCGCGAGTACAAGGACGCCCAGTCCATCGCCGAGAGCTTCCGCGACGGGATCCCCGTCATCATCAACCTCTCGCAGATGACCGAGAACGACGCCCGACGCATGATCGACTTCGCCTCCGGCCTGTCGCTCGGCCTGTACGGCAAGATCGAGCGCGTCACGAACAAGGTCTTCCTCCTGTCGCCCGCACACGTCGCAGTGAGCGGTGAGCCGGCTGAGGTAGAGTCCGACATCGAGGCGAACTTCTTCGCCCAGTCCTGAGCCGCACCCGGCCACCCGCCCGTGAGCGTCGTCGCATGACGGCACTCGCCCGAGACGAGCGAGCCCCATCGTGTCCGTGATCCTAGGGATCATCTCCCTCGCCCTCCTGCTGTACTTCTTCGTGATGTGGGGGCGGTTCGCGCTCGACCTCGTGCAGAACTTCAACCGGTCCTGGCGGCCGCGCGGGGGACTGCTCGTGGTCTCCGAGTTCGTCTACACGATCACCGATCCGCCGATCCGCGCGGTTCGGCGGGTCCTGCCGCCGCTCCGCATGGGGCCGGTGGCACTCGACTTCGGCTGGACGATCGTCATGCTCGTCGTGATCATCGCCCGGGTCGTCGTCAACGGCATCGCCGTCGCGGTCTGACCCGATCCAGGTCCGATCCTGACCCGGTCAAGGTCCGATCCTGGCTCGATCCTGGCTCGATCCTGGCTCGATCCAGGTCCGCGACACGCGCCGCGCCGATGCAGCGATCGTCGTTCCTGCCCGTCGTCGGTGTACGGTGGTCGGGATCGATGCTCGCCTCCGGCGCGGCATCCGCACCACACGTGGTGACTGGTACGTTCGGTCACGACGCAAGTGGTTCCACACGTTCAGCAGTTCTATTGAGGTGACGGCAATGGCTTTGACGCCGGAAGACGTAGTCAACAAGCGGTTCCAGCCGACGAAGTTCCGCGAGGGCTACGACCAGGACGAGGTCGACGACTTCCTCGACGAGGTCGTGGTCGAGCTGCGTCGCCTGACCGCGGAGAACGACGAGCTCCGCCAGCGCCTGCAGGCGGCCGAGTCGGCCCCACAGTCGGCGCAGACCGAGCAGCCCGCTCCCGCGGCAGAGCCCGAACCGGAGCCCGTGCCGGCCCCGGTCGAGGCGGCTCCGGAGCCCGCTCCGGTCGCAGCGGCCGCCCCGGCGACCACGGTCCCGGCGGACGAGGACACCGAGGGCACCACGAACCTCCTGACGCTCGCGCGTCGTCTCCACGAGGAGCACGTCCGCGAAGGTGTCGAGAAGCGTGACGCGCTCATCGCCGAGGGCACCGCCCAGGCAGCGCGTCTCGTGTCCGAGGCCGAGGCCAAGCAGCGCCAGATCATCGCCGACACCGAGAACACGAACCGTCAGCGTGTCCAGGTGCTCGAGCAGGAGCAGCGCCAGCTCGAAGGCAAGATCGACGAGCTCCGGACGTTCGAGCGCGACTACCGCGCCCAGCTCAAGAGCTACATCCAGGGGCAGCTCTCCGAGCTCGACTCCTCGAACGAGCAGTCCGGTCTCACCCCGGCGCCGGCATCGGCGCAGGGCTTCGGCAACTGACGTTGTCGCGACCAGCATCACGAGCGAAGGTCAGTGTCCGCGCGATCGCGGCACTGGCCTTCGCCGCTGTCGTGGTGGTGGCGTTCGACCAGGTCGCGAAGGCGCTGGTCGTCGCGAACCTGCCGTACGGCGCCCCCGTCCCGATCCTGGGCGGGGCGCTCCAGTTCCTCTACGTCCGGAACCCCGGGGCGGCGTTCTCCTTCGCGGTGAACATGACGTGGGTGTTCTCGATCATCTCGGCGGCGGTCGTCGTCGCGATCATCATCTACTCGCGCCGGATCCGGTCGATGTGGTGGGCCGTCGTGCTCGGCATGCTGCTGGGCGGCGCGCTCGGCAACCTGATCGACCGACTCTTCCGTGAGCCCGGCTTCGGCCGCGGCCACGTGGTCGACTTCATCTCGACGCCGTGGATGATGCCGGCGATCTACAACGTCGCCGACTCGTTCATCTGCATCAGCATGGTGGTCTTCGTGCTGCTGGTGATCCTCGGGGTGAACCTCGACGGGTCCCGCACGGTCTCCGCCAAGCGCGCTGCGCAGGCGGACACGACGGAGCCGCTCGACGGCGGGGCCGCGTTCTCGGTGCCCGCAACCGACGCAGCAGCGCCCGCGACCGACGCTGCAGCGCCCGCAACCGGCACTGCAGCACCCGCAGCGGACCTGCCGGAGCCGGAGCGGGCCTCCCGTCCGGCACAGCACGACCGGCGCGACGCGCTGGGGCACGACGCCACGTGACCGAGTCGCGTTCTCTTCCCGTCCCCGACGGGCTCGCCGGCGAGCGTGTCGACGCCGCCATCGCGAAGCTCCTCGGGTTCAGCCGGTCGTTCGCGGCCGACGTCGTCGCCGCCGGTGGGGTCCGGGTCGACGGCGTCCCCGTCGACAAGTCCGACCGCTTGCACGCCGACTCGTGGCTCGAGGTCGAGTGGTCCCCGAAGGAGCCGCCGCGCATCGTGCCGGCGGCCGTGCCCGGGATGACGATCGTGCACGACGACGAGGACATCGTGGTCGTCGACAAGCCCGTCGGCGTCGCCGCGCACCCCTCGCCCGGTTGGGACGGTCCGACCGTGCCCGGGGGCCTCGCCGCAGCGGGGTTCACCATCGCGACCTCGGGCGCCGCCGAGCGCGCGGGCATCGTGCACCGCCTCGACGTCGGCACGTCGGGGCTCATGGTCGTCGCGAAGACCGAGCTCGCGTACACCCACCTCAAGCGCGCCTTCAAGGAGCGCACGGTCGAGAAGGTCTACCACGCGCTCGCGCAGGGGCATCCCGACCCGACCTCCGGCACCGTGGACGCCCCCATCGGTCGGCACCCGTCGAGCGACTGGAAGTTCGCGGTCACGGCCGACGGCAAGCCGAGCGTCACCCACTACGAGACCCTCGAGGCGTTCCGGTCGGCGACCCTGCTCGAGGTGCACCTCGAGACCGGGCGCACCCACCAGATCCGCGTGCACATGGCCGCGACCCGCCACCCGCTGGTCGGCGACACGATGTACGGCGCCGACCCGGTCCTGGCGCAGGAGCTCGGGCTGACCCGCCAGTGGCTCGATGCCGTCCGGCTCGGGTTCGACCACCCGCGCACCGGCGAGTGGGTGTCGTTCCAGGCGGAGTACCCCGACGACCTGCGCCTCGCACTCGACCGCATCCGAGCCGCTTCGTCCTGACGCGCGCGCGCCGGTCGCGTGGTTCGCGTCGTCGCGTCGGTCGCGTCGGTCGCGTCGGTCGCCGAGGTTCCGAAATCTCGGCATGTCGGCGCGCTGTGCGTCGGTCTGTGGAACCCCGGCGGGGCGCACGCGGGGTGTTGTGGAACCTCGACGGGGGAGCGACGGGCGTGCCGCATCCGTCACGTTCAGACCCCGGCCGGGAGGCCCGTGGCGACGCCGCCCCGTGCCTCCCGTCCGCCGCGCGCGGGCTCCACCGCCATGCGGACACGGTCCTGCCCCCTCGCCGCACTGCGCCCGGCGTGTCGTGCGACCTCGGCATCGGACCGCTCGGACACGCGCGGATTTGTCCGCGGTCGCGGTTAGGCTGTTCGCGTCCCGCAAGCAGCTCGTTCGACCGGAGGTTCCGTGGCGGATTCCGACTCCTTCGTCCACCTGCACGTGCACAGCGAGTACTCGATGCTCGACGGCGCTGCCAGGCTCGGCGACCTCGTGCAGGAGACCGCTGCGCAGGGCATGCCGGCCGTGGCGGTGACCGACCACGGCAACATGTTCGGCGCCTTCGAGTTCTGGAAGGCCGCCAAGGCCGGCGGCGTCAAGCCGATCATCGGGACCGAGGCGTACATCACCCCCCGGACGCACCGCACGGACAAGACCCGTGTGCGGTGGGGCGACGGCGGTGGGGACGACGTCTCCGGTGCCGGCTCGTACACGCACATGACGATGTTCGCCGAGAACACGACGGGCATGCACAACCTGTTCCGGCTGTCGTCGAAGGCGTCGCTCGAGGGCTACTACTTCAAGCCGCGCATGGACATCGAGCTGCTCGAGGAGTACCACGAGGGCATCATCGCCACGACGGGGTGCCCGTCGGGCGAGGTCCAGACGCGCCTGCGCCTCGGCCAGTACGACGAAGCCGTCAAGGCCGCCGCCGACTACCGCGACATCTTCGGCAAGGAGAACTACTTCGCCGAGGTCATGGACCACGGACTCGAGATCGAGCGCCGGATCATGAGCGACCTGATCCGGCTGGCGAAGGACCTCGACATCCCGCTGGTCGGCACGAACGACCTGCACTACACGCACTCGCACGACGCCAAGTCGCACGCCGCCCTGCTGTGCGTGCAGTCGGGTTCGACGCTGAACGACCCGAACCGGTTCAAGTTCGACGCCGACGAGTTCTACCTGAAGTCCCCGCAGCAGATGCGGCACGTCTTCCGCGACAACCCCGAGGCCTGCGACAACACGCTGCTCATCGCCGAGCGGTGCAACGTCGAGTTCGACACCTCGGCGAACTACATGCCGAAGTTCCCAGTGCCGGCGGGCGAGACCGAGCACTCCTGGTTCGAGAAGGAGGTCGCGAAGGGGCTGGACTACCGGTACCCGGACGGCATCCCGGCCGAGGTGCAGGAGCGTGCCGACTACGAGGTCGGCATCATCAACCAGATGGGGTTCCCGGGGTACTTCCTCGTGGTCTCCGACTTCATCCTGTGGTCGAAGAACAACGGCATCCGCGTCGGTCCCGGCCGTGGTTCCGGTGCCGGCTCGATGGTCGCGTACGCGATGCGCATCACCGACCTCGACCCGATCCGGCACGGCCTGATCTTCGAGCGGTTCCTGAACCCGGACCGCGTCTCGATGCCCGACTTCGACGTCGACTTCGACGACCGGCGCCGCGGTGAGGCGATCAAGTACGTCACCGAGAAGTACGGGTCGGAGCGCGTTGCGCAGATCGTCACGTACGGCACGATCAAGGCGAAGCAGGCGCTGAAGGACTCCTCGCGCGTCCTCGGGTTCCCGTTCGGCATGGGCGAGAAGCTCACCAAGGCGATGCCGCCGCCCGTGATGGGCAAGGACATCCCGCTCACCGGGATCTTCGACAAGGACCACCCGCGCTACAAGGAAGCCGTCGACGTCCGCACCGTGGTCGAGAACGACCCCGAAGCGAAGACCGTCTTCGACACCGCGCTCGGGCTCGAGGGGCTGAAGCGCCAGTGGGGGGTGCACGCGGCCGGCGTCATCATGTCGAGCGATCCGCTCATCGACATCATCCCGATCATGAAGCGGGAGCAGGACGGCCAGGTCGTCACGCAGTTCGACTACCCGGCAGCGGAGTCGCTCGGCCTGATCAAGATGGACTTCCTGGGGCTCCGCAACCTCACGATCATCAGTGACGCCCTCGACAACATCAAGAACAACCGTGGCATCGAGCTCGACCTCGAGACCATGGGACTCGAGGACCCCGAGGCGTACGCGCTCCTGCAGCGCGGTGACACACTCGGCGTCTTCCAGCTCGACGGCGGGCCGATGCGCGGGCTGCTGCGCCTGATGAAGCCCGACAACTTCGAGGACATCTCCGCCCTCATCGCCCTGTACCGTCCGGGCCCCATGGGTGCGAACTCGCACACGAACTACGCGCTCCGCAAGAACGGTGAGCAGGCGATCACGCCGATCCACCCGGAGCTCGAAGAGCCCCTGGCGGAGATCCTCGGCGGGACCTACGGCCTGATCATCTACCAGGAGCAGGTCATGGCCATCGCGCAGAAGGTCGCGGGGTTCTCCCTCGGCCAGGCGGACATCCTCCGCCGCGCGATGGGCAAGAAGAAGAAGTCCGAGCTCGACAAGCAGTACGCGGGCTTCGAGAAGGGCATGTTGGACAACGGCTACTCGGCCGCGGCGATCAAGATGCTGTGGGACATCCTGTTGCCGTTCTCCGACTACGCCTTCAACAAGGCGCACTCCGCCGCGTACGGTGTCGTCTCGTTCTGGACCGCCTACCTCAAGGCGCACTACCCGGCCGAGTACATGGCGGCGCTGCTCACCTCGGTGGGCGATGCCCGCGACAAGCTCGCGCTGTACCTCAACGAGTGCCGCCGCATGGGCATCAAGGTCATGCCGCCGGACGTCAACGAGTCGATCGGCTTCTTCGCCGCCGTCGGCGAGGACATCCGGTTCGGCATGGGCGCGATCCGCAACGTCGGGTTCAACGTCGTCGACGACATCGTGAAGGCCCGCACCGACAAGGGCGCGTTCGAGTCGTTCCACGACTTCCTGCGCAAGATCCCGATCTCGTCGGCGAACAAGCGGACCGTCGAGTCGCTCATCAAGGCGGGTGCCTTCGACGAGTTCGGCGACTCCCGCCGCGCCCTGGTCGAGATCCACGAGGGCGCGGTCGAAGGCGCCGTCAAGGTCAAGCGCGACGAGGCCCACGGCAACGTCGGCTTCGACTTCGACTCGTTGTTCGCCGAGGTCGCCGAGGAGTCGCCGGCCACCGGTCCGGTGTCGCAGGTGCCCGACCGTCCGGAGTGGTCCAAGCGCGACAAGCTCGCGTTCGAGCGCGACATGCTGGGGCTCTACGTCTCTGACCACCCGCTCGCGGGTCTCGAGATCGAGCTCGCGAAGCACCAGTCGATCACCATCGCCGACCTCATCGCGGCCGACGACTCGGTCGAGGGGGAGACCGTCACGGTCGCGGGGCTGTTGACGAGCGTGCAGCACCGGGTGGCGAAGACGAGCGGCAACCCGTACGGCATCGTCGACATCGAGGACTTCGGCGGCCAGATCGGCGTGATGTTCCTCGGCAAGACCTACCAGGAGTTCGGACCGTCGCTCGTGGCCGACTCGATCGTGGTCCTGCGCGGGCGCGTGAACGTCCGCGACGACGGCAAGGCCCTGCACGCGGTGAGCATGTTCCAGCCGGCGATCGGCGACGCGATGGGCTCCGGTCCGCTCACGTTGTCGCTGCCGGAGCGGCAGGCCACCACCTCCACGGTGACGGAGCTCGCCGCAGTGCTCGGACGGCACCAGGGCGAGACCGAGGTCCGGCTGAAGCTGCTGAAGGACGACGTCGCGCGCACGTTCGAGCTGCCGTTCCCGGTGAACCTGACACCCGACCTGTTCGGCGAGCTGAAGAGCCTGCTCGGGCCGCGCTGTCTGGTGTAGCAGGGATGTGACCGTGGCCGGACACCGGATCTTCGGGACGCCCTTCGCGGCGGTCTACCCGCACTACCTGGCGAAGGTGGAGCGGAAGGGCCACACGAAGGGTGATCTCGACGCCGTCATCACGTGGCTGACCGGGTTCGACGACGCAGCGCTCGCACGGCACCTGGCGGACGAGACCACGTTCGAGGACTTCTTCGTCGCCGCGCAGCTGCACCCGAACGCGCCGCTCATCACGGGCGTGATCTGCGGAGTGCGGATCGAGGAGATCGACGACCCGCTCATGCGGCAGATCCGGTACCTCGACAAGCTCGTCGACGAGGTCGCGAAGGGCCGTCCGATGGCGAAGGTGTTGCGGACCGCGTGACCGGAGCCGACGGGAGCGTTCCCGGCGCCGAGGTGCTGCGTGCCTTCGGGGTCGCCGAGTCCACGCCTGTGCCGCTCGCGGGCGGGCGCGGGCTGACCTGGCGTGCCGAGGGCATCGTCCTCCGGCCCCACGACGATCCGGCGGTGACCGACTGGCGTGCCGGCGTTCTGGCGGAACTCGAACACGCAGCGGAGTCCGAGCACCCGGCTGAGTTCCGCACGCCTCGGCCCGTGGCCGCCCGCGACGGCAGCTGGAGGTCGGGGGACTGGGAGGCGTGGGAGTTCGTGCCCGGTGCGGCCGACGAGTCCCGCGTCGAGGACGTGATCCGGGCGGGCCGTGCCTTCCACCGCGCGATCGCCGGCCTGGAGCGGCCCGCGTTCCTCGGCACGGATCCCGGCGCCGTCACCGCCCCGTGGGCCCGTGCCGACCGGATGGCGTGGGGCGAGGAACCGCTGCCGGCGGACCCGATCCTCGCCCGGCTCGCCGCGGCGTTCCGGCTGGTCCGAGCGCCGTCGCAGCTGGTCCACGGTGACCTGCTCGGCAACGTGCTGTTCGCTGACGGGCAGCCGCCGACGATCATCGACTGGCCGCCGTACTGGCGTCCAGCGGAGTTCGGCGCAGCGATCGCAGCCGTCGACGCTGTCTGCTGGCACGGCTTCCCGATCGGGCGACTGGCAGCCCTCGGCAGGACCGCGCACGGGGCTGCGGCCGAGGCAGACGAGCCGGAATGGACGTCGCTGCTGACCCGGGCGCTCGTGTTCCGCATCGCCACACTGCACCTGCTCGGTGTCTGGGACGCCGCGGCCGTGGCACACCACCGGCCGGTCGTCGACGCACTCGTCGGACGGCGGACGCCCACGTCACCTCGGTAGGCTTGTCCCCTGATGATGCAGCGAATCGACCTCCGCGGCGGCCTGCCCGCCCGTGCCGAACTCCTCCGACTCATGCCGCGCGCCGTGGGTGACGTCTCGCACGCGGTCGACGCCGCCCGCGAGCTCGTCGAGGACGTCCGACACCGCGGAGCGGACGCACTGCACGACCAGGCCGAACGCTTCGACGGGGGAGCCCCGGCCAACGTCCGGGTGCCGGTCGCCGAGATCGCGGCGGCCGTCGCAGGGCTGACCCCCGAACTGCGGGAAGCGCTCGACGAAGCCATCCGCCGCGTCCGAGCCGCCAGCGCCGCACAGGTGCCGGCCGGCTCCGTCACCACCCTCGCCGACGGCGCTGAGGTGCACCAGCGCTGGCAGCCGATGCGCCGCGTCGGGCTCTACGTGCCCGGTGGCAAGGCCGTCTACCCGTCGAGCGTCGTCATGAACGTCGTCCCGGCGCAGGTCGCCGGGGTCCGGTCGATCGCGCTCGTGTCCCCGCCGCAGCGCGACCACGGCGGTGCGGTCCACCCGACGATCCTGGCCGCGGCCGGGCTGCTCGGCATCGACGAGGTCTACGCGATGGGCGGCGCCGGCGCGATCGGCGCGCTGGCGTACGGCGTGCCCGCGATCGACCTCGAGCCCGTCGACCTGGTCACCGGTCCTGGCAACAACTACGTCGCCGCCGCCAAGCGCCTGGTGCGCGGTGTCGTCGGCATCGACGCCGAGGCCGGCGCGACCGAGATCCTCGTGATCGCCGACGAGACCGCCGACCCCGGGTTCGTCGCCGCCGACCTCATCAGCCAGGCCGAGCACGACGAGCAGGCCGGCAGTGTGCTGGTGACGACGTCGGCGACGTTCGCCGATGCGGTCGAAGCCGCCATCCCGGAACGCACGGCCGTGCTCGGGACGGCTGCGCGCCTCCAGACCGCCCTGGACGGACCGCAGTCCGCGATCGTGCTGGTGGACTCGCTCGCCGACGCCGCGACCGTGAGCAACGCGTACGGGCCGGAGCACCTCGAGATCCAGACGGCGGACGACGACGCGGTGCTCGCCGACATCGACGCCGCCGGAGCGGTGTTCGTCGGGCCGAGCACGCCCGTCAGCCTGGGGGACTACCTGGCCGGGTCGAACCACGTGCTGCCCACCGGTGGCCAGGCGCGCTTCGGTTCCGGCCTGTCCGCGTCGACGTTCCTCCGGCCGCAGCAGGTCATCCGGTACTCGGCGTCCGCGCTCGACGAGGTCGCCGCGCACATCGTCGCGCTGTCGACCGAGGAGCAGCTCCCCGCGCACGGCGCAGCCGTGACGGAGCGCACGAACCGATAGCCTGGGCGACGACATGTTCTGCCCTTTCTGCCGCCACCCGGACTCCCGCGTCGTCGACTCACGGACGAGCGACGACGGAACCTCCATCCGCCGCCGTCGACAGTGCCCGAACTGCGGACGACGCTTCTCGACCACCGAGACCGCGTCGCTCAACGTCGTCAAGCGCAACGGCGTCACCGAACCCTTCAGCCGCGACAAGATCGTCTCCGGCGTGCGCAAGGCCTGCCAGGGGCGCCCGGTCACCGACGGCGACCTGGCCGTGCTCGCGCAGCGCGTCGAGGAGACCGTGCGGTCGTCCGGCTCGAGCCAGATCGACGCGAACGACATCGGCCTCGCGATCCTCGCGCCGCTCCGTGAGCTGGACGAGGTCGCGTACCTGCGGTTCGCCAGCGTCTACCAGGCCTTCGACTCGCTCGAGGACTTCGAGGACGCCATCGGCCAGCTCCGCCGTGACCACCACGGTGTTGCGGCTGGCGGGGTTGCGGGTGCGGGCTCGCCTTCGGGTGCCGCTGGCTCGCCTTCGGGTACCGCCGGCTCGCCGGCGGGTGCCGGCGCGTGAGCGGCGTCGCGGAAGGCCTGGTCCGCTCCGGGTACGCCGTCGTCTTCCGGTCGGTCTTCGCCAAGATGGACCCCGAGCGGGCCCACCACCTGGCGTTCGCCGTCATCAAGGCGCTGCCGCACGTGCCGTTCGTCGGCGGTCTGGTCGAGCGGTACTCCCGACCGGCAGCTGCTGACGGCATCACGACGATGGGCATCCACTTCCCGTCGCGCTTCGGCCTCGCCGCCGGGTTCGACAAGGACGCCCGCGGCATCGGCGGCCTCGGCCTGCTCGGTTTCGGCCACGTCGAGGTCGGCACGATCACGGCGAAGCCCCAGCCCGGCAACGAGCGCCCGCGCCTGTTCCGCCTCGTCGAGGACCGTGCGCTCATCAACCGCATGGGCTTCAACAACCACGGTGCTGGTGCTGCTGCCCGACGGCTCGAGCGCGCCCGACGCAACCCGGGCCGCCCGGTCATCGGCGTGAACATCGGCAAGAGCCGGGTCGTCGCCGTCGAGGACGCCATCGACGACTACCTGGAGTCGACGCGTCGCCTCGCGCCGTTCGCCGACTACCTGGCGGTCAACGTCAGCTCCCCGAACACGCCCGGACTGCGCGGCCTGCAGGAACTCGACCAGCTCCGACCGCTGCTGTCCGCCGTCCGCGACGCCGCCGGCGACACGCCCGTGCTGGTGAAGATCGCGCCGGACCTGACCGATGAGCAGGTCGACGCCATCGCCGGCCTCGCGGTGTCGCTCGGGCTGTCGGGCATCATCGCCAACAACACGACGATCTCCCGTGAGGGGCTCACCGCGGACCCGGCCGACGTGGAGGCCATGGGTGCCGGGGGACTCTCCGGTGCTCCTGTCGCCGCGCGCTCGCTCGAGGTGCTGCGTCGGGTCCGTGCCGCGGTGCCCGCCGAGTTCTGCGTCATCGCCGTCGGCGGGGTGACGACCGAGCAGGACGTGCAGGACCGCATCGACGCCGGGGCCACCCTGGTGCAGGGCTACACGGCGTTCCTCTACGAGGGGCCGAGCTGGGCCACGCGCATCAACCGCTTGCGCCGCAAGCGGCTGCGCCGCGCCGCGCGCTGAGAGCGCGCGGGCGCGGCCCGTCCGGCGTTCCCGGTGCCCTCCAGGTTCCGAAATCTCGGCATCTCGCGGCCCTCGGCGGCCGTCTGTGGAACCTCGGCGGCGTGCACGCGGCGAGTCGTGGAACCTCGCCGCGCAGCCCGACCAGCCCGCGCAGCCCGCGCACGCCGGGACGACGAAGCGCCGCCCGGCGAGGCCGGACGGCGCTTCGGGACAGCGACGCTGGGGTCAGAGGGCGGGGTACTCCCCGCGCTTGACCTGGGGCTTCGGCAGGCGCAGGAACCGCAGCTGCCACGCCCGCGTCAGGATGTAGAGGAACGTGCCGCGCTGCAGCTCGCCGAACTTGGCGGTGAGCTTGCGACGCATCGACAGCCAGAGGACCACGCAGTCGATCACGAACAGGGCCACGAACGCCCACACGAGCAGGAGCGAGTACGAGGCGATCGCGGTCTGCGAGGCGGCGAACCCGACGATCAGGAACAGCACGAGCACCGGCATCATGATCTCGCCGACGTTCCAGCGCGCGTCGATCCAGTTGCGGAGGAAGCGACGCTGCTCACCGCGGTCCTTCGCCGGCAGGTAGCGCTCCTCGCCGTTGGCCATGCCGACCCGGGCACGCTCGCGGTCGGAGTTGAGACGCGCGCGGGCGGCCTTCTTGTCGACCGGCGTGTTGCCGACGAGGGGGCGGCGGTTCGCTGCCTCGCGCTCACGGCGGGACGGCGTCGGGCGGCCCTTGCCCTGCTCGAGGAGTTCTTCCTCGGTGGGGTTCACGGTCGTGTTGGTCTTGGGGGCTGCCTTCGCCACGGTGCGTTCCTAACGGCGTTGTGCGTGCGGGATCGTCCTCTAGATTACCGGGCATGACCGACACCGCACAGCCCAGCTCCGCGACCGACCCCGCTCTCCTCGACGCCCTGCGCGAACAGGTGCAGGGTGCACTGCCCACGACGATCGCCGATCTGTCCGCGCTGGTGCGGATCCCGTCGGTGTCGTGGTCGGCGTTCGACGAGTCGCACGTGCTCGCGAGCGCGCGTGCCGTGGCGGACCTGGCGCTGAGCACCGGGGTCTTCGCCGAGGACCAGGTGGAGATCATCCGTTCAGCGATCAGCGACGACGAACCGCTCGAGCTCGGCCAGCCCGCAGTGCTCGCCGTCCGCCCGGCCCGGACCGGCAAGCCGACCGTCATGCTCTACGCCCACCACGACGTGCAGCCGCAGGGCGACGACGCCCTGTGGGAGACCCCGCCGTTCGAGCCGACCCTCCGCGGTGACCGGCTGTACGGTCGCGGCGCCTCGGACGACAAGGCCGGCGTGATGACGCACATCGCGTCGCTCCGGGCGATCCACGCGCAGTTCGGCGACGACCTCGACCTCGGTGTCGTCCTGTTCGTCGAGGGTGAGGAGGAGTTCGGCTCCCGGTCGTTCCGCACCTTCCTCGCCGACCAGAAGGAACGGCTGGCTGCCGACGTCATCGTGGTCGCCGACAGCGACAACTGGTCGGTGGACGTGCCGTCGATCACCGTGTCGCTCCGCGGCAACGTCACCTTCAAGCTCACCCTGACGACCCTCGAGCACGCCAGCCACAGCGGGATGTTCGGGGGAGCGGCGCCGGACGCCATGATCCCGATGGTCAAGCTGCTCGCGTCGCTGCACGACGACGCCGGCTCCGTCGCGGTCGACGGGCTCACGTCGTACGAGGCCGACGTCCCGGCTCGCACCGACGACGAGCTCGCCGTCGACGCGGCCCTGGTGGCGGGTGTCCGACCGATCGGCACCGGCGAGGTCCTGTCCCGCATGTGGTTCCAGCCGTCGATCACCGTGACCGGCATGGACGTGCCGAGCGTCGCGAACGCCTCCAACACGCTGCTCCCGACCGTCTCCGCCCGCGTCTCGGTGCGGGTCGCACCCGGCCAGCCCGCCACGGAGGCGTACGCGGCCGTCGAGCGGCACCTGCGGGCACACGTGCCCTTCGGTGCCCGGATGGAGATCTCCGAGCCGGACAGCGGCGACGGCTTCCTCGTCGACACGGCCGGCTGGGCCGTCCAGGAGGCCCGCACGGCCATGCGCGAGGGCTGGGGTGCCGAGGCGGTCGAACAGGGCATCGGCGGCTCGATCCCGTTCGTCTCGGACCTCGCGGCAGAGTTCCCGGAGGCCCAGATCCTGGTCACCGGGGTGGAGGACCCGGACACCCGCGCCCACAGCCCGAACGAGTCGCAGCACCTCGGCGTCCTGCACCGGGCCATCGCGTCCGAGGCGATCCTGCTCGCCAGGCTCGCGACGCGCAGCTGACGGTGCTTACAATCGACGCCAGGCGCGGTGAACCGCACCGCCCGGAGGGAGACGCGCGATGAGCGACACCATCACCACCGACGCACCGGTGACCGAGGCGGCCTCGCACGGCGTCCTCCTGAGCGACGCCGCGGCCGGCAAGGTGGCGAGTCTCCTCGAGCAGGAGGGCCGCGACGACCTGCGCCTGCGCCTCGCCGTCCAGCCCGGGGGATGCTCTGGTCTGATCTACCAGCTGTACTTCGACGAGCGCCTGCTCGACGGTGACGTCACCGCCGAGTTCGACGGGGTCGAGGTCGTCGTCGACAAGATGAGCGTCCCGTACCTCGACGGCGCGACGATCGACTTCGAGGACACCATCCAGAAGCAGGGCTTCACGATCGACAACCCGAACGCGCAGGGCAGCTGCGCGTGCGGTGACAGCTTCCACTGATCACCAGCCGATCCGACACGCGAGCGGGGAGCGACCGACACGGTCGCTCCCCGCTCGCGTTCGTCGGGGGATGCGGTCGCAGTGTGACCGGGGAAAACGGCCGGTCAGGAGTGCGGATCGCGGCGATGAGCGTGTCGGGTGTGCGCGAGCGGTACCGAGCTGCGAGTAAGCTAGGAGTGTTCCAATCAAGCTGGGAGCCAGCCAAGTGTCGCCTTCGTGCGGCTCGGCGGGTTCGGCTCCGAGCTCACGTCTTTTGCGAGAGGTAACAGTGCGTTCGAATCGCCGTATACGTTGGGCGGCCGTCCCGGTGGCCGTCGGTCTGGTCATCGCACTGGCTGGCTGCACGCAGCAGCAGATGAACGGATGGCTCCCCGGCACGGAGGAGACGAAGGACGTCACCAACCACACGAGCCGCATCGTCGGCCTGTGGACCACCAGCTGGGTGGTGCTCCTCGCCGTCGGTCTCATCGTCTGGGGCCTGATCATCTGGGCCGCCATCGTGTACCGCCGCCGGAAGGGCCAGACCGGCCTGCCCGTGCAGATGCGCTACAACATGCCGCTCGAGATCTTCTACACGATCGTGCCGCTCATCCTCGTGCTGGGCTTCTTCGCCTTCACCGCGAAGGACCAGGCCGCGATCGAGAAGCCGTTCGACGACCCCGACGCCACCGTGCACGTGTACGGCAAGCGCTGGGCGTGGGACTTCAACTACATCAACAAGGACAACCCCGAGGACAGCGTCTACTACCAGGGCATCCAGGCCCAGGAAGAAGAGAACGCCAAGGGCGCCATCGACGAGTCGCAGCTGCCGACCCTGTACCTGCCGCAGGGCAAGAAGGTCGCGATCGAGCTCTCCTCGCGCGACGTCGACCACTCCTTCTGGATCATCGACTTCCTGTACAAGAAGGACATGCTCCCCGGCAAGACGAACTGGGAGTACTTCATCCCGGAGAAGCTCGGGACGTACCAGGGCAAGTGCGCGGAGCTCTGCGGTGAGTACCACTCGCTGATGCTCTTCCAGGTGAAGGTCGTCACGCCGGCGCAGTACCAGGACTACCTCGACACCCTGAAGGACCAGGGCAAGGTCGGGCTCCTCGGTGACGAGTACAACACCAACACGAACGAACCGAACAACAAGGCGCCGGTCGAGGCGTCCAGCGAGAACAAGTAGGGGCTCGTCAGATGACAACGTCTTTCGTCGGCCAACCGACCCAGACTGCTTCGCCGGACTTCCAGGCGTCGAAGGTGGGCCGGAAGGGCAACATCATCGTCCGGTGGATCACCTCCACCGACCACAAGACCATCGGGTACATGTACCTGATCGCGTCCTTCGTCTTCTTCCTGCTCGCGGGTGTGATGGCCCTGGTCATCCGTGCCCAGCTGTTCGAGCCCGGCCTGCACGTGGTCGCGACGAAGGAGCAGTACAACCAGCTCTTCACGATGCACGGCACGATCATGCTGCTCATGTTCGCGACGCCGCTCTTCTCGGGCTTCGCGAACGCGATCATGCCGCTCCAGATCGGTGCTCCCGACGTCGCCTTCCCGCGACTCAACGGCTTCGCGTTCTGGCTCTACCTGTTCGGCTCGCTCATCGCGGTCGGCGGCTTCCTCACCCCGCAGGGTGCGGCCTCGTTCGGCTGGTTCGCCTACGCGCCACTGAGTGACACGACGTTCACACCAGGGCTCGGCGGCACACTCTGGGTCTTCGGACTCGGCATGACCGGCTTCTCGACGATCCTCGGCGCGGTGAACTTCATCACCACCATCATCACGATGCGTGCCCCGGGTCTGACGATGTTCCGCATGTCGATCTTCACGTGGAACACCCTCGTGACGGCGTTGCTCGTCCTGATGGCCTTCCCGGTGCTCGCCACCGCGCTGTTCGGCCTCGGGCTCGACCGGGTGTTCGACGCGCAGATCTTCAACCCGGCCAACGGCGGTGCGCTGCTCTGGCAGCACCTGTTCTGGTTCTTCGGGCACCCCGAGGTGTACATCATCGCGCTGCCGTTCTTCGGCATCGTGTCCGAGGTCTTCCCGGTCTTCAGCCGCAAGCCGATCTTCGGGTACAAGACGCTCGTCTACGCGACCATCGCGATCGCGGCCCTGTCGGTCACGGTCTGGGCGCACCACATGTACGTCACCGGTGGCGTCCTGCTGCCCTGGTTCTCGCTCATGACGATGCTCATCGCGGTCCCGACCGGCGTGAAGATCTTCAACTGGGTCGGCACGATGTGGCGCGGCTCGGTGACCTTCGAGACCCCGCTGCTGTGGGCCGTCGGCTTCCTCATCACGTTCACGTTCGGTGGCCTCACCGGTGTGATCCTGGCGTCGCCGCCGCTCGACTTCCACGTGTCCGACTCGTACTTCGTCGTGGCGCACTTCCACTACGTGGTCTTCGGCACCGTCGTCTTCGCGATGTTCTCCGGCTTCTACTTCTGGTGGCCGAAGTGGACGGGCAAGATGCTCAACGAGCGTCTCGGCAAGATCCACTTCTGGCTCCTGTTCATCGGGTTCCACACCACGTTCCTCATCCAGCACTGGCTGGGCGTCATCGGCATGCCGCGTCGCTACGCGACCTACCTGCCGAACGACGGCTTCACCTGGATGAACCAGCTGTCGACGATCGGCTCGATGATCCTCGCGATCTCGTTCCTGCCGTTCATCTTCAACGTCTACGTGACGGCCCGGAACGCACCGAAGGTCGCCGTGAACGACCCGTGGGGCTACGGCCGCTCGCTCGAGTGGGCCACCAGCTGCCCGCCGCCCCGCCACAACTTCACGTCGATCCCGCGGATCCGTTCCGAGTCCCCGGCCTTCGACCTGAACCACCCCGAGGCAGGTGTGCCGATCGGTGTCGGCCCCGCGAAGGACGCCCCGGATGCCCCGACCTACGACGCCGCGAAGGGCGAGGTGAAGTAAGCCGATGCGCGCGAACACCAACCTGTTCTGGATCCTCTTCGGGTTCTTCATCCTCGCGGACGCCGCGTACACGATCTGGGCGCTGCTCTACTACGGTCACCCGGAGTGGGTCGGCACCGTGGCGATCGGCCTGACCGGCATCATGTCCGCGTTCATCGCCTTCTACCTCGGTAAGGTCATGGCGTCCCAGGGCGGCGTGCTGCCCGAGGACCGCCCCGACGCCAACATCGAGGACGGCGACGCCGAGCTCGGGCACTTCAGCCCGTGGTCGTGGTGGCCCATCCTGCTGGCCGCAGCGGTCGCCGTCTGCTTCCTCGGTGTCGCAGCCGGCCTGTGGATCGTCCCGATCGGACTCGCCCTGGTGGCGGTCACCCTGGTCGGCTGGGTCTACGAGTACTACCGCGGCAACTTCGGGCACTGACCTGACGCTGCAACGCACCTGACACTTCGGGCGGCACCACATCCGGTGCCGCCCGAAGTGCGTCCAGGCGCTGCACGACCGCAGCACACGACCCGGCGCTGCGAGCGCAGCACACGACCCGGCGCTGCCAACGCAGCGCACGACCCGGCGCTGCCAACGCAGCGCACGACCCGGCGCTGCACACCACAGCGCCCCACGATCTCCGGTCCCCGATCCGGAACAAACGGGCCCGCCCGCGGCTTGACTGGAGCGGACCTCCCACCACAGCGAAAGGAGTCACCTCAGGTGACCGACAAGCGCACCCTCATCATCTTCGGCGCGACGGGCGACCTCGCCTCCCGCCTGCTGCTGCCGGGCCTCGGCACGTTCCTGCAGAGCGGTCGAGCGGTTCCCGTCCAGCTCATCGGCACGGGCCGCAGCGCCCGCAGCGAGGAGCAGTGGAAGGACATCGTCACGAAGTCCTTCGCGTCGCAGGACGTCAAGGGACCCGAGGTCGACGCCACGCTCGCGTCGACCCAGTTCATCCAGGGCGACCCCACCGACCCGGAGCACCTCACGGCACTGCTCGACGCGGCCGAGGCCGAGCCGATCCTCTACTTCGCCCTGCCCCCGCAGATCGCCTCCGACATCTGCGAGGCACTGCAGCAGGTCGAGCTCCCCGCTGGCACCACCCTCGCCTTCGAGAAGCCGTTCGGCACCGACGTCGCGAGCGCCCAGGCCCTCAACGAGACCGTGCTGAAGCTGGTCCCGGAAGAGCGCGTGCACCGCACCGACCACTTCCTCGGACGCACCACGGTCCTGAACATCATCGGTCTGCGCTTCGCGAACCGCCTGTTCGAGCCGATCTGGAACGCCGACAACATCGAGAAGGTCGACGTCTTCTACGACGAGACCCTCGGTCTCGAGAACCGCGCCCAGTACTACGACGAGGCCGGCGCGATGGTCGACATGATCCAGTCGCACCTGCTGCAGATCCTCGGCATCGTGACGATGGACGCCCCGGCGGACATCGACGCGGTCGAGTTCCGCTCGTCCCTGGCCCGGGTGCTCCGTTCGACCCAGCTCAAGGGCGGCGACCCGAAGATCGCGTCGCGTCGCGCCGTCTACACGGCCGGCACGATCGACGGCAAGGAGTTGCCGTCCTACCAGGACGAGGACGGCGTCGACAAGTCGCGGAGCACCGAGACGCTCGCCGAGATCTCGGTCGAGGTCGACACTGCCCGCTGGAAGGGCGTCCCGTTCACGCTGCGGTCCGGCAAGGCACTCGGCACCAGCCGGAAAGAGGTGCTGATCACCTTCAAGCCGGTCACCCGTCTGCCCTCCGGCCTGAGCGGTCGCCCGAAGGCGGACACGCTCCGCATCGTCCTGAACCCGGACGAGATCGAGTTGACCGTGTCGGCCAACGGCGGTGGCAACCCGTTCGAGATGGGCCAGGTCACCCTGTCGTCGTCGTTCAGCGACGGCGAGCTGACCCCCTACGGCGAGGTCCTGAACGGCATCTTCCACGACGACCCGCTGCTCTCGATCCGCGGCGACGTGGCCGAGCGCTGCTGGGAGATCGTCGAGCCGGTCGTCAAGGCCTGGAAGGCCGACGAGGTCCCGCTCGAGGAGTACCGCGCCGGTTCGCGCGGCCCGGCGGACTGGGAGTCGTCGTCCTGACGGACGTGACCGTCGCGCCCTGAACGGGCGGAACTGCGGACGGGAGGCACGGTGCCAGCTGGCACCGTGCCTCCCGTCCGTTTCATGGTCAGCACCACCGCATCAGGCGGGGGTGCCGGCGCGCTCGCCCTCGCCGGTCCACGAGCGGGTGCCGCCGTCGTGCACGGGCAGCCGCGTGCGGTGCCCGGTCGACGCGCCCCGCGCCCGCGCGATGGCGTCCGACGCGGACACGAGCGTCAGGTGCGACAGCACCTGGGGCGTGTTGCCGACGTGGTGTCCGGTGGCGACGTCGATCTCCTCGGAGAGCATGCCGACGTCGTTGGCGTACCCGACGAGCACGTCCATGAGGCGCTCGGCGTCGTCGATCCGGCCCGATGCCGCGTACTGCTCGACCAGCCAGAACGAGCACGCCAGGAACGGGTGCTCCGCGCCGGTGAGCCCGTCGAACCCCGACGACGTCCGGTACCGCAGCACGAGGCCGTCGGCGCCGGTGGACAGGTCCTGCTCGATGGCGGCGACGGTGCCGGTCATGCGGGCGTCGTGGGCGGAGACGTACCCGATCTGCGGCAGGACGAGCAGGCTCGCGTCGACCTCGTCGGTGTCGTAGTGCTGCCGGTAGCTGCCGCGTGCAGCGTTCCAGCCGTGCTCCTCGATCTCGGCCCGGACCTGGTCGCGCAGGGTGCGCCAGCGGTCCACGGGCCCTTCGAGACCGAACTCCTCGACCGCGGCGACCCCACGGTCGAACGCGGCCCAGATCATCGCGCGCGAGTGCGTGAAGTGCCGTCGCGGGCCGCGCATCTCCCAGATGCCGTTGTCGGGCTCCTGCCAGTGCTCCTCGACGTAGCCGAGCAGGGCGCGCTGCAGGGCCCACGAGTCGGCGTTCTCCTCGACCCCGAGCTCGCGGGCGTCGTGCAGAGCGGCCAGGACCTCGCCGAACACGTCGCCCTGGTACTGCGTGTACGCACCGTTGCCGACCCGGACGGGCGTCGAGCCGGCGTACCCGGGCAGGTGCGGGAGCTCCCGTTCCGGCAGTTCGCGCTCCCCGGCGATGCCGTACATGATCTGCACGTCGGCGGGGTCGCCCGCGATGGCCCGGAGCAACCAGCCGCGCCAGTGCGCCGCCTCGTCGCGGTAGCCGTGCGCGATGAGCGAGGCGAGGGCGAGGGAGGCGTCGCGGAGCCAGACGTAGCGGTAGTCCCAGTTGCGTTCCCCGCCCGGGTCCTCCGGCAGGCTCGTGGTCACGGCGGCCACCACGCCGCCGGTCTCGCCGTGGGTCATCGCGCGGAGCAGCAAGAGCGAGCGGCGGGCGGCATCGGCGTAGCGACCCTCGGTGCGCGCCGTCGCCATCCAGTCCGTCCACCACGTCACGGTGCGGTGGAGTTCGGCGTCGACGTCGACGGGCTCCGGGGGCTCGCGGTGCGAGGGGTACCAGGTGAGCACGGTGTCGAGCACGTCACCGTCGTGGATGATCGCGGTGGCCGTGTGCCGGTGGTCCGAGGCCCGGAAGCGGGGACCGCGCACGATGACCGACCCGGGTCCGGCGGTGGCGAGCAGCGCCGGGTCCTCGTCGCCGCCGATCTGGCGCACCCACGGCAGCGCGAGGGCGTAGTCGAACCGGATCCGCAGGGTCTGCTGCACCTCGACCGAGCCGCTCAGTCCGCGGACCCGGCGGACGATGGACGGCCGGTGCGCGCCCACGGGCATGAACTCGGTCACCTCGACGGCACCGTCCGCCGTGGTCCACACCGTCGACAGGACGAGGGTGTCGCCGTGGTACTTCCGGTGCGCCGTCGCCGCGGGGTCGCTCGGGCGGAGCGTCCAGTGCCCGTGGTCCTCGGTGCCGAGCAGGGAGGCGAACGTGGCGGCGCTGTCGAAGCGCGGCAGGCACGCCCAGTCGATCGTGCCGTCGCGGCCGACGAGTGCGGCGGTCGAGGTGTCGCCGATGACGGCGTGGTCCTCGATCAGGTTCGGGGGAGTCGCGGGGGGCGCGGGTGCTCGCTCGGTGCTCATGCCCTGATCGAACACCCGGAGGCCGAGCGTCGTGGCCGCGCGGACGGGACGCCGGCCGTTTGGCGGCCGCGTGCCGTCCGTGTGCCTGAAGCCTCGCTCAGGCCGGGTCGGAGGCGTCCGCCTCGGCGAGCCCGACCCGCGCGAGTTCGGACCAGAGCCCGGCACCGTCCGGTGCGTAGACCCACGGCGCCGAGGTGTCGCGGGAGCGCTCCTGCGCCCGGGAGCGTCCGCCGGCCAGGACCGCCTCGCTCGTGGACAGCTGCCGGATCGCGACGCCCGCGACGTTCTCCGGGTGCTCGCGGGCGAACTCGCCGTACAACGACTCGTCGTGCTGGCCGTCGTCGCCGACGAGCAGCCACTGCACGTCCGGGAAGTCCTTCGCCAGGCGCCGCAGGTTCTGCTGCTTGTGCAGCTGCCCGCTCCGGAAGAACCGGTCGTGCGTGGGGCCCCAGTCGGTGAGCAGGAGCGTGCCGGACGGGTACATGTTGCGGGTCAGGAAGCGCTGCAGGGTCGGCGCCACGTTCCAGGCACCGGTGGACAGGTACACGGTCGGGGAGCCGGGGTGCTGTGCCTGCACGCGTTCGTACAGCACGGACATGCCCGGCACGGGGCGGCGGGCGTGCTCGGTGAGGACGAAGGAGTTCCACGCCGCCAGCATCGGACGGGGGAGTGAGGTCACCATGACGGTGTCGTCGATGTCGGACAGCAGCCCGAAGCGGGTGTCGGGGTGCACGACGAACACGTCCGCCTCGACGTCGCGCCCGCCGCCGGCCGACAAGCGGACGGTGCGCCAGCCCGGCTCGAGGTCGATCGGCACGATGGTGTCGACGACCCCGCCACGGTCGGTCTCGACGACGTGCGAGACCCCTCCGGCGGTGACGGTGACCTCGGCGTGGTCGACCGCGACGCTCGTGAAGCTCTTCCATCCGCGGACACCGGCGTACGAGACGTCGGAGGCGAGGCCACGGCGGGTCAGCAGCACGCGGCAGAGGATCCGGACCCATCCGGGAGCGCCGTAGCCGGTGTAGGGGACGACGGTCGGGACCAGGCCACGGCTTCGGGCGCGGTGCTCGCGGAACTCCTGGACGGCGTCCTCGATGCGGGCCGCGCGGTGCAGGAGCGGCTCGGCCAACGACGGCTCGTGGGGCGTCGGGTCGGGCATCGCCCCATCATCCCATGCAGGACCCGGAAGTCCACGTCCCGCGGCACCTGTGGTGAGTCGCAGCCATGTTCCAGCCGGTCTCTGCGAAAATCGTCATCGTCACACCAACCAACCGCGCTGGAGCGCAAGAGGAGAACACGTGCTCGTCACCGAGGTAACGAACGCTCTGCCGGGGGGATCATCACTGCTCAGGAACGAGCCGGTCCAAGCCCGCAGTTCGGCGCGCCTCGCGGGTCTGCTCGACGCTGCTGCTGCGGTGATCGACGAGATCGGGTTCGAGCGACTCACGACCGCGATGGTCGCCGAGCGGGCCGGAGCGTCCATCGGCACCGTCTACCGCTACTTCCCGGACCGCATCGCCGTGGTCGACGCCCTCGCCATCCGCTGCACGCAGCGGCTCGCCGCGCGCTTCGTCGCGGCGCTCGACGCGAGCGGCGCGGAGACCTGGCAGCAGGCCTGCGACGCGCTGATCGACGAGACCGCCGAGCTGTACCGCACCGAGCCCGGCTTCCGCGCGATCCGCTTCGGCGACACCGCGGACACCGGCACCGGTGACGCCGAGGACCGCATGGGAGCGCTCGGCGCCGCCGTCGGGCAGATCATGCGCGACCGGTTCGGGCTGCCCGACAACGAGCGCATCGCACGTGCCTGGGTCGTGCTGGCCGAGTCCGGCCACGCCGTGCTGGCGCGGGCGCACCGCGACCGCGAGCACCCCGACACGGCGCTCATCGCCGAGTACCGCACCATGAGCCGTGCCCACATGGAGTCGGTGGTCGCCGCCGGCTGACCGCCGCGGGACCCCGCACCCATCCGACGACGCCCGCGCCTCCGAACAGGAGGCGCGGGCGTCGTCGTCCGCGCTGGTTCCGTCGTGCGCTCGGTCCGGTCCACCGCGGTGCGCACCTGTCCGGGACGCGCCGCGTGCCAGAACGGGTGAACCTCTGTCGGACCCGACGGGTACTCTCATCCGGAGTCGGGCTACCTCCGAACAGAAGGGCACCCATGATCGAGTTCCGCTCGGTACGAAAGACCTACCCGGACGGCACCACCGCGGTCGACGACTTCGACCTCGTGATCCCGTCCCGGACCACCACCGTCTTCGTCGGCTCCAGCGGCTGCGGCAAGACGACGCTGCTCCGGATGATCAACCGCATGGTCGACCCCACCTCGGGTTCCGTGCAGATCGACGGATCCGACGTCTCCGGCGTCGACCCCGTGAAGCTCCGGCGGAGCATCGGGTACGTCATGCAGAACTCCGGTCTGCTGCCGCACCGCAAGGTCGTCGACAACATCGCGACCGTGCCCCTGCTCACCGGGGTGTCGAAGGCCGACGCCCGCACGCGTGCGCTCGAGCTCATGGACACCGTGGGACTCGACCGGGCGTTCGCCGACCGGTACCCGTCCCAGCTGTCCGGCGGGCAGCAGCAGCGCGTCGGTGTGGCCCGCGGCCTCGCCGTCGACCCGAACATCCTGCTCATGGACGAGCCCTTCGGTGCCGTCGACCCGCTGGTCCGCAACGACCTGCAGGACGAGCTCATCCGCCTGCAGCGTGAACTCGGCAAGACCGTCGTGTTCGTGACGCACGACATCGACGAGGCGTTCAAGCTCGGCGACCAGGTGGTCATCCTGAAGAAGGGCGGCGAGATCGCCCAGCAGGGCACGCCGTCCGAGATCCTGGCCGAGCCGGCGGACGACTTCGTCGCGAACTTCATCGGCGTCGGCCGCGGGCGTCGGTCGCTGCGCGTCGAGCACACCCCCACTGGCCCCATCGTCGTGGACGGCGACGGGCGTGCAGCCGGGGTCCTCACCGGACCGGTCAACGTCGTCGACGCCGCAGCAGCGGTGCAGGCCGACCCCGCATCGAACCAGGCCGGAGCGTCGCTCGACGCCCCGGGTGCTCCGGCGCAGGGTGAGGGCACGCGGTGAAGTGGGTCCTCGCGAACCTCGACACGATCCGTGACGACACGGTCTCGCACCTGGCGATCGCCATCCCGCCCATCATCATCGCGTTCCTGCTGTCCATCCCCATCGGCTGGCTCGTCGTCCGGCTCCAGCGCCCCGGCGGATCGCGGTTCGCCTCGGGTGTCGGCAGCGGCATCGTGACGTTCGCCGGTCTGCTCTACGCGATCCCGTCCCTGGCGCTGTTCGTGGCGCTGCCGGGCATCATCGGCACCGGGCTGCAGAGCCCGGTCAACGTCGTGATCGGGCTGACCCTGTACGGCCTCGCGCTCATGGTCCGGTCGACCGTCGACGGGCTCACCTCGGTGGACTCGGGGACGAAGTCGGCCTCGACCGCGATGGGGTACTCGTCGGCGCAGCGGTTCTTCCGCGTCGAACTGCCGTTGGCCGGGCCGGTGCTGCTCGCCGGGCTGCGGGTGGTCTCGGTGTCCACGATCTCGCTGACGACCGTCGGCGCCGTCCTCGGCATCCAGAGCCTCGGGTCGCTGTTCACGGACGGCCTCGGCCGTGGGATCTACGAGGAGATCATCTCCGGCATCGTCATGGTCCTCGTCCTGGCGTTCGTGCTCGACGGGATCCTGGTGCTGCTCGGCCGGATCGTCATGCCGTGGACCCGGACGACCTCGGTGTCGCGCCGCCGGGCCCGCCGCGTCCTGCAAGCAGCGGAGGTCTCCTCGTGATCATCGGACAGGCCTTCGCCTGGGTCTTCGACCCCACCAACTACTCCGGGTACAACGCGATCCCCGGCCGCCTCTGGGAGCACATCTGGATCACGCTGCTCGCCGTGGTGATCGCCTCGGTGATCGCCGTGCCGATCGGGTACGCCATCGGCCACACGCGCCGCGCACGGGGCTTCTCGATCGCCGTGTCCGGCGGGATCCGCGCACTGCCGACGCTCGGCGTGCTCTCCCTGTTCGGACTCCTGCTCGGCATCGGTCTGCAGGCTCCGCTCCTGGCGCTCGTCGTGCTCGCCATCCCCTCGGTGCTGGCCGGTGCGTACTCGGGCATCGAGTCGGTCGAACCGGTGACCGTCGACGCCGCCAAGGCCCAGGGCATGACGGGCTGGCAGATCCTGTGGAAGGTCGAGGTCCCGCTCGGCCTGCCCCTGCTGATCGGCGGCTTCCGCGCAGCCGTGCTGCAGGTCGTGGCCACGGCGACGCTCGCCGCGTACGTCGGTGCCGGCGGCCTCGGCGGCTACTTCTTCCTCGGTCTGAAGACCCAGGACTACGCCGAGATGCTCGGCGCCTCCATCCTCGTGATCGCACTCGCGATCGCGTTCGAGATCGTGTTCGCCGTGCTGCAGCGGGCGTCGGTGCCCAAGGGCACCGCCGACCCGTCGGCCCGGCAGCGCCAGGGATCGCGCGAGCGAGCCCGCAATCCCATCCCGGAAGGAAATCCATCGTGATCACAGCAAAGATCCGTGCGGGCGTCGCAGCAGCGCTCGCACTGGGCGTCGCCGCCGCCCTGACCGGCTGCGCGTCGAGCGACCCGCTCGACAGCGGCTCCAGCGCGTCGTCCGACTCCAAGACGATCGTCGTCGGCTCGCAGCAGTACTACTCGAACGAGATCATCGCCGAGCTGTACGCCCAGGTCCTCGAGAAGAACGGCTTCGAGGTCAAGCGCAACTTCAACATCGGGCAGCGTGAGGTCTACATCCCGCAGCTCGAGAAGGGCGCGATCGACGTCATGCCCGAGTACAGCGGCAACCTGCTGCAGTACTTCGACAAGGACTCGACGGCGAAGACCGCCGACCAGATCGACGACGGCCTCGAGACGGCGCTGCCGAAGGGCCTCCGGGTCCTCGACGAGGCCGAGGCGACCGACCAGGACAGCTACACCGTCACGAAGAAGTTCTCCGAGGACAACGACGTGACGAGCCTGGCTGACCTGAAGGACGTCAAGTCGAAGCTCACCGTCGGCGCGAACTCCGAGTTCCAGACCCGTCCGTACGGTCCCAAGGGCCTGAAGTCGGTCTACGGCGTCGACGTCGACTTCAAGGCGGTCGAGGACTCCGGCGGGGCCCTGACGGTCAAGGCGCTGAAGGACGGCACCGTCCAGCTCGCCGACATCTACAGCGCCGACCCGAGCATCAAGGCGAACGACTTCGTCACGCTCGAGGACCCGGAGAACCTGATCCTGCCGCAGAACGTCATCCCCGTCGTCTCCGACAAGGTGAACGACAAGGCCGCGGACGCGATCGACTCGGTCAACGAGAAGCTGACGCCCGAGGCCCTGATCGAGCTCAACACCAAGAGCACGGCGGACAAGGAGAAGGCGTCCACCATCGCCAAGGAGTTCCTGACCGACGAGGGCCTGCTGTAGCAGCAGTCCTCGTGCGTTAGACGACAGGCGTCGGGCAACTGCCCGGCGCCTGTCGTCGTTCCGCAGAGCGGGAATCGGCACATCGGTGCCGCACGGTTGTGCCGTGCAGCACCCTTGCACGTTCGTGCACGGAACATTTCTACAAGTTGTCGAAGTCGGTGGTGACGCGGTACCGTTGAAGAGTCCCAACGGCTGTGACATCTGATGTATCCGTTCCACAGGAAGACACTGACGTGCACCGACTGCGCGCGGCGACCCGACTGGGAAGTGCCGCATGACCGACCTCCTCGACCCGCTCATCCTGTCGCGGTGGCAGTTCGGTCTGACGACCATCTACCACTTCCTCTTCGTCCCGCTGACGATCGGCATGGCCGCCGTGGTGGCCGTGTTCCAGACCGCCTGGTACCGGACCGGTCGCGCGCACTACCTGCAGCTGACCCGGTTCTTCGGACGCATCTTCCTGATCAACTTCGCGATGGGCGTCGTGACGGGCATCGTGCAGGAGTTCCAGTTCGGCATGAACTGGTCGAACTACTCGCGCTTCGTCGGTGACGTCTTCGGCGCCCCCCTCGCGCTCGAGGGGATCCTGGCCTTCTTCTTCGAAGCCGCGTTCATCGGCGTCTGGATCTTCGGCTGGGACCGCTTGCCGAAGGGGCTGCACCTGGCGAGCATCTGGTGCGTGAGCGCCGGCACGATCATGTCGGCGTACTTCATCATCGCCGCGAACGCGTTCATGCAGCACCCGGTCGGCTTCTCGATGAACGAGGCCAAGGGGCGTGCGGAGCTCACCGACATCTGGGCGGTCCTCGGCAACAAGGTCGCTCTGGCAGCCTTCCCGCACACGTTGTTCGCCTGCTTCATGGTCGCCGCAGCAGTGATCATCTCGGTCGCCGCCTACCACCTGGCGCGGAACCAGAACCTCGAGACGATGATGCCGGCGCTCAAGTTCGGCATGTGGACCATGGTGGCGGCGGGTGCCCTGACGGTGCTCACCGGCGACCAGCTCGGCCTGACCATGGTCGACACCCAGCCGATGAAGATGGCCGCAGCCGAAGCGCTGTACAACACGGCGACCGGCAAGGACGCCTCGTTCTCGATCTTCACGCTCGGCACCCCCGACGGCGTGCACGAACTGTTCTCGATCCGGGTGCCCTACCTGCTGTCGTTCCTGTCCACGCACACCTTCAACGGCACGGTCGAGGGCATCAACGACCTGCAGGCGCAGTACACCCAGGTCTACGGGCCCGGCGACTACAAGCCGATCATCTGGGTCACCTACTGGTCGTTCCGCTGGATGATCGCGCTCGGCGTCGGTGCGGTCATGGTGTCGCTCGCCGGCCTCTGGCTGACCCGCAAGGGCCGCTTCCCGACGAAGCGCTGGATCTGGCGCGTCGCCACCTGGACCGTCCCGCTCCCGATGGCCGCGATGATCGTCGGCTGGATCTTCACCGAGATGGGTCGCCAGCCGTGGCTCGTGTTCGGGTTGCTCAAGACCAGCGACGGCGTCTCGCCGAACGTGACCGGGCTCGAGGTCCTCATCTCGCTCATCGTGTTCACCGTGATCTACGGCTCACTGGCGGTGGTCGAGTTCAAGCTCATCAAGAAGGTCGCGCAAGAGGGCCCTGCCGCTCCGGCAGAGGTCGACGAGGAGACCGGCGAGGTCAAGCACGAAGTGACGGTGTACTGAGATGGATCTGCCTGTCCTCTGGTTCGCGATCGTCGGCGTGTTCTTCGTCGGCTACTTCGTCCTCGACGGCTTCGACTTCGGTGTCGGCATGTCCCTGCCCTTCCTGGGCAAGGACGACACCGACCGTCGGGTGCTCATCAACACGATCGGCCCGGTCTGGGACCTCAACGAGACGTGGGTCATCGTCGCCGGCGCCTGTCTGTTCGCGGCGTTCCCCGAGTGGTACGCCACGATGTTCTCCGGGTTCTACCTGGCGCTGCTCCTCATCCTCGCGGCGCTGATCCTGCGCGGTGTCTCGTTCGAGTACCGGCACCAGAACAAGCACCTCGAGTGGAAGCGTCGCTTCGACCTGATGATCATCGTCGGGTCCGCCCTGCCGTCGTTCCTCTGGGGCGTCGCGTTCGGCAACGTCGTCCGCGGGATCCCGATGGACTCGGGGCACAACTACACGGGCACGCTCTTCGACCTGCTCAACCCGTTCGCGCTCCTGACCGGCGTGGCGACGCTGCTGGTGTTCTTCACGCACGGCGTCGTGTTCGTCGCGCTGAAGACCGAGGGTGAGATCCGCGAGCGGGCGAAGCGCCTGGCGACCCGGGCCGGCATCCTCACGATCGTCGTCGGCGCCGCGTTCCTGGTCTGGATGGCGTTCGTCCGGGCGACCCCGGCCTCGCTCGTGCTCTCGGTGGTCGCGGCGCTCGCGCTCGTCCTGGCCGTGCTCTGCAACGCCTGGGGCAAGGAGGGCCGGGCGTTCACGCTCATGGCCGTCACCATCGCCGCGATCGTGCTCGCCATGTTCACGGCGATCTTCCCGGACGTCATGCCCGCCACCAACGACCCCGCGAACAGCCTGAACGTGTACAACGCCTCGAGCGGCTCGTACACGCTGACGGTGATGAGCTGGGTGGCGCTGATCTTCGTCCCCCTCGTGTTCGCGTACCAGGCCTGGACGTACTGGGTGTTCCGCAAGCGTGTCTCGCGGGCCCAGGTCACCCAGGCCGCGCACTAGGCAGGCGACGGTGAAGCCGCTCGACCCGCGACTCCTGCGCCTGTCGCGGACGGCGCGCGGCTTCATCGTCGCGGCCGCCGGCACCGGCGTCCTCCGCACGGTCGCGACCATCGCGATCGCCTGGGGGATCGCCGCCGCCGTGACCCTCGGCATCGACGCGGTCCAGGACGGCCGTGTCCCGGGCACCTTCGGGCAGGCGCTCGCGGTGCTGGGCGGCGCGTTCGTGCTCCGTGCCGTGGCGGCCTGGGCGACCGACGACCTGGCGGCCCGCGCCGCGGCGAAGGTGAAGAGCGAGATGCGCACCACGGTGCTCGCCCGCGCCGCCGAGCGGGGTCCGTCCTGGCTGGCGGGCCGATCGAGTGCGGGGTTCGCCACCACCCTCGGGCCTGGCCTCGACGCGCTCGACGCCTACTTCGGTCGCTACCTGCCGCAGCTCGCACTCACCGCGATCGCCACGCCGCTGCTGCTGGTCGCGATCGGCCTCGGTGACCTGACGAGCGGGCTGATCATCCTGTTCGCCCTGCCGGTCATCCCGGTGTTCATGATCCTGATCGGACTCGCGACCCAGTCGTTGCAGCGGAAGCAGTCCGACGCCCTCGCCAAGCTCGGCGGCGCCTTCCTCGAGGCCGTCGAGGGCCTGGCCACCCTCAAGGTGTTCGGTCGCGCCCGGCGCCAGGTCGGCCGCATCGGCGCCGTCACGGACGAGTACCGGCGCGGAACGCTCGGGGTGCTCCGGCTGTCGTTCGTCAGCGGGTTCGCACTCGAGCTCGCCGCGAGCCTGTCCGTCGCCCTCGTCGCGGTGTCGATCGGCATCCGGCTGGTCGACGGCTCGCTCGGGCTCGGCGCCGCGATGTTCGTCCTGGTCCTCGCCCCAGAGGCGTTCGCCCCCGTCCGCCAGGTCGGCGCGGACTTCCACGCCGCCCAGGACGGCGTCGAGGCATCGGCAGCGGTCCTCGACGTCCTCGACGACGACGACACACAGTCCGCGCCGCGCGACGGTGCGGACCACACGGCGACCGCTCCGGCGGCCACGGCGTTGGCCGTGCTCGGTCTGACCGTCCGCCGGCCCGACGTGGTGATCGGCCCCCTCGACCTGCACGCCGACGCCGGCACCGTCGTCGTGCTCGCCGGCCCGAGCGGCTCGGGCAAGTCGAGCGTCATCGCCGCACTCCGCGGCGTCCTGCCGCACGACGGCACCGTGGTCGTCCCGGGCGCCGCCGGCACGACCACCGCCCAGCGCACCACCTGGGCCGACCAGCGACCCCGCCTCGTGCGCGGGACCGTCGCAGAGAACGTCGCGCTCAGCGCGACCCCCGACGCCGTGGACGTCCGGACCGCGTTGCGCGACGCGGGGCTGGGGGTCGACCCGGGCCTCCCGATCGGCGCCGGCGGCAGCGGACTGTCCGGCGGCCAGGCGCAGCGTGTCGCCGTCGCACGGGCGCTGTACCGCGCCCGCCGCGTCGGCACACCGTTGGTCCTGCTCGACGAACCGACGTCGGCGCTCGACGCCGAGGCCGAGGCCCACGTCGTCGCCGCGATCCGCGGCCTCGCAGCCGACGGCACGGTCGTCGTGGTCGCGAGCCACCGACCGGCGGTCGTGGCCCTGGCCGACGTCCGGGTCGACATCGGCACCGGTGGGTCGGTCACCGTCCGGACGGGGGTGCGCGCATGAGCCAGGAGGCCCGTGGAGCGTCGGTCCTGCGGCTCGCGATGCCGCACGGGTCGGGTTGGGCGAAGGCGGTCGCCGCCGGTGCGCTCAGTGCGGTCTGCGCCGTGGCGCTCCTCGCCGCGAGCGGCTACCTCATCACCCGCGCCGCGGAGCACCCGCCGATCCTCTACCTGACCCTCGTGATGGTCGGCGTGCGGGCGTTCGCCCTCGGGCGTGCGGCGCTGCGCTACGTCGACCGGCTCGCCGGGCACGACGCGTCCTTCCGGCAGCTCGCGGTGGTGCGCACCGAGATGTACCGGCGGCTCGCCTCGGTCGCACCGGCAGGGCTCGGCAGCACCGGCCGTGGCGACCTGATGACCCGCCTGGTCACCGACACCGACCGGCTGCAGGACCTGCCCATCCGCGTCGTCGGGCCGCTGGTGTCCGCCGGGGTCGTCGCCGTGCTGTCCGTCGTCGCGGTGGCGATCGTGTCGGTGCCGGCCGCCCTCGTGCTCGTGCTCGCCCTGGCGGTCGCGGCGCTGCTCGGGTCGGTCGTGACGCGGTCGATCGCCGAGCGCTCCGACCGTGAGACCGCGGCGGACCGTGGTCGGGTCGCGGACCTCGTGCTCGACACCGTGCGGACGCTCGACGTGTTCACTGCCTACGGCACCCTCGACGAGCGCCTGGCACACATCGCCCGTCTCGACGCCGGCGTCACCCGTGCGGTCCGCCGCCGTGGCACGGTCGAGGCGCTCGTCGGTGCCCTGGTCGGGCTGGTCGGCGGCGGCGCGGTGATCGGGATCCTGGTCGTCGGTGCACCCGCCATGGTGTCCGGGGCGCTCGACGGACCGCTCTGGGCACTGACCGTGTTCGTGCCGCTCGCGCTGTTCGAGGTCGTCGGCGGCGTCCCGCTCGCCGTCCTCACGCTGCGCCGCGTGCGCGCCGCCGCCGAGCGGGTCGAGCAGGTCGTCCCCGCACGGGTGCCCGCGGGCATCGTGCCCGAACCCGAGCAGGACGCCGACCCGGCCGAACTGACGGTGTCCGGTCCGGTCAGCGTGGCGGTGCGCGACCTGACCGTGCAGTGGCCCGGAGCCACGACGCCGGCGGTCGACGGGGTCTCGCTCGACCTGCACCCCGGCGAGGTCGTCGTGCTCGAAGGGCCGAGCGGCGCGGGGAAATCCACGCTCGTCGACGCGCTCGTCCGGTTCGTCGACCACCAGGGCTCGTACACGCTCGACGGGGTCTCGGCGAAGGACATGCACCCCGACGCCGTCCGCGCCCGCATCGGGCTCATCGAGCAGGACCCGTTCGTGTTCGACCAGTCCGTCCGACAGAACCTGCTGTTCGCCCGCGAGACCGCGACCGACGACGAGCTGCTCGCCGTGCTCGACCGGGTCGGCCTCGGCGAGTGGGTCGGGCGTCGCGGCGGGCTCGACGCGTCCGTGGGGGAGCGCGGTGGCCTCGTCTCCGGCGGACAGGCGCACCGGCTCGCCCTGGCACGCGCGCTCCTGCACGCGTTCCCGGTGCTGGTGCTCGACGAGCCCACGGCAGACATCGACCCGGACCTCGGCGACGCCGTCCTGCACGACCTCGTCACGATGGCCCGCGCAGCGGGCCGGACGGTCGTGATCGTGTCGCACGTGCCGGTCCGGGCGGATCTGGTCGACCGCACCCTGCGGATGGCCGCCGGCCGCCTCGTGACCCCCTGACGGACCGCAGGCGGTGCGGGCGGCGCGAGTCGGGCCTCCCGGCTTATATCCTTGTCAACCGTGACCACCGAGCAGCACGCCGAGGACCCGAACGCCTACGACTTCCGTCGTATCCAGGAGAAGTGGCAGCCCCGCTGGGAAGAGCTCGGGCTCTTCACCACCGACCTGGACGACACGCGTCCGCGCAAGTACATCCTCGAGATGTTCCCGTACCCGTCCGGCGACCTCCACATGGGGCACGCCGAGAACTGGGCACTCGGCGACTTCGTGGCGCGCTACTGGCGCCAGCAGGGCTTCAACGTCCTGCACCCCATCGGCTGGGACTCCTTCGGCCTGCCCGCCGAGAACGCCGCGATCAAGCGCGGGGTGGACCCGAAGGACTGGACCTACGCGAACATCGCGCAGCAGAAGGCGTCCTTCAAGCGCTACGCGCCGTCGTTCGACTGGAGCACCGAGATCCACACCTCGGACCCCGAGTACTACAAGTGGAACCAGTGGCTGTTCCTGAAGATGTACGAGAAGGGCCTGGCGTACCGCAAGGACAGCTGGGTCAACTGGGACCCGGTGGACCAGACCGTGCTCGCGAACGAGCAGGTCCTGCCCGACGGCACCTCGGACCGCTCCGGCGCCGTCGTCGTCAAGAAGAAGCTCACGCAGTGGTACTTCAAGATCACGGAGTACGCCGACCGCCTGCTCGACGACCTCAACCAGCTCGAGGGTCGGTGGCCCGCCAAGGTCATCGCGCAGCAGCGCAACTGGATCGGCCGGTCGGTCGGCGCTGACGTCGACTTCCTCATCGAGGGCCGTGACGAGCCCGTCACGGTGTTCACGACGCGCCCCGACACCATCCACGGCGTGACGTTCCTGGTCGTCGCACCGGACTCGGACCTGGCGGCGTCGCTCGTCTCGTCTGCTCCGGACGACGTCCGTGCTGCGTTCGACTCGTACCTGGTCGCCACCCAGAAGACCTCGGAGATCGACCGGCAGAACGCCGACCGCCCGAAGACCGGTGTGCCGCTCGGCCGCTTCGCGATCCACCCGCTGACGGGGGAGCACCTGCCGATCTGGGCCGCCGACTACGTGCTCGCCGACTACGGCCACGGGGCGGTCATGGCCGTGCCGGCGCACGACCAGCGCGACCTCGACTTCGCCCGGGCATTCGACCTGCCGGTGAAGGTCGTCGTCGACACCAACGCCGCGGTCACCGGAGCGATCCCGGTGATCACCGAGGACACCGAGCTGCCCGACCTCAACCCCGCCACCACGGGCGAGGCGCTGACGGGTCAGGGCCGGATGATGAACTCCGGCCCCCTCGACGGCATGTCGAAGCAGCACGCGATCACCGCCGCGATCGCACTGCTCGAGGAACGCGGGACCGGTCGCGCCGCCAAGACCTACCGCCTGCGTGACTGGCTCATCTCGCGCCAGCGCTTCTGGGGCACGCCGATCCCGATCATCTACGGCGCCGACGGCAGCGAGCACCCCGTGCCGCTCGACCAGCTGCCGGTGCGGCTGCCCGACACCGAGGGGCTCGACCTCAAGCCCAAGGGCACCTCGCCGCTCGGCGGAGCGACCGACTGGGTCAACGTCCCGAACCCCGTCGACGGCACGCCCGCGCTCCGTGACACCGACACGATGGACACCTTCGTCGACTCGTCGTGGTACTTCCTGCGCTTCCTGGCAGCGAACGACGACACCCAGGCGTTCGACCCCGCGGTCGCCCGCAAGTGGGCGCCGGTCGACCAGTACATCGGCGGGATCGAGCACGCGATCCTGCACCTGCTGTACGCGCGCTTCGTCACCAAGGTGCTCTTCGACCTCGGCTACCTCGACTTCACCGAGCCGTTCTCGGCACTGCTCAACCAGGGCATGGTGCTGTCCGGCGGCTCGAAGATGTCGAAGTCGAAGGGCGGTGTCTCGCTCGGCGACGAGCTCGACGCGAACGGCGTCGACGCGATCCGCCTGGTGATGGGCTTCGCCGGCCCGCCCGAGGACGACATCAACTGGGAGGACGTCTCCCCGTCTGCCTCGGCACGCTTCCTGGCCCGCGCTTACCGCCTGGCGACCGACGTCACGTCGACCCCCGACGTCGTCTGGGCCGAGGGTGACCGCGCCCTGCGCCAGGTGACGCACCGGTTCCTGGCCGATGCGCCGGGCCTGATGGAGTCGTTCAAATTCAACGTCGTGATCGCGCGGCTCATGGACCTGGTCAACGTGACCCGCAAGGCAATCGACAGCGGCCCCGGTGCCGCCGACCCCGCCGTGCGCGAAGCCGTCGAGACCGTCACGCTCGGCCTCGCCGTGTTCGCGCCGTACACCGGCGAGGAGATGTGGGAGCAGCTCGGGTACGAGGCCACCGTCGCGCTGCACGGTTGGCGGAAGGCCGACCCGACGCTGCTGGTGCAGGAGACCCTCACCGCCGTCGTGCAGGTGAACGGCAAGGTCCGCGACTCGTTCGAGGTGTCGAAGTCGATCGATCCCGCCGAGCTCGAGGCACTCGCGCGCAACTCGGCGAACGTGCAGCGGTACATCGGTGACCGCGAGATCGTGAAGGTCATCGTGCGGGCGCCGAAGCTCGTGAACATCGCCATCAAGGGGTAGCCCTCAGGCGGCGCGGCCGTCCACGGGGTGGGCGTCTGACCGTCCACAGGGTGGGCGTCCGACGTACCTGTCCACAGACCAGCACTCCGGAGCCCGGCCGATCGGCCGGGCTCCGTAGCGTTCGGGGCATGTCGTCGCCCTCGTCACCGGACCCTCGGTCAGTGGACGGTGCGCCCGCATCGGGACGCGTGCTCTGGTCGCGCCTGGTGCTCTCGCCGCGGGCCGCGGTGGTGCTGGCAGGGGTCGTCGTGGCTGTGGCACTCGTGGTGGTCTTGGTCGGGTCGCTGCCGGGGCGCGGTGGTGCGGGGGCGGGCGGGGTCGTCGTCAGTGGTGTGCCCACCGCCGGTGCACCCACTGTCGGTGCGCCGACCGCCGGTGTGCCGTCCGCCGGTGCGCCGTCCGCCGGCGGGCCGACCGCTGGGTCGTCGAGCGCTGGTCCTGCGTCCGGTGGGGAAGCGGCTGCCACTGGTGCGGGTCGTGTGGTGGTGCACGTGCTCGGGGCGGTCGAGCGCGACGGCGTGGTGCGCCTGCCGCCGTCGAGCCGAGTCACCGACGCGATCGAGCGGGCCGGCGGCGCGACGGCGGACGCGGACCTTGACCGACTGAACCTGGCGCGGGTCCTGACCGACGGCGAGTGGCTGTACGTGCCGCGCGTGGGCCAGGACGAGGTGCCGGCGGCGCTCGATCCGGTCGGCGGCGGTGCGGCCGCAGCGAGCGGCGGCAGGGACGGCGGTACGGGCGCCGCGGGTGCTTCCGGAACCGGTGCTGACTCCGTCGTCGACCTGAACAGTGCCGACCAGGCTGCGCTCGAGACCCTGCCCGGCATCGGTCCGGGGTTGGCCGGCCGGATCCTCGCCTGGCGCGACGATCACGGCCGGTTCACCGCGGTCGAGGACCTGCTCGACGTCAGCGGCATCGGCGACGTCCGGTTCGCTGAGCTTCGTGACCGCGTGCGGGTCTGAGCCGTGCCCGTGCAGCTGCGGCCGAGCGCGACGGACCTGGGGGTGGCGGTGCCGGTGGCGGTCGCCTGGATCGTGACGACCGTGCTCGTCGGGGGACCGGCGGCAGCGCCCGTGGTCGGGATCGTGGCCGCCGTACTGGCCGTGCTGGCCGGAGGGAGTGCGATCGTCGCGAGTCGTCGTCGCTCGGGCCGTCGATGCCGCACCGTGACCGCCGGTGCCGGCCCGGTGCTCGTCGCGGCGGCGCTGACCGCGTTGCTCGCCGTGTCGGTCACCGTGGGGGAGACCCGACGAACGCCGGAGGTGCTCCGGGCCCCCGCGTCCGGGGCGGGCACCGTCTCGTTCGAAGCGGCCCTGTCGCGCGACCTGGGCCCGGGTGACCGCTCGGTGCTCGCGACGCTCGAGCGTGCCGACACGGTGCGTGCGCTCCGGGTACCGGTCCGGCTCGTGCCGCCGGGCGACGGTGCGCTCGTGCCGTCGGGTGACGATCACGACCGCGTGCTGGCCGCGGGAACGCGGGTGACCGGCTCCGGGACGCTCGAGGCCGACGTCCCCGGGTCCACGACCGCGTTCGTGCTGTTCCTCCGGGGGGTGCCCGCCACCGAGCCACCCGGCGGACTGCTCGGAGTCACCGACACCGCCCGCCGGGCTTTAGTCCGTGCGACGGCCGACCTGCCCGAGCCCGGAGCCGCACTCCTGCGTGGCCTGGCGATCGGCGACCGGTCCGGTCTCGACGCAGCGACCGAGGCAGCGATGGAGACCTCGGCGCTGACCCACCTGACCGCGGTGTCCGGGTCGAACTGCGCGGTGATCGTCGGCCTGGTGGTGGTGGTCGGCCGACTCTGCGGGGCGCCGCGGTGGGTCCGGGCAGCGTCAGCCGTCGCCGTGCTGCTCGCGTTCGTGGTGCTCGTGCGGCCCGACCCGTCGATCGTCCGGGCCACCGTGATGGCGGTCGTCGTGCTGGTCGTGCACCTGTCCGGTCGCCCCGTTCGCGGTCTACCGCTCATCGCCCTGGCCGCGATCGGCATGCTGGTGGTCGATCCCTGGTTCTCGCGGTCGTTCGGGTTCGCGCTGTCGGTGCTCGCCACGACCGGCATCGTGGTGCTCGGACCACCGCTCACCACGCTCTTCGCCCGACGGCTGTGGCCACCGGCGGCCGCTGCCCTCGCCGTGCCGGTGGCGGCGCAGGTCGCCTGCTGGCCCGTGACGATCCCGCTGTCCGCGGCGCTGCCGACCTACGCGGTGCCGGCGAACCTGCTGGCCGAGCCCCTGGCACCGATCGTCACCGTCGTCGGCCTCGGTGCGTGTCTGCTCGCGCCGGTCTGGCCGTGGGGTGGGTCGGTCCTGGCAGCCGTTGCCTGGGCCCCCGCGTCGGCAGTCGGCGGCATCGCCCACGGTGCAGCGCTGCTGCCGTACGCGTCGGCGCCGTGGCCGGGTGGAGTCGTCGGGGTGGTCGGCGCCGTGGTCGTCAGCGCGAGCCTCGCGGTCGCCGTGCTGAGCACTCCGACGGTGCGGAGCCGCCTGTTGCTCGTCGCGGGAGTCGTCGTCGTGGTCGGTGTCGCCGCCGTCGCGGTTCCCGTCCTGGTCGTGCGCGGTTCCGTCCCGGGCACCTGGGCGGTCACGGCGTGCGACGTCGGACAGGGCGACGCCGTGCTGGTCCGTGGCGGCGACAGCACGGCTCTGATCGACACCGGGGACGATCCTGGTCGCCTCCGGGCATGCCTCGACCTGCTGGGGGTCCGCCGGATCGACCTGCTCGTCCTCACGCACTTCGACCGCGACCACGTGGGAGCGGTGGACGAGGTCACGGGCATCGTCGACACGGCGCTCGTCGGACCCGTCGGCCGTGCGTCGGACAGCCGCGTCGTGCAGGACCTGCAGCGCGGTGGCGTCGACGTCCGGCAGGCCGACGACCGGGTGTCCGGCGTGCTCGGGCCGCTCGGTTGGCGCGTGGTGTGGCCGCGGGCGGGCAGCCCGGACGCCGGCAACGACGCGAGCATCGTGCTCGTGACCGAGCCGCTGCCGGGCGACGACTGCCCCACGTGCGTGTCCGGGGTGTTCCTCGGCGACCTGGGGGAGACCGCCCAGCGTCGGGTCCGCTCCGGTGGTGCGCTTCCCGACGGCCCCGTCGACGTCGTGAAGGTCTCGCACCACGGTTCGGCCGACCAGGACCCGCTGCTGTACCGGCAGCTCGCGGCCCGCGTCGGACTCGTCGGCGTCGGCGCGGACAACACCTACGGCCACCCGACACGGTCGGCGTTGTCGATGCTCGCATCGTCCGGGACCGCCACGTACCGCACCGATGAACTCGGGACCGTCGTGGTGGGTCGGGCGGGCGCCGACGACCTGCGGGTGTGGACGGAGCACACGCCGTCGGTGGCCGCCCGTAGGATCGTCGGAGCACTCGTCGCACCGGCACCGTCCGGGTCGGCACCACCGGAAGGACCGCATGCCCGCCAAGAAGCCCGCGCGCGCCGCAGCGAAGATCGACCAGGTCCCGTGGTCGGGGATCCGCCCGGCCCCGGTCGTGCTCGTCACCGGGCCCGAGGCGTTCCTGGCGGACCGGGCCAGCAGCGTGCTCAAGGACCTGCTCGTGGGCGAGGACCCGGCGCTCGAGGTGCACGACCTCGAGGCCGACCAGTACGCTCCCGGGCTGCTCGCGACCCTCGCCAGCCCGTCGTTGTTCGGCGAGCCGCGACTCGTGCGGATCACCAACGTCGAGAAGTGCACCGACGCCTTCATCACCGAGACCATCTCGTACCTGCAGGCCCCGGCCGACGACGTCACCCTGGTGCTCCGGCACGGCGGCGGGGTGCGCGGCAAGAAGCTGCTCGACACGATCCGCAGCGGGGTCGGCGGTGGGGTCGAGGTCCTGTGCGACGAGCTCAAGCGCGAGACGGACCGCATCGAATTCGTGAACGCGGAGTTCCGCGCCGCCCGACGCAAGATCGCGCCGTCCGCGGTCCGCACCCTCGTGGTCGCCTTCGCGGACGACCTCGCCGAGCTCGCCGCTGCGTGCCGGCAGCTCCTGGCGGACGAAGCGCAGGAGATCACCGACAAGGTCGTCGACAAGTACTACGGCGGTCGCGTCGAGACGAACGCGTTCAAGGTGGCCGACATCGCCCTGGCCGGACGGTCCGCTCCGGCGATCGTCGAGTTGCGGCACGCCCTGGCCACGGGCGAAGCCCCCGTTCCGATCGTCGCGGCGTTCGCGAGCAAGATCCGCACGATGGCGAAGGTCAGCGCGTTCCGCGGGCCGAGCGGTCAGGCGGCGTCGGCGCTCGGCATGGCCCCGTGGCAGGTGCAGCGCGCGCAGCGTGACGTCGCATCGTGGAGTGAGACGGGTCTTGCGAACGCGATCACGAGCATCGCCGAGGCGGACACCGCGGTCAAGGGCGGCTCGCGCGACGCGCACTACGCACTCGAGGTCATGGTCCGCACCATCGCCCGACGCGGCGAGGCGCGCTGAGGCGACCCGCGCCTCCCGGTCGTCGCTCGCGCGTCGCGCGCCCACACCCGCGCACTTGGTGAGCAGAAATGGTCGAGTGCCGACTTGCCACCCGACCATTTCTGCTCACGAAGCGTGCCGCCCGCCCACGCCGCCCACGCCCCACGCACGCCCCCGCACACGACGAAGGCCCCGCACCGAACGGTGCGGGGCCTTCGTGCAGCGCTCAGGAGATCAGAGCGACGCAACCTTCTTCGCGATGGCCGACTTGCGGTTCGCGGCCTGGTTGCGGTGGATGACACCCTTGCTCACGGCCTTGTCGAGCTTCTTCGACGCGGTGGCCAGGGCGGCAACGGCCTTGTCCTTGTCGCCAGCGGCAACGGCGTCGTTGGTGTGACGGATGAACGTCTTCAGCTCCGACTTGTAGGCCTTGTTGCGCTCGGTGGCCTTGAGGTTGGTCTTGATGCGCTTGATCTGCGACTTGATGTTCGCCATGTGTAGCTCCTGCTTCGTCTCGTACGGGTGGGCGCGACCGCGGGGTAGAGGGGCCCTCGGTCGCATCGCGTTCCACCCGTGGGCGGGGAACGCGCAAGCCAGCCACCAACATTACCAGGCGAACGGCCCGCCACCAAAGCACGAAACACCGCCGGATCGGCGTGATCTCGCGGCAACACGCACCGGATACGGTGACGGCATGCCATCCCTCGCGCCTCGGATCGACACCGTGCCCGCCTCCGGCATCCGGAGGGTCTTCGAGCAGGCAGCGCTGCTGCAGTCCGCCGGCACCCCGGTCACGATGCTCGTGATCGGCGAACCGGACGTGCCCGTGGCGCCTCACATCGGTGACGCGGCCCGTCGCGCGTGGACCGAGGACCGGACCGGCTACACACCGAACGGCGGCATCGCGCCCCTGCGCGAGGCGATCCGCGACAAGCTCCGCCGCGAGAACCGCATCGAGGCGGACCTCGAACAGATCTGGACGACGATCGGTGCGACGCAGGCCCTGTTCCAGGCGATGACGCTGACGCTGAGCCCCGGCGACGAGGTCCTCGTGCCGGACCCCGGCTACACGACCTTCACGATGAACGCGCACATCCTCGGAGCCACGCCGGTGCCGTACCGGCTCGAACCGCAGCACGGGTTCGAGCCAGACCTCGAGGCACTCGAGGCGAGCGTCACCGAGCGCACCCGCGTGCTCGTGGTGAACTCGCCGTCGAACCCGCTCGGCTCGGTGTTCGGCGAGGACACCCTGCGCGCGCTGCTCTCCTTCGCGAAGCGGCACGACCTGTGGGTGATCAGCGACGAGGTCTACGAGTACTTCACCTACGGCACCCGCCACGTCAGCCTGGCTGCGCTCGACGAGGACGACCGGGTGTTCTCCGCGTTCTCGCTGAGCAAGACCTACGCCATGACGGGTGTCCGGGTCGGGTACCTCGTGACGCCGAAGGGCCTCGGGCCGACGATGCGCACCACGCAGGAGGCGATGATCAGCTGCGTCGCCGAACCCGACCAGTACGCGGCGCTGGCGGCGATCGTGGGGGACCACTCCGCGGTGCGCGACGCCCGCGAGCACTACCGCGCGAACCTCGAGGTCGCGAAGGAGGTCCTCGACGCCGCCGGCATCCGGTACCTCGACCCGCGCGGCGCCTTCTACCTCTGGGTCGACGTGTCGCACGCCTCGGACGGCGACGTCGCGGCGTGGGCGCTCGGCCTCCTGCAGCGCGAAGCCGTCGCGGTCGCGCCCGGCAGCGCGTTCGGCCGCACCGGCGAGGGCTGGATCCGCGTCTGCCTGGCCGCCACCCCCGACGACCTGCGGCGCGGCCTGGGCGTGCTGCCCACACCGGCGCACGCCTCCGTCTGACGGGCGATCGCGGCCAGGAGGCCCGGTGCCGGTCGGCGCGACAGCGCACGGTGCGCAGTCCTCCACCTGGTGCGAGGATGCTCGCCCCGTGCCGCGCAGCATGCGGTCACGGGGCGGTCAACCGCGCACGGGCCCTGCTGACCTCGCACCGTGCGGGGCCAGCACGCCGGCGCGATGGCGTACCAAGCGCGCGTCGCATGGACCCGCGCAGCCGCGCCGTGCCTCCAGAGCGGGTGAAGCATGGGAGACTGGGCCGACCGTCCGACCCACCTGAGGAACCGTGAGCCCACAAGCATCCGCTCCGCTCGAGCCCGCCGCGACCCCGGCCGGCGCGATCCGCAACTTCTGCATCATCGCGCACATCGACCACGGCAAGTCCACGCTGGCCGACCGCATGCTGCAGATGACCGGCGTCGTCGAGGAGCGCGCGATGCGCGCGCAGTACCTCGACCGCATGGACATCGAGCGCGAGCGCGGCATCACGATCAAGTCGCAGGCGGTCCGCATGCCGTGGGAACTCGACGGTGAGACCTTCGCGCTCAACATGATCGACACACCCGGGCACGTCGACTTCTCGTACGAGGTCTCGCGTTCCCTGGCAGCGTGCGAGGGCGCGATCCTGCTCGTCGACGCCGCCCAGGGCATCGAGGCGCAGACGCTGGCGAACCTGTACCTGGCGCTCGAGAACGACCTCGAGATCATCCCGGTGCTCAACAAGATCGACCTGCCGGCAGCCGAACCCGAGAAGTACGCGGCCGAGCTCGCGCAGCTCATCGGCGGCAAGCCGGAGGACGTCCTGCGGGTCTCCGGCAAGACCGGCGTCGGCGTCCCCGAGCTCCTCGACCTGGTGGTCCGGCGCGTACCGGCACCGGTCGGTGACGTCGAGGCCGCGCCGCGCGCGATGATCTTCGACTCGGTCTACGACAGCTACCGCGGTGTCGTCACGTACATCCGGATGATCGACGGCTCGATCAAGCCGCGCGAGAAGGTCCAGATGATGTCGACCAAGTCGACGCACGAGATCCTCGAGATCGGGGTGTCGAGCCCCGAGCCGATCCCGACGAAGGGGCTCTCCGTCGGCGAGGTCGGGTACCTCATCACCGGTGTGAAGGACGTCCGCCAGTCCAAGGTCGGCGACACCGTCACGAGCGCGCAGAAGCCCGCGACCGACGCCCTGCCCGGCTACACGGACCCGAAGCCGATGGTGTTCTCGGGTCTGTACCCGATCGACGGGTCGGACTACCCGGACCTCCGCGACGCGCTCGACAAGCTCAAGCTCTCCGACGCGGCCCTGGTCTACGAGCCCGAGACGTCCGTGGCACTCGGCTTCGGGTTCCGCTGCGGGTTCCTCGGGCTGCTGCACCTCGAGATCATCACCGAGCGGCTCTCGCGCGAGTTCGGCCTCGACCTCATCACGACCGCGCCCAGCGTGATCTACGAGGTCACGAACGAGGACAACTCCGTGACCGAGGTCACGAACCCGTCCGAGTTCCCCGGCGGCCGCATCGTCGAGGTCCGTGAGCCCATGGTCCGCGCGGCGATCCTGGCCCCGAAGGACTACGTCGGCGCGATCATGGAGCTGTGCCAGTCGCGCCGCGGCTCGCTGCTCGGCATGGAGTACCTCGGCGAGGACCGCGTCGAGATCCGCTACGAGATGCCCCTCGGCGAGATCGTGTTCGACTTCTTCGACCAGCTGAAGAGCAAGACGCAGGGCTACGCCTCGCTCGACTACGAGCCCATCGGTGACCAGGCAGCCGACCTCGTGAAGGTCGACATCCTGCTGCAGGGCGACCAGGTCGACGCGTTCAGCGCGATCGTGCACCGCGACAAGGCCTACGCCTACGGCACGCTGATGACCGAACGGCTGCGCAAGCTCATCCCGCGCCAGCAGTTCGAGGTCCCGATCCAGGCGGCCATCGGCGCGCGGATCATCGCCCGCGAGAGCATCCGCGCGATGCGCAAGGACGTCCTGGCGAAGTGCTACGGCGGTGACATCACCCGCAAGCGCAAGCTCCTCGAGAAGCAGAAGGAGGGCAAGAAGCGCATGAAGACCATCGGTCGGGTCGAGGTCCCGCAGGAAGCCTTCATCGCAGCGCTCTCCGGCGACGTGGAAGAGAAGAAGAAGTAGCGACGGGTCAGCGGGTCCGAGTGGCCCGCGCCCGCAGCACGGCCAGGCAGAGGGCCGGGAGGCTCGCGGCGGCCAGTCCCGCCAGTGCGGTCCGTAGGATGACCAGCCCGGCGGCCGCACCGAAGTCCGTCTGCTGGGTCGCGGCGATCCCGGACACCACTGCCCCGAGGGCCAGGACGATCGTCACGGCGCCGAGCCACTGCGGCATCCGCGTGGCCCGGTGCCGCCGCACGGCGGACACGAGGCTGGCGCCGAACAGCAGGACCCCGGCTCCGGCGCAGCACGCACCGACCGCGGCGATCGCGTTCGCGGTGTCGAACGCGTCCCACTGCGCGGCCGGCACGGCGACGTACCGCGCCGAGGAGCCGATGCTCGCCGTCGTCGCGTCGACCAGGACACGCGCGAGTGCGGCGGCGCCGAAGGCGACGAGCGTGAGCGCGGCGAGCGTCGCGGTCCGACGGTCGACGGACCGCCAGGGCGCGGGGGTGGAGCGGGGCACGCTGCAACGATAGGGGCGGTGCGGGCGGGTGTCGGGCCTCCAGTTCGGGGTGCACGCGAACCGGACGACGCGACCCGGACGACGCGACCTGAGCCGTGATCGGTTCGATCCGACGGGGCAGGCGCAAGTAGGCTGACGGCATGAGCATCCGCGGGAGCTACCGGACCGCCCTGACCTACGGCGCGGTGGGGGCGACCCAGGCGTCGGACCTCATGACGTACCCGCCCGAGGGGTTCACCCCCACCGAGTCGCGTGCCCGGATCGGGCACGGCGACCAGCGGTTCGAGACCGCGGTGACGCAGGCCCTGACGTGGCAGATCCAGGAGCGCAGTGGCATCCGCGTGCGCGTCGAGGAACAGCCCGACGACGACGAGGTCCGGTACAACCCGGTGACGTTCGACGACGACGGCGTCCCGATCGCCCCGGCCTCGATCGGCACGCCCCGGGTCGAGAAGTTCGCGCCGGACGGCACCCCGCTGGTGACCGCCGGCACGTCGGCGACGCTCACGATGCACGCCTTCGGGCGGACGGTGCAGGCGCCCGTCCGGGTCGTGTCCATCATCGACGAGCACGACCGCAAGGGCTTCGCGTACGGCACGCTCGAGGGGCACCCGCTCTCCGGCGAGGAGTCGTTCGTCGTCGAGCGCACGTCGGACGGCTCCGTGTGGCTGCAGATCCGGCAGTTCTCGCAGCCGTCGAGCCGGAAGTGGCAGTTCGTCGCGCCGCTGCTGCGTCGGCAGCAGAAGGTGATGGCGGAGCAGTACCTGGCGGCGCTGCGGGGCGACTAGCGGCGAGCGCGTGCTTGCGAGCGCCTGCGGGCTCGCGTGCGCGTGCTTGCGTGCGCGTGCGTGCTGTGTCAGCGCAGCGGCGGCAGCGCCGCGATGGCGTCCTCGATCAGCGCGGCATCGACCCGGCAGTCCCGCGCGACCGTGACCGCGTTGGTGACCCGCAGCGCCTCGACGTCGAACACCCCGGTGGCGACCGCCAGGAAGGGGATGCCGGCGGCGTCCGCGGCCTCGCCGTCACGCGGGGTGTCGCCGACGATGACGGCACGGGTGCCGGCGAGCTCCGCTGCCGCGCGGGTGGTGACGTCCGCGCGCTCCACCTCGGTGTCGCCGAAGTAGGAGTGGTCCCAGTCGAACAGGCCCTCGTCGAACCCGGCACCGGCCAGCTTGACGCGGGCGCGGTACTCGGAGTTGCCCGTGAGCAGGCCGTTCCGCCACCCGAGCTCGGCGAAGCGGGTGAGCAGCGCGGTGGCACCGGGGACGGGGGACCGGTGGTCGCCCGAGGCGTGCCGTTCGGCGGTGAGGTCGCGCAGGTGGCCGCTGACCGTCGGGATGATCGTGTCCTCGAACGCGTGCGCACGGACGTGCTCGGCGATGAGCCCGGCATCGGTCCGACCGTGCTGGTGCCCGACGCGCAGGGTGAGGTCGCGGCCGACGGCCCGCTCGAGCGCGAGGTGGTAGAGGTTGCCCGGGGACGACGCGTTCATCACGAGGGTGCCGTCGATGTCCCACAGGACCGTGGTGGGGACGGGGTGGTGCTCCATGCGTCCATCATGACGGACAATGGACTCCATGCCGAGTGCTCTCCCGATCGCCGATCCGGCACCCGCTGACGGCCTGATCGTGCCGCGAGCGGCGGCGGGCTCCGCCGCCGGTTCCGACCCGGCGGCTGTGCCGTTCGGGGTCTACGTCCACGTGCCGTTCTGCCGGGTGCGCTGCGGCTACTGCGACTTCAACACGTACACGGCGTCCGAGCTCCGCGGCGTGCGCCGCGACGACTACGCCGGCCACGCCGTGCGGGAGATCGAGTGGGCCGCGACCGTGCTCGACCGGTCGGGTGTGCCGCGTCGGCCCGTGTCGACCGTGTTCTTCGGCGGGGGCACCCCGACGATGCTGCCCGCGTCCGACCTGGCGATGATCCTTCGGGCCATCGACGACACGTGGGGGATCCTGCCCGGCGCCGAGGTCACGACCGAGGCGAACCCGGACTCGGTCGACGCGTCCTCGTTGCAGACACTGCGCGAGGGCGGGTTCAACCGGATCAGCTACGGCATGCAGTCCGCGGTGCCGCACGTCCTCGCGACCCTCGACCGCACGCACGACCCGTTGCGCGTGCCGGTCGTCGTCGACCTCGCGAAGCAGCAGGGCCTCGACGTCTCCCTCGACCTCATCTACTCGACGCCAGGGGAGTCCCTCGACGACTGGCGCACCTCGCTCGACGCCGCGTTGGCCTGCGAGCCGGACCACGTCTCGGCCTACTCACTCATCGTCGAGGACGGCACCGCGATGGGCCGCATGGTCGCGCGCGGCGAACTGCCGGCCCCCGACGACGACCTGGCCGCCGACATGTACGAGCTCGCCGACCAGGTGCTCGGCGACGCTGGGTACTCCTGGTACGAGGTGTCGAACTGGGCCCGCGGCGACGCGCACGCGAGTCGCCACAACCTGTCGTACTGGAAGGGCCACGACTGGTGGGGTGTCGGCCCCGGCGCCCACTCCGCGGTCGCCGGCACGCGCTGGTGGAACGTCAAGCACCCGGCCGCGTACGCGAACCGGGTGCTGTCCGGCGAGTCGCCGGCCGCCGGGCGCGAGGTCATCGACGACGAGACCCGCTACGTCGAGCGCCTGCTCCTCGCCGCGCGGGTCCGTGGCGAGCTCGCGACAAGCGAGATCCGCCAGGAGGCCCGTGGCCGGGTCGCGGGACTCATCGCACGGGGTCTCGTGGACGGGTCGGCCGCGGTGCGGGGACGCATCGACCTGACCCTGCAGGGTCGCCTGCTCGCCGACGCGGTGGTGCGGGAGCTGCTGGACTGACGCTGCTCGCTCCTGCACTGCACTGTGCTTGCTACTGCACTGTGCTCGCTCCTGCACTGTGCCCGCTACTGCTTGATGAACTCGATCGACAGGGGGTAGCGGTAGAACTGCCCCTGGTTCGCGGCGACGGCCGCCAGGATGCCGAAGACGATCGTCAGGACGGCGACGATCGGGAACAGCAGTGCTCCGATGAACACCACGGTCAGGATGCCGCACGCGACGTACGCGATCGCCACGGTGATGTGGAAGTTCAGTGCGACCCGGGTGTGCTCGCGGATGAAGCCGCCGCGGTCGCGCAGCACCAGGTAGGCCACGAGCGGGGCGACGAAGTTGAAGAAGATCCCACCGATGTGGGTCAGCGTGGCCCAGAGGCGCTGGTCCTCCGGGCTCATCGGCTGCGGCGGGGTGTACCCGCTCGGGTACTGGGGCCCGTTCGGGTTCTGCGGGCCACCGGGCTGCTGTCCGTAGGTCATGCCGGAAGCGTATCGGGGGTGCAGTCGTGCGGGCGTAGGATCAGCAGTCGACACGTCCGAGTGCCAGGTCGACCAGGAAGGAGCGCTCGTGGTCAGTGAACGCAGCCTCGAGGTCCTGAAGGCCATCGTGCGCGACTACGTGGCGTCGCGCGAACCGGTCGGCTCCAAGACGATCGTCGAACGGCACGCGTTCGGCGTCAGCGCCGCCACGATCCGCAACGACATGGCCCTGCTCGAGGACGAGCAGCTCATCGTCGCGCCTCACACCTCGTCCGGCCGGGTGCCGACCGACAAGGGCTACCGGCTGTTCGTCGACCACCTGGCCGCGGCGCGGCCGCTGACGAGCGCCCAGCGGCACGCCATCGAGACCTTCCTCGGCGCCCCGAACGACCTCGACGAGGTCCTCGGCCGCACCGTGCGCCTGCTCAGCCAGCTCACGAACCAGGTCGCCCTGGTCCAGTACCCCTCGATGGTGCGCGCCCGGGTGCAGCACGTCGAGCTGGTGCGACTCGGCGACGCCCGGCTCATGGTCGTGCTCATCACCGACACCGCCCGGGTCGAACAACGCGTCGTCGAGACCGACGTCGCGCTCGACGAGCCGCTGCTGACCGAACTCCGCACCGTGCTGAACGGCGCGGCCGTGGGACTCCTGCTGCAGGACGTGCCCACCGCGCTCCGTGCGGTGCCGCAACAGCTCCGGCCCGATGCCCAGGCGCTCGGCGGGGTCGTCGTGGCGACCCTCATCGAGCAGGTCGCGGCGAACCGGCAGGACCGCCTGGTGATGGCCGGCGCCGCGAACCTGGCGAAGAGCGAACAGGACTTCTCCGGTGGCCTCTTCCCGGTGCTCGAAGCGATCGAGGAACAAGTCACCCTGCTCCGGTTGTTCGGGGAGATGCAGGTGGACGACATCGCGGTGGCGGCCAGCATCGGCGTCGAGAACGCCGAGTACGGGCTCGACGCCACGAGCATCGTCGCCGGCGGGTACCTCGCCGGTGGCGGCGAGGTGGCACGCCTGGGTGTCCTGGGACCGACCCGGATGGACTACGGCACGAACATGGCGGCCGTCCGGGCCGTCGCACGGTACCTGTCCAAGCTCCTGGGCGAACACTGATCGACCGCAACACCGACCGACCGACCGAACACAACCGACTGAGGGATACGTGGCAGACCACTACGACGTCCTCGGCGTCCAGCGAGACGCCTCCGATGCCGACATCAAGAAGGCCTACCGCCGGCTGGCGCGCGAGCTCCACCCGGATGTGAACCCTGCTCCAGAGGCAGCCGAGCGGTTCAAGGACGTCACGCACGCGTACGACGTCCTGAGCGACCCGGAACAGCGGCGCCGGTACGACGCCGGGCCCCAGGCCGACAGCCCCTTCGGCGGCGGCGCCGGCGGGTTCAGCGACATCTTCGACGCCTTCTTCGGTGGCGGTGGCGGTGGCGGCCGGGGCAGTGGTCCCCGCAGCCGTGCCGAGCGCGGGCAGGACGCCCTGCTCCGCATCGACGTCGACCTCGACGAGGTCGTCTTCGGCACCCACAAGGACGTCGAGGTCGACACCGCCGTCCTGTGCGAGACCTGTCACGGGTCGTGCTGCGCACCCGGCACCAGCCCGCGCACCTGCGACATCTGCGGCGGGTCCGGCAACATCCAGCGCCAGGTCCGCTCGCTGCTGGGCAACGTCGTGACGAGCGCCCCGTGCGGCACCTGCCGCGGCTACGGCACCGTCATCCCGAGCCCCTGCCCGACCTGCCAGGGTCAGGGCCGCGTCCGCGCCCGTCGCACCGTGCCGGTCGACGTCCCGGCCGGCGTCGACTCGGGCCTGCGCCTGCAGATGCCCGGCCAGGGCGAGGTCGGCCCCGCCGGTGGCCCCTCCGGCGACCTGTACCTGGAGATCCGGGTCCGGCACGACGACGTCTTCAGCCGCGACGGTGACGACCTGCTCGCCACCCTCGAGGTCGCGATGACCGATGCGGTGCTCGGCACCACCACGACGATCGACGGACTCGACGGGCCCGTCGAGCTCGAGATCCGTCCGGGGGTGCAGAGCGCGGACGTCCTGGTGATCAAGGACCGCGGCATCACGAAGCTGCGCGGGAGCGGCCGCGGCGACCTCCGGGTCGGCGTGCAGGTCGTCACCCCGACGAAGCTGTCGCACAAGGAACGCCAGCTCGTCGAGCAGCTCGCGAAGTCGCACAAGGCGTCGGCGCCGCAGCTCGCCCGGTTCCAGCAGGGCATGTTCGGCAAGCTCCGCGACCGCTTCTTCAACTTCTGATGGCATCGCTCTACGTCGTGGAGTCGCTCGACGGGGTCGCCGTCGGTGGCTCCGTGACGCTCGACGGGGCAGAGGGGCGGCACGCCGTGACCGTCTCGCGCGTGCGGGTCGGTGAGACGTTGCGGCTCTCGGACGGACGGGGGACCGTGGTGTCCGGTGCGGTGGACTCCGTCGACCGCGACTCGCTGGTGTTGTCCGTGGCATCACTGTCCGTCGACCCGCTGCCGGTCCCGTCGCTGACGCTCGTGCAGGCCCTCGCCAAGGGCGGCCGCGACGAGATGGCGGTGCAGGCGTCGACGGAGATCGGTGTGGACCGGATCGTGCCGTGGTCGGCCGCGCGCAGCGTCTCCCGGTGGGAGGGCCCGAAGGTCGAGAAGGGCCGATCGCGGTGGACGGCCATCGCGCACGAGGCCGCGAAGCAGGCCATCCGGTCGCGCGTGCCCGAGGTCGGGCCGCTCGTCACGACGGCGCAGCTCGTCCCCGCGCTCGGTGCTGGTGCTGCGGTGCTCGTGCTCGACCTCACCGCGACCGTGCGGCTCGCGACCTGGGAACCGACGGCGGACCTCGACGAGATCGCCCTCGTGGTGGGTCCGGAGGGCGGCATCGACGGCTCCGAGCTCGAGCGGCTCGAGGCCGCGGGAGCGATCAGGGTCCGGCTCGGCGACAGCGTGCTGCGGACCTCGACCGCCGGTCCCGCGGCACTCGCGATCCTCCAGGCCGGACTCGGGCGCTGGTGAGGGAAGGCCCGAGGTCGGTCCTGCGTTCTACGATGGAGTCATGAGCACCAGCACGCCCAGCGTCTTCAGCAAGATCATCGCGCGCGAGATCCCGGCGACCGTCGTCGCCGAGGACGATCGCGTGATCGCGATCGAGGACATCGCCCCGAAGGCACCCGTCCACGTGCTGGTCATCCCCAAGACCGAGCAGTACGCGAACGTCGCCGAACTCGCGGCCGGTGACCCCGACCTCCTCGCCCACCTGGTCGCCACCGCGCAGCGCATCGCCGACGAGCGCGCCGGCGGCCAGTTCCGTCTCGTCTTCAACACCGGCGAAGCCGCCGGTCAGACCGTGTTCCACGTGCACGCGCACGTACTCGCAGGTGAACTGCAGGAAGGCAACATTGCCGGCTAACGAACCAGCACAGCCCACCACCGACGACGACCAGGTCGTCTCTGTCGCCCTCCAGGTCGACGGCATCGCCATGGTCCAGCTCCTCGGTCCCCAGGACCGCCTGCTGAAGACCGTCGAACGGCAGTACCCGGGCGTCAAGGTCGTCGTCCGCGGCAACGAGGTCACGCTCACCGGGCCCGAGCGCGAGGTCGCGCGGGCGAAGGCGCTCGTCGACGAACTCGTCGGCATGGTCAAGCGCGGGCAGGACATCGGCCCGTCGGACATCCCGATGTCGGCACGGATCCTCGACGACGACCGCAAGCCGTCCGACACCTTCGGCACGCCGATCGTGTCGAGCCGCGGCAAGTCCGTGCGGCCGAAGACCGACGGCCAGCGTGCCTACGTCGACGCCATCGACGAGCACACCATCACGTTCGGCATCGGCCCCGCCGGCACCGGCAAGACCTACCTGGCGATGGCGAAGGCCGTGCAGGCCCTGCAGCGGCGCGAGGTCACCCGCATCATCCTGACCCGTCCCGCGGTCGAGGCCGGCGAGCGGCTCGGGTTCCTGCCGGGCACGCTCACCGACAAGATCGACCCGTACCTGCGGCCGCTCTACGACGCCCTGAACGAGATGATGGACCCCGAGCTGGTCCCGAAGCTGCTGGCTGCGGGCACGGTCGAGGTCGCGCCACTCGCGTACATGCGCGGCCGGACGCTCAACGACTCGTTCGTCGTGCTGGACGAGGCGCAGAACACGACACCCGAGCAGATGAAGATGTTCCTGACCCGTCTCGGGTTCGGCTCGAAGATGGTCGTGACGGGTGACATCACCCAGGTCGACCTGCCGGGCAACGTGTCCGGACTCCGGCTCGTGACGCGGATCCTCGAGACGGTCGAGGACATCCACTTCGCCCGGCTCGGCAGCGAGGACGTCGTGCGGCACACGCTCGTCGGTCGCATCGTCGACGCCTACACCGTCTACGACGAGGAACGCCTCGCCGAGCAGGCCGGTCACCGTCCCGGTGGCCGGGGCACCGCGCCGGTCGGCAACCCCGACGGCGCCAACCGTGCCGAGCGCCGTGGTCGGCCGCCGCAGGACCGCCAGCGACCCCCGTACCCCCAGAACGACGCCCGAGGAGGCAACCGGTGAGCATCGAGCTCAACAACGAGTCCGGGGTCGAGGTGGACGAGGCAGCCATCCAGCGCCTCGCCGCGTTCGCCCTCGACGCGATGCACGTGCACGCCGACGCCGAACTCGCGATCGTCCTGGTCGACGAGGGCGCGATGGAGCAGTTGCACGTGCGGTGGATGGACGAGCCCGGCCCCACCGACGTCCTGAGCTTCCCGATGGACGAGCTCCGACCGGGCACCGAAGAGGACCCCACGCCCGCCGGCCTGCTCGGCGACATCGTGCTCTGCCCGCAGGTCGCCGAGGAACAGGCGAAGACCGCCGGGCACTCCAGCACCGACGAGATGCTGTTGCTCACCTGCCACGGCATCCTGCACCTCCTCGGGTTCGACCACGCCGAGCCGGACGAGAAGGCCGAGATGTTCGGCCTGCAGGGCGAGATCCTGACGGCCTTCGCGGCCCAGCGCCGGGGTCGGTAGCCGATGCTCGTCGTCGTCGGTCTGCTCGCGGTCGCGCTCGGGCTCGTCGTGCTCGGCGGGCTCCTCGCCGCGAGCGATGCCGCGCTCTCCGTGGTGTCCCGTGCCGACCTCGACGAGATCGCCCGCGGCAACAAGCGTCGTCGTGCGCTCGAGGCGATCGCGGACGACGTCGGCGCGCACGTCAACGCCCTGAACTTCTTCCGCGTGCTCGCCGAGACCGCCGCGGCCGTGCTCGTCACGATCGCCCTGGTGCGGGCGTTCGACAGCTGGTGGGTGGCGCTCATCGTCTCCGCCGCGATCATGACGGCCGTGTCGTTCGTGCTCGTCGGGTCGAGTCCGCGCAGCGTCGGACGAGCGCACGCCGAACGGCTGCTGGCGTCCACCGGCGGCCTGGTGCGCGCCGTCCGGATCGTGCTCGGTCCGCTCGCCGGCCTGCTCGTCCGGATCGGTGACCGCGTGACCCCGGGCCGCGGCCGCAGCGCCTCGACGGTGTCGAGCGAAGAACAACTGCTGTCCCTCGTCGACGAGGCCACCGAGAGCAACGTGCTCGAGGACGAGGACCGCGAGCTCATCCACTCGGTCTTCGAGTTCAGCGACACCCTCGTGCGCGAGGTGATGGTGCCGCGCACCGACATGCTCACCGTCGACGGCTCGGACACGCTCGCCGCGGGCATGGAGCAGTTCCTCGCCGCAGGGGTGTCCCGTATGCCCGTCACCGGCAAGGACAGCGACGACGTCCTCGGCGTCCTGTACCTCCGTGACGTGTCGCGGGCGCTGTACGAGCGACCGGGGTCCGGCAGCGAGCGGGTCACCCGGCTGTTGCGTCCGGCCGAGTTCGTCCCGGAGTCGAAGGCCGCCGACGACACCCTGCGGCACATGCAGGTCGCGAAGAACCACCTGGTCCTGGTCGTCGACGAGTACGGCGGCGTCGCCGGTCTCGTCACGATGGAGGACCTCATCGAAGAGCTCGTCGGGGACATCTCCGACGAGTACGACCGCGCCGTGGTCGACCGGGTCGAGGTCGAGCCCGGCCTCTGGCGCATCTCGGCCCGGCTGCCGGTCGACGAGCTCGGCGACCTGTTCGGCATCGAGCTCGACGACGACGACGTCGACACCGCCGGCGGCCTGCTCACCAAGGAGCTCGGCCACCTGGCGATCTCCGGTGACACGATCACGGTGTCCGGCGTCGTGCTGACGGCCGACCGGGTCGAGGGCAAGCGCCGCCACCTCATCACCGTGCTCGCCGAACGCACCGACGCCCTCGCGGGTGTCGAGGACGCCTTCGACGACGCCACCACCACGACGGGAACCACGCACGCATGACCGACTCCGACTCCACCCCCACCGCCTCGGGCAAGCCCTACCGCGCGGGCTTCGTCTCGTTCGTCGGGCGTCCGAACGTGGGCAAGTCCACGCTGACGAACGCGCTGGTGGGCCAGAAGGTCGCGATCACCTCGTCGAAGCCGCAGACCACCCGCCGCGCGATCCGCGGCATCGTGCACCGGCCCGACGGCCAGGTCATCATCGTCGACACCCCCGGTGTGCACCGTCCCCGCACCCTGCTCGGCGAGCGGCTCAACGACCTGGTGCAGTCCACCCTCGGTGACGTCGACGTCATCGGGTTCTGCGTCCCCGCCAACGAGCCGATCGGCCCGGGCGACCGCTTCATCAACGACACCCTCGACCAGTACCCGCGGGCCAAGAAGGTCGCGATCGTCACGAAGATCGACCGCACCTCGAAGGACAAGGTCGGCGAGCAGCTGCTGGCTGTCTCCCGGCTCCGCGACTGGGACTCGATCATCCCGACGTCCGGCACGAAGGGCCTGCAGCTCGAGGACCTCCTCGGCGAGATCACCTCGTTGCTGCCGGAGTCGCCCCAGCTGTACGACTCGTCGGCCGTGACCGAGGAGACCGACGAGGAACGCATCAGCGAACTCATCCGCGAAGCTGCGCTCGAGGGCGTCCGCGACGAACTGCCGCACTCGCTCGCCGTCGTGATCGAGGACATCGTCGAGCCGGACGAGGACGACGACGCCGAGGGACCCCTGCGCATCTTCGCGAACCTGTTCGTCGAGCGCGACAGCCAGAAGGCGATCGTCATCGGCCACAAGGGCGAGCGCCTGAAGGACGTCGGTTCCCGCGCCCGCGTCGAGATCGAGTCGCTGCTCGGCGGTCGGCACGTGTACCTCAACATCCGCGTGAAGGTCGCCAAGGAGTGGCAGCGTGACCCCAAGCAGCTCGGCCGCCTCGGCTTCTGAGCGTCCGGCGCCAGGAGTCATCCACACGAGGGACGCGCCCGTGAGCCGACCGCCGTACCGTGGACGCGTGTTCCGTCCCATGCTGCGCGCGCAGGTCATCACCGACGTCGTCATCGCCGTGGTGCTCGGCTCGCTCGTGCTGATCACCTCGGCGCGGGGGATGGACTCCCCGCTCGCGGTCGTCACGGTCGTCGGCATGAGCGCGGCGCTCGCGCTCCGACGGCTGTCGCCCGGACTCGCACTGGCCGTGGCCTGGGTGTTCGCGGTCTTCGAGATGGTCACGGGCCAGATGCCCGACCTGTCGAACGCCTTCATCGCCGCGGTGCTCTACACGACGAGCGCCTACGGCAGTCGGCGGGTGCGGCTGGCCGGACTCGTCTCGGCCATCGTCGGGTCCGTCACCGCGGCGCTGTACATCGGCGTCGACGACTACCGGAACCGGTTGACGATCGAGACCGCTTCGACGCCGTTCCAGGAGTCGGTGCAGGTCACGGTCTCGTACTTCGCCGTCGTCCTGCTCCTGTTGCTCCTGCCGTGGTTGGCGGGCCTCGTGGTCCGCACCCGTCGGTCGGCGAGCATGAGCCGCGAGGCCCAGCTGCTCGCCGAGCGCGACGCCGCCCGAGCCGACCGAGCGGTCGCGGTCGAACAGGAGCGCGTGCGCATCGCCCGCGACATGCACGACATCGTCGCGCACTCGCTCGCGGTCGTCATCGCCCAGGCGGACGGAGCCCGCTACGCGCTGAAGGCCGACCCCGCCGTCGCCGACCAGGCCCTCGGCACCATCTCGACCACCGCCCGCCGGGCCCTCGGCGACGTCCGCGAGCTCCTCGGTGCGCTCCGGCACGAGCAGGGGACCGTCCCGACGCCGGAGATCGACGACATCGACCGGCTCGTCGGCGAGATGCGCCAGGTCGGCCTCGACGTCCGGGTCGAGCGCGAGGGCGACCCTGCAGGCCTCCCCACCACGACGCAGCTCGCGGTGTACCGGATCGTGCAGGAGAGCCTGACGAACGCCTACAAGCACGGTGAACCCGGCACCCCGGTGCACGCATCGCTGACCTACCGCCCGGACACCGTCGAGATCGCGGTGGTGAACCGCCGAGCCGACGACGGCACCCGGGGTCCCGGCACCGGGCACGGCCTGGTCGGCATGCGCGAGCGTGCCACCATGACCGGGGGCACGATGACCGCCGGGGTCCGCGGCCCTGACTTCGAGGTCGCCGTCCGCATGCCCGCCGTCCCCGCGAGCGGGCAGATGCCCCGCGGTCGCATCACCCCGACCGCGAGCCCGACCGCGAGCCCGAACGCCGGGTCGGCCCCCGCCCCGACCATCAGTCCGACCGAGCAGGAGCGCACCGCCCGATGACCACCACCCCGCCGGCCGACGGCCGGATCCGCGTCGCCCTCGTCGACGACCAGGCACTCTTCCGCACCGGCATCCGGATGCTCATCGGCTCCCAACCGGACCTGCACTTCGTGGGCGAGGCGGGCGACGGTGCCGAGGGCGTCGAACTCGTCCGGCGCACCCGACCGGACGTCGTGCTCATGGACGTCCGCATGCCGGTGATGGACGGCATCACGGCGACCGCGCACATCGTCGAGCAGGCTGGCACCGACGGCGCCAAGGTGCTCGTGCTGACCACGTTCGACTTCGACGAGGCTGCGGCGAAGGCCATCCGGGCCGGGGCGAGCGGCTTCGTGCTGAAGGACGCCGACCCCGAGTTCCTGCTCGCCGCCGTGCGGACCGTCCACGCTGGCACCGCGGTCTTCGCGGCCTCGGCGACGCGGGAACTCCTGCGGCGCTACGACGACTCCGTCGAGCAGGCCGCCGCCGTGCCGGCGACGTTCGACGACCTCACCCCGCGCGAGCGCGAGATCTTCGACCTGGCGGCCCGCGGCTTCAGCAACAGCGAGATCGCGCAGCACGAGTACGTCAGCGAGGCGACCGTGAAGACCCACATCTCGCGAGTCCTGACGAAGCTCGGACTCCGTGACCGCGTGCGCCTCGTCGTGTTCGCACACGAGCACGGGCTGGTGAGCAAGGCCGACTGACGGACGTCATCCGATCGGATGACCCGTCCACAGGAAGTCGAGCCGAGCGGCTCATCCACAGGAGCCGCCCGACGGACGCGGGACGGGCCTCCCGGCCGTCATGGTTGGTGCATGACCACCAGCCACGCTCCGATCATCCGACTCGACCACGTGTCCAAGCACTACGGCGACGCCGCACGCCGGGTGACGGCGCTCGATGACGTCAGCGTCGACATCGGCGCGGGGGAGTTCACCGCCGTGATGGGGCCGTCCGGGTCCGGCAAGTCGACGCTCATGCACGTCGCCGCGGGCCTCGACGCGGTGTCCGCGGGCCGCATCGAGATCGACGGGGTCGACATCACGGGGCTCGGTGACAAGGACCTGACCGAGCTCCGTCGCCGCCGGCTCGGGTTCGTGTTCCAGTCGTTCAACCTGGTGCCGACGCTCGACGTCAGCGAGAACATCCGGCTGCCGTTCCTGCTCGGCGGGCACAAGCCGTCGAAGGACGAGAGCGCGTGGATCGACCGCCTGGTCGACCAGCTCGGACTCGGCAACCGGCTGTCGCACCGCCCGCACCAGCTGTCCGGCGGGCAGCAGCAGCGCGTCGCCATCGCTCGGGCGCTCGCCTCGCGGCCGGCGGTCGTCGTCGCCGACGAGCCGACCGGTGCCCTCGACTCGCGCACCGGTCGTGACGTGCTCGCGATCCTGCGTGGGGCCGTGCAGGAGTGGGGTCAGAGTGTCGTCATGGTGACGCACGACCCCGTCGCCGCCGCCAATGCCGACCGGATCCTGTTCCTCGCCGACGGCCGGGTCGTCGCCGACCGCCCGGCGATGGACGCCGGAGCGATCTCCACCACGATGCTGGGGATGGAGGCGGCAGCGTGAACGGCGTCCGCTCCTTCGCCCCCACCGTGCTGGTCGCCGCGCTCGGCACCACGTTCGGTTCAGCCCTCGTCATCGCCCCGGGCATCGTGACCGAGGCGCTCGGCGCCGCCGGGCTCGCCGACCTCGGGCCGGTCAGGGCGATCCTGTCGGTGGTCGGGTGGCTGTTCCTCGGCATCGCGCTGTACGTCGGCGCGATCGTCACCGCCAACACCTGCGCGACCCTCATCGCCGGGCAGACCCGCATCATCGCGCTGCAACGGCTCGTCGGTGCCACCGGTGCCACGCTCCGGGCCCGGATCACCCGGACCGGACTGGTCGTCGGGGTGCTCGGCGGACTGATCGGCGCCGTCGTGGGCACGGGGCTGTCGGCGCTGTTCGTGGTCGTCCTGCGCGGCAACGGGTTCCTGCCCGACACCGACTACACGCTCCTGCCGTGGGAACTCGTGCTGCCCGTCGTGGCCGTGGTCCTGGCGACCTGGGGGGCCTTCGCCGCGGGCTCCCGCCGGGTGCTCACCGTCACCCCGCTCGAGGCGCTGTCCTCGAGCGTCGAGCCGAGCCACGACGACGTCCGCTCGGGCACCGCCCGCAAGGTCTGGGCCATCGTGCTCATGGCCGGCGGCGCGGCGTTGATGCTCATCGGGCTCGCGGTCAGTGCGAGCTCGCCGATCGCGGTGCTGCCCGCGGCCCTCGGCGGGTTCGTGTCGTTCGCCGGCGTCGCGGTCGGGGCGACCATCGTGATGCCGCCGGTGCTCCAGCTCATCGGACGCATCGGCTCGCACGACCCGGTCGTCCTGCTCGCCGGCCGCAACGCCATGCGTGCGCCGGGTCGGTCCTCGCGGGCGACGATCGGGCTCGTCATCGGCGTCACCCTGCTCGTCACCTTCGCCGTCGCGCTGGGGATCATGCAGCACGTGCTCGAGGCCCAGCTGAAGGGCATGGGGCAGGGCCAGATGACGACCGAGATGGTGCAGGCGCAGCGCGACTTCTTCGTGCAGCTGAACGCCGTCGTCAGCGTCATCGTCGGGTTCTCGGCCGTGATCGCCGCCGTCGGGGTCGTCAACGCGCTGGCACTCGGGGTCCTCCAGCGCCGACGCGAGCTCGGGCTGCTGCGGGTGCTCGGTCTCACCGGGGCGCAGGTCCGCCGGATGATCGTGACCGAGGCCGTGCAGATGGTCGTCGCCGCCGTCGTCTCGGGGCTCGTGCTCGGCACGTTCTACGGCTGGGTCGGCGGGCAGACGCTGCTCGGGTCGCTCGGGCACCCGGTCACGCCCGTGCTGCCGCCGCTCACGATCGGGATCGTCGTCGTCGGGGCGCTCGTGCTCGCGGTCGTCGCGACGATCGCGCCGGTGCGGCGCGCGATGCGCGTGCCCCCGACCGAGGCGCTCGCGGTCGACTGACGCGGCGCCCTGGTCGCACCACGCGGCGGACGGGAGGCCCGGTGCAAGCTGGCACCGTGCCTCCCGTCCGCCGTGCTGCGCGCCCGCGCCCGCCGCGCCCGCGCCCGCCGCGCCCGCGCCCGCCGCGCCGCTCGCGTTCGTCGAGGTTCCACGATCTGCAGTTCTCGGCGGCGCTGGCGTCGATTCGTGGAACCGCGACGACCGACCGGCGGCATGTCGTGACCACTCGGGCGCCGACCACTGACGCGCTTGTCACACAGCAGCCCGCCGGTGCTACCGTGGACGCGATGTACTCGGCACTCCTCCTCCTTCGCTGCCGCGACGAGGCCTGACACACCGGCCCACCTCGTCGCGGAGTCCGTCGTGGCCGCCCTCACCCAGAGCACACGAAAGCGACGAACGATGCAGAACACGCAGCAGCCCTCCGGGATGCCGATCCACAAGTACGTCCCCTTCCACGAACAGATCGCGGTCGACCTGCCCGACCGCACCTGGCCGACGAAGCGCATCGAGCGGGCCCCGCGCTGGTGTGCGGTCGACCTGCGCGACGGCAACCAGGCGCTCATCGACCCGATGGACGCCGAGCGCAAGCGCGCCATGTTCGACCTGCTCGTCGGCATGGGCTACAAGGAGATCGAGGTCGGGTTCCCGAGCGCCTCGCAGACCGACTTCGACTTCGTCCGCAGCCTGATCGACGAGGGCGCGATCCCCGACGACGTCACCATCCAGGTGCTGACCCAGGCGCGCGAGCACCTCATCCAGCGCACGTACGAGGCGATCGACGGCGCGAAGCAGGCCATCGTCCACCTGTACAACTCGACGTCGATCGTGCAGCGCGAGGTCGTCTTCCGCACCGACGTGCAGGGTGTCGTCGACATCGCGGTGGCCGGCGCGAAGCTGTGCAAGGCGGCCGAGGCGACGCTGCAGCACGACACGACGGTCTACTACGAGTACTCGCCGGAGTCCTACACGGGCACCGAGCTCGAGGTCGCGCTGCAGATCTGCAACGCCGTGCTCGAGGTCTTCGAGCCCACCCCCGACCGCAAGGTCATCATCAACCTGCCGGCCACCGTCGAGATGGCGACGCCGAACGTCTACGCCGACTCGATCGAGTGGATGTCGCGCAACCTCGCCCACCGCCAGGACGTCATCCTGTCGCTGCACCCGCACAACGACCGCGGCACCGCCGTCGCCGCCGCCGAGCTGGGCTACATGGCCGGCGCGGACCGCATCGAGGGCTGCCTGTTCGGCAACGGTGAGCGCACCGGCAACGTCGACCTCGTCGCGCTGGGCATGAACCTGTTCACGCAGGGCATCGACCCGGAGATCTCGTTCGCGGACATCGACCAGGTGAAGCGCACCGTCGAGTACTGCAACCAGCTGCCGGTGCCGGAGCGTCAGCCGTGGGCGGGCGACCTCGTCTACACGGCGTTCAGCGGCTCGCACCAGGACGCCATCAACAAGGGCTTCGAGGCGATGAAGGCCAAGGCCGCCGCCGCGGGCAAGGACATCGACGAGATCGAGTGGGCGGTGCCGTACCTGCCCGTCGACCCGAAGGACATCGGCCGGTCGTACGAGGCCGTCATCCGCGTCAACTCGCAGTCCGGCAAGGGCGGCGTCGCGTACCTGCTCAAGACCGACCACGCCCTCGACCTGCCCCGCAAGCTGCAGATCGAGTTCTCCGGCGTCGTCCAGCGGCACACCGACACCGAGGGCGGTGAGTTCTCGTCGCAGCGCATCTGGGACGTGTTCCAGGACGAGTACCTGCCCGCCTCGACCGACGACGACAAGTGGGGCCGGTACGAGCTCACCAAGACGGCGACCTCGAGCGACTTCGACGGCACGACCTCGCTGTCGGTCGCACTCCGCGTCGACGAGGGCTCCGTCACCGCCGACGCCGTGGGCACCGGTCCGATCGACGCGTTCCTCAAGGTCCTCGCCGAGCAGGGCGTCCAGGTCACGCTGTACGACTACTCGGAGCACACGATGAGCGCCTCCGGTGACGCCAAGGCGGCGTCGTACGTCGAGCTCGACGTCGACGGCGTGCGCCTGTGGGGCGTCGGCATCGACGCCGACATCTCGACGGCCTCGCTCAAGGCGATCGTGTCCGCGGTGAACCGCGCGGTACGCGCCGGTGCCGCAGCCGGCGCCGACTCGCCGGAGCTCGTCTCCGCCTGAGACGCGACCAGACCGGGAGGTGCGGTGCGGGCTGGACTCGCACCGCGCCTCCCGTCTGTGCCCGGTCTTTCCCCCGTCACTTGCGATGGCAAGTCGAATCGGGCGTACCGGGTGCTTTCTTCCGACGAGGTACGCCCGATTCCGCTCGGTACCCCGGCGCGCGCGGCGCGCGCGGCGCGCGGCGCGCGCGGCGCGCGGCGCGCGCAGCGCGCGGCGCGCAGCGCGCGGCGCGGTGTCGGCGGGGCGGGGGATACTGGGGGCATGCCGCTGTACCGGGACGAGTGCGTCGTGTTGCGCACCCACAAGCTCGGGGAAGCCGACCGCATCGTCACCATGCTCAGTCGGCAGCACGGCAAGATCCGTGCGGTGGCCAAGGGCGTGCGGCGGACGGCGTCGAAGTTCGGCAGCCGGCTCGAGCCGTTCATGGTCGTCGATGCCCAGTTCTACGAGGGCCGCTCGCTCGACATCGTCACGCAGGCCGAGTCGCTCGGGGCCTACGGGGCGCAGATCGTCGCCGATTACGGCGCCTACACGGCAGCCAGTGCGATGGTCGAGACCGCCGACCGCCTGAGCGAGGCCGACGCCGGGCTGCAGCAGTACCTGTTGCTCGTCGGCGCGCTGCGGTCGCTGTCGCGCGGTGAGCACCACTCCAGCGCCACGCTCGACTCCTACCTGCTCCGTGCGATGAGCATCGCGGGCTGGGCGCCCTCGTTCAGCGACTGTGCGGTCACGGGGGAGCCCGGCCCGCACTCCGCGTTCGTCGTGCAGCTGGGCGGGGTCGTCGCCGACCGGGCTGCGCCTCCCGGCACGCCGCGGCTCGACCCGGCGACCCTCGGCGTGCTCGGTTCGCTGCTCGCCGGTGACTGGGCGAGCGTCGACGCCACCGACGAACGGACGCGGTCGCGGGCCTCCGGCGTGGTCGCGGCCTACGCCCAGTGGCACCTGGAACGATCGCTCCGGTCCCTGCCGCACGTCGACCGCTCGGAGCACCCGCTGCCCGTGCCGCTGACCCACGACGGACCCGAGGCGACGGCACGCGCGGTGGCCTCGACCCCCGCACCCGCCGTGCCCGAGCCCGATCCCGCTGTCGAAGGAACACCCACCGCATGAGCCCCCGCCGCCCCGACGACGCCGAGCCGTTCCGCCCGATCGACTGGACCGGTGAGACGCCTCCGGCGATCCCGGCCCGGTTCGTGCCGGACCACGTCGCGATCGTGATGGACGGCAACGGCCGGTGGGCCAACGGCCGCGGGCTCACCCGGATCGAGGGACACAAGGCGGGCGAGGCCTCGCTGCTCGACGTCGTCGCCGGCGGGATCCAGATCGGCGTCAAGCACATCTCGGCGTACGCGTTCTCCACCGAGAACTGGAAGCGTTCGCCGGAAGAGGTCCGGTTCCTGATGGGCTTCAACCGCGACGTGATCCGTCGTCGGCGCGACCAACTGAACGAGTGGGGCGTCAAGGTGCGGTGGGCCGGACGCCGTCCTCGGCTGTGGCGGAGCGTCATCGACGAGCTCGACCGTGCCGAGCAGATGACCGCGCGCAACGACGTGCTGACCCTGACGATGTGCGTCAACTACGGCGGCCGGAACGAGATCGTCGACGCCGTGCGGGGGATGGCCGAAGAGGTCGCCGCGGGACGCCTCAAGCCGAGCCAGGTCACCGAGAAGGCACTGGCGAAGCGGCTCTACGTGCCCGAGATGCCCGACGTCGACCTGTTCCTGCGCAGTTCGGGGGAGCAGCGCACGAGCAACTTCCTGCTGTGGCAGTCGGCGTACGCCGAGATGGTGTTCCTGGACCGCCTGTGGCCGGACTTCCGGCGCACGGACCTGTGGGGCGCGATCGAGGAGTACGCACGTCGTGACCGTCGCTACGGCGGTGCGGTCGACGCCCCGACCGCCTGACGCACCCGTCAGCCGGGCAGCGGCCCGTCGAGCAGGTGTGCCGCCGACCGCACCGCGTCCAGGGCCGCACGGACGCTCGGGACGCGCTCGGCCCCTCGGGCGATGACGACCTCGACCCGGCGGGCCAGGTCGTCGTCCACGGGGTCCACCCGGACCTCGGCGGGGATGACCGTCGTCGCGAGCGCCAGCCGAGGGAGCAGGGCCACGCCGAGTCCGGCGGCGACGAGCCCCACCACCGCAGCCGCGTTGTCGGTCTCGAGCACGATCTCCGGGGTGAACCCGGCGGTCGCACACGAGGCGAGCAGGTGGCCGCGGCACCGGGGGCAGCCGCCGATCCAGCGGGCGTCGCGGTGCGACGCGAGGTCCACGGCAGAGCCCACGGCGCCAGAGCCCAGGGCACCGGCGCCCTCGGCACCGGCGCCCACGGCACCGGCACTCACGGTGCGGGCGCTGCCCGAGCCTCCGGCCGGCGTCACCAGGGCGAGCGGATCCCGCCCGAGTGCCCGCGTGACGAGCCCGGGGTCCGGGGCGGACCCGACCTCGTCGCCGACGTAGGTGAAGGTCAGGGCGACGTCGACCTCCCCGCTCCGGAGCAGGTCGAGCGCCTCGGGCGGTTCGACCTCGACGTACGAGGTCGTCACCCCCGGAGCCGTCGACGCCAGCCGAGCGAGCACGGCGGGCACGAGGGCCGACGAGGCGCTCGGGAACCCGGCGAGGCGCACTCGACCGCGGGTCAGGCCCCCGACGGCGTCGAGGTCCTCGCGCGCGGCGGTCAGTGCGGCCTGCACGTGCAGGGCGTGGTCCGCGAGCACCCGACCGGCGTCCGTCAGGGTGGCACCGCGCCCGCCGCGACCGTCCTGCCCGGACCGCAGCACCAGGGTGTGCCCGAGCCGCCGTTCGGCCCGGGCGAGCAACTGGCTGACCGCGGGTTGGCTCGACCCGAGCGCTGCGGCGGCGCGGGTGATCGACCCACCGTCGGCCACGGCGCGGAGGACCCGGAGCAGCTGGGGATCGATGTCGTCCATCACGCGATGTTATCGGCTGCACAACGAACCCGGCCTGGTGTGATGGTGCACGAGCCGGGACGCTGTCCGCATGGACTCCTTCCCCGCCGGCCGTGGCTACCTCGCGGCGTGCACCGCCGGTCTGCCCAGCCGGGCCACGCTCGCCGCCCAGCGGGCCGACCTCGACGCGTGGTCACGCGCCGAGACCTCGCCGGCCCACTACGGGGCGTTGGTCGAGGAGGGCCGCGCGCTGTTCGCCGCCCTCGTCGGGGTGCCGGTGTCCCACGTGGCGACCGGCTCGCAGACCTCGGTGATGGCCGCGGTCGTCGCCGACGCCCTGCCGGACGGTGCCGAGGTGGTCGTGCCCGACGGCGACTTCAGCTCGGTCGTCTTCCCGTTCCTCGCCCAGGCGCACCGAGGCGTCCGCGTCCGGCACGTCCCGCTCGACCGGCTCGCCGCGTCCGTCGGGCCCGGCACCGCCCTCGTGGCGTGGTCCGCCGTGCAGTCCGCCACCGGCGCCGTCACGGATCCGCAGCCGGTCGTCGCTGCGGCCCGGCGGGTCGGTGCCCTCACCCTCTGCGACCTCACGCAAGCGGCCGGGGTCCTGCCCGTCGACGCGGCACTCTTCGACGTGACGCTGACGCACGCCTACAAGTGGCTCTGCGCCCCGCGCGGCGTCGCCTTCATGACGCTCTCCGACACCGCCCTCGGTCGGCTCCGCCCCGTGCAGGCCGGCTGGTACGCGGGGGCGGACGTCTGGTCCTCGTGCTACGGCCCCGACATGCGCCTGGCCGACGACGCCCGTCGCTTCGACGTCTCGCCGGCCTGGCAGGCGTGGCCCGGTGCCGTGGCTGCGCTCGAACACGCGGTCGCGCTCGACGGGCAGGCGGTCTGGAGGCACGCCACCGGTCTCGCGGATCGGCTGTGCGACGCCCTCGGGTCGCCTCGGCAGGGCGACGGGCAGGCGATCGTGACGTTCGCGGACGCCGATGGGTCGGCCCTCCGCGCCCTCACCGCCGCCGGGCTCACCGCGTCGGGGCGTGCCGGGCGACTCCGGATCGCGTTCCACCTGTGGAACGACGAGTCCGACGTGACCGACGTGGCGGCCGCGCTGGGCGGGGTGCGGGCGACCACGTCGGGGACGTGACCGGAGGGCGGACCGGGGGCGGGCCTCCCGGGTCACGAACGCCGGTAGTCTTGCCCGGACCGTTTCCGCACCGAGCACCCAGCTCGGCGACCTCTGGAGCACCCTTTGGCACAGCCCTCCCGTCTCGACAGCGTCATCGCCCTGGCCAAGCGCCGCGGCTTCGTCTTCCAGTCGGGTGAGATCTACGGAGGCTCCCGCTCCGCGTGGGACTACGGGCCCCTCGGTGTGGAGCTCAAGGAGAACATCAAGCGTCAGTGGTGGCAGCGGTTCGTCCGCGGCCGTGGTGACATGGTCGGCCTCGACTCCGCCGTCATCCTGCCCCGCAAGGTGTGGGAGGCATCCGGCCACGTCGCGACCTTCACCGATCCGCTCGTGGAGTGCCTGCACTGCCACCACCGGTTCCGCGAGGACCACCTGATCGAGGCGTTCGTCGCCAAGAAGGGCCGCGACCCCGAGGGCCGCATGGCCGAGATCGCCTGCCCGAACTGCGGCACCCGCGGTGAGTGGACCGAGCCCCGCGAGTTCTCGGGGATGCTCAAGACGTACCTCGGCCCGGTCGAGTCCGAAGAGGGCCTGAACTTCCTGCGCCCCGAGACCGCGCAGGGCATCTTCGTCGACTTCGCGCAGGTCGTGACGACCAGCCGGATGAAGCCCCCGTTCGGCATCGGCCAGGTCGGCAAGGCGTTCCGCAACGAGATCACGCCCGGCAACTTCATCTTCCGCACGCGCGAGTTCGAGCAGATGGAGATCGAGTACTTCGTGCCGCCGGCCGAGGCGGGCGAGCACTACGAGCAGTGGATCGCCGACTCGATCGCGTTCTACACCGAGCTCGGCATCGACCCGGAGAACCTCCGCCGCTTCGACGTGCCGGACGGCGAGCGGGCGCACTACTCCGACGCCACCGCCGACATCGAGTACCGCTTCGGGTTCACCGGCTCGGAGTGGGGCGAGCTCATGGGCGTCGCGAACCGCACCGACTTCGACCTCAACAACCACATCGAGTCGTCCGGCCAGGACCTGCGCTTCTTCGACCAGGCCGCCAACGAGAAGTACGTGCCCTACGTGATCGAGCCGTCCTTCGGCCTGACCCGTGCGCTCATGGCGTTCCTGCTCGACTCGTACCACGAGGACGAGGCGCCGAACGCGAAGGGCGGCGTCGACAAGCGCACCGTGCTGCGTCTCGACCCGCGCCTGGCCCCCGTCAAGGCCGCGGTGCTGCCGCTGTCGCGCAACGAGCAGCTCTCGCCGGTCGCCCGCGGCCTGGCCGACGACCTGCGCAAGAACTGGAACGTGGACTTCGACGACGCCGGGGCGATCGGTCGCCGCTACCGTCGCCACGACGAGATCGGCACGCCGTTCTGCATCACGGTCGACTTCGACACGCTCGAGGACAAGGCCGTGACCGTGCGCGAGCGCGACACCATGGCGCAGGAGCGGGTCGCCCTCGACCAGCTGCAGGGCTACCTGGCGCAGCGCCTGCTCGGCGCGTAGGGGCGTCGCGGGGCGTCGCGGGCGTCGCGGGCGTCGCAATCGCCGGAACCAGGTTCTGTGGGAATGCGCGCGCGACGCCCGCGTTGGGATCAGCATGAACGACTCCGTGAAGGTCGATGTCTGGTCCGACATCGCCTGCCCCTGGTGCTACATCGGCAAGCGCAAGTTCGAGGCCGGCGTCGCCGCGTTCGGCGCCTCGGCGGACGGCCGCCCGGTCGAGGTCGAGTACCACTCCTTCGAGCTCAGCCCGGACACCCCCGTCGACTTCGAGGGCACCGAGGCCGAGTTCCTGTCGGAGCACAAGGGCATGCCCGTCGAGCAGGCGCAGCAGATGCTCGACCAGGTCACCGGCATCGCGGCCTCGGTCGGGCTGGACTACGACTTCGAGGCCGTGCACCACACGAACACCGTGAAGGCGCACCAGGTCATCCACCTCGCCAAGCAGCACGGCAAGCAGCTGGACATGGTCGAGCGCCTGTTCACCGCCTACTTCGAGCGCGGCGAGCACGTCGGCGACGACGCGTCGCTGGCCGACCTGGCCGCCGAGATCGGGCTCGACCGCGACGAGGTCCTCGCGATGCTCCGCGACGACTCGCAGCTCGCAGCCGTCCGCGCCGACCAGGCCCAGGCGCAGGCCTTCGGCATCAACGGCGTCCCCTTCTTCGTGATCGACGGCAAGTACGGCGTCTCGGGCGCGCAGGACCCGGCGGCGTTCGAGCAGGTGCTGACGCAGGTCGTCGCGCTGCGTGGGACGACTCCGGACGAGGTCGCCTCGGCGACCGAACGCGCTGCGGACGACGCGAGCGCCGACGTGGCGGCGACCCGATGACGGGCGCGACGGTCACGGTCGGGGGTGGGGTGGGCCTCCCGTCCGCCCCGTCGGTTCCGGATGCGATCTCCGGTCTGGAGGCGCGCCCCGGCCTGCTCACGCTGGTCACGCCCGGCGGTGCGCCGGTCTGCGACGGTGATTCGTGCCTGATCGACGCCGGATCGTTCGCCGGTGCCGAGGGCGACTGGACCGAGGTGCCGGACTGACGGTTCCGTTGGTCGCGCCTCGCGCGCTGCGGGGGCCGCGTCGCGCGCTGCTGCTCTCGCGCCCCGCGCTGCTGCTCTCGCGCCCCCGTGCGGTCGTTGCGCCCCGACTCTGCGGGGCGCGACGGCTGTGCGGGGGCGCGATCCGTCGGTCGCCGGACCGATCAGGCGCGCTGCGGTTCCTCGTCGGTGATGTCGGCGACCGTCGCGCCGTACGCGGCGACGAGGTCGTCGGCGTCGACGAAGGCGCTCGCGCCGTGCCGACCCGCGCCGAGGGCGACCCGTCGACCGACGATGCGGTCGTCGGCGTAGACGGGCAGGTCGCCGGTCGCTCCGATGGGCGTGATCGTGCCGCGTTCGTAGCCGGACGCCTGGAGCGCGGTCGCCGCGTCGGGCATCGAGAGCTTGTTCACCCCGACGACGGTGCGGAGCTTCTTCCACGCGATGCTCCGGCCGCCCGGAACGAGCGCGAGCAGGAAGCCGCCGTCGTGCCGCTTCACGACGAGCGTCTTGACGATGTCGCCGGGGTCGATGCCGAGCAGTTCGGCGGCCTGCTGCAGGGAGTCCGCGGCGGGGCGTTCGACGACCTCGACCGTCAGGCCGCGGGCCGCTGCGTCGGTGTCGAACCGGGTGCTGGCGTCGATCGTCATGTGGAGAACGCTACCGGCGCGCACCGACGTGGGAGGATGGAGCAGGTATGACGATCACACAAGCCCCCGCACGGCCTCTGCGCATCGGCCCGATCGAGGTCGACGTGCCGGTCGTGCTCGCGCCCATGGCGGGCATCACGAACATGGCGTACCGCCGGCTCTGCCGCGAGTACGGCGCCGGTCTCTACGTCTGCGAGATGATCACCTCGCGCGCACTGGTCGAACGCACCCCCGTGTCGATGCAGCTCATCCAGCACCACGAGTCCGAGACCCCGCGGTCGATCCAGCTGTACGGCGTCGAGCCGAACACCGTGGCCGAGGCCGCGTCGATCCTGGTGGGCGAGGACCGTGCCGACCACATCGACCTGAACTTCGGCTGCCCGGTGCCCAAGGTCACCCGCAAGGGCGGCGGCGCGGCCCTGCCCTGGAAGCTCGAGCTGTTCCGCGAACTCGTCACGAAGACCGTCCGCGCCGCAGGGAACGTGCCGGTCACCGTGAAGATGCGCAAGGGCATCGACGAAGACCACCTGACCTACCTCGACGCCGCCCGCATCGCGCGGGATGCCGGCGTCGCCGCGGTGTCGCTGCACGCCCGCACGGCGAACGAGCACTACTCCGGTCACGCCGACTGGTCGGCGATCGCGACGCTGAAGGAAGCCGTCACCGACATCCCGATCCTCGGCAACGGGGACATCTGGTCGGCAGCCGACGCGCTCCGCATGGTCGACGAGACCGGCGTCGACGGCGTCGTCGTCGGGCGTGGGTGCCTCGGGCGTCCGTGGCTGTTCGGCGACCTGGCTGCGGCGTTCCGCGGCGAAGGGCTGCGGTACATGCCGACCCTGGGCGAGGTCGCTGACGGGTTCCGTCGGCACGCCGAACTGCTCGTCGAGTTCTTCGGGTCCGAAGACCACGGCTGCCGCGACGCCCGCAAGCACGTGGCCTGGTACTTCAAGGGGTACCCGATCGGCAGCGACGTGCGGTCCGGTCTCGCGCTGTCGTCGAGCCTGCAGGAGATCGACGACCTGCTCGGGCAGCTCGACCGCGACGCACCGTACCCCGGCGAGGGCGCTGAGGGCCCCCGCGGTCGCTCCGGCAACCCGAAGCGCACCGCACTGCCCGACCGCTGGCTCGAGTCCCGCGACGTCGACAGCGAGTTCCGCAAGGTCCTCGCCGCCGCCGAGCTGCACCACAGCGGCGGATGAGCGCCACCGCCTCGTACGGCCCGGCCGACGCCGAGCGCTGGCTCCCGGAAGAGCACGGCAACCGCCGATCGGACTTCGCCCGTGACCGCGCCCGGTTGCTGCACTCCAGCGCGCTGCGCCGCCTCGCCGCCAAGACCCAGGTGCTCAGCCCGACGACCGGGCTCGACTTCGCCCGCAACCGCCTGACCCACTCGCTCGAGGTGGCGCAGGTCGGTCGCGAGCTCGCGGACTCGCTGGGCCTCGACCCCGACGTGGTGGACACCGCGTGCCTGGCGCACGACATCGGCCACCCGCCGTTCGGCCACAACGGTGAGACCGCCGTCAACGCCTGGGCCGCCGGCATCGGCGGGTTCGAGGGCAATGCGCAGACGCTTCGGCTGCTCACCCGGCTCGAGCCGAAGGTGTACGGGCTCCGTCCGGGGTCGGGCGCCGCTGCCGTGGCTGGCGCGGGGGCTGGCGCTGGCGCTGGCGTCGAGCGTCCCTTCGGGCTCAACCTGACGCGCGCGTCGCTCGACGCCAGCTGCAAGTACCCGTGGCCGGCTGCGCAGGGCGTCTCCGAGTCGTCATCGGGTCGGACCAAGTTCGGCTTCTACGACGACGACCACGACGCCTTCGAGTGGCTCCGTGCCGGGGCGCCCCGGCGGCAGCGGTGCATCGAGGCGCAGGTCATGGACCTGTCCGACGACATCGCGTACTCGGTGCACGACTTTGAGGACGCCGTCGTCGCCGGGTTCATCGACGTCGCGGCGCTCGGCGACCGGGTCGGCGAGAACGACATCGTCACCGCGATGCACGCGTGGGTGGGCGACGACCTGAGTCGTGAGGAACTGCTCGAGGCCTTCGACCGCCTCCGGGCCCTGCCGCTCTGGATGACCTCGTACGACGGGTCCCGGCGCGACGCGGCACACCTGAAGAACCTGACCTCGCAGCTGATCGGACGCTTCGCGCGGACGGCGACGGCCGCGACCCGCGAGTCCTACGCCTCCGGGTCCCTGGTCCGGTTCGCGGCATCGGTGGTGACACCGCCGGAGATCATCGGCGAGATCGCGGTCCTCAAGGGGATCGTGGCGGCGTTCGTGATGACGCAGGGTGACCGGCAGCCGGTGTACGAAGACCAGCGTCGGATCCTGACGGAGCTGCTCGACGCCCTGGCGGCGTCGGGTGCGTCGGACCTCGAGCCCGGCTTCGCCGCCGACTGGCGTGCGGCGTCGGACGACGACGGGCGACTCCGTGCCGTGGTCGACCAGGTCGCGAGCCTGACGGACCAGGGGGCGATCGCCTGGCACCGTCGGTTGGTCGTCGGCGAGCGGGAAGCGGTCCACATCCCGGTGTGAGTGGAGCCGCAGTGGTTCGTCGACGTCTCGGGGCCGCCGTCGGCCTCGGTGGCTCGTCCACATCCCGGGGCCGCGGTCGGCCGAGGTCGGTCCCACGAACTAGGATCAGAGAGTGGCTGGCAGGATCGCGCGGAACGACATCGACGAGGTCCGCTCGCGTGTCAACATCGCCGACGTCGTCGGCGACTACGTCACGCTGAAGAACGCGGGCGTCGGCTCGATGAAGGGGCTCTGCCCCTTCCACGACGAACGCTCTCCGTCCTTCCACGTCCGGCCTCAGGTCGGCCGGTACCACTGCTTCGGGTGCGGCGAGGACGGCGACGTCTTCAGCTTCATCATGGCGCAGGACCACACCACCTTCGCCGAGGCCGTCGAGCGGATGGCCGCGAAGATCGGCTTCACCCTGCACTACGAAGAGGGCGACGGGCCGCGCACCGACTACAACACCCGCGCCCGGCTGATCGCCGCCAACGAAGCCGCGCTCGAGTTCTACACGGCGCAGCTCACCACCGCCGCGGCCGACCCCGCACGGCGGTTCCTGGGGGAGCGCGGGTTCGATCCCTCGGCGGCGCAGCACTTCGGTGTCGGCTTCGCCCCGAAGTCGTTCGACATGCTCAGGGACCACCTGCGCGGTCGGGGCTTCACGCTCGAGGAACTCACCTCGGCCGGGCTCGTCAGCCAGGGCGACCGGTCGCCGTACGACCGGTTCCGTGGGCGCCTGATGTGGCCGATCCGCGACGTCACCGGGGCGACGATCGGGTTCGGTGCCCGTCGTCTGCTCGACGACGACAAGGGTCCGAAGTACCTCAACACGCCCGAGACCCCGATCTACCACAAGAGCCAGGTGCTCTACGGGCTCGACCTGGCCCGCCGCGACATCTCGAAGCAGAAGCAGGTCGTGATCGTCGAGGGCTACACCGACGTCATGGCCTGCCACGTCGCCGGCATCACCACTGCGGTCGCCACGTGCGGCACCTCGTTCGGCGTCGACCACATCAAGGTGCTCCGCCCGATGCTCGGCGACCTTGCCGGCGCCGACCCGAACGCCAACGGCGAGGTCGTCTTCACCTTCGACCCGGACGAGGCCGGTCAGCGTGCCGCATCCCGCGCCTTCGCCGAGGAACAGCGGTTCGCCGCGCAGACCTTCGTCGCGGTGGCACCCGGTGGCCTCGACCCGTGCGACCTCCGGCTCGCCCGCGGGGACGACGCCATCCGCCGCCTGATCACGAACAAGCGCCCGATGTTCGAGTTCATGATCCGCCGCACGTTGGAGGGCCACGACCTCGAGACGGTCGAGGGCCGCGTCAGTGCCCTCCGCGCCGCGGCCCCCGTGCTCGCCGGCATCCGCGATCGGTCGCTCACGCAGGGGTACGTCCGCGAGCTCGCCGGCTGGCTCGGCATGGACATGCCCGAGGTCCGTCGATCGGTCGAGACCGCGCGTCGGCGTGCGGGGTCGACGGACGATCGGTCAGGAGGCCCGGGGCGCGACGGCCGCGCCGGTCACGCCACCGACGGGGCCGGTGTGGTCGAGGAGCCCGTCGCCGGGATCCGCTCGCTGCCGAACGACCCGATCAGCCGCATGGAGCGCGACGCCGTCATGGCGATGGTGCAGCAGCCGACCTCGGTGGGAGCGCCGCTGCTCGGGCTCGCCGCGTCCGCCACGTTCTCGGCGCCGATGCTCGCCGTCGTGCGGGACGCCGTGGTCGCCAACGTCGACGTCATCGGGGCGGGGGACTGGCTCGACCGGTTGCTCGCCGACGTGCCGACCCCCTTGCGCACCCTGACGCACGAGCTGGCCCTCGCGCCGATCCCCGCCCGCAACGCCGAGGACCTCGCCGCGTACTGCCGGAGCATCGTCGTCGCCCTGGTCGAGCGGGATCTGCTCGCCCGCAAGGCCTCGTTGCTCGGACAGCTGCAGCGTGCGGACCCGCACGAGCAGGCCGAGCGGCGCGCCGAGATCCAGCGGCAGCTTGTGGACATCGACGCGCAGCGCATGCGGCTCCGCGCCGACGCCGAGGCGTCCTAGCCCCGCGCCGCCGGAGCGCCAGGGGTCGTACGACCCGGTTCGACCCGTTCGACCCGTTCGACCCGCTCGACCCGGTCGACCCGTTCGACCCGCTCGACCCGGTCGACCCGTTCGACCCGCCGCCTGCCGTTCGCCCAGGTTCCGAAATCTGCGCATCTGGCCGCACTCGAGCGGCACTTCGCGGAACCTCGGCGAGCACGAGTGCCGAGGTGACGCGACCGCCCGACGTGACTGAGGCCGTGCGGCGCAACCACGTCGCAGAGGTGACGGTCGCTGCGGGGGTGTGCCGGGCCTCCCGGTCGGCGTGCCGAGGTTCCACGACATGCCGCGTGCGCGACGCCGGGGTTCCGATTCCGCCCCGTATGCGCGTCGAAATGCCGAGATTTCGGAACCTCGGGATGCGAAGGGGGCGAGGCGAGGCGGGACCGCAGGCGGGACGTGATCGGTCGGCGGAGGCAAGGGGGCGAGGGCGGGCCTCCCGGTCGGCGTGCCGAGGTTCCACGACATGCCGCGTGCGGGACGCCCAGGTTCCAGTTCCGGGCGATACGAGCGTCGAGATGCCGAGATTTCGGAACCTCGGGGGCCGGGGGCGGGGCCGGTTGCACCGCGCAACTTTCGTGTGCGGCGCGCCGGCTCGATGCGCACGAATGATGCATCACGCGACGGGTGCTTGCATTACAGCGGTGTAAACAAATCGCTCCCGGTTCGATCTGTTCCGTGACAGGGTGATACCAATGAGCGTTCCTGGCCGGGCACACAGACGTACCACCCGCCGGTCCGGACACTTGCACCCAACTTCAAGAGAGGCATCGAACATGGCATCCGTGTTCAAGAAGCACACAGCCACGTGGGGCAGGCGCGGCATCGCGCTCGGCGCCGGAGCAGCAGCGACGGCGCTGGTGCTGACCGGCTGCGCGAGCAGCAGCGTCAGCGACACCGAGCTGAACGGCCTGAGCATCGGGACGACGGACAAGATCACGTCCCTCGACCCGGCCGGCTCCTACGACAACGGCTCCTTCGCCGTGCAGAACCAGGTCTTCCCGTTCCTGATGAACACGCCCGTGGGCAGCCCGGACGTCGAGCCGGACATCGCCACGAAGGCGGAGTTCACGAGCCCGACCACGTACGAGGTCACCCTCAAGGACGGCCTCGAGTTCGCGAACGGCAACAAGCTCACCTCGAGTGACGTGAAGTTCTCGTTCGACCGCGAGCTCAAGATCAACAACGAGAACGGCCCGCAGTCGCTGCTCGCCAACCTCAAGAGCATCGACACCCCGGACGACACGACCGTGGTGTTCAACCTCGACCACGCCGACCAGACCTGGCCGCAGGTGCTCTCGAGCCCCGCGGGCCCGATCGTCGACGAGGACGTCTTCAGCGCGACGAAGCTCACCAGCGCCGACGACATCGTCAAGGGCAAGGCGTTCGCCGGGCAGTACCAGATCAGCTCCTACAAGGAGAACCAGCTGATCCAGTACAAGACGAACCCGAAGTACGACGGCCTGCTCGGCAAGGCGAAGAGCGACGAGGTGACGGCCAACTACTACACCAAGGAGACCGACCTCAAGCTCGCCGTGCAGAAGGGCGACGTCGACGTGGCGTACCGCTCCCTGACGCCGACCGACATCTCGGACCTGCGCAAGGACGACAAGCTCAAGGTCACCGACGGCCCCGGCGGCGAGATCCGCTACGTGGTCTTCAACTTCAAGACGCAGCCGTTCGGCACCGGTCAGGACGACGCCGACGAGGCGAAGGCCCTCGCCGTGCGCCAGGCCGCTGCTGACGTGGTCGACCGCGCCGCCCTGGCGAAGGAGGTCTACAACGACACCTTCACGCCGCTGTACTCGATGGTGCCGGACGGCCTCACCGGTGCGGTCCAGCCGTTCAAGGACATGTACGGCGACGGCGACGGTGGCCCCGACGTCGACAAGGCGAAGAAGACCCTCGCCGACGCCGGTGTCTCCGGCAAGGTGCAGCTCGACATCCAGTACGCGCCCGACCACTACGGTTCGGCCTCGGACGACGAGTACGCGCTGCTGAAGACGCAGCTCGAGGACTCGGGCCTGTTCACCGTCAACATCCAGTCGACGGTCTACACGACCTACGCGCAGGAGCGCACGAAGGACGCGTACCCGGAGTACCAGCTCGGCTGGTTCCCGGACTTCTCCGACGCCGACAACTACCTGTCGCCGTTCTTCACCAAGGAGAACTTCGTCCAGAACCACTACGACGACTCGGTCATCCAGGACCTCATCGCGAAGGAGCAGGCGGAGTCCGACCCGGACAAGCGTGCCGACCTGATCGAGCAGGCCCAGGAGCGCGAGGCATCGCAGATCTCGACGCTGCCCCTGCTGCAGGGCAAGTCCGTCGCCGTCGCCGGCAAGGACGTCAAGGGCCTGACCCTCGACGCCTCGTTCAAGTTCCGGTACGCCACCCTCAGCAAGTAGCACCACGCCCCTCGCGCAGGCCGCGGGCGTTCCCACGAGGAGCGCCCGCGTGCCTGCGCACCGGCATGAAAGGCACCCCTCCCCGTGACCCTGAGCACCCCCGAGGCGACCCAGGACGTGAACGGCACCGATCCGACCAAGCCACAGGCACAACGTCGTGCCAAGAGCAGTGGCGGCGGACTCGGCCGGTACGTCCTCGTCAGGTTCCTCCTCATCATCCCGACCGTCTTCATCCTGGTGACGCTCGTGTTCTTCCTGATGCGCGTCATCGGGAACCCGATCACCGCGTCGGTCGGCGGCCGACTCACCCCGACGCAGCTGCAGGAACGCCTGCACGCCGCCGGGTACGACCGTCCCGTGCTCGTGCAGTACTTCGAGTACCTCGGCGGCATCCTGCGCGGTGACTTCGGCAACGCGTCGACCGACAACCGGCCGATCACCGAGATCATCCTGCAGTACGGCGGCGCGACCGCCGAGCTCGTCTTCTACGCCCTCATCGTCGCGCTCGTGCTCGGCATCCCGCTCGGCATGCTGGCCGCGTACACGCGCGACAAGTGGCCCGACGTGCTGCTCCGTGCCCTCGCGATCCTGACGTACGCGACCCCGGTGTTCTTCGGCGGCCTGCTGCTCAAGCTCGTCTTCTCGGTGTGGCTCGGCTGGCTGCCCCTCGGCGACCGTGCATCGACCAGGGTGGAACTCATCCTGGACGGCATCCCCGGCGCGAGCGGCATCTACATCGTCGACGCGCTCCGGACCGGCAACGCGGCGGTCATCGGCGACGTGCTGCAGCACGCCGTCCTGCCGGCGCTGACCCTCGGACTGCTGACCGCCGGCATCTTCCTGCGCCTCGTGCGCGCGAACATGATCGGGTCGCTCGGTTCCGAGTACGTCGACGCGGCCCGCTCCCGCGGTGTCCGCGAGTCGCGGCTCGTCCGGACGCACGCGTTCCGCCCCGCCCTCGTGCCGATCATCACCGTGATGGGCCTGCAGATCGCGATGCTGCTGGGCGGTTCGGTCCTGACCGAGACCACCTTCGGGTGGCGCGGCCTGGGCTTCGAACTCAACCAGTACCTGTCGGCCCGTGACTTCGTCGCGGTCCAGGGCATCGTCGCGATGCTGGCGGTGATCGTCGCGGTGACCAACTTCATCGTCGACGTCGTCGCCGCCCTGATCGACCCGAGAGTGAGGTTCTGACGATGGCCGACACCACCCTCGTCGACCGCCACGAGCCGCTCTGGAAGCGGCTGCCCGTGGTGGTCCAGCTCCGCAAGAGCACCGGCTGGCAGCGCGCCATGCTCATCGTCGGCGTGGTCATCTGCGCCCTGTACCTGCTCGTCGCGGTCTTCGCGCCGCTGCTGGCCCCGTACGGCTTCGGCCAGCTGCAGGGCGCGGACGGCGAGAGCTTCCCACGCACCGGCGCGCCGAGCGCCGAGCACATCTGGGGCACCACCGTCGGCGGGTTCGACGTCTTCAGTCGCGTGATCTACGGCGCCCGGACGGCGGTCCTCGTCGTGATCGTCGCGGTCGTCGTGTCGATCATCGTCGGCGTGCTGCTCGGGCTGGTCTCCGGCTACCTGGGCGGCTGGCTCGACCGGGTCCTCGTCGTGGTCGCCGACGCGATCTACGCGTTCCCCTCGCTGCTGCTCGCGATCGTCGTGTCGATCGTGATCTCCGGCGGCAACTCGAGCTACTCGGGCGGCATCATCGCGGCGGCGATCTCGATCACCGTCGTCTACGTGCCGCAGTACTTCCGGGTGGTCCGCGCCGAGGCCGTGCGCCTGAAGAACGACGCGTTCGTCGAGTCGGCGCGCGTGATGGGCACGAACCCGTGGCGCATCATGATCCGCCACGTGCTGCGGAACTCGACCAGGTCCCTGCCACTCATCCTGACGCTCAACGCCAGCGACGCGATCCTGACCCTGGCCGGCCTCGGCTTCCTCGGGTTCGGCATCGGGCCGACGTCCGGCGCCGAGTGGGGCTACGACCTCAGCCGGGCGCTGTCCGACGTCGCGAGCGGCGTCTGGTGGACCGGTGTCTACCCGGGTGTCGCGATCGTGGTGCTCGTGCTCGGTGTGACGTTCATCGGCGAGAGCCTCAACGACATCTCCGACCCCCGTCTGCGTGCGCGCCGACGGCTGAAGCAGCTGGTGTCCACGCGCGACGCGCGCAACACGGCCACCGCGGAAGGATCGGGCGCATGACGACCGACACCGAGAACGCACCCGTGGTCGTCGTCGACGACCTCACCGTCACCTTCGCCACCGACGGCGGCGCCGTCGACGCGGTGAAGGGTGTCAGCCTCGACGTCCGCCCCGGCGAGGTCCTCGCCCTGGTCGGCGAGTCCGGCTCCGGCAAGTCCGTCACAGCGCGCGCCATGCTCCGGCTGATGCCCGAGACGGCGACGCTCGGCGGCGCAGTGCTGCTCGACGGCACCGACGTCGTCACCGTCGGCGCGCAGAAGCTGCGCAGCCTGCGGGGGACCGCCGGTGCGATGGTGTTCCAGGAGCCGTCGACCGCCCTCAACCCGGTCTTCACGGTCGGGTGGCAGATCGCCGAGGGGCTCCGCGCCCACGGTGGCATGTCCAAGAAGGAGGCGCGGGCGAAGGCCATCGACTACCTCGGCCGCGTCGGCATCCCCGACCCCGAGACCCGCGTCGACCACTACCCGCACCAGTTCTCCGGCGGCCAGAAGCAGCGTGTCGTCATCGCGAGCGCGCTCGCACTCGAGCCGTCGGTGATCATCGCCGACGAGCCGACCACGGCGCTCGACGTGACGGTGCAGGCCGAGATCCTCGACCTGCTCCGCCGCTGCCGCGACGAGTTCGGCACGGCGATCGTGATCATCACCCACAACATGGGCGTGGTGGCCGACCTGGCAGACCGCGTCGCCGTGATGTACCAGGGCGAGATCGTCGAAGAGGCATCGGCGACGGACCTGTTCGCGCGTCCGCAGGCCGACTACACGAAACGGCTGCTCGCCGCGGTGCCCCGGCTCGAGGCATCGACGGGCACCGCCCGCCGCGCGGCGATCACCGAGGACGTCACCCCGCTGGTCGAGGCGAAGGGACTCGAGATCGAGTACCCCGGCCGCCTCGGCTCGCCCGCGTTCCGTGCCGTGAAGGGCGTCGACCTGGCGATCCGTCCCGGCGAGGTCCTGGGCCTGGTGGGGGAGTCCGGCTCCGGCAAGACCACGATCGGTCGCGCCATGGCCGGACTGACGAAGGTCACCGGCGGCTCGCTGAAGGTCCTCGGCGCCGAGATGCTCGGCTACCGGGAGCGCGACTTCAAGCACCTGCGCAAGGACATCGGGTTCGTGTTCCAGGACCCGGCGACGTCGTTCAACCCGCTGCTCACGATCGCCGAGTGCGTCGCCGAACCGCTGGTCGTCCACAAGGAGGTCTCGAGCCCGCGTGCGGCCCGCACGCGCGTCGACGAACTCCTCGAGGCGGTCCAGCTGCCGAAGGCGTACGGGGACCGCTACCCGCACGAGCTCTCCGGCGGGCAGCGCCAGCGCGCGTCGCTCGCCCGGTCGCTCGCGCTCCGGCCGAAGCTGCTCATCGCCGACGAGCCGACGAGTGCGCTCGACGTGTCGGTGCAGGCCCGCGTGCTCGAGCTCTTCCTCGAGCTCCAGCAGGACCTGGGCTTCGCGTCGCTGTTCATCAGCCACGACCTGGCGGTCGTGGGCGCGCTCTCCGACCGGATCGCCGTGCTCTACCGCGGCGACCTGGTCGAGGTGGGCACGACCGCGCAGGTCCTCGGAGCGCCGCAACACCCGTACACGCAGCGCCTGCTGGCGTCGCTCCCGGTGCCGGACCCTGCGGAGCAGGCCGAGCGACGGCGTACGCTGGAGCAACTGGAGAACGTCGGGTCCTGACCCGATGCGACCCGCGTCGGGTCCTGACCCGGCGCGACCCGTCCAGGAGGCCCGTCCAGCGTCGTCGACGCACGCCGGGCCTCCTGGACGGTCGCCTCCACAGCTGTACGCACGACGGTCCTGCCAGCGCGGTCCGTCGCGAACCGCCGCCAGGGGGCGGCGTGGAAGGGGACCCATGATCGCGGTCAACGGACCGGCGGTCGTCGCGGACGACGTGTCGATCGAGTACCGGGGCGGACGGGGGTCCGAGTCGATCCGAGCGGTCGACGGGGTCAGCCTGACGGTGCGGCAGGGCGAGATCCTCGCGCTGCTCGGTGAATCGGGGTCGGGCAAGTCGACCTTCGCCGCCGCGATCGCGGGGCAGCTCGGGTCGCACGGCGAGGGTGACGGTGCGCTGCGCCGGCACATCGTCGGGGGCGAACTGACCGTCCTCGGCCAGAAGACCCGCGGCCTGCGCGGTTCGTCCCGCAAGCTCGAGCGGCTGAGCGGCCGCATCGGCTACCTGCCGCAGGACGGCGCCGACCGGCTCAGTCCGGACCTCACCGTCGGCGAGGCCATCGCCGAACCGATCTACCAGCGCGACCGCCGCTTCGACCGCAAGGAGGCGGGCCTCATCGTCGCGCGCCTGGTCGACGCCGTGCACCTGCCGCTCGGCGTGATGAGGCTGAACACCTGGGAGCTCTCCAGCGGACAGCGGCAGCGTGTCGCCCTGGCACGGGCCCTCGTGCTCGAACCCCAGCTCCTGGTCGCCGACGAACCCGCCCGCGGTGTCGACGTGCTCGTGCGCCAGTCGGTGCTCGAGGCCCTGGCGACCCTGCAGCGCAACCGGCAGTTCTCCGCAGTCGTGGTGTCCAGCGACCTGCGCGAAGCCGGCGCCCTGGCCGACCGCGTCGCCGTCATGGCCGATGCCCGGCTGGTCGGTCTCGGTACCTTCGACGAGGTCCTCGACAACCCCGTCGATCCCTACGTCAAGACCCTGGCCGCGACCGCGGCCCGCGGGGTGAAGCGTCGCCCGGCACCCACCGCCCCGCGCCGCTCGACGGCGCCACGCCGACCGGTCGCCGCCGGCACCGGCCCCCGCACGGACCGACAGGAGAACCCGTGAGCACCGCCACCCGAGGGCACCGCGCCGTCGTCCCCACCTCCGGCACCCCGCTGCCGATCGACGCACCGCAGTCCGGCCCCGTCGCCGTGCTGCCGGAGCCGACCGACCTGCACGTCACGGCGGTGACGGAGGCCGGTGGGACCGTCGCGCCGCTCGACGCGGACACCCGCGGGCTCGTCTGGCTGGACCCCCGCGACCCGTCCGGCCTCGCAGACGCGCTCGACGCCGCACCGGGGATCGGCTGGGTGCAGCTGCCGTTCGCCGGGGTCGACGCCTTCGCGCACCTCATCCAGGAGCACGGGGACCGCGTGCTCTTCACCTCGGCGAAGGGCGCGTACGCGGAGCCCGTCGCCGAGCACGCCCTGGCGCTGACGCTCGGGACGCTGCGGGTCCTGCAGAAGCGCGCCCGTGCACACTCGTGGGCCACCGAACCCGAGGGCGTGTCGCTGTACGGCCGGAACGTCGTCGTCATCGGCGCCGGCGGGATCGCGCTCGAGTACATCCGCCTGCTCGCCCCGTTCGACGTCGACGTCACCGTGGTGCGCCGCTCGGCCGACCCGGTGGACGGTGCATCGCGCACCGTCACCACCGACCAGCTCGACGAGGTCCTGCCCGACGCCGACGTCGTGATGATCGCAGCGGCCATGACCTCGGGCACCGCGAAGCTCTTCGGCGAGCGGCAGTTCGCGATCATGAAGCCGTCCGCCCGGCTCGTCAACATCGCCCGCGGGGGACTCGTCGACACCGACGCCCTGGTCGAGGCCCTGCGCACCGGTGCGATCGCCGCCGCAGGGCTCGACGTCACCGACCCCGAGCCGTTGCCCGACGGTCACCCGCTGTGGTCCGAGCCCGGCGCGGTCATCACACCGCACCAGGCGGACACCCCGGAGATGGTCGCGCCGCTGCTCGCCGAGCGGGTGCGACTCAACACCACGGCGTTCCTCGACGGCAGCGGCGAGGGCTTCGTCGGCGTCGTCGACCCGGTCGCCGGGTACTGAGGAACTGCGCAGCGCCGGGGCCCACAGCGCGGCGCGCCCGGGCGGCGTGTCCGATGCGGTGAGGGGCCCTGCGGTGCTGCTATGCTGTTACCCGTTGTTCGCACGACATTCGCCAGCGGACAGTGATCCTCGATAGCTCAATTGGCAGAGCAGCCGGCTGTTAACCGGCAGGTTGTTGGTTCGAGTCCAACTCGGGGAGCAACAGACCCCCACCCGCCCGGGTGGGGGTCTTCTGCGTTTCGTTGCTGCGCGGTGCCACCTGTTAGCGTTCACAGGTGCACCGATCTCGTCCGCCCCGCGCCGTGCTCCTCGGCGTGCTGCTCGCGGCGGTCATCGCGCCCGTGCTGGTCGGGTGCAGCGGTGCCGGACCCGACACCGACTCGTCAGAGGAACCCACCAGCTCGGAGACCGGGCTCGGGTCGGGTGCCTCGCCGGTCGTGTTCGCCTTCGTGTGCGACGACGGCGACCGCGAGACCTACACGACGTACTCGGCGGTGTGGGAGGACGAGCGGACCTCGTGCACCGCGAAGCGGCTCACGGGCTCGGTGCCGTCGACGCAGCAGCAGGCCGCCGTCGACGCGACCAGGGGTGACGCCACCCTCGTCGAGCTCGCGAGCACCTGCGCCGTGACCGGCACGGACCCGTGGACGTCGGCCGTGGCCGACGACGGCGCAGCGCACGTCGCCGCCGGCCTCCTGCAGTACTGCCCGGGGCACCCGGAGACCGACCACCTGCGCGACGCGCTGACGACGTACCGGAGCTGAGCCGGGCCTCCCAGCCGTCAGCTGACCACGGCAGGCGACGCGCGGGCCGGACCGACCCGTCAGCCCTCGGGGTGGTCGCGACCCGGCAGCCACGACTGGCCGGGGCCGCCCCAGCTGTTCTTGCGGATGGCCTTGGCGACCTGCTTGCCGTAGGGGTGCACCAGGCGGTCGGCGTAGAGCCAGCCGTCCAGGTGGTCGTACTCGTGCTGGAAGATGCGCGCGAGCCAGCCGTCGGCCCGGACCTCGAACGGGTCGCCGTGCTCGTCGAACGCCCGGAGCAGTGCGCTGCCGGAGCGTCGGAGCGGGAAGCGCTCGCCCGGCACGGACAGGCAGCCCTCGGACTCGTCGTCCTCGTCGAGCTCGTCGACCGACTCGGGGACCGGCGGGCTGATCCAGAGGACCGGGTTCACGGCCGCGGCGCGGTGCAGGACGTCGTCGTCGTCGGTGTACGAGTACACGAACAGGCGCTTGCCGACGCCGACCTGGGGTCCGGCCAGCCCGACGCCGGGGGCGAGGTTCATGGTCTCGAACATGTCGGCGACGAGGGAACGGAGGTCGTCATCGAACTCGGTGACCTCGGCTGCACGCTCGTGCAGGACGGGTTCGCCGGTGATGCGGATCGGGAGAACGGCCATTCACCCAGGTTATCCGGCGGTGGACGGTAGCCTCGACGCGTGACGACGGACCTCCAGCTGCCCGACGCGGTGAACCTGACGCCGTTCCAGGCCCTCATGATCCCCGTCGCGCTCATCGGTGCGGTGTTCCTGTCGCTGGGAGCGCAGTTCCAGAGCCGGGGCGTGCAACGGGTCGAGGCGCGGCTGGGGCGGCAGTCGAAGGGACTGAGCGTCCGGCACGTCGTGGGTCTGGTGTCGAGCGGCTACTGGGTGCTCGGCACGCTGATGCTCGGCATCGCCGTCGTCCTGCAGCTCATCAGCATCACGTACGCGCCGCTGATCGTCGTGCAGCCGCTCGGGGCGGTCGCGCTCGTGATCACCACGTGGTTCTCCTCGCGGTCATCGGGCGTGCCGCTGGGCCGTCGGGCGAAGCGTGCGGTGTGGACCTGCATCATCGGTGTCGCGATCTTCGTCGGCATCGCGGCGTTCGTCGGGCACGAGAGCGCGATCACCCGGCAGCAGCTGGTGACCGTCCTGATCATCCTGGCCGTGGTGCTCGTGCTGGTGCTGGTGTCGTTCCGGCTTGTGGCCAAGCACAAGAGCGCGCTCTACTACATCGTCGGCGCGGGCATCCTCTACGGGTTCGTCGCGACGCTCGCCAAGGTCGTGCTGAACCGGTTCGTGAACGGCACGTTCGACTGGTTGACGGTCCTGGCGATCATCGGGGTGGTCGTCGCGGCGTCGCTCGGCGGGTACTTCGTGCAGAACGCGTACTCGGCCGGTTCGGCGGACCTCGTCATCGCGGGGCTGACCGTGATCGACCCGATCGTCGCCGTCGGGATCGGCGTGGTCGTGCTCGACGAGGCGTCCGGGGCGCCGTGGGGTGCGGTCGCCGGGTTCGTGGTCGCGGCCGGCATCGCCATCACCGGGGTGTTCCTGCTCGCCAAGCACCACCCGCAGACCCGCGCCTGACCTCAGGGCCGCGGGGGCCGCGGGAGCCTCGGCGGCCGCGGGGGCCGAGGGAGCCTCGGCGGCCGCGGGGGCCGCGGGGGCCGCGTCACCCCGCGGTACCACGGGGTCCTCCGCGCGGCTGACGCGGCCGCGGAACCCGGTGCGGTACCGTCGGCAGTCCGACCAGCAATCGCCCACGAGAGGACGACGCCAGCCGTGTCAGGAGACGTCACCACCGCCACCGCCGAACCGACGGGTGCGACGGGCGGACACCGACCCTTGCGCATCCTGATCGCCGCGGACACCTTCCCGCCGGACGTCAACGGCGCCGCCACCTTCGCCGAGCAGCTCGCCGTCGGCCTGGCCGAGCGCGGGCACGAGGTCCACGTGGTCGCCCCGGCGTCGAGCCGCCACCACGGCACCTTCGACGAGGAGCACCAGGGCGTGACCCTCGTCGTGCACCGCCTGAAGTCGTACAAGTGGCCGCTGCACGCCTGGCTGCGCTTCGTGTGGCCGTGGAGCGTCAAGAAGTGGACCGGCCCGATCCTCGACGCCGTGAAGCCCGACGTCCTGCACATCCAGTCGCACGTCGTCATCGGTCGCGGGATCGTCCCCGAGGCGAACGCGCGCGGCATCCGGGTCATCGCGACGAACCACTTCATGCCCGAGAACCTGCTCGAGTACACGCCGTTCGGCAAGTGGACGCTGCCCATCGCGCTGAAGATCGCGTGGAGTGACGCCGCGAAGACCTACCGGCTCGCCGACACCATCACGACGCCGACGAACCTGGCCGCCGACTACCTGCGGAAGGCCATCGCCGGGCAGCGGGTGCTCGCGATCTCGTGCGGGATCGACGCGTCGCGGTACGTCGCGCGCGCGGGCCGTCCGGTCAACAACGACATCGTGTTCGTCGGCCGCGTGGCGCCGGAGAAGAACCTCGACGTGCTGGTCCGGGCCGTGGCTTTGCTGCCCGGCTCGCTCGCGGCGACCCTGACGATCGTCGGCGACGGCGAGATGATCCCGAAGCTGACCGCCCTGGCGAAGGAGCTCGGGCTCGAGGACCGTGTCCGGTTCCTCGGGTTCGTCTCGGACGAGGTCAAGCGCACCGCCCTGACGAACGGCACCGTGTTCGCGATGCCCTCCACCGCCGAGCTGCAGAGCATCTCCTCGCTCGAGGCGATGGCGTCCGGGCTGCCGGTCGTCGCCGCCGACTCGATGGCACTGCCCCACCTGATCGACGGCAACGGGTACCTGTTCGCCCCCGGTGACGAGCACGACCTCGCCGCCAAGCTCGAGGCGGTGCTGACGGCGTCGGACGCGGAGTACACGGCCATGCGGGAGCGCAGTTCGGCCATGATCGAGGCACACGACATCAACCGCACGCTCACGACGTTCGAGGCGCTGTATCGTGGGGAACCGGTGGCCTGACGGCCGTCGAGGGGCGGTAGCCAAGCTGGTCAAGGCAGTCGGCTCATAACCGAACGATTCGCGGGTTCAAGTCCCGCCCGCCCTACGTGCAGATGAAACGCAAGCGCGAGGACGACCACGACGGTGCCGGTCCGACGCCGAACGTCACGTTCCAGGTGAACCGCGGTGGCACCGGCGTGCGCGTCAACGCCTTCCGCATCGGGTTCATGGGTGCCATCGGTGTGCTCGTCGCGCTGCTCGCCGGCACCATCATCGGCGAGCTCAGCACCGTCCTCGTCTACATCGGGGTCGCGCTGTTCCTCGCGCTCGGCATCGACCCGCTCGTCTCGTTCCTCGAGCGACTCATCCCGCGGTGGGCGGCGATCACCGTCGTCGTCGTGGGGGTCCTGGGAGCGTTCGCGGGGGTCGTCTTCGCGGTCGTCCCGATCCTGGTCGAGCAGGCGACGAACCTGATCCAGAACTTCCCCGAGGTCGTCGACGACATCTCGAAGCAGCAGTGGGTGCAGGACCTGTCGAAGCAGTTCGCCGGGTCGTTCGACATCGACCACGCGCTCGAGTCGGTGCAGTCCTTCGTCGAGAACCCGGGCAACCTGCTCAGCGTCGGCGGCGGCATCCTGGCGGTCGGCAGCGGCATCCTGTCGGGGCTCACCGGCGTGCTCATCGTCCTCATCCTGATGCTCTACTTCCTCGCGTCGATGCGGGGGATGAAGCGCGCGGCGTACCGGTTCGTGCCGGCGTCTCGCCGCGAGAACTTCATCGACGTCAGTGAGCAGATCACCCAGGCGGTCGGTCGGTACGTCGTCGGCCAGGTGTCGCAGGCGCTCATCAACGGCATCCTGAGCCTGGTGTTCCTGCTCATCATCGGTGCGCCGCTGCCCGTGCTGCTCGCCTCGTTCGCGTTCCTCGGCTCGCTCATCCCGCTCGTCGGCACCCTGGGCGCTGCGGTCGTCATCTCGTTGCTCTGCCTGTTCGCGTCGCCCGCGACCGCCCTCGCCGCGGCGATCTACTACCTCGTCTACATGCAGGTCGAGGCGTACCTCATCTCGCCGCGCATCATGTCGCGTGCCGTGCAGGTGCCCGGGGCCCTCGTGGTCATCGCCGCGGTGGCCGGCGGCACGATCGGCGGCGTGCTCGGCGCCCTGGTCGCCCTGCCCGTCGCCGCGTCGATCATCATCATCGTGCAGAAGGTCATCTACCCGCGCCAGGAGCTGGCGTGACGGACGACGCCGGCGGCTTCGCCGACCACGTCGCGGAACGCGATCGCTGGGCACGCGGTCCCCGTGGCCCGCTGGCGCTCGTGAACGCCCAGCACGTCGACCAGCAGCAGCCGGTGTGGCCGGTCCCCGGCACCTGGGCACCCGCGGTCGGCGGCCTCACGGTGACGGCCGCCGCCACCGACGGTGTCGTCGTGGACGGCGTCCCGGTCGACGGCACCGTGCTCGTCGCCGGTGACACCGCCGTGGTGCCGTCCGCCGTCGCGTTCCCCGACGGCTTCGCGGGCACGGTGTCCGGCTCGACGCTGCGCGTCTGGGACCCCGCAGCGGAGCCGATCCACCGCTTCGCGCGCATCGCCCGGTTCGACCGGTCCGACGACTGGGTGGGGTCCGGCACGTACGTCCCGCTGCACGCCGGTGCGGGCGACGACCGGGAGGCCCGTGGCAGCGTCCTCGACGCCGCCGGCGACGCCCTGCCGGTCGCCGGGCACATCGAGACGGCCGTCGGCAGCACGACCATGCGGTTCGTCGCGGTCCGGTCCGCCGCGTTCCGGGGTGCTCCGCGGCTGCAGCTCATCGTGCAGGACGCCACGAGCGCCCTCGCCGAGGACGACCCCGGCAGCACGTACTCGATGGGCCGCTTCCTGTACCTCGACGACCCCGGCACCGCGGACACGGTCGAGCTCGACTGGAACCTGCTCGTACTGCCGCCCTGCGCGTTCTCGTACCAGTTCGCCTGCCCGATCCCGCCGGCCGAGAACCGCGTGCCCGTGCCGATCACGGCGGGGGAGCGGCACCCCGTCGACTCCGCGGGCACCGTCCTGCACTGAACTGGATCGTGCTCGGCGGGGTCCTTGCCGTTCCCAGCCGGAACGCTGCATAATGGGCGTGTCCTGTCGGGACATCACAATCGCATACCGAACGGTTCCGTGGCTCGCAGCCGCTCGGATCCTCCGCACCAGGTCGATGGGGAAGTCGCACCTGACGTATCGGAGGAACCGTGAACGGAACGACGACAGGAGTGCTCTACGTGCACTCCTCACCCCGCGCGCTCTGCCCGCACGTCGAATGGGCAGCAGGCCGCGCGATGAACCGCGCCGTGAACTTCTCCTGGCTCGACCAGCCGGCACAGGACGGAGCCCGGCGGACCGAGTTCACCTGGACCGGTGCGGTCGGTGCCGGTGCCGCGATCGCCTCCGCGCTGCGTGGCTGGGAGCACCTGCGCTACGAGGTGACCGAGGAACCGACGACCGAGTCCGACGGTGGCCGTTGGATGCACACGCCTGACCTCGGCGTCTTCTACGCGCAGACCGACGTGACCGGGAACATGGTCATCCCCGAGGACCGCGTCCGGTACGCCATGGAGGTCGCGGGCAGCAACGCGCTCGAACTCCACCGCGAGCTCCGGCTCGCGCTCGGACAGGCCTGGGACGACGAGCTCGAGCCCTTCCGCCACGCGGCCGAGGGCAACCCCGTCGTCTGGCTGCACCGCGTCGGCTGAGCTGTCGTCGGGCACTGGGCGGTGCCACGGAACGACGGAAGCCCGCCCCGACGACGCGGGACGGGCCTCCTGGCAGGGTGCGACGGATCAGACGCTGCGGAACGCGACCACGGCGTTGTGTCCGCCGAAGCCGAACGAGTTGCTCACCGCGAGCAGGTCGCCGTCGGGCAGCGCACGCGGCTCGCGCGCGACGTCCATGACGATCTCCGGGTCCTGGTCGTTGAGGTTGATCGTCGGCGGCGCGACACGGTTGTGCAGCGCGAGGACGGTGAACGCAGCCTCGATCGCCCCGGCACCACCGAGCAGGTGACCCGTCGACGCCTTGGTCGCCGACACGACGATGTCGTCGAGGTGGTCACCGAAGACGCGGCGCATGGCGTGGTACTCGGCGACGTCGCCCACCGGGGTCGAGGTGGCGTGCGCGTTGACGTGCACGACGTCCTCGCGGCTGGCACCGGCGTGGTCGAGAGCCTGCAGGACCGCACGGGCGGCAGCGCTGCCCTCGGGGTCCGGTGCCGTGATGTGGAACGCGTCCGAGGTGATGCCGGCGCCGGCGACCTCGGCGTAGATGGTCGCACCGCGGGCCTCGGCGTGCTCCTTCGACTCGAGGATGAGCGCCGCGGCGCCGTCACCGAGGACGAAGCCGTCACGGGTGACGTCGTACGGACGCGAGGCGGTCTCGGGGGAGTCGTTGCGGCGCGACAGGGCCTGCATCGCCGCGAACGCCGCCAGCGGCAGCGGGTGCAGGGCGGCCTCGGCGCCACCGGTGATGACGATGTCGGCGTCTCCGTCGGCGACGTGGCGGTACGCCTCGGCCAGGGACTCGGTCGACGAGGCGCAGGCCGACAGGTAGGTGCGGGCGCCGCCACGGGCGCCGAACTCCATCTCGATGGCGGCGGCCGGACCGTTCGCCATGAGCATCGGGACCGTCATCGGCAGGACCCGACGCGGGCCCTTCTCGCGCAGGGTGTCCCAGGCGTCGAGCAGGGTGTTCACGCCGCCGATGCCGGTCGCCCAGTCGACGATGAGTCGCTCGGGGACCACGGACTCGGCGTCGATGCCGGCGTCGGCCCACGCCTCACGCGCCGCGACGAGCGACAGCTGCGACGAGGGGTCCAGGCGCTTCGACTCGGGGCGGGTGAGCTGGTCGGTGAGGAACCGACGTGCCTGGCCGGCGAACTCCACGGGGAGTTCGAGCTCGGCGTAGCGCGGGTCCTCGATGCGGGTGATGCCGGACTTGCCGGCGAGCAGCGCGTCCCACGTTTCCGGGGCAGTCGCGGCGAGGGGTGAGATCGCACCGATCCCGGTGACGACGACGGTCTTCTTGGTCATGGAACGACGGTTCTTTCGTTGGGGAACAAGATGAGCGCCGCGGCCGACGGTGACCGCTGGCCGCGGCGCTCAGGAAGCTCGTGTCAGGCCTGGGCCTTGACGATGTAGTCGACCGCGTTGCCCACGGTCTTGAGGTTCTTGACCTCTTCGTCCGGGATCTTCACGTCGAACTTCTCCTCGGCGTTGACCACGATGGTCATCATCGAGATGGAGTCGATGTCGAGGTCGTCCGTGAAGGACTTGTCGGCGGCGACGGTGTCGGTGGCGATACCGGTCTCGTCGTTGATCAGCTCGGCCAGGCCGGCGAGGACTTCTTCGTTGGACAGGGCCATGAGTTTCTCCTTGAGGGGGGTGTCGTTTGACCGTGGACCAGCCTAGGGCACGCAGCGTGCTCGCGCCCGGAGACTCGTCGGGGTGGTCGCTGGTCGCGCGGGATGCGCGGCCGGGTGGGTTCGGGTTCGCCGGGTGGGCGAGTCAGGGGAGCACGACGACCTGGGCGCCGAACACGAGCCCGGCACCGAAGCCGATCTGCAGGGCGAGCCCGCCGGACAGCTCGGGGTGTTCCTCGAGCAGGCGGTGGGTGGCGAGCGGGATGCTCGCGGCGGAGGTGTTGCCGGTGGTGGTGATGTCGCGCGCGATCGTGACCGACTCGGGCAGGCCGAGCTGCTTCGCGAACTCGTCGATGATGCGGATGTTCGCCTGGTGCGGCACGAACGCCGCGAGGTCCTCCGGTCGGACACCGGCGGTCTCGAGTGCTTCGCGGGCGACCTTCACCATCTCCCACACGGCCCAGCGGAACACCGTCTGGCCCGCCTGGCGCATGGTCGGGCGGGGCGCGCCGGCTTCCCACTCGTTGTAGGTCGCCGTCATGCCGATGGCGTCCCACTTCGAGCCGTCCGAGCCCCAGATGGTCGGGGCGATGCCGGGGAAGTCGCTCGGGCCGACGACGGCTGCGCCGGCACCGTCACCGAGCAGGAACGAGATCGAGCGGTCGGTCGGGTCGACGACGTCGCTGAGCTTCTCGGCCCCGACGACCAGGACGTGGTCGGCGAGCCCGGACTTGATGAACGAGTCGGCCTGGGCGATGCCGTAGGCGTACCCGGCGCACGCGGCGCTGATGTCGTACGCGGCGGCGGGCGTCGCGCCGATCCGCTCGGCGAGCAGCGACGCCATCGACGGGGTCGCGACGGTGTGCGTCACGGTGCTGACGAGCACGACACCGATCTGGTCGGGGGACAGGCCGGCCTTCTCGATCGCCTCGCGCGCGGCGGTCTCGGCGAGGTCGACGGCCTCGACGTCCTTGCCGGCACGCTTGCGCGTGATGATCCCGGTGCGCTGGCGGATCCACTCGTCGGACGAGTCGATCGGGCCGACCAGGTCGTCGTTCGGTACGACGTTCTCGCCGCGGGCGGCACCGAAGGCCAGGATGCGGGTGAACTCGTGGCCGCGGCGCTGGGAGAGTGCGGGACGTTCGGTCATGCGGTGGCGTCTGCTTCCTGGTCCGCGCGCTGCAGCAGGTCGATCGCTGCGGGCAGGTCCTCGGGGGTCTTGATGGCGACGGACGGCGTGCCGCGCAGGCCGCGCTTGGCGAGCCCGACCAGGGCGCCGGCCGGCGCGAGCTCGATGATGCCGGTGACCCCGGCGGCCGCGAACGACTCCATCACGGCGTCCCAGTGCACGGGGCTCGCGATCTGCTGGACCATCAGGTCGACGAACCGGCGACCGTCATCGACCCGTGAGCCGTCGGCGTTGGTCCAGATCGGCAGGGTCGGGTCGTGCACCGTGGCGGCCGCGGCGACCGGGGCCACGCGCTCGACCGCTGGGGCCATGAAGTCGGTGTGGAACGCACCGGCGACCGCGAGCGGGATCACGCGGGCCTTGGCGGGCGGGTCGGCGACGAGCGCGGCGATGCCGGCAGCCGTGCCGGCGACGACGGTCTGGCCGCCGCCGTTGTGGTTCGCGGGGACGAGCCCGTGGGACTGCAGTGCTGCGGCGACCGCGTCGGCGTCGCCACCGAGCACAGCGGCCATCGAGGTCGCTTCGAGGGCAGCGGCGTCCGCCATGGCCCGGCCGCGCTCGGCGACCAGCGACACGGCGTCGGTCGGCTCGAGGACCCCGGCGACCGCAGCGGCGGTGAACTCGCCGACCGAGTGCCCGGCGACCCCGCCGACCAGCGCACGGCGGCCGTCGGCCAGCAGCGCGTCGGCGGTCACGAGACCGGCGGCGACGATGAGGGGCTGCGCGAGTGCGGTGTCCTTGATGGTGTCGGCGTCCGACGTGGTGCCGTGTGCGGCGAGGTCCACCCCGATCGACTCGGACCACTGCCCGACACGTTCACGAACGGCGGCGTCCTCGAGCCAGGGGGCGAGGAAGCCGGGGGTCTGGGAGCCCTGTCCGGGCGCGACGACGACGATCACCGGACAATCCTGTCGCTCATGCACCGCGGGGCCCGTGTGGGCTTCCCACACGAAACCCCGCGTGACATTGTCGGTTCCCTACCGGCGAGGGGTGATCCGGCGACGACCCGTGGCCGATTCGGACATCGCACCGAGGATCAGGGCCGACTGCACGATCAGGGCGTCCCGAGCGTGCGTGGCGTCCCACCCGATGATGTCCGCGACGCGGCGCAGGCGGTAGCGGACGGTGTTCGGGTGCACGAAGAGCTCGCGCGCCGTGGCCTCGAGCGACCGCCCGGTGTCCAGGTAGCACCACAGGGTCTGCAGGAGCTCGGTGGACTGGTCCTTGAGCGGCACGTAGATGCGCTGCACCAGGGCGGACCGGGCGAGCGGGTCGCCGGCCAGGGCGCGTTCGGGCAGCAGGTCGTCGGCCAGCGCCGGACGGGGGACCCCGCGCCATGCCCGCGCGACGGCGAACCCGGCGAGGGCTGCCTTCGCGCTGGTCGAGGCGTCGACGACCCCGGGGACCTCGTTGCCGAGCACCAGGTGGCCCTCGCCGAACAGCGGCTCGAGCGCCTGCGCGATCGCCGTGAACGAGACCGGGTCCTCGCCCTCGGGCACGTCGTCCCGCGGGGTCGAGCGCCCGATCACCACGACGAGCCGCGAGCCCTGCACGCCGACGAGCACGTCGGCGTCCATGTGGCGGGCGGTGCGGCGGACCTGGTCGACCTCGAGCTGCTTCGGTGCCGTGCCGACGAGCACCGCGACCTCGCCGTGCCCGTGCCACCCGAGGGCAGCGATGCGGGACGGCAGCTCGTCGTCGTACTCGCCCGACAGGATCGAGTCGACCACGAGCGCCTCGAGTCGGGCGTCCCACAGCCCGCGGGCCTCGGCCGCTCGGGCGTAGACGTCCGCCGCCGCGAAGGCGATGTCCCGCGAGTACTTCAGGATCGCTTCCTGCAGCATCTCGTCGTCGGCAGCGCGTTCCTCGACCACCGTGACGACCACGCGGATGAGCTGCAGGGTCTGCTGCAGGCTCACCGAGCGCAGCAGTTCACGCGGGGCCGACCCGAAGACGTCGGCCGCGGCGATCCACGGCGTCGACGCGGTGCCCTCGAGCCAGCTGATGAACGAGGTGATGCCCGCCTGGGCGACGAGGCCCACGGCGGAGCGGCGCCCCGGCGGCATCTCGCTGTACCAGGGGAGGGTGTCCTCGAGCCGCTTGATCGTGGCGGTGGAGAGTTCTCCGGACACCTGACGGAGCCAGGAGAGCGCCCGCTCGCGCGCGCTCTCCTGGCTCTGGGCCTTCGACAGGCCCTCGGTGTCCGGCTGGACGGGTGTCACCTGCTGATCAGCTCTCGCCGCCCGCGCTGCCCGTGGTCCCAGCGGTCACGTCGTGCAGGCGGTACTTGTCGATCGCCTGCTGGACGAGTGCGCCGTCGACCTTGCCCTGGCGGGCGAGCTGCTGCAGCGTCCGCACGACGACCGAGGGGCCGTCGATGTGGAAGAAGCGACGAGCGGCCGGACGGGTGTCCGAGAAGCCGAAGCCGTCGGCGCCGAGCGTGGCGTAGTCGGTCGGCACGAACGGGCGGATCTGCTCCTGCACCTGGTGCATGAAGTCGCTGACGGCGACGACCGGCCCCTCGGTGGCGAGCAGGCGCTCGGTGACGTACGGCGTGCGCGGCGACTCGTTCGGGTTGAGGAACGCGTGCTGCTCCGCGTCGAGACCGTCGCGGTACAGCTCACCCCAGCTCGTGACGCTCCAGACGTCGGCGGAGACGCCCCAGTCCTCGGCGAGCAGCTGCTGCGCCTCGAGGATCCACGGCACGGCCACACCGGACGCGAGCAGCTGGGCCTTCGGGCCGTCGTGCTCGCTCGGCTTGAGGAGGTACATGCCCTTGACGATCCCGTCGACGTCGACGCCCTCGGGCTCGGCCGGCTGGACGATCGGCTCGTTGTACACCGTCAGGTAGTACATGACGTTCGGGTCGCTGTGCTTCGGCGAGCCGTCCTCGTTCGTGCCGTACATCCGGTCGAGGCCGGCCTGCACGATGTGCCCGATCTCGTACCCGTACGCGGGGTCGTACGACACCACGGCCGGGTTCGTCGTCGCGAGGAGCAGCGAGTGGCCGTCGGCGTGCTGCAGGCCCTCACCCGTCAGCGTGGTGCGACCGGCGGTGGCGCCGATCATGAAGCCACGGGTCATCTGGTCGCCCGCCGCCCAGATCGCGTCACCCGTGCGCTGGAACCCGAACATCGAGTAGAAGACGTAGACCGGGATGAGCGGTTCGCCCTGCGTCGAGTACGAGGTACCCACCGCGGTGAACGCCGCCAGGGCGCCCGCCTCGTTGATGCCGACGTGGATGATCTGGCCCTGCGGGCTCTCCTTGTAGGCCAGGAGGAGCTCGCGGTCGACCGAGGTGTAGTGCTGGCCGTTCGGGTTGTAGATCTTCGCCGACGGGAAGTAGGCGTCCATGCCGAACGTGCGTGCCTCGTCCGGGATGATCGGGACGACGCGGTCGCCGAAGTCCGGGGAGCGGAGCAGGTCCTTCAGCAGTCGGGCGAACGCCATGGTGGTGGCGATCTCCTGCTTGCCGGAGCCCTTCTTCACGACCTGGTACTTCGAGTCCTCGGGCAGGGTGATCGAGGTGTACTTCGTGCGACGCTCCGGCACGTAGCCGCCGAGCGCCTGACGACGCTCGTGCATGTACTGGATCGCCTCGTCGTCGTTGCCCGGGTGGTAGTACGGCGGCGTGTAGGGGTTCTCTTCGAGCTGCGCGTCGGTGACCGGGATGCGCATCTCGTCGCGGAACTGCTTGAGGTTGTCGAGCGTGAGCTTCTTCATCTGGTGGGTCGCGTTGCGGCCCTCGAAGCTCGGGCCGAGGCCGTAGCCCTTGACCGTCTTCGCCAGGATGACCGTGGGCTGGCCCTTGTGCTCGGTCGCGGCCTTGAACGCGGCGTAGACCTTGCGGTAGTCGTGGCCACCGCGCTTGAGGTTCCAGACCTGGTCGTCGCTGTAGCCCTCGATGAGCTCGAGCGCCTTCGGGTCGCGCCCGAAGAAGTTCTCGCGGACGTACGCGCCGTTCTCGGCCTTGTACGTCTGGTAGTCGCCGTCCGGCGTCTGGTTCATCAGGTTGAGCAGCGCGCCCTCGGTGTCGCGGGCGAGCAGGTCGTCCCACTCACGCCCCCAGACGACCTTGATGACGTTCCAGCCCGCACCGCGGAAGAACGCCTCGAGCTCCTGGATGATCTTGCCGTTGCCGCGCACCGGACCGTCGAGCCGCTGCAGGTTGCAGTTGATCACGAAGTTCAGGTTGTCGAGGCCGTCGTTCGCGGCGACCTGGAGCTGTCCGCGCGACTCGACCTCGTCCATCTCGCCGTCGCCGAGGAACGCCCAGACCTGCTGGTCGGAGGCGTCCTTGATGCCACGGTTGGTGAGGTACTTCGCCTGCTGCGCCTGGTAGATCGCGTTGATCGGGCCGATGCCCATCGACACGGTCGGGAACTGCCAGAAGTGCGGCATGAGCCGCGGGTGCGGGTACGACGACAGGCCGCCGCCGGCGTGGGACTTCTCCTGACGGAACCCGTCGAGCTGGTCCTCGCCGAGACGTCCTTCCATGTAGGCGCGGGCGTACATGCCGGGGGAGGCGTGGCCCTGGAAGAACACCTGGTCGCCGCCGGACGCGTGGTCCTGCGCACGGAAGAAGTGGTTGTAGCCGACCTCGTACAGCGCGGCGCTCGACGCGTACGTCGAGATGTGGCCGCCGACGCTGATGCCCGGACGCTGCGCACGGTGCACCGTGATGGCCGCGTTCCAGCGGATCCACCGGCGGTACCGGCGCTCCAGTTCCTCGTCGCCGGGGAACTCGGGTTCGTTCTCCGGCGCGATGGTGTTCACGTAGTCCGTCGTCGGGACCATCGGCACACCGAGGTGCAGTTCCTTGGACCGCTTGAGCAGGCTCAGCATGATCTCGCGACCGCGCTGGTGTCCGTGGGTCTGGACCAATCCGTCGAGGGACTCACGCCATTCGGCGGTCTCCTGCGGGTCCTGGTCGTTCGCCCCGGTGCTGTACGGGTCCTGGTCGTTCACCGTCACCCTTGACCTCGTTCGTTCTCGTGGTGGTGGACATGGTGGCTCCGGTGGTCGGGTCACGACCGGATGGGGCCCCGTCCACTCTAGGCCCCAGCACCGACGGTGATGCTGATGGTGTGGTGCACGTGGCGGGTGCTTGCATTCGGGTGCGGTCGGCGTAGCATGGCCGATCGTGCACACGCGACCCGCGTGCGCACGGACCCGACGGGTACACCCCACACCCGAGGAAGAAGCACACGTCCCGATGGCTCTCGAGATCGGCTCTCTCGCGCCGGACTTCGAGCTCCCGAACCAGTTCGGTGAGCACGTCCGACTCAGCGACTTCCGCGGCAACCGCCCGGTCGCACTCGTCTTCTTCCCGCTCGCGTTCTCGTCGAACTGCACGAACGAGCTCTGCGCCCTGCAGGACAACGTCGCGATGTTCCAGGACCAGCGCGTCGAGCTCATCGGCATCTCGGTCGACTCCAAGGCGACGCTCCGCTCCTTCGCCGAGCTCAACGGCTACGACTTCGAGCTCCTCGCCGACTTCTGGCCGCACGGCGCGGTCTCGAAGGAGTACGGCGTCTTCCTCGAGCACAAGGGCTTCGCCACCCGCGCGACCTTCGTCATCGACGTGCAGGGCCGCATCAAGGCCTCGATCATCACGGAGCCGGGCCTGCAGCGCGACGTCGCCGAGTACAAGGCCGCGCTCGACCGCCTCGCCGCCTGCACCGCACCCGTCCCGGTCGGCTAGCGTTCCGAATCCCTCCTGCGACGCATCCGCGTCGACAGCGGACAGGAGGCCCGGTGCACGCCATCGACACGGACGCACGTGACCGTGTGCTCACCACCGAGGCCTACGCCCCCTACCCGGTGTCGCCCACGCCCGCCACGTGGCACCTCCGGCGCACCGAGGTCCTGACACCTGCCGGGCCCGTCGTGGTGCACCACCGCGCCGGCCCCGATCCGCTGCTGCTGCTGCACGGCGTCGCGGGTTCCTGGTCGACCTGGACCCCGCTGCTGACCGCGGCGCACGGCGTCGGTGACCGTGGCCTGGTGCTCGTCGACCTGCCGGGATGGGGATCGTCGCCGGCGCCGAGCGGTGCGTTCGACCTCGACGACGTGACCGTGTCGCTGGTCACGGTGCTGGATGCACTCGGGATCACGACGGTGGACGTCGTCGGGCACTCGATGGGGGCCTTCGTCGGGATGCACCTGGCGGTCGTCGCGCCCCGCCTCGTGCGGTCGGTGGCCCTCGTGTCCGGCACGACCGTCGCGACCGCGGACGCCGCACGGCACCCGCTCCGAGGGTTCCGGACGCTGCCGGCGTTCACCCTGCTGCGAGCTGGCCTGTCGATCACCGGCGAGGCCGCGCGACCGGTGCTCCGGGCGCTGTCCCGCGTCGGGCTGCTACCGCTGCTTGCCGCACCCGTGTTCACGCACGTGCGACGCCTCGACCGCAGCGTGCTCGACGCCTTCGTCGAGGAACTCCGGCCGACCCGGTTCACCGACGCGGCGCGGACCGCTGCGGGCTACGACCTCGGTCGCTGGCGGGGGATCACCTGCCCGGTCACCGCGATCGCCGGGCGCGACGACGTGTTCGCGCGCGTCGCGGACCTCGAGGCCCTCCGGGAGCTCGTGCCGCAGGTCCGCACGGTGCTGCTCGACGACTGCGGGCACTTCGCGCACGTCGAGCACCCGGACGCCGTGGCCCGGGAGCTCGCACTCGCCTGATGCACACGCACCGGAGCGGGACGCGCGGGTCAGGCGGAGACGGGGAACGTCGCCGCGACGCGGGAACGCACCTCGGCGCGCACGGCGCGACGCATCACGGGGGAGAACAGTGAGTGGTCGCCGTCCTCGACCCGCACGATCGACACCGAACCGCGCCGACCGACACCGCCGTAGCGGCGCAGGGCCTTCTGCCCGCCGAGCCGGTCGAACAGCGCGGCGTCCTCCGGGGCGGCGATCACCACGACGTCGGTGCCGTGCTCCACGAGCGGTCGGACGTGCTCGACGACGCCGCCGACCCGGTCCCGCCGGGCGATCCACGCACGCAGGCCCTTCGGCACGACGGCGTTGTACCGCCGACGGACCCACAGCCGACGTGCCGAGGGGGCGTCGACGGCGCGGACGGCGTCCTCGTAGCTGCCCGGTGCCGCCGGCTGTCGGCGGTAGTCGTTCGGGCTGATCTCGACGACCAGACGCGGAGCTTCGTCCGCCGACCGACCGGCGAGCCACGCGCCGGCGCACATGCCGACGAGCACCAGGCGGTCCGAGGGGGTGCCGAGGTCGGCGACGACGGCGGACTGGTCCTCCACCCACTCCTGGGCGAAGAGGAAGCTGCGTTCGTCCTCGCGCACGCTGGTGCTCTCGCCGGTGGCACGGCGGTCGACCCGGACGACGCGGGCGCCGTCACGGGCGAGCGCGCGGGCGAGGTCGACCTGGTAGTCGGTCGCACCGACCCGGTGTTCGGCGGCGCCGTTGTGCAGGACGACGAGCGGGGCGTCGTGGTGCTGGGCGGACGACACGGTCTCGACGGCGAACAACGCGTCGGGGCCGAGGTGGACGATGCGCTCCGACACGCGGCCGTCGACGTCCAGGACCTCGTCGAGCACGGGCGGCACCACCTGCGCCGCAGCGGTCGGCGCCCAGGCGTCGAGCCAGGCGACGGCTCGGTCGACCGCGGCTCCGGGGATCCGGGCGTGGATGCTCGTGCCGTCGAGCAACTCGGCGCTGCCGGGCACCTCGACGGTCTCGACGGGTCCGAGGGCCTTCGGCGCGCGGGTCTCGGGCCGCACCAGCGCCACGGTCGGACCGGTGCGCGGCGCGAAGGCGAGGGCGGAGAGCGCCGTCGCCTCGTCGGGTTCGACCTCGATGCCGATCAGGCTCTCGACGCCGTCGACGATCCGCTCGCTGCCGATCGTGATCGTCGCGAGGGCACGTTGCCGACGGAGCCAGCCCCGACCGGACGCCGGGGCGTCCCACACGAGCAGGGCGTCGGTGTCCTCGGCGGCGGCCGCGGCGACGAGGGCTGCGGAGGCGAGTCCGACGAACGCCACGTGCTGCACTCCCGACGTGCGGAGCACGGCGGCCGCGTGGCGTGCGGACCGGACCTGCGCGTCGGGGTCGGTGTCGGGTGCGCCGTCACCACGTCCGGACGGGTCGTAGCGCACCGAGGCGATGCCACGGGCCTCCAGGCGGTCTGCGAGCAGGCGGAGCGTGCGGTACGCGATCACGCCCTCCTGACCCAGTGGCGGGCAGACGACGACGCCGGCCCGCGCCGCGGGCGGCAGCTGCACGGCGGCGCGGACGGCCGGCGAACCGGACCATCCGTGCAGCGTCGTCACAGCTCGAGTGTCGCGCGGACCGACGCCGGCCAGGCGTCGACGTCCGTGCCGTGTGCGGCGAACAGGGCGATGGTGATGCGCTCCAGGCCGAAGGCGACGCAGGCGCTGTGGGCGACCTCGCCGTCGGCGGTGCGGAGGCCGAACGAGGTGCCGAAGTGGTCCTCGTGCAGGTTCGCCGAGCTGATCGCCGTGGTCGGGTGGTCGTCGCCGTAGACGGGCGTGACGAACTCGAACTTGAGCGCCTGCTCGACCTGGTTGCGGGCGAGCATCTGCCCGACGCGGCCGAAGAACGGGTCGTTGGCGGGGACGACGTCGATCTCGAGCCCGAACGACTCGAGCAGCTCGCGCATCACCGGGATCCGGCCGTCGCGGTGCTGCTGGGCCGACGCCGGCGTGCCGATGTGCACGAACTCGTGCATGTGGAAGGCCTGCAGGCGCATCGGGTCGAGCGACGGCTCGCGGCGGAAGGAGTCGCCGACGATGTCGAAGAAGCGGCCCTCCTGCGGGATCGTGTCGCCGACCAGGCCGTACACCGGGTGGCAGACCGCGGGGGTGAGCATGAGGTCGGCGGGCTCGAGGAAGCCCTCCCAGCGCTCACCGCGCTCGCGGGCGGCGAGCAGTGCACGGTGGGTGCGGTCGTCGCCGGTGAACCCGGAGATCGACGCGGCGAGGTCCGGGAACGACGCGATGTAGTCGGTGCGCTCGAACGCGGCGAGCGGCTCGACCGGCGGGAAGCGCAGCACCTCGGCGTCGAGGTCCTGCTGGCTGCGCACGGCCGCGGCGTCGACCGCCGTGTACACACGCTCGAACACGCCGGTGCGGCCGTACAGCCCGGGGGAGCCGAGGTCGATGAGCACACGGTCGGCGAGCAGGCGGGCACGGAGTGCGGCGCGGGCGGCGTCGAGGTCCGGAGCGATGGGGCTGGTCGTGCTGGTCGTGCTGGTGGTGGGGTCCGTGATGGTCACAGGATCACTCCCGTCATGAGGGCCAGGTCGGCGTCGTTCTTGAGGAGACGGTCGTTGCTCACCATGACGGCGGCACCGTGGGCGTCTCGGAGGTGTCGGGCGATGCTCATCGGACCCGAGGCCGCGTAGCCCGCGATCCCGACGATCCGCATGGCCTTCGTGACGATGTCGGTGACGCGCTCGGACGCCCCGATCTTCAGGGCGTTCGCGGCGAGGGCGTAGGCACTCGAGGCGAGCACCTCGGGGTCGTCGGCCGCGGCGTCGAACCGCTCGGCGGCGTGCCGGACGGAGTCGGCGAGGCCCTGCAGGTCGACCAGGAGCTCGGCGAGGCGGAGTGCTCCGGGCGGGGTCGTCCCGATCGCGGCGCGCGCCTGCTTGCGGACGGCCGTCCGGGCGCGCTCGCTCGCCGAGGCAGCGATGCCGAGCCACACCGAGGCCCACAGCACGTGCGACACCGGCAGGACCGTCTGCGCCGAGATCGCGGCGTAGTCGTCGCGGAACACCCGGTCGACGGTGGTCTCGGTGTCGAGGACCCAGCCGTTGCTGCAGGTCCCGCGCAGCCCCATGGTGTCCCAGGTGGAGGTCTGCGACAGCACCATCGAGTCGGTCCGGCAGATGAGCAGCCGCTGGTCGGAGGCCGGGGCATCCGGGTCGCGGCGGGCGGTGACGAACACCGCGTCGGCCTCGGTGGCGTACGAGATCACCGGCGCGTCCTTGCGCAGGCGGATCCGGCCGTCGTCGGTGGCCTCGATGGAGCACGTGGAACGGCGGGCGTCGCCGCCGACCCCGCGCTCCGTGGTCGCCGAGGCGACGAGCGCGCCGTCGCGGACCGCTGCGATCGTCTCGAGCACGCCGGCACCGTCGCCGCCGTGTCGCCAGAGCGCCATCACCTGGCCCTGGTGCATCGCGAAGACCATCCCGGTGGCGGCACAGGCACGCCCGAGCTCGGTGGCGATCGCGGAGAGCTCGGACACCGAGGCGCCCTCGCCACCGTGCTCGGCGGGGACGGCAGCGGCGAGCAGACCGTACTCGCGCATCGCTGCGATGGCCTCGCGCGGCGGACGGGCGTCGCGGTCGACCTCGTCCGCGAACTGCGCGGCGACCGCGGCGACGGCGGCGGCACGCTCGGCGAACCGGTCGACGACCGCGGTCGCCGCCATGGTCAGGGTCACGAGGCGAGCTCCGCAGCGGCCACGATCGACTCGACGGTGGCGAAGGTGGACCGGTTCAGGACCGAGTCGGGGAACTCGACGTCGAGCTCGGACTCGACGGCGAGCATGACGTTCACCGTGGCGTGCGACGACAGCCCGAGCGCGTACAGGTCGGCGATCGACGCGACGTCCTGCGCGTCGACGGTCAGGCGCCCGTGGTCGGCGAGGGCACGGCGGACGGCCTGCTCGATCGCCGGGTCGGCGAGCGTCGCGGTCGTGGTCGCCGTCGGTGCGGTCGTGCTGGAGAGCTGTGGTTCCTGGTCCATGACGGCAACGATAAGGAAGACCGGGCCTCGGGAAACCGCCGTGCGGGTGCGCGAAACCGCACGGCGTCCGACGCCCCTGTGCGGTGGTACAGGGTGGGTCGGGTCGGGTCGGGTCGGGGCGGGTCGGCAGGGCCGGCGGCGGTGGAGCTGCCGGTGCGTCCCGTCAGCGGTCGGACAGCGCGACCGCCGTCGCGACCGCGAGCCCCCACTCGTGCGCGAGCGACACCGCGATCGGGCCGCACCCGACCGACTCGGCCAGCGCGGCGGCGGCCCCGGTCAGCTCGACCGTCGGCGCCCCGTGGTCGTCGAGGACGATCGCCACGTCGCGCAGCGGGATCGCCTGGTCCGGTGCGGGGCGGAGGAGCTTCACGACCGCCTCCTTGCCCGCGAACCGTGCGGCCAGACGCTCCGGGTCGTCGCCCGCGTCGGTGCGCTCCCGCACGGTGAAGAGCCGGTCCAGGTACCGCTCACCGTGGGCGGAGATGCCCGCCACGACGTCCTCGACCGCAGCGAGGTCGGTGCCGGTCCGGATCGTGCCCATGGCAGCAGGCTACGCAGGTCGCGGCGACCCCGCATGCCCGCAGCGGCATGGGCGTCGGAGGGGGTTCGTATGATCGGTGCCAGAGACCACCGAGGGGGAACCGATGGCATCACCGTGGACCGGCATCATCGAGGACGCGCGACACTACCCGTCGCCGCACAACTCGCAACCGATCGTCGTGCGCGTCGAGGACGACCGCACCGCGACCGTGTTCTACGACCTGCGACGGGGGCTGCCGGCAGAGTCCTTCGGCATCCCGTTCGGGCACGTCTGCGCGGGGGTGTTCCTGGCCGGGCTCGAGGTCGTCGCCCGGGCGCACGGCTTCTCCGTGCAGGAGCGCCTCGACCACGCCGAGATGGACTTCGGCCGACTGGACGCCGCGTCCGGCGCGGCCGACGAGCACCTGCACCGGCTGGGCACGGTGCGCCTGCGTCCGCGGGCGGTCACCGCTGACGACCGGGAGGCCCTGGCCCGCTTCCTCGCGCGGCGCACCTCACGCAGGCCCTACGACGCCACCCTGGTGGACGACGCCGCGATCGAGGCCGCGTCCGCCATCGCGTCGGCAGCCGGGCAGCGCTTCCGCACCACGTCCGACCGGTCGACCGTCGACGAGATCGTGCGGGTGAACCAGGAGACGCTGTTCGACGACCTGCAGCACGACGCCGTGCACGACGAGATCCTGCACTGGCTGCGGTTCTCGAAGCGGCAGGCGGCGACGACCGGTGACGGCCTGTCGGCCGAGACGATGCTCATGCCCGGCCCGGTGCTCCGGTTCGCCATGGAGCACCGCGGGCTGTGGGAAGCACCCGGCGTCGGCGGGGTCTTCAAGCGCGTGTACCTGTCGACGATGCGCGGGGTCCGGCAGCTCGGCTGGCTCGAAGGGCCGTTCCGCACGCCGGCCGAGTACGTCGAGGCCGGTCGCGTGTTCATGCGGATCTGGCTCGAGTTCACCGCGCGGGGGATCGCCCTGCACCCGTTCGGCACCGTGATCACGAACCCGCGCTCGCACGCGGCCTTCGTCGAGCAGGCCGGCGTCGACGAGTCCGACGGCCGGATGGCGTGGATGCTGTTCCGCTTCGGGCACAGCGCTCCACCGCCCCTGGCACACCGCAGACCAGCGGCCGCGATGACGCTCGGGGGTGCACGGTGAAGCGCGCGGCGGTCTTCACCGTCGTGTGGGTCGTCGAGACCTTCGTGGCGCTGTTCATGCCGCGCGTCGGCACGCACAAGCTCCTGCTCACGCCGGGCATCGAGCCGCTCCGCTGGACCCTCGGACGCTGGCGTGCCTGGCGGACGGTGGAGCGGGCTGCGAAGCGGGTGCCTGCGTACGGGGCGTTCCTGGCGGAGGCGGGGCGGGCCTCCCGTCTCGACACGCGTGGCGGGATCGCCGCAGCGATCTCGGGGCTGCCCGAGATGGACAAGGAGTCGTACGTCAAGCGGTGGAGCATCCCGGAGCGCTGCGTGGACGGACGGCTGCCACGGCGCGGGGTCGTCGTCGACGAGTCGAGCGGGTCGAGCGGCACGCCGACCAGCTGGGTGCGCGGTCCCGACGAACGGCAGGCCACACGGCAGCTGCTGCAGCTCGGGTTCTCGCGCACCGCGAAGGACCTGCCGAAGCAACCGTTCGTGCTCAACGCGTTCTCGCTCGGGGCGTGGGCCACGGGCATGAACGTGACGGCGTCGCTCACCGAGTCGTCCATGATCAAGTCGATCGGGCCGGACCGCGACAAGATCGTGCAGACGATGCGCGAGTTCGGCACCGACTTCACGTACATCATCTGCAGTTACCCGCCGTTCCTGAAGGCGCTGTTCGAGGACGACCGGCTCGACTGGAGCGAGTACACGATCGTCGCGGCGTTCGGTGGCGAGGGCATCAGCGAGAACATGCGCGCCCACATCGAGCAGTACGCGCAGGCCGTCCTCGGGTCGTACGGAGCGAGCGACCTCGAGATCAACCTCGGCATCGAGACGCCGTTCAGCGTGCAGCTGCGTCGGGCGATCGCGGCGTCGCCAGAGCTGTCCGCCGCGCTGACGAAGCAGGCCGAGTACGGCGTGCTGCCGATGGTGTTCCAGTTCAACCCGTTCGGGTACCTGATCGAGACGAACGAACTCGGCGAACTCGTCGTCACGATCACTCGATCCGAGAACATCAGCCCGCGGATCCGCTACAACATCCACGACCGCGGGCACGTCGTGCGGATGCGGTCACTGCGGCAGACGCTCCGCGCACACGGCTTCGACGAGCTCGCCGACGCCGCCGAGCTCGACCTGCCGCTGCTGTTCCACTACGGCCGGTCCGACCTGTCCGTCGACTACAACGGCGCGGTCGTCGCACCCGACGTCGTGCGCGACGTGGTCTACGGCGACCCGGAGCTGCTCGAGGCCGTCGAGAACCACCGGCTCATCAGCTACGAGGACGACCGGGGCGACCGCCAGCTGCACATCGCGTTCCAGCTCGCTGCGGGCGCCGGGTCCTTCGACTCGGACGCGGCGCGCCCCGCGGTCATCGCCGAACTGCGGCGGCTGAACAAGGACTTCTCGAACGCGATCCGGACGGCGCCGCCCGGCACGCTGCCGACGGTGGCGTTCTACCCGTACCGGACGGGGCCGTTCCGTGACGACGGGCGGAAGCTCAAGAACGAGTACGTGTGGCAGTTGCCGGCCGGATCGGTGGAGCAGTGGGAGCTCGACCTGGCGTGGGTCGCGCCGAAGGAGGCGTGAGCGGGGTGCCGTGCGGGGCGGCGCGCCGCGCGCGGGCGGGTGCGCCGTGCGCGGGCTGGGCGCGCCGTGCGCGGGCTGGGCGCGCCGCGCGGGGGCGGGCCGGTGCTCGCTAGCCGTACTGCGGCGGCCAGTCGAAGGGGGCTGGCAGGCGCGGGACCTCGCCGATCGTCGTGACGATCAGGACGACCTCGCGCCGGTTCGTCAGCTCGATGGAGCGTGGGTTGCCGATCGTCCGGCGCCCGTCCACCCACACCGTGAGCTCACCGCGCAGGCCGCCGACGTGTTCCGGACCGAGCGAGACGCCCCACTCGTCGAAGAACTGACCGAGCGTGAACGTCTGCTCGGTGGGGGACTCGACGTGCACGATGCCTGAGGTGTCGTGCGTGTGGATCTCGGCGGCGAACTTCCCCCGGTCCGAGTGCCCGATGTTCGCCGGGACCGTCACCGGGCTGTCGCCGTCGAGGATCGTCAGGTGGGTGTGGACGTGCTCGGCGAGCCGCTCGCCCCACACGTTCCGGAGGCCCGCAGCGTCGGCGCGGGCGGACAGGTCGGTCGGCCGCGGCCAGGGCGGGGCGTCGCGCGACGTCCCCGCTCCCGGGGCGGCACAGCCCGACAGCAGCAGGAGTGCGGCCACCGCGGCCGCGACGACGCGGGTCCTCACCAGCGGTCGTGGACCGTGGCGCGGAACCACGTGTCGTAGAGGTCGCGCACCGTGGCGTCCAGGCCGTCGATCTCCGGCAGGTCGCCGGCCGCTGCGTTCGACCGAGCCTGCTCCGGGTTGCGGGCACCGGGGATCGCCGCGGTCACGCCGTCCTGCGCGATGACCCAGGCGAGCGCCGCCTGCGGCACCGAGACGGCGTCCGGCAGCGACGCGGCGAAGGTCTGCGCCGCGCGCACGCCGTCGTCGTAGTCCACACCGCTGAACGTCTCGCCCTGGTCGAAGGCCTCGCCGTGCCGGTTGTAGTTGCGGTGGTCGCCCTCGGCGAACGACGTCTCCGTCGTGTACTTGCCGGACAGCAACCCCGAGGCCAACGGGACGCGCGCGAGGATGCCGACCCCTGCCTCCCGGGCTGCCGGCAGCACGCGGTCGAGCGGCTTGAGCCGGAACGCGTTGAGGATGATCTGGACGCTCGCGACGCCGGGCCGGGCGATCGCAGCGAGTGCCTGGTCGGCCGTCTCGACGCTGACGCCGTAGGCGGCGACCGAGCCGTCCGCGACCAGCGCGTCGAGGGCGTCGTACACGGCGTCGTCGCCGATGACCTCGGACGGCGGGCAGTGCAGCTGCACCAGGTCGAGCGTGTCCTGCCGCAGGTTCGTGCGGGAACGGTCGACCCACTCGCGGAAGTTCGCTGCGACGTAGTTCGCCGGGACCTGCTCGGCGCGGCGCCCCATCTTCGTCGTGACCGTCAACGGCACGTCGGGGTTCGACGCGCGCCACGACCCGATGAGCTGCTCGCTGCGACCGTCTCCGTAGACGTCGGCGGTGTCGAAGAGGGTGACGCCGGACTCGACCGAGGCGTCCATCACGGCGTTCGCGTCCGCTTCGCTCACCGGGCCCCAGTCACCGCCGAACTGCCACGTCCCGAGACCGATGGGGGAGACTTCGCGGCCGGTGCGACCGAGGGTTCGACTCTGCATGCCGCCGAGCGTAGTCAGTGGGTTCCGGCGGTCGCTCAGCCGATGGTTTCGCGCGGTCGCTCAGCCGATCGTGGAGACGCCGCGGCGGAGCAGCGCACGGGCCGCTCGAGCGCGGGGGATGACCCACACCGCCGCCCACAGGACCATGCCGGCCCAGAGCAGGATCAACATCGTCGTGATGAGGGCGTCGTGCTGGTCACGCATCGACCACGTCATCGCGATCCACAGCGTGCCGAGGACGACCTTGCCCCAGCCGGCTCCTTCGCGGTCGGCCTGCGCCTGGACGAGCGGGATCCACAGCTCGGCCGGCACGCCGTACGGCACCTGACCGTCGGCGATCCACTCGCGGACCGCGACCGAACGCTCGTACCCGCCCTCGGCACGCCAAGCGCGGAGCTGCAGGTACACGGCGATCGCGGCACCTGCCGCCGCGGACGGGATGCCGACGGAGACCAGGACGGTGGTGGTCGCCTCGGTCCACGACGACAGCACGAGCATGACGAGGACGACCGCGAACGCGGCACCCGTCACCCCGGAGCCGAGGAGCCGCAGCCGCCCGGATTCGTCGAGGACACCGGCACCGTTCACGAGGGAGATGGTACCCGCCGTCCCCGGGGTTCTCAGGTGCGGGTGCGGGTGCGGGTGCGGGTGCGGGTGCGCCCCGAGGTTCCGAGATCTCGGCATCTCGTGGCCCTGTCCGCTCGGGATCGGCACCTCGGCGATCGTCGCGCGGCATGTCCTGGAACCTCACCGCGTCCTTCGGGTTCGGACTGGAGGCCCGTTCCGCGTCGTTCTCCACAGATGCGCCCGGTCGTGGTCGGGCCCGGCGCCTCGTGCGCGATGCTCTCGTCATGGGGAGCCGAGCGCGAGACGACCACCTGCCGAGGCCGTTCCTGGTGCGGCAGGCCATCGCGGCCGGAGCGAGCCCTGCGCGGTTGACCCGTCGAGACCTCAAGGCTCCGGTCCACGGCGTCCGGGTGCGAGCGGACGTCCCTGTGACGGTCGTCGAAGCGATCGCCGTCGTCCTCCGGAGCGACCAGTTCGTCAGCCACACCACGGCCGCACGGCTCTGGGGAGCGCCCCTCCCGTCGCGCCTCGACGGCGAGCTCGTGCACGTGACGGCGATCGGGACCGCGCCGATCATGCGCCGGCCCCAGGTCGTCCCGCACCGGACGCGCGTCGAGGGCCTCCGACCGGATCTCGTCCGTGGCATCCCGGTCAGCCCTCCTGCACGCGCGTGGTTCGAGTCGGCGTCCCTGCTCACCCCGGTCGAACTCGTCGTCCTCGGCGACCACCTCGTCGGCCCGAGCGGGCTGACCACCATCGACGGACTGGCGGCCGCGGTCGTCGCGGGGAGTCGCTCGGCACGACGAGCACGAGCGGCCCTGGACAAGGTACGAACAGGAGTCGAGTCACCGATGGAGACCCGTCTCCGGCTCGGAGTCGTCGACGCCGGGTTCCCGGAACCCGAGGTGAACGTCGACGTCGTGGACGACCGCGGTTCGTTCCTCGGCCGAGCAGACCTCGCCTGGCCGACGCTCCGGATCGCCCTCGAGTACGACGGCGACCACCACCGTGACCGTCGGACCTTCCAGCACGATCAGCGCCGATCGAACGGGTTCGCGGTGAACGGCTGGATCGTCATCCACGCGACAGCTGCCGACACCGGGCGTCCGGCCGTGCTGTTCGAGCGACTCCGGCAGGCGTTCGTCCAACGCCAGGTCGAGGGTCGGGCCCGCCGCACGGCCTGACGCGGCTCCGAAGCGCCCCGATGCCGGGCGGACTCGCTGCGCCGAGGTTCCACAACTCGCCGCCCGTTCGTCGCCGAGGTTCCACAGCGGCGCTCCCAGGGCCCCGAGATGCCGAGATTTCGGAACCTCGGGGACTGCCCGACCGGCCGATGGGCCGATGGGCCGATGGGCGGGCGGGACGGGACAGGCCCGGGTCAGCTGTGCGCCAGGAGCCAGCACATGCCAGCGGCGGCGAAGGCCATCGCCCAGCTCACCAGGCTGCCGATCAGGAAGTACTCCGCCTGGTAGCCGCTCGTCTCGCGCCGGATCTCGGGGAACCGGACGATGCCCTTGGCCGCGATCAGTGCAGCGACCACCGGGAAGGCCCCCGCCACCGCGAACCCGGCCAGCAGCAGTCGTTCGATCGGGCCGATCAGGCGACCGCCCTTGAGGCGCACCGTGCTGTCCCCGGACTGTTCGGCGTCGGCGTCGGAGCGTCGGCGTCGCCCGAACCGGCGTCGGAGGTCGTCGGCCTCGGCGCCCGTGACGGCTCCGCGCTGCAGTCCCGGCGGGAGTGCCTGGGCGACGACCACGTTCGCGGAGTCGACGAGGAACAGCGCCGAGCCGACACCGCCCACGACGGCGGCGAGCGGAACGGCGTCGACGAACGCCAGGCCTGAGCCGTCGTGCCAGTCGACCACGAAGCCCGTGGCGTCGGGCAGTGGCCCCCAGAGGAGCAGCACGGCGACGGCGACGGCGAGCAGGACCGCGGGCCAGGACCCGGACCGCCGCAGCCACCCCCGGGTCGTCGGCGCGTCACGGTCGTCGTCGGCGGTCCCGGTACCGGCTCGGACCGGCGCCGTCGCGGCGATCCACGCCGCCGCGAGCACCACCGTGACGAGGACACTCCACACGGGGACTCCGAGACCGAGCCGTGCCACGGCGGACACCCCGGCCCACAGCACGACGACCGCGATGGTGGTCAGCGTGCGTTGCTGGTGCGCGTCGGCACCGGTGCGGGCCCGGACGACGTCGCCCAGACCGATGAGTGCGAGGAGGATCCCGGCGAGCATCAGCGTTCCTGTCCCACGAGGACCCGGAGGCCCTCGACGATCGCGGCCACGCCCGACTTCTGCACCGACTGGGACACCGCTGACGGGGTGATCCCCTCGGTCGCGGCGATCTGCGCCTGGGTCCGGCCCTGGACGAGGCCGAGCGCGATGCGTCTTGCCCGGGGCGTCAGGCGGGCCAGGACGTGGTCGCGGCTGAGGAAGTAGGCGTTCACGAGTCGCTCCTCGGTGCCGTGGCGATCGTCGGACGCGTGGAACCACGACCGGAGGAAGGACGTCCTGCCGTCTTCACGGCGGTGCGTCTCGTTGATGGCGTCGCGGGCGAACCACCAGGCCGGGCCGTCCTGGAGCGGACCGCTCGTGCCGGACCCCACCGTCCGCACCGTCCCGCGACCCATCCCGAGCCGGACCTGCACCGTCGGTGGCAGCGCGAGCATCGCGGCGGTGCTGGCGACGAGCGCGTCGGTGAGCGTGGCGTAGATCACCTGGAACTCGTCGCCGACGGTCGCGTGCACCGGGTCCACCGGGGTGACGTCGGTCGTCTCGCGGAACGCCTGCTCGACGTCGCGCTGTGCGGCGGGGCGGTCGTCGAGCGTGCGTGAGTCGACGAGGTCGAGGATCACGGCGTAGACGGACTCGTCAGACATGAGTTAAGTGTACGGCTTACTATCGGCGAAATGAAGCCGAGCGCTGAACTGGCCAGCGGCCGGGCTGTCCAGCGCAACGATACGGGGGATCGACCTCTAGGATCGTGTCGCGGGCTCTTAGCTCAGTTGGTAGAGCACTTCGTTTACACCGAAGTGGTCGGCGGTTCGAGCCCGCCAGAGCCCACCGCAGACGCGATCACGGGGGGTCCGATGAACAGCCGACGACACGAGCCGGTCCGACAGCACTCCGTCGACTACTTGCCGGGAACGAGTGGGAACCCGGTCGCGCCGTTCCAGCGCGACCACCAGCCCGGACAGGGTCCGATCCGGCACGACTGGGTGTACCTCGTCCCGATCGGCGCGGTCCTGATCGGCGGGATCATCGCGTTCTTCGTGTGGGGGAACTGACCTCGTGAACGGTCGACCCGGGTTCGTCCGCCTGTTCGCTGGAGTGATCGGTGCGGTGATCGTGTCGGCCGTCGCCCTCACCGGCTGCTCGGACGGTGATGCCGCACCACGTGCATCGCCGAGTGCGCACCCAACCGGAGCGTCGACGACGCCGCGCCCGAACCCGACGACCGACGCGGCAGACTACTTCTCGATCCTGCGGCAGCCGGTCACCGCCGCGGACGCGCTGCCCGAGGAGGACCAGACGACGGCTGCTGCCGACATGGTCCCGGACAGTGCACGGTTCGCGGTCGAGCGCGACGGCACGAAGTACTGGATCGCTGCCGTCGCCGACGGCGGAGCGTGCCTGATCGCACGGAACGATGACCCCGACAGTGTCGACAACTACGCGGTGTGTGCCGGCGGGCAGGATCTCGAGCCGGCATCGGTCATCACGAGCATGATCGACGAGCAGGAACACCAGACCCTCCTGGTGTCCGACGGCTACACCAGTGGCGGACCGGACCCGTTCCAGGAGCTCGCCCCCAACGTCTGGGTGTCGGCGCCCGGCGACTGACCCACACCGCGATCACGATGCGACGCGGTGCGACGCGGTGCGACGAGGTCGTTGTCGAACGACGTCGACCTCGTCGTTGCGCATCGGGTCAGCGCCGACCAGCCCTCAGCGCCCGCGTCAGCCGCCCACCACGTGCGGGTACTCGTCCGAGCGCCCCTGGAACGCGAGGATCGCCGGGTTGCGCACGTGGCCGTCCTCGATCTCGACGGCGCGTCGGATCGTGTCCGAGTCGGCCCACGACGACGTGCCCTCCATGACCGGCCGGAGGAACGGCATGAGCGCCTCGCTGATCTCCCACGTCGTCGAGTTCCAGAGCAGCGACGGACTGTGGTCGACGGCGTAGTAGTTCGTGCTCTCGCCGACGGTGGTCATCGGTTCCGCGAAGGTCGTCGCCTGCGCCCACTCGAACCCCATCCCCACGTCGATCGAGACGTCGACGATGAGGCTGCCCGGTCGGAACACGCCCAGGTCCTCGGTGCGCAGGTACGTGAGCGGGGCGTTCGGGTCCTGGAGTGTGCAGTTCACGACGATGTCGTTCTCGGCCAGGTACGGCGCCAGCGGCACCGGACCGTCCTCGGTCTTGACCGTGTTGCCGCTGGGGTCGTGGTCGTCCTGGCTGATCTGCAGCATGTCGACGGAGGGGATCGGCGACCCCACGGCGGCGATGTCGCGGTTGGTCAGGACGCGGACGTCGTGGATCCCGTGGGCGTTCAGCGCGGTGACGGCACCGCGGGCGGTGGCCCCGAAGCCGATCACGACCGCGGTGAGGCGGCGGCCGTAGTCCCCGGTGGAACCACAGAGCTGCAGGGCGTGGATGACCGAGCAGTAGCCCGCGAGCTCGTTGTTCTTGTGGAACACGTGCAGGCTGAACCCGCCGTCCGACCGCCAGTGGTTCATCGACTCCCACGCGATGAGGGTCAGGCGCTTGTCGATCGCGACCTGGGTGAGGGCGGGGTCCTGCACGCAGTGCGGCCAGCCCCACAGGACTTGTCCGTCCCGCAGGTCCTCGAGGTCGGACACCTGGGGCTTGGGCAGCAGGACGACGTCCGACGCGGCGATGAGCTCGTCTCGGTCCGCCATGGCGCCGACGAGGGGTTCGAGTTGGTCGTCCGTGACGCCGAAGCGGCGACCGTACCCGCGTTCCAGGATGATGTTCGCGCGCAGGTCGGGGTCGATGCGCTCGAAGTGGGCGGGATGGATCGGGAGGCGGCGTTCGTCGGGTTTCCGCGACTCGGCCAGCACCCCGAGGTGCAGCAGCGGCGATGCTGCCGGTGTTTGGGTCATGGTGCACTCTACGGCGGCCTCGCCGACCTGACGTGCTGCGGTTCTCCGCACGATGTGGGCCGGCCCGTCGGAGCTCGGCCAGGATGCACTGGGAGGCGTCGTCCTGCCGGAAGAGGAGTCACCCCATGCGGGTCTTGAGCTACGTCCTGCTCATCGTGCTGATCACGGCGCTCACCCTCGGGGGCACCCTGCTGGCGGTGTTCGAACTCAGCGACGTTTCGGACGTCCTGATCATCGCGGTGAGCGTCAGCATCCCGCTGTTCGTCGTCGGACCTGCGGTGGTCGGGTCGTTGGCGGGCTACTGGGACCACCGGTCGTCCGCGGACAGTTCCCGGTACCTGCGGTGGTGGCTGCTGGGCGTGGTCGCCGTGGACGTGGCGGGTGCGGTGGTCATCGTGCTCGCGTCGGTCTCGGCCGGCGCGCCGGTCTGGGTGCCGGTCGTGCTGATCGGGGGAGCGGCGGTGCTGCTGGTGATCGCGCGGCCACTCGGTGCGCTGTTCCGGCGCACGGAGCCGTCGCCGTCGGCGTACCCGGTCGGCTACCGGTTCGGACCGGCCGAACTCCGCCACACGATCGTGGTGATCGCGGTGACCTTCGGCGTGTCCATCGTCGTCGTGACGATCGGCGTGGTGGTCCTGGCCGCCTTCACCGGGGACGACCCCGTTGGACTCACCCAGGCGGCCTTCCTCGCCGGCCAGCTGGTCTTCACTGCGACCGCGTTCGCGGCCTTGCTCCAGTCGCTGCCGTTGAACGGGCTCTTGCGGGCGTCCGCCGGCCACGACCTCGGTCGACTCCGTCGCTTCGCGAAGATCGTGGCCCGCGGCGCGGACCTGCCGCTCGACCCGGCTGAGCAGGTCGGCGCCGTCCGGTACGCCACGGTGGTCCCACTCGCGCTGCGGTTCCAGCTCGCGTACATCGGGCTGCTCTACACAGCGCTCGCGTTCCAGATGGTGTCGACGTGGATCCGCGGCGACCTCGGGATCCTGCCGCCGGTGTTCCTCGTGCTCATGGTGGCGGTGCTCGTCTGGGTCGTCCCGCTGACGCTCCGCCGGATCCGCCGTGCGACGGCCTACGCCGCGCGGCACGCGGACCTGGTCGACATCGACCAGACTTGATCCGTGTCCCAGACGATCCACTTCCACCAGAAGCACCACGACGCCGTCCAGCGCGGCGAGAAGGTCACGACGGTGCGCTGGCACGAGGACGTCCGCACCGGCTCCGCGGTGTTCGTCTTCGACGAGCACCCCTCGGCGACGCCGTTGACCGGCCAGGTCACTGAGGTGACCGACCACCGCCTGGCGGAGCTCACCCCTCGGGCGGCGCACCAGCCGGCCGACACCGACATGGTCGACTTCGCCCGGCAGCTGCGCGCCAACTACTACCCGGACATGCCGGACGACGCGGTGGTCCAGGTCGCGGTCATCGCGCTCGACGCGACGCCGTCTGCGTGACGTCCGTCAGGGCGGTGGACGGGACGACCTGACGGACGGGAGGCGCGGTGCGGGCCCGCCACGCGCCTCCTGTCCGCCCGTCGGCCCCGCCCAGGGCACGCCGTCCTGCAGCGCACGGGTCACCGGTGCAGCGTGGCCTTCGGGTACTCCCCGTAGCGGCTCGTGTACTCCGCCGAGAACCGGCCGAGGTGGGCGAACCCCCAGCTGCGGGCGACCTCGCTCACCGAGGTGGTCGCGGTGTCGAGTCGCAGCAGGTCACCCCGGACGCGCTGGAGCCGGACGGACCGGACGTAGGCCGACGGCGGCATCCCGAACAGCCGCTGGAACGACTCCTGCACGGCACGGACGCTCAAGCCGGACACCGCGGCGAGGTCCGACACGGCGATGGGTTCCGCCGCGTGCTCGTGCACGTGGTCGACCGCTCGCCGGATCCGGGCGTTCCGGGGTGCCCACAGGGCGCTCGACGGTTCGGCGGCCTTCGGTGGGTACAGGGCGAGGAAGGCGACGGCGACGGCCCGGGTGGCATCCGACCACGCGGTGGAGGCCACACCCTGTGCCGCGAGGACCCGACGAGCGGACTCGAGGACCTGCCGCCAGCGCACGACGGCGTCCGCTGCGGGGACAGCACGCTCGTCGAGGTGCAGGCCGCCGGAGGGCAGGCCGTGGCGCTCCTCGGCGACGGACCGCACGAACGCGCGGGTGAGGTGCACCATGACGGCGTCGTGGTTGCTGGCCTCGACCACGGCGCGTCGTTCGGTGGGCATCAGCGCCGGCACGCCGTTGTCGACCGGCCCGCCGCCGCGCAGGAGGTCGAGCGTGACGACGCCGCCGAGCACCAGGACGACGACGTACGCGTCGTCGGGGGCCACGGTGCCGCGGACGTAGCCGCGCATCTGCGACCGGCGGAGCGTCACGTTGCCGTCACCGACGGCCAGGTACCGGAACGAGTACGCCCCGGTGGTCGGACGGGTCTGCCAGGAGGTGCCCGTGACGAGGCCCGGCAATTGCTCGAGGGCCTGTTCGGGCGAGGACGCCGAGGCCTCCAGGCGGACCGGAGCGACCGCGGTCACGGTGGTCTGCTCGGTGGTGTTCGCGGATGACGTCTCGTCGACGGATTGCTGCGGCACGGTGAATATCCCTGATCGTCTCGAGGAACACAGGAGTTCCGGCGACCGGGGTCCGGGGCAGCTGCCGCAAAGCTACGTCGGTCCGGCTCCGGGCACAAGAGCGGTGATCATGCTCCTGTCCCGCGCGGTGCGCGCTCTCCTACGTTCCGTGACGAATCACTGCGTCCCGTTACGTCGACGCTCGTGCGCGTCGCTCGCTCGTGTTTGCATCGCTCCACTGACGAGGGAGTGTTGTATGACGCACGTCGAACGCACCGCCCGCGCGGCCACGGTGCCGTTGCGGATCGCGGTGTTCTCGCACGGCACCGAGGCGCCGCCGGCGACCCGGGCCTACCGCGAGGAGCTCGAGCTGTTCGCCGCGGCGGAACGCCTCGGGTACGACGGGGCCTGGGTCCGCCAGTTCCACTTCCGACACGACGACGCACCGGCGCGCGGCGGACTGCCGTCACCGTTCGTGTTCTTCGCGGCCCTCGCCGAGCGGACGTCCACCCTGAGCCTCGGGCTCGGAGCGGTCACGCTGCCGCACGAGGACCCGGTCCGGGTCGCGGAGGACGCTGCCGTCCTCGACGCGATCAGCGACGGACGCGTGGAACTCGGCGTCGCGAACGGTGGCGGCCCGGAGACCCTCGACGTCTTCGCGCCCGGTCTGGTCGGGGCCGACCACGACACCCGTCGTGCCGCGTTCGACGAGCAGCTCGCACGGCTGCTCGACGCGCTGCGTGGTGCGTCACTCGGCACGGGGACCGCACGCCTGAACCCGGACGGCAGCGGGCTGCTCGACCGGATCTGGGACGCCACGCTCAGCGCCGAGAGCGCCGCCATCGCCGCCCGTCGGGGGCACGGGGTGCTGATCGGCACCACGCAGACCGTGCCGGCCGAGGTCACCGCGGACGCCTACTACGCCGCGCTGCCGGACGACGCTGTTCCCCGGGTCGCACTCTCGACGGCGATCTACCCGGCCCCGGACCGCGACACCGCGCTGCGCGAGGCGCGTGCGGGCATCGAGGCGAAGTACGCGTGGGGCGAGTCGTTCCTGCCGCCGGCGACGACCCTGGCCGAGAAGGCCGCGTCGCTCAACCTGCACTACGGCACGGCCGACGACATCGCCGAGTCGATCGCGTCGAAGCCGTACTCCCGGTACGCGACGCAGCTCAACGTGCAGGTCGACGACGGCTACTCCGACGTCGGTGCACGGACGGACGCCCTCGCGCTGTTCGCCGAACAGGTGGCCCCGCAGCTCGGCGCCGTCCTGGCCCACGAGGCGGTGACGGCATGACCCGCGACGGCGGCCTGGTGCTCGGCGGGATGGTCTTCTACCCCGGCGGCGAGCACGTCACGAGCTGGCGCCTGCCGGGCAGCGAACCGGACGCCTACCTGGACGTCGAGTACTACGTCCGGTTCGCGCAGACGCTCGAGCGCGGTGGGTTCGCGACGCTGTTCATCGCCGACGAGCTGTACGTCTGGGACCGCTTCGCGTCGGGCATCGACCACGCCGTGAACATCCGCACCGAGCCCTTCACCCTGCTCGGTGCCCTGTCGCAGCGGACCGAGCACATCGGGCTCGCCGCGACGGTCTCGACCACCTACAACGAGCCGTACCACGTGGCCCGGAAGCTGGCGTCGATCGACCACCTGAGCGAGGGCCGGGCCGCCTGGAACCTCGTGACGAGCGCCTCGGACGAAGAGGCCTGGAACTTCGGTCGCGACGCGAACCTCGACCACGCCGTCCGCTACCGCCGGGGTGCCGAGTTCGTCGACGTCGTGCAGGGCCTCTGGGACAGCTGGGACGACGACGCGTTCCTGTACGACCAGGAGTCCGGGTACTTCGCGAAGCGCGACGGACTGCACGTGCTCGACCACGAGGGCGAGTTCTTCCGCGTACGCGGGCCGCTCAACATCGCCCGGCCGCCGCAGGCCCACCCGGTGCTGTTCCAGGCCGGGGCATCCGAGGCCGGCCGTGCGCTGGCCGGTGCGAAGGCCGAGGGCGTCTTCACCCTCTGGCAGGACGACCTCGCCGACGCACAGGCCCTGTACGCCGACTACAAGCGCCGCGCCGTCGAGCACGGACGTGACGCGTCGTCGATGCTGATCCTGCCGGCGGTGTCGCCGGTGATCGGCGACACCGAGGCCGACGCGCTGCGGCAGCTCGACGAGATCGAGGAGCTGACACCGGACCGCGTCTCGCTCGACCTGCTGTCCCACTACCTGCAGACCGACCTGTCCGACCGGCCGCTCGACGCACCGTTCGAGCACGTCTTCGACGAGACGGCGATCAACCAGTCGAAGTCCGTCTACGAGTCGATCCGCCGCATCGCCGCCGAGGCCACCACGCTGCGCGAGGTCTACCGGACGATCCTGCGCCGTCGGTTCCTGCCGGGCACGCCCGAGCAGATCGCCGACTGGCTGACCGAGCGCTACGAGCAGGACGCCGCCGACGGCTACATGCTCGCGTTCTCGTCGATCCCGGTGAGCGTCGACCGGTTCGTCGACCAGGTGGTGCCGGAGCTCGAACGTCGTGGCGTGTACGACCGCGCGTACCGCGGCGACACCCTGCGGGAGCACCTCGGGCTGGCGCGACCGGCGAGCCGGTACGACGGTTCGGCAGCCGCGCCCGCGCCAGCGGCTGTCGACCAGGAGGCGTCCGCATGAGCGACCGCATCCTGCTGGGCGCCTTCGCCTTCCACCCGGGAGGCGCGCACGTCACCGGGTGGCGGCACCCGTCCTCGCGTCCCGCCGAGCACCTGAGCATCCGGCACCACCGGCACATCGCGCAGACCGCCGAGCGCGGGGTGTTCGACACGCTCTTCCTCGCCGACGGCCTGTACTTCTGGGACCGGTACCCGTCGGGCGTCGACCACTACGGTGCGCTGCGGCCCGAACCGTTCACGCTGCTCGCCGCGCTGTCCCAGGTGACGTCGCGGATCGGCCTCGCCGCGACCGTGTCGACGACGTACAACGAGCCGTACCACGTGGCCAGGACCCTCGCCTCGCTCGACCACCTCAGCGGTGGGCGAGCCGCGTGGAACCTCGTCACGAGTCGTTACGACGAAGAGGCCCGCAACTTCGGTGGGGACGCCCACATCGACCACTCCCGGCGGTACGAGCGCGGTCGCGAGTTCGTCGACGTCGTCAACGGTCTGCTGGACAGCTGGGACGACGACGCGATCGTCGCCGACCCGGCGTCCGGGGTCTTCGCGCGCCGCGACGGCCTGCACCGTCTCGACCACGAGGGCGAGTTCTTCCGGGTGCGCGGGCCGCTGAACACCGCCAGGCCGCCGCAGGGCCACCCGCTGCTGTTCCAGGCCGGCGGGTCCGAGTCCGGGCTGGAACTCGCCGCGGACACGGCCGACGCGGTGTTCACCCGTGGTGGCTCCACCGCGGACGTCCGACGCTTCGTCGACGACCTGCGCGCCCGCGCCGTCCGGCACGGCCGCTCCGCCGACGCGGTGAAGATCATGCCGTCGGTGATGCCGGTCGTGGGGGAGACCGCCGCCGACGCCCGAGCGGAGGCGGACGCGATCCTCGCCCTGACGCCGGACGCCCTCATCCTCGAGGACGTGTCGCACCAGATCGGGCAGGACCTGTCCGGCCGCGACGTCGACGTGCCGTTCGACTACGCCGAGGAGTTCGACACCTCGAACGAGACCCGCTCGCCGAAGCCCGCGGTCGAACGGCTGCTCGCCGACGGCCCGGCGACGCCCCGCGACGTCTACGCGTGGTCGTACCGCCGGAGCCTGCTGACGGGCACCGGTCCGGAGATCGCCGACCGGTTCGAGGAGCTCGCCGACGACGGTGGCGCCGACGGCTTCATCGTGCAGTTCCCGTACCTGCCCGGCGGGATCGACCGGTTCGTCGACCACGTCGTCCCGGAACTGCAGCGCCGCGGCCGGACCGCGACGGCGTACGACGACCTCACCCTGCGCGAGCGCTTCGGACACCCCCGGGTGCCGGACCACGCGCACCGCTGACCGCTCCACCGCTCCCTGCACAGCACCCCTGCAACCCGAACCCCTAGGAGTCATCCGTGACCGTCGACCTCACGTCGCGGCGGCGTCGCCTCAAGCGCCTCGCCCTCGCGGCCACCGCGTCCGCCCTCGCCCTCACGCTCGCCGCGTGCTCGTCCGGCGGCGACGCCTCGCCCGGATCGTCCTCGGACACCGGCACCTACACGCTCGGGCTCCAGGAGCCCGACAGCACGATCAACCCGCTCACCACCTCGGACTACAACGCGATGTTCATCGTGGGGTTGGCGTCCGAGGGCCTGCTCAGCCAGGACGCGAAGGGCAAGCTCGAGGGGCGTCTGGCCGACTCGTGGAAGGCGTCGTCCGACGGACGCACCTGGACGGTGCAGCTCCGCGACGACCTGCAGTTCTCCGACGGTGCCGCGCTCACGAGCAAGGACGTCGTCGCGACGTTCGACTCGATCATCGGCAAGGACAGCCAGTCGCCCGGCAAGTCGAGCTTCGACGGCATCCTGCAGTCGGTCGCCGCCGACGGTGCCTCGACCGTCGACTTCACGCTCGCCAAGCCGTACGCCGACTTCCCGTACCTGCTCACGGGCTCGAACACGACCATCCAGCCGGCCGGCTTCGACGCCGGCGCGAACTGGGCCAAGCAGCCCGTCGGCGCCGGACAGTTCGTGCTGACGAAGTACTCGGCCGGCCAGGGCGCCACGTTCACGAAGAACCCGGACTACTGGGACGCGAAGGACGTGGAGCTGCAGCAGGTCGACGTGAAGTTCTACGCCGACGACCAGGCCCAGCTGCTCGCGTTCCAGAGCGGGGAGATCGACCAGATCGCCGCCAGCCCCACTGCGACGTCGACGCTGCGGGCCTCGGACTACACCGAGACCGAGCCGTACTTCAACAAGTTCGACGGCATCTTCCTCGACGTCACCAAGGCGCCCTTCGACGACCCGAAGGTCCGTGAGGCCTTCGCCCTCGCGCTCGACCGCGAGGAGATCGTCAAGACGGTCTACGGCGGAGCCGCCGAGGTCGGCAACGACACCACGTTCTTCCCGAGTTCGGCGATCCAGCCGAAGGGACTCGAGCAGCGCGAGCAGGACAAGGCGAAGGTCGCGGACCTGCTCGGCGGCAAGACGGTCTCCTTCGAGATCACGACGCTCGACGCCGAGAAGGCCCTCGCCCAGGTGGTGCAGCAGCAGCTCGAGGCGGTCGGCGGGTTCGACGTCACCCTCAAGGTGCTGACGAGCGCGCAGTACTACGCCGACGGCGACGACACCCCGTGGCTGAACGCCCCGGTGACGATCACGAACTGGGCGCAGCGCCTGCCCGCGCAGTACGTCGACCTGATCTACCGCGACGGCGCCGTCTGGAACGCCTCGAAGTACTCGAACCCGGAGCTCGAGCAGCTGACCGACCGGTACGAGTCGACGACCGACGAGTCGGAGCGGCAGGACCTCGCGAACCAGATCGCCGAGATCGAGTGGACCGACCTGCCCGTGATCGTCCCCGCGTTCGCGTCGAGCAGCATCCTGCTGCAGAAGCGCGTCACGGGCACCTTCCGGTCGGGGCAGGACTTCCCGGGCGGGTTCGACTTCCGGGGCATCGGGGTCACCGCGTCATGAGCACCGCGCGCCGCCGTCGTCTGCTGACCCTGGTCGGGCAACGGGTCGTCCAGATCCCGCTCGTCCTGGTCGTGGTCTCCGTCCTGACGTTCTGGCTCGTCCAGGTCGTGCCGGGTGACCCGGGCCGGAACGCCCTCGGGCAGTACGCGACGGCGGCGCAGGTGCGCGCGTGGAACGTCGACCACGGGCTCGACGGGTCCCTCGTCAGCCGGTACCTGCACTGGATCAGCGGGTTCGTCACGGGGGACTGGGGCACGAGCTTCGTCTACTCCGAGCCGGTCCGTGACCTGGTGCTCGGCCGTCTCGGCAACTCCCTGCTGCTCGGTGCGTACGCGTTCGTCATCATGGTGCCGGTCGCGATCACGCTCGGTGCCGTGCAGGCGTACCGGCAGGGTCGCCGCTCCGACCGGGCCGTCACGGTCGGGCTGCTGACGATCTCGGCAGTGCCGGAGTTCGTCGTCGGGATCGTGCTGCTGCTCGTCTTCGCGGTCTGGCTGCGGGTGGTGCCGGTGCAGGCGTCCGGTGCGCTCGACGCCGGGTTCGGCGAGCGGCTCCGGGTGCTCACGCTGCCCGCCGTGGTGCTCGCCGTGGCGTACCTCGCCGTCCTGACCCGGATGGTGCGTGCGGGGACGATCGAGACGATCCGGTCGCAGTTCCACCGCACCGCCGTGCTCAAGGGCCTGACCACCGGCCAGGTCGTCCGCCGGCACGTCGTCCGCAACGCGCTCATCCCGACGTTCTCGGTGCTCGGCATCTACCTCGGCACCCTGCTCGGCGGCAGCGTCATCGTGGAGACCCTGTTCTCCTACCCGGGCCTCGGCGCGCTGCTCGTGTCGGCAGCCGAGCGCAAGGACGCCCTGCTGCTCGAGAGCGGGGTGATGCTCGCCGGAGCGCTCTCGCTCGGCGCGCTCCTGCTCACCGACCTGCTGTTCGTGGTGGTCGATCCCCGGATCCGCTTCGAACGGGCGGCCACCGCATGACCGCCGTCGTCCCCGGTGCCGTCGAGACCGATGCCCTGGCCGGGCGTCCGCCGGCGTCGACCACCACGGGCACCGCACGGGTCACCCGCCGCGGCTGGCGCGGACTGCTCCGGCGTCCCACGTTCCTGGTCTCCGTGGCGATCCTGCTCGGGTGGGTCGTCCTGGCCGTGGGCTGGCACCTGCTCGGCCTGCAGCCCTTCGCCCGCACCGGCGAGCTCCTGCAGGCACCGAGCGCGGCGCACTGGTTCGGCACCGACTCGCTCGGTCGCGACGTCTTCGCCCGCGTCGCCGCCGGGGCCCGGCCGGCGCTCGTCATCGGCCCGTTCGGCGCGGCACTGGCGACCGTCGTCGGCGGCACCCTGGGCCTGCTCGCCGGCTACCACCGCGGCTGGGTCGACACCGCCCTGATGCGGTTCTTCGACGTGCTGCTCGCGTTGCCCAGCCTGATCTTCCTGGTCGTCCTCGTCGGTGCGTTCGGGGTGTCGACGCCCGCGCTCGTCCTCATCGTCGGCGTGCTCTTCGCCCCGGGCATCGCGCGGATCGTCCGGGCCGCGGTGCTCGTCGAGATGGGCAAGTCCTACGTCCAGGCCGCACGGCTGCAGGGCGAGAGCGCCGTCCGGGCGATGGTCACGGAGCTGCTGCCGAACGTGATCGGGGTCTTCGTGATCCAGGCGGTCCTGAGTCTCGGTGCCGCGATCTTCATCACCGCGTCGCTGTCGTTCCTCGGGCTCGGTTCGCAACCACCGGCCGCCGACTGGGGGCTCGACATCAACGCGAACCGCGCGTACCTGCAGGCCGCGTGGTGGACGGTCGTGTTCCCGGGTGTCGCCGTGGCGTCGATCGTCGTGTCCGCGAACCTGATCGCCGACAACCTCAAGGAGGTCTCCGAGTGAGCGAGCAGCCCCGGACCACCGGCACGACCGACGCACTGGTCCGCGTCGAGGGGCTCACCGTGTCGTACCGCGGCACCCGGGTGGTCGACGACGTCGCGTTCGTGATCGAGCCCGGTGGCTCGTACGGGCTCGTGGGCGAGTCCGGCTCCGGCAAGAGCACCGTCGCCGGCACGCTGACGGCGTCGCTCGGCCCGGACGCCGCCGTCGGGTCGTCGGCGCTGGTCGTCGACGGCGTCGACGTCGCGTCCCTGCGCGGTGAGCGCCTCCGGCGGTTCCGGCGCGACGTCGTGGCGGTCGTCCACCAGGAACCGGGCCTCGCCCTCAACCCGACGATGACGGTCGGACGCCAGGTCGCCGAGGTCCTGCGCGCCACGGGCTCCGGCCGCGCGGCTGCGGACACCGCGACGATCGAGGCGTTCACGCGGGTCGGGCTGCCGTCACCGACGACGATCGGCGTGCGGTACCCGCACGAGCTGTCCGGCGGTCAGCAGCAGCGCGTCGCGATCGCGATGGCCCTGGTGGCCCGTCCGCGCCTGCTCGTGCTCGACGAACCCACCACCGGCCTGGACAGCACGGTCGAGGCGGGCATCATGGCGCTCATCGACGAGCTCCGGACCGAGATCGGCTTCGCGACCCTGCTCATCAGCCACAACCTGCCGCTGGTCGCCGCGCACTGCGGCCGGGTCGGGGTGCTCCGCCACGGGGTGCTCGTCGAGGAGGGCACCGCGACCCAGGTGCTGCTCCACCCCACCGAGCCGTACACGAAGCAGCTCGTCGACGCCCTGCCCGACATCACGACGGGCAAGGCAGGAACGGCGGGCAAGGCCGACACGTCGGCCGACACCGCGCAGCACGACGTGCTCGCGACGATCAGGGGCCTCCGCAAGGAGTACGACGGCGCCGTCGCCCTCGACGGCATCGACCTCGAGCTGCGCCGCGGTGAGGTGCTGGGCGTCGTGGGGGAGTCCGGCTCCGGCAAGACGACCTTCGGGCGAGCCCTCGCCGGACTGGTCCGACACGACGGCACGATCACGCTGGACGCGGGCGACCGGACGCCGACCGGCACCCCACCCGTGCAGGTCGTGTTCCAGAACGCCGACGCCTCGCTCAACCCGCGACGGACGGTCCGACAGGTGCTCGGACGGGCGATCCGGCTGCTGCACGGCGACGGCACCGCCGAGCAGCTCGCGGCGCGGGTCGGGCTGCCCGCCGACGTCCTCGACCGCCGGCCGGCCCAGCTGTCCGGCGGCCAGAAGCAGCGCGTGGCCATCGCCCGGGCGTTCGCCGGACCGGTGCCGCTGGTGGTGTGCGACGAACCCACGTCCGCCCTCGACGTCTCGGTGCAGGCGCGGATCCTCGACCTGGTGCTCGACCTGCAGCGCACCACCGGCACGACCTGCGTGTTCATCTCGCACGACCTCGCCGTCGTGCGCCGGGTCGCCGACCGCATCGCGGTCTTCGACACTGGTCGCGTGGTCGACGTGGGCCCTGCGGAGCGGCTGTTCGACGCGGGCGCGCACCCGCGCACCCGCGAGCTCGTCGCGGCCGCGCTCGACCTGCGCCGGCGCGCCGGTCTGATGGCTCCCGCGGCCTGAGTGGGGCCCTGGACCTGCGCACAGGGCGGACTGGAGGCCCGTGGCGGGTCCGCCACGGGCCTCCAGTCCGCCTGTCGGTCGTGTTCACCGCCGCGGACGCTGAGCGTTCCGCGCTACTTCGCGAGGAACGCCAGCACCACGCGGTTCCACTCGTCCGGGTGGCTGACGTTGACGCCGTGCGGGCCGCCGGACACGACGTGCAGCTCCGAACCGGCGATCGCGGCGTGCGTGCGGGCCCCCGAGCCCTCGTACGGCACGGTCGCGTCGCCGTCACCGTGGATGACGAGCGTCGGCACGGTGACCTTCGGCAGGTCGTCGCGGAAGTCGGTGTTCGCGAAGGACGCCATCGCCTCGAGCGCGGCGGTCTTCGACGCCTGCTTCGCGAGCGTGAGGGCCTGCTGCCGGTCCTCCTCGGAGACGACCAGGGTGCCGTCCACCGAGAAGAAGTCGGTCGTGAACTGGTCGTAGAACGCGTCCTCGTCCTTCGTCAGGCCGGCGGTCATCTCGGCCGCCTGCTCCTTCGGCAGCGGGCCGTCAGGGTTGTCCGACGTCTGCAGCAGGTACGGCGGCACGGCGGAGGCGAAGACGACGCTGTGCACCCGCTCGGTGCCGTACTTCGAGAAGTACCGGGCGACCTCGCCGCCGCCCATCGAGAAGCCGACGAGGGTGACGTCCTGCAGGTCGAGTTCGGTGAGGATCGTGTGCAGGTCCTCGGTGAGGTGGTCGTAGTCGTAGCCGGTCTTCGGCTTGTCGCTGCGACCGAAGCCACGGCGGTCGTAGGTGACGACGCGGTGTCCGGCGTCGACGAACGCCGGGACCTGCTTGTTCCAGGACTCGCCGGACAGCGGCCAGCCGTGGATCAGGACCACGGTGCGGCCGGAGCCGCCGGTGTCGTCGACGTGCAGGTTCGTGTCCTTGAAGAGCCCGTGGTGGGCGGTGATCTCGGTCAAGAGTCGCTTCCTTCCGGCGCCGCACTGGTGGCGGCACGCACCTCGTTGCTACCAGCGGGATCCCGAGCGACAGCGCGGAGTGGACAGATCCCTCGGCGCCGTCTCCGGCGTCGCTTTCTGTGACGCGCGCGGCGGCCGCGGCCTACTGTCCAGCAGGATCAGGGAACCGTCACCGCGGCGGATGCCCCTCGTCACGAGGGAGCACCGATGAAGTACGTCAACTACGCGGGGACCGTCCGGGTCCTGACCGGCGACACGGTCGCCGACGCGGTGATCCGGTACGCGGCCGCCCTGCACCAAAGCCGGTTGAGCGACGTCGTGTCGGTCCCGACGACCGACGAGTTCGGCGCGGCCAGCACGGTGGAGCTGCTCCTCGCACCCGCGGTGGCGGTAGCCCTGGAGCCGGCGCCCGACGACGACCTGGAACCCGAGGGAGGGGCGTTCCTGGCCGAGATGCGCCGGCGGACCGAGGCCGTCCTGGCGGTCGACGCCAGCAGGTTCCCGACCGATCTCGGCCGGTGAGCGCGGTGAGCGCGGTGAGCGCGGTGAGCGCGGTGCGTGTTCCTCCGACCGCGCTGCGGTCAGGCGACCGGTCCGTCGCCCGTCAGGTCCGAGCGGGTGTCGGCGTGGATCGTCTCGGGGTGGTCGAACGTCCGCGCTGCAGCACGCAGGCGTTCGACGAACTCACCGTTCTCGACCTCGAGCTCGTCCTCGTCTGCGTCGGCGACCACGATCTCGCTCGACGGGCCGATGAGCATCTTCGTGGTCGTCATCGTGCCGTCCTCCGCCACCGTCGGGATCGCGATCGCGTCGGCGCGGCTGCCCCCGGCGAGCGCAGCGGCGTACTCGATCACCGCGTCGGCGACGTCGTCGCTGGTCAGGATCGTGGAGCGGTCGTACTGGATGTACTTCATGTCGCATCAGTCAAACGCGCGGATGCTGGTCGTCGTTCAGGAAACCCGGCGCGTCGTGCGTTGCGCGGATGCCGACATGTCGCGAGGATCATGACGTGCCCGAGATGATGCACCGCACGCAGCGCGAGATCAGGACAGACGAGCCGTCGGTCGCGGCCGAGGCGCTGTCGGTGACCCACGTGACCCACGGTCTGACCGTCGAGGCGACCGGTGAGGGCTTCGTCTTCGAGGAACGCGTGCGGGGCACCGCCCTGCTCTCCCTCGAGTCGACGCGGTGCACGGGCACCCTGAGCGGCGCGGTCGAGCCCGGACGGGCGATGATGATCGTCTGGGTGAAGTCCGGTTCGGCGCTCGTCGACGACAACCCGGTGCAGATCGGCCGCCCGGTGCTCTACCGACAGGATCCCCAGCGGTTCCGGTGGGTGGACTTCCAGCACGACGTGCTGCGCATCGACCGGACGATCGTCGAGCAGGTCGCCGCCGAGCGCGGTGACTGGGCTCCGGGTCCGCTGGAGTTCCGTCCCCGACACGTACCAGAGGGGGCGCCGCTCGCCGCCTGGTGGCTCATGGTCCGGTCGGTCGCGCAGGAGGTCCTGCAGGGTCCGACGGACGTGCCGCTCGAACGGGAGCGCGAGCTCGCCCGGTTCGCCGCCGGTGGCTTGCTGACCGCGATCCCGCACTGGCCGGTGGGACAGCACGAACCGGTGATGGCGTCGACCGCGCGCTTCGCCCGTGCCGAGACGTTCCTGCTCGACCACGCGACCGAGCAGATCACCGTCAACGACGTCGCCGAGGCCGCGGGTCTGAGCGTCCGCGGCGTGCAGGCGGCGTTCCAGCGGCACCACGGCATCACGCCGACGATGTACCTGCGTCGGATCCGGCTCCTGCTCGCCCGGGAGCAGCTCGAGGCAGGCGACGACCGCAGCGTCGCCGAGATCGCCCGGGCGACGGGGTTCGCGCACCTGGGCCGGTTCGCGGGGAGCTACCGGCAGGAGTTCGGGGAGCTGCCGCGGCAGACGGCGCTGGCGGCGCGGGAGTAGCGGTCCGGCGGTCGGTCGGCGGCCGGTGGTCGGTCGTCGTCGGCGACCGGCGATCGGCGGTCGGTCGTCGGCGGCGGCCGCCCGACGGCTCGTGCGTGGGGCGTCAGAGCCGTCCGAGGCCGTCGCCGACCAGGACCGCGCCGACGAGCACGAGGACGACGACGGTCACGGCGCGCGAGTTGTGCCGCAGCCAGGTGCGGAACCGCTCCAGGTCCGCGCGGGCCGGTTCCCCGCCGACCAGCGCGAAGACGATCGGCCCCGTCACCGTGGCCGTCATCAGCAGGGTGCTCGCCCCGACGAGGACGGTCGACGGCACCGCCGGCAGCTCCGCGGGGGCGAGCACGATGCCGACGCCGGACGCCAGGAGCAGGGCCTTCGGGCGCAGCGCGAGCACGGCACCCACGGCGAGCGCGACGGCGGGTCGGACGGTGCCGACTGCCGCCGTCAGGAGTGCGCTCGTCCGGCTCGGTCCCGCTGTGGCGGGGCGCCGGAAGACGACCCCTGCGGCGAGGACCGAGACGACCCCGAGCAGGCATTCACCCAGGCCGAGGCCCGGTGATGCCGTCGCCGGCAGGTCCACGACGAGGACACGGCCGAGCAGCGCGGTCGCGGCGACCGTGACCACGAAGACCCCGGTCACCGAGCCGACGGCGAACAGGACGGCCGGACCGAGGCCGCGACCGCCGAGCAGCAGGGTGAGCACCGCGGCGATGGGGACGGAGCTCAGCGCACCGGCGATGGGGAGGGGCAGGAGCTGGCCGATCACGGCGAGCACGGTGCCGGTCAGACCCCTCGGTCGTCCTCGTCGACCCGGCGGACGACACGCTGTCCGGTCACGGGGTCGATCTCGGTGACGACGCTCGTCGTGGCACGGCGCGGCCGGAGCCGGAGGACGATCCCCAGCACGAGGACCAGGAAACCGGCGACCATCAGGATGTAGCCGATGAGCTGGATGTCGATGCCGACGACCGTGAAGTCGAACGCGAACGCCATGATCGCGCCGACGACGAGCAGGAAGATCCCACCGCCGATGCTCACGGTGTCACCGCGGGTCGTGCTGTCACGGGGTTCATGGACGCAACGATCGACGGCCGGTGCCGGCGGTGCATCACCCGCCCCGGGTGATCTGCGGAGGCGTGCCAGATCACCCGCTCAGGGTGGTGCCCGACCCGTTCCGGCGCGGCTACACCTGGTGCCATGACCACAGGGGAGGCACCGTGACCACCTTCACGTACGGCCCGGCCGAGGTGTTCGTCGTCTCGTTCCGGGGCGAGCTGCCCGACGACGCCGTGCTCGGCGCGCTCGTCGACCTGACGGACGCCGAGACGGTCCGGGTCCTCGACCTGCTGCTCATCAGCCGGGCCGAGGACGGCACCGTCCACGTCCGCGAGCTCGATGACGTGACCAGGACCGGCACGTCCGGCTCGGTCGCCCTCGAAGGCCGCGGCCTGGCCGCCAACGACGACGTCGACCAGGTCGCGGACACGCTCGCGCCCGGGACCTCGGCCGCGATCGTCGTGATCGAGCAGCTCTGGGCCAAGGACCTGGCGGAGCGGTTCGCCGACAGCGGGGGCCAGCTGCTCTGGAGCGCACGCGTCCCCGCACCGGAACTCAACGACCTCGCCGCTTCGGCGCACATCGGGGTAGGAGACACCATGCCGTTCCGACGATTCGGCCGACCCGGCCTGCTCGGGCTCGCTGCACGGACCGCGGTAGTGGTTGTCCTCGGCGAGCGAGGGGTACCAGTTGTTCGTCTCACCGCCGATGAAGCCGTAGAACCGGTCGTAGCCCTGCGCGAGCGGCCAGTTCTTCTTCGAGGCGCCCGCTGTCCACTCGTCGATCGGGACGTTGTGGTTCTTGCCGACCCAGAACGTGGACCACCCGGCGTCGCGGAGCACGTTCGCCATCGTCGCGTTCTCGGGCGGGATGTGGGAGTTGTAGCCGGGGAACCCGGTCGACGACTCCGAGATCGTGGCGAAGCCGTTCGCGTGGTGGTTCCGGCCGGTCAGGAACGTCGACCGCGTGGGGGAGCAGAGCGCCGTGGTGTGCCACTGCGAGTAGGTGAGGCCGTTCGCGGCGAGCCGATCCATCGTGGGCATCTGGATCCGGCCGCCGTACGGCGACCACGCTGCCTGCCCGGTGTCGTCGTAGAGCACGACGAGGACGTTCGGGGATCCCTTCGGCGCCTTCGACGGGATGAACGCGTCCCAGTCGGCGACGGAGTCGCGCACGTCGAGTTCGATCTTGCCGGAGAACTGCTTGGCCATGGTCTGCTCCTGTTCGTTGGTCTGTGCGACGAGCCTCACGGCCCGGCACGTCGACGTGCACGCCCGGAACGGGTGAGATCGCACGGCCCCGCACGGCCCCGCACGACCCCGCACGACCCCGCAGAACCGTCAGTCCACGGCGTCGACGAGCGCGGTCAGGAACCGTGGTCCGTCCGACGACACCGAGCAGGTCAGGCCGGTGCCGCCGAGCGCCACCGCGACCGCGCGCACCACCGACGACCGGGCGGCCTCGCGGTCGTCGTACGCGGACCAGAACCGGATGGTGATGTCCGCCCAGGCCGGCGTGATCGTGTGCAGGAAGACCTCGGGATCCGTCGACGACACCGAGGACCCGGAGGACACCGAAGCCACCGAGGCCACCGAGGCCACCGCGTCCAGCAGCACCGGGCAGACCCGGTCGAGGTCCGGCGACCCGTGCAGCCGCGCCCGGACCTCGCTCCGGACCGCCCCCGACTCGCTGGCGTTCCAGAGCGGGTTCTCGAGCAGCATGGTGTTCGGGATCCGGATCGTCCTGCCGTCCGAGGTGGCCAGCAGGACGGCACGCCCCGTCAACTCGACGATGCGGCCGGCCACGCCCTCGACCTCGATCGAGTCGCCGATCCGCACCGGTCGTCGGGCCTGGATGACCAGACCCGCGCCGAAGTTCGCCGCGATCCCGCGCAGGGCCAGGAACGCGACCGCGCTGATGATGATCACCGCGGCGAGCACCGGCTGCAACGGCGCTCCGAGCACGGTGAGGACGATGCCGATCGTGAGCAGGAGGATCGAGTAGCGCACGAGACGCGCCACGAGGTTCGTCCCGCTCGGTCCGAGCCCGCTCCACTTCGCCAGCGCCACGACGACGCCCCGCCGGGCCCACACGGACGCGAACCACCCGACGACCAGGACGACGACGGCGAGGACCACGTCCCAGGCGCCGAAGGACGAGTTCTGCACCAGACCGTTCACGATTTCCTGCATGTCGCCTCCCAGCCGCAGCACGGTAGGCGAGCACGGGCGCTGCCCGGATCGCACCGACCGGGTGAGATCGCCGTCGTGCCGGCCGGCGGGCGATACCGCAAGGATCGCGCAACCACCAGTGCGTCCGTTGTCGAGCCGCCCGGCAGCGCCTACGTTTCGGCTGTGCGACCCCGCACCGTCCCCCGAACCCAGGAGGCCGCATGGCCACGCCAGCCGTCCCCGTCCCCGTCCCCTCGACGTTCGCCCGACGCCTCCGCGAGGACGTCGCGCACGCCCGAGAGCACGTCCTGCTCACGGCTCTGCTCGGCTCGCCGTTCCTGCCGCGGGTCGTGCGACGGCTCCTGCTGAACGCCGCGGGCGCGCACGCCGAGTCGGCCCCCGGCGTCGGCTTCTCGCTCACGGGCGACCCGCGCAACCTGTCGGTCGCGCGAGGCGTCTACTTCAACCGCGCGACGACCATCGAGGCCATCGCCCCCGTCAGCATCGGTGCGAACGCCGCGATCGGCATGCAGGTCCTCATCATGACGAGCCACCACGCGATCGACGCCGACGGCCGGTGGAGCGACACCGCGACCGGCCGTCCGGTCGTCATCGAGGACCGCGTGTGGATCGGCGGCCGTGCGACGATCCTGCCCGGCGCCCACATCGAGCACGACGTGGTCGTCGCGGCCGGCGCGGTCGTCACCGGGCGCCTGCTGGCGCACGGCGTCTACGCCGGCGTACCGGCGAAGCGCATCCGTGACCTGGCCGGGGCGGACCCGGCCACGGACCGCACCGCGACCGCCTGACGGCCTGGAGGCCCGTGGCGGGGCCGCCCCCGG
>NZ_JADKSA010000007.1:0-122701 GCF_015350945.1 Curtobacterium sp. VKM Ac-2884
GAGGCCCGGTGCCAGCTGGCCCCGGGCCTCCCGTCCGTCGTCGACGTGCGTTCAGAACGCCTTGCCGGGATTCAGGGTCCCCGCCGGGTCCAGGGCGTCCTTGACGGCACGGTGCATCGCGAGGACCCGCTCGCCCAGCTCCTGCCGCAGGCCCGGCAGCTTGAGCAGACCGACGCCGTGCTCTCCCGTGACGGTGCCGCCGAGTGCCAGGCAGTCCGCGACGATCTGGTCGAACGCCTGCTTCGCGCGGGCCTTCGCGGCGTCGTCGCCCTCGGGAGCGATGATCAGCGGGTGCAGGTTGCCGTCGCCGGCGTGCGCGATGTTCGCGATGGTGACGTCGTGCGCTGCCGCGGTCGCCTGGATCCGGCGGAGCATCTCGGGCACCGCGCTGCGGGGCACGCAGATGTCCTCGGTGAGCACCGGGCCGAGCCGCTCGAGTGCCGGGTACGCCAGTCGCCGTGCCTGGAACAGCCGGTCGATGTCGTCGGGGTCCGTGGCGCGCTCGACGTCGGTGCCGCCGGCCTGCGCGAAGACGGCCGCGACCTGGTCGGCGAGCTCGTCCCCCGCGGCACCACGCTCGTCGACCCGGGCCAGCAGCAGGGTGTCGACGTCGGACGGCAGCCCGAGGTGCATCCAGTCGTCGACGGCCCGCAGACAGGTCCGGTCCACGATCTCGAGTGCGGCGGGGATGATCCCGGCACGCGAGATCGCGGCGACGGCGTCCCCGGCGGCGCTGAGCGAGGGGAAGTAGCCGATCACGGCGCGTTCGTCGCGTCCGGCCAGGGGGAGCAGCTTGACGGTGACCGACACGACGATGCCGAGCGTGCCCTCCGAGCCCACCATCAGGCCGGCCAAGTCGTACCCAGCGACGCCCTTCGCCGTGCGGCGTCCGAGCTCCACCACGGAACCGTCGGCCAGCACGACGGTCATCCCGAGCACGTAGTCGCGGGTGACGCCGTACTTCACGCAGCAGATCCCGCCGGCGTTCGTCGCGACGTTGCCGCCGATCGTCGAGATGGCCGAGCTCGCCGGGTCCGGCGGGTACCAGAGTCCGTGTTCCGCGACGGCAGCCCGCAGTGCGTCGTTGATCACACCGGGCTGGGCGACCGCGTAGCGCTCGTCGGTGTTCACCTCGAGCACCGCGTCCATCAGCTCGAGGGACAGGACGACCGATCCGGCCATCGCGTTCGCCCCGCCGGACAGCCCGGTCCCGGCGCCGCGCGGCACGACCCGCACGCCGGCGGCTGCCGCCCACCGGACGGTGGCGACGACGTCGTCGGTGCTGCGTGCGAGGACGACGGCGAGCGGTGCCGCGGAGTCGGCCCACTCGGCGTCGTCGTGGCGGTACCGCTCGAGCGACGCCGGGTCGCGGAGGACCTGGTCCGGCGCGAGCAGGTCGTCGAGGTCGGCGGTGTCGACGGCGTGACTGACGGTCATCGGTTCGGGGGTCCTTCCGGGCGCTGCGGTGCGGCGCCGACGACGATACCGCGCTGAGCGGACGACCCGTGTCGCCTGCCAGGGAGGCCGGACGACGGTGAGGCACGCGGCGGATCCGTCGCGGACGGCAAGGAGGCCCCATGTACTTCCACGCACAGACCTGGATCAACGAGATCGCCGACGGCGAGCCCGACCCGGCAGCCGCCAACGCCCTGCAGGAAGGGCTCGGCGGGCAGTTCGGCGAGATGCGCACGATGATGCAGTACCTGTTCCAGGCGATGAACTTCCGCGGCCCGGCGGCGAAGCCGTACCGCGACCTCATCCAGGGTGTCGGCACCGAGGAGATCAGCCACGTCGAGCTCATCGGCACCACGATCTCCCGCCTGCTCGACGGCTCGCCCGAGTACACCGGCAAGCTCACCGATCCGCTCGACAAGCCGGGTGCGAAGGGTGCGACGCCGCTCAACATCGCGCTCGACACGAGCAACATCCACCACTACCTCGTCGGCGCTCAGGGCGCCCTGCCGGTCGACGCGGCCGGCAACCCGTGGAGCGGCAGCTACGTCTACAACTCCGGCAACCTGCCGCTCGACCTGCTCTACAACCTGATGCTCGAGTCCACCGGTCGGCTGCAGAAGTGCCGGATCTACGAGATGACGGACAACCCCACCGCGCGCAGCACCGTCGCGTACTTGATCGTCCGCGACCAGGCGCACGAGAACGCCTACGCGAAGGCGCTCGAGACCCTCGGCGTCGACTGGAAGACCCTGCTGCCGATCCCGAAGACGAACGCCGAGCGGTTCCCGGAGGTCAAGGAGCTCCTCGACCTCGGGCTGCAGAGCAAGCAGTACAGCTTCGACCTCGACGGGGCCTCGGAGGCGGGCAAGATCTTCCGCGGGGCGTCACCGTCGAAGGACGGCACGGACCTGACCGCGACCGAGCAGGCCCCGGCCGGCGTGCCGTCGTTCATCGCGCCGGAGCGACTCGAGGAGTTCGCCCCCGGGCTCGACGCCGACCTGCTGGCGCTCATCCAGCAGACGGCCGAGCTCGAGCTCGACCAGGCGGAGACGCCGCTCTACGGGCCGGTGGCCTGAGCCCGCGCGCGCTCGCGGGTCAGTCGAGGCAGAACTCGTTGCCCTCGACGTCCTGCATCACGATGCAGGACTCGTTGACCTGATCCGCGAGCATGCGGCGGAACTGCGTCGCGCCGAGCGCGACGAGGCGAGCGCTCTCCGCGTCGAGCGCTGCGAGACGCTCGTCGCCGACCAGACCGGTGCCGACCCGGACGTCCAGGTGCACGCGGTTCTTCACCGTCTTGCCCTCGGGTACCCGTTGGAAGAACAAGCGCGGGCCGACGCCGGTCGGGTCGACGCACGCGAAGGCGGAGTCCTGGTGCTCGGGCGGGAGCGAGGCGTTGAACGCCTGCCAGTCGTCGAACCCGGGCGGGGGAGCAGGCACCTCGTAGCCGAGGACCTCGCACCAGAACCGGGCGACCCGCTCCGGCTCGGCGCAGTCGAACGTCACCTGGACCTGTCGCACCGTTGCCATGCGCGCCAGGGTAGGCGCGCGGCGTGGGTCGCGCGCACCCGTTCTGCGACGGACCACGAGTCGATCGACGAGTGGTCCGTCGGAACACTCGTGTTCCGACGGCGGAACAGCAGTGTCAGTCAGTGCTTCCCGCGGAGGCGACCGATGCCGAGGACGATCGCCACGACGACCATGCCGAGGACGACGCCGGCGAGCGCCGAGACCGCGGTGTCGACGACCCACGTGATCACCGGGCCCGCGGCCTCGATCGCGTGCTCGATCGTGTGCAGCAGGTCGTACGGGCCGTGCCAGAAGGTCTCGGCGAGGTTCGCGATGACCAGGTGACCGCCGACCCAGAGCATGGCCACGGTGCCGATGACGCTGATGACCCGGAAGACCGTCGGCATCGCCCGCACGATCCGCGCTCCTGTGCGACGGGTCCGGCGGACCGAGTTCTTCATCATCTGCAGACCGACGTCGTCGATCTTCACCAGCAAGGCCACCGCGCCGTAGACGACCGCGGTCATGACGAGCCCGATCACGATGAGTGCACCGAGTGTCGGCCAGAGCCCGAGGTCGGGGTCGAGACCGGCCAGGGCGATGAGCATGATCTCGGTGCTCAGGATGAGGTCGGTCCGGATGGCGCCGAACACGAGCTTCGGTTCGGTGACCGAGTCGGTGCTGCCTGTGCCGTGGTGGACGCCGAACCACTCGGTGACCTTCTCCGCGCCCTCGAAGCACAGGTACGTCCCGCCGATGAGCAGGAGGTACGGCAGCACCCAGGGCGCGAACGCGGTGAGCAGCAGCGCCAGCGGGATGATGATGATGAACTTGTTGAACAGGCTGCCGAGCGCGATGCGACCGACGACCGGCAGCTCCCGGGCCGGCGCGAGTCCCTGCACGTACTGCGGGGTGACCGCGGCGTCGTCGATGACGACACCGGCGGTCTTCGCACTCGCCTTCAGGGCCGCGGAGAGGATGTCGTCCACCACGGCGAGCAATCCGACTGACATGACTTCGTTCTCCGCTCATCCGGGCCTGTGACGGTGCTCAGCGTAGTGGGCGCGGCGGACCCTGAACGCCGCCGGGGCGCCGTCCGTAGGCTGACGGCATGGCTGACTTCACCGCTGCACAGGCCGCCGTCGTACGGATCGAACGCGCCGAGGAGGGGCGTTGGGACCTCACGGTGATCAGCGACTCGGGCGTGAAGATGGGGCACGGCGTGTACCTGTTCGACGCCGCGCACGACGACGCCGAGGACGAGCAGGCCGCCGCACTCGACTTCGTGCGCGACTACGGCTTCCGGTTCGAGCGCGACGCCGTGCAGGCCGACGGCGCGGACGCCTACTGGGCGCCGCTGCTGCCGTCCGACCAGCAGTAACCGGCTACAGGGACGCGATCAACCGCTCGACCCGCATCCGGATGTCGTCGCGGATCGGGCGGACCTGCTCGATCCCCAGCCCGGCCGGGTCGGCGAGGTCCCAGTCCTCGTACCGCTTGCCGGGGAACACCGGGCAGGCGTCCCCGCAGCCCATGGTGATGACGACGTCCGACTCGCGCACGGTCTCGGTCTCGAGCACCGCCGGTCGGGCGTCGGCGATGTCGATGCCCTGCTCGGCCATGGCCTGCACGGCGACGGCGTTGACCTGGTCGGCGGGCTCGCTGCCGGCGGAGAACACCCGGACGCGGTCACCGGCGAGGTGCTGCAGCCACCCCGCGGCCATCTGGGAGCGTCCGGCGTTGTGGACGCACACGAACAGGACGGCGGGGCGATCGGTCATGCGCCCATCATCCCAGCGCGGACGCCTCGAACCCGATCAGCCACGTGACGCCGAACGCGTCCCGCACGGTGCCGTCCCAGTCACCCCACGGCCGTTGCTGCAGGGCGTCGACGACCGTGCCACCTTCGGCGAGCGCGTCGAACCAGCGCCGCAGGACGTCGGGTTCGTCGGCCCCGAGGAGCGAGAACAGCAGACCGGTCGCTGCGAACGGCTCGTCGGTCTCGCTCGCGTCGGCGGCGAAGAGCTGCAGCCCGCCGGTGAGCTGCCCGTGGGCGACCGCGTCGGCGGGGCCGTCGGTCCGTGAGAAGTCGGCGTAGGTCGCGATCTGGACCTCGCCGCCGAAGACCCCTCGCCAGTGCTCGAGGGCCTGCCTGGCGGTGCCGGCGAACTGGAAGTACGGCGACGGTCCGGTGACGTTCATGCCCGGACGATACCGCCGGGCGACGGCGCGTGTCCGCTCGTCAGGTGCTCGGTGCGATGCCGTCGAACGCGCGCCGCAGGATCGCAGCCGCGTCGGGGTCGTCGCCCGTGGCCCAGGTGGTGATCGACACGTCGAAGCACCCGAGGGCGGCCTGCACGAGGACCCGCGCCCGCAGGTCGGCGTCGGGCCCGTGGAGCTGCTCGACGACGAGGGGCGTCAGGACGTCCGCCCAGGCCTGGTGCTTCTCGAGGTTCCGCGCGCGCAGCGACGCCGTGCTCGTCATCACGCGGACGGACCGTCGTCCGGTCTCGGGGTCGTCGGTGCTGCCGCGCTCGAGCATCTCGGCGAACGCCTCGCGCAGCGCGGGCCACACCGGCTGGGTCGTCGACCGCGACCGGAACGCCCCGGCGAGGGCGTCCCGGTGTCGCGCGGGGTCGCCGATGACGGCGTCCTCCTTCGCGGGGAAGTACCGGTGGAAGCTCCGCGCCGAGATCCCGACCTCGGCGGCGACCTGTTCCACGGTGACGTTGTCGAACCCGTCGGTGTCGAACCGCTCGAGTGCCACGGCGGCGATGCGCGCGCGGACGGCATCGCGGGTGATGTCCCGCAGGCCGGTTCGCGCGTCGCTCACGGGGTCGATCGTACCGCGACGTCATCTTCGGTCCAAGTTGTCAGACTATGACAGTGGTGGCGTACAGTGCCACTCGCATGACCACCACACGTCACGAAGGGACGGCACCATGCAGCAACGCACCCTCGGCCGACAGGGCCTCACCGTCAGCGCCATCGGCTACGGCGCCATGGGCACCACGTTCGCGTACGGACCCGGCGACGACACCGAGTCCGTCGCCGCGATCCGGCACGCCCACGAACTCGGCGTCACGCACTTCGACACGGCCGAGCTGTACGGCTGGGGGACCGGCGAGCGGCTCCTCGGCGCGGCGCTCGCCCCGATCCGCGACGAGGTGACGATCGCTACGAAGTTCGGGTTCACGCCCGAGGCCTACGCGCCGGACTCCCGACCGGAGCACATCCGGCAGGTGGTGGACGCGAGCCTGCAGAACCTCGGCACCGACTCGATCGACCTGCTCTACCAGCACGTCCACGATCCGGCCGTCCCGATCGAGGACGTCGTCGGCGTGATGCAGGAGTTCGTGCAGGCTGGCAAGGTCCGGTACCTCGGCCTGTCGAACACCGATGCCGACCAGATCCGCCGTGCGCACGCTGTACACCCGATCTCGGCGTTCCAGACCGAGTACTCCGTCTTCTCGCGGGAGTCCGAGGCGCTCTTCCCCCTCGTCGACGAGCTCGGCATCGGCGTCGTCGCGTACTCGCCCCTGGCGCGCGGGTTCCTGAGTGGTGCCGTGCAGCCCGCGAGCGCCTACGCGGCCGACGACATCCGTCAGCAGCTCGAGTGGTGGGCGCCGGAGCACTTCGACGCGAACGTCGCCGTCGTCGCCGCACTCACCGAGATCGCCGACGCGAAGGGCGTCTCGCTCTCGCAGCTCGCGTTGGCCTGGATCCTGGCGAAGCGCGCCGACCTGGTCCCGATCCCCGGATCGCGCAACCCCGGACGCGTCGCCGAGAACGTCGCAGCCGCCGATGTGCGGCTCACTGACGACGAGGTGGCGCGCATCGACGCGCTGTCGCGCGACGTCCGTGGGAAGCGCGCGATGGGCTGAGCCCGGCCGGGTGACGGACGGGAGGCCCGTGGCGCGCCCGCCACGGGCCTCCCGTCCGTCCGGTGGTCGTGTCCAGGGCGCGTCTCAGGCGAGCAGGGCGAGTGCGCGGTCCACGACGTCCTCCGGTCGGCCGTCGCCGTGCAGCGCCCACCAGGTGAGGGCCGCGCTCGCCGCGGCCGCCAGGGCGTGCGCACGCACCGACACCGCGAGGTCGTCGGGCGTCGCGCCGTCCCGCTCGGCCACGAACCGGACGATCGCGTCGGTCAGGGTCGTGACCGTGGCCGCGCCGACGTGCTCGAGCGAGGGGTTGGCGCGGATGACACGCAGTCGGTGGCGGGTGACCTCGACGGCGTCGTCGGGGAAGGTCGCGCCGATCCGGTACGCCGCGCGGAGGGCGACCGACGACGACTCGGTGGACGGCCGCTGCCGGAGTGCGTCACCGAACCGCGAGGCGAACTCGTCGAGCCCGCCCCAGACGAGCGCCGCCTTGTTCGGGAACAGCCGGAACAACGACCGGCGGCTCACGCCGGCTGCTGTCGCGACGTCCGCCATCGACACGGCGTCGAAGCCCTGCTCGTCGAACAGCCGCAGCGCCACGAGGGACACCGCGTCCGGGTCGATCGTGCGGGGGCGTCCCGTCGGTCGATCGCTCGTCGGTCGATCGCTCGTCGGCCGGTCGCTCGTCGGGCGCATGGAGTCCTTTCGGCACTGAGTGCTATAACCATCGTGGCGCAGCGAGCGCCTCTCAGTGAGGAGACGACATGACCGACACCACCGCCGGACGTTTCACCGGCAGGACCATCATCGTCACCGGGGCGGGTTCCGGCATCGGACGCGCCACGGCGACGCGCATCGCGAACGAGGGCGGGCGGGTGATCGCGACCGACGTCGTCGCCGAACGCCTCGACGCGCTCCGCTCCGAACTCGAGGGCCTCGAACTCGAGACCGTCGTCGGCGACGTCGCCGCGACCGAGACCATCAATGCACTCATCGCGGCCGCGGGCGACCGCATCGACGGACTGGCGAACGTCGCCGGCATCATGGACGCCTTCCTGCCGCCGAGCGAGGTCGACGACGCCACCTGGGACCGCGTCTTCAGCGTCAACGTCACCGGACCGATGCGCCTCACCCGTGCCGTCCTGCCGCACATGATCGCCGCCGGCCGCGGCGCCGTCGTGAACGTCGCGTCCGAGGCCGCACTCCGCGCCTCGGCAGCGGGTGCCGCCTACACGGCGTCGAAGCACGCGATCGCCGGGTTCACCAAGAGCGTGGCGTTCTTCCACGGGCCGCAGGGCATCCGGGCCAACGCGGTCGCGCCGGGTGCGGTCGCGACGAACATCGAGGCGCCGATGCGCAGCGAGTACGCCGCCAGCCGGGTCGGCCCCATCATGCAGGTCGCGATCCCGCCGGTCGCGCAGCCGGAGCAGCTCGCCGCGGCCATCACCTGGCTGCTCAGCGACGACTCCGCCAACGTGAACGGCGCCGTGCTGCCGAGCGACGGTGGGTGGTCGGTCGTCTGACGAAGATGCTCAGATACGAGTAGAAATCTACTAGAAGTGGTAGATTTCTACTCGTATCCGATCGGAGGTTCCGATGCAGTTGCAGTCCCCCTTCGCGACGGTGACCACCTCCGTGGACGGCGATGTGCTCGCCGTGTTGGCACGAGCGCCAGGACCGATGACGATCGCGGACATCTGCAGCCTGGTGCCGGACCGGTCGTACGCCGGGGTCCGGAACAGCGCGGATCGGCTGGTCGAGCAGGGTGTCGTCGACGGGCACCGGACCGGACGGACGAAGTCGTTCAGCCTGAACCGGGAACACCTCGCCGCCGATGCGATCACCGCTCTGGCCTCTCTCCGGCGCGCGCTCCTCGAACGATTCCGATCGGGCTGTCGATCGATCCCCCTCCGGTACGCCGCGCTCTTCGGTTCCGGCGCCCGTGGTGAGATGCGGCCGGACAGCGACCTCGATGTCTGCTTCATCGTCGAGCACGGCCGACGTGCGGAGGCAGAGGACCAGATCCACGCGTTGTGCCGAACGGCCGGGCGGTGGACCGGGAACGCCGTGCGGCCGGTCGTCTTCGACGAGGACGAGATCGATGGCACCGACCCGCTCCTCGCATCGGTTGCTCGGGACGGAATTCCCATCGCAGGCGATGGTCGATGGCTGTCCCGCAAGCTCCGTACCCTGACTGGATGACCCCGCGAACCGGCACCACCGCACCGGGCGACGAGTCGTTCCGGAGGGGCCGGCTCGCCAAGGCGACGGAGTTCCTCGAAGCTGCAGAGGTCCTCCGCGCGCTCGGCGGTGACGCAGGGGTCTTCAGCGCCGGATCGCAGTTCGCGAACGCGTTCGTCACGCAGTGCGTCCTCAGCGGCATCGCCGCGGCTGACGCGATCTGCGTCGCTCGGACCGGCAAGTACTCGCGATCGGGAGCACACGACGAAGCGGTACCCGTGCTGCGTGCGGCTGCTGGACAGTCGGTCGCGAAGCACCTCGAAGTGCTGTTGGCGGTGAAGACCAAAGCCGAGTACAACGCGCGGTCGGTCAGCGACGGCGACATCGTGCGCGCCGGGGAGGCGGCCGAGGCCCTCGAGGCGGCCGCGCGGTCGGTCTGATGCGCCGGTCGATCCGGAGCGGCTGGCCCGCCTACACTGCCGACATGACCGAGGTCCCCGTCGCGCGCTCCGAGTGGGGCAGGTTCGCCCCCGACTCCGTCGAACGCCGGATGCTCGAGCACACCGGCACCGCCCTCGGCGTCGTCCTCCGCCCGCGCACCGTCGTGCTCGACCGCGCCCGGGTCGAGGTCGAGGGCATCGACGACGCCGACCGCGTCGTCGTGCAGCTCGTCGCGAACCAGGGCGCCTACAAGCCCGCCTGGCGCAACAAGGTGATGGCGGACCTGTTCAAGCTGCTGTGGCTGCGGCGGTCGGTCCCCGGCGTGGAGCGGGCCGTGCTCGTCGTCGCCGAACCCGCGGCGAGGGCGCTCGCCGGGTGGGTGGCGGTGGCCGCCGAGGACCTCGGCGTCGAGGTGCTCGTCTGGGACGGGCAGACCACGGTGCCCACGCCGCGCTGAGCCGCGCACTCGTTCACACGTTCGCAACACATGTGGTCCGACTCCGTAACACGGGCGTCCTAACCTCGTCACCAGCAGCGGATTTCCGCGTCGCAGACCAACCCGAGCTCGCGACGCACGCTCTCCGCCATACGAGACCGAGCCTGCGTGCTCGCCGACGGTATGGAGGAACGGATGACCACATCAGCGGTCCGCGTGGACGCGGTGCGCAAGGTCTACGGCAGCGGCCCGAGCGCCATGGTCGCGCTCGACGACGCCCGCCTGACGATCGAACCCGGGAAGTTCGTGTCGCTCATCGGCCCGAGCGGCTGCGGGAAGTCGACGCTGCTCCGCCTGGTGGCCGGGCTCGAGCCCGCCGACCGCGGTGACGTCCGGGTGCACGGTGTCACGCCGGCCCAGGCCTGCGCGGCGAAGCTCATCGGACTCGTGCCCCAGGCACCGGCGCTGCTGCCCTGGCTCACCGTGCTGCAGAACGTGTCGCTCGCCGGGCGCGTGAACCCGGGTGCCGGTCGTCGCCGCGCGGTCATCGAGGACCTCGAGGAGCGCACGACCGGCACCGGCCCGGACATGCGCGAACTCCTGCGCATGGCGGGGCTCGGCGAGGCGATGGACAAGCTCCCCGCGCAGCTGTCCGGCGGCATGCAGCAGCGTGCCGCGATCGTCCGGGCCTTCGGCCTGCGCCCCGACGTCCTTCTGATGGACGAGCCGTTCTCGGCGCTCGACGAGTTCACCCGCGAGAGCCTGCAGGACCAGCTGCTCGACCTGTGGGACGAGCTGCGCACGACGGTGCTCTTCGTGACGCACTCGGTGTCCGAGGCCGTCCGGATGTCGGACACCGTCGTCGTGATGGCGCCGCGCCCCGGCCGGATCGTCGACGTCATCGACATCGACCTGCCCCGCCCGCGCAACCAGCGATTGTTCGAGGAACAGCGGTTCCACGAGTACGAAGACCTGGTCCGGACCCGGTTGCACAGCGCCTGGCGCATGACCGATGCGGCCTGAGGGAGACGGGACCATGAGCGCCACCACCACCTCCACGCCCGCCGCGACCGCCACCACGGCCGACGCCGAACGACGCACCGCGCGCCGACCGGTGCCCGGTTGGCTCCGACCGACCGTCTGGTTGCCCCTCGTCGTGATGCTCGCCGTCCTGGCGGTGCTCTGGCAGATCGGCGCGACGGCGATGCCGTACCTGCTGCCGCCGTTGCCCGCGGTGGGGGAGACCCTCGCCACGCAGCTGCCCTACTACCTGCAGAACGCCGGCATCACCCTGGCGGAGTCGCTCGTCGGCCTGGCCATCGGGTTCCTCGCCGCCTTCGTGCTCGCGGTGCTGACGAGTGAGCTGCCGATCGTCCGCCGTGCGGTCATGCCGATCGCCATCGTGCTGAACGTCACGCCCCTCGTCGCGATCGCCCCGGCCCTGGTGGTGGCGTTCGGGTTCGGGCCGCTGCCGAAGCTCGTCATCACGGCACTCATCTGCTTCTTCCCGATCCTGATCAACACCGCCGCGGGCCTCCGGTCCGTGCCGCAGCCCGTGCTGCAGGTCTACAAGACGATCGATGCCTCCCGGTTCGAGATGCTCGTGCACCTGCGGATCCCGAACGCCCTGCCGTTCGTGTTCGCAGCGCTCCGGATCGTGTTCCCGCTGTCGATCATCGGCGCGGTCGTCGCGGAGCTCTCCGCCTCGGGTTCCACCGGCGGCCTCGGCACCGTGATCAGCACGGCGTCGTCGATGAACCAGCTCGACGTCGTCTACGCGGCGATCGCGATCCTCGCGGTGATGGGCGTGGTCCTGCTCGGACTCATCACGCTCGTCGAGCGGCGCGTCCTGCACTGGCACCGCACCGCGAACGACTGACGCGCGGTCCGACGCACCCCGCGGCCGCCCCGCGGCCCTGCCGCACCACCCGCCGGCGCGAGCCTGCCCGCGCGACGTCAGCCGCGCCTCCCGGCCGACGTCAGGCGACCCACCGACCCCACAGACCCACCCGCACCACCTGCACCCGCACCCGCCCTGCACCACCCATCCCTTCCCACAGGAGTGACCATGCAGCACAGCACCATGCAGCACAGCACCATGCAGCACAGCACCATGCAGCACAGCACCACGCACCGCACCACGCACCGCACCACGCACCGCACCAAGGCCGCACTCGCGGCCCTCGCCACCGCCGTCGTCGCCCTCGCGCTCACCGGCTGCAGCACCGGCTCGAGCGCCGGCACCACCTCGTCCGAGGGCAGCGCGATCTCGGCCGAGCGGTGCAAGGAGAACCAGGACGCCGGCAAGATCACCTACCTGTCCGGCTACCAGTACCAGTCGTCGGCGTCGATCCTCGAGTACATCGCGGCGGACGAGCTCGGCTACTTCAAGGACCTCTGCCTCGACGTGACCCTCAAGCCGGGCTCGGGTGACACCGCCCAGAACACGAAGCTCCTCGCCAGCGGCCAGGCCACCGTGTCCGCCGTCGCCGAGCAGGACCTCATCCAGGCCCGCGCGAACGGCATCGACATCACCGGGATCTCGTCGTACTCGAACGCCGGCCTCGACGTCCTGATGACGAACAAGGACATCACGAAGCTGCCGCAGCTCGACGGCCAGGTCGTCGGCCACAAGGGCTACGTCCCCGCGTCGGTCCGGGCGATGATGGAGAAGGCCGGCGTCGAGTGGGACTCCCTGACGCTCGTCAAGGAGGGCTACGACCCGTCCGTCCTGCCCCGCAAGCAGAACGGCCTCGAGGCGCTGACCGGCTTCGTGTCGAACGAGCCGAACCTGCTGAAGGCCGCCGGTGACGACGTCACCGTCTGGCAGCCCGTCGACTACGACATCCCCTCGTCGATCGGCGCGATGGCCGTGAACCCCGCCTTCGCGAAGGCGCACCCGACCGCGGTCGAGGACGTCCTGCGCGCAGCCCTGCACGCCTACGACTTCTGCTCCGCGAGCGAGGCGAAGACCAAGCAGTGCGTCGGGTACGCCGCGAAGCTGTCCGGCGCCACCTACGACACCGCCCAGAACACCAAGATCTGGACCACCGAGACGAAGGTCATCGCGGACAACCCGACGCCGGACCAGCCCCTCGGCGGGATCGACCCGGAGAACGTGACGAAGCTCGTCGACATGCTGCACCAGTTCGACATCGTCAAGAGCTCCGTGACCGCCGACGACGCGAAGAGCTGGTTCACGAACGAGTACATCGACGCCATCACGAAGGACGGCGAGACCGTGTGGCCGGCACCGTGAGTCCCTTCGCCACCGAGTGTTCCGCAACGACCAGAAAGGCGGCGTGAGATGCCCGCGAAGGAGTACGGGATCTTCCTCCCGATCGGCAACGGCGGGTGGATGCTCTCCACCACGGCACCCCACCCCGAGGCGACCTACGCCTGGAACAAGCGGGCGGCGCTGCACGCCGAGACGATCGGCCTGGACTTCGTGATGTCGATGGCGAAGTGGCGCGGCTTCGGCGGCTCCACCGACCACTGGGGCCGATCCCTGGAGTCGATGACGATGATGGCCGGCATCGCCGAGGCCACCGAGCGGGTCAAGATCTGGGCGACGATGCACGCCAACGTCCACAACCCGGCGGTCGCCGCGAAGATGTACACGACGCTGCAGGACCTCTCCGGCGGCCGGGCCGGCATGAACATTGTCAACGGCGCCTACGCGGCGGAGTTCGAGCAGTTCGGGATCTGGGACGCGGCTCTCAGCCACGCCGACCGGTACCGGATGACGGAGCTCTGGACCGAGGCGGTCACGCGCCTGTGGACCGAGGACAGCGTGACGATGCACACGCCGTACTTCGACCTCGACGCGTGCGAGTCCCGCCCCCACCCCGCATCGCGGCCGACCATCATCAGCGCTGGCAAGTCCGAGGCAGCCCGGGCGTTCCAGGCGAAGCACGCCGACGGCGCCTTCCTGGCAGCGGACAGCCTGGACGAGATGCGCGACCTGTCCCGCGACGTCCACGACCGTGCCGCCGCCGAGGGACGCGAGTGCCGCACCTACTCGATGCTCACGGTCGTGCAGGGCGAGACCGACGCCGCCGCGCAGCGGAAGGTGCGCGAGTGGGGTGCCGGCGTCGACCGCGAAGCACTGGCCTCGATGCGGGCGTCGTGGGGCGTCCCCGCCGAGCAGGCGCGTGCCTGGGCGGACGGTGCTGCCGGTGAGGACGCGTTCCAGACCGCGTACGTCGCCGGGTCCGCCGAGACCGTCACCGAGCACATCGAGTACATCGTCGACCGGGGCGAGCTCGACGGCCTGATGCTGATCTTCCCCGAGTACGACCAGGACATGGTGCTGTTCGGGGAGACCGTCCTGCCGGCGCTCCGCCAGCACGACGCGGCGGTCGTCCGGTGACCGGGGGACTCGACGCGGGTCGCGACCCGCGGCTCGCACAGTTGGTGTCATCAGCGCTCCCGCCCGCGCTCGTCGTCGTCGACGTGCAGCGCGACTTCGGTGAGCCGGCGCGGATCGCGCCGTACGGACTCGACGACCGCGCCTCCGTCGCCGTGGACGCCGCCGTCACCCGCATCGGCTCGCTCGTCGACGAGGCCCGCGCAGCGGGCGTCCCCGTCGTCTGGGTCGAACTCGGCAGCGACCCGGCGCGGCCGTGGCGCTCCAGCACGTGGCTGCGCGGGGGCGACCCGGCCGGACCCATGCCGGACGACGAGCCGTGCCGGATCGGCACGGAGGGCGCCGAGTGGTACCGAACGGCGCCCGCCCCCGGTGAGACACGCGTCGTCAAGCGCGGCTACAGCGGGTTCCTGGGCACCGACCTGGAGGCCCGGCTCACCGCCGCAGGGATCGGCTGGGTCACCGTCGTGGGACTCACGACCGAGTGCTGCGTCCTCGCCACCGCACAGGACGCGATGCAGCTCGGCTGGCCCGTGGTGGTCCCGCAGGACGCCACCGCCGCGTACGACACCGACGTGCACGACGCCGCACTGACGCTGATCGACCTCAACGTGGGCGTCGTGACCGACGCCGACGAGGCGGTGGCGCTGTGGCGCGCGGCTGCTGCTGCGTCCGGGTCTGCATCTGCGGCTGCGTCCGCGTCTGCGGCTGCGTCCGCTTCGCCGGTGGGTTCGCGATGAGCGGCATGCACCTGGCCTACGACCTGTCCTTCACCCACACCGAGGGGCGGTGGGCAGCGGCCGGCAGCTGGGTCGGCCAGGACTTCCCCGACGTCCGCATGTACATGGAGGTCGCCCGGACCGCTGAGCGCGCCGGCGTGGACATGCTGTTCTTCGGCGACGGGTCCGGTGTGCCGAGCACGTGGCGCGGCAGCATCGACCCGGCCGTCGAGTGGGGCATCCAGTGGCCCCGGCAGGACATGTCGCCCGTGATCGCCGCGATGTCCACCGTCACGGAGCACATCGGGTTCGGGCTCACCTACTCGTCCACGTTCACCCACCCCTTCTCCGTCGCCCGACTGCTCAACTCGCTCGACCACGTCACGGGCGGGCGGATGGCGTTCAACGTCGTCGCCTCGTCGCGGGGCGCGGACGCGGCGAACTACGGGTCCGACCACCTGATCGACCACGACCTGCGGTACGAACGGATGGAGGAGTTCATCGGCGTCTGCCGTGCGCTCTGGGACTCCGTCGCCCCCGACGCGATCGTCCGCGACCGCGCGACGGGGCGGTTCGCCGACCCGGCCGGGGTGCACCCGATCGACCACGACGGCCGCTTCTTCAAGGTGCGCGGCCCGCTCGCGAGCGTCCCGAGTCCGCAGCGGCACCCCGTCGTCGTGCAGGCCGGCAGCTCGCCGCGCGGCATCGCCGCCAGTGCGTCGTTCGCCGACCTGGTGTTCGGGTTCGGATCGAGCGTCGCCGGACAGCTCCGGCACCGGAACGCCCTCGACGCAGCGCTCACCGACGCCGGTCGGGACCCGTCCGGCGTCGGGATCCTCTGGGCGACCCAGGTCATCGTCGGCGCCACCGACGCCGAGGCCGCCGCCCGCCGTGACTCGTTGCTGTCGTTCTGGAACCGCGAGGCCGTCGGCACCTTCATCTCGCACAACGCCGGGTACGACTTCTCCACGCTCCCGGAGACGTTCCGCCTCGGCGAGCTGCGCGACGAGATCGTCGCCGCGCAGGCGAGCCCGGCCGGCCTGGTCGGCAGCCTGGTCGCCGAGTTCGGCGAGGACCACACCATGGAGCGCGACGACTTCTTCGAGCACGGCTGGCGTGCCGCGACGGGCCTCGACCACATGCTGGTCGGCGACGCCGCGGGGGTCGCCGACGCCCTGCAGGAGAACTTCGCGGCCACCGGCGGACGCGGCGGCTACATGCTGTCCAGCCCGCTCGGCATGCCCACCGGGTTCGCCGACCTGAGCGAGCTGCTCGTGCCGGAGCTGCGTGCCCGAGGTGCCCTGGCGCCGCGGTACCCGGGGTCGACGCTCCGCGAGAACCTGGCGGTGTGAGGTGACCCCGGCCCGTCGGTGGCTCGCGCTCGGCGGGCTCTGCCTCGGCTTCTTCATGCTGCTGCTGGACAGCACGATCGTGTCCGTCGCCCTGCCGGACATCGGCAGCGACCTCGGCACCGAGGCGTCGCTGTCGGTCTGGGTGAACAGCGCCTACCTGTTCGCGTTCGCCGTGCCGCTCCTCGTCGCCGGACGGCTCGGCGATCGCTTCGGGCACCGCCGGGTCTACCTGCTCGGGCTCGCGGTGTTCACCGTCGCGTCGGTCGGGTGCGCGTTCGCACCGGGCATCGGCGGGCTCATCGTCTGGCGCGCCGCGCAGGGCGTCGGTGCCGCACTGCTCACACCCCAGTGCCTGACGGTGATCCGCTCGTTGTTCGAACCACCCCGGCTCGCCGTCGCCCTCGCCGTCTGGAGCGCCGGCGGCGGCGCGGCGACCGTCGCCGGTCCGATCGTCGGCGGCGTGCTCGTCGAGGCGTGGGGGTGGCCGTCGGTCTTCCTGGTGAACGTGCCCGTCGGCATCGTCACCGCCGTCGCCGTGCTCCGGTTCGTGCCGGTGTCCCGACGCATCGCGGTGCCCCTGCCGGTGCTCGCCGTCGTCGGGGTGACCGCCGGGGTGTTCGCGGTCGTCGTCGGGGTCCAGGGCACGGGCGACGGCGTCCTCGCCGCACCCCTGCCGCGGGCCGGCCTGGTGGTGCTCGGCGCACTCGTCGTCGCTGCGGTGCTCACGGTGCAGCGCCGCGCGGGGGACCGGGCGCTCGTCCCGCTCGGGTTGTTCCGCGACCGCGGGTTCGTGACCGGTTCGTGGGGCGCGACCGCCGCGTCGTTCTGCGTCGGCTCTGCCCCGATCCCGCTCATGCTCGACCTGCAGGACGGACGTGGTCTCGGGCCGGGGGCCGCGGCCCTCGTGCTCGTGCCGATGGGGGTCGCCTGCTTGGCCGCCGCACCGTTCGTCGGCCGCACGACGAACACCGCGGGCCCCCGTGCGACGGCGACCATCGGCGCCGTCCTGCTCGTCGTCTCGGTGGCACTGACCGCCGTGCTCATCGGGACCGCCGCACCCCTCTGGGCGGTGGCGACGGCGTTCACCGGCTTCGGGGTCGCGAACGCGTTCGTCTGGTCGCCGTTCTCGCTCGCGGCGGTGCTCGGCGCCGGACCGGCGACCATCGGTGCGGCGTCGAGCACCTTCAACACCGTGAAGCAGCTCGGTGCCGTCCTGGGCAGCACGGTCACCGCCGTGCTGCTCGCGGTGTCGACCGACGCGGTGGCCCTCGGTGCCCTGGCGCTGGCGGCCCTCGGGGCACTCGTGGCGGCGGCGTCCCTGCCGGGTCGCGCACCGGTGGTCCTGACCGGCGCGGTCGTGCACGGCGCCGGGGTCGGGCACGGGCTCGGGTTCCCGACCGCCAACCTGCTGCCCGACGACGCGGGCGCTGTTCCGTCGGACGGGGTCTACGTCGGCTGGCTGACCGCGCCGACGTGGTCCGGTGCCCGTGAGGCGCTCGTGTCGATCGGCAGCAACAGCACCTTCGCCGACCGGCCGCGCACCGTCGAGATCCACGTGCTCGACTTCGACGGCGACCTGTACGGCACCCCTGTCGAGCTCACCGTCGGCCGTCGGCTCCGGCGGCAGCGCACGTTCCCCGGGCCGGACGCCCTCGTCGCCGCGATGCGTGCCGACGAGCGCCGTGCCCGCACCCTGCTCGCCCGCTCCTGAACGAAGGAACCACCATGCAGCACGACTTCATCGACGACCCGCTCGACATCCGTGAGGCGATCGCCGAGGTCCCCTCCGTCGTGGCCGCCATCGCGGCCCGGGTCGAGGGCGTGCCGGTCGTCATGGTGGCGACGTCGTTCACCGTCGGGGTCTCGTACGACCCGCCGCTCGCGACGATCGCCGTGCAGCACTCGTCGACGACCTGGCCGGACCTGGCCGGGGCGCCGGTGCTCGGCATCTCCGTCCTCGCCGAGGGCCACGCGGCGCAGACCCGGCAGCTGGCCTCCCGCGATCGGTCCCAGCGACTGGTCGGCGTGCCGTCCTCGGACACCGGGGCGGGAGCGATCCTGCTCGACGGCGCGCACTCGTGGCTGGAGTGCTCGGTCGAGGCCGTCCACCGCGCGGGCGACCACGACATCGTGGTGCTGCGGGTGCTCCGCTTCGCCCGCGACCGCGCCAACGCCGCACTCGTCTGGCACCGACCGTCGCGGCGGCCAGCAGGCGTCGCCACCGCCTGACGTTCCTTCCCCAGAACGCGTGCGATGGAAAGCGGAATCGGGCGTACCTGGTCAGAAGTTCCGACCCGGTACGCCCGAAACGACTCGGTACGCCTCGCGCGGCGCCCCGTCAGGAGGCCAGCGCCGCCATCTCGCGCACCACGGCCCGGAGCCGCACCGCGAGCTCGTCGTTGCTCCGCACGGAGTCGCGGTGGGCGGCCTCGCTGAGCGCCGACATCACGAGCGTCACCGCCGTGCGAGCGGTCTGGTCGTCGGTCCTGGTGCCCACGACGCTGAGCAGGGACTGGCGCGACTCGGCCATCCACTGCATCACCATCGAGGACATCTCGGGCCGGAGCACCAGCAGCTCCTTCATCCGTCGGCGGTCCTGGGACAGCGGTACGGTCGCCGCGACGAGGGTGCAGAGGTCGTCGACCAGGCCGCCGCGAGCCTCGGCGAACCATGCTGCGGAGGGCTCCGGGACCTCGACGGAGTCGAGTCCGAGGGCCGCGTGCGCCTTGGACGAGAAGTAGTTGAAGAAGGTGCGGGGCGAGACGTCGGCATCGGCGCAGATCTGCTCGATGGTGACGCCGTCCAGCCCGTGCGCGGACACCAGTGTCAGGGCCGCGTCGTGCAGCGCCTGGCGGGTCTGCTGCTTCTTGCGCTCCCGCAGGGTGCACGGCTCCGTCGCCGCTGCAGCTGCCGGGGTGGTGATCACGTGGACTCCTGGTGGTGGGGGTTGGTGGGCCGCCCGTGCCGGAAAGGGGGCACGGCACGGACGGCCCGGTCGGTCACCGACGGTGCGTCGGTGTGGATCCGGTCGAGCCCGATCCGGTCGAGCCCGAGCCGGTCGAACCCGAGCCGGTCGAGCCCGAGCCGGTCGGCACCGAGCCGGTCGGCACCGAGCCGGTCATCGGACCGGTGAACGAGCCGGCGTCGGCAGCGGCGGCGCCGGCCTCTGCCTCGAGCTGGGCCTCGGCGGACAGGTCGGCACGCTCCTGCAGGGCGGAGCGCTGGCGCAGCGGCGGTACCCGGAAGAACCAGGTGAGCACGAACGCGAGCAGGATCACGCCGAGGCCGACCCAGTAGATCGTCACGGACGAGGCGTTGAAGCCCGCCATGAACGGCCGGGTCAGGCGGCTGTCGGCACCGGTCAGGAACGAGGTGTCGTTCGTGCTGGTGGCGCTGTCGCTCGTGGTGTTGCCGTCGTCGATCTTCTTCGCGAGCTCCGGGGTGAGCTCGTCGACCCAGTACGAGCGCTGCGAGGCGTTCGACCAGTCGACGGACACGGTGCCGTCCTGGACGCTGGCGTGTGCCTGGTCGGCGACCTGCTCGAGCGCGGACTGCTCGGCCGCCGGCGTCGCCGCTGCGACCTGCTGGTCGATGACGGACTGGGCCGAGGCGGTGGGGACCGCGCCGGCGGCGACCTGCTGCTGCACGGCTGCCGTGACCTGCTCGGTGACCGCGGCGTCGGCGGCCTGCGTAGCCTTCGCCGAGGCGGCGTCGAGCTGCGACTGCACGGTCTTCGTCAGCGGGGTGACGACGGGCGTCCAGATCTTGTCCATCGCGCCCTGGTTCGCCTTCGCGCTGGCGACGGTGGGGTTGAGCGCGGCGTCGAGCGCCGGGCCGAGGTCCTTCTCGTTCGCGGTGGCGTGCAGGATGTTCGCCGGCATCACCGAGAACAGGATGGACAGCAGGACCGCGGTGCCGAGCGTTCCACCGATCTGCCGGAAGAACGTGGCGGACGACGTGGCGACGCCCATGTCACGGGCCTCGACGGAGCCCTGAGAGGCCAGGGTCAGCGACTGCATGACCGAGCCGAGGCCGAGGCCGATCAGGAACATGCCGATCATCAGGAACCAGAGCGGCTTGTCGATCGACATGAAGGTCAGGACGACGTAGCCGGCGGACACGAGCGCGGTGCCGATGACCGGGAAGATCCGGTAGCGGCCGACACGGGCGACGATCTGACCGCTCGTGATCGAGGCGATCATGAGACCGCCGACCAGGGGCAGCGTGGCGAAGCCGGACTCGGTCGGGGTGAGCCCCACGACGATCTGCAGGTAGAGCGGGATGGTGAGCATCGCACCGAACATCGCGAAGCCGACCAGGAACCCGATGACGGTCGCCATCGAGAACGTGCCCGAGCGGAAGAGCTTGAGCGGGATGATCGCCGCGTCGCCCATCTTCGACTCGATGAGCAGCAGCCCGATCAGGCCGACGACCCCGACGACGTAGCAGGCGATGGCCGCGGGGGAGCCCCAGCCCCAGATGCGGCCCTGTTCGGCGACGAGCAGCAGCGGCACGAGGGTGACGATGACGGCGGTCGCGCCCCACCAGTCGACCTTGGGCTTCGCGTCGTCGGCACTGTGCACCTTCGGCAGGTGCAGGAAGACGATGACCATGAGGAGCGCGGCGACACCGATCGGCACGTTGATCAGCAGGACCCAGCGCCATCCCGTGATCCACAGGATCTCGGAGGAACCGGCGAGCAGCCCGCCGATCAGCGGCCCGATGACGGACGAGATGCCGAACACGGCGAGGAAGTAGCCCTGGTACTTGGCACGTTCGCGCGGGGCGAGGATGTCGCCCATGATCGCGAGCGGCAGCGACATGAGCGCACCGGCGCCGATGCCCTGCACGGCGCGGAAGGCCGCGAGCATGAGCATCGAGGTGGACATCGACGACAGGACGGCGCCGAGGATGAACACGACGATGCCGAAGATGTAGAGGGGCCGGCGGCCGAAGATGTCGGAGAGCTTGCCGTAGATCGGCGTCGCGATCGTCGAGGTGATCAGGTAGGCCGTGGTCACCCAGGCCTGCTGGTCGAGGCCGTGCAGGTCGTCGCCGATGGTGCGGATCGCCGTGCCGAACACCGTCTGGCCGAGGGACGACAGGAACATGCCCGCCATCAGGCCGTAGATCACCAGGAGGATCTGGCGGTGGGTCATCAGGGGCTGCGGGCCGGTACCACCGGAGGCTGCTGGGGCCTCGGCGCTGTGCCGACCGTGCTGCACCTGGACGGGTGCGGTGGCGGTCATCGAACTCCTTTTTCGTGCTGTGTAACTTTGCAGACCGCGCAACGATACATCTGTTGCTTCCAGCAAGCAACTAAATGTGCCCACTACGCTGGCCCCATGTCCGACGAGCGGCGTGCTGCCGAGCGACTCCTGCGATCCCAGCTCGACCGGCTGTGGGTCCGGCAGACCCTGCGTTCCTCGCTCATCGAGTCCCGCGGCGGGCTCGACCCGACGGCGCGGGTGATCCTGCGGGCCGTCGCCGGTCACGGACCCGTCCGGGCGACCGCCATCGCCGACGCGACGGGCCTGTCCCGCCCGGTGATCAGCCGCCGGGTGGCGTCGCTCGTCGAGGCCGAGCACCTGGTCGGCTCGCCGGACCCCGCCGACGGGCGAGCGACCCTGGTCTCGCTCGCACCCGCGGGCAAGCAGTTGCTCGACCAGCTCGACGCCGCCGGTGCGGAGGTCTTCGACGACCTCACCGAGGAGTTCGCCTCGGACGAGTTGCGCTCGCTCGCCGAGATGCTCACGCGGCTGAACGACCGGGCCGACGCGGTCCTCGGGATCGGCGCCACACGCCCGTGACGTGACCCGGCCGTCACTGCGGAGCGTGCATTCGAGATACCGTTGGTGTATGAGCACGGACACCGCCACCACCACCGAGACCACCGACGAGGGGCCCGTGGTGACCTTCGCCGATCTCGGCCTGAGCGATGCTGTGCTCAAGGCCGTCAAGGACATCGGCTACGAAACCCCTTCCGCCATCCAGGAAGCCACCATCCCCACGCTGCTCGACGGCCGCGACGTCGTCGGCCTCGCGCAGACCGGAACCGGCAAGACCGCCGCCTTCGCGCTGCCGATCCTGTCCCGCATGGAGCCCGGCAGCAAGAAGCCGCAGGCCCTCGTGCTGTCCCCGACGCGCGAGCTCGCCCTGCAGGTGTGCGAGGCGTTCGAGCAGTTCGCGTCGCACATGAAGCACGTCCACGTCCTGCCGGTCTACGGCGGTCAGGCGTACGGCGTGCAGCTGTCCGCCCTGCGCCGCGGCGTCGACGTCATCGTCGGCACGCCCGGTCGCATCATGGACCACCTGGCGAAGGGCACGCTCGACCTGTCCGAGCTGAAGTACCTCGTGCTCGACGAGGCCGACGAGATGCTCAAGATGGGCTTCGCCGAGGACGTCGAGACGATCCTGGCGGACACCCCCGACGACAAGCAGGTCGCCCTCTTCTCGGCGACGATGCCCGCCCAGATCCGCCGCATCTCGCAGCAGTACCTGACGGACCCGGCCGAGATCACCGTCAAGACCAAGACGAAGACCGCTGCGAACATCACGCAGCGCTACCTGATGGTCTCGTACCCGCAGAAGGTCGACGCCCTGACCCGCATCCTCGAGGTCGAAGACTTCGAGGGCATGATCATCTTCGTCCGCACCAAGAGCGAGACCGAGACCCTGGCCGAGAAGCTCCGGGCCCGGGGCTACGCCGCTGCCGCCATCAGCGGTGACGTCGCCCAGGCCCAGCGCGAGCGGACCGTCAACCAGCTGAAGTCCGGCAAGCTCGACATCCTCGTCGCCACCGACGTCGCCGCCCGTGGCCTCGACGTCGACCGCATCACCCACGTCGTGAACTACGACATCCCGGTCGACATCGAGTCCTACGTGCACCGCATCGGCCGCACCGGTCGTGCCGGCCGCTCGGGCGACTCGATCAGTTTCGTCACCCCCCGCGAGCGTCGCCTGCTCTCCGCGATCGAGCGCCACACGAAGCAGCCGCTCACCCAGATGCAGCTGCCGACGATCGACGACGTCAACGAGACGCGCCTGACCCGCTTCGACGACGCGATCACCGCAGCGCTCGAGGACCAGGGCCGCATCGCCGCCTTCCGCGACGTCATCGCGCACTACGTCGAGCACCACGACGTGCCCTCGGACGACGTCGCCGCCGCCCTGGCCGTCGTGGCGCAGGGCGACTCGCCGCTGCTCCTGACCGCAGCCGACGACGCCCTCCGCACGCAGATGGAGCGCGATGCCCGCCGTGGCGAGCGCGACGACCGCGGTGCGCGCGACGACCGCGGCCCGCGCAGCGACCGAGGCGGCGACCGCGACCGCGACCGTGCGCCCCGCCGTTCGCAGCCGATGACCGCCTACCGCATCGAGGTCGGCCGTCGTCACCGCGTCGAGCCGCGCCAGATCGTCGGCGCCCTGGCGAACGAGGGCGGCCTGCGCCGCGACGACTTCGGCGCGATCCGCATCCAGCCGGACTTCTCCATCGTCGAGCTGCCCGCCGACATGGACGGCGGCGTGCTCGACCGGCTGACCGACACCCGGATCAGCGGCAAGCTCATCGAGATCAAGCCCGACCGCCGTGGTGGCGGCCGCCGCGACGAGCGTCCGGAGCGCAAGCCGCGCTACTGACGCGAGCCGCGTCCTCGACGCGACCACCTGCTGACGGGAGGCGGGGTGCCAGCTGGCACCGCGCCTCCCGTCCGTCGTCCGGTCGCGTCTCAGGCCGCGGGCCGCCCCGCGTACCGGCGTTGCGTCACCAGCCTTGCGGTGCGGGGAACCGCACATCAGGCCCGGACCCGTTCCCCTGGCTCCCGAGCGGTGCTGTGATACCGGAAGCCGTGACGCAGGGAGCCGCGGAGAAGGCAGGGGAACGCACGTGTACCGAGCACTCATCACCGTCGCAGCAGCGGCGGCGCTCGTCATCGGGGGAGTGGCGCCGGCGACGGCTGCCCCCTCGTCTCCGTCCTCGGCGCCTGGTGCGCCGACCTCCGTCCGGGTCTCGGGTGCGGCCGACAGCGCCACCGTCACCTGGGGTGCCCCGAAGTCCGGCGCGAAGGTGGTCGGCTGGAAGGTCACGATCACCCCCGCGCAGCACCAGCCCGACGCCGGCGTCGACCGGCTGCCGGCGAAGGCGCGATCCGACCGCTTCGGCGACCTCACGCCGAAGACGACCTACAAGTTCTCGGTCCGGGCGATCGGCGCGAAGCAGTCCGGTCGCGCGACGCTGGTCAGCTACACCACGCCGTCCGTGGTCGACACGACGCAGTCGCTGTTCGCCCTCGACGCGTCCGGCAACGTCGTGCGGTTCGCCGAGGACGGCTCCAGCACCGGGAAGGTCGTCGCGGCGAACGGGACGGGCTTCGCCGCGGACGACGTCGGCGACGTGTTCACCCCGTCGGCCGACCACACCTCCATCCTGTTCCACCCCGCCGACGGCAGCGCGACGCGGAACCTGGCGACCGGCCTGCACCTGACGCCCGACCTCCGCTCCGACGTCGCCGGCAACCTGTACTGGATCGACTCGGTGAACGGTTCGGTGCAGAAGCTCCCCGTCGGCAGCTCCACCGCGACGACCGTGCTCGACCTGGGCGGCAAGGACCCCGTCGACCAGCCGCGCTTCTGGACCGTCACCCCGGACGGCAAGGTCGTCGTGCTCGGCGGGGGCCAGGTGTCGCCGTCCGTGAAGGGCACCGGCATCGCGGCCCGCTCGATCACGCTCCCCGGCAGCTCCGGCGTCGGGTACCCCGCAGCGGTCCTCGCCGACTCGCACGGCAACGTGTACGTCGACATCCGTTCGCCCGGTGGCGCCGGCTCGTGGGCCTGGTACCAGCTGAAGCCGGGCGCCACGGCGCTGACGCGGATCGAGCCCCGGCTGGCGTTCGAGTACGCGGCCGCCAACGCCGACGGGTTCTCGCTGCTGCAGTCCGCCGAGTGGTGCAGCGCCCCCGCCGAGTACCCGACCAGCCCGGCCGGCTGCAAGGTCGACCGCACGATCCCGGACAAGCTCGTGGTCGGCTCCGGTGGGAAGTCCACCGTGGCGGTCTCCGGCATCACGGCGGGGTCGCGCGGACCGAACACGGGTGCCGCCTCCGACGACGGCGACGTGTTCGTAAACGTCGACAGTGGGCCCTCGGCCGGACTGTGGCGCGTGCCGGCCTCCGGCGGGGCTGCGCAGCAGCTGTCGTCGGCGCAGTACTCGCGGCTGCTGGTGATCTGACCGGCAGACCGAGACAGGACGGGGTGGGACGCAACGGCGCGTCCCACCCCGTCCTGTGTTCCGGGGGTGCGGCGGGCGGGGGGCGGCGGGGCCCGAGGTTCCGAGATCTTGGAGTGTCGGCGCTCGTACGGCCGCTCCGTGGAACCTCGGCGGCACACCGGCAGCGTGTTGTGGAACCTCGGCGCCACCGGAGACCGCCACCAGAGACCGCCACCAGAGACCGCCACCCCCGCCAGCCCACGCCCCTGCCTCACGCCACCCCCGCCCGCCACGCCCCCGCCTCACGCCACCCCCGCGACGGTCCGCCGACACACCTCGTCCCACGGGGTCGGCTCGATGCCGAACGCCGCGCGGCTCTCGGCATCGTCGACCACGTACGGTGCGGTCCACTGGTAGCTCATCTCGGCGAGCTCCCGCATCATCGGCGACACGAGCCCGAGTGCGCGGATCACCCCCGCCGGCATCCGGTGGACGGCCACGGGTGCCTTGCCGGCCGCGGCCAGCACCTCGGTCAGCGCCTGCCGCTGGGTACGAGGAGCGTTGCTCGGCACCATCCACGTGCGGCCGTGCGCGCCCTCGTCCGAGGCCGCCGCCACGAGGGTCCTGGCGACGTCGAGTACGTCGGTGAAGGTGTGCGGCAGGTCGGTCCGCCCGATCATCGTCACGGCCTTCCCCTGCAGTGCGGCTGGCAGCACCCGGGTGACGTGCCCGTTCGCCCCGATGCCCGGGCCGACGTAGTCCGAAGCGCGGACCTCGACCGTGCGGATGCGTCCGGCACGGTGCGCGGCCAGGGCATCGGCCCACAGCCGTGCGCGGAGGATCCCCTTGTGGTCGGTCGCAGCGTCCGGGGTGTCCGGGCGCATCGGTCCGTCGACCGGGCCGTACGGGTACAGGTTCCCGGTGATCGCGTAGGTGGCGCCGGTGCGTTCGGCAGCGGTCAGCATCGACGCCGCGAGCGGTGGCCAGGTGCGCTCCCACTGGGTGTAGTCGCCCGGGTTCGCGCAGTTGTACAGCACGGCGGCGCCGTCGGCTGCCCGGGTGAGCGCCTCGGCGTCGGAGGCGTCGAGCGCGACGTGGTCGACCCGCGACAGGCCGGTGTCCCGACCTGAGCGGGTGGCGACGGTGACGTGCTCACCGCGTTCGGCGAGCAGCGCTGCGACGTGGCGGCCCACCGGGCCGGCGCCGATGACGAGGTGGTCGTGTGACATGGGTTCCTGCTTCCCTCGGTGTGCGAGAGCGAAGCTCTCGGTGAGCGAGAGCGGTGCTCTCGGTGAGCGAGAGCGGTGCTCTCGCACCCAGGATGCGCGCTCGGTGACGAGGATGCAAGAGCACCGCTCTCATTTGTGTGCAGTGCTCTCGTGTGGCATGGTGACCGGATGGCACCGACAGCACGCGAGCTCGCCCGGCAAACGATCCGGGCGGACATCCTGGCCGCCGCGCGCACCCGCCTCACCGACGAGGGGCCCGCAGCGCTCAGCCTCCGAGCCGTCGCTCGCGACGTCGGCATGGTGTCGTCCGCGGTGTACCGCTACTTCCCGAGCCGCGACGACCTGCTCACCGCGCTGCTCATCGTCGACTACGACGAACTCGGCGCAGCGGTCGAAGCGGCTGACGCCGCGGCCGGCCCGGAACCGGGTGCACGCTGGGTCGCCGCGTGCCGCGCGATCCGATCGTGGTCCGTCGCGCACCCGGGCGACTTCGCGCTGCTGTTCGGGTCGCCCGTGCCGGGCTACGCCGCACCGCGCGAGACGGTCGTGCCCGCCGCGCGGACGACGCTCGCGCTGGTGCGGGTGGTGGCCGACGCGGTCGCGCCCGGCGGGGACGTCACGTCGGCGTCGGCGGCGGACGGGAGGCCCGGATCACCCGCCGCGCCCACGGCGGCTCCCGGGGTGGCCGGCCCCGCAGTCGCAGACGCAGTGACCACCCTGCGGTCGTTCGGCATCGCACTGCCCGACGAGGTCCTGGTCCGCACCCTGATGGCCTGGTCGACGGTGTTCGGGACGATCTCGTTCGAGCTCTTCGGCCACTTCGTCGGCTCCGTGTCCGACGGTGCCGCCTACTTCGACCAGGTGGTCGCGCGGCTCGCCGACGACCTCGGGTTCGCAGCCGCGTTCTGATCCGGTCGTCCGGTCGGCCCAGGCCGTTGTCCACGACTCGCACTCGGGGCCTGACAGAGTGCCGGTCACTGCGGTAGACAGGTCCCTACGCCGAGGTCGTGCCCGACGACCGGAGCGGACGGCCGGCACGGTGCCCCCTGGGCAGCGGTCGGACGGCACCACACCCGGGCGTGCGCTGCGGCCGGGGTCCGCGCGGATCAGGAGGCACCCTTGCGACGCAGCTCGGCCGGCGACCCCGCAGACGGAGTGACCGGGTGACGGCGCTCGACGTCAGCCGCCAGGACCGCCGCCGGCTCACCACCGGCACGGCTCGCCGACGACTCGTCACGGTGCGCACGGTCGCACTCCTGGCGTCGATCGCCGGTGTGAACTACGTCGTCTGGCGCTGGGCCGCCTCAGTGAACTGGCACTCCTGGTGGATCGCCGTGCCGCTCATCCTGGCCGAGACCTACAGCGTCATCGACTCGCTCCTGTTCGCGTTCGGGGCGTGGCGGTTGCGCGAGCGTGGCGAGCCCCCGACGAAGCCGTCCTCCGACGTCACGGTCGACGTCTTCATCACCACCTACAACGAACCCGTCGAGATGGTCGTGCGCACGGCCCGCGCGGCGCAGGCGATCACGCACCCGCACACGACGTGGATCCTCGACGACGGCAACCGCCCCGAGATGCGTGCGGCCGCCGACTCGCTCGGCATCGGCGTCATCACCCGCGGTGCCGACTGGATCGACCGTCCCCGGCACGCCAAGGCCGGCAACCTCAACAACGCCCTGCTCGCGACCCAGGGCGAGTTCCTGCTCATCCTCGACGCCGACCAGGTACCGGAACCCGGCATCCTCGACCGCACGCTCGGCTACTTCAAGGACCCGCGGATGGCGCTCGTGCAGACGCCGCAGTGGTTCGAGAACGTCCCCGAGGCGGACCTGCTCGGCAGTCAGGCGCCGCTGTTCTACGGGCCGATCCAGCAGTCGAAGGACGGCTGGAACGCCGCGTTCTTCTGCGGGTCGAACGCGATCCTGCGGCGCGAGGCCCTGATGCAGCTCGGCATCTCCCGCTACGTGGTCGAGGTCGAGGCCTCGGTGCAGCGCACGATCACGACGTCGCGGAAGCTGCTGGCCCGTGCCCGCGAGACCGAGACGGACCCGCGGGTGCTCGGCGCCCTGGACGAGGCCGAAGCCGTCGTCGACCGCGCTCGCGACCAGGTCCGGGCCGGCGAACCGCTCGGCGACGTCACCTACGCGTTCCAGCGGGGGATCGACACGATCGCCTTCCGGTTCGCCGCCGCCGACCTCGAGTCCGTGCGGAACGACCTGCAGGAACTCGCCGCGATGTCGACCGACGCGAACACCTTCGCCGGGCTCGACGACGCCGCGCTCGACGTGCTCGGGCGGCGTGACGCATCGCCCGTGGCGGCCATCGAGTCGATCGCGGTCCTCGCACGGGCACTCGACGTCAACCGCGACGACGAGGCGCAGCCGATCATGCCCCTGGCGACGATCTCGGTGACCGAGGACATGGCCACCGCCATGCGGCTGCACGGGCTCGGCTGGAAGTCGGCGTACCACGACGAGATCCTGGCGAAGGGTCTGGCGCCGGAGGACCTGCCGACCATGCTCGTGCAGCGGCTCCGTTGGGCGCAGGGCACCATGCAGGTGTTCTTCCGCGAGAACCCGCTGGTGCAGAAGGGCCTGTCCTGGGGCCAGCGCCTGATGTACTTCTCGACGATGTGGAGCTACCTGTCCGGGTTCGCCGCGATCGTCTACATCGCGGCCCCCGTGCTCTGCCTGTCGTTCGGCGTCGTCCCGGTGCAGGCCTACAGCGTCGACTTCTTCGCCCGGCTGATCCCGTTCCTCGTGCTCAACCAGCTGCTGTTCTGGGTGGTGGCCGCCGGCAGACCGACGTGGCGCGGGCAGCAGTACTCGCTCGCGCTGTTCCCGGTGTGGATCGAGGCGGTGACGAGTGCGTTCGAGAACGTGTTCCGCGGCAAGCCGCTCGGGTTCCGGGTCACGCCCAAGGTGCGCGACGAGACCGAGCAGAAGCCCCGGTGGGACCTCGTCAAGCCGCAGCTCATCGCGATGGGGGCGCTGGTCGCGGCCCTGATCCTGATCGGTATCCGCTACCTGACCGGGCAGGCGTCGGGCATCGCGCCGCTCGTCAACACCGCGTGGGTCGTCTTCGACCTGTTCATCTTCAGCATCGTGATCCGGGCCGTGCGCTACCGCGGCCCGAGCACGGGAGTCCAGTCAGAGCACGAGTCGAGCACCGCCGGAGGGCCACTGTGAACGCCGAGACCACCTTCGACGTCGCCGCGACGCCCGTGTCGCTCGACGAGGTCCAGGACCGCTTCGGCGCCTGGTGGGACGGGCTCGGCATCGACGACGTCCGGCTCCGCTTCGCGCTGGAGACCGCGCTGGCCGAGGTCGCCGCGAACATCGTCGAGCACACCGCGCGTTCCGACCAGGAGACCGGTCGGCGCTACACCGTGCGGCTCGAGTCGACCGAGCGGGCGCTCACCGCGCAGCTCACCGACAACGGTCTGCCCGTGGACATCGACCTGAGCGCCGTCACGATGGCCGACGTCGAGCAGGAGAGCGGACGTGGCCTGGCGCTCGCGATCGCCGCCCTCGACCGCCTGGAGCACCGGCACGAGCACGGGCACAACGTCTGGACGCTGGTGTGCGACCGGTGAGGCTGCTGGCGGCCCGCGTGGTCGCCGTCCTCGTCACGATCGCGACGCTCCTGCTCGGTGGTGCGCTGCCGGCGTCCGCGGTGACGGAACACACGGCCGCGGCGACGGAACACACGGCCGCGGCGACGGAGCCGGCGAGCGGGACGACCTGGTTCGGCCCGGACCTCGACTGGGGCGACGACTCCCCGGCAGGCTACGAGGGACGGCTCGGCGCGACGCCGTCGATGTACGGGGTGGAGATCGACTACCCGCTCGACCGCTCGGCCCGGCGGGAGCTCCTCCGTGCGACGCGTGCCGCGGCGACGCAGGGCGCGGTCCTCGTCGTGAGCCTCGAGCCCGGGCAGTCGCTCCGGTCACTCGACGCCGCCGACGCCCGCGCCGCGAACACCGTGTTCCAGGAGGTCCACGACCAGTACGACACCCAGGTGCTCGTGCGGTTCGCGCCGCAGATGAACGGCACGTGGGTGCGCTGGGGGCAGCAGCCGACCCAGTTCGTGCAGGCGTTCCGGACGCTCGCGACCGCGGTGCACGGCGGCGACTCCGACGCGCGCATGGTGTGGTCGCCGTCGTACGGCGCGGGGTACCCGTTCGGTGAGTCCGCGGGACGTCTGGCGGACCTCTCCGCGACCGACGTCGCGAAGCTCGACACCAACGGCGACGGCGAGCTGACCGCGGCCGACGACCCCTACGAGCCGTACTGGCCGGGCGACGCCTCGGTGGACTGGGTCGGGTTGTCGATGTACTCCTTCGGCAAGGGCAAGTCGACTGCGGCGGCCGGTCGTGACGTCCCCCTCACCCGCAACGACGTGCCGGAGCGCGGCGAGGTCGAATCCCGGTTCGACGAGACCTGGGGCTACGAGCAGCAGCAGGCCGACAGCTTCTACGACCGGTTCGCCGTCGACGGCGACCGGTCGATGTTGCTCGACACCGGTGCGCTGTACGACCACACCCTCCGGGGCGACGCGGAGCTCCCGGTCAAGCAGGGCTGGTGGCGGCAGGTGCTCGCATCGGTCGAGGACCGCCCGTTGATCCGGGGCGTGACCTTCCTCGAGACGAACCGCCGCGAGCCCGAGGCGGGCAACCGTGTCGCCGACTGGCGAGATACCGCGGTGCCCGGGATCGCCGGTTCGTTCCGCACCGACCTCGAGCGCGGCGACCACTTCGCCTTCGGGCCCGTCACCGACCGCGTCACCACGCAGCAGGGCAACGCCGCGACCGACCAGCAGTACGACACCGGCGGCGACCAGATGGCGTGGATCGTCTGGGTCGCCGTGGGCCTGGCGGTGGTGTTCCTGCTGAGCGGTGTGTTCGGCCGGTTGCTGCCGAGCTGGCGCTACCCCGACGACGGGAAACCCGGGCGCGACCTGCGGCTCGACCTGTTCCGCGGGTTCATCATCCTGGCGGTGGTGATCACCCACATCGAGATCGGCGGGCCGTACTCGTACCTCACGCTGCACGCGGTCGGTGCGATCACCGGCGCCGAGATGTTCGTGTTCCTGTCCGGCATGGTCCTCGGCATGACCTACCCGTTCGCCATCAAGAAGTTCGGCGAGTGGGCGGCTGCGATCGGGGCGTGGAAGCGTGCCCGCAAGCAGTACCTCGTCACGCTCGTGGTGATCGCGGTCGTCTTCGCGCTGAGCTTCGTCCCGTTCCTGAACACCGACGCGATCACGACGTTCACCGACCGGGGGACCGGTACCGGGGGCGTCGGTGCCGAGGGCCGGGTGTACGACCTGTACCCGAACGCGATGCAGCTGCTCGGCTACCCGCCGCCGTGGTACGCCATCCGACAGTTCCTGCTGCTCGAGATGGGCCCGTGGCCGTTCAACATCATGGGCCTGTTCGTGGTGCTGAGCCTGTTCATCCCACCGCTGCTCTGGCTGATCCGCCGCGGCTTCTGGTGGGTGGTGCTCGTCGTGAGCTGGGCGCTGTACGTGTTCCAGGCCATCAACCCGGAATTCCGCCCGCTGAACTCGCAGTTCGAGGCGGTGTTCCCGCTGCTCACCTGGCAGGTCGTGTTCACCCACGGCCTCGTGCTCGGGTACTACCGACGGCAGATCATCGGCGCGCTCACCGGGCGGCTCGGGAAGGTCCTGGTCGGCATCGGTGTCGGGGGCTACGCGGCGTTCCTGGTGTACGTCTGGGCGGCGAACCACGCCGGGTTCACACCGGTCCCGTTCCCGGCGTCGATGTACGAGGACCTGTACAACACGGCGTACCAGCGGGTGGACCTGCAGTGGGGCCGACTGGTCGACATCGCGTTCTTCGCGATCGTGTCGTACGCGATCCTGACGGTGTTCTGGAAGCCGATCTCGACGGCGATCGGCTGGCTCTGGATCCCGATCGGGCAGGCGAGCCTCTACGTCTTCGTGTGGCAGGTGTTCTTCGCGCTGGCGATCGCGTCGATCCCCGGCGTGCCGTGGGGCGACTTCTGGATCGGCTTCGTGGTGCACTCGGCGTTGATCCTGCTGGCCTGGTACATGGTCCGCAAGAAGTTCCTGTTCTCGGTCATCCCGCGTTGACGTGACCGCGGGACGGACGGGAGGCCCGTGGCGGCGTCGCCACGGGCCTCCCGTCCGTCCTCGGTCGCGTCCACCGCACGCGCCGCGCCCGACAGGAGCGGTCGCGGTCCCGCGACTCGCCGCTCACGTCCGCCGAGGTTCCGATCCGGAGGCTGTCAGACGCCGACATGCCGAGATTTCGGAACCTCGGGGGGACACGCGCGGGCGTGCCGGGCGTGCCGGGGGTGCCGGGCGGGCCGGGGCGCCTACGGCGTGGGGACGGACGCGCTCAGGGCCTCGCGCACCGAACCCCAGGCGGCCAGGCGGTCGCGGACCGCGTCGTGCCGCTCGGCGGCGAGTGCCTCGGCGTGCGCGCGCTCGAGCACCTCGTCGATGACGATGCGCTGCCCGGTGCGGGTCGACGCGATCGCCGCCTCGACCATGGCGAGGCTCATGACGTTGCCGTGCACCTCACCGTCCGGGGTCTCGCCGGAACGCACGGCGTGCACGAACGACGTCAGCGCCCCGGCGATCTCGTGCCCGACACTCGCCGCGGACGACGGCGTGCCCGCGGTGCCGTCGAGGTCGCTGGACGGGTCGTGGTCGCCGTCCCACAGCGCCGTGCCGGCAGCACCCGAGGCCCGCCAGTCGCCGTTCCACGAGGTCTCGGCGCCCGGTGCGCACCACGAGCCGTCGTACACGTACCGGACGTCGTCCTCGAAGGCGAAGACCGCTGCCGCCGCCGCGTCGCCGCGGTACCACGACCACGACGGGTTCCACGACTCGCAGTACACCGACACCGGGTCCCGTTCGAGCACGTAGCGGGCGGAGTCGAACGCGTGGATCGCCATGTCGAGCAGCAGGACGTCGTCCATCTGCTCGCGGAAGCCGCCGAAGTGCGGGGCCTTGGCGAACCGGGTGCCCAGGCCGCCGATCGCGCCCAGGCCGCGCACGTGCTGGCGGAACGCGACGAGCTGGTCGTTGTAGCGCCGCGACTGCGACACCATGAACAGCTTGCCGGTGGCCTCGGCGGCCGCGGCGAGCGACAGTGCCTCGGCGACGGTCTGCGCGGCGGGCTTCTCGCCGAGCACGGGGAGTCCGGCGTGCAGGGCCTGCAGCGTGACGGGGTGGTGCGCGACCGGGACGGTGATGTCGAGCACCGCCTGTGCACCGGTCTCGGCGGCGAGCACGGTCAGGTCGGTGCCGACGGGGATGCTCGGGTCGCCGGCGTGTTCGGCACCGGCCCGGGCAGCGTCGAGGTCGAGGTCGACGATGCCGACCAGCTCGACGTCGGGGTCGGCGGCGACGGTGCCGAGCCAGGCCCGACCCATGCCCCCGGCGCCGACCTGCAGGACGCGGAGCGCGGTCACGCCTGCGCCCCGGCGTGGTCGTCGACGGGGGCGTCGTCGACGGGCGCGTCGTCGAACGGGCCGCGGTAGTGCTGCCCGTCGAAGTACTCGCCCAGGTCGTACCGGCGGAGCGTCGGGATCTCACGCTCGCGCTCCGGCCGCGCCCACTCGGTCGCGTTCGCGATCACGCGGCGGACGTCCTTGTGGTGGTACACGGGGAAGTCCTGGTCGCCGGGCGAGAAGTAGAAGATCTTCCCCAGGCCGCGGCGGTACGTCATGCCGCTCCGGAACACCTCGCCGCCGGTGAAGCCCGAGATGAACACGAGCTCGTCGGGGGTCGGCACGTCGAAGTACTCGCCGTACATCTCCTGCTCGGGGATGACGATCGGGTTCGGGACGCCGCGGGTGATCGGGTGCTGCGGGTTGACGGTCCAGACGAGTTCCTGGTCGTGCTCGCTCCGCCAGCGAAGCGTGCACGTGGTGCCCATCAGCTTGCCGAAGATCTTCGACCAGTGGCCGGAGTGCAGGACGACCAGGCCCATGCCGGACAGGACGTGCTTGTGCACCCGGTCGACCACGGCGTCGTCGACGTCCTGGTGCGCGGCGTGCCCCCACCACGTCAGGACGTCCGTCGCGGCCAGGACCTCGTCGGTCAGGCCGTGTTCGGGCTCCTGCATGGTGGCGGTCCGGACGACGGCGTCGGGCAGGTTCTCGCGGATGCCGTCGGCGATCGCGCCGTGCATGCCGTCGGGGTACCGCTCGGCGACGTGCTGCTCGACCTGCTCGTGGACGTTCTCGCCCCAGACGGTGATGCGCAGCGGGGAGGTGGTCATGGTGTGCCTTTCAGACGGTGGTACGTGGTGGCGTCGGTCCGGGGCCGTCACTTGACGGCACCGCCGAGGGCACCAGCGGAGATGTACTTCTGCGCGAAGATCAGCAGGACGGCAGCGGGCAGGGACGCCAGCACCGAGGTCGCCATGACGGGCCCCCAGTCGGTGACGTTCGACCCGATGTAGTTGTAGATGCCGAGCGTGATCGGTCGGACCGCGGTCGTCGACGTCAGGGTCAGTGCGATGAGGAAGTCACCCCACGCGCCGAGGAACGTGAAGAGCGCCGCGGTGACGATGGCGTTCCGGCTGATCGGCACGACGATCGACACGAACGCCCGGAAGTCGCTGGCGCCGTCGACGAGTGCCGCCTCGACCAGGCTCGGCGGGATCGACTCCATGAACGCCCGCATGAGCAGGATGGCGAACGGCACCTGGACCGCGCTGTCGGCCAGGATCAGCCCGACGTAGCTGTTGAGCAGCCCGATGTTGTTGAACAGCGTGTACAGCGCGTTCGCGATGACGATCGCCGGGATCATCTGGGTGATGAGCAGCACGAGCAGGAACACCCGGCCGCCGCGCATCCGGAACCGGGCCAGCCCGTAGGCGGCCGGCGTCGCGATGGCCAGTGTCAGCAGGACGGTGCCGAGGCCGATGATCATGCTCGACAGGAAGTTCTGCCCCTGCTGGGCGAACGCCGCCTCGTACCCGGCGAAGGTGGGGGAGAACGGGAACCACGTCGCCGTGGCGGCCCCGGACGTCGCCTGCAGGCTGGTGTTCACCATCCAGTAGACGGGGAACACCATGATCGCGAGGAACACACACCCGAGGATCGTGAACGGGATGCCCTTGGCGGAACCGCGCGGGCGGGGTGCCCGGGTGGTCCGCTTCGTCGTGATCGCGCGGGTGGCGGTGACGGTCTGGTTCGCGAGTCCGACGCTCATTCGTCGACCGCCTTCCGGGAGATCGCGATGTAGACCATCGCGAAGACGAACGAGACGACGATGAGCACGTTGCTCACCGCGGCTCCGATGCCGAACTGGAAGTTGATGAACGACTGGTGGTACGCGTTCGTGGCGAGGGTCTGGGTCGAGTTCGCCGGCCCGCCGCCGGTCAGGCCGAGGATGATGTCCACGACCTTCAACGTGTAGACGACCCCGAGCACGACCACGACGCTGACCACCGACCGGATGCTCGGCCACGTGATGTACCAGAACGCCTTGAACCCGGTGGCGCCGTCGAGCGACCCGGCCTCGTAGAGCTCCGGCGGGACGGACTGCAGACCGCTGTACAGGATCGTCGTGTTGAACGGGATGCCGAGCCACACGTTGACGCCGATGACGGCGATGAGCGCGAGGCTCGGGCTGACCAGCCACGGGACCGGCGCGATGCCCACCAGGCCGAGGAGCTGGTTGAGTGCCCCGCTGTCCTGGTCGAGCAGCCACTTCCACACCGCGCTCGAGGCGATGAGCGGCAGCAGCCACGGCAGGAGCAGCAGCCCCCGCAGGAAGCCCGACAGCGGGAAGTGCCGACGGAAGAACAGCGCGAGGCTCAGCCCGATGACGAACTGCAGGATGATCGAGCCGGCCGTGAACAGGGCGGTGTTCACGAGGCTCGTCGTGAAGACCGAGCTCTGGAACACCGCGATGTAGTTGCCGAGCCCCACCCAGGGGGCCTCGCCGGTGAAGAAGGTCGCCGTCGTGTAGTCCTGGAAGGACATGATGATGTTCTTCACCACCGGGTAGCCGAAGAAGACGGCCACGAAGACCGCCGCTGGCACCACGAAGAGCCATCGGGTCACGCCGGATCGGAACCGGGCTCGTCGTTGCCCGGGTCGGGGTGTCGTCACGGGCGGGATCGTCCGTGGTCGTGTCTGTGTCGAGGCGCTCACGCCGGGGTCCTTTCCTGCACGCCGGAGGGAGCCGACCGGTCGGCCGGCTCCCCGTGGACTACTGCTCTTGCGACTGCGCCTGCTTGAGCGCTGCCTCGGGGCTGGCCTTGCCGGTGAGGGCGAGCTGGACGGCGGTGTAGATCTTCGTGGCGGCCTTGGGCCAGTCGGGTCCGAGCTCACCGGTGCGCGCGCGGGCGGTCTGCACCGTGGTGACGAAGGACGCGACCTGCGGGTGGTCCTTCGCCCAGGCGGCGCCGGCCTCGAGGTTGGTCGGCACGTTGCCGCTGACCTCGGACAGGGTCTTCTGCATCTTCTGCGAGTGGAGGCAGCCGACGAACTTGCCGGCGAGCTGCATCTTGTCCTTGTCGCCGGTCTGCGGGACGGTGAACGCCTCGCCGCCGAGTGGTGCGACCGTGGCCTCGCCGGTGCGCGTCGGGATCGGGACGCTGTCGAACTCGAGGCCCTTCTTCTCGTTGAGCGCCGGAAGCTGCCAGGGGCCGTTGATCATCATCGCGGCCTTGCCGGCCAGGAACTGGTTGTTGACGTCCGCCTGGGCCCAGTTGATCGAGCTCTTCGACATCGAGCCGTCGTCCTGCAGGTCCTCGACGAGCTGCAGCGCCTGGGTGGCGTCCGCGGTGGCGATGTCCTTCTCGTCACCGCCGTTCGACCAGAAGAACGGCAGGAACTGCCAGGTGCCCTCGTACGTGTTGATGTTGCTCATCGCGAAGCCGTAGGTCGAGCCCTTGGTGAGCGTCTTCGCCGCGGCCTTGAGCTCGTCCCACGTCTTGGGCGGCTGGACGCCGGCGTCCGCCAGGAGCTTCTTGTTGTAGTAGAGCGCGATGGAGTTCGTGTTCGACTGCAGGCCGTAGAGCTTGCCCTTGTAGGTGCTCGCGGCCTTCACGCCGGGGACGTCGCCGTCGGCGTCCAGACCGTAGTCCGACAGGTCGGACAGGGCGCCGGAGGAGGCGATCTGCTGGACGTCGGGGTTGTCGAGCATGAGGACGTCGGGCAGCGTCTTCGACGATGCCTGCTGCAGCACCTTCGCGATCAGGCCGGCGCCGGCGACGTGGTTGATCGTGACCGTCGCGCCGACCTCCTTCGCGCACTGCTTGTAGACCGGGTTGTAGTTCGCGTCGTAGTAGTCCTCGATCGTCAGGGCCTTGCTGCCGCCCGACGAGGCCGATCCGGAGCCGGAGCAGCCGGACAGGACCAGGGGGATCGTGGCGACGACGGCGACTGCGCCGACGAGGGCGCGCGTCCGGCGGGACATGGAGGGGAATCTTTGCTTCATTGCAGAGCTCTTCTCTTGACGGATGCTGGGGCAGGCACGCATCGACGAGGCCGCTGACGTCATCGTCGCTGTGCTCCTGGGGCGAGAAGCTAACAGATAAGCGCTTCACCTGTAAAGCGCTTTTCTGACTTCCCGCGCGCTAGGATCAGCGCCATGGCCACGATGCAGCAGGTCGCCGATCGGGCGGGGGTCTCGATCGCCACCGTGTCCTTCGTGGTGAACGGGACGAAGTACGTGACCCCCGGCACGACCGCGCGGGTGAAGACCGCGATGCGCGAGCTGAAGTTCCGCGGCAACGTCGTCGCCCGGGCCCTGGCGAGCCGGCGGACCCGGATCATCGCGCTGTTGTTCCCGACCACCGGCAACCGCTTCAGCCCGACGACCTCGCAGTTCTTCATGAGTGCGGCGGAACGGGCGTCCGAGCGGGGACACCACCTCGTGCTCTGGCCGGTGGACCCCGCTGGAGACGACCTCGACGACCTCGTCTCGGGTGGGCTCGTGGACGGCGTCATCCTGATGGAGGTGCGGATGGACGACCCCCGCGTCGCCGTCCTCACCGACCTCGGCGTGCCGTTCACCCTGATCGGCCGGACCCGCGACAGCAGCGGTCTGCCCTTCGTCGACATCGACTTCGAGACGACCATCGAGGACAGCCTCGACCACCTCGAGACGCTCGGGCACCGCCGCTTCGGACTCGTGCTCGAGGACCTCGAGGGCACCCCGATGGCCGGCTACGCACCGCACCTGCGCGTCGAGGCGACCTTCCGGCGCGCGATCGCCGAGCGCGGGCTGGCCGGAACGGTCGTCACCGCCGGGCCGGGCAGCGACGGCGGACGCCAGGCCACGAGCGACCTGCTCGCGGCGGACCCCGACGTCACGGCGCTGCTCGTGATGAAGGACGACTCGTCCGCCGGCGTCCTGGTCGGCCTCTACACCGCCGGCCGGCGGGTCCCCGAGGACGTCTCCGTGCTCAGCATCGCATCGTCCGAGGCCAACGCCGACCAGCACTACCCGCGGCTGTCGACCATGGTCGCGCCGGGTCAGGAGCTCGGGATCCGGGCCGCCGACGCCCTCATCGAGCAGCTCGACGGCACGTCCGACGACCTGCCGCACTTCCTGCTGCCGTGCATGCTCCGCACCGCGGAGTCCACGGCCCCCGCCCCCGCCTGACCACTTGCCGGCCCCGCCCGAGTCTCTGCGCCGCGTCCCCGAGACTCGGGCGCAGCGACAGTCCTCGCGCCGGCGCCCCCGAGGACTGTCGCCCGCCCCGAGACTCGCCCGCGCCCGTGACGTGGCCAGGAGACGGACGGGAGGCGCGGGGCGGGCCCGCACTGCGCCTCCCGTCCGACGGATGGTCACGTGACCCGCCCACGAGACTCGCGCGCAGCGACTCACCTCGCGCCGTCAGCCCGGAGGACTGTCGCCCACCCCGAGACTCGGCCATGCCGCCGCCGCCCATCCACCGGGCGCTCAGGGCCGGTTGGTTGTGTGGACGCACAGGTTCGCAGCACCACACGTCGAGGAGGACGGATGGCCATCGACCGCAGGATGTTCCTGCTCGGGGGAGCGGGGGTGCTGCTCCTCGCGGGTTGCTCCACGCGCCCCGAGCGCACGCTGGTCCAGGACTGGCCCACCGACCCGCCGGAGGGCGAGGCGACGATCAGCTGGTGGGCGGGCCAGGTCGCCTCGAAGGACGGCGGTGACCTGCGGCGCCGGCTCATCGCCGAGTTCCAGAAGGAGCACCCGAACATCCGGGTGCGCATCGTGAGCGCCCCGAGCGACACGGACACGAACCGGACGAGCCTGACGACGCAGATCGCGGCCGGCAGCAGCACGCCGGACGTCTACCTCGGCGACGTCGCGTGGCCCGGGCAGTTCGCGAAGAACAAGCTCGCCACCCCCGTGAACCAAATCGTGGGCGAGGACTTCTTCGACCAGTTCCCCGAAGGACTGCGGCAGGCGGCGAGCGTCGACGGGACGTACTACATGTTCCCGCTCTACATCGACGAGTCGTTCTTCCTGTACCGGAAGGACCTGCTCGCGAAGCACTCCCTGCAGGTGCCGGGGTCGTGGGAGGAAGTGCGCGAGACGGCCGCGAAGCTCGTCGACACCGGTGACGTCAGCTACGGATTCGCGTTCCAGGGCGACGTGTACGAGGGCCTCACCTGCAACGTCACCGAGTTCGTCGCGGACGCCGGCGGCTCGCTGCTCAACGACGACCTGACGAAGCCCGAGACGACGAGCTCGGAGACGAAGCGAGCGTTCGAGTTCATGCGGTCCCTGATCACGGACGGCGCGAGCCCCCGGGCCACGCTGACGTACCAGGAGCAGGACACGAACGACGCCTTCTCCGGCGGTCGGGCGGCGTTCCTGCGCAACTGGTCGTACGCGTGGGGCATCGCGAACGGGCCGGACAGCCGGGTCGCGGGCAAGGTCGGGCTCGCCGCCCGTCCCACCTTCGACGGGCAGGACGAGCACCACTCCACCATCGGCGGGTGGGGGAACTACATCAACCCGCACACGCAGCAGCCCGCGGCGGCACTGACGTTCGCACGCTGGATGTCGAGCGAGACGGCGCAGCAGTTCCTGACCCGCGAGGGCGGCGTCCTGCCGGCCCGCAGCGCGTCGCTCGTCAGCGAGGACGCGAAGCGCCAGCAGCGACCCACCTACGACACCGCGGCCGGCATCACGCTCGTGCCCCGTCCGACCTCGACGGCGTACTACCCGAAGGTCTCGCAGGGCGTGTACCAGAACGGCAACAGCATCCTCGGCGGGCAGGCGTCCGTCGACGGCGGCACGAGCACGATGGCCTCGGCCATCGCGCTCGCCCTGCAGGGGGAGGCGCTGTGAGCGCCGGTACGGCCACCCGGTCGGGCACCAGGCCGGGAGGCGCGGGTCGCCTCGACCCGCCGCCCCGCCTGAGCGGACGGTCGCGTCTCGACCGCATCCGCGCGCGGGGCGCGTGGGGCTTCGCGGCCCCGGCGCTCCTGGTCGTCGCGGCGGTGACGATCTTCCCGGTGGTCTACTCGATCGTCCTGAGCTTCGCGGACGTCGAGGTCGGCTACGAGGGGTTCACGATCCAGTCGTTCGGGCTCGGCAACTACGCGGCCCTGCTGCAGAGCGCCGACTGGTACCGCGCGCTCGGCTTCACGGTGCTGTACACGGTCGTGACCGTCTCGGTGGAACTCGTGCTCGGGATGCTCGTCGCCCTCGTGCTCGAGCGGCTCGGGGCCACGCGCGGCTGGATGCTCGCGCTGATGCTCATCCCGTGGTCGCTCGTCACCATCGTCAACGCGCAGTTGTGGAAGTACATCTACGACAGCACCTACGGCGTCGCGACGTGGTTCTTCGGCCTGTTCGGGGACGCCCCGGTGATCCTCGGCGAACCGGTGCCCGCGATCACGGGCCTGATGGTCGCGGACATCTGGAAGACGACGCCGTTCGTGGCGATCATCCTGCTCGCCGGGCTCGTGCAGATCTCCGAGGACCACTACGAGGCCGCGGAGCTCGACGGGGCCAGCACCTGGCAGACGTTCTGGCGGGTGGTCCTGCCGCAGCTCACCCCGACGCTGACGATCGCGGTGCTGTTCCGCATCCTGCAGGCGTTCGGGGTGTTCGACCTGCCGTTCGTGCTGACGAACGGCGGACCGGGCACCGCCACCCAGTCGCTCGCGATCATGGGTTACAAGGTCCTGTTCCAGGACATCAACATCGGCCCGGGCGCGGCTATCGCGACGTCCACCGCGATCATCGTCGCGGCCGGGTGTCTGCTGTTCCTCCGGGCGTTCCGGAACCAGGCGAAGGGAGGGGATGCCTGATGCCCCGTCAACGTGTGCGCAAGGGCTGGCGCAGGTGGGTCAACACCGTCAACGTCAGCGGCGTCGTCATCGCGGTGCTCACGGCGCTGCCGCTGTACTGGCTGGTGTCGACGTCGCTCAAGCCGGCGTCCGAGATCGGGCAGTCGCCGCCCACCGCGTTCCCGCAGTCGTTCACCCTCGACAACTTCGTGGTGGCCTTCCGCGACAACGCGCTCGGGCAGTACATGGTGAACAGCGTCATCGTGTCGGTGTCGACGACGGTGATCGTGCTCGCGCTGGCGTTCCTGGCGGGCTACGCACTCGCCGGCCGGTGGATCAAGGGCCGCACGGCGATCATGACGTCGTTGCTCATGCTCTCGGTGTTCCCGGCGATCGCGGTGCTCACGCCGCTGTACCTGCTCGAGCGCAACCTCGGACTGCTCAACTCGTACCCGGGCCTGATCGTGCCGTACGTCGCGTTCAACCTGCCGTTCGCCATCTGGATCATGCGGAACTACCTGGTCGGGATCCCCTCGACGATCGAGGAAGCGTCCGAGATCGACGGGGCCGGGGCCTGGCGCACCGTGCTCAGCGTGATCCTGCCGATGGCGAAGCCGGGCCTGTTCACGGTCGGGGTGTTCACGTTCACGGCGTCGTGGAGCGAGTTCCTGATGGCGCTGACGTTCAACAGCGAGAACTCGTTCCGGACGATCCCGGTCGGCATCGCGCTGTTCGGCACGCAGTTCACGGTGCCCTTCGCGCAGATCTTCGCGGCGAGCGTCGCGGCGACGGTGCCGATCGTCATCCTGGTGCTCGTGTTCCGCCGCTCGATCGTGTCGGGGCTCACCTCCGGCGCCGTCAAGGGGTGACGCGTCCATTGATTCCTGAGGGATAGTCCGCCAGGATCGGAGCAGACGTCGACGGCGACGGTCGGGACCAACCACCCCGGCCGTCGCCGCCACCGATCGGCGTCACGGATCAGGAGACACGTCATGGCTGACAGCACTGCGCCCCCGCGCGCCCGGAACCGCGGCCGTCGTGCCGCGGACGACACCGCCCGCCGCACCCGGCGCCGCAACCGGGTGTTCGCACTCGCTGCCGGCGGGGTCCTCGTCGTCGGCGGTGCGGGCTACACGCTCGCGTCGTGGACGGACACCGAGTGGGTGTTCGGCGGCAACGGCTCGGGCGGGCCGGGCGTGGGAACGTCCGGGTTCGAGGTCGAGCAGAACGTCACGGCGCCGTTCGCCGCGGCGGGCTTCACCTCGGACGAGACGAACCCGGGGCAGGCGCTCCGGTTCTCGGTCGACGCGCTCGCCCTGTCGCCGGGAACGGCGACCTACGCCCCCGTCGCGCTCCGCACCACCGCCGACTCGATCGCCGGCGACCTGGTGCTCCGGGCAGCGGTGCCGGCGTCCGGGGTCACGGTCTCCGACGCCGACGACGTGCTGTGGAATGCCCTGCAGGTCCGGGTCGCCGCGATCACGGACACCACCGCCGTGTGTGACGCCACCGCGTTCGACGTGCCGTGGACGAGCGTCGCGTCCGGGCCGCTCGGCACGGCTGCCGCGACGATCGCGCGGCCCCTCGCCGCGGCCGGCGGGTCGACGCAGGTGTACTGCTTCGAGGTCTCGCTGCCGGAGTCGCCGACGCTGCCCGCCGGCACCACGGTCGACGCGCTCCAGGGGCGGACGGCCGCGCCCGCGTGGCAGTTCGCCGCCGAGTCCGACTGAGCGCGGCCGTGCGCGGCTCCACCGCGCCGACGTCCTCCGACGAGGGCGTGGCGCCGCCCCGTCGTCCCGCCGACCGCGTCCGCTCCGTCGTCCTGACGGTCGCCGGCGCGATCGGACTCACGTGCCTGCTCGCCTGGGCCGCCGTGGCGTTCACCGGACTGTCGTTCGTCGTCGTCACCACCGGGTCGATGGCCCCGACGATCCCTGCGGGCGGGCTCGCCATCACGCACCGCGTGCCCGCGGCCGAGATCACCGACGGGGACGTCGTCACGGTCCCACGCGCGGGGTCGGCCCTGCCCGTCACCCACCGGGTGGTCGCGGTGGACCGGGTCCCGGGGGACTCCGCGGCGCGGTCGCTCACCCTGCGGGGCGACGACAACGCCTCCGACGACCGCGACCCGTACGTCGTCCGGCACGCCGGACTCGTGCTGGCGCACGCCCCCGGCCTGGGCTCGGTGCTCGTCGTGGTCACGAGTGCCCCGGCCCGTGGGCTGGCGGTCGCGCTCGTCGGCGTGCTCGTCGCGTGGGCGTTCTGGCCGGCCCGGCGGGAGGACTCGTGACCCGCGTCCTCGCCACCTCCGCGGCGGTCGCCGCGGTGCTCGTCGGTGCGACCGGGATCGGCACGACGGCGGTGGCGGTCGCCGCGACGGACTGGAGGCCCGTGGCCGAGACCGGCACGCCGGGCCGGTTGGTGCTGCACACCGGTCCGGAGCCCCTCGTGCTGCCCGGGGCGGGGAACGACGCGGACGTCACGTGGCAGGTGCGGACGAGCGTCGACGAGCCCGGCCCGGTCACCCTCGACCTGCAGCTCACGGGACGGGGCGGCCTGCCGGGCGGGACCGACGGCGTGCTCGTGTCGGTCGCGACGTGCGACCAGCCGTGGGGGGACCCGTCCGGAGCCCCCACGTGTGGCGGGCCGACGGCCGCCCTCGTCGACACGGTCCCCCTCGTCGACTGGGCGACCTCCGCGCCGTCGGTCCGTGTGCCCGACCCGGACGGCGACGGCTCGGCGTACCTGCTCGTCCGGCTGTCCCTCGGTGACGCCGCGACCACGGTGCCCCGGACCGCCGAGGTCGGCGTCGGCGTGACCGCCCGCGGCGGGGAACCCGTCGTGTCCGGACGCCCGGCGCACGGCAGCGGCGAACGCGACGGAGACGGCGCTGGCGTCGGCCCGGTCGTGCTCGCGATGACGGGTGGTGGGTTCGCGGGGCCGGTGCTCGTCGCGGTCGCGGCCGTCCTCGCCGGCGTCGCTCTCCGACTCCGGCGCCCCAGGAGCCGGTCGTGAGCCGGCGTCCGCTGCACCTGCGCCGTGGCCGGATCGCGGTCGTCACCGGCATCGTCGTCGCCGCAGCCCTGGTCACGCCCACCGCCGTCCCGAGCACCGCGTCGTGGTCGGACCGCGAGTGGGCGCACGGGGCCGTGGGGACGTCCTCGTTCGACTGCGGCACCGACGCGGACTACACGTCGACGGCCTCGAGCCGGTTCCTGGGCGGGAGCATCGCCGGCATCGACCTCGACGACGTCGCCACGGTGCGCGGGGTCGACGTCGCGAAGACCGGCGCCGCACCGGCATCGGTCGAGCCGGCCACCGCGCCCGAGCTCGGCACCGGCGGCCGCCCGTTCACGCAGGCGTTCGGCAACCCGCTCGACGTCGGCCTGCTCGGCGACGTGGCGGGCATCGACCTCACCGGTCTCGGCCTCGGACTGCCGGCCGGTTCAGCGGGCGCGGTGAACCAGGTCGCGACGGCGTCGGGAACCGGAGAAGCCGTGGCGGCGTCGGGGCTCCGGTGGCGTGCTCGTCACACCGACGACCCCGTCCGGCGACCTGCCCGACCCGGCCTCGATCACGCTCGGCCGCGCACTACCGGGCATCGCGGACGTCACCGACGTCGGGCTCGACGTCGGGGCCGTCGGTGCGAGTGCGCAGCTCGCCGGGTGCGACGCCATCAGCCAAGACGTGTGGGGCGGGGTCGTCCAGCGCACGCTCGCGACGAACCTGCGTGCCGCGGTGCAGCAGGTGGCAGCCGACAGCGGGTCCGCCGGGCTCGAGCGCGACTACGGGATCACGAGCCTCGACCTCCGTGTGGACAGCCCGCTCGTCGGCGCGCTCGTCACGGCGGTGGACGACACCGTGGTGCAGCTCGACGCCGCGGTCGACACGCTCGGTGGCACGGACGGGGTGCTCGCACGGACGATCAACCAGGGCGTGCTCGGGGTGCTCGGCGGGCTCACCGGCAGCCTCGGGCTCGGCACCATCGGGGGCACGGTCGAGATCACCGGGCCGGACCTGGCAGGAGCGGTCGCGCCGCTGCTCGCCGAACCCGTGCAGGACGCCGGCGGAACGTTGTCGCTCGACCTGTCGGCCGGATCCGTCCGGGTCGACCTCGCGCACCTGCTCGGCGACGACGAGCACGGGCTCAACGACCTGCCGCCGAACCACGAGGTGGTGCTCGACGCCGTCACCCTCGGTGCGCTGGCCGACCGGCTCGGGCAGGTGGTGGACGCCTGGGCGGGGAAGATCACGACCGCCCTGACGACCGCGCTCGGGGCCTTGCACGTGCGGATCGCGCTCGCCGCCGACCTGAGCGCACCCCTGGTGCTCGGCATCCGCGTGAAGATCGCCACGCTGTCGATCGGCGTCGACACCGGGGTCGCGGCGCTCATGGCTGGGCAGACGAAGCTGTCGGTCGGCGTCGCGCTGCTCGGACTCGACCTGGGCGGCCTGCTCGGCGTCGTGACCGGCCTCGCGACGTCGCTCGTGAACCCGTTGACCCAGGCGGTGGTGGGGACGCTCACGACCCGGTTGTTCGCGCTCGTCGGGACGCTCGGCACGACGCTGACGACGACGATCGGTGGCCCGGTCGTCCGTGCGCTCGGGACGGTCCTCGCGCGGCTGCCCGGGGTGCTCTCGCTCCGGGTGAACGTGCAGCAGGACCTCGCGGCCGCCCCGACCCCTGCCGGCCGTGCGACGACCGGGCAGTACACGCAGACCGCACTCCGCCTGTCGATCGCGGACGCCCTGGTGCCCGGGGGACTGGCCCGCGTCGACCTGGCCAGCGCTGCGGTGGGGCCGAACTCGGTGTCGCTCGTCGGAACGGCCCGGCCCCGAGATAGGTAGCATCGTTACCTAGCTGCGCATGGTGGACAATCACCGGAGCCGCACGCTGAGCGCCCGTAATCTGCCGTCAGGGGCTCGGGGCGCCGAGGTCGACGGCCGCGATGATGCGGTCGACGATCCGGACGAACCGGACCCTGTCCCGTTCCGAGAAGGAGGCCAACAGCTCGTGCAGGTGCTTGTTCGTGCCGTCCATGGCGATCGAGTAGTCGCGTCTGGCGGTCTCGGTCAGCTCGATGTGGCGACTCCGACCGTCGGCCGGGTTCGGCACGCGGCTGAGGTGCCCGCTCTGCTCGAGTCGGTCCACCATGCCGGTCACCGCCGGTCCGGTCAGGCCGAGGTGCTGCGCGAGGTCCTTCACGCGGACGGTCCGGTCGGCCGCTTCGGCGCGGGACACGAACTGCAGCACGGTCAGGTCGCTGCCGGACACGTCGAGTTGCTCGCGCAGCCGCGCTCGCAGCGCGGACACCGCTGCTTCGAGTCGCGTCAGTGCCGCCACGAGGTCGAGATCGCTCACGGGAGCGCCCCTTTCGAACCGGTCGGGTCTGCGCCACCGTACGCCGTGCTCACCGGGTCAGCGTATCCACATAACGAGTCGCGCGGTCAGGTTCGGGTGTCCGGCACGGGGGCGATGCACCGTGACTGACACCTACGAGGCCCCGCGCGCCGGTGGACGCGCGAGCGAGCCGGTGCGCTTCGAGGTGTCCGGCAGCGATCCGGAGTCAGCGGCGCGTGACCTGGCCACGGTGCACGGTGCCGAGCAGTGGTCCGCCCAGCAGACCGGCAGCGAGTTCGTCTACCGCTACACCGCGGTCGGCGACACGGGGATCAGCATCCGTCGGTCCCAGATGCGCGGCGTGCTGCGCGGTGCGATGCCGATCAGCACCGACTACATCGTCGCGTGGATGACGAGCGGCAGCGCCCACCTCGACGTCGCCGGGCAGCGGGTGGACCTGCACCGGAACGTGCCGACGCTCCTGCCCTGCGACACCGCGTTCGTCTTCGCAGCCGAGGACCACGACCAGCGCCTGGTGCACCTCGACCGGGAGCTCGTGCACCGGATCGCCGGCGAACAGCTCGACCTGGGGGACCGGCCGCTCCGCTTCGACCACGCGCGCGAACCGGACAACGCGATGTACGGCCGGTGGCAGGGTGCCCTCGCCGCGCTGTCCCGCGCGCTCCGTGTGGGCGGTCCGGACTCGGAGACCTGGACCGAGGCGAAGTCGCTCGCGATCGCCGCGTTCCTCGAGACCTTCCCGCCGCAGCTCGACGACCTGCCGGCGGAACTGGCCCTGCCGCGGAACGCCCGGCTGCGCGCCGCCGTCGAGTACGTCCACGCGCACGCGTCCGAGACCGTGACCATCGCCGACCTCGCCGCGGTGGCCGGCCTGAGCGTGCGGTCCGTGCAGGAGTCGTTCCGTCGGGTGTTCGACGTGTCCCCGCTCACCTACCTGCGGGACGTCCGTCTGGACCGCGTGCGCAGCGAACTCCTCGCACTCGACCCGCAGGTCGGAGCGATCGGGGACGTCGCCCGACGCTGGGGGTTCGCGCACCTCGGTCGGTTCTCGGCGTCGTACGCGGCGCGGTTCGGCGAGTACCCGAAGCAGACCCTGCGCCGCTGATCAGCGATCAGGCGCGCGGCGCGGGACCGGTGCTGGCGCGTACCCGCAGGGTGGTCGACAGGCGGACGTGGTCCGACGCGGCCTCGCCACGGAGCATCGTCAGCAGCATCTCGACCGCGCGGGACCCGAGTTCGGCCAGCGGCTGCGAGACGGTGGTGAGGGGTGGTGTCGTGATCGACGCCTGGGGGACGTCGTCGAACCCGACGACGGACAGGTCCTCCGGCACCCGCAGGCCGAGCTCTGCCGCGGCCCGCAGCACACCGACGGCCGACGAGTCGTTCGCGGCGAACACCGCGGTCGGTCGCTCGTCCATCGTGAGCAGGTCCCGCGCCACGGCCGCGGACTGCTCCTCTTGGTAGTCGCCGTCGCGGACGAGCCGCTCGTCGATCGTGAGTCCGGCGGCGGTCAGTGCGGAGCGGTACCCGGCCTCGCGCAGCTGGGCGGACGCCAGGTCGACTCGGCCGCGCAGGTGCGCGATCCGGGTGTGCCCGAGCGCGAGCAGGTGCTCGACGGCCTGGACGGCCCCGCCCTCGTTGTCGGCGTCGACCGTCGCGTGGCCCTCGGGTCCGGTGTGCGGGTCGATGGCGACGACGGGGATCGACGAGCTCGACAGGGCCGTGGTCGGGGTGACGACGATGGCGCCGTCGATGAGGGTGCCGGACAGACGTGACAGTGACCGGCGTTCCCAGCCCGGACGGTCGGCGCCGGTCATCAGGCCGGCGTAGGCGAGCAGCTCGTAGCCGGTGCCGGTCGTCGCGCTCGAGATGCCGCGCAGGAGCTCGGTCGAGAACGGCTCGAACTCGGGCACCAGGATGCCGACGACCCCGGTGCGGGAGCTCCGCAGGCTGCGGGCGACCAAGGACGTCTCGTAGCCGAGGTCGGCGACGACCTGCTGCACGCGGATCATCGTGGCCGCGGCGACGCCGTCGCGCTGGTTGATGACCTTCGACACGGTGGGGATCGAGACCCCCGCGACCCGTGCGACGTCGCCGATCGTCACCCGGCCGGCACCGGGACGCGCGCCGAGTGCCGAGTCCATGTGCTCACCGTACCGCTGATGGAGCGTCGAAACGGCGTAGAAAACGTTATCGATATCGATTGACAAGCGGCAGGAGCACCTGGCACGCTCTCCGCAGCGGCAGTGGATGTCGCTGCATGTCAACGACGACACGAGGAGTTCCACGATGACGAGGAAGATCCGTGCCGCGGCAGCCATCGCGCTGATCGGGGCGACAGCACTGGTGGCCACGGGCTGCTCGGCAGGCGGCAACGCGGCCGACGACGGCAACGGGAAGGTCACGATGACCTTCTGGCACAACTCCACCACCGGACCGGGCAAGGCCTACTGGGCCTCGACGGTCAAGGCGTTCGAGGCGAAGTACCCGAACGTCACCATCAAGACCCAGGCGATCCAGAACGAGGACCTGGACGGCAAGCTGCAGACCGCGCTCAACTCGGGCGACGGGCCGGACGTCTTCCTGCAGCGCGGTGGCGGCAAGATGGACGCGATGATCGCCGCCGGGCAGCTCATGGACATCTCCGACTCCATCAGCGCCGACGCGAAGAAGTCGATCAGCGCCGGGACGTTCGCGGGCTACGAGAAGGACGGCGCCACCTACGCCATGCCCGGCGCCGTGCTCCCCGAGGGCATCTGGTACTCGAAGGACCTGTTCCAGAAGGCCGGCATCGACGGCACCCCGACCACGATGGACGAGCTGAACGACGACATCGCGAAGCTCAAGGCCGCCGACATCGACCCCGTCGCCGTCGGTGCGAAGGACGCCTGGCCCGCCGCCCACTGGTACTACAACTTCGCGCTGCGCGAGTGCAGCCAGAAGACGCTCGAGGGCGCGGCGAAGTCGCTGAAGTTCGACAATGCCTGCTGGACGAAGGCCGGCGAGCAGCTCGAGGACTTCAACGCCACCGAGCCGTTCAACAACGGCTTCCTGACCACCGCTGCCCAGCAGGGTGCCGGCAGCTCCGCCGGTCTGCTGGCCAACCACAAGGCCGCCATGGAGCTCATGGGGGCGTGGGACCCGGGCGTGATCAGCTCGCTCACCCCGGACGGCAAGCCGTTGGCCGACCTCGGCTGGTTCCCGTTCCCGACCATCGACGGTGGCAAGGGTGACCCGAAGTCGATGATGGGCGGCGTCGACGGCAACTCCTGCTCGGCGAAGGCGCCGAAGAAGGCCTGCACGGACTTCCTCAACTTCATCGTGCAGAAGGACAACCAGGAGGCCTACTACACGGCGTTCCAGGCCATCCCGGTCAACCAGGAGGCCCAGTCGGTCGTCGACGCGGACTACCTCAAGTCGGCCCTCGCCGCCTACCAGGAGGCCCCGTTCGTCTCGCAGTACCTGGACACCCTGTACGGCCAGAACGTCGGCAACGCGCTGAACACCAGCGTCGTCGACCTGCTCGCCGGCAAGGGCAGCGCGAAGGACATCGTGGACACCACCAACCAGGCTGCGGCCAAGGGCTGACCATGACCCTCGACACCTCGCTCGGCACGACCCCGACCACCGGGTCGGACACGGCCGCGGGGACGTCCCCGGCGGGGAGCGGTACGCCGCTCCCCGCCGGACGGCGGTCCACGCGCCGCATCGCGGACTGGCGGAAGCGCGTCGAGATCGCGGTGCTCGCCGGCCCCGCGGTCATCGTCTTCGTCACCTTCGTGATCCTGCCCGTGGTGCTGGCCGCCTACTACGGGTTCTTCAAGTGGCAGGGCTACGGCCCGCCCACCGACTTCGTGGGGCTGCAGAACTACCTGATCATCTTCCAGGACAAGGCGTTCCACGCGGTCCTGATGCACAACGGCTTCATCGTCGTGCTGTCGCTCGTGCTGCAGGGGCCGATCGCCATCGTGCTCGCGCTCCTGCTCAACCAGAAGATGCACGGCCGCGGGCTCGTCCGCGTGCTCGTGTTCGTGCCGTACGTCATCTCCGAGGTGATCGTCGGCACCGGCTGGAGCCTGATGCTCCAGTCGAACGGCGCGGTGAACGACCTGCTCCAGGGCATGGGCCTCGGCGGGCTGCGGGCCGACTGGTTGTCCAACCCGGACATCGCCATCTGGACCCTGCTCGTGATCATCTCGTGGAAGTACATCGGCTTCGCGGTGATCCTGTTCCTGGCCGGCCTGCAGAGCATCCCCGAGGAGCTGTTCGAGGCGGCGGCCATCGACGGTGCCGGTTACTGGCAGATCCAGCGGCGGATCACCCTGCCGCTGCTCGGCCCCACCATCCGGATCTGGGCGTTCCTGTCGATCATCGGCTCACTGCAGCTGTTCGACCTCGTCTACATCATCTGGGGGCAGTACATCTCGTCGACCGCCGGCACCTCGACGATGGCGACGTACATGGTCGCCAACGGCCGCACGTCCGGCAACTTCGGCTTCGGCAGCGCCGTCGCCGTGGTCATGTTCGTGATCTCGCTCGCCGTCGCTCTGATCTACCAGCGCTTCGTGCTCCGCCGCGACACCGCGGGCGCACTCACCGAGAGGAAGAACTGATGGCCACCACGAGCATCGTCGCCCCCGGGCGGCGGGCCACTCGGGAGCGGCGTTCCAGCGCGGCCATCGGTCGCGCGAACCCGCTCACCTACCTGGTGGCGATCCTGTTCGTCGCCGCGAACCTCGCCCCGGTGCTGTACATCGTGCTGGGCGGCTTCCGGACGAACTCGCAGATCACCACGAGCCCGGCCGGGCTGCCAGCGCCGTTCGAGCTCGGCAACTACGGATCCGTGCTGTCCAGCGGGATCTTCTGGCAGCAGCTCGCGAACTCGACGATCAGCGCCGTGACCACCACCGCGGGCGTCGTCGTGCTCGGACTGATGGTGAGCTTCGTGCTCGCCCGGTACCGGTTCGCCGGCCGCGGTGCGCTGTACGCCCTGTTCGCCGCCGGTCTGATGTTCCCGATCACCGTCGCCATCACGCCGCTGTACCTGCTCGTGAAGGACCTCGGTCTGACGAACAGCCTGGCCGGCGTGATCCTGCCGCAGATCGCCTTCGCGCTGCCGACCACGGTCATCATCCTGGTGCCGTTCCTGCGGGCGATCCCGGACGAGCTCGAAGAGGCAGCGTCGATCGACGGCGCCAGCCGCCTCGGGTTCTTCTTCCGCATGGTCGTGCCGCTGTCGCTGCCGGGCGTCGTCACGGTCGGCATCCTGGCGTTCATCGCGAGCTGGAACAGCTACATCCTGCCGCTGTTCATCCTGAACAACGAGGGCAGCTACACACTGCCGCTCGGCGTGCAGGCGTTCTCGTCGCAGTACTCGGTCGACACGGCCAAGGTGCTCGCGTTCACGTCGATGTCGATGATCCCGGCACTGGTGTTCTTCACCATCTTCCAGCGCCGCATCGTCGGCGGCCTGACCGGGGCGGTGAAGGGGTGACGACGACGGACGCGACCCGGGACACCGGACGCCAGCCGCGCCTCCAGGCCGACCACGACGCACCCGACGCGACCGGACCCGACCGCGCCACCGCCCTGCTCGCCGCCATGAACCTTGACGAGAAGGCGGCGCAGCTCGTCGGCTACTGGCTCGACCAGACCGGCGTCGTCGCGCCCATGCAGGGTGAGATGGCGGCGGCCGCCGACGGCCGCACCCTGGCGGACATCACCCGCGACGGCATCGGCCAGTTCACCCGCGTCTACGGCACGCGACCGGTCGAACCCGACGACCGCGCGGCCTGGCTGTGGGCGGAACAGCGGCGTCTCAAGCGCGAGACCCGGCTCGGGATCCCCGCGCTCGTGCACGAGGAGTGCCTGACCGGGCTCGCCGCGTGGAAGGCCGCGACGTTCCCCACCCCGCTGGCGTGGGGTGCGGCCTTCGACCCGGAGCTGGTCGAGCAGGTCGGCGCCGCCATCGGCGCGTCGATGCGGCAGCTCGGCGTGCACCAGGGCCTGGCACCGGTCCTCGACGTGATCCGCGACCCGCGATGGGGGCGGGTCGACGAGTGCATCGGCGAGGACCCCTACCTGGTCGGCACCGTGGGGACCGCCTACGTGCGCGGCCTGCAGGCGGCCGGCGTCGACGCGACGCTCAAGCACTTCCTCGGGTACTCGGCCTCGCAGGCGGGGCGGAACCACGCACCCGTGCACGCCGGACCGCGCGAGGTCGCCGACGTGTACCTGCCGCCGTTCGTGATGGCCCTGCGCGACGGGGGCGCCCGGAGCGTCATGAACTCGTACGCCGAGATCGACGGCGTGCCCGTCGCGGCGAACGGTGAACTGCTGACCGGCCTGCTGCGTGACGAACTCGGCTTCGACGGCACCGTCGTCGCGGACTACTTCTCGGTCGCGTTCCTCGAGGTCATGCACGGCATCGCCGCCGATCGTGGCGAAGCGGCGGCACTGGCGCTCGAGGCGGGCATCGACGTCGAGCTGCCCACCGGGGACGCCTACCTCGCGCCGCTCGTCGAACGGGTCCGCTCGGGGCTGCTCGACGAGGCCCTGCTCGACCGCGCGGTCCTGCGGGTGCTGCGGCAGAAGGAGCGTCTGGGGCTGCTCGACCCGCAGGCGTTCGAGGACGAGCCACCCACCGGCATCGACCTGGACACCCCGCTGCACCGCTCGTTGGCGAAGCAGTTGGCGGCGCGGTCGTTGGTGCTGCTGTCGAACCACGATGTGGTCGCAGGCGCAGGCGCTGGCGCTGGCGCTGGCGCTGGTGCTGGCGCTGGGGCTGGGGCGCCTGCTGGCGCTGGCGCAGGCGTGCCGGCCGCCGCGCCCGTGCTGCCGCTGCGCGCCGGTGCGTCCATCGCCGTCATCGGCCCCAACGCCGACCGCGCCGAGGCCCTGCAAGGCTGCTACTCCTTCGCCAACCACGTGCTCGCGTCGCACCCCGACCTGCCGCTCGGCTTCGCCATCCCGACCGTGCGCGAGGCGCTGGTCGACGCCCTCGGCGACGATGCCGTGCGCTTCGCCGCGGGCTGCGCCGTCACCGGCTCCGACCGTGCCGGGTTCGCGGACGCCGTCGCCGTGGCCGCTGCCTCCGACGTCGCGGTCGTCGTCGTCGGCGACCAGGCCGGCCTGTTCGGCCGCGGCACCGTCGGCGAGGGGAACGACACCGAGTCGCTCGACCTGCCGGGCGTGCAACGCTCGCTCGTCGAGGCGGTCGTCGCCACCGGCACGCCGACCGTGATGGTGCTGCTCACAGGGCGGCCGTACGCCATCGCGTGGGCGCTCGACGGCGACGGCGACGGCGTCGTCGCCGCTGGCCCGGCCAGCGCGGGACGTCCGGCGGCCGTCGTGCAGGCGTTCTTCCCCGGCGAGGAGGGCGGCACCGCCATCGCCGAGCTGCTCACCGGCGCCGCATCGCCGTCCGGTCGCCTGCCCGTCTCGCTGCCGCGTGCCGCCGGCGCCCAGCCGTACACGTACCTGCACCCGCGGCTCGGGGGGCCCTCGGACGTCACCGCCGCCGACTCGACGCCGGTCCGCCCGTTCGGCTTCGGCCTCGGCTACACGACGTTCGCGTACGAGGAGCTGACGGTCGACGCGTCGGTGCCTTCCGACGGGTGGTTCGACGCCTCGGTGACCGTCCGGAACACGGGCGCACACGCGGGCGAGGACGTCGTCCAGCTCTACGGCCACGACGTGCACGGCAGCGTCACCCGACCCGAGGTCCAGCTGCTCGGCTACGCGCGAGTCGCGCTCGCCGCGGGGGAGTCCACCCGGGTCCGCTTCCGCGTTCCCGTCCAGCGGTTCGCGTTCACCGACCGGCGCATGCGCCGGGTCGTCGAACCCGGGGACGTGCAGGTCTGGGTCGCCTCCCACGCGGCGGCGTCACGACCGGGAGGCCCGGTGCCGGCAGGCGGGATCGTCGCGTCCGGTGGTGGGCCGGTCCGACACCCCGTCCCCGGCTCCGCGACGGAGCGCGCCTCGGTCATGGTGACCGGGCCGGTGCGCGAGGTCACGCTGGACGACCCGCGGATGGTCGAGTGGACGGTGGCCTGAACCGGGGCTGCGCCGACGGGGCGGGCCGTGCGGACGGATCAGGACGCACGGCCCGCCCCGGCAGCGCTACCGCGAACCCTGCTGCAGGGTCTCGGGCAGTGGCGGCAGGGGGCGATCGCTGTCGGCGACCCGGGTCAGCCGTGCTGCCAGTGGTCGGAAGAGCGCCGACAGCAGCACCTTGTCCGCCACACCCCGGGCGGCGAGCCCGAGCCGGGTCTGCGGGTACGCGAAGTGCACGATGCCCTTCGGGATGCCCTGGATCTTGTCGACCAGGGGGCGCATCCACGTGTCGAAGGCGTCGAGCGCGCGGTCGAGGTCCTCGTCCGCCGTGACCGATGCCGCCAGCACGTACCCGCTCGTCAGGGCGAGCGAAGCGCCACCGCCACCCATCGGTGTCACGCACCAGGCCGCATCGCCGATCACGCACACGCGGCCGCGGTGCCAGCGCGGCATCCGGATCTGGGTCAGCTCGTCCAGGTAGACGTCGTCCGAGCCGTCGAACCCGTCGAGCACGCGCTCGGTCTGCCAGCCGGCGTCGGCGTAGCGGGTCCGCAGTGTCGCCAGGGCCTCCGACCGCGAGCGGCCGACCAGGTCGTCGCCGCCGGCGTAGGCCAGGATCGCCCGCGTCGTGCCGTACGGGTCCGGGCGCAGGTGGACCTGACGCCCGCCGACGGCGTTGTACCAGCGCCAGCGGTCGTCGTCGGACGGCGTGCGCGGGATCGTCCCGAAGACCATGGTCACCCCGAGGTCCCGCTCGTCGACCTCGCCCTCCGCGGCGAAGAGCCTGTCGCGGGTCCGGGAGCGGACGCCCTCGGCGATGACCACGAGGTCGGCGTCGAGCACCCGTCCGGCGTCGGTGGTCACGGTCGCCCGGCGTCCGCCGGCCTGGTCGTCGACGTCCTGGATCGTCTCGCCGTAGACGATGCTGACGCCGTCGGGCAGATCGTCGAGGATCACCCGGGCGAAGTCGCCGCGCAGGACCTCGAGTTCGGCGGTGGCACCGTCCGGGCCGTCGGAGGGCAGCTCGGACCGGACGTTGCCGTCACGATCGACGATCACCGTCCCGGTCTCGGTCGTGTTGCGTGCGCGGACGGCGTCGACCAGGCCCATGCGCTCGAGCACCTCGCGAGCGACCCCGCGGACGTCGACGTTCTGCCCGCCGTCGCGGAAGGACGGCGCACGTTCGATCACCGTCACCTGCCACCCGACGTGGCGCAACCACCAGGCGGCGGACAGGCCTGCGATGCTGGCTCCGGAGATCACTGCGTGCTGTAAGGTCATGCTTCACAGTAAAGCAACTGCACAGTAAAGGAAGCTGGATGCCCGACATCGACCCCCTCACCACGGTGTGGTCCGACGACGAGGTGGCCGTCATGCACGCGCTGCGCGACTGGGCCGTCACCTTCGACGAACTCCAGCGCCACCTGTCGTCGTGGATCGGTCTGCCCGGTTCCGACGCGAACGCCCTCGGGCAGATCGTGTGGGCGGACCAGGCCGGCGAGCCACTCTCCCCGGCGCAGTTGGCCCGGCGGATCGGCATGACGTCGGGCGCCACGTCGGTACTGCTCGACCGCCTCGAAGGGGCCGGGCACGTCACCCGGCACCGCGAGAGCGCCGACCGACGGCGGGTCACCCTGCGGCCGACCGAGTCCGCGCGAGCCGAGAGCGGGCGGTTCCTCGCGTTCTCCGGTGCCGAGATCGCCGCCACGGTGCGGGACACCGATCCTGTGGAGACGCGGGTCGTCCTGGCGTTCCTGCGACGCATGACCGACGCCGCCGCGTCGGCGAACGGTCGCCTGCAGGCACGCTGAGGGAACCGACGGGCGGCGTCGCCGCGCTCAGTGCTCCTTGACGAGCGCCTCGACGTTGTTGCCGTCGGGGTCGCTCACGAACGCCGTGTAGGCGCGGTACTCGGGCCAGTACCGAGGCTCGTGGCGCGAGAGCCCGCCGGACGCGACGGCCGCCCGGTGGAACGCATCGACCTCGGTGCGGCTCGACGCCTCGAACGCCAGGTGCAGACCACGGGTCACCGTCGCCGTCGTGGGTGCGGTCTCGAGCGAGACGCTCGGGGTGTCCTGGCCGGTGGTCCAGTACTCGGCGACGGATTCGGTGCGGTAGCCCGCCTCGACCCCCAGTGGCGCGAGTGCTGCCGTGTAGAACGCCTCGCTCGCGGCGAAGTCGCTGGCGAAGACCCCGAGGTGGTGGATGAGGCGAGGACCGGGCACGGGAGTGACGGTACCCACGTCAGCTCGTTGCCGAGGTCGCCGACAGGCTGCCGAGCAGGGTGAGGCGTTCTCCGGTGGGCGACCCGGCTGTCGCCGTGCAGGCGTACATGGTCCACCCGGGACTGTCAGGCAGGTCGAACGCCTCGTACGTGAACTCGAGGTCGCCGACGTCGGGGTGGTGGATCCGCTTCGCACCGGTGCGGTGGAACCGCACGTCGTGGGCAGCCCAGCGGGCCCGGAACTCGTCGGACCGGGTCACGAGCTCCCCGATGAGTCCGGTGAGTTCCTTGTCGTGCGGGTGTTGTCCGGCAGTCTGTCGGAGCGTCGCGACGATGCTGTTCGCGCCCGCCACCCAGTCCGGGTAGAAGGTCCGGGCCGCAGGGTCGAGGAACGTGAAGCGTGCGTTGTTGCCCTGCGCGCCCGGGGCGTCGAGGACCGGTGCCAGGAGCGCCCGCCCGAGCGGGTTCGTCGCGACGATGTCCATCTGCCGGTTCCGCACCCACGTCGGTGTCCCGGTGACCGTGTCGAGGAAGCGTTGGAGGCTCGGACGCACGACCGGCTCCGGCGTGGTGGTCCGCCGACGGATCGGGGCCGGAGCCGCGCCGCGGGCGAGGTCGTGCAGGTGCTCGGTCTCGGCGTCGTCCAGTTGCAGCGCACGGGCGATCGCCTCGAGGATCTCGGTCGACACCCCGGAGAGGTTCCCGCGCTCGATCTTTGCGTAGTAGTCGATGCTCGTCCCCGCGAGCATCGCGACCTCCTCGCGACGGAGCCCGGGGACGCGTCGCCGACCGCCGCTGATGAGGCCGGCCTGCTCGGGCGTGATGCGAGCACGCCGGGTGCGGAGGAAGTCACTGACCTCGGCCTGGTTGTCCATGCCCCTCACCGTACGACGACGCGCTGTCGCGAAGGAGTGACTGCTGGTACACGGAAGAGCCCGCCCTCCCACGGACGCCGCCGCGGGAGTCTCATGGGAGTCATGGCGAAGACGACTCCCACAGTGACCCTCAACACCGGTACGACGATGCCGCAGCTCGGCTTCGGTGTGTACCAGATCCCCGCCGACGAGACCGAGCAGGCCGTCACCGCTGCGATCACGGCCGGCTACCGCCTGATCGACACCGCCGCCTCGTACGGCAACGAGGAAGCCGTCGGCCGTGGCATCGCCGCCAGCGGTGTGCCCCGCGAGGAGCTGTTCATCACCTCGAAGCTGTGGATCCAGCGCCGCGGCGAGGACGGCGCCCGTGATGCGATCACCACGTCGTTGCAGAAGCTCGGCCTGGACTACCTCGACCTGTACCTGATCCACCAGCCGTTCGGTGACTACTACGGCGAGTGGCGTGCCCTCGAAACGGCGCACCGAGACGGCCGGCTCCGCGCGATCGGCGTGTCCAACTTCGCCGCCGACCGACTCGTGGACCTGATCGCGTTCGCCGACGTCGTGCCCGCGGTGAACCAGATGGAGACGAACCCGTTCCACCAGCAGGCCGACTACCAGGAACTCTTGCGGGGCGAGGGCGTGCAGCTCGAGGCCTGGGCGCCGTTCGCCGAGGGCAAGAACGACCTGTTCGCCAACCCGGTCCTGTCCGAGATCGGTGCGGCGCACGACAAGTCGGTCGCGCAGGTCGTGCTCCGGTGGCTCGTGCAGCGCGGCGTCGTGGTCGTGTCGAAGTCCGTCAAGCCCGAGCGCATGCGGCAGAACCTCGACGTCGTCGACTTCGAGCTCACCGACGAGCAGATGGCGACGATCGCCGAGCTCGAGGCGGGTGAGTCGCAGTTCTTCTCCCACGTCGACCCCGACATGGTCCGCTGGCTCACCGGTCGCGCCGAAGCCTGATCTGCGTGCCCGGCCGGCAGTCCACCCGCCGCCAGGTGCTGCGGACCGCCACAGCGAGCACGCTCAGTGTCGCCGTGGGTGGGCTGTTGGCCGCGTGCACCACCGCGCCCACTCCGTCCACCACCCCGAGGAGCACCGTGTCCCCGACCGCGCGCGACGACCGCGTCCTGCTGGCGTACTTCTCCCGACCCGGCGAGAACTACTGGAACGGCGGCCGGCGCACCATCGACATCGGCAACACCGAGGTCCTCGCCCGTCTGATCGGTGACCGGATCGACTGCGACGTCGTCCGCATCGAGGCCGCCGACCCCTACTCCGACCGCTACGACGCCACCGTGGCGCGCAACAGCACGGAGCAGGACGACGACGCCCGTCCGGAGATCGCGAGCGAACTGCCCGATCTGCGCGCCTACGACACGGTGCTGCTCGGGAGCCCGATCTGGAACGTCCAGCCGCCCATGATCATGGCGACCTTCGTCGAGGCCGTCGACCTGTCCGGCAAGCGGCTGCTGCCGATCGTCACGTACGCGGTGAGCGGTCTGGGCTCCACCGAGTCCTTCTACCGCGACCTCGACACCGGGGCGACGCTCGGCGAGGGGCTCGCAGTGCGCGGCGAAGACGTCCGCGAGCGCGCTGCCGGAGACGACCTCGACCGGTGGTTGCGGAACGTCGGGCTCACCTGACCGTCACGGGCCGCCTGGTCGGCGCGTCCTTCGCACGTGCCAGACTGGCCGGGTGACGACGGGGACCGACGACCTGCCGGAGCGGCGCCCCACCGGTGGCCGCCTGCCGACGATGCGCGACGTCGCCGAGCACGTCGGGATGTCCCGGCAGCTCGTCTCGCTCGTGCTCCGCGGTGCGCCCGGTCCCAGCGCGGCGTCCCGCAACCGGATCCTCGCGGCGGCCGCTGAACTCGGCTACCGGCCGCACACCTCGGCCCGGCTGCTCCGCGAGGGCCGCACGCGGCTCATCGGCGCGGTCTTCAGCATGCGCAACCCGTTCCAGGTGCGGTTCGTCGAACGGCTCTTCGCGCGTGCGGCCGAGCAGGGCTTCGGCGTCGCCCTCGGGCCCGCCGGCGCCGAGCGCTCCACGGACCAGGTGGTGGCCGACCTGCTCGGCGAACGCGTCGAGGCCCTCGTCGTGTTCAACCCCGACCCCGACGCGACCGCGCTCGAGGAGGCGAGCCGTCTCGTGCCGGTCGTGCTCCTCGGTGAGTGGACGGATGCCCCGTACGCCGACAACGTGCACGTGGACGAGGTCGGTGGGCTCCGCGCGGCGGTCGAGCACCTGGTCGACCTGGGTCACCGCCGCATCGCGTACGTCGGTGGCGAGGACGGACTGGTCGGCCGCGATCGTGCGACCGCCTACCGCGACGCGATGCAGGGCGCCGGACTCGCAGCCGAGACCGACGTCGTCCCCAGCGGCTTCAGCGAAGAGGATGGCGCCGCAGCCGCCCGCACGCTCGTCGCCCGCGACGCCCTGCCCACCGCCGTGGTCTGTTGCGGTGACCAGTGCGCCACCGGCCTGCTCGCCGTCTTCGCGCAGCACGGGGTCGACGTGCCGGGGCGGGTGTCGGTGGTCGGCTTCGACGACAGCTACCTCGCGTCGCTCAGCTACCACCGCCTGACGTCGGTGCACCAGGACGTCGAGGCGACGGTCGAGGCGGCCCTCGCTGCGGTCCTCGACCGGACCTCGGGTGACGGTGGTGAGCGACGTCGGGTCGCGACACCGACCGGCCTCGTGGTGCGCGAGTCGACGGGTCCCGTCGCGCGCTGACCCGGAACGACATCGTGGTCGGCGCACGACGTCCACCATGTCGTTCCGCATCGCCCACACGTCGTTTTGGCTCGTGCTAACCTCGCCACCATGATCCCGAGCGCCCTGCCTGAACCCGACGTCTTCACCGCCGATTCCGGCGAGCCCGCCCCTGCGTTGGGGCATCGTCGGCCCCGGCTGGATCGCCGGTGAGTTCGCCGACGCGCTCGGTGCCCACACCGCCCAACGCGTCGTCGCGGTGGCCTCACGTTCGCTCGACCGGGCCGAACGGTTCGCCGCGGAACGGGGGATCGAGAACGCGCTCGGCAGCGTCGACGCACTGCTGGCACGGTCCGATGTCGACGTCGTGTACATCGCGACCCCGCAGAGCGACCACGCGCCGACCGCCCTCGCCGCGATCGCCGCCGGCAAGCACGTCCTGGTCGAGAAGCCCTTCACGGTGACCGCTGCCGAAGCCCGTGCGGTCGCCGATGCCGCCCGCGCAGCCGGCGTGTTCGTCATGGAGGCGATGTGGAGCCGCTACCTGCCGCAGGCCTCGGTGCTCCGCACCCTGCTGGCGGACGGTGCGCTCGGCGAGGTGCGCAGCGTGCTCGCCGATCACGGCCAGGCGATCCCGTTCGGCCCGGACCACCGGCTGTTCCGTCCGGAGCTCGGCGGGGGAGCGCTGCTCGACCTCGGCATCTACACCGTGCAGTTCGCCTCGATGGTGCTCGGGTCCCCGGACCGCGTCACGGCACGGGGCCGGATGACCGAGTCCGGCGTCGACGCCTCCGGCTCACTCGTCCTCGGACACGGCGCCGCCCAGGCCGTCCTGCACACGACCATCGCCGCGCGGACGCCGACGACCGCGTCGATCGCCGGCACCGAGGGCACGATCGACTTCGCCGGACCGTTCTACAACCCGACGACCTTCACGATCTCGGCAGCAGCACACGGTTCGCCCGCCCTGCACTGGCAGGACCCGACACCCCTGCGGGGCTTTGCCGCCCTGGCCTGGGAAGCCACCGCCCTGGCACGCTTCGTCGGCGAGGGGCGGACGGAGTCCCCGTTCCACACCCTCGACGAGACGATCTCGATCCTCGAGACCATCGACACCGCCCGCGCGCAGATCGCCGCGGGTTGAGCAGGAGACGACGATGTCCGACCGCATCACCACCCTCGAACAGCAGGAGCGCGACCTCGTGCTCGACGCCTTCACCCACGACGACGCCTGGGAGCTGGGCTCCCTGATCCGCGGCATCGCCCGCGAGGCCGGCCACGCCGTCGGCATCGACATCCGGCGTCCTGGCCTCGGGCTGTTCCGCGCGGCGACCCCGGGCATCACCCCGGACCAGCACGTCTGGATCGACCGCAAGGCCGCGGTGGTGCTCCGGATGGAGCAGTCGAGTGCCCTCGTCGACGCCCGGCTGTCCGCCGCCGGGGTCGATCCCGCCGCGATCGGGTGGCTCGGCGCCGAGTACGCCGTGACCGGAGGGTCGTTCCCGATCCGGGTCCGCGGCGCCGGAGTGGTCGCCGCGGCGACGGCCTCCGGCCTGTCCTCGATGGAGGACCACGACCTGGTCGTCGCTGGCCTGCGCGCGTTCCTCGCCTTGCGTCCCTGACGCGACCAGATGCGGACGGGAGGCCCGGTGCCAGCTGGCACCGTGCCTCCCGTCCGTCACCCGGTCCCGTCCGCGACCCGTGAGGTTCCACGACTTGCCGCTCACGTTCCCCGAGGTTCCGCGGACGGCCCTAGAGCGCCCCGAGATGCGAGGATTTCGGAACCTGGGGGTCGCCTTCGCAGCCCGCGTCCGCGATCCGCGAGGTTCCACGACTTGCCGCTCACGTTCCCCGAGGTTCCGCGGACGGCCCCAGGGCGCCCCGAGATGCGACGATTTCGGAACCTGGGGGGCCCGGCGGACGCCCAGCGGACGCCCCCTCAGGCGGGCAGCGGCACGAAGTCGAACTCCTGGAACGACGCGACCTCGTCCGCCCAGCGGGTGGCGACGAAGCGCTGGTGCGCGGGGTGCGCGTCGTACGCCGAGTAGGTGTCCTGGTCGGCGAACGCCATCGAGAACTGGAACCGGAAGTCGCTCTGCGTGGACACCTGGCGCGACACCGTGAAGTCCTGCACGCCGGGGATCGCCGGCAGGGTGTCGCGGGCGGTCTCGAGGAACGCGGCCTCGTGCGGGGAGCCGGCGGCGTGGACGAGCGTGAAGCAGACGGTGTGGACGATCATGCGGGGTCTCCGGTGGGGTAGTCGACGAAGGCGAAGCCGGACCCGTCGGGAGCCCACCCGTTGACGTTGAGGGTGCCCTGCCCGCCGTCGAGCTCGACGACGGTCTCGGCTGCCTGCCAGACCTCGGGTCCCCAGGTGCTGACGGATCCGTCACCGGTGACGAGGCGCAACCGCACGCGCTCGTCGGCCGGGTGCCCCTCGGTGCCGGGCGGGAACGACAGGTAGACGGCGGCGTCGTCGGTCGGGGCGGGGTGCGGGAACCAGTTGACGTGCTCGTCGACGGTGAGCTGCTCGATCCCGGTGCCGTCCGGTCGGATCCGGGCGATCTGCGCGTGCCCCGGTGCGGACTCGAACTGCTCGGTGTTGAACAGGATCCACGCGCCGTCCGGCGTCCACTCCGGGCCGTCGGCGGCGGAGGGGTCCGTCGTCACGGCGCGGTCCGCGCCGCCGTCGACGCCCATCACCCGGATCGTCCCCGAGGACCAGACGGCGTCACCGGACGGGTCGAGCCGGACGTAGGCGAGCTCGGAGCCGTCGGGGCTGACGCCGTGCAGGAAGTGCAGGCCGCCGTCGTCCGCGGTGACCCGGGTCGCTGCGCCGCCGGCGAGCGGGGCGCTCCAGATGTGGAAGTCGTTCGCGCTGACGTGCACGGTGACGCCGTCGGGATCGAGCACGTGGTCGTTGTTCAGGGGCGGGACGCCCTCGATCGCGACGTGCTCCGGAGCTGCGGCGCCGTCGGCCGGCATCGTCCAGAGCGCCCCGTCGCCGTTCAGCACGAGGCGGCCGTCGGCGGTCCAGTTCGGCGCTTCGTAGAGCCGCTCGGCGGACTCGTGCACGGTCGTCACACTGCGATCGGCTCGGTGCCAGATCCGGATCCGGCAGGTCTGGCCCGGTGCGAGCACACGACCAGGGGCTTCATCGTCGAGGGGCATGGCACACCTTCCGCAGTGAATGTTGGCTCGTGACAACCCTACCGGTTCAGGGAGTCCGGATCGTGGTCAGGAGCGGTCGTCGCGCGGAACCCCCGGTCGAGGAACGCGATGATCCACTCGAAGCTCGTGTCGACGTCGGTGCGCATCTGGAACCCGCCGGACGTCTCGATGGTCGCGAAGCCGTGCAGGACACTGCGCAGCAGGCGGAGCGCGTGCACCTCGTCGGCGGGGTCGAGCCCGTAGCCGCGCAGGGCCGCTGCGAACGAGGCGAGGGTGCGCTCCAGGGCGACGGCCAAGGGGTCGTCCGGCCCGGTGGGACGGATCCCGACCGTCGCCTCGTACCGACCGGGGTGCCGCTGCACGTACCGGCGGACGGTCTGCGCGGCCGCCTCGACGGCATCGCGCCCGGCGAGCCCCTGCATCGCGTCGCGCAGGTCGTCGCCGAGTTCGTTCGCGGCGAGGATCGCGATCCGGCGGGTCAGGTCGGTGAGCCCGTCGACGTGCTTGTAGAGCGACGGCGACTTCACGCCGAGCCGTTCGGCGACGACGCTCATGCTCAGCCGTGCGAGCCCGATCTCGTCGGCCAGCCCCGCCGCGGCGGTGGTGACGGCGGCGGGGTCGAGTCCTGCCCTAGCCACGGTGGCCACCGACCGGCGCGAGCGTGCGGCCGAGGAAGGGGAGCACGAGCGCGAGGACCTCGGTCGGGGTCTCGGTGTGCGGGTAGTGGCCGGCACCGTCGATGACGGCCAGCTCGCCGAGCCCGTCGGGCAGGTCGGCCAGGACCCGCTCGCCCTCGGCCCGCGGGACGGCCCAGTCGGGGTCGGCGCTGCCCTCGATCACCAGGACCGGGCACTGCACGTCCGCCAGCCGTGCACCGGCGTCGGCGGGCGAGGTCTTCGTCATCGCGCGCAGCACCGCCATCCGTTCCGGCTGCTGCAGCGTCGACTCGATGCGGCCCAGTTCCTCGGTCCAGTCGGCCGGCTTCGTCGGCACGGCGAGGTCCAGGTAGGCCAGCCAGCCGGCCAGGCTCCCGGTCGTCATCACCTTGGCGAGCTGGAACGTGCCGGCGCGGTGGTGGCGGTTCCGGAGCAGGCCGCCGAGGTCGAACGACTGCTTGCGCGTGAACGGCGCGAGCTCGACGATGCCGGCGACGACGTCGGGGGCATCGGCGGCGGCGATGGTGGCCGCCCCACCGCTGATCGACTGTCCGACGATGACCGCGGGGCCGCCGAGGTGCCGGACGACGGCGACCAGGTCGCGAGCGATGTCGGCGCGCTGGTACGACGCCCATCCCGTGCTCGAGTCGCCGCACCCGCGGATGTCGACGTTCGCCACCCGGTAGCCGGCGGCGACGAGCTCGGGGACCAGGAACCGGTACGCGTGCCGGCTGTCGCCCATGCCGTGTGCGAGGACGACGAGCGGTCCGTCGCCGCTGACGTCGTACGCGATGGTGCCGTCGTCGGTGCGCAGGTGTTCGAGCATGACTGCCTCCATGGCTAAGTGTGTTAGCTAAAAGCTAAGACCATTAGCCGACGCTGTCAAGCCCGCCACGGCGGTTGCGTCGCGCGGCGGCGGACGGGAGGCCCGTGGCGGGCCCGCACCGGGCCTCCCGTCCGCTCGTTGGTCGCCGTCAGTGCACCGTGACCAGCGTGTCGGACAGGTCCAGGGACCAGACGGCGACCCCGGTCAGGCCGAGCCGCTCGGCGAGGGCCACGCGCTCGCGCAGCGACCGCGCGTCGGACCACCAGAGCACCTCGCCGCTGGGCAGGGCCGCCGTCCACTCGCCCGCTGTCGCGTTCCATGTCGGGGTGACGCCGGCCTTCCGGACGCGACGACGGGCCTGGTCGTCGGACAGCTGCCCCGCCGGTCGCGGCCCCTTCCAGTGGTAGCCGTACCCGGCGACGCCGAGCACGATCTGGTCGGCGGGTGCGAGGGTGGCGAGCGCCCTGGCGGACTCCGCCGCCCAGGGCAACGACCCGACCGGCCCCGGTGCGTCCGGCTCCCACGGGCCGTGCTGGTCGTAGGCCATCAGTGTGAGGTGGTCCAGCGGAGCGCGGAGTGCCCGGACGTCGTACCCCATGCGCGCGTACCCGGCCGCGGTCGTCGACGCCGACAGGGCGATGTCGAGCCGGACGTCGTCGCCGACCGCCGCACGGAGCTCCCGCGCGAAGGCCGTCAAACCCGCCGTGTCGGCCGCGGTCAACGCCTCGAGGTCGATCATGACCGAGTCCCACCCGCCGGATCCCACGTCGGTCGCGAGCGCGCGGACGACGTGGGACCGGTTGGCGGGGGACCGGAGCATCCTCCGGGCGATCGGCTCGCTGAAGTCGCCGTCGGCGTAGTTGCTGACGAGCAGCTGCGCCTCGAGCCCGCGGGCGTGCGCCCGGTCGCGCTGTGTCCTGGCCTCGGGAGACGGTGCGGTGACGCGTTCGCCGGTCCGGCTCAGCAGCAGCCCGTCGACGCCGACGACGTCCAACGCCGATGCGCTGGCGTCGATCAGCCCGGGGTCCGCTCCCTCCGGCTGGAAGCCCGTCACGTCGAACCAGGCGGGCGTGCTGGCGTCCGCGCCCGTGGGGCCGGCGCCCACGCCCGCGGGGCCGGCGCACCCGGACAGGACGAGGCCCGCGGTCAGGGCGACGGCGAAGCATGCGGAACGCGGCCTGGTGATCACGCCCCGAGTGTGTCAGGCCGGAGCAGCCGCCGCGTCGACCGGTGTGCTGAACTGCTCGACCAGCGTCCGCTTCAGGACCTTGCCGCTCGGTCCGAGGGGCAGGGCGTCGACCACGTGCACGACGCGCGGGAACTTGTACGCCGCGATCTCGTCGGACACGAAGTGGACGAGCTCGTCCGGACTGACGGTCGCGCCGGCTCGGAGCACCACGGCGGCCTCGATCTCCTGGCCGTGCAGCTCGTGCGGGACGCCGAAGACCGCCGCCATGGTGACGTCCGGGTGCGTCGCCAGTACTTCTTCGACCTGCCGCGGGTACACGTTGTAGCCGTTGCGGATGATCATGTCCTTGGTGCGGTCGACGATCGTCAGGAAGCCGTCGTCGTCCTTCGTGCCGAGGTCGCCGGTGCGGAACCACCCGTCGACGATCGCCGCGTCGGTGTCCTCCGGCCGGTCCAGGTACCCGTTCATCAGGTTGTGCCCGCGGATGACGAGCTCACCGATCTCGCCGTGCGGCAGCAGCACGATCGCGTCGGGCGTGGCCGGGTCGGCGATCTCGACGTCGACACCCCACACGGGCGTCCCGATCGTCCCCGGTCGCGGCGCTCGGCCGACGTGGTTGAAGGTGGCCACGGGCGACGTCTCGGTCAGGCCGTAGCCCTCGTGGATCGGCGCGTCGAACACCGTCTGGAACCGCTCGAGGACGGCCAACGGCAACGACGCTCCGCCCGAGATCGCGTAGCGCAGGTCCGGTCTCGCGTCGTTGCGGGTCGCGGCGTCGAGCAGTGCCATGTACATCGTCGGCACCCCCATGAAGATCTCGCAGCCGTGTTCGACCATCGCCGACAGTGCTGCGTCGCCGTCGAACTTCGGCAGCATCACGATGGTGGCGCCGGCGCGGAACCCGGTGTTCATCGTGCAGGTCTGACCGAACGTGTGGAACAGCGGGAGCGCCCCGAGCAGGACGTCGCCGCGGTGCATGTCGAAGGTGCTCATCAGGTTCGTGTTGACCTGTTCGAGCAGGGCGAAGTGCGAGCCCTCTGCACCCTTCGGCTTGCCGGTGGTCCCGCTCGTGTACAGGATCGTCGCGGTGTCGAAGGGGTCGCGGGGGACGTAGGTGTCGAGGGGTTCGGCTGCCGCGGCCAGGGCCTCGAGGCGGTCCGGGCCGTCGTGGCCGTCGCGGTCGTCGCGGTCGTCGTGGTCGTCGTGGTCGGCCGGTGCGAGGACCGTGATGACGTCGACGCCGGCGAGCTCGGCACCGGCTGCGCCCTCGGCCAGCAGCGGGGCAGCGCAGACGAGCAGCATGGCGCCGCTGTCCTGCAGCAGGTACTCGATCTCGCGCCGCTTGAGCAGCGCGTGCACGGGGACGACGACGGCGCCGAGTGCGAGCGTGGCGTAGTAGACGCGGGCGAAGTCCGCGACGTTCGGCACGAGCATCGCCACGCGCGATCCCTCGGTGACCCCGCGGGCCCGGAGTGCTCCGGCGTAGGCGAGGGTCTCGGACCACAGCTCGGCGTAGGTGGTGCGGTGGTCACCGACGATCACGGCGACGTCGTCCGGGTACCGCGCGGCGGACTCGGCCAGGATCGCGGCGACCGAGGCGGTGGCCCGGGTCGGTCTGGGGGTGCCGTGGTGAGCGGCGGTGGTGGGCTCGGTGCGCGTCATTCCGGTCTCCGTCTTCGGTGACGAGTGGTTCCCCGGATCATACGTGCGGTCAGAACGTCGTGCGCTCCTCGAACACCGACATGATCATGGCCGCTCCGAGTCGCGCGCTCCGGGCCGGCTTCGCCGATCCCTGCACGGCTGACTCCACCCGGGCGCCCTCGACCAGCAGCGACAGGGTCTCGGCGATGTGCGCCGGCATGTCCGCACGGGTGCAGAGCAACGTGAGGTGGCTCGCGACGTCGCGGAAGTGCTCGGCTGCGAGCGCGGCGATCTCCGGGTCCTGCCGTCCGAGCTCGGCGTGTCCGTTGATGAACGCGCAGCCGCGCCACCCCTCGTCCGCGAAGCACTCCTCGAGGTAGCTGAAGATGCCGAGGATCTCGTCGCGGGGATCCGCCGAGGTGGTGGCGATGTGGTCCAGGGCGCGACGCCACGCGCCGTGCCAGCGTCGCAGGACCGCCACCACGAGCGCCTGCTTGGACGGGTAGGCCGCCGTCAGCTCGTCCACGCTCATGCCCGCGTGCGCGGCGACGTCCTCGAAGCGCACCGGGATCACGCCGTGCGCCGTGAAGAGGTCGTCGGCGGCCTTGGATGCGGTGCGCTGCGCGGTCGTCTCGACGGCCGGGGGCGTGAGTGTGAGGAGCGTCATGGGGAAGTGGGGATCACCCTATCGATCGGTGCGGACGGCGGCAGGTGTCAGGACACGAAGAAGTCCGCGTAGGACGGGTCGGCGTGACCCATGTGCGCACTGAGGCGGGCCTGGACGATCTCGTGGAGGTCGGCGGGCGGCGTCAGACCGCGTCGTCGCCACTCGACGGGGCTCTGGCGGAGCTGCTCGAGCGTGGTCTGGTCAGGCATCGTGCCGTTCCTGTTCTGCGAAGAGCGCGGTCATGTCGATGGCCTGGGTGCGGACGTCCTCGACCGCGGATCCGTCGCGGATCACGCGGAGAGTCCGAGCACGGCGGCGGCGGACGCGAGGACGCTCACCGAGACGATCCCGGTGCTCACCGCGGCGATCTGCAGCGTGCGCTGTCGCTGGGCATCCCGCAGTTCGCTGAAGCCGCCGCGGTGGCGGTTGCGCCGGCCGGACACCGACGTCGCTTCGAAGGCGTGCTTGGGTGCGCTGATCGGGTGGACCGGAGTTGCGGTCACGGCGGTCATGTCGTCCTCGTGTTCTCCTGAGCGGCCCGTTGCCGCTGGATGACACGACCGTACGAGCAGCGGGGTCGTCGGTGCGCGCCAGGACCGGAGACTCGACGGATCGCGGATGTCGGGAGCGGCCCGGCGGTCGAAATCCGGACATCGTCCCGTCGCCACGAGCGTCCGTTCCACGCGCCGACGATCGTCGGTAGCGCTTCTCGGACAGCGACACGGACGACGCGTGTCCGTTCGGTCACACTGCTCTCGGTGAACCGATGACAGACGAACGAGCTCGCGTGCAGGACGACGTCCGGTCTGCCGACGTCGACGAAGCACGCGACTTCCTGGTCGGGGCGTACGACGCCTCCGAATGGTGCGCCGAGACGACCGCGCAGCCCTTCACCTTCCGGTACTCGGCGGTCGGCGACTCGACGATGACGCTGCGCGCGATCCGGTTCGACGGACACCTCGACGGCGTCATGACGCCGTCGGACGACTTCGTCGTGCAGTGGATCACCCGGGGTACCGGCTTCATCGGCGAGGGTGACGACCGCCTCGTGAGCGCCGTGGGCCGGCCGCAGCTGTGGCCGCAGGACGGCGCCGCGTTCACGTACCAGGACTACGACCAGCGTCTCGTCCAGATCAACCGGGCGTCGCTCGAGGAGGTCGCCGGCGAGCGCGGCGCGGCGTCGGGCGGCGTGCAGCTCGACCACACCGTGCAACCCGACGACCGGGCCGTGACGATGTGGCGGAACACCGTCAAGCTCATCTCGCACACGGTGCTGGATCGGCAGGTCTCGCCGCTGTTGCAGGCGGAGATGGGCCGGCTGGGGGCACTGGCGCTGCTCGAGCTGTACCCGGTCGTGTCGGCCACGCTGCCGGACGAACTGCTGCTCCCGCGCAACGCGCACATCCGCCGGGCCGTCGAGTACGTGCACGAGCACGCCCACCTGCCGATCACGAGCACCGACCTGGCCGAGGTGGCCTCCCTGAGCCTGCGTGCACTGCAGCAGGCGTTCCAGCGGCAGCTCGGGGTGAGCCCGAACGGCTACCTGCGCGGGGTCCGTCTCGACCGGGTGCGCGACGAGCTCCTGCACGCCGACCCGGCGGGGACGAGCATCGCCGACGTCGCCCGCCAGTGGGGGTTCGCCCACGCTGGTCGGTTCTCGGCCGCCTACCTCGAGCGCCACGGCGAGTACCCCCGGGACACGATGCGGCGGGCGTGACACCCCGACGGCTCTCGCGGATGCGTCCCTGAGAGCACCGACACACGATCCGTGGGTGTTCTGTCACCCCGACACGGCACCGTGGGGCGGTGCTGACCCGCCGAGCCGTCGCGTCCACCGTCGTCGTCTCCGTGGTGGTGGTGCTCGGCGGCGCGTTCGTCTCCGCCCCGTGGCTCGGGATCGCCCGGGCGCCGGTGCTCGCCGCGGTGCTGCCCGCGCGCGCGGTGGTGTCGGTCGGCTGCGTCGTCGTGGCCGTGGCGCTGATCGTCCTCGGCATCGCGCGGCGCCGGGTGCGGGTCGTCGCGTTCGCGGTCGGTGCCGTGCTCGTCGCCCTCGCGGGAACGAACGGTGTGGTCCTCGAGGCGAGGGGCTTCGACGTCGAGCCACCGCGCGCGGCGGGCCTCCGTGTGTTCGAGTGGAACACGAACGGCGGTCTGGTCGCGCCCACGACGATCGGGCGCGCTGCCTCGGCAGCCCGCGCCGACGTGGTCGTGCTGCCCGACGCCGGTTCGCTCGCCGCTGCCGAGGACGTCGCCGACGCCATGCGACAGGGCGGCCGACCGGTGCACGTGTTCGCCGAGCCCGGTGCGCAGGTCGCCGTGCTCGTCCGGGACGACCTCGCCGCGCACGCCACGAGGCGCCCGGGCATCGACCCCGTGAAGACCCTGGTCGTGTCGGTTCCGGGTGCCCCGACGATCGTCGCGGTGCATGCGCCGCAGCCCCTCCTGCGCGGACTCGCGGGCTGGCGCGCGGACCTCGACTGGGTGCGCCGGACCTGCGCGGACGATGCCGAGGTCGTCGTCGCAGGGGACTTCAACGCATCGGTGGACGCATTCGGGGGCGGCGGACTCGGAGCGTGTCAGGACGCCGCGTCGACCGTGCACGCCGCGAGCCTCGGGACCTGGCCGACCTCGGTCGTCCCGGCACTCGCCATGCCGCTCGACCACACCCTGGTGAGCCCGGCGGTGGGCGTGATCAGGTCGTGGACGGTCGTCAGGACCGAGGACGGGTCACGAGCTCGGCACCGACCGACCATCACGGTCATCGGTGTGCGGACCTGGTGAGCCGCTCGTTCGCGCCGCGGCCGGGCGCGACGGTGGGATCGGAGACGCTTCAGGAGCGCTGCACGGGTCGGACCACACCCCGTGACCGCAGGAACGCCACCTGTCGTTCCCAGTGCCGGAACCCGCCGCCCTCGTGCCCGTTGTACGGGTAGACCTCGATCTGGCGGTCGGCCGACGCGTGCGTGTCGTCCGACCCCAGCGCGTTGAAGGCCGCGAAGGTGGTGCGCGGCGGCACGACGTCGTCCATCAGGGCCACGGAGAACAGCGCCGGGGCGGTGATGCCGGCGGCGTGGTTCACCCCGTCGAAGTACGCCGCGGTGTCCCACACCGTGTCGGCTGCGTCGCGGTGCACGGACAGGTAGGTCGCGAGCTCCAGGTACGGGCCGCCGACGGCGATGTCGGTGCCGCCCTCCCAGTCGCACAGGAACGCGACGTCGGGCAGGACCGCGGTGATCGGTCCGACGTGGGCCTCGACCAGGGCAGCTGCGGCGATGGCGATGCCGCCGCCCTGGCTGCCGCCGGTCAGGGCGATGCGTGACGGGTCGACACCGGGCAGCGTCCGCACGGCGTCCACCAGGCGGACGGCGTCGGTGTACACGCGGCGGTAGTAGTGGTCGGCGGGGGAGCCGATGCCGCTCGTCATCCACCCGCTCGCGTGCGGTCCGGAGCCGTGCGGGTCGGGGGTGTCGCCACCGGCCCACCCGCTGCCCTGGCCACGGGTGTCCATGACGACGTGCACGTACCCGGCGAGGGCCCAGTGCACGCGTTCGCCGGGGCGCCCGCGGCCGCCGCCGTAGCCGAGGAACTCGACCACGACGGGCAGCGCCGTCTCACGACCGGCCAGCGGTCGCGAGACCCAGGCGCGCACCGGATCGCCGGCGAACCCCGGGAACGTCAGGTCCTCGACGACGAGTCCGGTCACCGGGGTGTCGGCCGGAGCGAGGACGGGAGCCGTCCCCGCTCCGGCCGCCCGGGCCGCGGTGATCGTGTCCGCCCAGAACGCGTCGAAGTCGGCCGGTCGCCGGACCTCGGGTCGGTGCCGACGGAGTTCGTCGAGCGGGAGGTCGGTGCGTGCCATGGGTCTCCTCGGTCAGCGCGCCGCGGCGCGGTACTGCTCGAGCACCTCGGGGTGCGGGTCCGCCGGCACGGTCGTCGTCGCGATGTCCCACGACGGCAGCGCGCCGGTCAACGCCCAGGCTGCCTGACGCGCGGCCCCGGAGGCCACGTACTCGCCCGGTTCCGGGATGAGCACGTCGCGCCCGAACACCTGCGCGGCGACGGTCCGGACGGCCTCGTTCCGCGCTGCCCCGCCGATGAGCAGCAGCCGTGACACGGTCACGCCGGCCCCCTCGACCGCGGCGAGTCCGTCGGCCAGGGCACAGAGCATGCCCTCCACCGCGGCGCGCGCCAGGTGCGGTCGGTCGGTCGTGCCCGGGGTCATCCCGCGCAGTGACGCGGTCGCGTCCGGCCGGTTGGGCGTGCGCTCGCCGACGAAGTACGGCACCAGCACGAGGCCGTCGGCCCCGGCCGGCGCCTGCAGCGCCAGCTCGCCGAGCGCGTCGTGGTCGACGCCGAGCAGGCCGCCGATCACCTCGAGCACGCGGGCTGCGTTGAGCGTCGTGACGATCGGGAGGCGCGACCCGGTCCCGTCGGCGAAGCCCGCCACGGTCCCGCTCGGGTCCAGGACCTCGGTCGCGGTGACGCCGAAGACGGTCCCGCTGGTCCCCAGGGACACCGCGATGTCGCCGGGGGCGAGCCCGAGTCCGAGCGCCGCGCCGGCGTTGTCGCCGAGTCCGGCCGCCACGACCAGTCCGGACGGTGCGACCGCGCCGTTCGGCAGTGTCACGTCGACGTCGAGCGTCCCCATCGCCTCGTCGTGGGCGACGACACGTGGCACGACGACCGTGTCCGCGGTCGGCTCGGAGCCGGCGACGCGCATCGGGCGACCGAGCGCGAGTTCGAACAGCTCCGGGTCGTACTCCCGGCGTACCGGGTCCCAGTAGGCCGTGCCGCTGGCGTCCGAGGCGTCGGTGGCGAGTGCGTCGAGGTCGGGGCCGAGCGGACTCTCGTCGGCCGGACCGTACCCGCGCAGCCGCCACGACAACCAGTCGTGGGGGAGCGCGACGGCTGCGACGCGGCCGGCGTCGTCCGGCTCGGCGTCGCGGAGCCACCGCAGCTTGGTACCGGTGAACGATGCCACCGGGACCAGTCCCGTCCGGGCGACCCAGGATTCCCGTCCGATCTCCTCGACCATCTGCGCGGCCGCATCCGCACTGCGCACGTCGTTCCAGAGCAGGGCGTCGCGGACCACGTGACCGTCGGCGTCGAGCGCGACCATGCCGTGCTGCTGCCCGGCGATCGCGACGGCGCCGACGTCGGTGAGCCCGCCGGCGTCCGCGATCGCGGTGCCGAGGGCGTCCCACCAGTGGCGGGGATCGACGGACGTGCCGTCCGGGTGGGCGGCACGTCCCTCACGGACGACGGCACCCGTCGCCGCGTCGCGGATCGTGACCTTGCAGGACTGGGTCGACGAGTCGACGCCGGCGACGAGCTGTGTCATCCCCGCAGCCTGTCAGCGCGCGCCGAGCAGGTGCTCGATGGCGAGCTGCTGCAGTCGGACGAACCCGAAGCCCTTGCCGCCGAAGTACGCGTCGGCGTCGAAGTCCTCGTAGGCGGAGCGGTCGGACAGGAAGGCGTCGTAGGACTCGCCGTCGTGCAGGGTCGGCGTGCTGAGCTCCCCGACCTTCGAGGCCTCGAGCGCGGCCTGCACCTCGGGATCGGCGCGGAAGGCCTGCGCGCGCTCCTTGAGGAGCAGGTACATGCGCATGTTCGCGGCCGCCGAGTCCCAGACGCCCGTGATGTCCTCGGTGCGGCTCGGCTTGTAGTCGAAGTGGCGCGGACCGTCGTAGGCCTGGCCACCCTGCGGCGAACCGTGCTCGAGCAGGTCGACGAGCGAGAACGCGTTCTGCAGGTCCCCGTGGCCGAACACCAGGTCCTGGTCGTACTTGATGCCACGCTGACCGTTGAGGTCGATGTGGAAGAGCTTGCCCTGGTAGAGCGCCTGGGCGATGCCGGCCGTGAAGTTCAGGCCCGCCATCTGCTCGTGGCCGACCTCGGGGTTGATGCCGAACAGCTCGGGGCGCTCGAGGGTCTCGGTGAAGGCGATCGCGTGGCCGAGGGTCGGCAGCAGGATGTCGCCGCGGGGCTCGTTCGGCTTCGGCTCGATGGCGAAGCGGATGCCGTAGCCCTTGTCGGTGACGTAGTCGGCGAGCAGGTTGACGGCCTCGCGGTAGCGCTCGAGTGCGGCCTGCACGTCCTTCGCGCTGTCGTACTCGGAGCCTTCGCGGCCGCCCCACATCACGAACGTCGACGCACCGAGCTCGGCGGCGAGGTCGATGTTGCGCAGGACCTTGCGGAGTGCGAAGCGGCGGACCTGGCGGTCGTTCGAGGTGAAGCCGCCGTCCTTGAACACGGGCGCCGAGAACAGGTTCGTCGTCACCATCGGCACGATGAGGCCGGTGGAGTCGAGCGCACCCTTGAGGCGGTCGATCTGCGTCTGCCGCTCGGCGTCGGTCGAGCCGAACGCGAACAGGTCGTCGTCGTGGAAGGTCAGGCCGTAGGCGCCGAGCTCGTCGAGCTTCTCGACCGCCTCGACCACGTCGAGGGCCGGACGGGTCGGCCCGCCGAAGGGGTCGGAGCCGTTGTAGCCGATGGTCCAGAGACCGAAGGAGAACTTGTCTGCACGGGTGGGCGTCGTTGCCATGGTGGTCACCGTTCGTCGTCGAAACAAAATGTTGCCGCGCCCAACATAAGCGGTAGTGTTGGCTGTGGCAAGGACGTGATCGCAAAGGAGCGAGCGGATGGCAAGTGTTTCGACGGCGCAGCAACGACTGCGGATCGCCATGGTGGGGCACGGCTTCATGGGAGCCGCACACTCACAGGCGTGGCGGACCGCCCCCAGGTTCTTCGACCTCGGGGTCGAGCCCGAGATGGCGGTGATCGTCGGGCGCGACCCGGAACGCACCGAGGCGGCTCGCGTGCAGTACGGCTGGCAGTCGGCGTCCACCGACTGGCGCGCCGTCGTGGCCGATCCGGACATCGACGTCGTCGACATCGTGTCGCCCGGTTCGTCGCACGTCGAGATCGCGATCGCCGCGCTCGAGGCCGGCAAGCACGTCCTGTGCGAGAAGCCGCTCGCCAACACCGTCGAACAGGCCGAGGCGATGACCGCCGCTGCCGCTGCAGCCCGGGCGCACGGGGTCCGCGCCATGGTCGGGTTCAGCTACCGCCGGGTGCCGGCCATCGCCTTCGCCCGACAGCTCGTGCAGGACGGCCGGATCGGCACCGTGCGCCAGGTCCGCGCGCTCTACCTGCAGGACTGGCTCGCCGACGAGGACGGCCCGATGACCTGGCGCCTCGACAAGGAGCTCGCCGGTTCCGGTGCGCTCGGCGACATCGGCGCGCACGCGATCGACCTCGTCGAGCACGTCACCGGCGCCGAGCTCACCCGGGTGTCCGGGCTGCTCGAGACCTTCGTGACCGAGCGCCCCCTGCTCGCCGACGGCGTCGGACTCTCCGGCACGGCGTCGAGCGAGCGCGGGCAGGTCACCGTCGACGACGCCGCGTTCTTCACCGCCCGACTCGGCGGCGGTGCGGCCGACGGCGCGATCGGCACGTTCGAGGCCACGCGCTACGCCACCGGCCGGAAGAACGGCCTGACGCTCGAGATCAGCGGGTCCGAGGGAGCGATCCAGTTCGACCTCGAGTCCATGAACGAACTGCGGCTGTACGAGTCGTCGGCACCCGCGGGGGAGCAGGGCTTCCGCCGCATCCTGGTCACCGAACCCGAGCACCCCTACATGGCGGCGTGGTGGCCCACCGGACACCTCATCGGGTACGAGCACACCTTCAGCCACCAGGTGAAGGACTTCGTCGAGGCGATCGTCGCCGGCACCGACCCGTCGCCCTCGTTCGAGGACGGCCTGCACGTGCAGCGGGTGCTCGACGCCGTCGAACGCAGCGCCGCCGACGGCAGCAGCTGGACGGTGACCGCGTGACCGCCGCCGACGGCACACGCCAGGCGCTCGTCGTCCGCGGGGGCTGGGACGGCCACCAGCCCGTCGAGACCACCGACCTGTTCGTCCCGTTCCTGCGCGACAACGGGTTCGCGGTCCGGGTGTCGGACTCGACGGCCGTCTACGCCGACGAGTCCGTCATGGCCGAGGTCGACCTGATCGTGCAGGTCGTCACCATGTCGACCATCGCCGACGACGAGTTCGCCGGGCTGCAGCGCGCGGTGCTGAACGGCGCCGGACTGGCCGGCTGGCACGGCGGGATCGCGGACGCGTTCCGGAACACCGCCGACTACCTGCACATGGTCGGGGGCCAGTTCGCCCACCACGCCGGCAAGCACCCCGACGAGCGCGTCGGGGAACAGTCCGACAACTACATCCCGTACACGGTGCACCTCACCGACCTCGGACGGTCGCACCCGATCACGCAGGGCATCGAGGACTTCGACCTCGTCACCGAGCAGTACTGGGTGCTGTCCGACGAGCACAACGACGTCCTCGCGACCACCACGCAGGAAGCGCGCGACTTCGACGCCTGGAACCGACCGGTCACCGCACCGGCGATCTGGACACGGCAGTGGGGCGAGGGCCGCGTGTTCGTCTCCGCGCCCGGGCACCGCCTCGAGGTCGTCGAGTCGCAGCCACTCCGCACCATCATCGAGAGGGGCCTCCTGTGGGCAGCACGGTGAACGAACCCGTCCTCCGCGTCGGGGTGGTGGGCGTCGGCGTGATCAGCCAGCAGTACTTCGAACACTTCCCGGCACTGCCCGGCCTGTCGCTCGTCGCGGTCGCCGACCTCGACGTCGACCGGGCGCAGACGGTCGGCGCCGCACAGGGCGTGCGCGGGACGAGCGTCGACGAGCTGCTCGCGGCCGACGACGTCGACGTGGTGCTCAACCTCACGATCCCCGCCGCCCACGCCGACGTCGCGACCCGGGCGCTCGCCGCGGGCAAGCACGTCTACGGCGAGAAGCCCCTGGCGATGTCCACGGCCGAGGCCGAACCGGTGCTCGAGGCAGCCCGGGCCGCGGGCCTCCGGGTCGGCAGTGCTCCGGACACCGTGCTCGGTACCGGCATCCAGACCGCTCGGGCCGCCCTCGACGACGGCCTGATCGGCACCCCGGTCGGCGCGGCCGTCGCCTGGAGCGCCCCCGGTCACGAGCTCTGGCACCCGGCACCCGCCTTCTACTACCAGCCCGGGGGCGGCCCGCTGCTCGACATGGGCCCCTACTACCTGACCAGCCTCGTCACGTTCTTCGGACCGGTCGTCCGGGTGAGCGGCAGTGCCACCCGCTCCACCCGTGAGCGGACCGTCGCGACCGGACCGAACGCCGGCACCGCGATCCCGGTCGACATCGACACCCACGTGGTCGCGATCCTCGAGCACGAGAACGGCGTCGTCTCGACCGTCACCGTCTCGTTCGAGGTCTGGGCCACCCGCGCACCGCTCTTCGAGGTCTACGGCACGGCCGGCACCCTCGGCGTCCCGGACCCGAACCGGTTCTCGGACCCGGTGTCGATCGCCACGGCGGACGACCGCGAGTGGCGCGAGCTGCCGGTCTCCGCCGGGTACGCCGACGCCGGCCGTGGGTACGGGCTCGCCGACCTGGCGCACGCGATCGCCACCGACCGTCCGCACCGGGCCTCGGGAGACCTCGCGTTCCACGTGCTCGAGGTCATGGAGGCCGTCTCGGCCGCGGCCCGCGACCACGCGGTCGTCGACGTGCGCTCGCGCGTCGAGCGACCCGCCACCGTCCCCGCCGGGTCTGCACCCGGATCGTGGTGACGGACCTCGACCACAGCACGCACCTCGACCACAGCACGGACCCCGACCACCGCACGGAAGGACGACGACGATGACGACGACGGACGCGAGCGACCAGGCGGAGCTGACCCGGGCCTCCCGGCCGGTCACGCTGTTCACCGGACAGTGGGCCGACCTGCCCTTCGAGGAGGTCGCCCGGCTCGCCGGCGACTGGGGGTACGACGGACTCGAGATCGCCTGCTGGGGCGACCACCTGGACGTCCGGCGCGCCGCGACGGACCCCTCGTACGTCGCCGAGCGGCAGGCGATCCTGGAACGCAACGGGCTGCGCGTCTGGACGATCGCGAACCACCTGGTCGGCCAGGCCGTGTGCGACGACCCCATCGACCAGCGGCACGAGGACATCCTGCCGCCGCACGTCTGGGGCGACGGCGAGCCCGAGGGCGTCCGGCAGCGTGCCGCCGAGGAACTGCAGTGGACCGCCCGCGCCGCAGCGGCACTCGGGGTCGACACCGTCACCGGGTTCTCCGGGTCGTCGATCTGGAAGACCGTCGCGGGTTTCCCGCCGGTCCCGCCGAGCATGATCGACGCCGGGTACCAGGACTTCCACGACCGGTGGTCGCCGATCATCGACGTGTTCGAGGAAGTCGGGGTCCGCTTCGCGCTCGAGGTGCACCCGTCCGAGATCGCCTACGACTACTGGACCGCCAAGCGCACGCTCGAGCTGTTCGCGGACCGGCCGGCGTTCGGGTTCAACTTCGACCCCTCGCACTTCGTCTGGCAGGACCTCGACCCCGCCGCGTTCCTGCTCGACTTCGCCGACCGGGTGTACCACGTGCACTGCAAGGAGTCGGTGAAGCAGCTCGACGGGCGCAACGGCCGGCTCGGCTCGCACCTGCCGTGGGGCGACCCGCGCCGCGGCTGGGACTTCGTGACCGCCGGACACGGCGACGTGCCGTGGGAGCGGGTGTTCCGCGTGCTGAACCACATCGGGTACACCGGACCGACCAGCGTCGAGTGGGAGGACGCCGGCATGGACCGACTCGTCGGAGGACCCGAAGCGCTGGCGTTCGTGCGGCAGCTCGGCACGATCGCGCCGCCGGAGGCCTCGTTCGACGCCGCGTTCTCGCAGTCGCGGGCGTGAGCCGGGGCCGAGACCCGGGCTGAGCGACACTTCGCGGGCCCGCGAGCGCGAGGACTGTCGCTCAGCCCGAGACTCGGCGCAGCCCCACCCACCGACCCACCACCAACCAACCAACCGACGAGGAGGCCCATGGTCCGGCAACCGACCGCGACACCCGGCAACGCCGCGCGCGTCCTCCGCCTGGTGCACGAGGAAGGCCCGGTCACCCGCGCCGAACTCACCCGGCGCACCGGCCTGAACCGCTCGACGGTACTGGCGCTCGTCGGCGAACTCGTCGAGGCCGGACTCGTGCTCGAGGAGATGCCCTCCGCCGGTGCCCCCGGCGTCGGGGTCGGACGGCCGAGCGGTGTCGTGCGGGCGTCGGGCGACGTGCTCGCCGCCGCCGTCACGGTCGAGATCGACGCGGTCGGGGTGACCCTCGTCGCCCTCGACGGCACCGTGCGCGACCGGCTCGTCGAGCCGCAGACCACCGTGCCGACAGCAGCCCGGGCGATCGACGCGGTCGAACGGATCTTCGGCGTGCTGAGCACCCGGACCACCGCGCGGGCACGGACAGCCCCAGGCACCCGGATCGTCGGCGTCGGCGTCGCCGTCCCCGGCATCGTGCGCGTCGAGGACGGCACCGTCCGCAACGCCCCGCACCTCGGCTGGCGCGACGAACCGCTCGCGGTGCCGCTCGCCGAACGTCTCGGCCTGCCCGTCCGGGCTGCGAACGACGCCAACCTCGGTGCCTGGGCCGAACGCCTGTACGGCAGCGCCCGCGGAGTCGACGCCCTCGTGTACCTGAACGGCGGCGCGAGCGGCATCGGCGGCGGGATCGTCAGCGCCGGGCGGCCCTTCAGCGGCGCCGACGGGTACGCGGGGGAACTCGGCCACACCTTCGTGGCGGCGAACGGCATCCGGTGCCACTGCGGCGCCGTCGGGTGCCTCGAGACCGAGGCGTCGCGGTCGGCGCTCACCGACGTCACCGGGACACCGCCCGACGACCTCGACGCGCTCGCCGCAGCGCTCGCCGAGCACCGGCCCGAGGTCGAGCAAGTGGTCGACCGTCAGGTGACGGCGCTCGCCACCGCGCTCCGCAACGCGATCCACACCGTCGATCCCGAGGTCGTGGTGCTCGGCGGGTTCCTCAGCACGTTGCTCGGACACGTCGGGGACCGCGTCGAGAACGACGTCCGGGCGCAGACGATGGCCGCGATGACTGACCGGCTGCGCGTCGTGCCGGCAGCCCTCGGGCGGGACGTCCTGCTCCGCGGCGCCGCCGAGCTCGGGTTCCGCGACCTGCTGCGCGACCCGACGGCAGCCGGGCTCGTCCCGAGGCCCGCTCCAGCCGACTCCACGACCGCCCACACGCCCGACCACTCCACCACCCCCACGTCCGACCGCACCGCCGCGGCCGAGGAAGCGAGAACCCCATGACCTCCATCCAGCGCCAGCGCGCCAGCGTGCTGCTCGGGACCCAGGACCTGACCGTCGAGGACCGCCCCGTGCCCGAGGTCGAACAAGGCGACGTGCTCGTCCGGGTCGCCGCCGTCGGGGTGTGCGGCTCCGACGTGCACTACTACCGCCACGGCCGCATCGGGGACTTCGTCGTCGAGGAGCCCCTCGTCCTCGGTCACGAGCTGTCCGGCACGATCACCGCCGTCGGCGCTGGCGTCGACCCCGCCCGCGTCGGGGAGCGCGTCGCCGTCGAACCGCAGCGCCCGTGCCACCGCTGTGCGCAGTGCCTGGCCGGCCGCTACAACCTCTGCCCCCACATGCGCTTCTACGCGACCCCGCCGGTCGACGGCGCCTTCGCCGAGTTCGTCACGATCGAGGCCGAGTTCGCCCACGTCCTGCCCGACTCCGTCTCGTTCGAGGCCGGTGCCCTGCTCGAACCGCTGTCCGTCGGGATCGCCGCGGTCCGCAAGGCCGGCATCGTCCCCGGGTCCTCGGTGCTCATCGCCGGTGCCGGTCCGATCGGGATCATCTGCGCCCAGGCCGCGCGGGCCTTCGGCGCCACCCGGATCGTCATCAGCGACCTGGTCCCCGAGCGCCGGGAGCGTGCGCTGCAGTACGGCGCCACCGAGGTCGTCGACCCGACCGTGGTGTCCGTCGCCTCGGACATCGCCCCGGTCGACGCGTTCATCGACGCCAGCGGTGCTCCCCGTGCCGTGTCCGACGGCATCAAGGCCGTCGGACCGGCCGGCGCCGCGGTGCTCGTCGGGCTCGGTAACTCCGAGATGACCCTGCCCGTCGAGCACATCCAGAACCTCGAGGTCACGGTCACCGGGATCTTCCGCTACACCGGCACGTGGCCCGTCGCGATCGGCCTGGTCGCGTCCGGGCAGATCGACCTCGACTCGCTCGTGACGGGTCGGTTCGGCCTCGACGAGGTCCGCGAGGCACTCGAGAGCGACACCGACCCGGAGTCCCTCAAGTCGGTCGTCTACCCCGGCGGCGTGCCCGCCTGAGCCGGCGTGCGCGACGCGCGCCGGGTGCTGGACACCGCACAGGGCGGACGGGAGGCCCGTGGCCAGGCCGCCACGGGCCTCCCGTCCGGCACGTGACCCGGAACGGGGCCACCGGTGCGTCACCGGGACGCGCTACGGTTCGCGCATGACCGCTTCACCGGCCGCCGTCGTGCCGCAGCGCACCGACCGGCGCGCGCTCGTGTCCTGGGCGCTGTGGGATTGGGGGTCCGCGGCGTTCAACGCCGTCGTCACCACGTTCGTGTTCAGCACGTACCTGGCCAGCCGGGCGTTCGTCGACCCGGCGAAGGTGGCCGACACGTCCGCCGCGGGCACGGCGTTGGTGGAACGTGAACTCGCCCACAACGCCGCGGTGGTCTCCACGGCCCTGACGATCGCCGGCATCGTCGTCGCGCTCGTGGCCCCCGCGATCGGGCGCCTGGCGGACTCGTCCGGGCACCGCCGCCGGTCCGTGCTCATCGCCACGATCGGCATCGTGCTGTCCATCGGCGGCATGGTCTTCGTCGCGCCGAGCCAGCCGTACCTGGTGCTCGGGGCGGCGCTGCTCGGCATCGGCACGGTCGCGTACGAGATCGCGAGCGTCGGCTACAACGCCATGATCGGGCAGATCTCGTCGGGCGAGCGCACCGGGCGGGTGTCCGCGATCGGGTGGGCCGCCGGGTACTTCGGCGGCATCGTGCTGCTCGTGCTGCTGCTCGTGCTCTGCATCCAGGACTTCCGCGGCGACGGCGTCGTCGGCGGACTGCTGCAGCTGCCGGCCACCGTCGCGACCGGGCAGTGGGACGTCCGCGTCGCGATCGGCATCGCCGCCGTGTGGCTCGCGGTCAGCTCGATCCCGCTCTTCGTCGTCGTGCCGGAGGCCGCTCCCGACGACCGGCACACCGGCGGTGTGCTCGGTGCCTACCGCGACCTGGGTCGGGACATCGCCCGGCTCTGGCGCGAACGACGCAACGTGCTCGCGTTCCTGGTCGCCAGCGCGGTGTTCCGCGACGGCGTCGGCGCGGTGTTCACCTTCGGCGGGATCATCGCGGCGCAGGTGTTCGGGTTCAGCGCCTCGCAGGTCATCCTGTTCGCCATCGCCGCGAACGTCGTCGCCGGCATCGCCACCTTCGTGTCCGGACGGCTCGACGACCGCTTCGGCTCGCGCGCGCTCATCATGGTCTCGCTGATCGGCCTCGCGGCCTGCGGGCTCGGTGTGCTGGCGGTCGGCAGTCGGACGGAGTGGTTCTGGGTGCTGGGGCTGACCCTGGCACTGTTCGTCGGACCCGTGCAGTCGTCGTCGCGGGCGTACCTGGCGCGGCTGGCGACCCCCGGCCGCGAGGGCGAGCTCTTCGGCCTCTACGCCACCACCGGCCGGGCGGCGTCGTTCCTGGCGCCGGCGCTGTTCGGTGTCGCGGTGACGGTCGGCGGCTCGACGCGCTTCGGGATCCTCGGGATCGTGGTGGTGCTCGTCGTGGGGCTGGTGCTCATGGCGTTCGTGAAGGCCGAGCCACGGGCGCTGCGCGCGTAGGTGTTCGGGCGTAGGGGTGTGGGCGTAGCTGGTCGTTCCGGGCGTAGCTGGTCGTTCCTTCCGGCCAGGTACGCCCGATCCCGCTTTCCATCCCGACGGTGATGGGAAGGAACGTCACCCGTGCGGTTGTGCGCACGGTTCTGCACAGGGCCGCGGTTCCACCGGACTCCGAAGCGCGGGTGCGCCAGGATGGACCCATGACCGACCAGCGCATCGCCGTCGTCGTCCTCGCCGCCGGGCAGGGCACGCGCATGAAGTCGTCCACTCCCAAGGTGCTGCACCGGCTCGCCGGGCTGCCGCTCATCGCGCACGTGCTGCGGACGGCGTCGTCCCTCGGGCCGGAGCACGTGGCCGTGGTCGTGCGGCACGAGCGTGACCTGGTCGCAGCGGAGATCACGGAGCGTGCGCCCGACGCCATCGTCGTCGACCAGGACGACGTCCCCGGCACCGGCCGCGCGGTCGAGGTCGCGGTCCAGGCACTCCCCGCCGACTTCGACGGTGCCGTCGTGGTGCTCTCCGGCGACGTCCCGTTGCTCGACGCCGGCTCGCTCCGGACGCTGGTCGACGCGCACCTCGGCGCGGCCAACGCCGTCACCCTCGTCAGTGCGATCGCGCCCGACCCGACCGGACTCGGGCGCGTGGTGCGGGACGGCTCCGGGGCGTTCGTCGGCGTCGTCGAGCACAAGGACGCGACGGCCGACCAGCTCGCGATCACCGAGACGAACGCCGGCATCTACGCCTTCGACGCCGCCCACCTGCGTGCCGTGCTGCCGTCGCTGACGACCGCCAACGCACAGGGCGAGAAGTACATCACCGACGCCCCGACGCTCATCGCCGGGCGCGGGGGGATCATCGACGTCGTCACGCTCACCGACCCGTGGCTCGTCGCCGGCATCAACGACCGCGCGCAGCTGTCCGACGCCGCCCGCGAGCTCAACGCCCGCATCGTCCGCCGGCACCAGCTCGCCGGCGTCACCGTGCAGGACCCGGCCACCACCTGGATCGACCTCGACGTCTCGATCGAAGCGGATGCCGAGGTCCTGCCCGGCACCCAGCTCCTCGGCGCGACCGCGATCGCCGCGGGTGCCGTCGTCGGGCCGGACACCACACTGCGCGACACCGAGGTCGGTGCCGGCGCGACGGTGAACCGGGTCGACGCCACCCTCGCGGTCATCGGTGACGGTGCCTCGGTGGGGCCGTTCGCGTACCTGCGCCCCGGCACGATCCTGGGCGACCAGGGCAAGATCGGCACCTTCGTCGAGACGAAGAACGCGAAGATCGGCCGCGGCAGCAAGGTCCCGCACCTGTCGTACATCGGCGACGCCGAGGTGGGCGAGGACTCGAACATCGGTGCGAACACGATCACCGCGAACTACGACGGCGTGCACAAGCACCGCACCGAGGTCGGCTCGCACGTTCGTACAGGCTCGCACAACGTGTTCGTCGCCCCGGTTAGGATTGGTGACGGTGCGTACACGGGTGCCGGAACGACGGTCCGCAAGGACGTCCCGGCCGGATCGCTCGCGATCAGCTACGCGCCACAGCGCAACACCGACGGATGGGTCGAGGAACACCGACCCGGCACACCGGCGGCCGAGGCTGCTCGGCACGCGAACGGCGAATAGATCCTGGCGACCACCGGTCGTCGACATCGACCCCACACGGGTCAGGGAGTGAGCACCGCACTTGTCCGGAATCAAGACAACCGGCCAGAAACGACTCGTCCTCGTCTCGGGGCGAGCACACCCGGCGCTCTCCGCCGAGATCGCAGAGGAACTCGGTGTCGACCTGGTCCCCACCGATGCCCGGACCTTCGCGAACGGTGAGCTGTACGTCCGGTTCGACGAGTCGGTCCGCGGGTGCGACGCGTTCGTCATCCAGTCGCACACGGCACCGATCAACGAGTGGCTCATGGAGCAGCTCATCATCGTCGACGCGCTGAAGCGGGCCTCGGCCAAGCGCATCACCGTCGTCGCGCCGTTCTACCCGTACGCCCGTCAGGACAAGAAGGGCCGCGGCCGCGAGCCGATCTCGGCCCGCCTGGTCGCCGACCTGTTCAAGGCAGCGGGCGCGCACCGCATCATGAGCGTCGACCTGCACGCCGCCCAGATCCAGGGCTTCTTCGACGGCCCGGTGGACCACCTCTTCGCCATGCCGGTGCTGCTCGAGCACTTCCGCGAGATCCTCGACCCGTCGATGCTGACGGTCGTGTCGCCCGACATGGGCCGCGTCCGCGTCGCCGACATCTGGTCCGAGAAGCTCGGCGCGCCCCTCGCCATCATCCACAAGCGTCGCGACCCGCTGGTCCCGAACCAGGTCACGGTCCACGAGATCGTCGGCGACGTCTCCGGCCGTTGGTGCCTACTCGTCGACGACCTGATCGACACCGGGCGCACGATCGCCAAGGCAGCTGAGGCGCTGAAGGAGGCCGGCGCGATCGGCGTCGTCGTCGCCGCGACCCACGCCGTGTTCTCCGACCCGGCCACCGAGCTGCTGCAGAGCGAGTTCATCGACCGCGTCGTCGTCACCGACACCCTGCCGGTGCCGGTCGAGAAGCGCTGGGACCGCCTCGAGATCCTGCCGATCGCCCCGCTCCTGGCCCGCGCCATCCACGAGGTCTTCGACGACGGGTCCGTCACGTCGATGTTCGACGGCGCAGCGTAGCGGAGCCGTCGAACCATGGGCACAGCCGACGGCGCCTCACCGTCTCGTCGACGTGACGTGTCTGCGGAACGTTGGTGACCCATCCCGCGCGTGACGCCCTCGCGGCCCGGCTCCGGGTCGCGGGGAGCGTCTTCGCCGAGGACGAAGCCGACCTGCTCCTCGAGGCCGGCACCGGTGAGCCCGTCCGGCTGCGTTCCCTGGTCCAGCGTCGCCTCGCCGGTGAGCCACTCGAGTACGTCCTCGGCTGGGCCGCCTTCGACGGACACCGCATCCGGGTGGCCCCTGGTGTGTTCGTCCCCCGTGCCCGGACGACCGTCGTCGTCGAGCAGGCCGCCCGTCGGTTGCAGCGCTACGACCGCGTGGTCGACCTGTGCTGCGGTGCTGGAGCGATCTCGGTGGCGTTGTTCGGCCGGGTCGGTGCACTCGACCTCGTGGCAACGGACATCGACCCGGACGCCGTCGACGTCGCGGCCGAGAACATCGGCGACCGCGGGATCGTCGTCGCCGGTGACCTGTTCGCGCCACTGCCCGATCGGTTCCGCGGCGCTGTGGACGTCATCGCGGTGAACGCCCCCTACGTCCCGACGGCATCGATCGCGCTGATGCCGGTCGAAGCGCGTGAGCACGAGCACCGTGTGGCCCTCGACGGCGGGGCGGACGGCCTCGACCTGCACCGGCGGATCGCCGCGGGAGCGGGGGAGTGGCTGCGCCCCGGTGGTTCGGTCGTGATCGAGGTCTCCGTGGCGCAGGCGGACGCGTCGGTCGCGGCGTTCGTGGCCGCCGGGTTCACGGCCATGGTCGAGCAGGACGACGAGGTCGACGGAACCTGCGTCGTCGCGACGCTCCCCGCCTGACCCGCACGAGTTCGACCCGACGAGCCCGAGCCGCACGGGCTCGACCCGCGCAGTTCGGCCGGTGCCTGGTTCGCCGCCCGGTCGCGACACGCCGCTCACTTCCGCCGAGGTCGCACAGAGGGCCGTTCGGGCGCTCGACATGCCGAGATCTCGGAACCTCGACGACCAGCGGACGGCGTGCCACGTGCCACGTGCCGCCACGACCCGTCCCCACCCCCGACCGCGCTACTTCGCGTCGACCGTCACGGACGCCCAGCCCGAAGCACCGTTCGGCGCGGGCGGCCGCTCGACGCTCGTCTGCACCTCGCCGTCGGCGCTCACGGCACGGACCTCGATCCGGTGCGACCCCGCGGTCGGCGTCCACCGCAGCACCCACTGGCGCCAGGTGTCCGCGGACACCGACTCGGCGAGTTCCGCCTGCTGCCACGCACCCGAGCCGACCCGGACCTGCACGGCCTTCACCCCGGTGTGCGGCTGCCAGGCGACCCCGGCGATGGCGACCTGCTCACCGACGGTCACGGTCGTCCCGTTCCGTGGGGTGTCGATGCGCGACTCGAGCTTCACGGGCCCCCGCTCCGACCATCCGCGCGGTGTCCAGTAGCCCTGCGCATCGGCGAAGCGCGTGACCTCCATCTCGGTCACCCACTTCGTCGCCGACACGTAGCCGAACAGCCCGGGCACGACCATCCGTGCCGGGAACCCGTGCTCGGTCGGCAGCGGTTCACCGTTCATGCCGATGGCGAGCAGCGCGTCGGTGCCCTCGTCCTGCAGGACGTCGAGCGGCGTCCCGGCGGTGAACCCGTCGATGCTGCGGGACAGCACCATGTCGGCGTCCCCGGTCGGCTTCGCGCGCGCCAGCAGCTCACGGATCGGGTACCCGAGCCAGAGCGCGTTGCCGATCAGGTCGCCGCCGACCTCGTTGGACACGCAGCTCAGGGTGGCCATGTGCTCTTCGAGCGGCAGGGCGAGCAGCTCGTCCCACGTCAGCGTCACCTCGTTCTCGACGGCGCCGTGGATGCGCAGGCTCCAGTCGGCCGGGTCGATCGACGGGACGCGCAGCGCGGTGTCGATCCGGTAGAAGTCGGCGTTCGGGGTGACGTACGGCGTGATCCCGTCGACGTCGAGCGAGGCGCCGCCCGGCACGGCCGGTGCGGGTGTCGCCGCCGCGGGCAGGCGCACGGCTCGTCGGGCAGCGGCGACCGCCTGCATCGCGGACGACCCCACCCGGGAGGCCGTGCCCACCACGACCGCGACCGCTGCGGTACCGACGCCCCAGACCAGGAACGCGCGGCGCTCGGTCGAGGCAGGTCGCGGTGACGCCGACGGGACGGCCGCTGCGGCCTCCCAGCGCCGGAGCCGGCGGAGCAGCAGCCGCAGGGTGATCACAGCGGCCGCCACGCCGAACACGGTGGGAGCGCCGTCGAACGTGCCGCTGCCGGAACGGGTGCTCACCGCGATGAGCGCGAGTACGCCGCCGACGGCGAAGACGAGTGCCCCGAAGGGCGGCCGAGCGCGCTCGAGGACCCCGGCCCCGGCGCTGATCGCGGCGACGATGACGGTCATGAGCGCGAAGAGCGCGACCTTGTCGCCGGTGCCGAACAGGGCGACCATCAGGTTCTTGGCCCCGGCCGGTGCGAGGTCGATCACGGCCGACCCGACGGCCACCAACGGGCTGCCGGCACCACCGAGGAGCAGCGCCCCGAACTCGGCGATCCCGAGGAAGGCGGCGGCGGCCACGAGACCGACGGCCGCAGCGAGGACCGCGGGCCGGCGGAGCGGGGCTCCGGCGGGGCGTTCGTCCGTCGATGGGTCGTCCGGCGTCGGGACGTCCGTGGTGCGTTCGGTGGTCACCGCCCGAGCGTAGGTCGCCCGGCCGCTCGTCGGCTGTGCGTGCGGTTCCCCGGGCGTTCACCGACCCCGGCCAGCACCTGCCGATCGGGCCGTGCGAGGATCGGGGTGTGCCGAGGCGTCCAGATCCAGTTCCGCGCCCCGGCCGCGGCCGCCGCTCCGACCGCACACCGATGTCGGCCGCGCAGCGCCTGTCCACGTTGCGGTGGGTGATCGTGGGCATCTGGGCGGCGCTCCTCACCGCACGCATCATCGTCGTCGCGACGGCGCCCGATGCCGACCTGTCCTGGTACGGGATCGTCGAGTTCGGCGCCATCGCGGTCGGCGTCACGGTCATCGTGGTCGCGGTCTTCCGTGCCGCTGCGGTCCGACGCCGGCATGCCGACGAGGCCCTCGCGCTCGCCATCCGCCGCATCGACCCCACGGTCTGGCTCGTGCCGGCGGCTCCGACGACCGAACTGCGCGACGCGATCGCCGAGGTCCGGCCGGAGGTCAGCCTCGGTGCGCGCGTGACCTGGGCGTTCGGGGCGACCGAGGCCTCCCTGTGGGAACTCGACGACCGCAAGGCCACACGGTTGCTCGTGGTCCGGTGGAGCCGGGTGGTGCACGTCGGGATCGAGGACGTCCACGGAGACGGCGACCGCGCGGACGGACGCCGGGCCTGTGCGGTCGCGATCCACTACGTCCGACCGGACGACACTCCGGCGGTCGCGACCTTCTTCGTGCGAACGGCTCCCGGCTCCCGTCGGCTGCTCGGCCGCGGGCCACGCCTGGACCGGCTCGTCGCCGACCTCGCGCGCGAGCGCATCGTCGCCTGAACCGAGCGCATCGTCGTGACCGGGCACTTCGTCGCCTGAACCGAGCACCCAGCGGTCGGACGTGGGAAGGGCCCCGCCGATCGGCAGGGCCCTTCGAGGGTGCGGTCGTGCCGCGGTCTAGTGGGTCGACGGTTCCTGGTCGACCTCTCGGCGGTCGTCGTCGGACCACAGCGTGTGGAAGGTGCCGTCCTTGTCGATGCGCTGGTAGGTGTGCGCCCCGAAGAAGTCGCGCTGCCCCTGGATGAGCGAGGCGGGCAGCCGCTCGGAGGCGAGCGAGTCGAAGTAGGACAGCGCCGACGAGAAGCCCGGCGCGGGGATCCCCGACGCGGCGGCGATCCCGACGATGCGGCGCCAGGCGGCTTCGCCCTCCTGCACGGCGTTCGCGAAGTACGGGTCGACGAGCAGTGACTCGAGCTCCGGGTTCTTGTCGTACGCCTCGACGATGCGGTTGAGGAACTGGGCGCGGATGATGCAGCCGCCCCGCCAGATCTTCGCCACGTTGCCGAGGTTGATGTCCCAGCCGTACTCCTTGGCCCCGGCGATGATCAGGTCGAAGCCCTGCGCGTAGGCGACGACCTTCGAGGCGTAGAGCGCCGCGCGGACGTCGTCCTCGAAGCCGTCGGGGACCTCGGCGATGTCGGGCCGGTCCGGGAACGCCTGCTGCACCGCGGCACGCTGCGACGGCTTCGACGACACCGCGCGGGCGAACACCGCTTCGCCGATGCCGGAGACCGGGATGCCGAGCCCGACCGCGTTCTGCACGGTCCACACGCCGGTGCCCTTGGACCCCGCCTCGTCGCGGATGACGTCGACGAGGGGCTTGCCGGAGTCGGCGTCGCGCTGCTTCAGGACCTCGACCGTGATCTCGATCAGGTAGGACTCGAGGTCGCCGCCGTTCCACTCCTGGAACACCTTGACCAGGTCCTCGACGGAGAGCCCGCCGACGCGGCGGAGCAGGTCGTAGGACTCGGCGATGAGCTGCATGTCGGCGTACTCGATGCCGTTGTGCACCATCTTGACGAAGTGGCCGGCGCCGTCGGTGCCGATGTGGGTCACGCAGGGCTCGCCCTCGGCGACCGCCGCGATCGACTTCAGGATCGGTCCGAGGGTCTCCCAGGCTTCCTTCGAGCCGCCGGGCATGATCGACGGACCCTTGAGCGCGCCCTCTTCACCACCGGAGATGCCCGTGCCGACGAAGTTGAGGCCCTTCTCGCGCAGGTCGTGCTCACGCCGGATCGTGTCGTGGAAGTTGGCGTTGCCGCCGTCGACGATGATGTCGCCTTCCTCGAACTTCTCGGCGAGCTGCGAGATCACGGCGTCGGTGCCCTTGCCGGCCTGCACCATGATGATCGCCGTGCGTGGCTTCGAGAGCGAGGCGACGAAGCCGTCGATGTCCTCGGACGCGATGAAGCCGGCATCGCCGTGCTCCTTGATGAGTTCTTCGGTGCGGGCGTAGGTGCGGTTGTACACCGCGACCGTGTTGCCCTCACGCGACGCGAGGTTGCGTGCGAGGTTCGACCCCATGACGGCGAGGCCGATGACCCCGATGTTCGCCTGACCAGTGCTGTCTGCCACGTCGTCTCCTTTGTCCGGACGTGACACCAACCTACGGTCGGCGCCCTGGGACCGCACGGGTGTTACGGCAACTGGGGACCACTGTTCACCCCGTCAATACTGTGGAGGGATGACCGACACCGCTGTCCTCCCGCCCGTCCTCGTCATGGGCGTCTCCGGTTCCGGCAAGTCCACGATCGGGCAGGCACTCGCCGATGCGCTCGCCGAGCAGGGCCAACCGACCGTGTTCGTCGATGCCGACGACCTGCACCCGGCCGCGAACAAGGAGAAGATGCGGCAGGGCATCCCGCTCACCGACGACGACCGCTGGCCGTGGCTCGACGCCTGCGCCGCGCGGATCGCCGCGGTCGAGGCGTCCGGGAGCCGCTGCGTGATGGCCAACTCCGCCCTCAAGCGCGTCTACCGCGATCGGCTCCGGCAGTCGGCGCCGGGCCTCGTCATCGCGTTCCTGGACGGCTCGCACGACCTCATCGCCGAGCGGCAGGCGCACCGGCACCACGAGTACATGCCGTCGTCGCTGCTCGACTCCCAGTTCGCGACGCTCGAACGGCCGCAGCCCGACGAGGCCGCCGTCGACGTCTCCATCGACGGGCCGGTCGACGACACGGTGACGACGATCCTCGCGGCGCTGTCGGTCACTTCCGGCTGAGGCACCTCACCGCCGCGTCGCGCGGACGGCAGCGTGCGGCCGTCGTCCCGGATCGACCCGGAACCGGACGTCCACCACGTCGAACCCGTGGTCGTCGAGGACCTCCGCCAGCGCGCTCGTCGGCCACCGGTACGCCGTGACGACCGCGTGGTCGAAGGACTCGATCGAGGGCCCCTCGAAGAACCCGACCAGCAGGCCGCCGCCCGGCCGGAGCACTCTGCGGAACTCGGCGAAGACCGCGCCGACGCCGGACGGATCGTGGTGGATCACGGAGTACCAGGCGAGCACCCCGTCGACGCTGCCGTCGTCGAGACCGGTGGACTCGATCGCGCCCAGGCGGAAGTCGACGCCGTCGTGCGCGCGTCGTGCGTGCTCGACGAAGGATGCGACCGCGTCGATGCCGATCACTGCGTGCCCACGATCCGCCAGGTGTGCGGCCCAGTGCCCCGGCCCGCACCCTGCGTCGAGGATGCGAGCACCGGATCCCGACGCCCAGGCCTCGACCTGTGTCCGGTCCTCGTCGTGGACGGCCGTCATCGATCCGAGGAGATCCGCGTACTCGCCCGCACGGTCGCCGTACGCAGCGGTGACGTCGAGGTCCATCGTCCGACCGTACCGGCGCCGGTGGCAACGGACGGCAACAGTCGCCGTCGGCGCCTTGGACGAGTTGCATGGACCGCATGTCGTCCAGGGGACTCGGCGTCGTGGCCGGGGCAGAACTGACCGAGGTGGTCCGCCGCGCGGGCGCCGACCACGTGGAGCCGACGATCGCCGGCAACCTCGCGGTCCGCGACGGAGCCGGGTGGCGGCGGAACGAGGTCTACGCCGGCCAGCGGTTCCCGTCCTTCGCCGTCCTGGTGCCCGGCGACCTCCCGCTGCTGACCACGGAGCTCGGGACGGTCCGGTCCTCCTTCGAGTCGGTCCTGCCGATCGTGCGGTCGGTCGCGGAACCGAGCGCGACGATCGTCTTCGGGTCGGGAACCGCTCGGAACGCCCCCGACGGCATGGCGGGCGTCGACGCCCTGCGCCGGTTCGGCGAGGTGGTCCGGACCGCGCGCGACGTGGCGGCGGCGAACGACCTGCGCATCGTGGTGGAGCCGCTGAGCCGCGCGGAGACGAACGTCCTGCACACGGTCGATGCGACGGTGGCGTTCCTCGACGCTGCAGCCCTCGACGGCGTCGGCGTCGTCGCCGACCTGTTCCACATCCGGAACGAGGGCGAGTCCTTCGAGGTCCTGCGGCGCCACGGCGACCGGATCGGGCACGTCCACCTCAGCGATCCGGACCGTCGGCCCCCGGCACGGTCGACGACGTCTGGCGCGAGTTCCTCGCCGCCGTGCACGACGGCGGGTACCGGGGCGCCGTCTCGCTCGAGTGCCGGTGGGCGCCCGACGCCGAGACCGCCGAAGCCGAGATCCGTTCCGCGCTGGAACGCGTCCGCAGCGTCACGGTCCCGGCCCCGGCCCGCACCGCTACAGCTTGAACGTCGCCCGCGGGATGTCGGACACGATGCGCCCCGCGGTGCGGACGGCGTCCTCTTCCGAGATCTCGTGCGTGACGACGAGCGACGCCAGGTACGCCGCGTCCGCTCGCCGCGCCATGTCGTGCCGCGCGGGGATGGAGCAGTACGCCCGGGTGTCGTCGATGAACCCGGAGGTCTTCGTGAACGACGCCGAGTCGGTGATCGCGGAGCGGTAGCGGCCGATCGCCGCCGGGGTGTCGATGAACCACCACGGGGCTCCGGCGTACACGGCGGGGTAGAAGCCGGCGAGCGGGCCGATCTCGCGCGAGAAGACGGTCTCGTCGACGGTGAACAGCACGAGGTGGAAGCCCGGAGCGGTGCCGAAGGACTCCAGGAGCGGCCGCAGCGGCGTGGTGAAGGACCCGACGGCGGGCAGGTCGTGGCCGGTGTCCGGGCCGAAGCGTTCGAGCGTCGGCGCGTGGTGGTTCCGGACGACGCCGGGGTGCAGCTGCATGACGAGGCCGTCCTCGACGCTCATCTCGGCCCAGCGGTAGAGCATGTCGTGCCGGTACGCGGTGGCGTCCGCCTCGGAGACGGAAGACGGGTCGCGGAGCGCCGCGGCGTGGATACGCTCGCGCGACGTGGCGGACAACGGCGACGACCCGGCGTCGAGCACCCCGGTGTCCGTGGCGGTCGCGCCGTGCTCGATGAAGTACTGGCGACGTGCGCGCAGTGCTGCCAACAGCCCTGCGTGGGTGCCCGTGTCGATGCCGGCGGCCTCGCCGACGGACGCGACCACGGGCCTCCAGTCCGACCGCGACGGGTCGAACACGGCGTCCGCGCGGAACGTGGGGACCACCCGGCCGGTGAACGTGGGGTCGGCGGCGAGCTGCGCGTGCGCGGCGAGGTCGTCGGCGGGGCCGTCGGTGGTGGCGAGGACCTCGATGCCGAAGGTGTCGAACAGCGCGCGCGGGCGGAAGGCGGGCGACGCCAGCAGGCCGGCGATGTGGTCGTACTGGGCGTCGGCGTTCGCCGCCGACGGCTGCTCCGTCAGCCCGAAGACGTCGTGCAGCTCGGTCTCGAACCAGTAGCGGACGGGGGTGCCGAGGAAGTCGTCCCAGTGGTCCGCCAGGTTCCGCCAGATGGCACGACCGGGAGGCACGGGGCTGGTCCCCGACAGGTCGGCGCGTCCCAGTGCGGCCAGGTCCACCCCGTTCGCGTGCAGCAGGCGGAGCACGTAGTGGTCGGGCGTGATGAGCAGCGACGCGGGGTCGCTGAACGGCTGGTCTGCGGCGATGAGTGCCGCGTCGACGTGGCCGTGCGGGGAGATGATCGGTGCGTCCTTGACCGAGTCGTAGACGGTCCGTGCCACCTGGCGTGCACCGGGGTCGGCGGGGAGCAGCCGGTCGGGGTGCGGGGCGAGACGGGTGGCGGTGCTGGTCTGGGTCATCATCGACTCCTTCGAGAACGGTACGGACGGCGGGGCGCGGCAGGGCCGGCGGGTGCAGCGGGCGTGCGCCAGTGTCAGGCGGGCGCAGGACCCGTCGACTCCCGGACGGTCAGGTGGGTGGGCAGTGCGACGGCGCCGGTCATGTGCTCACCGGGCAGCTCGTCGGCGGGGATGGCACCGAGGCGGCCGAGCAGCATCCGGATCGCGACCCGTCCGGCGCGTTCGATCGGCGAGGTCATGGTGGTGAGCGGCGGGTTGCAGAAGTCGGCACCGAAGATGTCGTCGCAGCCGACGATGCTCATGTCCTCGGGGACGCGGACGCCCCGTTCCCGCAGCCGCGCGAGCATGCCGATCGCGATCAGGTCGTTGAAGGCGATGCAGGCCGTGGCCCCGGCGTGCACGGCGGCGTCGGCGGCTGCGGCTCCGGAGTCGACGAACGGCGCGTGCGGCCCGATGCGGGCGACGCGGACCCCGAGGCGCTTCGCGACGCGCACGAGCGCCTTCCACCGGCGTTCGTTCGACCACGAGCTGTCCGGACCGGCGACGTAGAGCACGTCGCGGTGGCCCAGGGAGACGAGGTGCTGCACGGCCTGCTCGACGCCGCCGGGGGTGTCGATGAGCACCGAGGGCACCCCGGCGGGGCGACGGTTGACGACGACGAGGGGGATCCGTTCGGCGAACCGGGCGATCTGCGCGTCGGACAGGCGTGAGGCGGTGAGGACGACGCCGTCGGCCTTCGCACCGATCGAGCTCAGGGTGGCGAGTTCGGCGTCGGCGGACTCCTCGGTGTCGACGAGCAACTGCGTCCACCCGGCGCCGGCGAGCTGGTGCTGCGTGCCACGGATGACGTCGAAGTAGAACGGGTTCGTGATGTCGGAGACGAGCACGGCGACGGCCCGGGTGCGGCCGGACGTCAGGGCGCGTGCCTGCGAGTTGGCGACGTAGCCGAGTTCGCGGGCCGCGCGTTGGATGCGCTCCTGCGTGGTGTGGTTCACGCGGTCGGGCAGCGAGAGCGCGCGGGACACGGTCGACGGGGCCACGCCGGTCGCGTCGGCGATGTCCCGGATGGTCACGCGTCGGGCAGCGCTGAAGCCGGCGCCGGCGCCGGCGCCGGAGACGTCGATGTCTGTGTCGCTCACGAGGCCGAACGTATTCGCGTCTGGCAACAAGTGGCAACCGGTTGCCGGATGTTGCCAACGGCGGAACAGTGGTGCCACCGGGCAGCGCCGCCCGGAGGAGGTCTCGAGGAGGAAGCCCCCGGATGAACAGAACACGGCTGAAGCCCCGCACCCTCGTCGGTGCCGTCGCGGTGATCGCCCTCGCCGCTCTCTCCCTGCAGGGCTGCGCCGTCGTGAACGGCAGCGGCGACGACCCGAACACCCTCCGCGTGATGATGGGCGCGGACACCACGTACCCCAAGGAGCGCAAGCAGTGGCAGCAGGACACCGCTGCCGAGTTCAAGCGCACCACCGGTGCGGACATCCAGTGGGAGACCTACTCGTCCGCGCAAGAGGAGTTGACCGCCATCCAGACCAGCGTCATCTCCGGCCAGGGCCCCGACGTCTACGCCATCGGCACCACGTTCACCCCGACCGCCTACGCCACCGGTGCCTTCGTCGAGATGGGATCGAAGGAGTGGAACGCCATCGGCGGCAAGGACCAGTTCGACCCGGCCTCGTTCGGCATCTCGGGGCCGAGCGACTCGAAGCAGATCGGGATCCCGTTCGCCAGCCGTCCGTTCGTGATGGCCGTCAACAAGGACCTCCTCGCGAAGGCCGGCATCACCGACATGCCGACCACGTGGGACGAGCTGACCGAGGACGCGAAGGCCACCACCGGTGACGGTCGGCACGGCCTGGCGATCGCCTACGCCGACGGCTTCGACCCGTGGAAGTTCGTGTGGGGCATGGCGCAGAACGCCGGCAACACCATCGTCGACGGCTCGAAGGCCGAGATCGACAGCGACGCCGTCGAGAACGCGTACCGGACCTACTTCGACTGGGTCACGAAGGACGGCGTCGTCGACAAGGCCGCGATCGGCTGGAACAACGCGCAGGCCCTGGCACAGTTCACCGAGGGCAAGGCCGCGTTCTTCCCGATGACGACCACCACCGCGATCAACTCGTTCAAGGACACCAAGGTCGACGGCAAGTACGAGTTCGCCCTGCTCCCCACCGTCCCGCCGGGGGTCAGCGAGCGTCCGGCCGACGGCATCGAGGCCGCGAGCATCCTGTCCGGCGACAACTGGGTGGTGGCCGACTACGGCACGAAGCAGCAGCTGTCCTTCGACTTCGTCAAGCAGCTCAGCGCACCGAAGGCGCAGCTCGAGTACTACGACCTGTTCGGCAACCTGCCGACCAACGCCTCCGCCGCCGCCGACCTGGCCGCCGACAACCCGCAGCTCAAGCCGATCATCGACGCGGGCCGCCTGTCGAAGCCCACCGCCTTCACCGGCGCCTGGTCCGACATCCAGCTCGCCCTGGTCGACGTGGTCGTGCAGTCGATCCCGTCGCTCAAGAGCGGCGAGGTCACCGACGACCAGCTCCGCAAGCGTCTGCAGGACGCCCAGAAGGACGCCCAGTCCACCCTCGACCGTCAGAAGAACGGAGGTCTGTGATGACCAGCACCCAGACCAGACCGCCGCAGCGCACGGAGCAGACGGTCCGCCCGCACGGCACGACGCCGCTGTACAAGAAGGAGCGTCCGCTCTGGATGCTCATCCCCGGCGGGGTCCTCATGCTCGCCGTCATCGTGGTGCCGCTCCTGGTGGGCTTCTACATCGCGATGCTCGACCTGGACCAGTACACGCTGCGGCAGTGGTTCAGCGCCCCCTTCGTCGGCTTCGCGAACTTCACCGAGGCCTTCACGAACTCGCCCCTGCTCCACTCCATCTGGATCTCGGTGTCGCTGTCCGTCCTGGTCACCGCGGTCACCGTCCCGATCGGCGTCGCGGCCGCGATCTCGACGCAGAACCGCTTCCCGGGGCGCGGCCTCGTCCGGTCGATCTACCTGATCCCCTACGTGCTGCCCGCGTTCGTCGTCGGCACGTTCTTCCGCACGATGCTGCAGCCGCAGGGCGTCGTGAACTCGATCCTGCACACCGACGTGCTCTGGCTGAACGGCTCCGCGTCCTACTGGGCGCTGGCCGGCGTGATGATCTGGACGAGCTGGCCGTTCGTCTACCTGCTGTCGCTCGCCGGGCTGCAGGCCGTGGACAACGAGGTGCACGAGGCCGCCGCGCTCGACGGGGTGACCTGGTGGGCGAAGCTGCGCTACATCATCTTCCCGTACCTGCGCGGGCCGCTCAGCCTGGCGGTGATCATCGCGATCCTGCACAACATCAACAACTTCACCCTGCCGTTCGTGCTGTTCGGCATCCCGCTGCCGTCGAGCGTCGAGGTCATGCCCGTCCTGACGTACATCGCGAGCTTCCAGTCGTTCCGCTTCGGTCTGTCCGCGGCCATGGCGATCTGCTCGCTCGTGATCGTCGCCATCCCGTTGTTCGTCTACCTGCGAGCCGTCAAGCTCGACACCGGTGACGACGCGGGCCCCAACCGGAAGCAGCGCCGCGCCGACCGCGCCACGCTCGCCGCCGCCCCGACCGCCGCCGACATCGACGGAGCACGAGCATGAGCGCCCAGAGCACATCCTTCGCCGGCACCACCCGGACCCGCCCGACGTCGACCCTGACCGAGAGCATCACCGCGCCCGGTCGACGCCACAAGCGCCCCTACGACACCGACGTCACCCGGCTCCTGCCCCGCTGGCTGCTCATCGTGGTGATCGCGATCATCATCGCGTTCATCGCCGTCCCGGTCCTGTACATCCTGTTCGGCTCGGTGAACTCGGACGTCGCGGTCGCCCGCGGCGAGTACTTCCCGTCCGAGTTCACGCTGTCGAACTACGTCGAGATCTGGTCGACGGTCGCCCTCGGCGAGGGGCTGGTCAACTCGATGCTCACCGCCGGCGCGGTCGCCATCGCGAGTGCCGCGCTCGCCGTGTCCACCGCGTACGTGCTGGTCCGGTTCCGGTTCCTCGGTCGCCTGACCATCCTGCGTGGGCTCCTCGCGCTGCAGTCGATCCCCGGCACGCTCCTGCTGCTGCCCGTGTTCGTGGTGTTCTCGAACATCGCCAGTGCCACGGGCGTGCAGATCATCGGCACCCGCTGGGGTCTGTTCGTCACCTACCTGACGTTCGCCCTGCCGTTCTCGACCTGGGTGATGGTCACCTACCTGCGTGGTCTGCCCAAGGAACTCGAGGAGGCCGCCCGCATCGACGGCGCCTCGAGCACGAAGATCCTGACGAAGATCGTCCTGCCGCTGTCGTGGCCCGGCATCGTCGTCTCGGCGATCTTCGCCTTCCTGCTCGGCTGGAACGACGTCCTGTTCTCCACGATCATGACGACCCCGAACACCCGGACGGTGGCCGTGGTCCTGCAGGTGCTCGGCACCGCGCAGGAAGGCGGTGCTGTCCCGATCTACGGCCAGATGATGGCCGCCTCGATCGTCTGCGCCGTGCCGGTCGTCGCCCTGTACCTCATCTTCCAGCGCTACCTCGTGGGCGGTCTGACGGCCGGCTCCGTCAAGTGAGCGCGGCAGTCACCGCAACCCAGAACCGGACTGGAGGCCCGTGGCGGCCCCGCCACGCGCCTCCCGTCCGACACGAAAGGACACCATGACCGACCAGCCCACGTGGGAACTCTCCGGCTTCGGCGACGAGATCGACGCCGACCCCGTCGTCCAGGTCGCGGTCCTGCAGGCGCTCGGCGCGAGCGCCATCGAGGTCCGCAGCGCCTGGGGCGTGAACGTCGTCGACCTCGACGAGGACCAGCTCGCCGGACTCCACCGCCTGCTCGAGGAGCGCGGACAGTCCGTGTCCGCCATCGCCTCGCCGATCGGCAAGGTCTCCGTCGACGAGCCCGTCGAGCACGAGGTCGGACGGCTCGGCCGCGCGATCGCCGCCGCGCACGCCCTCGGCACCACGAACATCCGGATCTTCTCGTTCTACTTCGAGGGCCGGCAGCCGGAGGACGTCCGCGACGACGTCCTCGTCCGGATGCGCGCCCTGGCCGACCTCGCCGCACGCGAGGGCGTGACCCTGCTGCACGAGAACGAGAAGGACATCTACGGCGACGTCCCCTCGCGCGTGCTCGACATCGTCGAGAGCGTCGGGTCGCCGGCGCTCCGACTTGCCTGGGACAACGCGAACTACGTGCAGTGCGGCGTCAAGCCGTTCACCGATGGGTGGGCGCAGCTCGCGCCCTACGTCGACTACCTGCAGGTCAAGGACGCCCTGGCCGCCGACTCGTCGGTCGTCCCCGCGGGTGAAGGCGACGGCGAACTGCTCCAGACCCTCACCGCGCTGCGCGACGCCGGCTACTCCGGCTACGCCTCGCTCGAGCCGCACCTCAGCGACTTCACCTCCCTCGGCGGGTTCTCCGGCCCCGCGGCCTTCGGTCGTGCCGGTCGTGCCCTCCGCACCCTCACCGACCAGATCGGAGTCACCCTGCGATGACCACCCCACTGAAGTTGGCAGTCGTCGGCGCCGGCGTCATCGGACGCCACCACGCCAAGGTCGCCGTCCACCACCCGGACCTGCAGGTCGTCGCCCTCGTCGACGCGATCCCCGCCGCTGCCACGAGCGCCGCCGATGAGATCGAGGCGATGGGCGTCACCCGCCCCGTCACGACGTCCACCATCGAGGAGGCGATCGCGCAGACCGACATCGACGTCGTCGCGATCTGCTCGCCCTCCGGCATGCACGTGCAGCTCGCCGAGGCCGCCCTGGCCGCCGGCAAGCACGTCGTCATCGAGAAGCCCCTCGACACCACGATGCCCCGGGCCCGGCAGATCGCCGCGCTCGCCGCGGCGGCGCGCGACCGTGGACTCGTCACGAGCGTCATCAGCCAGCACCGCTTCGACCCGGCCTCGGCCGCCGTCGCCGCAGCCGCCCACGACGGCGGGTTCGGCACCGTGACCTCCGGCCTGGCGAGCGTCGCCTGGTACCGGTCGCAGGGCTACTACGACTCCGGCGACTGGCGCGGCACCTGGGCGCTCGACGGTGGCGGCGCCGTGATGAACCAGGGCGTGCACACCGTCGACCTGCTCGTCTGGGCACTCGGCCGTCCGGTCGAGATCTCGGCCCAGACCGGGCTGCTCGCGCACGACCGCATCGAGGTCGAGGACACCGCCGTCGCCACCGTCCGGTTCGACGGCGGCGCGCTCGGCGTCATCCACTGCACGACCGCCGCGTACCCGGGCCTGTCCGCCCGCTACGCCGTGTACGGCACGCACGGGTCGGCGATCGTCGACGACGACCGCCTGGCGTACTTCCACATCGCACCCGACGCCGCGACCCTCGAGTCCGCGTCGACCACCTCGAACGCCTCGGCGGTCGCGGGCGCGGTCGACCAGAAGGACGACGTCGTCCCGCCGGAGCACGTCGTCGGCGGCCCAGCCGAGCCCGACCACTTCGCCGCGGGGCACGGCCGGCAGTACACCGACATCGTGGCCGCGATCCGCGAGGGCCGTGAGCCCGGCGTGACCGTCGACGCGGCCCTCGTGTCGCTCGCCACCGTCCGCGGGCTGTACGTCAGTGCGACGCTCGGGCAGCCCGTCCGGATCGACGACGTGATCGACGGCAAGTACGACGACGTGGTGCCCGTCGTCGGCACACCCGCAACCGCCACCGCGACCGAAGGAGCCACCCGATGAAGTTCTCCGTGTTCACCGCCTCCACCCCCGACTGGACCCCGTCGCAGGCTGCCTCGACGCTGGCCGAGCAAGGCTGGGACGGCGTCGAGTGGCGCATCGTCGACGACCGCCCCGCGGACGGCGCCGTCGTGCCCGCCGGTCGCTCGTTCTGGGCCGGCAACAACTCCACGTGGCAGTTCACCGGCATCCAGGACCAGGTCGGCGAGATCGCCCGGATCACCGACGCCGCCGGGCTCGAGTACTCCGGCATCGGCGGGTACCAGCAGGCGTCGGACCACGAGGGCGTCGAGACGATGCTCCGCGTGACGAGCGAGCTCGGCGCCCGCCAGGTGCGGGTCTCGATGCCGATGTACCGGCAGGAGAAGGAACGCACCGGCGAGACGTACGGGCAGATCTTCGACCGCACCCGCGCCGACCTCGAGTGGGCGGTGACCCGGGCGACCGAGCTCGGCGTCAAGGCGCTCGTCGAGCTGCACCACATGACGATCACGCCCTCGGCCTCGGCGGCGCTGCGGCTCGTCGACGGCCTCGACCCGGAGCACGTCGGCGTCATCCACGACCTCGGCAACCTGGTCATCGAGGGGCAGGAGGACCACCTCGCCGCGTTCGAACTCCTCGGCCCGTACCTCGCGCACGCCCACGTGAAGAACGCCCGCTGGGTCGACACCGGCGACACCCGCGCCGACGGCAGCACGATCTGGCAGAACGAGTGGGCGCCGCTGCGCACCGGGCAGGCGTCCGTCTCCGAGTACCTCGACGCCCTCCGCCAGGTCGGCTACGACGGCTGGGTCACCATCGAGGACTTCTCCACCGACCTGCCCCTCGAGGCCCGCACCGCCGACAACCTGGCGTACCTGCGGTCCCTGGTCCCGGTGTCGGCATGACCGATCGCCGCCCCGGCATCGTCCACCTCGGGGTGGGTGCGTTCGCGCGCGCCCACCTCGCCTGGTACACCGCCCACACCACGGGGGAGCCGTGGGGCATCACGGCCTTCACCGGCCGCTCGCCCGCGGCGGCGGACGCGTTGGCTGCGCAGGACTGCCGGTACACGCTGGTCACGCGTGCTGCGTCCGGCGACGACGCCGAGGTGGTCGACACGATCGTGGCCGCCCACCCGGGCAGCGACGACACGGCCTGGAGGCACGTGGTCGCGTCCCCGGAGACCACCATCGTCACGCTGACGGTCACCGAGCAGGGCTACCGGTCCGGTTCCGACGTCCCCGCCCGGTTGCTCGCGGGGCTCGACGCCCGGCGGACGGCAGGCGGCGGGCGCATCGCGCTGGTCAGCCTCGACAACCTGACGCACAACGGCGCGGTGCTGCGCGATGCCGTGCTGGGTGCCACCACCGACCCCGGACTGCGCGCGTGGATCGAGGCGAACGTCTCGTTCCCGTCGTCGATGGTCGACCGGATCACGCCCGCGACCACCGACGCCGACGTCGAGGGCCTCGCCGCCCTGCCGGGAGCGCTCGCCGGGGACCGGGTGCCCGTCGTCACCGAGCCCTTCGCGGAGTGGGTGCTCGAGGACGCCTTCGACGGGATCGACCGCCCCGCGTGGGAGACCGCCGGCGTGCGCGTCGTCGACGACGTCACCCCGTACGAGCAGCGGAAGCTCTGGCTGCTGAACGGCTCGCACTCGCTGCTCGCGTACCTCGGGCTCCAGCGCGGGCACGAGACCGTCGCCGCGGCCGTGGACGACCCGGTGTGCCGTGCCGCCGTCGAGCAGCTGTGGGACGAGGCCGCCCGCGAACTGCCGCTCCCTGCCGACGAGGTCACCGCCGCCCGTGCCGCCCTGGTGGACCGGTTCCAGAACCCCCGCATCCGGCACACCCTGCGACAGATCGCCTCCGGTGGATCGCAGAAGCTGCCCGTCCGGGTCGTCGACGTCGTGCGGCACCGACTCGAGCGTGAGCCGTCCGCCGGCATCGGGCCCGGCGCCGCGACCGCGATCGCCGCGTGGTGGCTCCACGTCACGACGCAGCCCGACCTCGTGGACGACGACGGAGCCCCCGGGGCAGACTCGGACGTGCGCGACGTGCTGCGCGTCATCGCCCCCGACCTCGACACCACCGACGTGGTCGACGCGATCACCGCGGCGGCCGACGACATCCGAGCGGCGAGCACCGCCGCACGCACCACCACCAGCACCGACGAAGGAGTCCACGCATGACCGACACCACCACGAACCCCGCGGCCCCGGTGCCGGGCGCCGCCGACACCGGCGCGGCGACCGGGCACACCTCCGGGCGTCCGGACACGTGGGCGTCGGCCGACCGCGGCCAGCTCATCGAGCGTGCCGAGGTGATCGTCACCAGCCCGAACCGGAACTTCGTCACGCTGAAGATCACGACCGCCGACGGTGTCACGGGCCTCGGCGACGCGACGCTGAACGGCCGCGAGCTCGGTGTCGCCGCGTACCTGGCCGAGCACGTCGTGCCGCTGCTGATCGGCCGCGACGCCAGCCGCATCGAGGATGCCTGGCAGTTCTTGTACCGCTCGTCGTACTGGCGTCGCGGCCCGGTCACGATGGCGGCGATCGCGTCGGTCGACATGGCGCTCTGGGACATCAAGGCCAAGGTCGCCGGCATGCCGCTGTACCAGCTGCTCGGGGGTGCCTCGCGCACCGGGCTGATGGCGTACGGACACGCCTCGGGCAAGGAGCTCCCCGAGCTGTTCGACTCGATCCGCGAGCACCAGGAGGAGGGCTACCGCTCGATCCGCGTGCAGACCGGCGTCCCCGGTCTCGAGAGCATCTACGGCATCGCCTCGAACAAGACCACCGAGGGCAACGAGGGCGTCCGGTACGACTTCGAGCCGGCACAGCGCGGAGCCTTCCCCGCCATGGAGGACTGGGACACCCGCGCCTACCTGCGCCACGTCCCCACCGTGTTCGAGGCCGTCCGCAACGAGTTCGGACCCGAACTGCCGCTCCTGCACGACGGCCACCACCGGATGACCCCGCTGCAGGCCGCGAAGCTCGGCAAGTCGCTCGAGCCGTACGACCTGTTCTGGCTCGAGGACTGCACCCCCGCCGAGAACCAGGAGGCACTGAAGCTCGTCCGGCAGCACACCACCACGCCGCTCGCGATCGGCGAGGTCTTCAACACGATCTGGGACTTCAAGGACATCATCCGCGACCAGCTCATCGACTACGTCCGCGGAGCCGTCACGCACATGGGCGGCATCTCCCCGCTCAAGAAGACGATGGACTACGCCGCGATGTACCAGATCAAGTCCGGGTTCCACGGGCCGACCGACATCTCGCCCGTCGGCCTGGCCGCACAGATGCACCTCGGGATGGCGATCCACAACTTCGGCATCCAGGAGTACATGCAGCACGGGCCGCAGACGAACCAGGTGTTCCAGCAGACCTTCACCTTCACGGACGGCTACCTGCACCCCGGTGACGAGCCCGGCCTCGGGGTCAGCCTCGACGTCGACGAGGCCGGCAAGTACCCGTACGAGCAGGCCTACCTGCCGTTCAACCGCCTGGCCGACGGCACCGTCCACGACTGGTAGCGGGCAGGCTGGGGGCATGGAGTTCGCGGACGTCGCCAAGGAGCTGCTGCTCGTCGCGCCGGGGGACTTCGTCGCCGAGCGGACGGCCCGCCAGCGCGCGGTCCGGAAGGACGACCGGGCCCTGGCGGCGGCGATCGGGAAGCTCCGGAAGCCGGCACCGGCAGCGTGGGTCGTGGACCTGCTCGCGCACGACGGCGCCCTCGACGACGCGGTCGACCTCGGACCCGCCCTCCGCACGGCGCAGGCCGACGCCGACCCCGGAGCGATCCGGACACTCCGACAGCAACGCTCCGAGGTGATCGAGGCGTTGACGCAGGCCGGCGCCGACCTCGCCTCGGACGCCGGACACCCCGCGACGCCCGCCGTGCTCGACCAGGTGCGCGCGACGATCGAGGCGGCGATGGCCGACCCGCACGCCGGTGCCGCCGTGCGCTCGGGGCTGCTCGTGACGCCGCTGGAGAGCGTGGGGTTCGACGCGGTCGACCTGGACGGGGCGCTCGCGGACCCGGACGCGGTGCCGGACGCCTGGTCCGGCAGCGATGCCCCACCCATCCCGATCACCCAGGCGAGGGGCGCGCGGAAGGCGAGCCGTGCCTCCCGGTCGACGGAGACGGAACCCCAGGACGGGCCGGAGCCGGACGCCCAGCCTGAGCCGAAGCGTGACCCGGCCGCTGAGCGGAAGGCCGCACGCCAGGCGGAGACCGCCGCCCGGAGCGAGTCGCGGGACGCCGATGCCGCACTCGACGCCGCGGAGGCGGACCTCGAGCGGGCCGAGGTGCGCCGAAGCCAGCTGCAGCGGGAGCTCGAGCAGGCCGACGCCGAGGTCGCGCGGTCGGAACAGGCGCGCGACGCCGCCGAGGCCACGAGCAACGACGCCCGCGAGCTGCTGGCGGCGGCGCAGGAGCACCGGCGCAACCTCGGTCGCTGATCCTCGCGGAGCGTTCGGTCCCATCACGCGCGCGATGGAAGGTCGAATCGGGCGTCCTCGGCCGAAAGGAACGACCACCTCCGCCCGGAACGACCCACTACGCCCGGAACGACCACCTCCGCGCGGCACGACCGTCGATCGTTACACAACAGTTGTCGTTCTTGACGAGCGGTGTTGGAGCGGTCTAACGTCGGATACCATGCTTCGGGCCGGCGATGGTCCGCCGGGATCCGTCTCCGCATCAGCACGGGGCGCCCCGGGTACAGGACTCGCATCATCGCCGACGCCCCGACCGCCCGCAGCCACTGCGCGGGCGGTCGGGTGCGTGGCGCGCGGCGCACCCCGGAGACATGCCGCGATGCCGGGTCGAGCACTCCGGGCCCCTCCAGGAGAGACGACACATGTCGGAACCCCGCACCAACCGCACCACGACCCTGACCCCGCCGAACGGCGTGACGACCGCGCCACCTGCCACCGCTCCGCCGGCCGCCGGGCGCGAGGGCTTCATCGCCCGCCTCGGCATCCCGCACCCGCTGCGCTGGGGCTTCCTCGGTGTCCTCGTCTTCATGACGGGCGACGGCATCGAGTCGAACTTCATCGCTCCGCACATCGCCGCGGCCCTCGGCTCGGGCGGCACGGACAGCGCCGCGATGGTCATCGGCATCTACGGCGTCGCCGTCCTGGTGGCGTCCTACTTCGCCGGCGTGCTCTCCGAGTTGTGGGGTCCGCGCCGCGTCATGACGATCGGCGCCGTCCTGTGGGTGGTGTTCCAGGTCGCGTTCCTCGCGGCGCTGCCCACCGGGTCGGTCGGGCTGATCGCCCTGACGTACTTCCTGCGCGGACTCGGGTTCCCGCTGTTCGCCTTCTCGTTCCTCTGCTGGGTGAACCACACCGTGGCGCGCGACCGGAACGCCACGGCCGTCGGCTGGTTCTACGTCGTCTTCACCGGTGGCCTGCCGACGCTCGGCTCGCTCATCGCGATCGGCAGCATCCCCGCGTTCGGCGGCGGTCACACGGGGGAGACGTGGTCGATGGCCCTGTCGCTCGTCCTCGTCGTGGCCGGCTGGGTGATCGTCCGGTTCGGCGTGCACGAGCAGACCGGCCTCGGCCGCATCGCCCCGCGCGCGCACTCCGCTGCACGGGTCATCGCCAGCGGCATCGAGGTCTGCATCACGCGCCCCAAGGTCCTGCTCGCCGTCCTGATCCGGCTCGTCAACACGGCGCCCGAGTTCGGCATGTTCGTGATCATGCCGGCGATCATCGGCACCGAGCTCGGGTGGGGCCAGTCGAAGTGGCTCACGATGACCGTGATCGTCTACGCCGGCAACATCCTGTTCAACGCCTTCTTCGGCGCCCTCGGCGACCGCATCGGCTGGATCCGCACCGTCAAGTGGTTCGGCATCGGCGCCTCGGCGATCGGGCTGCTGGCCTGGTGGTACGTCCCGCACCTGGTGCCGGCCGGTTCCGAGTGGGGCTTCTGGCTCGCCACCGCCGCGGGGACGGTGTTCGGCATCATGCTCGCCGGGTTCACACCCATGGGCGCGATCGTCCCCGCCTTCGCCGGCGAGGAGCGTCGGGGTGCCGCGATGGCCATGTACGCCACGGCGGCCGGTGGTGCGACCTTCCTCGGCAACGCCGTGGTCAGCGCCGTCCTGCCGTGGGGTGGGCCCGGTGGCGTGGTCTGGACGTTCGTCGGCCTCTACGTCCTCGCCTTCGTGGTGCTGTCGTTCCTCAAGGTGCCGAAGGAGGCGGTGGCCGCGGGGCACTGAGGCACGACACGCCCGGCGGGTGCTGGTAGAGTCGGTGATTGACTTCGGCGAGGGCCGCGACAGCGGCCGTGATCGACGCGGTGGGAGACCCGGCCCAGCCCAGGGAACGTTCCTCACGCGTGCACGCGTTCGAGTTGCAACACCACAGACCCCCACGATGCCGGACCGCCGGTGTCGACCCCCGAGACCAGGAGGCACCATGGCCGACTACACGAAGCTCGCAGCGGACGTCCGCACCAAGTTCGGCAAGGGTGCAGCGCGCAAGCTCCGCGCCGCCGACAAGATCCCGGCAGTGGTCTACGGCCACGGCACCGAGCCGAAGCACATCTCGCTGCCCGGTCACGAGACCATGCTGCTCGTCCGTACCGCCAACGCGGTCGTCGACCTCGACATCGAGGGTGCTGCCCAGCTCGCCCTCGTCAAGGACGTCCAGCGTGACCCGGTGCGCCAGATCATCGAGCACATCGACCTCGTGGTCCTGCGCCGCGGCGAGAAGGTCACGGTCGACGTGCCCGTCGTCATCGAGGGCGAGTCCTTCTCCGGCACGATCCACGTGCAGGACCTGAACACCGTCTCCCTGCTGGTCCTCGCGACCGACATCCCGGAGCACGTCGTCGTCGACGTCGAGGGCCTCGAGGACGGCAAGCAGATCACGGCCGCCGAGCTCACCCTCCCCGAGGGCGCCGAGCTCGAGACCGACGGCGAGGCGCTCGTCGTGCAGATCGTCACCCCGCGTGGCACCGCTGACGACGACGCTGCGGACGAGGCCTCGGCCGAGGCCGGTGCCGAAGCCGGTGCTGAGGGCGGCTCCGAGCCGGTCGACTCCGAGTAACACCCCCTTCGAAGGCATCTGGTCGACGCTGTGGCGGATCGAACGCTGGTCGTGGTCGGACTCGGGAACCCCGGGCCCGACTACGCCGGCAACCGTCACAACGTCGGCCAGATGGTCCTCGACGAACTCGCGTCCCGCATGGGTGCGCGGTTCAAGAAGCACAAGACGCCGAACCAGGTCGCCGAGGGGCGCCTGGTGCCCGGCGGTCCGCGCCTGGTGCTCGCGAAGCCCGGCTCGTTCATGAACACCTCGGGTGGACCGGTCTCGTCGGTCCTCGGGTTCTACAGCGCCACCCCGGCCGACCTCGTCGTCGTGCACGACGAGCTCGACCTGCCGTTCGACACCGTCCGCCTGAAGGGCAGCGGGGGTCACGGCGGGCACAACGGCCTGCGCGACATCATCAAGGCCACCGGCACGAACGAGTTCTCGCGCGTGCGGGTCGGCATCGGTCGTCCGCCCGGTCGTCAGGACCCCGCCGACTACGTGCTGCGTGACTTCTCCGCAGCCGAGAAGAAGTCGCTGCCCATCCTGCTGGCCGACGCCGCGGACGCGGTCGAGGCGATCGCCGAGGTCGGACTCGTCGCCGCGCAGCAGCGGGTGCACGCACCGTCCTGACCGCGCCGGCCGTGTTCGCCCGTCGCGCACCACGCGGGCGGTGTCGGTGGGGGCCGGTACCATCTCCTGAGTGACGATCTCGGGCATCATCCCTGCGCTCTCGCGCGCCTCCGCGTTCGATCGCGTGCTCCGCGCCGCGCCTCGTGACGCCGACTTCTCGGTCGTCGACGGCCTGCGGGTCCCGCTGCTCGGGGCGCTGCTCGCCGAGCGGAACGGGCCGCAGTGCGTGCTCGTCATCACGGCGACGGGGCGTGAAGCCGAAGCGGTCCGCGACGCCCTCGGCAGCTACGTCCCCGACGCCGACGTCCTCGAGTTCCCGGCGTGGGAGACCCTGCCGCACGAGCGGCTCAGCCCGAGTGCCCAGACCGTCGGCACCCGCATCGCGACGCTCCGCAGGCTCGCGTCGTGGTCCGCTGCCGACGCCACCGATCGCCGCACCACCATCGTCGTGGCGAGCGTCCGCGCAGCGCTGCAGCCGATCGCCGCCAACCTGACCTCGCTCGCGCCCGTCGTGCTGCGCACCGACTCGCGCGGCAACGACCTGGCCGCCATCGCCGCGAAGCTCGTCGACATGGCCTACGCCCGCGTCGACCTCGTCACGCGGCGCGGTGAGTTCGCGGTGCGCGGCGGCATCCTCGACGTCTTCCCGCCCACCGCGGACCACCCCGTCCGCGTCGACTTCTTCGGCGACGAGATCGAGGCCGTCAAGGCGTTCTCGGTCGCCGACCAGCGCACGACCGAGGACGACCTCGGCTCGGTCGAACTCACGGCCTCGCGCGAACTCCTGCTCAGCGACGACGTCCGGCAGCGGGCGCGCGAGATGCTCCACGAGTTCCCGAACCTGTCCCAGATGCTCGCGAAGATCGCCGAGGGGATCCCGGTCGAGGGCATGGAGTCCCTGGCCCCCGCGCTCGTGCAGGACCTCGTGCCGATGACCTCGTACCTGCCCGAGGACGCCACCATCGCGGTGTTCTCGCCCGAGCGGGTGAACGGTCGCGCGAACAGCCTGGCCGAGACGAACACCGAGTTCCTGCAGGCCGCGTGGAGCGCCGCGGTCGCCGGGGCCCAGGCGCCGATCGACCTCGACGCCGGCAACTTCCTGACGGTGCAGCAGCTGAAGAACACCCGTGGGCAGCGCACCTGGTGGACGGTGTCGCCGTTCGACTCCGGTCTCGACGAAGGCGACACCGCGCGCGTGCTCACCGACGCCGAGGCGGCAGCCGAGGCGGGGGAGTACATCCGTGTCCGCGCCGAGGCGGTGCCGAGCTTCGCGGGCAGCGCCGACGGCGCGATCGCGCACGTCAAGGCGCTCACCGACGACGGGTGGGCGGTCGTGGTGACCGCCCAGGGCCAGGGGCTGGTCGAGCGGGCGGTGCAGGTCCTCGCCGACGCCGGGGTCGCAGCCCGTGCCGAAGCCCTGCCCGCGCCTCCCGAACCGGGTGTCGCCATCGTCACGACCGCCACCGTCGAGCACGGCTTCGCCATCCCGGATCCGCGCATCGTCGTCCTCAGTGAAGCGGAGTTCTACGGCCGGAGCGTCCAGCAGGGCGCGCGCACCGTCAAGAAGCTCGCGAGCCGTCGCAAGAACGTGGTCGACCCACTGCAGCTCAAGCCGGGCGACGTCGTCGTGCACGCGACCCACGGCATCGGCAAGTTCGTGGAACTGGTGAGCCGCGAGGTCAGCTCCGGCGGCCGCAACGCGGTGAAGACGCAGCGCGAGTACCTCGTGCTCGAGTACGCGCCGTCGAAGCGGAACTACCCCGGCGACAAGCTCTTCGTCCCGACCGACCAGCTCGACCAGCTCTCGCGGTACGTCGGTGGCGAGTCCCCGACCCTGTCGAAGATGGGCGGTTCGGACTGGTCCGCCGCCAAGTCGAAGGCCCGCAAGGCCGTCCGCGACATCGCCGTCGACCTGGTGAAGCTGTACTCGGCACGGATGGCGTCGAAGGGGCACGCGTTCGGCCCGGACACCCCGTGGCAGCGCGAGCTGGAAGAGGCGTTCCCGTTCGCCGAGACCGCCGACCAGCTCACCACCATCGACGAGATCAAGCGCGACATGGAGCGGCCGATCCCGATGGACCGCCTGCTGTCGGGCGACGTCGGGTACGGCAAGACCGAGGTCGCGATCCGTGCCGCGTTCAAGGCGGTGCAGGACGGCAAGCAGGTCGTCATGCTCGTGCCGACGACCCTGCTCGTCCGCCAGCACATGGAGACGTTCCAGGAGCGCTTCGCCGGGTTCCCCGTGCACCTGCGCGCCCTGAGCCGGTTCCAGTCCGAGAAGGAGTCGAAGGAGACCATCGCCGGGCTCGCCGACGGCACCGTCGACATCGTCATCGCGACCCACCGGATCCTGTCGCAGGGCATCACCTTCAAGGACGTCGGGCTCGTCATCATCGACGAGGAGCAGCGGTTCGGTGTCGAGCACAAGGACCAGCTGAAGAAGTTCAAGACGAACGTCGATGTCCTGGCGATGTCGGCGACCCCGATCCCACGCTCGCTCGAGATGGCGGTCACCGGGATCCGCGAGATGTCGACCCTCGCCACCCCACCCGAGGACCGCCACCCCATCCTGACCTTCGTGGGGCCGCAGTCCGACCTGCAGGTGGCCGCCGCGATCCGCCGCGAGCTGCTGCGCGAGGGCCAGGTGTTCTACGTGCACAACCGTGTGCGGGACATCCAAGGCGTCGCCGCGCACCTGGCCGAGATCGTTCCAGACGCACGCATCGCCGTGGCACACGGGCAGATGTCCGAGAGCACCCTCGAGCAGGTCATGGTCGACTTCTGGGAGCGCCGGTTCGACGTCCTCGTGTCGACGACGATCATCGAGACCGGCCTCGACATCGCGAACGCGAACACGCTCATCATCGACAAGGCCGACAAGTACGGGCTGTCGCAGCTCCACCAGCTGCGCGGTCGTGTCGGCCGAGGGCGCGAGCGCGGGTACGCGTACTTCCTGTACGACTCCGAGAAGCCCCTGTCCGAGACCGCACAGGACCGCCTCGAGACCATCGCGGCGAACAACGAGCTCGGCGCGGGCATGCAGGTCGCCATGAAGGACCTCGAGATCCGCGGCGCCGGCAACCTGCTCGGCGGCGAGCAGTCCGGGCACATCGCGGGCGTCGGGTTCGACCTGTACCTCCGGATGATCGGCGAGGCCGTCTCGCAGTTCCGCGGTGACGTGGCCGAGGGGCAGACCGAGCTCCGACTCGAGATCCCGGTCGATGCGCACATCCCCGAGGACTACGTCGAGTCGGAGCGGCTCCGGCTCGAGGCCTACCAGAAGCTGTCAGCGGCCTCGGCCCCGACGGCGCAGCAGGACGCCATCGACATGGTGCTCGACGAGCTCACCGACCGGTACGGGCAGCCACCGCAGGCCGTGCAGACGCTGGTCGAGGTCTCGCGCCTGCGTCGGATGGCGCAGCAGGTCGGGCTGTCCGACGTGGTGGTCATGGGCTCGAACCTGCGCGTGGCGGGCAAGGAGCTCGCCGACTCGTCGCAGGTGCGGCTCAAGCGGATGTTCCCGGGCGCGAAGTGGTTCCCGCAGCAGAACGCGGCGAGCATCCCGATGCCGCGGCCGCACGACCAGGCGCTGCCGGACGACGCCCTGATCCAGTGGGTGGAGAGCATCCTCACCGCCGTGTACGGCGCGACGACGCCGGCGGAGGCCCCGGCCGCGTAGGGGGCGCCGAACTTCGACTCGGAACGACGTTCTCGATGTCGTACGACAACGAGAACGTCGTTCCGAGTCGGACCGCGCCCGAGCCCCGCTACTCGGTCGCCTCGGACTCGGACAGCTCGCGCCGCGCGCGGTACGCCCGGGCCCGCAGCGTGACCACGACCGCCGACGCGACGATGGCGATGCCCGAGCCGACGAGCACGGCGAGCACACCCTCGTCGAGGATCTCCTCGTTCCGGGCGAACGCGAGCTCGTTCATGAGGAGCGAGACCGTGAACCCGATCCCACCGAGCACCCCGACGGTGATGATCGAGAAGAACGACAACGACGACCGCCCTGGTGAGCGGAAGATCCGCGTGGCGACCGCGCCGAACAGCGTGATGCCGATGACCTTGCCGACCGGCAGCGCGATGACGACGGCCCAGAACGTGGGCGAGAGCTCGCCGATGCCGACGGCGGGGATGACCACTGCGGCCGACGCGAACGCGAACACCGGCAACACGATGGCGTTCGACCACGGCTCGACGTGCTCGTGCAGCGTGTGCCCCGGGCGGCGGGGGAGCACGAGCCCGAGCGCGACGCCGGCGATGGTGGCGTGCACGCCGGAATGGTAGACGAGCCACCAGGTCAGGAGCCCGACCACGACCATCGCCACGATGAGCAGCGTCTGCCCGTTGCGCCCTGGGCGGAGCATCCGGCCGAGCAGCCAGAACACCGCGAGCGTGACGACGGCACCGGCGAGGGCCAGGAAGTCGGTGTCGTGCGCGAACACGACGGCGATGATGATGATCGCGATGAGGTCGTCGAGCACCGCGAGCGCGAGCAGGAACACCCGGATGCCGCTCGGCAGCCCGCGACCGAACATCGCCAGGACACCGAGCGCGAACGCGATGTCGGTCGCCGTCGGGATCGGCCAGCCGTGCGTGTACGGGGTGCCCGCGGTGACGAGCAGAAAGATGCCCGCCGGCACGAGCACGCCGCCGACCGCCGCGATGGCGGGGATGATCGCGGTCTTCGGGTTCGACAACTCGCCGTCGACGAGCTCCTGCTTCAACTCGATCGCGACGAGCAGGAAGAAGACCGCCAGCAGGCCGTCACTGACCCAGTGCGCGATCGACAGGTCGAGGCCGACGGCGCCCAGGGGCGGATGCGCGTCGAGCAGCCGTTCGAGGCCGGGGCCGGCGGGCGAGTTCGCGACGACCAGGCCGAGCACGGCGGCGGTCAGGAGCGCGATGGCACTGAAGCGGGGGGAGCGGACGAGGGACGACATGGATCTCCGTCTCGAGGGGTCGGGTGGTTGTCCGTCGACCAGACTTCCCGACACACCACCGCCAGCATACGTGGGTGAGACGATGGCGCGATGACCGCCGTACCGGACCTCGTCACCGTCGTCGACCGCCTGCTCGCCGAGGACGGGGGCTGCGTCTGGAACCGTGCGCAAACCCACGCCACGCTCGCACGCTACGCGGTCGAGGAGTCCTACGAACTCGTTGACGCCATCGACGACGGCGACCCGGACGACGTCCGCGAGGAGCTCGGCGACGTCCTGTACCAAGTCGTCCTGCACGCCGGGATCGCCGAACGCGCGGGGGAGTTCACCCTGGAGGACGTCGCCGCCGGGGTCCGCGACAAGATGGTCCGTCGACACCCGCACGTGTTCGGCGACGAGACCGCGGACACCGTCGACGACGTGGTCCGGGTGTGGCGCGCGGCGAAGGCCGCGGAGAAGTCGGCCCGGACGAGCGCCCTCGACGGCGTCCCGCGCGCGATGCCGCCACTGGAGCGGGCCGTCAAGCTGCTGGAGCGCCTGGAGGAGCACGGTGCGGCCGACGCGGCCGTCGCGTCAGTCGTGGCCGCCGCGCCCGTCGCGTCCGGCTCGGCTGCTGACCGGGAGGCCCGTGGCACGTCCGCCACGCCTGCTACGGCACCCGGAGCGGGGACCGCTCGGGCATCGCTCGGCTCTCCGGCACCGGCCGACGGTGCGGGGGCGGTGGACCCGGCGTGGGGGATCGCGATGCTGGAAGAGGTCGCCGGAGCGGTGCGGGACGGGATCGACCCGGTCGCGAGTCTCCGCGCGGCGGTCGCTGCGCTCGAGGAAGCCGGCCGCGCCGCGGAGTGAAGGCGCGGGGAGCCGCAGCGTGCGTGCGCGGGGAGCCGCAGCGTGCGTGCGCGGGAGCCGTAGCGTGCGTGCGCCCGAAAAGAGAAGGGCGCCCTCCTAACCCGAAAAAGGAGGGCGCCCGTGAGCGGGTGGGCACACCCCCAGGGAGAGGTGTGCACGCAGAACCCGCTCGGGTCGCGGGGCACACTGCAGCACGGTGCCCACGCGATCGGTCCGGAGAGTGGATCAGGCACGCTCCGAACCGAGGTACTGAATGCAGTATGCCAGTAGGACGCATGCCGCGCAACTCCTCGATGCGCATCTGCCAGACTTGACGCCATGGCGACGACCGTGACGGCACCCCGTGGCATGCGTGACTTCCTCCCGGCGGACAAGGCCCGACGCGAGCACGTGCTCGGTGTCGTTCGCGACGTCTACTCGCGGCACGGGTTCGACGAGATCGAGACCCCCGTGGTCGAGGACGCCGCACGACTGCACTCCGGGCTCGGCGGCGACAACGAGAAGCTGGCGTTCGCGGTCATGAAGCGCGGGCTCAGCACCGAGGACCTGCAGACGGCCCAGTCGCCGCTCGACCTCGCCGACCTCGGGCTGCGGTTCGACCTGACCGTGCCGCTCGCCCGGTTCTACGCCTCGCACCGTGCCGAGCTGCCCTCGGTGTTCCGATCGGTGCAGATCGCGCCCGTCTGGCGCGCCGAGCGTCCGCAGAAGGGGCGCTACCGCCAGTTCGTGCAGTGCGACATCGACATCCTGGGGGAGCCCGGGCAGCTGGCCGAGATCGAGCTCATCCGCGCCACGACCGCCGCGCTCGATGCGCTCGGGGTGACCGGCACCACGATCCGCATCAACGACCGGCGGATCCTGCTGACCCTGCTGGCGTCGTGGGGCATCGCGGACCCCGCCGCCGCCGACCGCGCACTCATCACGGTCGACAAGCTCGACAAGATCGGCCCCGAGGGCGTCGCCGCCGAGCTCCGCAGCACCGTCGGACAGGAGCTGCCGGGGCTCGAGGACACCATCCGTGCGCTCGAGTCCGCGGACTGGACCACGGTCGAGGGAGCCGCGTGGCTCGACGCCGACGCGTTCGCCGACCTGCTGCGTCTGCGGGAAGCGCTGCCCGGCGTCGACCTGCGCTTCGACCCGACGCTCGTGCGCGGCATGGGCTACTACACCGGCACGATCTTCGAGGTCGCGCACCCCGACTTCGGCTACAGCCTGGGCGGCGGCGGTCGGTACGATGGCATGATCGGTCGGTTCCTCGGGCAGGACGTCCCCGCGGTCGGCTTCTCGCTGGGCTTCGAGCGGCTGGTCGACCTCGTGACACTCCCGGAGTCCGCCGAGTCGGACGCCGTGGTGCTCGTCTACGACAAGGACGTCGACCCGGTCCGGCTCGCGGCCCTCAAGACCGAGGCGCTCGGATCGCACCGGCGTGTGCGGCTCGAACGGCGCACCAAGAACACGAAGAACCTGCTCGCCGGTCTGGCCGCGCAGGGGTTCTCCGCCTTCACGACCGTCGGCGCCGACACGACGTCGCTCGAGGGTGTGGAGTTCCGCCCGCTCGACTGAGTTGTCCACACCGGGCGTCACGGTCGACGTCGTGTTCACCTCGGCTCGCTAGGATCGGTCCCGCAAACACCACAACCAATGTGTAGGGAGTACCCCGTGGCCCTGATCGATGCCGTAGGCGCACGCGAAGTCCTCGATTCCCGAGGCAACCCGACGGTCGAGGTCGAGGTCCTCCTCGACGACGGCGTCGTGTCCCGCGCGCTCGTCCCCTCCGGTGCCTCCACCGGCGCGTTCGAGGCGTACGAACTCCGCGACGGCGACGCCTCGCGCTACGGCGGCAAGGGCGTGCTCAAGGCCGTCGACGCCGTCCTCGACGAGATCGGCCCGGCGCTCGAGGGCTTCGACGCCACCGACCAGCGCCTCGTCGACGCCGCGCTCATCGAGCTCGACGGAACCGAGAACAAGTCCCGCCTCGGCGCGAACTCGATCCTCGGTGCCTCGCTCGCCGTGGCCCGTGCCGCTGCCGACTCGGCCGACCTGCCGCTGTTCCGCTACCTCGGCGGCCCGAACGCGCACACGCTGCCCGTTCCGCTGATGAACGTCGTCAACGGCGGTGCCCACGCGGACACCAACGTCGACATCCAGGAGTTCTTCCTCGTGCCGTACGGCGCCGAGTCGTTCTCCGAGGCGCTCCGTTGGGGCGTCGAGACCTACCACGCCCTCAAGGGCGAGCTGAAGAAGCAGGGCCTCGCGACCGGCCTCGGCGACGAGGGCGGCTTCGCGCCGGAGCTCGCGTCGAACCGTGCGGCGCTCGACTTCCTGCTGACCGCGATCGAGAAGGCCGGCTACACCCCGGGCAAGGACATCGCCGTCGGCCTCGACGTCGCGTCCACCGAGTTCTTCCACGACGGCAAGTACTCGTTCGAGGGCAAGCAGCTCTCGAGCCAGGAGTTCACCGCGTACTTCGCCGACCTCGTCGCGAACTACCCGCTCGTCACGATCGAGGACCCGCTGGCCGAGGACGACTGGGAAGGCTGGTCGCACCTGACCGCCGAGCTCGGCGACAAGGTCCAGATCGTCGGCGACGACCTGTTCGTCACCAACCCGAAGCGTCTGCAGCGGGGCATCGACGAGAAGGCCGCGAACTCGATCCTGGTGAAGGTCAACCAGATCGGCACGCTCACCGAGACCCTCGACGCGGTCTCGCTCGCGCACCGTCACGGCCTCACCTCGATCCTGTCGCACCGCTCCGGCGAGACCGAGGACACCACGATCGCGGACATCGCGGTCGCGGTCGACGGTGGTCAGATCAAGACCGGTGCACCGGCCCGTTCGGATCGCGTCGCGAAGTACAACCAGCTGCTCCGCATCGAGGAAGAGCTCGGCGACGCCGCGGTGTACGCCGGCCGCTCGGCCTTCCCGCGCGCCGCTGCCCTGTAACCACCCGGGCCAGCAGTACCAGCACCACCGAGACGCCGTCCTCTTCCGAGAGGGCGGCGTCTCGTCGTGTGCGGACCTCAGCGAGTCGCTGAGAGGCCACCGAACGGCCGCGTGCCGGGCGCTCCCACCGCGTCGGTCGGGTTATCGTCGGGACGTGCCCAGCCAGAAGCCCCGCGTCCGCCGCGTCCCCGTGGCGATGCCCGACGGCAGCACGTCGGCGCAGCCCTGGTACCGCTCGATCCACTTCTCCGGGTTCAGCCTGCTGATGCTCGCGATCATCGTGCTCTTCGTCGTGGTGCTCGCCCCGTCGCTCCGCACGCTCATCCAGCAGCAGGAGCAGATCGCCCAGCAGCAGCGTGAGGTCGCGAGCCAGAAGGCCGATGTCACGCAGAAGAAGAAGGACGTCGCCCGCTGGGACGACCCCGCGTACATCGAGGCGCAGGCGCGCGACCGCCTGCTCTACGTGTACCCGGGCGAGGAGAGCTACCTCGTGATGGGGGCCGAGGACCGCAAGGCCGAGACCGCGCCGACGACGGACTCCGGGACGCCCGTCAGCACGAAGGTCCAGACGCCGAAGGTGGACTGGGTGCAGGCGATGCTGTCCTCGGTGCTGCAGTCCGGGCTCACCGACGAGACCGCTGCCGACCTCGTGGCCCCGGACGTCTCGGGCACCGGCGAGAGCAAGTAGCACCGAACCGGACCCGTCCGGCGCGACGGTGCGCGGGGCACCGGGTCTCCGGTAGGCTCACGTTCCCGTGACGACCCCTCCCTTCGACCCGCCCTCCGACCGCGACGTCCAGGTCGTGTCGGCGCAGCTCGGCCGACCGGCACGCGACGTCATCGGGATCGCGGCACGGTGCGTCTGTGGCAACCCCACGGTCGTCTCCACGAAGCCCCGACTGTCGAACGGCACCCCGTTCCCGACGTTCTACTACCTGTGCCACCCCGCGGCCACCGCCGCGGTCAGCACCCTCGAGGCCAACCAGGTGATGCCGGAGCTGGCAGCACTGCTCGAGGACGACACCACTGCGGCCGCGTACCTCGCGGCCCACGAGTCCTACCTGGCCGATCGCGAGTCGATCGAGCACGTCGACGAGATCGTCGGCATCAGCGCCGGTGGCATGCCCACCCGTGTGAAGTGCCTGCACGCCCTCGTCGGTCACGCCCTCGCCGCCGGACCCGGCGTCAACCCCATCGGTGACCTCGCGCTCGAGCGCGCGGACTGGTCGCCCTCCCGGTGTGAGTGCCGGGCGTATGATGACGGTGCAGACGCTGGAGTCGGGGCGGGTGGCGGCGAAGTCTGACTCGACTCCGAAACCCCCATCCAAGGAGATCATCCCCCGTGCCCAAGATCCTCGTCGTCGGCGGCGGTTACGCCGGTTTCTACACCGCATGGAAGCTCGAGAAGCACCTTCGCCAGGGCGAAGCCGAGGTCGTCATGGTGGACCCGCTGCCGTACATGACGTACCAGCCGTTCCTGCCCGAGGTCGCCGCCGGTTCGATCGAGCCGCGTCACGCGGTCGTCTCGCACCGCCGCCACCTCAAGAACACCCGCGTCGTCACCGCGAAGGTCACCAAGGTCGACCACGCGACGAAGACCGCCACGATCACCCCGACCGAGGGTGAGGCGTGGGAGGAGTCCTACGACCAGATCGTCATGACCGCCGGCGCGGTGTCCCGCACGTTCCCGATCCCGGGTGTCGCGGACGAGGCCATCGGCCTCAAGACGATCGAGGAAGCCGCGGCGATCCGCGACAAGATCCTCACGAACTTCCACAAGGCGGCGAACCTGCCGGCCGGTCCCGAGCGTGACCGCCTGCTGACCGTCGTCGTCGTCGGTGGTGGCTTCGCCGGCATCGAGGTCTTCGCCGAGCTCCGCTCCTTCGTCACCGACCTGCTGAAGAGCTACCCGCAGCTCTCCTTCGACGAGACGCGCTTCCACCTGGTCGAGGCGATGGGCCGCATCATGCCCGAGGTCTCGCTCGAGACGTCGCACTGGGTGCTCAAGAACCTGGCGCAGCGCGGTGCGAACGTGCACCTCGAGACCCAGCTGGCCTCGGCCGTCGGTGGCGTCTGCGAGCTCAAGACGAGCGACGGCGCGATCGAGAAGATCGAGTCGGACCTCATCATCTGGACCGCCGGTGTCATGGCGAACCCGATGGTCAAGGGCACCGACTTCCCGCTCGAGCAGCGCGGTCGCATCCGCGTGCAGCCCGACCTGCGCGTCGTCGACGACAACGGCGTGATCGCGGACGCATGGGCCTGTGGCGACGTCGCAGCCGTGCCGGACCTCACCGGTGGTGGCGTCGGCGGCTTCTGCGTGCCGAACGCCCAGCACGCCGTCCGTCAGGCGAAGCAGCTCGCGAAGAACCTGGTCGCGACCATCCGTGGCGAGGCCACGACCGACTACAAGCACGAGAACCTCGGCGCCGTCGCGGGCCTCGGTCTCGGCATCGGCGTGTTCCAGTCCGGCAAGTTCGCCATGAAGGGCTTCCTGGCGTGGGGCGCGCACCGCGGCTACCACGGCATGGCCATGCCGTCGTGGGAGCGCAAGTGGCGCGTCATCGGCGACTGGGTCGGTGGCTTCTTCCTGGGCCGCGACATCGCGTCGCTCGACGACCGTGAGACCCCGCGCGCTGCGTTCGAGGCCTTCGCGTCCCGTCCGAAGCCCGCGGCCGAGGCCCCGGCAGCTCCGGCCGCCGCTCCGGCTCCGGAAGAGGGCAAGCCCGCTGGTGCCGCTGGCCCGGCGTACGGCGAGCCCGCCAAGGACGTCTCGAACGAGGCCGAGCCCGTGAAGGCCCCGGCCGACGCCAAGTAGTCCCAGCAGCAGTCCGCGAGAGGCGGTCACCCTTCGGGGTGGCCGCCTCTCGCGCATCGGTAGGCTGTTGCGGCCCGCCCCCGTGGCCCAATCGGTAGAGGCATGCGACTTAAAATCGCCGAGTTGTGGGTTCGAGTCCCACCGGGGGTACCCGTGCGCGTCTCGCGGAAGCGACGTCGTGCCGCCAACCGTTCGCGGCACTACGTCGCTTTCGCGGGCAGTACGGCGCGTCCGTGCGGACAACTGTCGCTTTGACGTGCGCGAACCAGGTCCACGCACGAACATGTCCAGTCGATCCGAACTTAGGGTTGCCTTACCTAAATCCTGTCCCTATGCTCAGGGAGTTAGGTAAGGCTACCCAAACTTGGAGACCATCCGAATGCACCTGTCCTCTCCTCGCGCCCGGCGTCTGGCCGCCGGCGCGACCGCCGTCGCCGTCGGCGCGACGATCGCCGCGGCTGCCGCGCTCGGTGCCGCCCCCGCGAACGCCGCCTCCGCCGACGTCACCGACGCGTCGCTGTCCTGGAGCCTCAGCAACGAGGCCAACGCCGGCGCCTACTTCGGCGGCTGCAACTTCCTGTCCGCCGGGGTCGCCGGCAACTCGGGTGCCTCGGCTCCGTGGACCGCGACCAACCCGTCGCCCGGCTACGCCGCTTCGGCCGGCAACGTCTCGATCGCTTACCCGAAGACCGCGGGCGGTACCTCGACCCCGACCTTCGCCACGAAGTGCCAGACCGGCGACGGCACCACGGTCCGCCCGGGCACCACGACCGCCGGGGTCCTGACGCTCGCCGCGGGTACGGGCGCCGTCGACGCCGCAGCCGGCACCGCGGACATCGCGTGGGACGGCGGCTTCACGGTCGCGTTCTACGGCGGCCTGACCTACTGGTCCGCCGAGGACCCGGAACTGCACGTCGCAGCGGACGGCACGGGTGAGCTCACCGCGACGGTCTCGGGCTACGCGGCCTCGCGCGACGGGGGCAGCTGGGCGCCGCTCACCCCGCGCACCGTGCACCTCGCCACCCTCACCGACGTCGACGTCACGAGCTCGGGCATCACCGTGAGCCCGGACTGGCAGGGCGTCGAGCCCGCGTCGGCGACGAGCCTGAACAAGACGAACGCCGACTGGGGTTCGTGGCCGGCGGACTTCGTCGACTTCCAGAACGAGACCGGTCAGAGCTCGTACTGGTACACGTCCGGCGCGAACGACGCCGCGGCCAAGAAGCCGCAGCCGATCTCGATCGCGTACACGGCGGCCGAGGCACCCACGCCCGAGCCGACCGAGCCGAGCGAGCCC
>NZ_JADKSA010000007.1:122801-171370 GCF_015350945.1 Curtobacterium sp. VKM Ac-2884
GGCACGCCGGAGCCGACGACCGAGCCGAGCGAGCCCGGCACGCCGGAGCCGACGACCGAGCCGAGCGAGCCCGGCACGCCGGAGCCGACGACCGAGCCGAGCGAGCCCGGCACCCCGGAACCCACGACCGGCCCGACCACCCCTGCGCCGTCGCTCAGCACCGGTGGTACCACCACCTTCACGGTCGGCGACTCGGTGCCGCTGCGCGCCGAGGGCCTGCCGGCTGCGACGGAGTACTCGATCGTCCTGCACAGCGACCCCGTCGTCCTCGGCAAGGTGAACACCGACGCCGACGGCGCCTTCGCGACCTCGGTCGTGATCCCCGCGGACACCCCGGCCGGAGCACACACCATCGCGGTCGAGTCGTCGGACGGCACCGCCGTGGTCTCGCTCGCCGTCACGGTCACCGCTGACGGCACCGTCGTCGTCGACCCGGTCGACACCACCACGGCCGTCACCACCGGCGCAGCCGTGAACACCGGAGGCACCGTCTCCGGCACCTCGGCCCTGCCGTGGATCGGCCTGTCGGCCGTCGGCGTCGTCGCCCTCGGCTCGGTCGCGTTCATCGCGTACCGCCGCCGCGTCACCCAGCAGGACTGACGCACCGGGATCCGTGGGGCGGTCGACCCCGCCACGCGGATCCCGACACCCAGGTGTCGGACGGGAGCGCGCCTCCCGTCCGACACGTCCGTCACCACCCCGGAAACGGAAGATGACCTCCCCTCGCACCAAGCCCCGCAGGCGGCGGCCCCGCCGTCGCGGCGACGCGCTGCTCTGGACGATCGCCGTGCTCGCCGCGGCGACCCTCGTCGTCGGCGTGGTCGGTGTGGTCACGGCGACCACCGGAGCGGCCTCGCCGACGGCGATCACCGGGACGTCGCTCGACGGCAAGCAGGTCACGCTCGACCCGGGCGAGTCGGGGACGGCGGCGTCTGCGTCGCACGCGGTCGCCGACACCGGCGTGCAGCTCGTGGTGCCGTCGGTCGGGCTCGACGTGCCGCTCGGCGAACTGGATGCCGTCGACGGGCAGATCACGCCGCCGGGGTTCCGCGAGGCCTACCGGGTCCGCAACCTGGGGGTCTCGCTGGCGGACCGCGCGGACGGCACCGTGTTCGTCGTCATGCACTCGCTGCGGAACGGTGCGATCGGCCCGGGCAACCTGCTCATCGACGTCGACGGGCAACGCTCCGAGGTCGCGGTCGGCAGCAGCGTCCGGATCGGCGACGCGCGGTGGACGGTGACCGGTTCCGAGCGGATCACGAAGGCGACCGTGGCCGCCGATGCCGACGTCTGGGCGGACGAGCCCGGCCGGCTCCTGCTCATCACGTGCCTGCAGCGGCCGGACGGTTCCGCGTCGGTCGACAACGTGGTCATCGAGGCCACGCTCGATCGCTAACATCGCCTGCGTGGTCGGACTCGGAAGCGCACTCGCGAACCTGCAGAACGCCCTCCGTCGGCCCGAGGCCCACGTCGAGGTCGTCGACGGCGAGACCGTCCCCGTCGGCATGCTCCTCGGCACGCTCGGTGCACTGCTGCTCGACGCGGGCAGCTCCGTCACCGACGTCCGCTCGGCGCTCGAGAAGGCCCGCGACGCCGCCGGGGTCGGTCCGAGCCTGGCGATCGGGGTGCTGCCAGCGCTGGTGATGGTGAGCGAGGTCTCGACCGGTGCGGCGACGATCGTGAACGCCGAGGGCGTCGAACTGTCGTCGCGGCAGGCTGCACGGGCGAACCGGGTCGTGCTCGGGTTGGAGAGCGGGTCCATCGCCCTCGCCGAGATCCCCGCGCGGGTCCGGGCCATCCGTGCCGGCACCGTCCCGCCGCCCGCACTGCCGTGGATCCTCGGCAACGCGCTGACCTCCGCCGGGCTCGCCGTCGTGTTCCGGTGCCCGTGGTGGGCGATCCTGCTCGCGCTCCTGGTCGGAGCGCTCGTCGGGGTCATCGGGCTGCTGCTCCGGCGCTTCCGCGAGGCCGTCGCGATCATCCCGTTCCTGGCCGCCTTCGTGTCGACGGCCATCGTCGGACTCGTCGCCGCCGGTACCGGGTTCGAGCAGGTCCCGCTGTTCGCCGTGTGCGCCCCGGTGGCGGTGTTCGTCCCCGGTGCCCTCATCACGAACGCCCTGCTCGAACTGACCGCCGCGGACATCGTGACCGGGTCCTCGCGGCTGGTCCAGGGGCTCATCATGCTCGGCTTCATGGCGGCCGGCATCGCCTCGGGCAGTGCGCTGACCGGGCTGCACGTCGACCCGTCCTCGGCGGCGCTCGTCGGCGAGGTCGCCGGCGTCGGCACGGACCTGGCCGGGTGGGAGTCCGTACCGTCCTACTGGGTGTCGTGGGTCGCCGTCGTGGTCCTGGCGGTCGGCCTCGGCCTGGTGTTCCGATCGGGCTGGCGGCTGACGCTCGTGTCGGTGGCGGTCATGGTCACCGCCTACGCCCTGGTGAGCGGGACGACGCCGGTGTGGGGGAGCGTCGTCGCGACCGGGGCGACGGCTGCCCTGTTGTTCGTCGCGACACGGCTGCTCGAGCGGCTCGTGCCGGCGATCCCGGCGACGGTGTCGTTCTTCCCGGCGTTCCTGCTGCTCGTCCCCGGGACCGTCGGGCTGGTGGCGGTGGCCACGTTCGACCCCGAGTCCCTCGCGACGCCCCTGGCGACCTTCGTCAGCTTGTGCATCGGGACGAAGATCGGTGGGTTGCTGCCGGGCCTGTTCGCCCGGAACGCGCCGAGCCACACGTAGCGCGGCCCCGCGCCGCACGCGCCGCCGGGGCGTACCGGGCCGAATGGGGCGTACCTGGTCGGAAGTTTCGACCAGGTACGCCCGATCCCGCAAGGCACCGCGGCTGCAGCCGCGACCGCAGCCGTCGGCGCGACCAACAGCCGGACGGGAGGCGCGGGGCGGGGCCGCCACGGGCCTCCCGTCCGGCGCCGCGCACGTGCAGAGCCCGCTACGGCTCGAGCAGTCGGCCCGCCGCCTGGTCCTCCGCTGCCGTCGCCTTGGCGAGGTAGTGCACCTTCTTGCCCGTCGCGTTGTACGGCAGTTCGTCGACGAAGCGGTACCGCCGCGGCCGCTTGTAGCGGGCGAGACCGGGGTGTGAGCCCGTCCACTCCTCGAGCTCGGCGGCGGCTGCGACGTCGTCCTCCGGTAGCCGTCCCGCTGCACGGACCACGTACGCCGTGACGACCTCGCCCCACCGCTCGTCCGGGATCCCGACGACGATCGAGTCGGCGACGCCCGGGTGCTCCTGCAGTGCGGCCTCGACCTGGACGGGGTGGACGTTCTCGCCGCCGGAGATGATCATGTCGTCCTTGCGGCCGACGATCGTCACCCGTTCGTGCTCGTCCCACGTGGCGAGGTCGCCGGGGTAGAACCAGCCGTTCGCGAACTTCTCCGCCTCGAGCCCCGGGTTGCGGTACGAGTAGCCGGACTTCACGGTCCGGACCGCGAACTCGCCGATCTCGGAGCCGTCCTTCGGCACGGTGTCGCTCGGGTCGGCCAGGCGGTCCTCGTACACGCGCACCACGGCGACGTCGTCGTCCGTCGATGCTCGTCCGGTGGAGCCGGCGCCGTCGGGGAAGTCCTCAGGACGCAGGAACGTGTTCCAGAAGGTCTCGGTCGTTCCGTAGCCGTTGAAGATCCGCGGGGACAGGAGCTCCTGGTAGCGGAGTGCGGCGGCGCGGTCGAGCGGTGCACCCATCGTGACGATGCCGTGCAGGGACGACAGGTCGCGGGGCCGGGCCTCTTGCGCGTTCGCGAGCTGCACCAGGTTCGGCGGCGCACCGATCAGGAACGTCAGCCGCTCGGACTCGACCAGGTCGAGCACCCGCTCGGCGTCGAAGTGCCGCAGGGTGGTGAGCTCGGCGCCGACGTAGAACACCGGGTTGGGGCCACCCGAGTACAGGCCGCCACGGTGGAACAGGGGCGACATGTTGAGCGTCTTGTCGAAGGGGCTGAGGGGGAAGTGCATGACGACGTCGTGGGCGCTGAGCACCTCGACCAGGCTCGGCAGGGGCACCGGCTTCGGTCGCCCGGTGGTGCCGGAGGTGTAGAGCCGGGTGGTCTCGTCGTAGGTGCTGCGAGGCTCGGTCGCGGCGAGTTCGGCGAGGGTGACGGGGTCGGCGGCGAGGAGCGCGGTGAACGCGACGCGCGCGTCGTGTGCGGCGTGGTCGTCGCGTGCAGCGTGGTCGTCTTGGTCGTGGTGTGCGACCTGGTCGTCGCCACTGACGACGACGATGTGGTCGGGACGGTGCGGCGCGGTCTCGAGCGCTCGGGCGATGTCGTCGCCGCGCACCGCGTCGTGCACCAGCACCACGGGCGCGGAGTCCTCGATGATGAAGGCGACCTCGTCGGGCGCGAGCCGGAAGTTCGTCGGCGAGAACACCGCGCCGATGCGGTGGCACGCCAGGTAGAGCATCGCGAACTCGGGCGAGTTGAACAGCTCGACCATCACGACCGAACCCCGCCCGGCACCGTGCCGGACGAGCCACCCGCCGATGTGGTCGACGACGTCCCCGAGTTCCGCGTAGGTCCACGACCGACCCGTGTCCGGGTCGCGCAACGCGGGCCGGTCCGCGAAGCGGTGGGTGTTCCGCGCGAAGCCGTTCGCGTACGTGTAGCTGCCCTCGAACACCTCGCGGAACCGCGTCGGGTCGTAGTCGGATCGGGTCTCGGTCATCATCGCTCCCTGGGGCGGTCGAACGGCGCGTCACGCACCGATCGTCACTGTATCCGCCGCGCGGGGACGGCGGACGGGAGGCCCGGTGCGGGTCAGGCGGCCGCGTCCGGTCGCGCGGTGCGCGCCCAGAACCAGGCCCCGATCGCGCCCGCCACGCAGGTCGCGCCGACCGCGCCGAGCAGCACCGGCGACGCGTGGGTCCCCGCGGGACCCGAGTAGACCGCGGCGGTGAGCGCGACCGCGACGACCGCGAGTGCGACGTACCGGGCACGCGAGGCCATCAGGACCGCACTGCCGGCGGAGCCCGCGAACGGCAGCAGCGTGGCGACGACGGCTCCGACCCCGCCGACGCACAGGGTGATGGCGAACTCCGACGTCAACGCGGACCAGAAGCCCCCGCCCGCGGTCAGGCTGTGGAGCACCCACCCCGCGGTCGCGAGCCCGAGCAGCGCGATCGTCCGCCAGGTCGCGCTCCGGGCACCGGCGGCGATCCCGGAGCCGAGGCGCAGTGCGGCGGTGTCCAGGTCGGGGCGTCCCGACGGCACGAGCACCATCCCGACGATCAGGGCGGGGGAGAGGTCCGCGGCCCGCGTGATCCCGCACGCCACGAGCGCCGCGAGCACCAGCCACGGGGACACCCGGAAGCCCACCGCACGGTGGTCGGGCCCGGCTGCCCACCGGGTCACGAGCACGACGGCCGCCGTGAGCACCGCGGTGCCGAGCAGCACGGCGATGGTGAGGCGGACGTAGCGGGCCTCGAGCGAGACGCCCACGCCGAGCAGCGTGCACAGCGCGGCGACGGCCACCGCGACCGTGATCGACACCCACGTCGGCAGCACGTCGTCGGACCCGGAGCGGTCCGAGCGCGAGCGGTTCCGCCCGAGCAGTCCGGCGAAGGGCGAGCGGATGCGCCCGCGGGCAGCGGCGGCGACGAGCGCGAGGGGTGCGGCGATGAGCAGGAGGAACCCAGCGGCGACGGCCGTGGCGATCAGGACGGTTCGCCACGAGAACGCGGCCTGGATCGTCGGAACGGTGCGGTCGTAGGCGGTGGCGGCGGTCCAGTCGCCCGCGGGGCCCGACCAGTCGGTGTGGCCGCCGCCGGAGCCTGCGGCCCCGGGGGTGCTCGTGCCGGTCGGCTCGGTGCCGTCACCGGGCGCTGCCGCCGATCCGGGGCCGTCGTCGCCGGTGCCGCCGGCGTTCCCGGTTCCGGTGCCGGCCGGGGTCCCCGTGTCGCCGGGGGTCTGGCCGTCACCCGGTGCGGTCGTGGTGCCGGTGGTGTCGGTGCCGTTGCCGTTGCCGTTGCCGTTGCCGGTGGTGCCGTTGGTCGGTGCGTCCCCGCCGGTTCCGGAGGTGCCGGGGGTGCCGTTCGGGGCGCCCGAGGTCGACCACACGGTGACCTGCACGGCAGCGGACGACCGCGAGTAGTTGCCGGCGGCGTCGTGCTGCGTCGCGGTGAGGTCGTGTCCGCCGGCCCGCAGCTGCGACCCCGCGGTGGAGCAGGACCAGGAACCGTTCGCAGCGACCTCGGCCCGGCAGACGGGTGCGCGGTCGACGTAGACGGTCACGTCGGCACCGGGTTCGCCGGTGCCGCGGACGACCGTGGCACGCGAACCGACGCGGTCGCCGTCGTCGGGTGCGGTGATCCGCGGGGCTGCCGGTGCTGTGCGGTCGACCGTGATCCGCACCGGGGCCGAGGACGCGCTGCGCAGGTCGGAGCGGTAACCGCGCGCCGTGCTGGCGGTCTGCGAGGCGGTCACTGTGACGGTCGCGTCGGACCGCAGCGCGAGCGAGGTCACCCACCGACCGTCCGGGCCGACCGGGGCGGTCTGCTGCGTCGACGATCCGGAGACCGACAGCACCACGGTGGAACCGGGGAAGCCCGTGCCGGAGAGCGCGCCGCTGGTCGGGTGGTCGGACGCGATGGTCGGCGGCACGATGACGTCGGAGGCCGGGGCACTCGCGGGCGGCTGGCTCGGCGCGGTGACGTCCCGCACCGTGAAGACCTGCTGCGGACCCGACCGCACCGTACCGAGGCACGACCACGAACCGTTCGCCTGCACCTGGGCCGAGCAACCGGCCGAACCGGTCGACGCGGGGCCCGCGACGCGGACGACGTGCGCCGGGGTCCCGGTGCCGTGGAACCGTGCGGTGCTGCTCGTCACGTCTCCCGGGTCGGCGATGGTCGGTGCGACGGGCGGTCGCCCGGTGGACGCGGGCGGGGGCGTGGGCGTGCCGGGGCGACCGCTGCTCGGGGGGCCGACGAGTTCGCCCGGTGCGGGGGTCGCGGTGCTCGCGGCGCTGACGCGTTCGGTGGTCGCCTGTTCGTGGGCCGCTGTGCCGGCGAACGCGGGAGTGGCCGCCGCCGCCAGCAGCGCCGCGGCGAGGACGGCCGTGGCCGAGGCGAGCGCGACGAACCGGGTACGACGACGAGGGCCGTCGCCCCCGACGGCCCGGTCGTCCACGTTGTCCCCTCGCGTGCTCACCGGCTCCATCCCACGTGATCCGGGCCGCTGGGTCAATACACCTCGCGGATGATGTCCCGCATCCGGTCGTGTTCACCCCGCAGCCCGAACGCCCGGTGTGCGTGACTCGGGAATCGCCCGTGAACCCTGGCGGTCGACGCGAGCACCGCGGACGCGTCGGTAGACTTCACGACGGCCGTTCAGGCCACGCAGCACCGCGGATCCGAACGCGAGAAGGAGCACCCACGCATGGACACCGGACTCGTCACGACGCTGATCGTCGTCGGAGTGGTGGTGGTGATCCTGGTCATCATCGGGATCTACCTCTGGGTGACGTACAACTCGCTCGTCACGCTCAAGGTCCGTGTGGACGAGGCCTGGAGCGACATCTCGGTGCAGCTGAAGCGGCGCGCCGACCTGATTCCCACCATCGTCGACACGGTCAAGGGGTACGCCACCCACGAGAAGGCCGTCTTCGACGACGTCACCAAGGCGCGCTCCGAGACCCTGACGGCCGGTGACGCCGGCACGGCCTCCGCGGCCGAGGGACACATGCAGAAGGCGCTGAAAAGCGTGTTCGCGGTCGCCGAGGGGTACCCGCAGCTGCAGTCGAGCCAGAACTTCCTGCAGCTGCAGACCGAGCTCGTCGACACCGAGGACAAGATCCAGTCCGCCCGGCGCTTCTACAACGGCGGCGTGCGCGAGCTGAACACGAAGATCCGGGTCTTCCCGAACTCCACGTTCGCCAAGCGACGGGGCTTCGCCGAGGCGACCTTCTTCGAGACCGCCGAGCCGGCGGCCATCGCCGAGCCGCCGCGCGTCCAGTTCTGACCCCAGCCTCGCAGCTGCCGTGTACAGCGCCATCGCGCGGAACAAGCGCAACACCGTCGTCATCGTCCTGGTCTTCCTGCTGATCATCGGCGCGCTCGGGTTCCTGGGCGGGTACCTGGCGGGGAACGTGTCGATCGGCGTCATCGTGCTCGCCGTCGCCCTGGGCTACGCGGTGCTGCAGTACTTCTTCGCCGCTCGGCAGGCGACCGCCATCGCCGGTGGCATCGAGATCGACCGCACCTCCGAACCGCGGCTCTGGCGGACGGTCGAGAACCTCGCGATCTCGACCGGCATGCCGATGCCCCGGGTCTACGTCATCCAGGACCCGTCGCCGAACGCCTTCGCCACCGGGCGCGACCCGGAGCACGCCGTGGTCGCGGCGACGACCGGGCTGCTCCAGATCATGGACGACCAGGAGCTCCAGGGTGTGATGGCCCACGAACTCGGGCACGTCCGCAACTACGACATCCGGGTCTCGACGATGGTGTTCGGGCTGGTGGTCGCCGTCGGCCTGATCGCCGACGTGCTCCTGCGCATCTCGATCTTCAGCGGCCTGTCCGGCGGCCGGAACCGCAACTCGGACAACGGCGGTGGCGCGAACCCGGTGCTGCTCATCGCCGGCATCGTGGCCGTGGTCGTGGCGCCGATCGCCGCGGCGGGCGTGCAGGCTGCGGTGTCCCGGCAGCGCGAGTACCTCGCCGACGCCACCGGTGCGATGACGACGCGCCACCCCGAGGGCCTCGCCCGGGCGCTCGAGAAGCTCGGCGCGTACGGCCGTCCGATGCAGACGCAGAACTCGTCGATGGCGCACCTGTGGATCGCCGACCCGATGCGCCCCGGCGTGATGGACCGGCTGTTCTCGACGCACCCGCCGCTGCCGGACCGCATCGCACGCCTGCGGGCGAACGCCGACCGCTTCTGACGCCGGTCAGGCCTCGACGGCGTCGAGTTGTTCCGTGGGTTCGGGGGCATCGGCGTCGTCGACGGCTTCGTGCGGGACCAGCGGGAGGCCGAGCGCCCCGGCGACCGCGGCTGCAGCCGTGCCCCGATCGGTGACCTCGACCTCGTCGAGTCCCTGCCAGGCGGCGGTGCGTCGGAGGGTCTCGGCCAGCCGCTCGGCATCGAGGTGCTCGCCGGGCTCCTGCCACGCGGTCCGGACCCGCAGCACGCCACGCTGCCGGTCGCTCTTCAGGTCGACCCGGCCGACGAGGCGGTCGTCCTGCAGCACGGGCAGCACGTAGTACCCGAACACCCGCTTCGGCGCCGGTGTGTAGATCTCGATCCGGTAGTGGAACCCGTACATCCGCTCCGCCCGTCGGCGGAACCACACGACCGGGTCGAACGGGCTGAGCACCGCGTCGGCGGTGACCTGCCGGGGCACCCGGGCATCGGGGTGGAGCCAGGCCCGCTCACCCCAGCCTTCGACCCGCACGGGCAGGAGCTCGCCGGCAGCGGTGAGCTCCGCGATGGCGCCGGCGGTGTCGTCCGACCGCAGTCGGTAGTAGTCGGCGATGTCCGCTCGGGTGCCGACGCCGAGGGCGCGGGTGGCGTGCCGGACGAGTTCGAGCACGGCGGCAGCGCGCGGCGGGGCCGTCTCGAGGAACCCGGCCGGCAGGACCTGCTCGGGCAGGGCGTACACGCGCTCGAAGCCCGACCGTCCGGCGCTCACGGCCTCGCCCCAGCGGAACATCTGCTCGAGCCCGAGTTTCACGTCGCTCCAGCCCCACCACGGACCACGGCGGACGTTCGACTCGTGCTCGACCGCGCTGGCCCGCATCGGCCCCTCGGCACGCAGGAGCGCGTGCAGCTCGCGTCGGACCCCGGCGGTGCGGGTGACGCCGTCGATCCTGGTCGGACCGGCGTCGCGGTCCCGCAGGGCGTCCATCCGCCAGCGGAACAGCCGCAGGTCGTCGCGCGGGATGAGGGCGGCCTCGTGCGCCCAGTACTCGGTGTAGGGCCCGGACCGGCCGAGGGTCAGCCGGTCGAGCGTGGACCGGTCGTACGCCCCCAGCCGTGCGAAGAGCGGCAGGTAGTGGCTGCGCTCGAACACGTTCACCGAGTCGATCTGCAGCAGCCCGAGCCGAGCGAACGCAGCGTTCACCGCACGCGTCGAGACGCCCGTCGCCGGTGGCCGACCGAACCCCTGCGCGGCGAGGGCGACGCGGCGGGCTTCGGCGGCGGAGAGCGAGGACCTGACCATGCGGCGACGCTACCGAACCCCGCCGACAGCGCGGCGTCCGAACGTATGCCGTATCTGGAACGCGAGGACGTTCGGATCGCTAGGATCGGCCCATGGCCTGGGGAAAGAAGACACCGCACACGGATCCCGTCGTCGTCGATGACGCGGTGCCGCCCGGCATGCGGATCGCCGGTGCGTGGTCGTGGCGGATCCTCGTCGTGGTCGGCGTCGTCGCGGTGGTCATCTACCTGGTCACGCTGTTCAGCGAGATCCTCATCCCGTTCCTCATCGGCATCGTCGTCGCCGCGCTCCTGGTCCCGCTGTCGAACTGGATGCAGCGCCACCACGTGCCGAAGTGGCTCGCCGTCATCGTCAGCCTGGTCGGTGGGCTCGCCGCCGTCGGGGCGCTCATCTGGCTCGTCGTCGACCAGATCGCCGCCGCCTACCCGTCGCTCCGCGACCGCACCCTGTCGCAGTACGACAACATCCGCGACTTCGTGCTCAGCTCCGGGCTCGGGATCAGCCAGAAGGACCTGAACTCCTACCTCAACCAGGCGACCGACTGGCTGCAGAGCAACTCCGGCTCGATCCTGTCCGGAGTGGCCAGTGCGGGGTCGTCGCTGACGCACATCCTCACCGGCCTGTTCATCGTCATCTTCACGGTGATCTTCCTGCTCATCGACGGCAAGAACGTCTGGCGCTGGACGGTCCGGCTCTTCCCGAAGAACGCCCGCAGCGCGATCGACGGCGCCGGGGTCGCCGGCTGGACGACGTTGACGAGCTTCATCCGGGTGCAGATCTTCGTCGCGTTCGTCGACGCCGTCGGCATCGGCCTCGGTGCGTTCTTCCTGCAGCTGCCGCTCGTCGTGCCGATCGCGGTCTTCGTGTTCCTCGGGTCGTTCATCCCGGTCGTCGGCGCGATCGTCACCGGGTTCCTGGCGGTGTTCGTCGCCCTGGTCTTCAACGGCCCGGTGGCGGCGGTCATCATGCTCGGCGTGATCCTGGTCGTGCAGCAGGTCGAGGGACACATCCTGCAGCCGCTCGTCATGGGCAGCGCCGTCAAGGTGCACCCGCTCGCCGTCGTCCTCGGGGTCACCGCGGCGTCGGGTCTCGCCGGCATCGCGGGCGCGTTCTTCGCCGTCCCGCTCATCGCCACCGTCAACTCCATGGTCACGACCATCTCGAGCGGTCGGTGGAAGACGATGGACTCCGACCACGTGCTCGAGGCCAAGCAGGACGCGCACGACGAGAACGTCCGGACCAAGCGCCGGCGCAAGGTCCTCAAGTTGCGGAAGCGTCGTGGCGACGTGCCGAAGCCGGGCACCGACGAGCAGCCGACCGCGGTCAAGGGGACGGCAGGCTGACGCTGAACGATCCCTCGTGTCACGGGTTCGCCGCGGACGCCCGGAACGACGATGATGGGGGAGTGACCGACACCAGCGCCTCCCAGCACACGCTCGCCGCGATCCCCACCCTCGCGGACATCGAGACGGCGCGGGAGACCATCTCGGGCGTCGCGCGCGTCACCCCGATGGAGACCTCGCAGTTCCTGGCCGAGGTGCTCGGTTCACCCGTGCACCTGAAGTGTGAGAACCTGCAGCGCACCGGCGCGTACAAGGTCCGCGGCGCCTACAACCGCCTGTCCACCCTGTCCGAGGAACAGCGCGCCAAGGGCGTCGTCGCGGCCAGCGCCGGCAACCACGCCCAGGGCGTCGCCCTCGCCGCCCGCGAGCTCGGCATCCCGGCGACGATCTTCACCCCGGTCGGTGTCGCGCTGCCGAAGCTGCAGGCCACCCGCCACTACGGCGCCGAGGTCGTGCTGCGTGGCCACTCGGTGGAGGAAGCCCTGAGCGCCGCCAAGGACTTCGCCGCGCACACCGGCGCGGTCTTCATCCCGCCGTTCGACCACCCCGCCGTCATCGCCGGCCAGGGAACCCTCGGCCTCGAGATCATCGACCAGGTGCCCGACGTGGACACCGTCGTCGTGCCGATCGGCGGCGGCGGGGTCATCTCCGGCATCGCCCTCGCGGTCAAGGGCATGGCCGAGCGGCTCGGACGACCGATCAAGGTCATCGGGGTGCAGGCCGAGAACGCCGCTGCCTACCCGTCGTCGATCCGCGCCGGCGAGCCCGTCACCATCACGACCACACCGACGATCGCCGACGGCATCGCGGTCGCCCGCCCCGGCGACCTGAACTTCCCGATCATCCGCGACCTGGTCGACGACATCGTCACGGTCTCCGACGACGACACCGCCCGCGCCCTGCTCGTGCTGCTCGAACGTGCGAAGCTCGTGGTCGAGGCCGCCGGCGCCGTCGGCGTCGCCGCGATCATGTCCGGCGCGGTCCGCGACACCGGGCGCACCGTCGTGCTGCTGAGCGGCGGCAACATCGACCCGCTCATGATGGAGCGCGTGATCACCCGGGGTCTCGTCGCCGCGTCGCGCTACATCGGCATCCGCATCATGCTGCCGGACCGTCCCGGCCAGCTCGCCCGGGTCGCCCAGGTGATCTCGGACGCCGGCGCGAACGTGGTCGAGGTCCTGCACACCCGCCACGGACAGGGCCTGGTCATCAACGAGGTGGCCCTCGACCTGTCGATCGAGGCGCGCGGCCCCGAGCACGCGCAGGAGGTCATCCAGCGCCTGCACGAGGTCGGCTTCCGCCCGGAGCTCCTCGAGCACTAGCCCTGCGACGATCCACGAGTCGTTCGACGCGTGTCCTGTCGGATCCGTGGTGCGCCGCGGCGGGCGGGGCCGTGGACGCGACCAGCGGACAGACGGGAGGCCCGTGGCGGTGTCGCCCCGGGCCTCCTGTCCGTCTGTGGTGCTGCCTACGGCTCGTAGCGCTCGATCTTGACGACCTCGACCGCGATCTCCTTGCCGTTCGGCGCCGTGTAGGTGGCCTTGTCGCCGGCCTTGAGGCCGACGATCGCCGCGCCGACGGGGCTGACCGGGCTGTAGACCGTCAGGTCGGAGCCCTCGGCGACGATCTCGCGGCTGCCGACCAGGAACGTCGACTCGTCGCCTGCGATGACCGCGGTGACGACGGTGCCGGGCTCGACCGTGCCGTCGAAGACCGCTTCGCTGACGGTCGCGTGCTTGAGGAGGTTCGTGAGGACGCGGATGCGCGCCTCGATCTTGCCCTGCTCGTCCTTGGCGGCGTGGTAGCCGCCGTTCTCCTTGAGGTCGCCCTCTTCGCGAGCGGCCTCGATGCGGCGCGCGATCTCGGCACGGCCCTCGCCGCTCAGCTCGTCGAGCTCCGCCTGGAGACGGTCGTGCGCCTCCTGGGTCAGCCAGGTGACCTGCGTGTCGTTGCTCATCTTCTGTCCCTTCGACCATGAAAAACGAGACCGGCCGAGTGGTCGGTCTCGAGAGGCGAATCAGGACAGTCTAGGGAATCCAGCAGTCGTGGATCAAGCCGGTGACGCCACGGGTCGTGGTCGTCACCTCGGTGCTGACACTGCGGGTGCGCTGCTCGGACGGGGCGAGGGTGATCTCCTTCCAGCCCACGATCGAGTAGCTCTTGTCGAGGACCTGGACGGCGCACTTCGCCCGGACACCCGGGTCGACGGAGACCTGCGAGTGCACGACCGTGCTGTGCTGGGAGAGGACCTCGTACCCCACGACGTCGTCGGTCAGGCCGCGGTCGGACTGGTCGAGACCCGCCCAGATCACCCAGGCGGCGAAGACCACGACCACGGCGATGGCGGCGGTGATCGCGACGGCCTTGCTGCGGCGCGCGCGGGCCGGGGTGCGGCCGTAGCGGTCGTCGAGGGTGGCGGTGTGCTGCTGTTCGGACAGTTCGGGGCTCCCGGGGTGATTATCCTGATCCCAGGGTAGTTCACGCGTCGCTGTGCACTTCCCGTCCCCGCTCGTCCTCCGCTCGCCCACGCTCACCCACGTGAGGAAGTCCCGTGCCGTACCGCTTGCTGGCCGTCCACGCCCACCCCGACGACGAGTCGAGCAAGGGGGCGGCGACCGCGGCGAAGTACGTGGCCGAGGGGCACGAGGTGCTGGTCGTCTCCTGCACCGGGGGCGAGGCCGGCGACATCCTCAACGACCAGCTCGGCGAGCCCGCGACGAGCCGTGCGCACCGCGACATGGCCGGGTACCGCCGTGGTGAGATGGCCGCCGCGCAGGCAGCCCTCGGCATCGACCACCTGTGGCTCGGCTACCACGACTCCGGACTGCCCGACGCCGAGAAGGGCGAGACCGTCCGACCCGGTACGTTCTCGACCGTGCCGCTCGAGTACAGCACCGAGGCGCTCGTCCGGGTGATCCGCCGGTTCCGTCCGCACGTGCTCGTCACCTACGACGAGAACGGCGGCTACCCGCACCCCGACCACATCCGCACGCACGAGGTGTCCGTCGCCGCCTGGGCAGCCGCGGCCGACCCCGCTGCGTACCCCGCGGCCGGCGAACCGTGGTCGATCGCCAAGCTCTACTACGAGCGCACGATGAACCCGCGCCGCTTCCGGACGATCTTCGAGGCGCTGCAGGACCGCGACCCGGACAGCCCCGCGATCGAGCAGCTGCGCGAGTGGGTCGAGCGGTTCGCCGACCGGCCCGACCTCGCGACCACGCACGTCGACGTGCACGAGTACTTCGACCAGCGCGACGCCGCGCTCCGCGCCCACGCCAGCCAGGTGGCACCGGACAGTGCGTTCTTCTACTGGCCGAACGACCTCCTGGCCACGGTGTGGCCGACCGAGGACTACCAGCTCGTGGAGGCCCGCGTGCCGACCGAGCTCCCGGAGACCGATCTGTTCGCCGGGATCCCTGCCGACAAGGAACCGACCCCGTGAGCTCCATCGCGGCGGCACTCGCCGCCACCCCCAGTCCCAGCCCCAGCGTCGTGCCGGATGTGAACGTCACCCCCGGTGTCGTCGGGTTCATCGCCATCGCACTCGTGGCGATCGCGACGATCGTCCTGGTCGTGGACATGACCCGGCGCATCCGCCGGACGCGCTACCGGTCGGAGATCCGCGAGCGTCTCGAGGCGGAAGCGAACGGCACCGCGGTCGACGGTCCGGCGACGGACGAGTCGGAGCGGCGTGCGGCCGAGGACGGCCGAGCCGACGTCGGGGACGACACCGAGCGCGGTTGACCCGCTAGCGCCTGACGGAACCGGGCGTACCTGGGCGGATAGGGCGTACTTGGTCGAAAGTTCCGGGTGAGTACGCCCGGAACGACCAGGCATCGCGCGCGTTCTGGGAAGGAACGTGCGACCGTCAGCGCACCGGGTCCAGGGCGACGATGAGCACGCCGACCCACTGCGCGCCGAAGGCCACGACCGTCAGGGCGTGGAACACCTCGTGGAAGCCGAACTGGGTGGGCACCGGGTTCGGCCGCTTGAAGCCGTAGACGAGCGCGCCGATGATGTACGCGACACCGCCGGACAGGATGAGCACGGTCATCGGGACGCTCGCCGCGAAGAACTGCGGCAGCAGCCCGAGCGCCGCGCAGCCGAGCACCAGGTAGATCGGCACGTACAGCCACCGGGGCGCGTTGATCCACAGCACCCGGAAGGCGATGCCGAGGGCGGCGCCGGACCACATCACCCAGAGCACGACCACCATCAGGGTGTGCGGCAGGGCGCAGATCGCGATCGGCGTGTAGGTGCCGGCGATGAGCAGCAGGATGTTCGTGTGGTCGATGCGCTTGAGCACCGCCTTGACGGTCGGCCCCCACGGGAACCGGTGGTACGTCGCGGAGACCCCGAACATGGCCAGCGACGTGGCCATGAACACCGCGCTGCCGACCTTCGCCGCGGTGCTGTCGGCCAGGGCGATGAGGACGATGCCCATCGCGATGGCGAACGGGAACGCGCCGAGGTGGATCCACCCGCGCCAGGCGGGGCGGGTGTCCTCCGTGGTCGTCGCGGCCTCTTCGGTGAACGGGACGTGGGGGAGGGTGGCGGTCTCGTGCTCGTCCTGCATGTGCCGACTGTAAGCCCCGTGCCCGAACGGATGCCACGAGTTCTGGGGGAGCCGCACTCGGGACGCTCCGACCGACGGTGCACTACGCTCGGTGCGTGACCGGCAGGGTGGGATGGGCAGGACGAGGGATCCTCTACCGCGCCTACCAGAGCCGCATCCGCCGCCAGATCGAGGGCAGCGCGAAGCCGAAGCACGTCGCCATGATCGTCGACGGCAACCGTCGGTGGGCGAAGCAGCTCGGGCTCGAGTCCGCCGCGCACGGCCACCGCGCCGGCGCCGCGAAGATCCCGGAGTTCCTGACCTGGTGCGACGAGCTCGGCATCGAGGTCGTGACGCTCTACCTGCTCTCCGCCGACAACCTGACCGGACGTGCCGGAGCGGAACTCAGCGAGCTCGTCGGCATCATCGGCGACCTGGCCGGGGTGCTCGCCGACACCACGGACTGGCGCGTGCAGCACGTCGGGTCGAACGAGGGCCTGCCCGACTCGCTCGTCTCCGCGCTCGCGCAGGCCGAGGAGCGCACCGCCGGCCGGACCGGACTCCACATCAACCTGGCCGTCGGGTACGGCGGACGCCGCGAGATCGCCGACGCCATGCGCAGCATCGTGGAGTCGCACGGCGCGGGTGGCGGCACGATCGACACCCTGGCCGAGGTCCTGACCCCGGAGCTCATCGGCGACCACCTGTACACGCAGGGACAGCCCGACCCCGACCTGGTGATCCGGACCTCGGGCGAGCAGCGGTTGTCCGACTTCATGCTCTGGCAGAGCGCGCACAGCGAGTTCTACTTCGTCGAGGCGCTCTACCCCGACCTGCGCGAGGTCGACTTCCTGCGTGCCGTCCGCGACTTCGGGCTGCGGTCGCGACGCTTCGGCGGCTGAGGCGGCTGAGGCGGCCCACACCGCGCACGGAGTGGCCACGTCCCGCGTCGCGTCGGCCGCGGCAGCCCCGTCCCAGTAGGCTCTCAGGGTTCGACACTGTGAAAGGTGCACCCCTGTGAACATCGACGAGTACGCCGCCGGCTTCTCCGAGGACCCCGGCTACCTCGACCACGCTGCGTTCGGCCCCGTGCAGACCGCCGTGCTCGAGGAGCAGCGCGTGCTCGGCACGATCCAGGAGCACATGCGCTTCGGCGCCATGGAGACCCTCGACGAGCAGGACGCCCGAGTCAGAACGGTCGCCGCCCGCTTGGTCGGTCGCCGCGAGGACCAGGTCGTCTCGCAGACCGCGACGACCCCCGGTCTGCTGCACACCGCCTTCGGCGTGACCGGCGGCGTGCTGGTGTCGGCCGACGAGTACCCCTCGCTGCCGCTCGCGCTGGCGAGTGCCGCCTCGGCGACCGGCGGCCGCGTCCAGCCCGTCGTCATCGAGTCCGGTGCCGGGTGGATGACCCCCTCGCTCATCCAGGAGCGCCTGACCGACGACGTGACGGCCGTGGCGGTGTCGCTGGTCGACTGGCGCACCGGCTACCTGGCCGACCTCGCCGGCATCCGCGAGGTCATCGGCGACCGCCTGCTGATCCTCGACGCGATCCAGGGCTTCGGGGTCGTCGATGCCCCCTACGAGATCGCGGACGTCGTCGCGACCGGCGGCCAGAAGTGGCTGCACGCCGGCTGGGGCACGGGCTTCACCGCCTTCAGTGACCGCGCCCTGAACCGGCTGCGTCCGGCCCTGTCCGGCCCGCACGGCACCACCGGCTGGCCCGTGGACGTCCCCGCCGTGCGCCCGGGTGCCGCCGGGTACCAGATGACCCGCATCGACCCCATCGCGCAGGCGCGCCTCGCGGTGTCGCTGGACCGGCTGACCGCCGTCGGTGTCGCCGCCGTGCAGGAGCGCGTCACCGAGCGCGTCGAGCGAGTGTTCGCGATCGCGGACGAGTTCGGGCTCGAGGTCGAGTCCAGCCGTGACCCGCGCGAGCGCGCCGGCATCGTCGTGCTGCGGCCGGCCGAGGGGCGTCTGACCGCGCTGTCCGCGGCGCTGCACAACCACGGCGTGACCGCGACGACGCGGCTCGGCGTCGCGCGGGTGTCGGTGTTCGCGTCGACCACGGACGAGACGCTGGACATGTTCCGGGACGCCTGCGTCTCGTACGCCACGCTGCAGTAGCGCGCGCCCGCCGCGCCGAGTCTCGGTCTGAGCGACAGTTCTCGCGCTGCACAGCGCGCGAACTGTCGCTCACCGCGAGTCTCGAGGCAGCGTCGCCGAGTCTCGGCTTGCACCGTGTCGGACGGGAGGCGCGTGGCGGCGCCGCCACGGGCCTCCACTCCGGCGGTCGGCCACGTCGACTGCCGGTGTCACGTTGTTCACGTGACCGTAACGCCGGGAACCGCGTGTCGCTGGCGGGGTGTCGGAGGGCGGACGTACGTTGTCCCCATCGGGCACCGCGCCCGATCGAAGCGGCCACAGTCGGTGCTTCGGGACCCGCTCCACGGCCGCGTTCGAGGACATGGACCGGGCTGCTCGCGGCCCGGGGATGGAGTGGTCGTGACCTCTCAGAACGTCTCTCGCGGAACCCAGCACCAGCACACCGCGGACTCGTCCACGTCGGTCGCCCAGCGCACGTACGTGCTCGACACATCGGTGCTCCTCAGCGATCCGCGGGCGTTGTTCCGCTTCGCCGAGCACGCGGTGGTCCTGCCCGTGGTGGTCGTCAGCGAACTCGAGTCGAAGCGCAACGACCCGGAGATCGGGTACTTCGCACGGCAGGCCCTGCGGCTGCTGGACGAGATGCGCATCGAACACGAACGGCTCGACTTCCCGATCGCGCTCGGTGACGGCGGTTCCTTCCGCGTCGAGCTGAACCACTCCAACCAGTCCGTCCTGCCGTCCGGGCTGCAGCTCGGCGACAACGACTCCCGCATCCTCGCCGTCGCCTCGAACCTGCAGAACGACGGGCTCGACGTGGTCGTCGTGTCGAAGGACCTGCCCCTGCGCGTCAAGGCGTCGTCGATCGGGATGGCGGCAGAGGAGTACCGTGCCGAGCTCGCGGTCGACTCCGGCTACACGGGCATCGCCGACCTGCAGGTGTCCGGCGAGCAGATGGCCGACCTGTACGAGAAGGAGGAGATCCGCTCCGTCCAGCTCGACGGCGTGCCGGTCAACACCGGTGTCGTCATCCACTCCGAGCGCGGTTCGGCCCTCGGCCGTGTGCACACCGCCGGTTCCGTCGCCCTGGTCCGTGGCGACCGCGAGGTCTTCGGGCTGCGCGGCCGGTCGGCCGAGCAGCGGCTCGCGATCGACGCCCTGCTCGACTCCGAGATCGGCATCGTCTCCCTGGGCGGCAGCGCCGGCACGGGCAAGTCCGCACTGGCCCTGTGCGCCGGGCTCGAAGCAGTGCTCGAGCGGCAGCAGCACAAGAAGATCATGGTGTTCCGGCCGCTGTACGCCGTGGGCGGCCAGGACCTCGGGTTCCTGCCCGGTGACGCCGGCGAGAAGATGAACCCGTGGGCGCAGGCGGTCTACGACACCCTCGGGTCGGTGGTGTCCGACAACGTCCTCGACGAGGTCGTCGAACGCGGCCTGATCGAGGTCCTGCCGCTCACGCACATCCGCGGTCGGTCCCTGCACGACGCGTTCGTGATCGTGGACGAGGCCCAGTCACTCGAACGGAACGTGCTGCTCACCATGCTCTCCCGCATCGGGCAGAACTCCCGCGTGGTGCTCACCCACGACGTCGCGCAGCGCGACAACCTGCGGGTCGGACGGCACGACGGCATCGCGAGCGTCATCGAGCGGCTCAAGGGCCACCCGCTGTTCGCCCACGTCACGCTGACGCGGTCGGAGCGCTCCGCGATCGCCGCCCTCGTGACGGACCTGCTGGACTCGCCCGACCTGGTCTAGGTCCCTCGGCCGAGACTCGGCTTGAGCGACAGTTCTCGCGCTCAGCGGCGCGAGAACTGTCGCTCACCGCGAGACTTGCCCGCGGCAGCGGCTCAGCTCGGGTGGGTCATGGACAGGACGTCCAGTGCCGCGTCGAGCTGCTCCTCGGTGACCTCGCCACGCTCGACGTGGCCGAGCGCCACGACGGCCTGGCGGACGGTGATGCCCTCGGCGACAGCGTACTTCGCGACCTTCGCCGCGGCCTCGTAGCCGATGACCCGGTTGAGCGGGGTGACGATCGACGGCGACGACTCGGCGAACGCCCGGGCCCGCTCGAGGTTTGCCTGCAGCCCGTTGATGGTCTTGTCGGCCAGCACCCGTGAGCTGTTCGCCAGCAGGCGGATCGACTCGAGCAGCGCCGTCCCCATGACCGGGATCGCGACGTTGAGCTCGAACGCACCGGACGCACCCGCCCAGGCGATGGTGGCGTCGTTGCCGATGACCCGCGCGCCCACCATCAGGGTGGCCTCGGGGATGACCGGGTTGACCTTGCCGGGCATGATCGACGAGCCCGGCTGCAGGTCGGGGATGTGCAGTTCGCCGAGCCCGGTGTTCGGGCCGGACCCCATCCAGCGCAGGTCGTTGTTGATCTTCGTCAGGCTGACCGCGAGCACCTTGAGCGCCCCGGAGGCCTCGACCAGGGCGTCGCGCGCGCCCTGGGCCTCGAAGTGGTCGACGGCCTCGGTGATCGGCAGGTCGGTGTCGCTCGCGAGCTGGGCGATGACCCGCTGCGGGAAGCCCTTCGGGGTGTTGATGCCGGTGCCGACGGCGGTGCCGCCGAGCGGGACCTCGGCGACGCGGGGGAGCGTCGCGGTGACCCGCTCGATGCCCAGGCGGATCTGGCGTGCGTAGCCACCGAACTCCTGGCCGAGGGTGACCGGGGTGGCGTCCATCAGGTGCGTGCGGCCGGACTTCACGGCGTCGGCCCACAACGTGGCCTTGGTCTCGAGCGACTCGGCGAGGTGCTCGAGCGCCGGGACGAGCGAGCGCAGCAGGGCTTCGGTCACGGCGACGTGCACCGAGGTCGGGAACACGTCGTTCGACGACTGCGAGGCGTTGACGTGGTCGTTCGGGTGCACCGCGGTGCCGCCGATGTCCGACGCCAGCGTGGCCAGGACCTCGTTCATGTTCATGTTCGACGAGGTGCCGCTGCCGGTCTGGTACACGTCGACGGGGAACTGGTCGTGGTGCTGCCCACCGATGATCAGGTCCGCCGCGCCCGCGATGGCGTCGGCGACGGCGGGCTCGACGATGCCGAGCTCGCCGTTCACGACGGCCGCGGCGCGCTTGATGCGGGCGAGCGCCACGATCTGGGCCGACTCGAGCCCGGTGCCCGAGATGGGGAAGTTCTCGACCGCGCGCTGGGTCTGGGCGCGGTACAACGCCGACTTCGGCACCCGCACCTCGCCCATGGTGTCGTGCTCGATGCGGAACTCGGTCTCGGTGGTGTCGGTCACGTCGTCGTGGTCCTTCCTGGGGTGCTCGCCGGACGCGGTCGCGTCGGGGGACTGCGCCGGCGCACGAGGTCTCCGTGGGTCACGGAACCGGCGCCGGGCGTCTCGTTCGACTGTACCGGTGCGACGGATGTGGGACGTGCGGGTGCGACGCCGCGGGGCCGTCAGGCGTTGCCGACGACCGTGTCGATGGTGACCTCGCCCGTGCCGAGGTCGTAGGTCGCGCCGACGACGGCCAGCCGGCCCTCGGCGATCGCGTCGGAGACGGCACCGGAGCGCTCGAGCACCTGACGGAGCGTGGCCTCGAGGTGGGCGGCGCCGATTGCTTCCTGCGGGAGCTCGGCGTCGGTGGCACGGACCTTCTCGACGCTCGGGGCGATGGCGTCGACCAGTGCCTGCAGGTGCGGCGCGGGGACCGGCTCACCCGAGCGGGCCGCGGCGACGGCACCGCACCGGGTGTGGCGCAGGACGACGACGAGCGGGGTGCCGAGCGCGACGACCGCGAACTCGATCGACCCGAGCACGACGTCGTCGACGATCTGCCCGGCGTTGCGGATGGCGAAGAGGTCGCCGATGCCCGCGTCGAACACGTGCTCGAACGGCACGCGCGAGTCGGAGCAGCCGAGGACGGTCGCGAACGGCGCCTGCGACCCCTGCAGCTCGGTGCGGCGGTCGGGGTCCGTGCGGCCCATGCGGCGCTTGTCGGCGGCGAAGCGGGCGTTGCCGTCGACGAGCAGGCGCAGGGCGTCGGACGGGGTGGAGGCGGCGCGGTCGGGCATGGGGCTCCTCGGATCGGGTCGGATCAGGTCGAGTGGTCGGGCTGCGGGGTGTCCGGCAGGATTCGTCCGGCGGTCGCTACTGGGAGAACTGCTTCGTCACGGCCGTGGCCACGGTGCGGTACGACGAGTCGTCGGCGGTGCCGGAGAGCACGATCGTGTTGGTGCCGAACGTCGACACGAGCGAGTACGCGTGGTTGCCGGCGTCGGAGCCCTCGGCCCGTCGGTCGTACACGGTCCACTTCGTACCGTCGATGACGCGGGTGCCGGTCGACGGTCGCTGGTCGAGCTGGTTCGACACCCACGAGCCGTTCGCGTCCACGCCCTGCTGCAGGCTGAGGTACTGCTTGTCCGGCGTCACGAACCCGACGGTCCAGACGTCGACGTCGTCCGAGGTCTTGTCGGAGAAGTCGGCGCGGTTCGAAGTGAAGCCGCTCGGCAGGTCGGGGGCGGCGAGCGTGATGTCGCCGACGTGGGCGTCGGCCGCGATCTGCTGGTAGTCGACCGTGCGGTCGACCGTGGTGTTCGGCCGCACGACGACGGCGACGAGGAACAGCACGATGCCGAGCGACGCGATGAGCGCGATCACGAGGTTGAAGGCCGTCTGGTGCTGGCGGCGAGCGGTCCGTGCGGCGTCCTTGCGTGCCCAGGTCTCCTCTGCCGTCTCGGGTCGGCCGAGCTCGGCGACGATCGGGCGACCGTTCGCGTCGGTCATCGGGCGGAGCCGTCCTCGGCGCTGCTGGCCGCGCGGGCCGCGTCGAGCCGGGCCCGGGCACCGACGAGCCACTCTTCGCACCGGGCGGCCAGGGCCTCGCCGCGCTCCCAGAGCGACAGCGAGCGCTCGAGGGTCGCGGAGCCCTGTTCGAGCTCGCTCACGACGCGCACGAGTTCGTCGCGGGCTGCTTCGTAGCTCAGCGACTGGACGTCGGTCTGCTCGGGTTCCTGCTGGGATGGCACGACTCGATCCTACCGAGGGTCCACCGACTGACCGACGTGCCCGCTGCGCCTGGGGAGAACACCGGCCGGTAGGGTCGCGCCATGACGGATCTCCCCGAGGGCGTGGACTGGTACCCGGCACCGGACGGACCGAGCGCGGAGCGCGACGGGCTGCCGGACCGCCCCTCGCTCGCGGTCGTCCTGCCCGGCGGCGGGTACGGCATGCACGCTCCGCACGAGGGTGAGGGGTACGCCCGCTGGCTGAACGGGATCGGCATCGACGCGGTCGTGTTCGCGTACCCGCTCGCCCCGCACCGCCACCCGGACGCCGTGGTGGCGACCCGAGCGCTCGTCCGCGACCTGCGTGCCGGACGCTGGGCGGGCCTCCCGTCCGATCCGCGGATCGTCGTGATCGGTTCGTCGGCAGGCGGGCACCTGGCGGCCCTCGTGTCGAACGCACCGACGCCGGCCGAGCGCGCCGTGTCGGACGTCGACGACCGACCCGACCTGACGGTGCTCTGCTACCCGGTGACGTCGATGACGGACCACCCGCACGTCGGCAGCTCCGACAACCTGCTCGGACCGGGCGCGAGCGTCCGCGAGCGGTCCGCGGTGGACGCGGACCTGCTCGTCGACGACCGGACCCCGCCGACCTTCCTGTGGCACACGGCCGAGGACGAGCACGTGCCGGTGACGCACTCGCTGTCCTACGCACACGCGCTGGCGCGGCACGGGGTGCCGTTCGACCTGCACGTGTTCGAGCGCGGGGTGCACGGCATCGGGCTCGCCGAGGGCCTCGGGCCGGCCGAGGCGTGGAGCACGTTGGCGACGACCTGGCTGCGCGACCGAGGCTGGTGACCAGGCCGTCGGCGAGCCCGACGCGTCAGGCGGCCGAACCCGACCCGGTCGAACCCGACCCGTCGGGACCCGACCCGTCGGGACCCGACCCGGTCGAACTCGACCCGTCGGGACCCGACCCGGTCGAACCCGACCCGTCGGGACCCGGCCCGTCCGGCTCGAGCGTTCCGGTCGCCGTCCCCGCGCCGAGCGTGACGTGCACCGGCGTCCGTCCGGTCAGGTCGTCGGACGACCGCACCACGCCGCCGTCGGCCCGCTGCACGATCGCGTAGCCGCGGCGCAGGGTGTCGCGCGGCGACATCGCACGGAGCCTGGCGGTCAGGTGCCCGACCTCGGAGTGGCCCCGCTCCAGCCGACGATCGAGCAGCTCCCGCGACCGGGAGAGGTCGCGGGCCACTTCTTCCGCACGGGTGTCGACGAGCCACGCCGTCGACGCGAGCGCCGGGCGTGACCGGAGGGCGGCGATCCGGTCGGCCTCGACCGCGAGCGTCTGCGACAACCGCAGGCCGATGCGGGCGCGGGCCTGCCGGACGTTCGCGAGCTCCTCCGCGACGTCGGGCACGACGCGCTTGGCGGCGTCGGTCGGGGTGGAGGCACGGAGGTCCGCGACCTCGTCGAGGATGGGACGGTCGGCCTCGTGCCCGATGGCCGACACGATCGGTGTGCTCGCCGCTGCTGCTGCGCGGACGAGTCCTTCGTCGCTGAAGCCGAGGAGGTTCTGGAAGTCACCGCCACCACGGGCGATGATGATGACGTCCACCGTCGGGTCGGCGTCGAGTTCGAGGATCGCCGCCGTGACCTCGCCCACGGTGCGCTCGCCCTGCACCGCGGTGTGGACGGTGCGGAACTCGACCTGCGGCCACCGGAGCTGCGCGTTGCGCTTGACGTCCTTCTCGGCGTCGGAGTCCTTGCCGGTGATCAGGCCGATGCGGTGCGGCAGGAACGGCAGACGCTTCTTGCGTGCGGGGTCGAACAGCCCCTCTTCGCCCAGGGTCCGGCGCAGGCGTTCGAGCCGTTCGAGCAGGTCCCCGAGGCCGACGTGCTTCATCTCGACGACCTGCATGGTCAGCGAGCCGCCCTTGACCCAGTAGTTCGGCTTGACGGCCGCGACGACCCGGTCGCCCTGCTTGATGTCCGCCGGCACCCGGGACCGCACGCTCGACCAGATCGAGAACGACACCGTCGCATCGACCTCGACGTCCTTGAGCTTGCCGTACACGTTGCCGCCGGCGACGTTCCACTGCGTGATCTCGCCCTCGATCCACGCGGTGCCGAGCCGGTCGATCCAGTCGCGGAGCTTCGCGCCGAGGAGCGCGACCGGCCACGGGTTGTCGGCCGTCGGCGGGCCTTGTTCGATCGCCATGTCGCTCCTTCTCGTGCGGGACGTCCATCGTGCCCGACACCGGTGACAGCGGGCGAGCGGCGGGTTCTCCACCGACGGCGCCCGCGCCCAGGTCGCGTGCGTCCCGCTCACCTATCATCGGGGACGTGACGATCACCAACGGCCACACGGTCCCGCTCGCCCCACCGCGTGTGCACGCGGCGCGTGGGCGACTGCGTGACGAGCCGGTCGCCGGTCCGAAGAAGGTGCTGCTCGCGGCACCCCGCGGCTACTGCGCCGGGGTGGACCGAGCGGTGGTGGCGGTCGAGAAGGCGCTCGAGCAGTACGGCGAGCCGGTCTACGTCCGCAAGCAGATCGTCCACAACGTCCACGTCGTGTCGACGCTCGAGCAGCGCGGTGCGGTGTTCGTCGACGACGTCGCCGAGGTCCCGCGCGGTTCGCACGTCGTCTTCAGCGCCCACGGCGTCTCGCCGGCCGTCGTCGCCGGTGCTGCCGACCGCGACCTGCACGCCATCGACGCCACCTGCCCCCTGGTCACCAAGGTCCACCGCGAGGCCACCCGGTTCGCCAAGGCCGAGCGGACCATCATCCTGATCGGGCACACCGGCCACGAAGAGGTCGAGGGCACGATGGGACACGCCCCCGACCGCACGATCCTGGTCAACGGACCGGACGACGTCGCCGCGCTCGACGTCCCCGACCCCGACAACCTCGTCTGGCTGTCGCAGACCACGCTGAGCGTCGACGAGACGATGGAGACCGTCCGCCTGCTGCGCGAGAAGTACCCCACGATCGCGAACCCGCCGTCCGACGACATCTGCTACGCCACCCAGAACCGCCAGGTCGCCATCAAGAAGGTCGCCCCGGGCACCGACCTGGTGATCGTCGTCGGCTCCGCGAACTCGTCGAACAGCGTCCGTCTGGTCGAGGTCGCCCTGGAGCACGGGGCGAAGGCCGCGCACCGCGTCGACTACGCGGAGGAGATCCGCCAGGAGTGGCTCGACGGCGTCGCCACCGTCGGCGTCACGAGCGGTGCGTCCGTCCCGGAAGAGCTCGTCGCCGAGGTCCTCGAACAACTCGCAGACGCCGGGTACGGCGCCGTGGAAGAAGTCGTGACCGCACACGAAGACCTGATGTTCTCGCTCCCGAAGGAGCTCCGCACCGACGCGTCGGGCAACCCGACGCGCGCGCTCGGCGGGCGTCGGGCATGAGCGGCGCGGACGGCTGGGGCTCGGTGCCGCAGCGCGAGCCGGGTCACGTCGACGACACGGCGGCAGCCGGCCAGGAGGCCCGGGGCACGGCCCCGACGACGGCCGCCGGTGCCGTCAGCGGCCGGGTCCACGGCCGACCCGCCCCCGCGTACGGCGAGTACGCGCCCGAGGGATGGGTCAACCCGGTCCTGGTCGAACAGGAACGACAGGAGCGCGAGCAGCAGGAGCGCGACCGCCGCCAGCAGGCGGCGAGCCAGGCCGGGCAGGACGGCGCGACCGCGTACCGGTCGGGTGCCGGTGCGCCGACCGACACCGTGCCTCCAGGCCGACCCGGCGCAGCCGGAGACCGGACCACGGGCGGGCCGCAGCGGTCCGCGTCGACGAGCCGGTTCGGCCGCACGCCCGCCGACTTCGTCCTGACGGTGGGGCTGCTCGCCTTCGGACTCATCTCCGTGGTGCAGTCCCTCGCGGTGACGAACGTCGCGTCGACGGTGCGTCGGACCCTCGAGACGCAGTACACGGCGCTGAACGACCCGAGTGCACTGAGCGGTGCCGCGATCATCGGGGCGATCACGAACGTCGTGGTCTTCGCGCTCGTGGCGTGGTGGTCGATCCGCCGGCTCCGGGCACGCAAGCGCACGTTCTGGGTGCCGATCGTCGGCGCGGTCGTGGCCACCTTCGTGAGCACCATCGCGTTCGTCGTCGTGGTGTTCCAGGACCCGCAGTTCGTCGAGTTCATGATGCGCCAGGCCGGCGCCTGACCCGAGCTGGGCGGGGCTCAGCCAGCCGGGGTTCAGCCGGCCAGGAACGCCGCGACGGCGCCGTGCAGTGACGCCAGGTCCTCGACGTGCACGAGCTCGCGGATCGAGTGCATCGACAGCAGCCCGACGCCGATGTCGATCGTCGGGATCCCGAGCCGGGTCGCCGCGATCGGGCCGATGGTCGAGCCACCGGGGATCGTGTTGACGTTGACGAACGGCTGCCACGGCACCCCCGCGGTGTCGCACGCGGCGGCCCAGACGGCCTCGCCCTTGGCCTCGGTCATGTAGCGCTGGTTCGCGCTGATCTTCAGCAGCGGACCGGCTCCGGGGCGCGGGCGGTTCGTCGGGTCGTGCTTCTCCGGCTGGTTCGGGTGCACCAGGTGGCCGGCGTCGCTCGAGAGCAGCCACGAGGCGCGGAACGCCCGGGCGGCCTCGGAGCGGGTGGCGCCGAGACCCTCCTGCACGCGGCCGAGGACGTCCTCGAGGAACGGGCCACCGGCACCGGACGGGGTCGAGGAGCCGATCTCCTCGTGGTCGAACGCCGCGAACACGGGGATGTGGTCGCCGTCGGCCGGGGCGTCCACGATGCCGCGGAGTCCGGCGTGCACGCTCGTCAGGTTGTCCATCCGGCCCGAGGCCAGGAACTCGCGCTCGATGCCGATGCGGGCGGGGGCCTGGGTGTCGGCGAGGAAGAGGTCCCACGAGACTGCACCGTCTCCGAGGCGAGCGCGCAACCACTCCACGACCGAGGTCCCGCCGGCGTCGCCGTCCACGCCGACGATCGGCAGCGTGTGGCGCTGGCGGTCGATCTCCTTGCCGTCGTTCACCCCGCGGTCGAGGTGGATCGCGAGGTTCGGGATGCGGGCGACCGCGTCGGTGCTGACGAGCCGCACGCTGCCGTCGGCGTCGACGACCCGGCCGGCGATGCGCAGGTCGCGGTCGAACCACGTCGACAGGAGCGCGCCGCCGTAGACCTCGACGTTCAGCTGCTCCCACCCGCCGGTGCGGACTCCGGGGTTCGGCTTGATCCGGAACCCGGGGGAGTCGGTGTGTGCGCCGAGGATCCGGAACGGGGCCGTCGCCGTTGCACCCTCCGGCAGGCGCCACGCGATGACCGCACCGTCGCGGACCACGACGTACGCGCCGGGTGCGGTGGGCCAGGCGTCGAGCTCGGACAGCTCGGTGAACCCGGCTGCGACGAGGCGGTCGCGGGCGGCCGCTGCCGCGTGGAACGCGGTGGGCGACTCGGTGACGAACTGGGCGAACTCGGAGGCGATGGCGTCGACGGTCACCTGCCCATCGTGGCATGCGGTGGAGTCGACCGGACGCAGAGCGGGGCACGTCCGTCGGACGCGCCCCGTTCCTCCTGGCAGTTGCTCCCGGTGTCAGCCCTTGGTGTGACCGGCGGAGCCGAGGACCTTCGCGGCCTCGCCCACGCGAGCCGCCATGGCGGACTCGGCGACCTTGCCCCAGGCGCGGGGGTCGTACTGCTTCTTGTTGCCGACCTCGCCGTCGATCTTCAGGACGCCCTCGTAGTTCCGGAACATCGAGTCCGCGATCGAGCGTGTGAACGCGTACTGCGTGTCCGTGTCGATGTTCATCTTGATGACGCCGTTGCGGACGGCCTCGTGGATCTCGTCGTCGGTCGAGCCGGAGCCGCCGTGGAAGACGAGGTCGAGCGGGTTCTCGCCCGTGCCGTGCTTGGCCGCGACCGAGGCCTGGATCTCGCCGAGGAGTTCGGGGCGGAGCTTGACGTTGCCCGGCTTGTAGACGCCGTGCACGTTGCCGAAGGTGAGCGCGGCGATCCAGCGCCCCTTGTCGCCCAGGCCGAGTGCGTCGACGACCTTCTCGACGTCGTTCGGGGTCGTGTACAGGGCGTCGTTCGTGCCCTCGTGCTCGACGCCGTCCTCTTCGCCGCCGACGACGCCGATCTCGACCTCGAGGATCGCGTTGATGTTCCGCGTCTTCTCGAGCATGGTCTTCGCGATCTCGATGTTCTCGTCGAGCGGCACGGCCGAGCCGTCCCACATGTGCGACTGGAAGATCGGGTTGCGCCCGGCGCGGACCTCTTCCTCGCTCGCTGCGATGAGCGGCAGGACGAAGCCGTCGAGGGCGTCCTTGGGGCAGTGGTCGGTGTGCAGCGCGACCGTGATGTCGTAGTTCTTCGCGACCTCGTGGGCGAACTTCGCCATCGCGAGGGCACCGGCGGCACGGTTCTTGATCGTCTGGCCGGCGAAGTAGTCGGCACCGCCCGTCGTGACCTGGAGGATGCCGTCCGAGCCGGACTCCTGCAGGCCCTGGAGGACCGCGTTGATGGTCTGCGACGAGGACACGTTGACCGCGGGGTACGCGAACTTGCCCGCCTTCGCGCGTTCGATCATCTCGGCGTACTGTTCCGGCGTTGCGATGGGCACGTGGATCTCCTTCGACTTCGGTGATGTCCCCGCCGATCGTAGTCAGCCGGACTGGAGGGACGGTGCGGGTTACGCGGTCGGCTCGCGTCCGCCGTGCACATGCGTGCACGGGCCCGGTGTCCGGACCGCCGGTCGGCCGCCGGTCGGTAGGCTCGGGTCGTGACTCCCTCTACGGAAACCGGCTCCCTGTTCCTCCAGCCCGACCGCAACCTGGCCCTCGAGCTCGTGCGTGCGACGGAGGCCGCCGCGATCCGTGCGCAGCCGTGGGTCGGGCGTGGTGAGAAGAACCTCGCCGACGGTGCGGCCGTCGACGCGATGCGCAAGTTCCTCGGCACCGTGAACTTCGACGGCGTCGTCGTCATCGGTGAGGGCGAGAAGGACAACGCCCCGATGCTCTACAACGGCGAGCACGTCGGCAACGGCCACGGCCCGGCCTGCGACATCGCGGTCGACCCGATCGACGGCACCTCGCTCACCGCCGCCGGCCGTCAGAACGCCATCTCCGTCATGGCCGTCTCGGACCGCGGTTCGATGTACGACCCCTCCGCCGTGTTCTACATGGACAAGATCGCCGCCGGCCCCGAGGGCCGCGGGGTCCTGGACCTCGAGAAGCCGATCGGCGAGAACATCCGCGCGCTGGCGAAGGCCAAGGGCAAGGACCTCGAGGACATGGTCGTGGCCGTGCTCGACCGTCCCCGCCACGACGAGCTGATCCGCGCGATCCGTGCAACCGGCGCCGGCACGCGTCTGCTGCTCGACGGTGACGTCGCCGGTGGCATCGCCGCGGCGCTGCCCGGCTCGACGATCGACATGTGCGTCGGCGTCGGTGGCACCCCCGAGGGCATCATCACGGCGTGCGCGATCAAGGCGCTCGGCGGTGTGATCCTCGGCAAGCTCCAGCCGAAGGACGACGAGGAGCGCGAGCGCGCCATCGCCGCCGGCCACGACCTGGACAAGGTCCTCGACCAGGACGACCTGGTCACGGGTGACAACACGTTCTTCGTCGCCACGGGCGTCACCGACGGCGTCCTGGTCGACGGTGTCCGTCGCTCGCGCGGTGTCATCCACACCGACTCGCTCGTGCTGCGGTCGCGCTCGAACACCATCCGTCGCATCCAGGCGGACCACCGTGCGGAGAAGTGGTTCTAGGCAGAACTTCCGTCCGCCGTCTCGGGGCGTCGCCGGTCCGCCGTCGGCACCCCGTTGCACAGGCTCGACACATGACTGTCACCACGGCACGGATCGTCGGACTGGACACCGCAGGCATCCGCACCCTGCGTGCGCAAGCGGACGGCACGGACGACCGCCTGCCGCACGTCGTGCCGGTGGCGCCTGACCTCGGGGTGATCCTCGCCGATGACGACGGCTCGGTCCTCACCACGTCGGCGCTCGCCGAGATGGGGTGGACGGACGAGGACGTCCTGCGTGCGGCCGTTGCTGCTGCGCAGGAGCAGGCCGGCGGTGACGTCGCGGTGATCCAGCCCGGCACGATCGTCATCCAGGACCCTGACCTCGCCGTCGTGCTCGTGCTCGCACCGCAGACGTTCCGGGGCATCGAGTTCCGCGGCAGCGCAGTGGTCTTCCCGGTGGCGCCGACGACGTTCATCGTCACCGGCGACGAGGACGAGGACGGGCTCCAGGTCGCGGCCGGTGTCGCCCAGCAGATCCTGGCCGACGACGAGGGCGAGGTCCTGAGCGGACCGCCCATAGTGCTGCGCGCTGACGGGTGGGTACGGTTCGAGCACCCGTCGCTCGACGGGGAACTGCGGACGATCCGAGCGCTGTGGACGTCGACGGTCGCGAACCTGCAGCAGGACGACCTGCAGGCGTCGTTCGATCGCCGGGGCGAGGAAGTCCACGTCGCTGCGGTGTCGGTTGCGCGGCTCGCCGAGGACTCCCCGGCCTTCTCGTACTCGTCGTGGACCCAGGACGTCGAGACGATCGTCGCCGCGGTCGACACCGTGGTGCTCGTCACACTCGACGGCCAGACGCAGCCCGTGCCCTTCGGTCGGCTCCGGGAGTTGGCCACCGACCTGATCGACGAGCTCGACGTCCGCCCCGCCCGGTACCGGCTCCGAGGGTTCCCGGAGCTCGGTGCCATCCGCGAAGCCCTCTGACGCCGCGGCCGCGTCGGGGGCACGCGTCCACGTCGATGTCCCCTGATATGGTCACATTCGCGCGCCTGAGAACAGGGCGAGAGATCGGACCTGGGGAGGAATGATGGGGCGGCCGTCGGGGTGGGACGTTGTCGATCAGGGTGATGATCCGGTCAAGGGTGATCCGTCGACGTTGCGGATGATGTCGCGGGAGTACCAGCGCATCTCCGACGCAGCGGATGACGCCTCGACCCGGCTGCAGTCGGTGAAGGGGTCCGGGTGGCTGACCGACTGGGAGGGTGAAGCAGCCGACGTGTTCGTCGACGCGATCGAGGACACCCCGTCGGACCTGACCAAGCTCGTCGACTCGTACGAACTCGCCGCGACGGCGTTGTCGGGGTGGGCGGACACGGTCGATGACACCCAGTACCGGGCTGATGGGGCGCTCGCGGACGCGAAGGACGCCTCCGGGGACCTCGCCGCGGCGCAGGACCGGCTCTCCGATGCGCAGTCGAACCTGTCGCACTACCAGTCGGCGTCGAAGGACCTGTCGAAGGTCGCGGACGAGTACCCGGCCGGCTCCGACGTGCCCGACGGGGTGGACGTGCCGTCGCCGGCGCAGCTGCGGGCCGCGTCCGACAACGCCGCCGTCGCGCAGGGGTCCGTGTCGTCCGCGCAGGGCGACATCGCGGCGGCGCAGTCCCGGATCGACGCAGCGAAGCGACTCGTGGCGGATGCGAAGGGTGACTGGCAGGACGCGGAGCAGCGGACCGCGACGAAGATCGGTGAAGCCGCCGACGCGGGGCTGGGGAAGCAGTCCACGTGGGACAAGATCTTCGGGTCCGAGGCGTGGGAGACCATCGTGTCGGTGGCGAAGGTCGTCGTGGCCGTGGGCGGGATCATCGCGATGATCATCCCTGGGCCGTGGACGTTGATCATCGCGGCGATCGCGCTCGTGGTGTTGGCGGACACGTTGTACAAGATGAGCAAGGGTGAAGCCGACGGGTGGGACCTCGCGTTCTCCCTGCTCGACTGCGTCCCGTTGGCCAGCGGTCTGGGACGAACCGCGGCGATCGCGCGGGTAGCTGGCAAGCTCGCAAGCGCTCCGAAGGTGGTCGCCGCCTCGACGAAGGCCGTCGAGACAGGCACGAAGATCAGGAGAACGCTGCGGGACGTCTCCCCAGAACTCGCCGCGCGTGTGCGCGCCAACCCAGCCGTCCGGAGCAGAGTTCAGCTGCGGAAAGACACCAAGTTGGCGATCATCCGGGACGCAGAGCGGACCCCCGACGGTGACATCCTTTCCGGTACCGGTACCGGTACCGTCATCCCGATCAAACGGACGCCGGAGGGGCACCCTGTGCTGCATCATCCGAAGACGGGTCGTCCGTCTGACACCGGCATGACTGTGCCGGAGGCCGGAGCGGTGCATTACGGGCACCGCCCTGGCCACGAGTGGAGCGAGACCCGCATTCATGCCACGGAGAATGGATGGAGTCGACGGCGCGTCATCGAACACGAGAACGATCCGAAGAAGTTCCGACTCGAGGATCCTGACGAGAACATGTCACATGCGCACGAGGCCGGACGCGGAAGCGCTGGATAGAATCAACCGATGAGCACTGCAACCGACAGTTCTGCTTTCTGGGACGCGATCACGGCCGACGATCCGAGGGCGATCGCGAGGACAGCAGCTGAAGGTTTCGAAGCGTCGGCAGCGTCACGAGTGAACCCGGATGCCATCACGCCGCTCCACTTCGCCGCTCAGAACGGTGCGGTGCAAGCGATGCGAGCGCTCTTGGACCTCGGGGTGGAGGTAGACGCGCGGGATCGATGGGGGTCGACGGCTCTCCAGCTCGCAGTAGCCAACTCGGGTGACGGCGGAATCGATCCGGTGACCCTCTTGCTCGCTGCCGGAGCCGATCCCTGCTCCGTCAACGACCTTGGCGCGACCCCGCTGAGCTACGCTCGACTCTTTGCGGACGCGCCCGCCGGGATCATCACCGAGCTGCACCGAGACAGGGCGGTCGATGACGACGAGGGGGATGGATCAGTCGTGTTTGAGGCCGCTGCGCGCGGGTCACTCGCCGATATTCAAGCGGCAGTTCGAGGCGATCCGGCCGTGCTCAACTCGACGGTAGATGGGGAGACCCCGCTTCGTCTCCTCGTCCGACGTGCTCTTCCTGTGCGACCAAATCGACCAAACCCGCACCCGCTCGCTGTGGGCGACGCGGTGTCGGGTGCAAATGCGATGTTGAGTGCCGGAGCCAAAGCCCGCAAAGTTGGTGCAGACGGCTTCACCGCTCAAGGGTTCGCGCGAGCATTCCTGGCGCCGAAGCCCCTGATCAAGACCCTTGACGCAGCGGCCAAGAAGGAGCGTGCATGACCCTGCCACGTGTTGTGCAAGACGTAGGATGGATTGCCTCATTCCTCGGAGCCGACGTCGGTGCTGCGCAGCAGGCAGGCGAGGTCGATGGGATCGACCTTCTGGCGATCTCCGGCCCCAAGGAACCGTTCGTCGTGGTGATGTCCGCGGGACTGGCTGAGCGTCCGATCGCAAGCATGTTTCCCCAAGAACTCCTCGTGACAGTGCAAGCTGACCACTGGGAGGGCGCGCTCATTCTGCTGCAGACCGCATTGGAAGTCGCCCTTGAACGCGGGCGCGGGTTCACCTACGGGGATCTGGTCGGGAACAGCGAACCGCTTCTCATCGGAACGCGCATCTCGGGCTTGATCGCCGATGTGAACCCGTGGCTCCCGGCCGAGTCAGCGACCCGTCGTGATGGCCGTGAAGTGCAGACCATGTTCGTCTCGATGCTCCCGCTGACGGACGAAGAGCTCGAGACGCTCACGCGCACACCAGAGGCTGAGCGCGATTCGGCGCTCGGGAAACTCGATGATCAAGATCTCTTGAACCTCAAGCGGCGATGAACCTCGCGAAGCCGAAGCGGCCGGGGTTCGGATAAAGTCGCAAGGCACGAATTGGTCGAAAGCGAATCGAGCTGGGTCTCACGACCTCCCGAAGCTCACCGGAGCACCACAGTGAGGGAACGTCGACTAACAACCGTCGAGGAACGGCAAGCCGAGGCGCGCTTGATCGCGCCCGAGGGATTCCAGTACCCCGAGCGCTTCCAACGTGCCCTTGCACAAGACCCGCTTCCCGACATCGATCCCTTCATGTGGACGTCTGAGTACGAGAGCCAGACAAAGAACTGGGCTGACATCGTTGCGGAGCAGTATCCGACCCGTTCCCTCGTGCCCTTCGCGAAGCACCAGGACACGGACGACGTGTTCTGTTTCGACGGTGGCGACCGTTCGGACGACCCTCTTGTGCTGATCATCCACACGTTCGCTTCGCCCGGGACGGAGTACCGGGGTCAGTGGACCTCTTTCGACGTCTGGTGGGAGGAAATGGAGGAGCACCGAGCAGTGTGGCTCGCGGAGCAGGAAGGCCTGATCCACGGGTGACGGTCAGTCCTCGTCGACCGCCCCCACCAGCTCCGGCGCCGTGAGCAACCGCGGCTCGTCCTCGATCGACGCCGGGTCCGCGATCACCTTTGACTCGTCGAGCAGCGACAACCGCCGTGCACTCGGCAGCACCTGCCGCTCGAGCGACCCCACGAACCGGTTGTAGTCGACGACGGAGCCCCGGATCGAACGCCCGAGCTTGTCGACGTGCCCCGCCATCGTGGAGAGTCGGCCGTAGAGCTCGCGTGAGACCCGGAAGAGCTCGTGCGCCTCTTGCGAGACGACGTCCTGCTGCCACGAGAACGCGACGGTCTTCAGCACGGACCACAGGGTCACGGGCGAGGCGAGCGCGATGCGCTTGCGGAAGGCGTGGTCGAGCAGGCCGGGGTCGGCGGCGAGGGCGCTCGAGATGAGCGACTCGGACGGGATGAAGGCGACGGTGAGCTCGGGGGAGGCGTCGTACCCGGTCCAGTACTCGCGCGCGGCCAGGGCGTCGACGTGCGCGCGGAGCGCCTTGACGTGCTGCCCGATGAGCGCCTCGCGGCGAGCCCCCTCGGCGCCGGTTGCGGTCGCCGGGATCTCGGCGGCCTGCAGGTAGGCGCTGAACGGCACCTTGGCGTCGACGGCGATGGTCTTGCCGCCGGGCAGGTGCACGACCATGTCGGGCCGGGCGGTGCCGGCCGAGGTGGTGACCGAGGACTGCACGTCGAAGTCGACCCGCTCGAGCAACCCGGCGGCCTCGACCACGTTGCGCAGCTGCGTCTCACCCCACACCCCGCGGGTGCTGTTCGACGACAGGGCGCTGGCCAGGGTGTCGGCCGTGGCGCGCAGGCGTTCCTCGGACTCGGCGGCCGACCGGAGCTGCGCGGACAGGGCGCCGTACTGCTCGCTGCGGGACTGCTCGAGCTCGGCGATCTTCGTGCGCATGACGTCGAGGGTCTGCGCGACGGGGCTGAGGGCGGACAGCACCTTCGACTCGTTCTGGTTCCGGGCCGAGTCGGCGCCGTGCATGCGCTGCACGAGGTGCTCGAGCTCGGCCGCGCGCCGTTCGAGGGAGTCGACCTGTCGGCGGTACTGGGCGTCCTGCGCGTCGAGGCGTTCCTCGGCGTCGCGGCGGACCTCGTCGAGCCGCGTGCGGAGTGCCTCGGCGCTCGCGCGCGACGCTGCGGCGTCGACGCCGGCGCGCGACCGCGCGAGCGACCAGGCGACGACCGCACCGACGGCGATGCCGATCACGAGACCGATGACCAGGGCGAGGATCTGCATGTCGTGACCCTGGCAGAACCCACCGACACCGGGCCTCCCGGCCCACCGACACCGGGCCTCCCGGCCCACCGATCCCGGGTTTCCTGGCGCAGCGACGCGGCCACCGGCCCGGCGGGACCAGCCCGGGAAACCATGTCATGACATTAGGGCAAACACGGTGTACAGTCGTGAACGTCCGCCGATGAAGCCGCACGGAAGGTCCACCACGTCGCATGACGAACCCCGCTCCCCACGCCTACGACGTGATCACGATGGGACGCGTCAGCGTCGACATCTACCCGCAGCAGACCGGCCCGCTCGAAGACGTCACGACGTTCTCGAAGTCCGTCGGCGGCAGCGCGACCAACGTCGCCATCGCCGCAGCGCGCCACGGTGCCGACGCCGCGGTCATCACCCGCACCGGCAACGACCCCTTCGGCCGGTACATCGCCCGCACCCTGCCGGAGTTCGGCGTCGCGAACGCCTTCGTCGAGACGGTCGAGGGGCTGAACACCCCCGTCGCGTTCTGCGAGATCTTCCCGCCGGACGACTTCCCGCTGTACTTCTACCGGGCCCCGAAGGCGCCGGACCTGATGATCACGGCGAAGTCGCTGCCGCTGCACGAGATCGAGCGGGCGAGGATCTTCTGGACCACGGTGACCGGCCTGAGCGAAGAGCCGAGTCGGCAGGCACACCACGTCGCGTACGAAGCGCGCACAGCCGCGCAGAACAGCACGAAGAACCACACCGTCTTGGACCTGGACTACCGCTCGATGTTCTGGTCGAGCCCCGAGGCCGCGACGCGCGAGGTCGCCGTCGCCCTCGAGCACGCCACGGTCGCCGTCGGCAACCGCGAGGAGTGCGAGGTCGCCGTCGGTGAGACCGACCCGGTCCGTGCGGCCGACGCCCTGCTCGAGCGCGGCGTCGAGATCGCCATCGTCAAGCAGGGCCCCAAGGGCGTGCTGGCGAAGACCCGCGACGAGTTCGTCGAGTTCCGCCCGCACCACATCGACGTCGTCAACGGGCTCGGCTCGGGCGACGGCTTCGGCGGCGCGCTGACCCACGGCCTGCTGCAGGGCTGGGGCCTCGAGCGGATCCTCGCCTTCTGCAACGCCGCCGGCGCCATCGTCGCGACCCGGTTCGAGTGCTCGACGGCGATGCCCACGAGCGACGAGATCGAGCAGTTCCTGACCGACAACCCCGCCGAGGGAACGACGCACACGAGCGCGGGTGCGACCAACACCGAGGAGAAGACCCATGCCTGAGATCAGCCCCGCTGACTTCCAGCGCCTCCGGGACATCCGCGCCGGACAGCCCGAACTGGTGCGGTCCGTGCTCGACGCTCGGCACAAGCGCTCCCTGCTCGCCGACGACGGCAAGCTCTTCATCGTCGCCGCCGACCACCCGGCACGCGGTGCCCTGGCGGTCCGGAACGACGAGTCCGCCATGGCCGACCGCTACGACCTGCTCGAGCGGCTCGTCACGGCGCTCGGTCGCCCCGGCGTCGACGGGGTGCTCGGGACGCCCGACATCCTCGAGGACCTGGCACTGCTCGGCGCCCTCGACGGCAAGGTCGTCGTCGGGTCGATGAACCGCGGCGGGCTGCGCGGCGCGACGTTCGAGATGGACGACCGCTACACCGCCTACTCGGCGCAGGCGATCAAGGACTCCGGGCTCGACTTCGCCAAGCTCCTGGTGCGCATCGCGCTCGAGGACGCGGGCACGGCCCCGACGCTCGAGGCCACGGCCCGCGCCGTGAGCGAGGCCGCCGCACTCCAGCTGCCGATCATGCTCGAACCGTTCATGTCCGCGTGGCAGGACGGCCGGGTCGTGAACGACCTGACCGCCGACGCCGTCATCACCTCGATGGCGATCGCCGCGGGCCTGGGGGAGTCCAGCGCCTACAGCTGGCTGAAGATCCCCGTCGTCGACGACATGGAGCGGGTGATGGCGGCGACGACGCTGCCGACGCTCCTGCTCGGTGGCGACCCGTCGAGCAAGCCGCTCGAGACGTACGCCAAGTGGGCCGACGCCCTCGCACTCCCCGGCGTGCGCGGCCTGGTCGTCGGTCGGACCCTGCTCTACCCGCCGGACGGCGACGTCGCCACCGCGGTCGACGTCGCCGCCGGCCTCGTCCACACCGGGAGCGCCGGCACCGGGAACGCCGGCACCACGCACGAACACGCCACCACACTCGAAGGAAGCAACGCATGACCACCACGGAGACCGCCACCACCACCGTCGGCCACTGGATCGGCGGCAAGCGCGTCGAGTCCGCGTCGGGCAACGCCGCCCCCGTGTACGACCCGGCCCTGGGCGTCGCGACGAAGCAGGTCGCCCTGGCGAACGAGGACGAGATCCAGGCCGCCATCGCGAGCGCCAAGGCGGCGTTCCCGGCGTGGAGCAACCTGTCGCTCACCAAGCGCCAGCAGATCCTGTTCTCGTTCCGCGAGATCCTGAACCGCGACAAGGGCGAGCTCGCCGAGATCATCACGAGCGAGCACGGCAAGGTCATCGACGACGCCCTGGGTGAGATCGCCCGTGGGCAGGAGGTCGTGGAGCTCGCGACGAACATCCCGAGCCTGCTCAAGGGCGAGTTCTCCGACCAGGTCTCGACCGGCATCGACGTGTACTCGATCCGGCAGCCGCTCGGCGTCGTGGGCATCATCAGCCCCTTCAACTTCCCGGCGATGGTGCCGCTGTGGTTCCTGCCGATCGCGATCGCCGCGGGCAACACCGTCGTGCTGAAGCCGTCCGAGAAGGACCCGAGCGCCGCCATCTGGCTCGCCGAGAAGTTCTCCGAAGCCGGTCTGCCCGACGGCGTCTTCAACGTCCTGAACGGCGACAAGCTCTCGGTCGACGGCCTGCTCACGAGCCCCGACGTCGAGTCGATCTCGTTCGTCGGTTCCACGCCGATCGCGCAGTACGTCTACGAGACCGGCACGAAGCACGGCAAGCGCGTGCAGGCCCTGGGCGGCGCGAAGAACCACATGCTGGTGCTGCCGGACGCCGACCTCGACCTGGTCGCGGACAACGCCATCAACGCGGGCTTCGGCTCCGCTGGTGAGCGCTGCATGGCGATCTCGGTCGTCGTCGCCGTCGAGCCGGTGGCCGACGAGCTCATCCAGAAGATCAAGGACCGCGCGGCCACCCTGCGCATCGGCGACGGTCGTCGCGGATGCGACATGGGCCCGCTCGTCACGAAGCAGCACCGTGACAAGGTCGCCTCGTACATCGAGGTCGCAGAGCAGGACGGTGCGGTGGTTGTGGTGGACGGCCGCACCGTCCGACCCGACGGCGACGAGAACGGCTTCTGGCTGGGCCCGACGCTGATCGACCAGGTCCCCACCACGAGCCGCGTCTACACCGAGGAGATCTTCGGCCCGGTGCTGAGCGTCGTCCGCGTCGCCACGTACGAGGAGGGCCTCGAACTCATCAACTCGGGTGCGTACGGCAACGGAACCGCCATCTTCACCAACGACGGCGGCGCGGCGCGTCGTTTCCAGCGCGACGTGCAGGTCGGCATGATCGGCATCAACGTCCCGATCCCCGTGCCGGTCGCGTACTTCTCGTTCGGCGGCTGGAAGAACTCGCTGTTCGGTGACCACAAGGCGTACGGCGCCGACGGCGTGAGCTTCTTCACCCGCCAGAAGGCGATCACGAGCCGCTGGCTCGACCCGTCGCACGGCGGCATCAACCTCGGCTTCCCGTCGAACAACTGAGCCGCAGCATGGCGAACGAACAGCACGAGCACGAGCACGACCAGTGGTTCATCCCGAAGGGGAGCCGGCCGGAGGCCGGCTGGACCGACGTCGTCGACGGCCGCATCGCAGGATGGGCGCACACCGGGCTCCGGACCGGCACCCTGACGGACGGTGACCCGACCGGCACGCGCGAGTTGCGCCTCCCGGCCGACGCCGTGGAGCGCATCGTCGTGCCGCTCGCCGGGTCGTTCCACGTGACCTACGCGGGCGCCGCCGGGGACGGCGAGCAGGCCCTGCAGGGACGCGCGAGCGTCTTCGAGGGCCCCACCGACGTCCTGTACCTGGGGTCCGGCACCGCGGCGACGATCACCGGCGCAGGCCGGTTCGCGGTCGCCGAGGCGCCCACCGACACCGTCGAGCCGACCACGTACGTGGCCCGGCAGGACGTGCCGGTGGAGCTCCGCGGTGCCGGGCAGTCCAGCCGCCAGGTGCACAACTTCGGCACCCCGGCGGCCCTCGACGCCGACAAGTTCATCGTGTGCGAGGTGATCACGCCGGCCGGCAACTGGTCGTCGTACCCGCCGCACAAGCACGACACCAACGTGCCGGGCGAGGAGTCGAACCTCGAGGAGATCTACTACTACGAGTCCGCGGTCGCACGCGGCCTCTCCGCTCCGGCCACCGCCGACCCGTTCGCCCTGCACCGGACCTACGCCTCGGACGACCGTCCGATCGACGAGTTCCGCGAAGTGCGCACCGGCGACATCGCGCTGGTGCCGCACGGCTGGCACGGTCCCGCCGTCGCTGCTCCGGGCTACGACATGTACTACCTGAACGTGATGGCCGGGCCCGACCCGGAGCGCGTCTGGAACATCACCGACGACCCGGCCCACGGCTGGGTCCGCCAGGCCTGGGCGAGCGAGCAGCTCGACCCGCGCCTGCCCTACGAGAAGGAGTCCGCGTGACCACCACCACGCGCGAAGCCGGCGCGACGCGCCGGATGACCGTCGGCCAGGCACTCGTCGAGTTCCTGGCGAACCAGTGGACCGTCGACGGCGACGTCCGCGAACGCACCATCCCGGGGATCTTCGGCATCTTCGGGCACGGCAACGTCGCCGGCATCGGACAGGCCATCAAGCAGCTCCACGTCGAACAGCCCGGCCTGCTGCCGTACCACCAGGCCCGCAACGAGCAGGCGATGGTGCACGAGGCCGTCGGCTTCGCCCGCATGCACCGCCGCCGTGCGACCTTCGCCGCGACCGCGTCGGTCGGCCCGGGTGCCGCGAACATGCTCACCGCTGCGGCGCTCGCGACGACGAACCGCCTGCCCGCACTGCTGCTGCCGTCGGACACGTTCGCGACGCGCACCACCGACCCGGTGCTCCAGCAGATCGAGCTGCCGCACGACACCTCGATCCAGGTGACGGACGCGTTCCGTCCGCTCTCGCGCTACTTCGACCGCGTCGAGCGCCCCGAGCAGCTGTTCTCGATCGCGCTCGCCGCGATGCGCGTGCTCACGGACCCGGCCGAGACCGGTGCCGTGACGATCGCCCTGCCCGAGGACGTGCAGGCCGAGGAGTTCGACGTCCCCGTCGCGTTCCTGCAGCCGCGCGAGTGGCACATCCGTCGGCCGCTGCCCGAGCACGGGCCGCTTGCGCGTGCCGTCGCCGCGATCCGGGGCGCGCAGCGTCCGGTGATCGTCGCGGGCGGTGGGGTGCTGTACTCCGGCGCGGAGCACGAGCTCGCTGCCTTCGTCGAGGCCACCGGCATCCCGGTCGGTACCTCGCAGGCCGGCGGCGGCTCGCTCGTCTGGGACCACCCGCAGTACCTCGGTGGCATCGGCGCGACCGGCACGGCCGCCGCGAACGCGGTCGCCGCGCAGGCGGACGTCGTGATCGGGATCGGCACGCGCTACAGCGACTTCACGACCGCGTCGCGGACCGCGTTCCAGAACCCGGACGTCACGTTCGTGAACGTCAACGTGGCCGCGTTCGACGCGTACAAGCACGGTTCGCAGCTGCCGCTGATCGCGGATGCCCGGGAGGCCCTGGTCGCGTTGACCGCGGCGCTCGCGTCGTCCGGGTCGTCACCCGCAGAGCCCGCGTTCGTCGTCGACGCCGCCTACGCTGCGGAGATCGCGTCGCTGAAGGCGGCGTGGGACGCAGCCGTCGACGGCGCGTTCGCGCCGTCCGGCACCGACCTGCCCGGTCAGCCGGAGATCATCGGCGCCGTGCAGTCGGTGTCCGACCCGCGCGACGTCGTCATCCAGGCGGCCGGCTCGCTGCCCGGCGACCTGCACAAGCTCTGGCGCGTGCGGGACGCCCTCGGGTACCACGTCGAGTACGCGTTCTCGTGCATGGGCTACGAGATCGCCGGCGGCATCGGCGTCCGTCGTGGCGCCCCGGACCGCGACGCGATCGTCATGGTCGGCGACGGCAGCTACCTCATGCTGCACACCGAGCTCGTCACCGCCGTGGCCGAGGGCATCAAGATCATCGTCGTGCTCATCCAGAACCACGGGTACGCGTCGATCGGGCACCTGTCCGAGACCGTCGGGTCCGAGCGCTACGGCACGAAGTACCGCTACCTGGACGAGACGCAGTCGTTCGACAACGGCGACCCGCTGCCGGTCGACCTCGCGGCGAACGCGCGGTCGTACGGCGTCGACGTGATCGAGGTCCAGCCCGGCCCGGACAGTATCGAGGACCTCAAGGCCGCGGTGCGCCAGGCGAAGGCGAACGACCACACCACCCTCGTGCACATCAACTCGGACCCGCTGGTCTACGCCCCCGAGGGCGACGGCTGGTGGGACGTGCCGGTGGCGCAGACCTCGACGCTGTCGAGCACGCAGACCGCCCGCGCCGAGTACGAGCAGCAGGTCGCCGCGCAGCGCCCGCTGCTCGGCTGAGCACCACCGTCCACCACACGCACCACATCCAGAAAGCAGACGACGAAGTCATGACCGACACCGCCACCGCCACCGACGCCATCCGGATCGGCACCGCCCCCGACTCGTGGGGCGTCTGGTTCCCCGACGACCCCAAGCAGGTGCCGTGGAAGCGCTTCCTCGACGAAGCGGCCGCTGCCGGGTACGAGTGGATCGAGCTCGGACCGTACGGCTACCTGCCGACCGACCCGTCGCAGCTGTCGGACGAGCTCGAGTCGCGCGGGCTGAAGCTGTCCGCCGGAACGGTGTTCACCGGGTTCCACAAGGGCGAGGACCAGTTCCAGCGTGCCTGGGACCAGGCCGTGGCGGTCGCGGGTCTGGCGGCGAAGCTCGGCGCGCAGCACCTCGTGACGATCCCGGACCTGTGGCGCTCGGACGCCACGGAGGAGGTCCTCGAGTCGCGCACCCTGACCGACGAGCAGTGGGACCGCCTCGGCAAGGGGCACGACCAGCTCGGCAAGGCGCTGCTCGAGGAGTACGGCGTCCACCAGCAGTTCCACACCCACGCGGACAGCCACGTCGGCACCTACAAGGAGACCGTGCGGTTCCTCGAGGTGACGAACCCCGAGTACACGAACCTCTGCCTCGACACCGGCCACTTCGCGTACTACGGCGGCGACAACCTCAAGCTCATCGCCGCACACCCGGAGCGGATCGGCTACCTGCACCTCAAGCAGGTCGACACCGACCTGCTGTTCGACGTGTTGAAGAACGACGTGCCGTTCGCCACCGCCGTGTCGCAGGGGATCATGACCGAGCCGCCGCACGGCACCCCGGAGCTCGGCCCGATCATCGAAGCCGTCGCGAAGATCAACCCGGACGTCTTCGGCATCGTCGAGCAGGACATGTACGGCTGCTCGGTCGACGCCCCCGGCCCGATCGCCGAGCGCACCTTCCAGCACATCTTCGGTTCCACGTCCGCCGCCCGCGTGTCCTGACCGGCCCAGCAGCCGTCCACGCAGCGTCATCTACCCCAGGAGCACCGCCATGAGCACCACTGACAACCTCCGCGTCGCCGTCGTCGGCGCGGGCGCCATGGGCAGCGACCACATCCGTCGCATCACCTCGACCATCGCCGGCGCCGACGTCGTCGCGATCGTCGACCCCGACACCGGCCGCGCGACCGCGGCCGCGGCGAAGGCGCCCGGCGCGATCACCGCGGCATCGTTCGAGGAGGCGCTCGACGCCACCGCGATCGACGCCGTCATCGTCGCGACGCCCGGCTTCCTGCACGAGCCGGTCCTGGTGCCGGCGATCGAGCGCGGTCTCGCCGTCCTGTGCGAGAAGCCGCTGACGACCTCGGCCGAGGACTCGTTGCGGATCGTCGAGCTCGAGCAGGCCACGTCCGACCGTCCGAAGATCCAGGTCGGCTTCATGCGCCGCTTCGACAAGGGCTACCAGGAGCTGCGCGCGCTGCGCGAGTCCGGGGCCAACGGCGCCCTGCTCGCGCTGCACCACGCGCACCGCAACCCGACCACGCCGCCGAACTTCAGCGAGTCGATGCTCATCCACGACTCGGTGATCCACGAGATCGACATCATCCCGTTCATCACGGGCGAGGCGATCACGAGCGTCGAGGTCAAGAAGCCCCGCAAGAACTCGCTGGCGCCGGCCGACCTGCCCGAGCCGCAGTTCGTGCTGTTCACCACCGAGTCCGGCACCATGGCGATCGTCGAGATCAACGTGAACGCGCAGTTCGGCTACCAGGTCACGACCGACGCGGTGTTCGAGTCCGGGGTCGCGTACATCGGCCGCGAGACCTCGCTCAACCTCGTGTCGCAGGGCGTCTCCGGCCAGGGCGTCACCCCGTCGTTCGTCGAGCGCTTCGGTGCCGCGTACGACGAAGAGGTGCAGCGCTGGGTCGACGCCGCGCGCACCGGTGGCATCGACGGCCCGAGCGCCTGGGACGGGTACACCGCCTCGGTCGTCGCCGAGGTCGCCGTGCGCGCGCAGCAGTCCGGTGCGCTCGAGCAGGTCGCGTACGCCACCGCGAAGCCCGCGTTCTACGAGACGGCCTGATCGATGCCGAAGATCGCACTCGACCCCACGCCGTACCACCACGACCTGTCACTGCTGGAGTTCCCGCAGAAGGTGGCCGACCTCGGCTACGAGTACCTGCAGCTCACCCCGCACAAGGACTTCATCCCGTTCTACCGGCACCCCACGGCCGACGACGACCTCGTCGACGCGTTCGCCGCGGCGTGCACGACGGCCGGGGTCCAGGTCGCGTCGGTTCTGCCCGTCCTGCGCTGGGCCGGCCCGGACAAGGAGGCCCGCGAGGCCGCCGTCAAGAAGTGGAAGCGGGTCATCGAGATCACGAAGCGCCTGGGCGTGGACACGATCAACACGGAGTTCTCCGGCCGACCCGAACGCGCCGAGGAGTCCGAGGACCAGTTCCACTGGGCGATGGAGGAGCTCCTGCCGATCATCGAGGACTCCGGCATCCGGGTCCTCATCGACCCGCACCCCGACGACTTCGTCGAGGACGGGCTCGAGGCGCTCCGGGTGATCCGCGGGCTGAACTCGAAGAGCATCGGCTTCGTCTACGTCGCCTGCCACACGTTCCACTACGGCGGGAACATGGACGAGATCATCGACGCCGCGGGTGACTCGCTGCAGCTCGTGCACGTCGCCGACGCGTACGACCACCACCGTTCGCACGGCCTGCGCTACATCACCAACCCGCCTGGCAACCCGGTCCGCGTGCACCAGCACCTGCCGGTCGGCCAGGCGGACGTCGACTTCGACGCCTTCTGGGCCGCCCTCGACCGGGTCGGCTTCACGGCGCGCGAGGACACCGTCGCGGTGTCGAGCGTCTTCGCCGAGGACGAGAACGCCGATGAGGTCTCGCGCTTCCAGCTCGACACGATCAAGAAGGGACTCACACGATGACCGACACCCTCTCGTCACCGGCGACCACCGACGCCGACGTCCGACCCGTCACACTGCAGGCCGCGTCGCAGACCGTGACCGCCCTGTGGAACGACTCCGCCGACCCGCGCGAACTGTCCACCGCGATCCACGAGTACGGCGCCGTCGGGGCGACCTGCAACCCGGTGATCGCGTACACCTGCATCAAGCAGGACCCGGAGACCTGGGTGCCACGCATCCGCGAGATCGCCGCGGAGCACCCGACCGCGGGGGAGTCCTGGATCGGTTGGAAGGCCGTCGAGGAGCTCTCCATCGCGGCGGCCGAGCAGCTGCTGCCCGCGTTCGAGGCGTCCGGCGGCCGCAACGGTCGCCTGTCGATGCAGACCGACCCGCGCTTCCACCGCGACGCCGACGCCCTGGTCGAGCAGGCCGTGCGGTTCTCGCAGCTCGCCCCGAACATCATCGTGAAGATCCCCGCCACCGAGGTCGGCATCGCCGCGATCGAGGAGGCCGCCTACCGCGGGGTCTCGATCAACGCCACGGTGTCCTTCACGGTGCCGCAGGTCGTCGCCGTCGGTGCGGCCATCGAGCGCGCGCTCGACCGTCGTGCCGCCGACGGGCTGCCCGACCAGGAGTTCGGCCACGTCGTCACGCTGATGGCCGGCCGGTTCGACGACTGGTTGAAGACCGTCGTCAAGCGCGACCACGTCATGGTCGACCCCGGCATCCTCGAGTGGGCCGGCGTCGCCGCGGTGAAGAACGCCTACCGGGTGTTCCAGGAGCGTGGCTTCCGGTCGCGTGTGCTCGTCGCCGCCTTCCGGAACGCGCTGCAGTGGTCGGAGTTCCAGGGCGGGGACCTCGTCGTCTCGCCGCCGTTCCAGTGGACGAAGGACATCAACGCGAACGCGTTCCCGTTCCGTCCGGACGCCATCCACGACGAGGTACCGGCCGACGTCATCGCGGCCCTGCGCGCGGCGACGCCCGAGTTCGCGCGCGGGTACGACGTCGACGGCATGACGATCGACGAGTTCGACCGGTTCGGCGCCACGGTGACGACGCTGCGCCAGTTCCTCGACGCCGACGCGCAGCTCGACGCCCTGGTGCGGGACATCATCTTCCCGCCGAACTGAGCCGAGTCACTTCGTGAGCAGAAGACGTCGGGTCGCCCCAGGTGACCCGACGTCTTCTGCTCACGGTCTTTGTACTGACAAACCACGAGTAATCCCGTACGATGGTTGGCGCGCTCCAATCGGCGCCCACGAACGAAGGAGTTCCCATGGACAGCATCGGCGTCGGCCTCGTCTCGGTCGGCTGGATGGGGCGGCTGCACTCGCGCGCCTACCGCGCCCTGCCGGACCACTTCCCGGAGCTCGGCGTGCAGCCCCGCCTCGTCGTCGCCGCGGACCCGATCGAGGCCGCACGCGACCAGGCCGTCACCCGCCTGGGCTACGAGCGGGCTGTCGCGGACTACCACGAGGTCCTCGCGGACCCGTCCGTCGACGTCGTGTCGATCTGCTCGCCGAACTTCCTGCACCGCGAGATGGCGGTCGCCGCTGCCGAGGCCGGCAAGCCGTTCTGGATCGAGAAGCCGATGGGCCGCTACGCCAGCGACTCCCGGCAGATCCACGAGGCCGTCCAGCGTGCGGGCGTCATCACGAGCGTCGGGTTCAACTACCGGCACGCCCCCGCGATCGAGCGGGCGCGCGAACTCGTCCGCAGCGGCCGCCTCGGTCGCATCACGAACGTGCGCGGCTCGCTGCTCGCCGACTACTCGTCCGACCCCGCAGCACCGCTGACCTGGCGCTTCGAGCGTGAGCGTGCCGGTTCGGGCGTGCTCGGCGACCTGCTCTCGCACGGCCTCGACCTGGCGCAGTACGTCGTCGGCCGGATCGCCAGCGTGAGCGCACTGGCCGAGACGTTCATCCAGGAGCGCCCGAAGCCAGCAGCGGGCATCGTCGACCGCAGCGCCGCAGCCACCGGCGAGCTCGGCCGCGTCGAGAACGAGGACTACGCAGCCCTGCTCTTCCGCTTCGAGGACGGGGCCGTCGGCACCATGGACTCGAGCCGCGTCATGCGGGGACCGCACGCCGAGTACACGCTCGAGATCTACGGCACCAAGGGTTCGGTGCGGTGGGACTTCCAGCGGCTCAACGAGCTCGAGGTGTACCTCGACGGGCAGGAGGTCGACGGCTACGCCACGCACTACGTCGCCTCGGGTGACGGCGAGTTCGCGCGCTTCCAGCCCGGCGCCGGCACGGCCATGGGCTACGACGACCTGAAGACGATCGAGGCCGCCCAGTTCATCGCGAGCGTCCGCCGCGGGGAGCAGCTCGCCCCGTCCGTCGCTGACGGGCTGGCTGCTGCGTCCATCGTCGAGGCGGCGGAGGCGTCCCTCGCCGACGGCGCGTGGCACGACGTCGCGCGCGTCGACGGACCGCTCACCTACGCGGCGGCGACCCCCGTGCTCTAGACGGTCGCGGACGACGGACGGGAGGCGCGGTGCCCGCTGGGCCCGCGCCTCCCGGCTCTC
>NZ_JADKSA010000008.1:0-117876 GCF_015350945.1 Curtobacterium sp. VKM Ac-2884
CGAGCACGAGGGCGCCGGTCGTGGCGAGGGTGATGGAGGTCTTCAGGCTCTTGCGCATGGTGATCTGTCCTTTGCTGTGTGGGCACCCCGGCCGACGGCCGACGTATGCTCCTGTGCGTACGCTGAACAACGGCCATGTCTGACCGGAGAGCGCCCTGGGCTTTTGCCCTGTGCAACTCATTCGGCGCACCCCCGCGATCGGTTTGGAACGGGTTTCCTGAGGTTCACGGGGCCGACGTTTCGTAGCGTGGGGACATGGCTCCTGCACAGCTCTCCACCACCGACCGACTCCGGGCGGTCGACGCCTGGTGGCGTGCCGCCAACTACCTGACGGTCGGGCAGATCTACCTGCTCGACAACCCGCTGTTGGGACGGCCGATCGAGCCTGACGACATCAAGCCACGGCTGCTCGGACACTGGGGCACCTCGCCCGCCCTCAACCTCGTGTACGCGCACTGCAACGCGCTGATCGCCGAGACCGGACGCGAGTTCCTCTACGTCTGCGGCCCGGGCCACGGCGGCCCCGCGATGAACGCGAACGCCTGGCTCGACGGCACGTGGGGCGAGCTGTACGCGGACGACGACCTGCAGCGCTTCTTCCGGCAGTTCTCGTTCCCCGGCGGGATCCCGTCGCACGCGGCTCCGGAGACGCCCGGGTCCATCAACGAGGGCGGCGAACTCGGCTACTCCCTCGCCCACGCGTACGGAGCGGCTCTGGACAACCCCGACCTGGTGGTGGCGTGCGTCGTCGGCGACGGCGAGGCGGAGACCGGCCCGCTCGCGGGTTCGTGGCAGGCGCACACCTTCCTCGACCCGGTGTCCGACGGCGCCGTGCTGCCGATCCTCAACCTCAACGGGTGGAAGATCGCGAACCCCACCGTCCTCGCCCGCATCCCCGGTGAGGACCTGACCGCCTACTTCCGTGGCCTCGGCTACGAGCCGATCGTGGTGGACTCGAAGCGGGTCGACGACGACCCGTACGCCGTGCACGCCCTGTTCGACGGCGCCCTGCGTCGAGCGCTCGCATCGATCGACGACATCCAGGCGGCAGCGCGGGCGCAGGCCGAACGTGCGGCTGCCGGGCAACCTGCCGGCGCCGCCGACCTGCGCCCGCGCTGGCCGATGATCATCCTCCGCAGTCCGAAGGGGTGGACCGGGCCGAAGGAGGTCGACGGCCAGCAGATCGAGGGGACGTTCCGTGCCCACCAGGTGCCGCTGTCCGAGGTCCGCGAGAACTCCGCACACCGCGCCCAGCTCGAGGAGTGGATGCGGTCCTACCGACCCGAAGACCTCTTCGACGCGGACGGGAACCCCGTCGGGATCATGACGACGATCCGTCCCACCGGCGACGACCGGATGAGCGCCACTCCCCACGCCAACGGCGGGCGCATCCGGACAGCCCTCGACCGACCAGCGCTCGACGCGTACGGGGTCCCGGCCGGCTCGACGGCCTCGGCCACCGGCACGCTCGGCCCGTGGCTCGCAGCGCTGATCACGAAGAACCCGTCGTCGTTCCGGCTCTTCGGCCCGGACGAGACGATCTCGAACAAGCTCGACGCCGTCTTCGACGTCACCTCGCGCGTGTGGCGTGCACAACGGGCGGTCGGCGACGAGCACCTCGCTGCCCGTGGACGCGTGACCGAGGTGCTGTCCGAGCACCTGCTGGAGGGCATGCTCGAGGGCTACGTCCTCTCCGGCCGGCACGGGCTCCTGAACACCTACGAGGCGTTCGCCCACATCATCGACTCGATGGTCGGGCAGTACGCCAAGTGGCTCGAGTCCTCGACCGACATCGACTGGCGTGCGCCCGTGTCGAACCTGTCGATCCTGCTGTCGTCGCACGTCTGGCGGCAGGACCACAACGGGTTCTCCCACCAGGACCCCGGGTTCCTCGACGTCGTCGCGTCCAAGCAGCAGGACCTGGTCCGGATCAAGCTCCCCGCCGACGCCAACACGCTGCTCGCCGTCGCGGCACACGCCTTCGAGACCACCGACCGCATCGAAGTGATCGTCGCCGGGAAGCACCCCGAGCCCGTCTTCCTGTCCCTCGAGGACGCCGTCGCCCACGCGGACGCCGGTCTCGGGGTCTGGGACTGGGCCGGCACCGAGCAGACCGTCGGTCGCGTCGACGTCGTCCTCGCCTGCGCCGGGGACGTCCCCACGGTCGAGGCGGTCGCCGCCGCGGACATCATCCGGCAGCACGCTCCCGGGGTCGGCGTCCGGGTCGTCAACGTCGTCGACCTGCTCGCCCTCGGCGACCCCCGGAAGCACGAGCACCCGATCCCCGACGAGCGGTACGACGAGCTCTTCCTGCCCGGGACCCCGACGGTGTTCGCGTTCCACGGGTACCCGTCGCTCGTGCACCAGCTGACCTACCGCCGCAACGGCCACGACGACCTGCACGTGCACGGGTTCCTGGAGCGGGGCACGACGACGTCGCCGTTCGACATGCTCATGCGGAACGAGATGGACCGCTTCGCGCTGGCGCACGACGCCCTGACGCGGGTCGACGCAGGCGCGCACGCCGAGTTGCTCGACCGGCTGTCCGCCGCACGGGACGCGGCCCGCGAGTACGCCTACTCGCGAGGCGAGGACCACCCGTCCGTCGACGGGTGGGAGTTCTCGGGGTGGCCGCAGGATCCGTCTGCCTGATCCCTCCTGCACAGGCCGGGAGGCCCGGATCACCGTCCACAGGACCGGTCACGCCCGCCGCGTGGCCGGTCCTGTGGCGTCAGGGTGGTCCACATGGATGTCGCGTCGACGAGTGCGGTCGTGTCGGTGGTCGGAGCCCTCGTGGCCGTCGGCGCGTTGGTCGTGTCGGTCGTCGACGGGCGGGCCGGACGGCGAAATACCGAGTTCTTGGGGCACCGGGATCTCTGGTGGCAGCGTTGGTCATGGGTCGCCGACCGCGCGACCTCGGATGACGAGGACAGGCGCGCGGCAGCTGCCGTGATGTCCGCGGCACTGGTGACCCGGAGCTGGACGACTGATGACGACACATGGACGTCCACGGCGCTCGCTGACTTCGAGGCAGCACGAGCGGAAGCCCGGAGACAACAGGAAGGAGTGCTCGCAGATGATCTCGACGCTGACTGATGAAGAGTTCAAACGATGGCTCGACAACCGCGAGATGACGACACCACGGCTCCTCGCGAGCCCTCACTACGGTCCGCTCATGCGCGCCAAGGGCGCCGAAGAAGAGCTCGCGCAGATGCGGATCGAGTGGCGCGAACGGCAGGAGCGCGCCCGCGCGCGGAAGCTCAAGTACGAGGCGTCCTTCGGTGAGAGCTGAACCGACGCCCTGCGAGCCTGCCACGCTGAGACCGTGACCGACCTCGTCATCCCGGCCCCGAGCCTCCCGACCGTCCCCACGACCACGGGCGCACGCTTCCCCGTCCGACGCGTCTTCTGCGTCGGTCGGAACTACGCGGCGCACGCACGCGAGATGGGTCACGACCCGGACCGCGAGCCGCCGTTCTTCTTCACCAAGCCGGCGGACGCCGTCGTCGTCGACGACGCGGACACCCCGTACCCGCCGCAGACGGCGCAGCTCGAGCACGAGGTCGAACTGGTCGTCGCGATCGGCACCGGCGGCGCGGACATCGTCGTCGACGACGCGCTCACCCACGTCTGGGGCTACGCGGTGGGCATCGACCTCACCCGACGCGATCTCCAGACCGAGGCCAAGCGCCTCGGTCGGCCCTGGGACACGGCGAAGGGGTTCGACGCCTCGGCACCCATCGGCGCGATCGTCCCGGCGCAGGGCATCGACCCGACGGCTGGTGTGATCGAGTTGGTCGTCGACGGCGAACGACGGCAGGTCGGTGACCTGGCGGCGCAGATCTGGTCGGTGGCAGAGACGATCGCGGCGCTGTCGCGGTCGGTGACGCTCGCCCCCGGGGACCTGCTCATGACGGGGACGCCCGAGGGGGTCGGTGCCCTGGAGCGCGGACAACTCGTCGTCGGGACGATCGCCGGCATCGGCACGGTCCGCACCCGCATCGTCTGACCGGCGTTTCCGCAGTGTGACGCGCCGCTGGGAGCGCTCGCAGACACGCCGGGTATCCCTGGTGCGACGCCAGGTGGGGATCGCGGCGTCGCACACACGGGGCAGGACCATCGCGACGGGCGTCTGCAGCTGCTCCGGGATGACGGAGGTACGGCCGTGATGGAACACGATCTGCTGGCGACGTCGTGGACGTGGGCGGGCGACGAGCCCATCCGCGAACGCGTCCACGCGGTCGGTGCCGCCGGGTTCGCCGGACTCTCGTTGTCACTCGACGACCTGCACGAGGTGCGTGCGACGACGGGCTTCGCCGAACTCCGCCGCATGCTCGACGGTGCGGGGATCGTCTGGGTGCAGCTGGGGCCGCTCGACCGCTGGTGGACGTGCACGAGCCGGACCGACGACGACGCCGCCGACCGCGGGGTGGTCCTCGAGGCCGCCGCGGCGCTCCGCGCCTGGCAGGTGATCGCTCGTGCCGACACGACGTTGCCCGGCGCTTCACCGCTCACGATGGCCGACGACTGGACCGTGCTGGCCGACCAGGCCGCGGCCGTCGGCGCGCAGCTCGTCCTCGAACCCGAGCCGTGGTCGAACCTGCCGACGATCGAACGGGCCTCGCGGTTCGTCGCGGCGGCGGGTCACCCGAACGGCGGGCTGCTGCTCGACGCGATGCACACCCTGCGGGGCGGGTCCACGTTGGCGTCGATCCGCCAAGCGGTCGCGCCCGCGACGCTCGCGGCGGTCGAACTGAGCGACGGGCTCCTGCACACCCCGGCCGGCATGACCCTGTCCGAAGAGGCGCGCGAGGCACGGTACCTGCCCGGAGCGGGCGCGTGGGACCTGCCGGGGCTCGTGCGCACCGTCCGTGAGCTCGGCTTCGACGAGCCGTGGGGCGTCGAGGTCCGGACCCCTGGCCACCGGGCGATGCCGATCGGCGACGCCCTGCGGACGGCCGCTGCGGCGACGCGCGCCGTGCTCGATGCGGCAGACGCGTACGGCGCACCGGCCGCGCCGGCGATGCCCTCGTCGCCGGCTCCGACCTCAGCGGTCGACTTCGAACCGCCCCACCCCCGGACCGATCAGCGGGGCGGGCTGTCCTCGGGATCGCACCGCCAGGCCGGACGCCGGGACGCCGACACAGGCACGCCCGCGTAGCCTCCTGGAGCATGAGCGACCAGACAGCACACGACGACGACCTCCTCCGCCGCTCGCAGGAGTCCATCGACGAGGCCAAGGCCGCTGCGGCCGAGGTGTCCGAGCCCGGCGAGGACGAGCTCGTCGACGAGGACCTCCCCGTCGCGGACGACGCCGAGCCGTCGGACGGACCGGCACCGGCCGCCTGACGCTCAACGCACCGGCCGCCTGAGGCCACCGCGCCGCCTGTGCCGGCTGCGCCGACTGGTTCGTCGGGGCATGCTCCGGTCGCGGCGTCAGTCGATCTCGACGACGCGGACCGTGACGTCGGAGGGTGCTGCCCCGAGGGAGTGGCGCGCTGCGGTCACGACGGCGTCACGCACGGCCCGGATGACCGTGATCGTCGGCACGGCCCGGTCGGTCGTGACGACCACGCGGATCCGCGCCCCGTCCGGACGGTCCTGCACGAGCACGGCCCCACCGTCGCGCGGGATCTCGAGCACGGAGCGGACGTCGCGGACGAGCGTGGCGAGTCCGGGTCCGGGCGGCAGGACCGACCGGACGCCCGGCACCGCGAGGACGACCGCGGTGAGTTCGCGGGAGAGCACCCGGACGTCCGCGGTCACGGTGTGCCCCCGACCACGACGTCGGCGACGCGGACGACGACGCTGCGGATCCGGAACGGTGCGTGCGCGCCGAGCACCGACGTGATGTGCGCCCGGAGCGCCTCGGCACGGTCCGACATCGATGCCTCGAGCGTGGCCACGATGGTGACGTCGACGTCCACGGCACCGCCGGGGACCCCGACGTCGCCGCTGAACCGGGTCCGCCGGACGACGACACCGGGTACGTCGTCACCGAGGGTGCGGACGAGTCCGCGCAGAGCCCCCTCGGTGACGACCAGGTGCGCGGCCGGATCGTCGTCGGGGACGGGGATGTCCCGTCCGGCGTGGGCGGTCGTCCGGATGGACGCGAGCACCGAGCTGATCCAGCGCTCGTCGCCGTCCACCGATGCCGCGGTGTCGAGCAGGTCCCGTGATGCCACCCGCAGGGCCTGCAGCCGCTCCAGTGCGGCGACGGCTTCGGGATCGCCCTCGATGTCCGCCCGGACCGGCGTCCGGTCGGCGTCGAGGTAGTCGGAGAGCTCGTCCAGCGTGAAGGCACCGTGACGGTCGTCGACGTCGTCGGTCATCGCCACCCCTCCATCTGTTCGAGCACGCGTCGCCGCGCACGTGCGAGCAGCCCGCGGACGGTCGGCGCGGGCAGCCCGGTCGCCTCGGCGATCTCGGCGTAGGGAGCCCCACCCACCTCGCGCATCACCCAGACGGCGCGCTGTGCATCCGGGAGTGCCTGCACGATACGCGCGAGTTCCCGCACCTGCATCCGGGTGGCGACCACCTCGTCGACGGGTCGTTCGTCCGGGGCGTCGACCATCGCTTCGAGGTCGGCGTGCGGGTGCCGCCTGCGGAGCCGGTCGAGGGCCTTGTTGGCCGCGATCCGGAAGAGCCAGTTGCGCACCCGCTCCGGGTCCTCGACCCGGTCGATGCGCTGCCAGGCCTGCAGTGCGGCTTCCTGGACGGCGTCGTCGGCCTCGCCGTCGCCGTACCCGAGGATCCGTGCTGCGTAGGCCCGCATGTGCGGTCCGTACCGACGGATCAGCACCCCGAACGCGGCCGTGTCGCCGTCGGCGCTGCGCTCGACGAGCGACGCGTCGGACAACGCCGCGAGGGCTTCGTCGCTGGACAGGGGCAGCTCCTCTTCGCGGATCTCGGGTTCTCGTGTGACGAATCGGGCGTTCGTCGCGTCTTGAGTACGTGCCTACCAGGTACGCCTCCGCGCGCCTGGATCGAGCGCGCCGTGGCCGGCCATCCCTGAAGGGTCGGTCACGGTGCTTCGACGGCGGCCCGTGCGCTCCCTGATCCGGTGCACGGGCCGTCTTCTCCCCCGATTCGGTCGCTACTCGTCGGTCTCGTCGGCGAGGAAGTCCGCGTAGGTCGCTTCGGTGTCGATCACCACAGCCCCCGGATCGACCGGGATCCGCGCGGCACGATCCCCGTTGATCGCGACGCGTTCCTCGGCCGTGTACGGCGGCAGGTACTTGCTCGAGCTCATCCCCAGGCCCTTTCGTCCCGGCGAACGTAACAGTCGGCGGCGGACCGGCGGCCGGACGGGTGGAAACGTCCCCCGCCCGAGTGCTGGACGGGGGACGGAATTTCGCCACGGGCGGACCCCATGCGCACGCATCAGCGCGTTCGCGAGCTGGCACCGGGCGGCCGGTCCGGCGAGCAGGTCAGTGCTCGCGCACCACGTCCTCGGGGTCCTTGTCCGGACGCCAGCCCCGCCAGGACGGCTGCCGCAGGCGCCCGTCACCGGTCCACTCGGCGAACTCGACCTCTCCCACCCGCTTCGGCGTCACCCAGTGCGCGTCCCGCGCGTCGATCCGCGGCACGTCGACGAACGGCGAGGTCTTCCGGTCGAGCGGTCGCAGCGCTGCGGCGATCTCGTCGAGGTCGCGGTCACGGAACCCGGTGCCGACCTTGCCGACGTACTCGAGTCCGTCCGGACCGGGCACGCCGAGCAACAACGAGCCGATCCCGCCCGCTCGACGACCACTGCCCGGCTTCCACCCACCGACCACGACTTCCTGCGTGGCGTGGTGCTTCAGCTTCAGCCAGGCTTCGGACCGCCGGCCCTCGGCGTACTTCGAACTGCGCTTCTTCGCGACGACCCCTTCGAGGCCCTGCTCCTGCGACGTCGCCATCACGCCGTCGAGGTCACCCTGCGAAGCCGGTGGCACGTCGATCGTTCCGCCGGACTCGACGACCGTCTCGAGCGCTTGCCGCCGGGCGTCGTACGCCAGGCGGGTGAGTTCGTGCCCGTCGGCCTCGAGCACGTCGAAGACCAGGAACCGCACGGGGGTCGTCTGCTGCGCCGCCCGCACCTCACGCGCCTTCGTCAGGCCCATCCGGTTCTGCAGGAGCTGGAAGCTCGGGCGCCCCCGGTCGTCGAACGCGACGATCTCGCCGTCGAAGACGCCGTCGACCCCGGCACGGTCGCCGAGTTCCTGGAGTTCCGGGTACTGCTCCGTCAGGTCGTTGTCGTTCCGGCTCCGCAGCGTGACCGAGCCGTCCCGGACGGTGGCGAGCGCACGGACGCCGTCCCACTTCATCTCGAACGCCCAGTCGGCCGGGTCCAGCCGGGGTGCGTCCTTCGCCAGGGTGGCCTGCATGGTCCGTCGGTCCCCCGGAGCGGTGTCCGCAGGGCTGGCTCCGCTGATGCGCCGCTGTCCGTCTCGGTGCGCAGCAGAAGGACGGGAGGCCCGCCCCGCGTCCGTCGCGCCGCCGGCGTCCGCCAGCCGGTCGGGTTGCTCCTTCGTGCGGTGGATGAGCCAGTTCTTCTCGTCGCCCGCTCCGCCCCGGCCGCGGGTGTGCAGGAGCGCCAGTCGGCGAGCGCCGCCGGTCCGACCGTGCAGGGTGACGATGACCTCTTCGCCCTCGCGCCACTTCTCGAGCTCGTACGTGCCGTCGTCCCAGAGCGTGACCGTGCCGCCGCCGTACTCGTCCTTCGGGATCGTGCCCTCGAACGCGCCGTACTCGAGCGGGTGGTCCTCGGTCTGCACGGCCAGGTGGTTCTTGCCCGGGTCGTTCGGTTCGCCCTTCGGCAGGGCCCAGCTCACGAGCACGCCGTCGTGCTCCAGCCGGAAGTCGTAGTGGTCGCGGGTGGCGTGGTGCTCCTGGATCACGAACGTCGGGGTGCCGTCCTTCCGGACCGTGGGGGCTCCTTCGGGCACCGGTTCCGGCGTCTTCGAGGCATCGCGCTTCGCGCGGTAGGCGGTGAGCCGGTCGCGAGCCGGCTGCTCGGCCTCGTTCGCACGCTCGGTCCGGTCGCTGTCCCAGTGACCGTGGTCGTCGCGTCCGACGGCCAGCGAGGCGGAGGCGACCGGGTGCAGGTGGTCCCCGTGCGCCTGCAGGCGTTCGAGGACCTCGTCCAACGTGAGCTGCGCGAGCCCGCGTTCCTCGAGCTCCTTCCAGGTGCGGGGTGCTGCGACCGTCGGCCGCTCGCGGCCGCGCAACGAGTACGGGGCGATGGTCGTCTTGTTGCCGTTGTTCTGCGACCAGTCGACGAACACCTTGCCCGTCCGCTCGGCCCGGCTCATCGACGACAGCACCAGGTCGGGCAGGTCGTGCTCGAGTGCCTTCGCGAGTTCGTGCGCGACGTCGGAGACGTTCGCCGTGGTCGACCGGCCGTCGAGGGCGGCGTAGAGGTGGATCCCCTTCGAACCGGAGGTCACCGGGTACGGGTCGAGCCCCATGCCGTGCAGGATCTCGCGTGCCGCGACCGCCACCTCGACGCACTCGGGCAGGCCGACGCCCTCGCCGGGGTCCAGGTCGAGCACGAGCCGGTCCGGGTTCTGCTGCCCACCGCGCGGGCCGAACCGCCACTGCGGCACGTGCAGCTCCAGTGCGGCCTGCTGCGCCATCCACACGAGGGTCGGCAGGTCGTCGACGATCGGGTACTCGTTGTCGTGCTCGGAGTGGTGGATGGTGTGGTGGCGGACCCAGTCCGGGGCGGAGTCCGGCAGGTTCTTCTCGAAGAAGACCTTCCCGTCGACGCCGTTCGCCCAACGCTTCCGGGTCACCGGGCGGTCCTTGACGTGCGGGATCATCCACGGCGCCACACGCTCGTAGTACTCGATCACGCGCCCCTTGGTCGTGCCGGTCTCCGGGTAGAGCACCTTGTCGGTGTTGGTGAGGGCCAGCCGACGGTCGCCGACCAGGACGACGGTCTTGCGGGCCGCCGGACTCACAGCGCCACCCCGGTCGCTCCCGCCACCGTCAGGGTCGTGCCCGAGGTGTACGACGACTCCGGCCCCGCCAGGTACACGTAGGCGCTGCCGAGCTCGACGGGCTGCGCCGGCCGGCCGAAGGGGGTGTCCTGGCCGTACCGTGCGATCTCGTCGCCCGGGTAGCTGATCGGCTGCAGTGGCGTCCACACCGGCCCGGGCACCACGGTGTTCGCCCGGATGCCCTTCGCCGCGAGCTGCCGCGCGAGGCCGTTGGTGTACGTGGTGATCGCGGCCTTCGTCGCCGCGTAGTCGATCATGCGGTCCTGCGGCTGGTACGCGGACACCGAGCTCGTCGTCACGATCGCGCTGCCCGGCGCCATGTGCGGCACGGCTGCCCGGACCAGCCAGAACAGCGAGTAGAGGTTGACCTTCATCGTGCGGTCGAAGTCCTCGGTCGACTGCTCGGTCACGTCCTCGTGCACCAGCTGGTGTCCGGCGACCAGGACGAGGGCGTCCAGCCCGCCGAGGTCGCGCACCGCCGTCCGGACGAGTTCGTCGCAGAAGCCCTCGTCCGTCAGGTCACCGGGCAGCATCACGGCGTTGCGACCGAGGTCGGCGATGACGTCACGGACCTCGGTCAGGTCGTCGATCTCCTCGGGCAGGGAGTTCAGTGCGACGTCGGCCCCTTCCTTCGCCATCGCGATCGCCGCGGCCCGGCCGATGCCGGAGTCCGCGCCCGTGACGAGCACGCGGTACCCCCGCATGCGCCCCGTGCCGAGGTAGGAGACCTCACCGTGGTCGGGCGGCGGGTCCATCGCACTCGCCAGCCCGGACCCCTGCTGCGTCTGCGCGGGGAACGGCGGTCTGGCGAACTGCGAGCGCGGGTCCTGCTTGTCGAGCTGGCTCATGCGCCCATCGTGCTCGCGTCGACCGGTCGACGGTCCAGCGAACCCGGATCTGTGGAGAACCCGTCGGCTGCGGGCACTCCCGTGCGGACACGGGCATCATGTGCGCATGAGGTCGATCTGGAAGGGTTCCATCGCGTTCGGGCTCGTCAACGTGCCCATCAAGGTGTACGCGGCCACCGAGACCCACGACGTGTCCCTGCACCAGGTCCACGACGAGGACAAGGGCCGCATCCGCTACAAGCGCGTCTGCGAGTTCGGCCACGAGGTCGAGTACGCCGACATCCAGCGTGCCTACGACGACGGCGACAAGACCGTGGTGCTGACCGCGGACGACTTCAAGCAGCTCCCTGAGGAGCAGTCGCACGAGGTCGAGGTGCTCGAGTTCGTGCCCGTCGAGCAGGTCGACCCGATGATGTTCGAGAAGACGTACTACCTCGAGCCGGACTCGCGCTCGCCGAAGGCCTACGTGCTGCTGCGCGAGACCCTGGCGAAGACCGACCGGCTCGCGATCGTGCAGTTCACGCTGCGCCAGAAGACCCGGCTCGGGGTGCTGCGCGTGCACGACGACGTCATCCTGCTGCAGGGGCTGCTCTGGGGCGACGAGGTCCGAGCCGCCGACTTCACGGCGCTGGACTCGTCGGTGAAGGTCAGCGCGAACGAGCTGAAGATGTCGTCGTCGCTCGTCGAGAGCATGTCGACGGACTTCGATCCCGACCGCTACACCGACTCCTACCAAGAGGAACTGCAGCAGCTCATCGACGCCAAGCTCGACGCCGGTGACGACATCGACACCGAGAAGACGTTCGGCGCGAAGGACGACGAGGACGACGAGGACGAGGGCGGTGACGTCCTCGACCTGATGGCCGCCCTGCGTGCGTCCGTGGACAAGAAGCGGACAGGAGGCTCGGGGTCGCGTTCGTCGTCCAGCTCGCGTTCGTCGTTGGGTGCCGACTCGAGCACGCCCGGCTCGACGAAGAAGGCGACGGCCCGGAAGGCCCCGGCGAAGCAGGCGACCACCGAGAAGGCCCCCGCGAAGAAGGCTCCGGCGAAGAAGGCACCCGCGAAGAAGGCGCCCGCGAAGAAGCCCGCAGCCAAGAAGGCGCCCGCCGAGAAGAAGCAGGCGAGCTAGGACCGTCCGACACGAGCCGGTAACACGCGTCCGCGAGACTGGACCCATGACTCCACAAGAGCCTGGGAGCCTGCAGTCGTCACCCGAGACCGCCGGCCCGCCCGTCACCGTGTCCATCACCCGCCTGGTCGAACCCGACCGCATCCCCGAGGTCACCCACTGGGTGCAGTCCGGCGTGAACCTCGCCAACCGGTACCCGGGGTTCCTCGGCTCCGGGTGGGTGCGCTCCCGGGCGCAGTCCCGTGAGTGGCACATGCTCTACCGCTTCGCCGACCACGACTCGCTCGCCACGTGGGAGAACTCCGACGACCGCCTGCGCTGGCTCGACCTCGGCCGCGACCTGGTCGTGGAGTCCCGCGTCGAGAAGCGCACCGGGATCGAGGGCTGGTTCGACGTCCCGCAGGACGCCCCGGCCTCGAGCGCTCCCCCGCGGTGGAAGCAGGCGGTGAGCATCTGGCTCGGCTTCTTCCCGGTGAACCTGGCGTTCACGTACTTGATGGCGTGGCTCGTCCCAGCGTTCGCACACGTCGCGATCCTGCCCCGTGTGCTGGTCACGACCCTCGTCCTCACGCCGATCATGACGTTCTGGGTGCTGCCCTTCGTGACGAAGCTGATCCGTCCGTGGCTGCTGGCGCCGCCGAGGCAGCACCCGTAGACGCTACGGCGTCCCCAGCACCGACAGCTGGTCGAGCCGCTCGAGGATCACGCCCTCGCGGAGCGCCCACGGGCAGATCTCCAGCGCGGGCAGGTCGAAGATGTCGAGGCAGGCCTCGGCGACGAGCGCACCCGGAACCACCTGGTGCGCGCGGCTCGCCGACACCCCGGGCAGCGTCGCGAGTTCGTCGACCGACATCGTCAGCAGCGCGGGCAGCTTCGACCGGAGCACGTCGCCGTCGAGCGCCCGCGGCACGAGCGGACCGGCACCCGAGGGCGCCGCCCCGCAGATCCGCGCGATCGACCGGAAGGTCTTCGAGGTCGCCACGGCACGGTCCGGACGCCCGGCGCGGAGCAGCTTGCCGGCGTCGCGGGCGATCTCGACCCGGATCTCGTGCCGGATGCGGCGGACGTCGTCCTCCGTCGGGGTGCCGGCGGCGAAGTACGAGCGGGCGAGCCGTGCGGCACCGATCGGCATCGACCACGCGACGTCCGGCGCCTCGTCGGCTCCCCCGGCGATCTCGAGTGACCCACCGCCGATGTCGAACACCGCGAGGCGTCCGGCGGACCACCCGAACCACCGCCGGACGGCCAGGAACGTCAGTCGCGCTTCGTCGCCGCCGGACAGGACGGCCAGCTCGACGCCGGTCGAGGCCTCGACGTGGGCGAGCACCTCGTCGGAGTTCACCGCGTCGCGCACGGCCGAGGTCGCGAAGGCGAGCATGTCCTCGCAGCCGCGTTCCTCGGCGACGCGGACGGCGTCCGCGACGAACCGCGTCAGCGCGTCGACGCCATCGGGCGTCACCGCGCCGGCGTCGTCGAGGTGCTCGGCCAGTCGGAGCGGCTGCTTGAACGAGGACGCCGGCAGCGGCGCGGCACCGCCGTGGGCGTCCACGACGAGCAGGTGGCCGGTGTTGGACCCGATGTCGAGGACTCCCACGCGCATGCCACAACGCTAGCGGCCGGGGAACGTCTGGAGGCCCGACTCACGCCCGCAGGAACGCCTCGAGTTCCGCCGTGGTCGGGTACGAGGCCTGCGCGCCCGCCTTGGTCGCGGCGTACGCCCCGACCCCCACCGCGAAGCGTGCGGCGTCGACGAGGGAGTCCCCCGCCGCCAGCCGCAGTGCCACCGAACCCATGAAGGCGTCGCCGCAGCCCGTGGTGTCCACCGGCTCGACCCGGACGGCGTCGATCGACACCGGGTCCGCGTCGCCGTCGTGCACGACGCAACCCGAGCCGCCGCGGGTGACGATCGAGCGCGTGACACCGTGCTCGCCGAGCGATGCGGCCTCGTGCTCGTTGACGAGCAACACGTCGGTCAGCTCGAGCAGCTCGGCGGGGACGGCCCCGAAGGGCGACAGGTTCGTCAGCACCGTGACTCCGGCGGCCTGCGCTGCCCGGGCTGCGGCGAGGACGACGTCGATCGAGACCTCGAGGCAGAGGCCGAGCACGCCGGCGTCGTCGAAGGCGTCGGCGGGCACGTCGTCCGGCGTCAGCGTGCCGTTGGCGCCTGCGGAGATCACGATGGTGTTCTCCCCCGCGGCGTCCACGGTGATGACTGCGGTGCCGGTGGCCACGCCCTCCCGGACGGCGACGTGCGTGGTGTCCGCACCCGCAGCCGCGACGGAGTCGCGGAGCAACGCACCGTTCCCGTCGTCGCCGACCGCACCGATCATGCGGACCGTGCCCCCGAGCCTCCCGGCAGCCACCGCCTGGTTGGCGGACTTGCCACCCGGCAGGATCGCCAGGTCGGACCCGTGCAGGGTCTCACCGGGCTTCGGGAACCGCTCGGTCCGGACCACCAGGTCCGCGTTGAGCGATCCGACGATCACGATGGTCTGGGTCAACGGACGGTCTCCTTCTGCGGCGCGACGGACGTGGTCTCGGCGCTCTCCGGGCGGGGGATGAGGAACGAGATCGCGAGCGCGGCGGTCGTGATCACGGCACCGAGCAGCATGCCACCCGAGTACCCGGCGGTGCCCGCGGACCCGCCGACCCCGAGCGCGATCTGCAGCGCCGGCAGGACGGCGAAGCTGACCCCGGCGCCGAGGTTGAACGCACCGGCGTTCAGGCCCGGCAGGAAGCCGGGGTTCGACTCCGGCGAGAGCACGATGCCCAGGCCGTTCAGGATGATGTTCGCGATGCCCGCGTACGTGATGCCGATCAGGACGGTCGCGGTGACCAGGACCGGCAGCGAGTGCACGCCCACCAGTGCCATCAGGACCGTCGAGACGATGCTGCCGATCAGGCCGAAGCGGAGCACGGCGCGGTAGCCGATGGTCGGCGCGAGGCGTCCGGCGAACGGACCGACGATCCAGCCGACCAGCGCGTACGGGGTGAGGAACACCAGCGAGGCGAGGTCGGGTTCCATGCCGAACCCGGCGTCGCCGTTCTGCGCGAGCGACGTGACCAGGCCGTTGACGACCGCGAAGACGCCCGTCATGGTCAGGAACGTCGTCGCGAGGAGCGCCCACGTGGCACGACGCTTGAGGAACCGGGTCTCGACGAGCGGCTCCTTCACGCGGGACTCGACCGCCCAGAAGACCGCGAAGGCGGCGAGCGCGACGACGACACCACCGATCACCAGTGCCGGGTTGGCAGCACCGAGCTTGCCGGCCTCGTTGAACGCGGTGAGCAGCGCCCCGACCGAGACGACGAGCGGCACGACGCCGATCCAGTCCATCCGGGTGCCGGCCGAGGGCTTCGACTCGACGCCCCACACGGCGACGAGCGCCAGCGCGATGACGGTGACGACGGCGATGACCCAGAAGATCCCGCGGAACCCGAAGTTCGTGGCGATCCAGCCACCGGCCAGCGCGTCCACGCCGGCGATGCCGCCGTTCACGGCGGTGAGCAGACCGAGCGCGGCGCCGTAGCGCTTCGGGTCGGCGATCTCGTTGCGCAGGACGAGCAGGCAGATCGGGACGACCGGGCCGGTGACGCCCTGGATGATCCGGCCGGCGAACAGCATCGGCACGTTCACCGCGAGCGCGGCGACGATGCTGCCGACGAGCATCACGGCGAGCATGCCGATCAGGACGCGCTTGCGGCCGACGATGTCGGACAAGCGCGGCAGGAACAGCGAGAACAGTGCCGCGAGCGTGAAGTACAGGGTCTGCGAGAGCCCGATCGTGGCGTCGTCGGTCTTGAGCTCGCGCGCCATGGTGACCAGCGCAGGGCTGAGCATGCTCGCGTTGAGCTGGAACGCGATGCACGCTGCGAGGAGCGCCGCGGTGAGGGCGCCGATCGACTTCTTCGTCGATGTGGTGGTCATGGTTCTCAGATCTCCGTCGAGGTGGCGTTGGTGGTGGCGGCGCGCGGGGTCCAGCCGGTGTCAGGGGTCTCGCTGATGCGCTCGAGGGCGTCGACGACCAGGTCCCAGAACCGTTCGTGGTCGAGCTCCATGGCGGCGCTCGTCCGGCAGTCCTCCGGCGCGGGCGCACGGAAGTCGGCGACGGTCATGCCCAGCGTCAGGGTGCCCTGGGTCTCGATGTGGATCGGGACCTTCACGGCGCGGACGATGGTCGGGTCGATGACGTAGGCGACGGCGCAGGGGTCGTGCACCGGCGGGGAGTCGAAGCCCTGCGCGTCCTTGTAGGTCTGGCCGAAGAAGTCGAGCAGCTCGCCGACGAACGCGGCCGGGGCGGTGCCGACGGCGGCGATGCGTGCGGCGACCTCCGGGGTGGCGAGGGCCTGGTGCGTCAGGTCGAGTCCGACCATGACGACGTCCCAGCCGGCGTCGAAGACGATCGAGGCGGCCTCGGGGTCGATGACGATGTTGAACTCGGCGACGGGGCTCCAGTTGCCGACGTGCACGCCGCCGCCCATGAGCACGACCTGCTTGACGCGCTCGACGACGCGGGGTTCCTTGCGGGCCGCGAGGGCGATGTTCGTCAACCCACCGGTCGGCACGAGCGTGACCGTGCCGGGCTCGTGCGCCATGACGGTCTCGATGATCAGGTCAACGGCGTGCCGCTGGTCGAGCTCGAACGAGGGCTCGGGCAGCATCGGTCCGTCGAGGCCGCTCTCGCCGTGGATGTCCGGGGCGACCTCGATCTGGCGCAGCAGCGGCCGGTCGGCACCCGCGGCGAACGGCACCCCGGTGATGCCGGCGATGCGCGCGACGGCGAGGGCGTTGCGGGTGACCTTCGGCAGCGTCTGGTTGCCGACGACGGTGGTGACGGCCAGGAGCTCGATGTCCGGGTTGCCGTGGGCCAGCAGGATGGCGACGGCGTCGTCGTGGCCGGGGTCGCAGTCGAGGATGATCTTCGAGGGCACGCTGGGCGCTCCACTTCTTCGGGGAATCGAGGGGTCTGTGCTCGACGCGGTGGGGATCCGCGGTCCGACAGAGCGTCGTCGCGCAGCGCGTCAAGCGTTTGACATCGAAACACGTCAAGCGTTTGACGTCAAGTCGTCGAGGCGTCCTCGGTAGCATCGACCCGTGCCTTCATCCGTCGCCCCGGGCCGCCGTGTGACCGCTGCCATGGTGGCCGAACGCGCCGGCACGAGCATCGCCACGGTCTCCCTGGTCGTCAACGGCAAGGACCGCGGCCGGGTGTCCGCCCCCATCGCCACGCGGGTGCGCGACGCCGTCGACGAGCTCGGTTACGTCGTCGACCACGCCGCGAGCTCGCTGGCACGCGGGAGCGGCGACCTGGTCGTCCTCATCGCCCCCGACCTGTCGAACCCCTTCTTCGCCGAGGTCATCCGCGGCGTGCGCGACACCATCGGCGACCGGTTCCAGCTCGTGTTGTCGGTCACCGAGCGCGGCGCGCAGCCCCTGGCAGCCGACGTCCGCCGTTTCGAACGCCTCCGGCCGGCGGGCATCCTCGTCGACGCCCCGGCCGCCGGCGAGTCGATGTCGGCGAGCGTGCCCGTGGTCCTCCTCGACGCCCCGGGTGGCACCGAGGCCGTCAACTACGACCTCTCCCCCGGCGTCCACGACCTCGTCGCGCACCTGCACGAACAGGGGCACCGTCGCGTCGGGTACCTCGACGGGACCTCGCGAGCGACGACGTTCGGGGTGCGGCGCGAGCTCTTCGAGCAGGAGTGCGCCGCCGCCGGCATCACCGTGTCCGAGGTCACCGCCCGCGCCGATCTGACCGTGGACGCTGCGGCCTCGGCCACCGAGCACGTCATCGAGGCCTGGCAGGACGACGACGTCACCGCGGTCGTCGCCGCGGCGGACACGCTCGCCTACGGCGTCCTGCGCGTCGCCGGGTCGCTGGGCATCGCGGTCCCCGGGGAGCTCGCGGTCGCCGGCTTCGACGACCTGCCGTCGTCCTCGGTCACGGCACCCGCGTTGACGAGCGTCGCCCTGCCCGGCGCCGACCTCGGGCGCGCGGCCGCCGAGCGACTGCTCGCGACGCTCGACGGCACCGCGGCCGAGCCGGCAGCGCTCCCCACCCGCCTGGTGCGCCGCGCGAGCACCGGCGCGTAGCGCCCGCCCGCCCGCCCGCCGCGAGACTCGGCGGCGGCGCGGCGAGACTCGGCTTGGACGACAGTTCTCGCGCCGACGAGCACGAATAATGTCGCTGAGCCCGAGACTCGGGGCCGGCCGCGGCAGTGAGCGCGACCGGACGACGGACGGGAGGCGCGGCACCAGCTGGCACCGCGCCTCCCGTCAGCACGCCGTCGTCTCCACAGCGCGCCCCGCGATCCGCAGGACGCCGCGGGATCCGGCGGCGTCTCGCTCAGTCGGAGGTGTCCCGGCGGGACGCCGGCGTCTCACCACCCGACGACACGGACTCCGACGACCCGGACTCCGCCCGGCCCTCGCGCTGCGCACGCTCGAGCTCGTCGGCCTCGTCGCCACCGACGGCCTCGCCACGGGCGACCATGCCGGCCGTGTCGGAGAGCGTGATCTGCGGCAGGAACAGGGCGAGCAGGAACGCCACCGCGATGAAGGGCAGCAGGTACCAGAACACGGGCGCCAGCGAGTCGGCGTACGCGTTCACGATGCCGTCCTGCACCGCCTCGGGCAGCTTCGCCACGGTCGCCGGGTCGATGCTGCCCGCCGACGACGCCGCATCGGTCGCCGAGCCGCCGGCACCGGTGAACACGTCGGTGAGCGACGTCGTGAGCCGGGCCGTGAACAGCGCACCGAACACGGCGGTCCCGAGGGAGGCGCCGACCTCGCGGAAGTAGTTGTTCGTCGAGGTCGCGGTGCCCACCTGTTCGGCCGGCACGGCGTTCTGCGCGACCAGGACGACCACCTGCATGATCAGTCCGAGCCCGGCGCCGAAGACGAACAGGTACGCGCAGATCAGCCAGATCGGGGTGGCCGCGGCGAGCTGGGTCATCGCGAGCATCGCGATGGCGACCAGGACCGTGCCGATGATCGGGAACATCCGGTAGCGGCCGGTCTTGGTGATCAGGTTGCCGGACGCGATCGAGGTCCCGATCAGGCCGACCATCATCGGCAGCATCAGCAGACCCGACACCGCGGCCGAGGTGCCAGATGCCATCTGCAGGAACGTCGGGACGAATCCGATCGCGGCGAACATGCCGATGCCGAGCACCAGGCCGATGCCGGTCGCGAGCAGGAAGGTGCGGTTCTTGAAGAACGACAGCGGGAGGACCGGGTCCTGCGCACGCGACTCGACGAGCACGAGGAGCGCGGCGGAGACGACGAGCCCGGCGAACCAGGCCCAGGTCTCGGGGGCATCCCAGCCGTGGTCCTTGCTGCCGCCGAACTCCGAGAAGAACACCAGGCAGGTGGTCGCGGCGGACATGAAGAGCACGCCGAGCACGTCGATGCGCTTCGTCGCCTTCTTGTTCGGCAGGGTCAGCGCGAACCACGCCACGAAGAACGCCGCGATGCCGACCGGGATGTTGATGTAGAACGCCCAGTTCCACGTGAGGTGGTCGACGAAGAAGCCACCGAGGAGCGGGCCGCCGATCGCGGACAGGCCGAAGATCGCACCGAGCGGGCCGAGGTACTTGCCGCGCTGCGAGGCGGGCACGATGTCGGCGATGATCGCCTGCGACAGGATCATCAGACCGCCACCGCCGAGTCCCTGCATCGCGCGGAACACGACGAGCTGCGTGAAGTCCCCGGCGAAGGCGCACCCGGCCGACGCGATGGTGAACAGGGCGATCGCGATGAGGAACAGGTTGCGGCGGCCGAGGACGTCACCGAACTTGCCGTAGACGGGCATCACGATGGTCGAGGCGAGCAGGTACCCGGTCGTCAGCCACGCCTGGTGCGCGACGCCGCCGAGTTCGCCGACGATGGTGGGCATCGCCGTCGAGACGATGGTCTGGTCGAGGCTGGAGAGCAGCATCCCCGCGATGAGCGCGGAGAAGATGATCCAGATCCGGCGCTGTGTCAGCAGCAGCGGTCCGTCGGTGCCGGGGCGGGCACGCTTGGTGGTGCCCGGCGCGGTTGCGCTCATGGTGTGGAGTCCTGTCCGGTGGTGATGGCCGCCCTCATCAGGCGGAGGTTCTGGGTGAGCAGCTCGTCGAACGGCGGGCCGGTGGCCTCGTCGAAGGCGTCGTCGAAGTAGGTCTCGGCGGTGACCTTCGCCAGTGCCGCCGCTGCCTCGGTAACGAGGCGCGCACGGCGGTCGGACGGGTTCCTCCAGCCGAACCGCTGTCGCAGCGCCGCGGTGATCCGCGCGAGCTGCACGTCGGTGGCGGACAGGAACCGCGCGACGAGCGCCGGTTCCCGCTCGAAGACCCGGCGCACCAGGGCCTCGTCCGACCGGTCGATGCCGTAGCGGCGGAGCTGGTCGATCGCCAACGCGATGATCGAGTCGAGCGGATCGAGGTCGGTCGGGACGACGCCGCCCGCGGCGTACTCGTCGATCGCCTCGACGTCGGCGTGCAGCTCGATGCCGAGCACGGCGTCGTCCTTCGACGCGAAGTGGTTGAAGAACGTGCGCCGTGACACCCCGACGATCTCGCAGAGCTGCTCGATCGTGAAGCCGCTCAACCCGTGCTCGACCGTCGCCCGACGCGCTTCGACGATCATGCGTCGGCGCAGCGCGCGGGTGCGTTCGGTGGTGTTCACCGAGCAAGAATTGCACTATCTGGCTGAGAGTGCAATACGGTTCGGAACGCTCAGAGCGCTTTCTCGAAGCAGAACGACCACGGCATCGTCGCCGCGTACGGCGCGTAGACCGGGATCGGGCTCCACCCGGTCTTCTCGTACAGGGCGACCGCGTCGGGCTGCTTGTCACCGGTCTGCAGGATCAGCCGTGGCGCGCCGAGCTCGCGGCCGATGCGCTCGCACTCGTCGAGCAGTGCGGTGGCGGCACCCTTGCCACGGGCGGACGTCAGCACGATCAGCCGCTTCAGCTCGACCTCGTCGCCGAGCCGCCGGATCGCGATGTGCCCGACGGCGTCGCCGGACTCGTCGAGGGCGAGGACCGAGGCGACGACGGTCGACGGGTCGACGGACAGCGCGCGGCTGCGTTCGGCCGTGATCGCCGGGTCCTCGTCGCCGTTCGACGAGCCGTAGCGTTCGTGCATCTCGTCGTCCATGCGGGCACGGAGCAGCACGGATCGGGGGTCGTCCCAGGACACGCGTTCGATCGTGATCACGGTCGACGATCCTGTCACGGATGCCGGCGGCGGTGCACGCTCACGCGCGCCCACCCAGTGCCGCGATCGCGCCGTCCCCGGACCGCAGCGCGGCGAGCAGGGCAGCGGCGTCGTCGTGGACCTCGGCAGCGCCGGCGCCGCGGAGTTCGTCGCCGCCGATGCCGCCGGTCATCACCGCGACGCACGTCACCCCGACGCGTCCGGCCGATTCGACGTCCCACATCGCATCACCGACCATGACGACAGCGTCCGCACGCACACCGGCCCGGTCGAGCGCCACCTGGATGATCCCGGGGTCCGGCTTCGCCTGTTCGACGTCCTCGGAGCTCGTCACCGCGGTGAGCCACTCCTCGGCGTCGAGCAGTTCACGCAGCCGCATCAGTTCGTGCTCCGGCGCACTCGTCGCCAGGACGACGGCGTGCCCGGCCTCGGCGACCGCACGGAGCAGGTCACGGGCGCCCGGCAGCAGCCGCAGCTGCGGCATGTGCTCGGCGAAGTAGGCGGTGTGGAACTGCTTGACGGTGTCGCGCGTCTCGTCCGACGCGTCCGGCAGCAGCGTCTCGAGCAGCTTCGCGGAGTCCATGCCGATCGCGCGGTGGATCCGCCAGGCGTCGACGGACTCACCCGCTGCGCGGGCAGCGCGCCACCAGGCGTCGATGTGGGCGTAGTTCGAGTCGACGAGCGTGCCGTCGATGTCGAAGAGGACTGCGGTCGAGGGAGCGTCGGACATCCCTCCATGCTGCCCGGGAGGCGCGGATCGCCTCCCAGGAGCACGGTCGCGTCCGTCAGACGGTGATCGATTCCCCCGCGGGCAGGATCAGGACCGGCACCGGTCCGAGACCGTCCGAGCCGAGGAACCGCGCGGTGGACTGCTGGCCGAGGTCGCTCAGCATCGCCTCGTGGATCTGCACGGCACGCTCCGGCGCCACCGACCGGACGTAGTCGACCGCGGCGGCGGTGCTCGTCCACGGACCGCTGGTCGGCAGGAGCAGCGTCTGCACGGGGACACCCGGCTCGAGGTACGCGTCGCCCGGGTGGAAGACGGCACCGTTGACCAGGTAGCCGACGTTCGCGATCGTCGGGATGTCGCGGTGGATGACCGCGTGCTCCTCGCCGAAGGCCTGCACCGAGAACGGCCCGACCTCGAACGCGTCACCGGCACGGACCGCAGCGACGCGGCCGTCGTGGTCACCCAGCTGCTCGACGATCGCCGCCGGCCCGCGGACCACGAGCGACGGGTTCGTGTCGAGCCCGGCACGGACGGCGTCGACGTCGAAGTGGTCGGCGTGCTCGTGGGTGATGAGGACCGCGGCGGCAGCGCCGGCAAGATCAGCAGCCTCGGGCGTGAAGGCACCCGGGTCGATGACGAGGGTGGTGCCGTCCTGCTCGAGGACGACGGTGGCGTGGGTGTACTTCGTCAGCTCCATGCCGACAACACTACAACTGTGTTGTACTTCTGGTGGCCGATCCGGGTGAGGGAGCACTCAGTCGGCGCGCCGGGCCAACCGTTCGAAGATGCCGGGCAGGCGTTCGAGGGCCGCGCGTTCCTCGTCGTCGAGTTCCTCGCGGATCGCCGTGGCCAACCAGTCGGCCCGCGCGAGCATGTCCCGGCGGAGGACCTCACTGCCGGTGTCGGAGATGCGGATGACCGACACGCGACGGTCGGTGTCCGACGCCGTCCGCTCGACGTACCCGAGGTCGGCGAGCTCCCCCACCGTGCGCGACTGCCCCTGGTGCTTCACCGCCCGGCGACGTGCCAGCTCGGCGATCGGCATCGGCCCCTCGCGCTCGAGGAACCCGAGGGTCGTCGCGTGGGCGGTCGGCAGCGAGTCCGCCTCCCGCTTCGCAGCACGCACGACGCGACCGATCGCGTGCCGGAGCTCCACGGCGAGTTCGTCGGTCCGGTCCATGCCCGGAACGCTACCGCGTGGCCGCACAGCGGACCTCCGGTTGGATCGGAGGATGGTCCGCGTTTCCGTCGTCATCCCCGTGCGCGACGACGCTGCGCACCTGCGACGCTGTCTCGACGCCCTCGCGGTGCAGACGCTGCTCGCCGACGAGGTCGTCGTGGTCGACAACGGCAGCCGGGACGACAGCGCCGAGGTCGCCCAGGCAGCGGGGGCGATCGTGCTGACCGAACGCATCCGCGGCATCGCCCGGGCCTCGGCGCGCGGCTACGACCGGGCCTCCGGGGACGTCCTCGTCCGGCTCGACGCCGACTCCGTCCCGCCGCCGGGGTGGATCGCCGACGCGGTGCGCCTGTTGGCCGATCCGTCGGTCGTCGCGGTGACCGGACCCGGGTGTCCGCACGACGGCGGACCGCTCATCGGCCGACTGTGGGACGCCGTCTACATGCGGCCGTACTTCGCGCTCATGTGGGCCGCGCTCGGCCGCCCACCGCTGTTCGGTTCCGCGATGGCGATGCGGCGGTGGACCTGGGACGCAGTCCGTGGCCGAGCGCACCGCGAGGACCCCGAGGTGCACGACGACGTCGACCTGAGCATGCAGCTCGACCCGGCCTGGCGGGTGGTGGCCGACCCCGTGCTCACGGTGCAGGTGTCCGCGCGACCGCTGTCGGGCCTCCCGTCCGCCCTGCTGCGGACGCGACGCGCCTTCCACACGTTCCGCGTGAACGGGCGGCGGGCCAACCCCGTGCGTCGGTGGGCGCGCCGGGTGCGCGCGGGGCTGCGGGTGCGTCGCGGGTGGCGCACGCGCTGACGGGGTCACGGAACGGTGACGCTTGCGGACGCCGTCAGCACGTCCGCCTACGTTCGATCGTGCGGGCACGTCCGCACGACGAACGAGGGGGAGCGATGCGGCGGTCAGCGCGCACGACGACATCCGGGATCACGGCGACGCTGACGGCGGCACTGGCGATCGGACTCGCCCTGTCGGGCTGCGCCCCGAGCGCACCAGCGGGGCCGAGCACGCCGTCCGCGACGACGGCGGAGAGCACCGGCACACCGAGCGCCAGCCCGAGTGACACCGGCACCACTGCCCCCGTGACCGACGACGCCGGCACGGTGCCGGCCGCTTGCACGGACCTCATCACCCCTGGCGAGTGGGACGAGGCCTTCGCCTCGGCCCCGCTGAACGACCCGTCGGTCGTCGGCGACCCGATCGCGATCCCGAAGAGCGCCTTCACCCCCGTCCTGCAGGCCGACGGCAAGCCTCTGTACTGCGTGTGGCGGGAACCGCAGGCCGACATCTCGTACCTGTCGATCGCGGTCGACACGGTCGACGCGGCGACGGCGAGCACGGAGCTGGAGAAACTCTCGGCGGACGGCTACGACTGCGCTGACCAGGCCGACGGCTACCAGTGCCAGAAGGTGTCGAAGAACGAGCAGTACCCCGTGACCGACGGGGACACCTACTTCACGCGTGGTGACATCGGCATCCACATCCAGCAGTCGAACATCGAGACCTCTGGGCTCCTCGACGACGTCGTGGACCACGTCTTCACGGCGTAGACCGGGCGGTCAGCGCGTCGGTCTCGACCGCACGTGCGCCCGCTCCCCCTGGGGCCCGTACAGGCACAGCACCTCGGTCACCGAGTCGGTGACGTTGCCCATCCAGTGCGGGGTGTGGGTGTCGAACTCGGCGACCTCACCCGGCCCGAGGTCGAGGTCGTGTTCGCCGAGCACCAGTCGCAGGCGGCCGGACAGCACGTAGAGCCACTCGTAGCCCTCGTGCGTCTTGAGCGACGGTTCGCCGCCCGGTGTGTTCGGTGGGAACAGCTGCTTGAACGACCGCACGCCGCCGGTGCGCTTCGTCAACGGCACGACGACCCGGCCGCCGTGCACCTCGGGCTTCATGTGCACCCGGGGGTCTCCGGTCTGGGGCGCTCCGACCAGGTCGTCGAGCGGCACCTGGTACGCCCGCGCCAGTGGGAGCAGCAGTTCGAGGGTCGGCTTGCGCTGCCCCGACTCGAGCCGCGAGAGCGTGCTCACCGACACCCCGGTCTGCTCGGACAGTGCGGCGAGCGTGACGTCCCGGTGAGCACGGAGCGCGCGCAACCGCGGCCCCACTCCGTCGACGACCTGCGCGGTGGTGCGCGGCGTGACCGGTTCCTGCGGGCCGTGGGGCATACTGCCCATTTTGCCACATCAGCAAGGTTCTTTGCCGTTCGTACCGCAGGGGCCGCATGCTCCTTGCATGCGTGATCACTACGACGTCATCGTCATCGGCGGAGCAGCCGCCGGCCTCTCCGCCGCCCTCGTCCTCGGGCGTTCCCGCCGTTCCGTCCTCGTCGTCGACGCGGGCGAGCCCCGCAACGCGCCGTCGGCCGGCGCTCACAACTACCTCGGGCGCGAGGGCATCGCCCCCGCCGAGCTGTCCGCGATCGGTCGCGACGAGGTCGCCGCCTACGGCGTCGAGGTGACGGCCGGGAGGATCGTGGCCGCGTCCGCCACGACGGGTGACGGCACCGACCCGGTCGGCTTCTCGGTCACGCTGGACTCCGGCACGGTCGTCACCGCCCGCAGGCTCGTCGTCGCCTCCGGCGCCGTGGACGTCCTGCCGCAGGTGCCGGGCCTGGCCGAGCAGTGGGGGCGCGGGGTCGTGCACTGCCCGTTCTGCCACGGGTGGGAGATCCGCGACCAGCGCATCGGCGTGCTCGTGACGACACCGAACGGCGTGCACCACGCGCTGATGTTCCGGGCGTTGAGCGAGGACGTGACGGCGTTCGTCACCGATCCGGCACTCGTCGACGACACCGCGCGGGCCGGTCTGCTGGCCCGCGGGATCGAGGTCGTCGACGACACGGTCACGCAGGTCCGTTCGTCGGAGGGCATGCTGACCGGGGTCACGCTCGGCTCCGGCGAGGTCGTCGAACTCGACGCCCTGGCCGCGGCGAGCACTGCTGAGGCGCGCGTGGACTTCCTGTCCGGCCTCGGTCTGGTCGCGACCGACCAGTTCATGGGCGACTTCCGGTACGCGAGCGCGCTGACCGTCGATCCGGCCGGGCAGACCTCGGTGCGCGGCGTGTACGCGGCCGGCAACGTGGCGGCTCCGATGGCGACGGTGATCGCGTCCGCGGCCGCCGGGGTCCAGGCGGGAGCGGCCGCGCACGGCGACCTGGTGCAGGCCGACCTCGCTGCGGCGTTGGCCGCGGTCCGTCAGTCGACGCGGTAGCCCGCCTGCGCCGCCAGCAGCGGGGCGAGCGTGTAGAGCTGGTCGGCGCCGATCGTCGCACCGCGGAACCCCTCGAGGCGCTCGACCCGGTCGAGGTCAGCACCCCGCAGGTCCACGTGGTCGATCCGGGTGTTGGAGCCCTCGGCGTCGCGGATGCTGCTGCCCTCGAACGACACCCGGAGCAGCTTCGCGTCCGCGATGTCGAGCTCGTCGATGACGCAGTCGCGGAACACCACGTCGGTGAGCGTCGATCCGCGCAGGTTCACGAACCCGAACTTCATCCCGACGAACTCGACGCCGTTCAACCCGGAGTCGTACAGCTCGCCGGAACCGATGCGACCGCCGGACACCCGCACCTCGCGCCACGAACTGCTCGACGCCCGCAGCACGGGGGCGTCGAGCGTGTCGATGATCGAGTCGTGCACCCGCAGACCACGGAAGTCGGCGCCGTCGCCCCGCAGCGTGTCGATGACGCACTCCTCGATTTCGAGGTCGGGCAGGCGCTCGCCGGTCAGGTCGAGCACGCCGATGCACTTCCCCTCGATGCGGTCACCGGTCAGGACGTCGCCGGGTCCGGGGACCCAATCCTGCAGGTCGACGGGCTCGGTCAGGGTGATGCGCGGGGCGTCGGTGCCGGAGGAACGTGCCATGGACTCAGTCTGACGCGTGCCGGTGACGCTCCAGCACGCTGTCGAGCCGGTAGTCCTTCGCCGGGCCCCGGGCTTCCCAGCGCACGGTCCACCGCTGCTCGTCGCCGTCCAGCGCTCCGGTGTAGTCGTCCGGAGCACAGGCGTGGGCGACGCTCGCGCCCCACACCCAGTCGTGGAACACCCGGCCGTCGGCGAAGTGCACGGTCCACGCGTGGTCATCGCCGCGCCGGACGGTCAGCGTCCGCGACACCGGGGTGGTCCGACCGTCGAAGGTCATCACGCCCGCTTCGTCCCAGCGCACCTCGTCCGCGCCGACCGCTGTCAGTGTCGAGGTGCCGGTGACCTCGCCCTGCACGCCGGCACGCCGGTCGTCCAGGGTCCGGCGGAGCACCCAGTCCCCCAGCAGGTCCGTCGGCAGCAGCACCGCCCCAGGCTAACCGCGCAGGGCCTCGGCTCGCGCCGCCCGGTGCTCCTCGTCGGAGATCACACCGCGGGCGTGCAGGTCGTCGAGTTCGGCAAGGCGTTGCTCGCGGAGCGTGCGCGGCGCACCGTTCGAGCGACGGCTCCGGACGACCGCGATCCACACGGTGACGACGACGGCGACCACGATGAGCCCCATCGCCACGCTCCACAGGATGTCGTACAGCTGCGGGATGAGCGGGTTGTGCAGCTCCTCGGAGGCGATCATCCGCGCAGGGCCTCGGCTCGCGCCGCCCGGTGCTCCTCGTCGGAGATCACACCGCGAGCGTGCAGGTCGTCGAGTTCGGCGAGCCGCTGTTCGAGCGGCTTCTCGGGCGCGAGCGTCCGGCTCTGCATCGCCTGGTACGCGATGTCCTCCTGCATGGTGAGCGGGTTCTGACCGCGGTCGGCCATCCGCTTGCCCCGGTAGAGCGTCAGGACGACGATCGTCAGGGTGGTGAGGATCATCAGGGTTGCGACGACCCCGAACGCGATGCCGAACCAACCGCCGAACAGGTCGGGCATCCCCGAGCCGCCCGGTCCCTCGAGTTCACTGAACGCCGACCAACTGAGCACCATCGCGCTCCCCCTTCTCACAACGACGAGCGAAGCGTAGCGCGACCCGAGCGCCCGTTCCTTCCCAGAACACCCGCGATGGAAAGCGGAATCGGGCGTATCTGGTCGAAACTTCCGACCCGGTACGCCCGAAAGCACCCGGCACGCCCGAAAGCACCCGGTACGCCCCGCCAGCCCCCGCCCAGCCCAGCCCAGCTACCCCCGCAGCGGATCCGACGCGGCCACGTGCGCACCGTCCGCGAACCCGGCCACGAGCGCACGCAACGCGTCTTCGGAGGTGTGCCGGGCCTCCCATCCGAGTACCGACCGGGCACGGTCGGTCCGCATGATCGGCACCCCGGCCGCGATGTCGATCCAGCCGGCGTCCGTCGGCTGCAACCGCAGCCGCCACGTCAGCGTCACGATCCCGCGCAGCAGCCCGAGCGGGATCCGGACGGCACCGAGCATGCCGAAGGCCCTGGCCAACCGCGGCGGGTTGAGCACGGGCGACGCGGCGATGTTGAACGCTCCGCCGGCCCGCTGGGCGACGGTCCGCCAGTAGGCGTCGGCGACGTCGTCGGCGTGCACCGCCTGGAACACGAACGGGTACGGCAGGGGCAGCACGAGCCACCGGATCCAGCGCACGATCGACATCGGCACGAGGTGCCCGAGGAACAGCCCGCGGATCTCGGCGGCGGCGTCCCGCTGGAAGATCAGGCCGGGGCGCAGCCGCGTGACGACCACGGACGGATGGTCTGCCTCGAACGCGTCCATCGCCGCTTCGTTCGCGGCCTTGTGGATCGAGTACGTCGCGGTGGGGATGCCGTCGGTCGGCCAGCTCTCGTCGACCGGGGTGCGCTTGCCCGCGGCGTCGACGCCCCGGTAGGTCCCGACCGACGACGCGACGACGACCTGCGGGACCCCCGCTCGAGCGACGGCCGACAGCACGTTCGCGGTGCCGGTGACGTTCGTCCGGTACTGCAGCGGGATGTCGTGCGTCGGCTGCAGCGCCCAGGCCAGGTGGATCACCGCGTCGGCACCGGTGAAGACCGCGGTGAGCTGGCCGACCGCGTCGGACGCGCCGATGTCGACAGCGTGCCAGACCGCGGAACCGTACGGCTCCGCGTGCACGTCCGGCAGCCGCCGCGCCACACCGACGATCTCGACGCTGTCGTCGCCCCCGTCCGCCCGCGCCGCGACCCGCGCCTGCGCGAGCCGACGGAGCACCGCCGTCCCGACGTTGCCGGTCCCGCCGACGACGACGATCCGCATCAGGCGGCGGCCAGGGCCGGGTCGAGCACGACCTTCACGCAGCCGTCCTGCTTCTTCTGGAACACCTCGTACATGTGCGGGGCGTCCTCGAGCGACACCCGGTGCGTGGTCAGGTCGAGCGTGCCGAGCGGGTCCGACGGGTCCTGCACGAGCGGCATGATGTCGTCGATCCAGTGCTTCACGTTGCACTGTCCCTCGCGGATGGTGATCTGCTTGTCGAAGAGCGTCATCATCGGCATCGGATCGGCCATGCCGCCGTAGACGCCGCTCAGGGACACGGTGCCGCCGCGACGGACCAGGTCGATCGCGGCGTGCACGGCTGCGAGCCGGTCGATGCCGGCGACCTCGATCGCCTTCTGCGCCAGGGCGTCGGGCAGCAGCCCGGCCGCACGCTGGGCGAAGCCGGCGACGGGGTTGCCGTGCGCCTCCATGCCGACGGCGTCGACGACCCCGTCCGGGCCGCGGCCGCCCGTCAGGTCGACGAGCTCCGGCACGGTGTCCTTGGTCAGGTCGAAGACCTCGGCGCCGTGCTTCGCCCCCAGGTCGCGTCGGACCTGTTCGGGGTCGACGGCGAGCACGCGGTAGCCCAGGTGCTTGCCGATGCGGGCGGCGAACTGGCCGACGGGGCCGAGTCCGAGCACGGCGAGCGTGCCGCCCTCGGGCACGTTCGCGTACTGCACGGCCTGCCACGCGGTGGGCAGGATGTCGCTGAGGAACAGCCACCGGTCGTCGGGCGAGCCGTCGTCCGGGATCACGATGGGCCCGTAGTCCGCGTGCGGGACCCGGAGGTACTCGGCCTGGCCGCCGGGGACCTGGCCGTACATCTTCGTGTAGCCGAAGAGCGCCGCTCCGGAGCCGTACTCGGTGACCTGGGTGGTCTCGCACTGCGACTGCAGACCGTTCTTGCACATCCAGCAGTGGCCGCACGAGATGTTGAAGGGGACGACGACCCGGTCACCGACCTTGAGGTTCGTGACGGCGCTGCCGACCTCTTCCACGATGCCCATGGGCTCGTGGCCGAGGACGTCGCCCTTGTCGATGTACGGGCCGAGGACCCGGTACAGGTGCAGGTCGGAGCCGCAGATCGCCGTGGACGTGATCCGCACGATCGCGTCGGTCGGTTCCTGGATGGTCGGGTCGGGGACGGTCTCGACGGACACCTTCTCGGTGCCCTGCCAGGTCAGTGCGCGCACGTCGCGTTCCTCTCGTGGTCGCTTCGGGCCGGCCGGGAGGCACGGCTCGCTTCTCCCTCCTCGGTACGCGCCCGCCCCGTGGTGCGTTCACAGCCCCGCCTGGGTTCGGGGCTCCGCCGCCCGGTCAGACGACGGGATCCGCGAGCACCGTGGCGAGCACGCGCTCGTGCTCTGCGCGGTCGCCCGGACCGGCGCTGCCCGCGAGCATGATGAGCGCCTTCCACAGCGCCCAGCCACGTGCCCGCGCCCACGCATCGGCGTCGAGCCCCACGGCCTCGCGGAACACCGGGCGCGCCACCGGGTCGAGGAACGTCCACGCGAGCACGAGGTCACAGGCCGGGTCACCGACCCCGCACGTGCCGAAGTCGATCAGGGCGGCGAGGCGACCCGCGTCGTCCACGAGCAGGTTGCCCGGCGCCACGTCCCCGTGGAACCAGACCCCCGGACGGTCCCACGCGGTGGCGACCGCGTCGTCCCAGATGCGTTCGCACGCCGCACGGTCGACCGGCGCGCCCAGGGTGTCGAGTGCCGCGACGACCTCGGTGCCGTACACCGAGGGGTGCTCGCCACGGTGGAACGAGTGCACGCCGGCGGTCGGGCCCCCGGCGGCGGGGAGGCTCCGGAGCTGCCGGAGCACCGCGCCGACGTCGGCGGCGAAGCGCTCGTGGTCGAGGTCGACCGCACGTGCGGCCACCGTCCCGTCGAGCCACCGCCGGACCGACCACGGGAACGGGTACCCCTCGCCCGGTTCCCCCAGGCCGACCGGCTCGGGGACCGGGACGTCCAACCGGCGTGCCAGGTACGGCAGGACGTCCTGCTCCTTCTCGACCCCGGGCACGTAGCCGGCGGCGCTCGGCAGCCGGACGGACAGCGCGTCGCCGAGTCGGTACGTGCGGTTGTCCCAGCCCTGCTGGTCGACCTCGCGCACGGGCAGCCCGCTCCACTCGGGGAACTGCATCGCGACGAGTCGTTCCACGAGTGTGGCGTCGATCCGGGGCACTTCGGTGTGCATGGCCCCAGGTTAGGCCGACGACACCGACTGAACCACGGGGGTCGGGCCGGCCGCCTGCCCAGGTGACCGGCGGGGCGGCCGCGCACCGGGCCTCCTGGCCGGGTTGTCAGGCGGGTTCTGCCAGGGCGAGCAGCGCGTCACGGGCGACCGCGAGCTCGCGTGCGTCCAGGTACGGCGGCATGGCGGCAGCTGCTGCGAGCCCCTCGGCCGCGTGCCGGACGACCAACGTGCGGTCCTCGGGCAGGCCGTCGCGCGCGAACACCGTGCGCCAGTCCTCGGCGTCCGCGGCGACGACCGCCTCGACCCCTGGCACCGCCATCAGACCGGTCCAGTGCGCCGTCGGCGAGAAGACCTCCATGGCGCGTTGACTGCCGCCGCACAGGGTCCGCACGTAGGCGCGGAGGACCTTGCCAGGGCGGTTCTCAGCCAGGTCGACGTGCCGCAGCACCTCGTCCTTGAACGTCGCGAGACCGTGCGCGGCGACGGCGAGGAGCAGCTCGTCCTTCGACGGGAAGTGGTGGAGCAGGCCGCTCTTGGAGACGCCAGCGTCCGCCGCGATCTCGGCGACGCTCACCCGGGTGCCGCGCTCGGCGAGCAGCCGCTCGGCGGCCTCGAGGACCGCCTGGCGGGTGCGCTCACGATCGCGGGTGCCGTCAGTGCTCATGACGACCTTCAGTGCTCATGCGGTCCATCCTGCCGGTTCGGGATCACCCGGAGTGCGACCGCGGCGGCGACGGCGAGCGCCACGGCCGCGCAGATCGAGGCGAGCTGCATGCCGCCGGTGAAGGCGTGCCGAGCGTGTTCGAGGATCGGGTCGCCGTCCTGCAGGACCTGGGACGCCGACGCCAGGGACTCACGGATCCGGTCGCCGACACCGCCGCTGACCGCACCGCTCGTCACGTCGAGGTTCGACCGGTAGAACGCGGTCTGCAGCGAGCCGAGCACCGCGATGCCGAGCGCGACGCCCAGTTCGTACCCGGTCTCCGAGATGGCCGAGGCCGCACCAGCACGCTCCCGCGGTGCCGCGGCGACGACGGCGTCGGTGGCCAGGGTCATCGACACCCCGACGCCCAGGCCGACCACGGCGAGCGCGATCGCGATGCCCCAGTACGTCGGCAGCCCCTCGGCGAACGCGAGGCCGGCCATGCCCACGGCGGCGACCGCCAGGCCGAGGCCGATCGACCGGCCGGGTCCGACCCGCCGGGACAGCAGCCCGATGATCGCGATCACCGCGATCGAGGCCAGGGTCGCCGGCAGCTCGGCCGCTCCGGCGAGCAGCGGCGTGAACCCACGGACCAGCTGCAGGTACTGCGAGAAGAAGAACAGCAGACCGCTCAGTGCGAAGACCGACAGCGAGTTCGCGACGACGGCGCCCGAGAACGCCGGGATCCGGAACAGCTGCAGGTCGATGAGCGGCGTCGCGAGGCGCTTCTGTCGGCGGACGAACCACCAGCCGGCGCCGATGCCGAGGAGCGCCGTCAGGGGCACCGTCCAGTCGAACCCGTGCCCGGCGACGTGCTTCACGGCGTACACGAGCGGCACGATCGCCAGCACCGAGAGGACGGCGGACAGCAGGTCGATCGGGGTGCGCGCGCCGCCCTTCGACTCGGGCAGCAGGATCGCGCCGGCGATGACGATCACGACGATGACGGGGATGTTGATGAGGAAGACCGAGCCCCACCAGAAGTGCTCGAGCAGCGCACCGCCGACGAGCGGTCCGGCGGCGGCACCACCTGTCGCACCCGCCGACCACACGGCGATCGCGGTGGTGCGCTGCCGGGCGTCGCGGAAGATCGTGCGCACCAGGGACAGGGTCGACGGCATCAGGGTCGCTCCGGCGATGCCGAGCAGTGCCCGCGCGGCGATGAGGAGTTCGGGCGTCTGTGCGAACGCCGCGGCGGCCGAGGCCAGGCCGAACGCGACCGCGCCGATGAGCAGCAGGCGCTTCCGGCCGATCCGGTCGGCGACGTTGCCCATCGTGACGAGCAGCCCCGCGAGCGCGAACGAGTAGACGTCGCCGATCCAGAGCACCTGCGTCGCGGTCGGGTCGAGGTCCGCGGTCAGCGACGGGACGGCGAGGGCCAGCACGGTGCCGTCGATCGCGAGCAGCACGACGGCCAGGGTGAGGACGCCGAGGGACGCCCATTCACGGACGGAGGCGCGGTGGATCGGGGCGGTGCTGGTGCTCGGGGTGGTTTCGGTCACCCCGTGACACTAACCGACCACATGGTCGGTAGAACCGACTGCACAGTTGGTTGTCAGCGTCGTTCGTGCTCAGCCCCGCAGGCGGTCGCGCTCCGTCGGCGGCAGGTGCTCGGTCGCCGTGTGGCGTGCCGCAGGCGTCAGGTACCGTCTGCTCTTCTCGAGGAACGCCACGAGGGCCGGCTCCGACGCGCGCTTGCCCGTCTCGCGCAGGACCCACCCCAGCGCCGACTGCACGGTGTCGCTCCGCTCCCGCACCAGGCGTCCGGCGATCCCGAGCGGCACCTCGGCGTCGCCCTGCTTGGCGAACGCCAGGGTCGCCACGACCGCGATCCGGCGCACCATCGCCACGTCGGACTTCACGAGCGCGAACAACGGCCCCGTCGAGCCGCCCACGAGCGGCGCACCGACGAGCTCCTCGGCTGCCAGGTCGACCAGCGCCGGGTCGTCGAAGCGCTCGGCCTTCGCCGCCGACAGGTACTCGTCGGTCAGCTCCGGATCGGGGCGCTCGCGCATCGCCTGCACCAGCAGCAGCACGGCGATGAGCTTCGCGCCGTCGTCCTCGCTCCACAGCAGAGCCGAGCGCTCGCCGTCGTCCAGGCCTTCGAACCGCCGTGCGACCCGGCGCGCCGCCGCGACGTCCCCGCTGGAGCGCGCGAAGGCGACGAGCACGGCCTCTGCGTCGGCCCCACCCCCGGCCCGGGTCGTGCCGCGCGATGTCATCCCGTCAGGGTAACCGCGCTGCCCCGCCCGCACTTCGTGAGCAGAAATGGTCGGGTGCCCGAAGGCGACCCGACCATTTCTGCTCACGAAGTGGAGCGACGCCAGCGGCCCCGGATCAGCGGAAGTGCATGTTCTTCAACGGGTCGACGAGCGTGCCGTTGCGCCGCATCTCGACGTGCACGTGCGGCCCGGTGGACTGCCCGGTGTTGCCGGACTTCCCGATCTCGGTGCCGAGCTTCACGATCTGGCCCTTCTTCACCCCGATCTTGCTGAGGTGGGCGGTGAGCACCGTGGTCATGCCGTAGGTCACGACGATGTAGTTGCCGTACGAGGCGTCGTTCGCCACGGTCTTCGTGACCGTTCCGGTTCCCGCGCCGTACACGGGGGTGCCGACCGGGACCGGGGCATCGGTGCCCTGGTGGTAGCGCGGGACGTGTCCGGCGCCGCGGTCGTCGCCGTACCTGCCGGTGATCTTCGTGCCCTTCACCGGCCAGGCGAGCCCGGTCACGGGGCGGCTCGACCACACGCGGGTGTCCTTCGCCCCGTAGATCACGAGGTTGCCGTCGACCTGCAGGAGCAGGTTGCTCGAGCCCGCGGTGGTCGTCTTCGTCGTCCACAGTGCGACCTTGCGCGCCGGGTCCTTCGACCAGATCACGAAGTTGCCGTTCTTCTGCAGCTCGGCCCAGGCTCCGGGGTGGCCACCCGTCTTCGTGTGCCAGACCACTGCACCGTTCACCCGCTGCACCAGGTTGCCGTCCGCGCGCATCTCGAGCGTGCGGTTGGTGGTCGCGTCGGAGCGCAGGACGGTGCCGCTCAGCAGGGCACCACCGGAGGCGATCCGGTCTTGGAAGGTGTTCCACTTCACGACGACGGAGGTGCCGGCGAGCAGCGCCATGGTGCCGTCCGCACGCACGGCCAGCGCAGTCGAGTTCGCTCGGCCGGCCGAGGCCCAGCGCGCCACGCGCTTGCCGTTGCGCATGATGTCGAGTGCGCGGTCCCGCCCCACGACGGCGTAGACGTTCGAGGAACCTGCGGTGTTCGAGGCCCACAGCACGCGGTTCCCGATGCCGTACTCGACCAGGTTCCCGTCACCCTGCATGATGAGCCGGAACTGGCCGTTCTGCGAGGTCACCTGGTCACCGGGCAGGAGCTTCGTGCCGGCCGGGACCGACCCGACCCACACTGCGGACGCCGCGGCGGGTTCGGCGGTGGCGACGAGCGCCCCCGCCGCGAGGGCCAGCGCCATGACGGCGCCGGCGAAGCGTGGGAGTCGGCGCGCACGTGCGACGGTCGACGGAGTGGTGGTCATGGATCCCCTGACTCGGAACCGACCACGCCCCTGCGCGGTCGTTCGGCGCTCGCCCTGTACGAGTCACCGAACGATGGTCGCTTTTCTGCGCGGGGCGCACAACCCCTTGACAGGGGGGTGCGGCTACGGCTGCTGCAAGAACTCCTTCGGTGTCGCCAGCAGCGCTTCGAGCTTGTGGAACGACTGCGTCCAGCCGGCGATGTTCATGTCGCGCATGAACTCGGGGAAGGGTCCCTGGGTCAGGGTGACGATCGTGCCGTCGCCGTCCTCGGCGAACTCGAGCGTCAGGGACAGGGCGGTGCCGTCCTCGACCCCGGGGATGCCGTGCGCTGTCGAGGTCCCGACGATGATCCGGTTCTCCTCGATCTGCTCGAGGGTCGAGGTGACGGGCGACGACCACTCGGCGTTGTCGTTGCTGACCATCGTGAGGTTCCAGGCGCCACCGACCCGCGCGTCGACCTCGACGGTGGCGACGGGGACGTGGAAGCCGAGGGGGCCGAACCAGAGCGCGAGCAGCGCTGGGTCGACGAACGCCCGGTACACGTCGGCGACGGGGTGGGCGAAGCGGTGGGTGGCGTGGGCGGTGAACTGTTCGGTCATGACTGCTCCTGCGGATCGACGGTGAAGGCGGGACTGGCGGAACCGGCGGGTGGGGCGGTGGACGGGCTACCCACCGGGGCGGGCGTGCGCTGGGCGGCGAGCAGGGCCTCCAGGCGGTCGAACCGGCGGTCCCAGTCGGGACGCAACCGGCCCAGCCAGGTGCCGAGCTCGTCGACGGCCTCGGGCCGGAGGCGGCACGTGCGCCACGTGCCGTGCCGCTCGCGCGTGATGAGGCCGGCGCGTTCGAGCACGCCGAGGTGCCGCGAGATCGCCGGGGCGCTGACGTCGAAGGGCTCGGACAGCTCGGAGACGGTCGCTTCGCCCTTGCCGAGCCGCTCGACGATGCGCCGTCGGATCGGGTCGGCGAGCGCTGAGAGGACGACGTCGGTGTGGTCGGGTTCCATCGTCGCCTCCTCGGTGAACCAGACGGTTAATTAACCGTTGCGTTCAGTATGCGCGCGCTCCCGGAAGAGCGCAAGACCTCACCGGAACCGGGACGGCGGGGCCCCGAACGCCTTCGAGAAGGCGGCGGTGAACGCCGCGGGGGTCGCGTAGCCGAGCCGGCCCGCCACCTCCGTCACGGTGCCGCGTCGCAGGGCCGGGAGGCTCGACAACAGTCGTGCACGCACCCGCCAGCTCGCGGGACCCACCCCCGTGGCCGCACGGAAGTGGCGGTCGAGGGTGCGTTCCGAGACGGCCGCCGCGCGCGCCCAGTCGGCGTTCGTCACGTGGACGTCGGGCTCGGCCAGGTACGCCCGACACAGGTCGCGCAGGACACCCCGTGGCGGCAGCGAGACGCTCAGCGGGATCGGTGCGACGCGCTGCAGCTCGTGCAGGGCGAGCCGGACGAGGGTGCCGTCCCGGGCGTCGTCGTCGTACGGCACGTCGAGCGCGTTGGCGGCACGCAGCACCTCGCGCAGCAGGGGCCCGACCTCGACGACGGTGCACCGGGTCGGCCACCAGGGCACGGCGTCCGGCTCGATGTACAGGCTCCAGGTGCTGACGTCGAGCATCCGGACCTCGTGGGGTACCCCGGGCGGGATGAGCACGGCCCGGTCGGTCGGCACGGTCCAGGAGCCGGCATCGGTCTCGACGAGCATCACGCCGCTCGCGCCGTACAGCAGCTGCGCCCGTCGGTGCTCGTGCCGGGCGAGCAGGTGGTCCGGCGGGTAGTCGGTGCCGATCGGCAGGACGTCGAACGGCTGGTGGTCGAACTCGGAGACCGGGACGTTGCGCACACGACGAGGCTAGGTCTCGAAGGAACCTGCCGCACACCCGATCGTCCGCCGTGGCGATCCCCGCTGGGATGGAGGGCATGTCGTTCATCGTGCTCGTGGTCATCGGGGCCCTGGTCGGGGTCACCACCGTCCTGTTCGGGTTCGGCGGTGGGTTCGTCACCGTGCCGATCATCACCGTCGCCGACGCAGCCCTCGGTGGCGACGCCGTCCGGGTGGCGACGGCGACCTCGGCCCTCGTGATGCTCGTGAACGCCGCCGTGGCCACCGTCTCGGCCCGGCGCGGCGCACTCGCACCGCTCCGGGGCCGTTCGTTGCTGTTCGTCCTGCTCGGGGTCGGCGGCGCGGTCGGGGTGCTCGCCGCACGAGAGGCACCGGACGCGCTCCTGCGCTGGGGCTTCGTCGTCTACCTCGGGGTCACGGTCGCCGACCTGCTCCTGCGCCCGGGCTTCCTGCGCAGCTCGGCGACGGATCGCGCAGTCGCGACCCGCGGCGGTGGACGCGACCAGGGACCGACCCACACCGGCGTGCCGACTGCCACGGGCCTCCCGATCGGTGCGGTCGCGGCGTTCCTCGGCGTCGGCGGCAGCGTGATGACGGTCCCGATGCTGCGCCGGTCCGGTGCCACCATGACCGCGGCGACCACGCTGGCGAACCCCCTCACGCTGGCGATCACGCTGCCCGCAGCCGCGTTGACCATGCTGCTGCCGGCGGCCGTCCCGCAGGCCGCGGGACTCGTCGGGGCCGTCGACGTCCGGGCAGCCGCGGCCCTGCTGGTCGGCGCGATGCCGGTCATCGTGCTGCTCCGACGTCGCCCGCCGCACCTGCCCGAGGTCGTGCACGCCTGGGGGTACGTCGCACTGCTCGTCGCAGCGGGGATCGTCGTGGCCCTGGGCTGAGCAGCGAGCCCGGGGACAGGATGGGAGCATGCCGACGCCGAACCCCGCCTTCGTCCCGCCCGCCACGCAGACCTCGCGCCCGGACCTGCAGGGCACGTTCGGCATGGCGGCCGCGACGCACTGGATCGCGACCGCCACCGCGCAGTCGGTGCTCGAACGCGGCGGCAACGCCTTCGACGCAGCCGTCGCGGGCGCGTTCGTCCTGCACGTGGTCGAGCCGCACCTGAACGGCCCGGGCGGCGACCTGACGGCGGTGTTCGCGACAGCGTCGGATCCGACCCCGGTCGTACTCGTCGGCCAGGGTCCGGCACCGGCCGGTGCGACGCCCGAGCACTACCGCGCCGAGGGCCTCGACCTCGTCCCCGGTTCCGGCGCGCTCGCCGCCACCGTCCCGGGTGCCGTCGACGCGTGGCTGCTGCTGCTCCGCGACCACGGCACGTGGGAGCTCGCAGACGTCCTCGCGCCGGCGATCGGCTACGCCCGTGACGGCCACCCGGTCGCAGCCGGGGTGGTCCGGACGATCACCGCCGTGCAGGGCCTGTTCCGTGACCACTGGCCCACGTCCGCCACGCAGTGGCTGCCGGGAGGCACGGTGCCGGTCCCCGGGGACCTGGTGCGCAACGAGGCGCTGGCCGCAGTGCTCGACCGGCTCCTCGACGCCGGTGACGGCTCCGGCAGCCGGACCGCCCGCATCGACGCCGCACGGAGCGAGTGGGCCGAGGGCTTCGTCGCCGAGGCGATCGACCGCTTCGTGCGGGAGCCCCACCGACACGCGTCGGGGACCGACCACGCCGGGGTCGTCCGGGCGTCGGACCTGGCGGCGTTCCGGGCGTCGTACGAGCCCGCGGCGACGGCGGAGTTCCGCGGCTGCACGATCGCGAAGACCGGGCCGTGGGGCCAGGGTCCGGCGCTCCTGCAGACCCTGCGGTTGCTCGAACCGCTTGACGACGCACTGCTCGACCCGTCGACGTCGGTCGGCGCGCACACCATCGTCGAGGCGCAGAAGCTCGCCATGGCCGACCGCGAGGCGTTCTACGGCGACGGCGACGTCCCCCTCGACGTGCTGCTGTCCGATGCGTACACCGACGAGCGGCGCGCGCTGATCGGCGAGCGGGCCTCGGCCGAGCTGCGACCGGGCACGATCGCGGGCGTCCAGCGGGCGATGCCGCCAGCCCGGACGTCGTACTCCGCCGGCGAGGGCGCCGGTCTCGGCGAGCCGACCGTGCAGGTCGCGCGGGACACCGAGCGCGCGCCGGTCGCGCCGGTCGCCCCCGTCGCGCCGGTCGCTCCCGTCGAGGACCGCGGCGAGCCGTTCGTGGCCCCCGACGGCGAGACCCGGGGCGACACCTGCCACATCGACGTCGTGGACCGCTGGGGCAACATCGTGAGCGCGACACCGTCCGGCGGCTGGCTGCAGTCGTCGCCGACGATCCCGGAGCTCGGGTTCTGCCTGGGTACCCGGCTGCAGATGACCTGGCTCGAACCGGGCACGGCGTCGACCCTGCGTCCCGGCGAGCGCCCCCGCACGACCCTGACGCCGACCCTGGTGCTGCGTGACGGCGTCCCCGTGGCCGCGGTCGGCTCACCCGGCGGTGACCAGCAGGACCAGTGGCAGCTGCTGTTCCTGCTGCGGTGGATCGTCGGTGGGTACACTCCGCAGCAGGCGATCGATGCCCCGGCGCTGCACACGACGTCGTTCCCGGGGTCGTTCTGGCCGCGCACGTGGGAGCCGGCGGGCCTCGTGGTCGAGGACCGGCTCGGCGACGACGTCATCGCGGAACTCGGGGCCCGTGGTCACGTCGTCACCCGCGCCGGCGACTGGTCGCTCGGACGGCTGACGTGCGTGACGCGGGACCCGGCGACGGGCGTGCTCGGCGCCGCCGCGAACCCACGCGGTGCCCAGGGCTACGCCGCAGGCCGCTGACCCGGGGTCGTTCTTTCCCAGGACACTCGCGCTGGAAAGCGGAATCGGGCGTACCTGGTCAGAACTTCCGACCAGGTACGCCCGATTCGACCAGGGACACCGCGAGGTCAGAGCGTCGGGACGACCACCGCGCGACCCGACAGCTCGCCGGCCTCGAGCTTCCGGTAGGCCTCGAGCGCGTCCGACAGCGCGTAGCGCTCCACGTCGGGGACGATCTGCCCGGCGCGGTACATGGCGACGACCTCGTGCAGGTCCTCGATGGTGCCCCAGTAGGTGTTCGTGATGGTCGACTCGTACGGCGTCCGGAAGAAGTTCCACTCGGTGGTGCCACCGGCGATCCCGACGACGGTGAACCGGCCGCCCACGGCCATGGACGCCTGCGCGACCTTGATGGTGGGCGTCGCCCCGACGAAGTCGAACGCGGCGTCGACCCCGCGGCCGCCGGTGACCTCGCGGATCGCAGCGGCCTGGTCCGGCCCGCCGGGCACCGTGATCGCGCCACGGGCGGCAGCGCGGTCCATGGCGTCCTGCTTCACGTCGGTCGCGATGACCGTGGCGCCGGTGAGCGCGGTGAGGATCTGCACGGCGATCTGCCCGAGGCCGCCCAGGCCGACGACCAGCGCGTACTTGCCGCCGCCTGCCAGGTTCGGCAGCGCGTTCTTGATCGCGTGGTACGGCGTGAGCGCGGCGTCGCTGAGCGGTGCGGCGGCGATCGGGTCGGCGTCACCGAGCGGCACGAGGTTGCGAGCGGGGACGCTGACGTACTCGGCCATGCCGCCGTCGCGCCCGAGACCGATGCCCATGTACGGGTTGGTCGCGGCGTTCTCGCAGTAGGTGTCCTGCCCCTTCGAGCAGTACGAGCAGTGCCCGCAGCCGACCGGCCCGTAGACCAGGTAGGCGTCGCCCTCGGTGAACCCGGTCACGCCGTCACCGACGGACTCGACCCAGCCGGAGTTCTCGTGCCCGAGGACGAACGGGGGCTGCTGCGACCCCGGAGCCCCGGCGGCGAACTCGCGGTACACCGCGACGTCCGAGTGGCACGCACCGGCGCCGGCGACCTTGAGGAGCACCTCCCCCGGACCCGGGATGGGCTTCGGGACCTCCGTCAGGGACGGGAAGGTCTGGTACTGCTCGAACACGACGGCGCGCATGGTGGGTCTCCTTTGAACACGATCACGCTACACCTGTTGTTGTGGGCAACACTTGTTGCCTGTCTCCGTCGGGCACCCGCCGCCCGGCGAACAGGCCCCGGTCGAACCGAGCACCCTCCGGACGAGCCCGGAAGGTGACCATGCCCATCACCACGAGCCACCCGATCGGCCCGGTGAACACGAGGAGCAAGATCCACAGCCCGGTGTGGTCCCGGTCGTGCAGTCGCCGGACGAGCAGCGACCACCGCGGCACGATCGTGACGATCGTCGGGACGAGCAGCGCCAGGTCCCACGCGTCCGGCCAGACATCCCGTGGACCGGACCCCCAGCCGAACCACGCCCCCTGCCCGCGGTCGAGCAGGTGGAAGGACACCAGCGGCGAGGGGACGGCCCCGAGCGGATCGACGTACAGCTCCCACCGCCCGCCGGTTCCGTGCACGCCGACGATCCAGAGCGCGGCTCCGACGACCGCGAGCTCGAGCGCGACGACCCACCAGAACTCCGACCGACTCGCCCGCCCGTGGAACCGCCACCCCTGCGTCCAGAACCGCACCCAGGCGATCACCGGGTTCGTGACGTCGACCGGCCCCTGCTCGAGCACACGGTCACGGAACGTCGTGGCTGCATTGTCCCCCATGCGCCCGATCGTAGGGCAGACCTGCGTCTTCGCCGTGAGCCGCTTGCGAGAACGCGCGTTCTCCGCTTGACTCGGCTGCGACGGTCCCACTCGGGTCCGATCCCCCACACGAAAGGAGCGGCCATGCCCACGCGCACCGCACGCACCGCCTGGAACGGCGGCCTCAACGACGGTTCCGGCCAGGTCGAACTCTCCAGCTCGAAGGTCGGCACCTACGACGTCTCGTTCCCGAAGCGCGCCGCTGACGAGGCCGGTGGCAGCACCAGCCCCGAGGAGCTCATCGCCGCCGCACACTCGGCCTGCTACGCCATGCAGTTCTCCGCCGTCCTCGGCGAGGCCGGCGGCACGGTCGAGGCCCTCGACGTCAAGGCCGACGTCTCGCTCGGCCCGGACTCCGCCGGCGGCTTCAAGCTCACCGGCATCGCCCTGACCGTGCACGGCGAGGTCACCGGCATCGACGAGGCGACCTTCCTGAAGGCCGCCGAGGACGCCAAGGCGACCTGCCCGGTCAGCAAGGCACTCACCGGCGTCGACATCACGCTCGACGCGACGTTCGAGCAGTAGTCGGGTCGCGTCCGAGACGCGACCGACCACCTGACGGGAGGCCCGGTGCCAGCTGGCACCGGGCCTCCCGTCCGCTCTGGTCGCGTCCAGATCGCGACTGGCACCATGGTCGGATGGCCGAGCAGCACTTCCCCGGCGAACCGAAACCGGGGCGCCCACACCGGCCGCCCCGCCCCCGACGCCGCAGCCTGGCGCAGCACGATCTGCGCGACGCCCGTGCCCGACTGCGCGGCACGATCTACGAGCACGTCGAACCCGACGCCAAGGGGCGCGACCAGTACACCGCGGCCCAGATCGTCGACTTCTGCCTCGACCTGGCCGAGGTGATGCTCGCGTCCGGTGCCGACACCCGCAGCGTCGAGACCGCCGTCGTCGCGGTGTCGACGAAGTGGAACCTGGCCCCGCTCGACCTCGACTTCTCCGGCAGCTCGGTGACGATCCAGTACGCGCCGGCCGACATCCCGCCGCTCGTGAAGGTCCGGACCGTGAGTTCCGACGGCTCCGACCTCGACCGGCTCGCGCGCGCGAACCAGATCGTGGACGACCTGATCCACGACCAACGGGACATGACCTCGGGCGTCAGCGCCCTCGTGGCGGTGCTGCGGATGCCGCCGCGCTGGCCCACGTGGCTCGCCGACGTCGGGCTCTCGATCCTGGGGACCTCGATCGCGATGCAGGCCGGTGGTGGGTGGCGAGCGGGCATCGGCGCCTTCGTGCTGATGTTCGGGATCATCCTGTCCGGGCGCTGGCTGACCGGTCGTGGCTACCCGCAGTTCTTCGTGTCCGGGGCGCAGGGAGCGGTCGCGTCGGTGATCGGCACCCTGGCCATCGGTGCGGGCGTCCTGCACCCGGCGGGCGCCGCCACGATGGTCGCCGCCCTGGTGGTGCTGCTCCTGCCGCACGTCTCGCTCGTGACCTGGGCCCAGGACGCGATCTCCGGCTTCCGTGCGATGGCGGTCGCTCGGGCGTTCTACATCGGCCTGGTCATCGCCGCGATCGTCGTGGGGGTGCCCGCGGGGATCGCGATGACGAAGTGGCTGCACCTCGAGGTCGACCCGTCGGGCATCGTCACCCAGGCGCTGCCGTTGTGGGCGTCACTCTCGCTCACGGTGGTGTCGGCCGGGGCGAACTGCTTCGTGCAGCAGGCCAGCGCACGGGTGATCCCCGTCGCCGTGGTGTTCTCGGTGGCCGCGGGTGCCTCGCTGTGGGGACTGCGGCAGCTCGGCCTGCCGCTGCTCGGCGCGACGTTCCTGGCCGCGGTCCTGCTCGGCGTGCTGTCCACCTACGCAGCCGCGCGGATGCGGACCGCGGTCGCGGCGATCGCGGTGCCGGCGTTCTGCGGAGCGCTGTTGCCCGGTGTCGCCGTGTCGAACGCACTGCTGAACTTCATGTCGGGCTCGTCGAGCGCGGCCCTCGACTTCGTGGCCGCGGTCTCCGTGGCGCTCGGGATCGGTGCCGGGCTCGTGCTCGGCGGCCTGTTCGCGACACCGGGCGCGCGCCGGGCACTCCGGCGGACCCGTCGGGTCGTCGTGCACTCGGTCCACAACGACACCACCGCGCTCCGGGTCATCCGCGACACCGGGTACGACCCAGGCGACGGCTCGGTGCCGCGCGGGTCACGGTCTGCGCCGGGCGGGCGCTGACGGTGCGGCGCTCCGGACGGGCGCTGCCGGTCCGGGCTCAGATGTCCCAGCTGCCGTCGTCGCCGTCGCTCCACGTCGCGTGCCGGCGGGCGGCCTGCGGCTCGTAGCGCTCCATCCAGCCGCGCTCGAGTCGGGCCACCGCACGGTCGAACGCCGGAACCAGGTCGAGGTCCGAGCGGAGTAGGGCCTGGAGCTGCAGGCCCTCGTACAGTGCGATGAGCTGTTCGGCGCCGCGACGGGGCTCCATGGTGTGCGGGGCGCGGCCGACGGCGATGTCGTGCTCGAGGCCACGCTTCACCTGTGCGTAGAAGAGCTGGTAGCGCGACCGCAGGTACGTCGCCATCGGGTGCTCGGGGTTGCCCGCGACGGACAGCAGGGCGACGAGCAGACGCATGAGCGCGGGGTCCTCGGCGTTCGACGCGACGATCGCGCGCAGGAGCTCGACGGTCGAACCATCGCCGACCTCGCGGGTGACCTCGTCCATCCGACCGCCGTTCCAGCGGTCGACGGCTGCGAGCACCAGGCCGTCCCAGGACGGGAAGTGCTGCTGGAGCTCCTCGACGGGGATGCCCATCCGCTCGGCGACGTGCACGGCGCGTGCTTCGTGGAAGGGAACGTCACGGAGCAGGTCGACGGTGGCTCCCACGATCGTGATCCGGAGGTGCAGGGTCGCCGCCGCGGCCGCTGCGGCCTGCGTGTCGGCGCTGGTGTTCTCGAGCATCGTGCCCTCCGTCGTTCCACGGACGTCCTGTCCGAGGTCGCCCCGACCCGGGGCACGTCCATCCAAACGCAGAACGGGGGACAACAGAATCCCCGGTACGGGTGTCAGCACATGGGGGGACACGGACACCGACACCACGCCCAGCGCGTTCGCACGGATCCGTGTGACGATGCCGGGCATGACCCCGAACGACCCCACCGCACAGGGACTCGCGACGATGGCCTCGGCCGGCTTCGAGTTCGGCGGCGACCCGGATCAGGTCGCGCACGACGTCCGCGCGATGTGGGAGCAACTCGGCCGACCCGCGGGGGCGTTCGACGCCGCCGCCCGGGCCATCGCGGTGCTGCCGCAGCGCCCCGAGGTGCCGATCGTCGACCAGGCACGTCGCCGCGCGTTCGAGCACGCGATCGGCATCAACCCGGTCGAGGTCGAACTCGCGGCAGCACTGTCGGCGCGGGAACTCCTCGAGCGGATGGCGCGCGCCGTCACCTGCTGACGTCACCACGGCCACAGACGGGACCACCCGGACGACGGGAGGCGCGGTACCCACCGGCACCGCGCCTCCCGTCAGCCCGTCGGCGACGCGCTACGGCGTCGGCATCCCACCGTCGACGTGGAGCGTCTCGCCGACCACGTAGGACGACTCACCGCTCGCCAGGAACACGTACGCCGGCGCCAGTTCGGCCGGCTGCCCCCAGCGGCCCAGGTAGGTCTGCTCGCCCGCGGACGGCAGCGCCTCGGGCGGCTGCCCGCCGGCCGGCTGCAGCGGCGTCCAGATCGGCCCCGGTGCGACGGCGTTGACGCGGATGCCCTTCGGTGCGAGCTGCGCGGCCAGGCCCTTCGCCAGGTTGTTCACGGTGGCCTTCGTGGCCGCGTAGTGCACCAGGTGCGGCGACGGCGCGTAGGCCTGGATCGACGTCGTGTTGATGATCGTGGAGCCCGGCTGCAGGTGCGGAACGGCGGCCTTCGTGATCCGGAACGTCGCGTAGGCGTTCGTCTTGAACGTCTCGTCGAACTCCTCGTCCGAGATGTCCTCGATCGAGGAGACGTTCTGCTGCTTGCCCGCGTTGTTCACCAGGATGTCGATCCCGCCGAGCTGTGCGACGGTGTCGGCGACGATCTGCTCGCAGACCGCGAGTGAGGTGATGTCGCCGGGCAGCGCGACGGCCTTGCGTCCGGCTGCCTCGATGAGCGCGACGATGCGATCGGCGTCCTCCTGCTCCTCGGGCAGGTACGAGATCGCGACGTCGGCGCCCTCGCGTGCGTAGGCGATGGCGACCGCTGCGCCGATGCCGGAGTCGCCACCGGTGACGAGGGCCTTGCGGCCCGTCAGACGGCCGGAGCCGCGGTAGGTGTCCTCACCGTGGTCGGCGGGGACGTTCTCCGCCATCTCGGCGTCGGTGCCGGCGCCCTCGAGGTACTGCTCGTCGGGCTTCTTGTCGGCGTACATCTTCGTCGGGTCCTGCATGGCGTACTGGTCGAGCCCTGCCTGGTCGTTCTGCTGGTCCGTCATGCCGCCGACGGTACGCAGGGGCGCACCACGGGCCGTCCAGGAGGCTGTCCCCCGGCGCGCGGAGCGGCCAGCGTCCGCCGGCCGCACCGGTCCAGGGCTGCAGTTGCGTCTTCCTCGTTTGTCACGGTCCGGTGACGGCCAGGACCCGATTCGGTAACACCTGTCGTTCTGGACGGCTCGGGGTCGTACCGTCGAACGGTGACCCCTCGGACCCTGCTGGCGCTCGGCGCTGCCGTGCTCGCCTTCTCGGCCGGTGCGCTGGCGCTCGACGGCACCACCGGGCTCGGAGCGGACACCGCCGTGGCGGCGGAGACGTCGCACGACGCCGCTCCGGTGCACGTGTCGAACGCGAAGCTCCGGCGGGTCGACTCGATCGAGCTCGACGCCGAGTCCCTGGTGCTCCGCAACGGCGGGAAGACCGTCATCGAGTCCTCGATGCGCGACTCCCGGTTGACCGTGAGCCTGCTCGACCGCCTGCTCGGCACCCCGTCGCGCACCCAGACGGCCGAGGGCGACGGCGGCGCGTGCTTCCCGGCCGGTACCACCTACACGTGGGGTGGCGCCATCCGCGTCGCGGCCCTGGCCACCGATGCGCGGGCGGGCAACGCCGTCGAGATCCGGGTGCTGCGCGACGAGGTCCGCAGCCGGCTCGGTGCACGGATCGAGCTGACCGGCCCCGGCGGCGTGCAGGTCGGTGACGACATCGCCGACGAGATCGCGGACGCCCCGCGCTCCGAACGGGTGTCCTACGGTTCGGACGACTCCCGCGCGTGGCAGTTGCTGCTGCGCGAGGGCTGGGTCGACCCCACCTCGGACGACGAGCGCACGGACGACCCGGCCGGCACCAACGGCGTCTCGGCCCTGACGAACGAGACCACGGTCACGGTGCTCGGCTCCCCGATGCCCGTGCACGCGCAGCGGAGCTGCTGACTCACACGCGGATCGTCGCGACCACCGGGAAGTGATCACTCGCGAACCACGTCTCCGGCCCGTCGTGGTCGATGACGACCCGGTCGGTACCGGTGACCCCGCGGGTCAGCACCCAGTCGATGCGCTCCCCGGTGTCCACCGGCGGCAGCCAGTCGTTGAACGTCGCGGTCCGGTCACCCGGGTCACCCGCGAGCACCCAGGTGTCGTCGAACCCGGCGTCGGCGAAGACCCGTGACGCGGTTCCGGCACCGGCCGGCTCGTTGCAGTCCCCGGCGACGATGACCGGACCGGTCTCCCGCGCGAGCCGTTCGACGATGAGCGCCGCACTCTTGCCGCGCACCTCGTCGCCGTGCTCGCCGGGTTCGTGGTCCAGGTGCGTGGTGAGCACCGTCACCGCAGGTCCGTCGGTGTCCAGGAACACGGCGTGGTTCGCGATGCGCGGGAACAGGCTGCCCCACGTGTTCGAGACCGGCTCGTCCGGGGTGTCCGACAGCCAGAACGAGCCCTCGTCCGTCGGTCGGAACCGGTCGCGACGGTAGAACACCGCCGGGTGCTCCCCCGCGGCGCCACCCTCACGGCCCTGTCCGACGTCCGCGTGGCCCGGCAGCCCGGCGCGCAGGTCGTCGAGCTGGTGCGCGAAGGCCTCCTGCACGCACACCAGGTCCGGGTCGTGCCGACGGATGACGTCGAGGAGCACGGGGAGTCGGGCCGGCCAGTCGTGCTCCGGATCCGGGTTCTTGATGTTGTAGGTCATCAGGACGATCGGACGCGCTGCGCTGCTCACCCCTCGAACCTAGCGATCCGGTGCGGCCGCGGCCTCAGTTGATGCAGGTGCCCTCGGTGCCGTAGTTGTGCACGTCGGTCGACTTCGGCGCCGGCTCCTTCGTCGCCTGCTTGCTCGGCTTCGACCCCGAGCCGGTGTCGGCAGGCGTCGAGGCGGGCGCGCTCGGCACGCTGGCGGCCTTCGGGGCCTTGCCGTCGGTACCGAGCACCAGCGTGACGCCGGTCACGGCACCGGTCCGGACCGCGACGGCACCGGGCACGGCCGCCGCGACCGCCTTCGCCTGGGCCTCCTGGCCGGCGGGGTACTGCACCTGCGTGGCCGTGGTGGGGTCCGAGGAACCGGGCGGTGCGACCTGGAACCCGCGGCTCGTCAGGACCTGACCCGCTGCGGCGGCGGCCCCCGTGACACCGCTGCCGTTCAGCACGGTGACCGAGGTGTTCGCGGGCTGCGCGGCCGCGGCCTTCGTGTAGGTGTCCGGTTCGCCGACCAGTCCCTGCACGAAGGCGGGCAGCCCGACGGTGTCGATCTCGACGATCGACAGCGCGGAACCGTTCACGTAGATGGTCGGCGTGCCGAGGGTGGGGATCGTGGCGGACTGGATGTTGGCCGGCCGCAGGTTGCTCATCTGCGAGGCGAGGTCGAGCAGGTTCGTGTCCGTCTGGATCGAACCCCCGACCGCCTTCAGGATGTTGCCCATCTTGACCGGGTTGAGCAGCGTGCCCGCGGACGTGACCTTCCGGGCCTCCTGCGACAGGAAGTACTGCTGTCGGACGTTGCGGTCCAGGTCGCCGTTCGGCAGACCGTGGCGCTGGCGGACGAACGACAGGGCCTGCTTGGCGTCGAGCGTGGACTTGCCGGCCGGCAGGTCGACGCCGGAGTACGGGTCGTTGGTCGCCTGGTTCAGGCAGACCTCGACCGGGCCGAGCTCCTTGACCACCTGGTAGAAACCGAGCAGCGAGACCCGGACGTAGTGGTCGATCTGCAGGCCACTCAGGTTCTCGATGGTCTTGATGAGCATCTTCGCGCCACCGGTGTCGCCGCCACCGTTGAGCGTGCCGTAGTAGAAGGCACTGTTGAGCTTGCCCTTGCCGACGTCCGGGATGTCGACGTACGAGTCGCGGGGGAACGAGATCATCGTCGCCTGTGAGCCGTCGGCGTTGATGTGCAGGACGATCATCGTGTCGGTGTTCGTCGCCCCGCCGTCCGACTCGGTGCTCAGTTCGGCGAGCTGCTCGGGGGTGGCGTTGTCCGGCCGGTGGTCGTCGCCGACCAGCAGGATGTTCTGCGCCTTGCCGTCGACGTCGTTCTTCGTGTCCTTCTTGCCGGTGATCGCGTTGACGATCGTGACGCCGCCGGACAGCTGGTTGTAGGCGTAGGCCGCGTACCCGCCACTCAGCAGGACCGCCATCGTGAGCACGCCCGCGATCGCCGGGAACACCACGCCCGCTCGTCGCTTCTGGCGCCCGTGGCGCGGCGTCACGGCACCGCGGCGCGCGGGTTCCGTCGTCTGCTCGGGTTCGTTGCTCACCGGGAAACCATAACCGGAGCGCGCGCAGGGGACATGGAATCCGCCTGGTAGGTCACCCCACAGCCCCTGCGACACCCCTCACGTGCAGCTCACTCGGCAGCGAGCCCCTGCTTGTGCGTCTCGCGTGCGCGGAGGACCGTCACGCCGGTGATCGCGGCGGCCGCCATCACGTAGAAGGCCGGCGCGAAGGTGTTGCCCGTCGCGCTGATCAGCCACGTGGCGAAGTACGGCGTGATGCCGCCGAAGACCGCGACGCTGATGTTGTAGGCGATGCCCATCGACCCGTAGCGGATGGCGGTCGGGAACAGTTCGGCCATCGCCGCACTCACCGCCCCGTCGAACGCCGCCATGAACAGGCCGAGCAACACCATCGCGGCTGCGGCAGCCCAGAAGTTGCCGGCGTCCATGAGCATGAGCGTCGGGTACGTCAGCACGAGGAACCCCGCGCACCCGGCGAGCATGACGGGCTTCCGACCGATCTTGTCCGAGAGCAGCCCGAAGAACGGCACGAGCCCGGCGATCACCAGGAACCCGATGACGACGACGCCGTAGGACACGAGTGGCGAGTACCCGAGGTCGACCTGCAGGTACGAGGGCATGAAGGTCTGCAGGATCCAGTGGCCGACCGCCTTGAGGACGACGAACCCGACGCAGAAGAGCAGGGCCTTCCACCCCGTGCGGATCGAGCGTCGCAGGGGGTTCGCGGCCACCTCGCCCTTCGCCTTGAGCGCGCGGAACTCCGGGGTGTCCTCGAGCTTCGTGCGCAGGTACAGCCCGACCAGGCCGAGCGGCACGGCGATCAGGAACAGGACACGCCAGCCCCACGACTCGAGTGCCCCGTCGCCGGCGAGCGCCGTGAACAGGAAGACCAGGCCGCCACCGACGATGAACGCCGCGAAGCCGAAGACGTCGATGAAGCTCGTCACGAAGCCGCGCCGGTTCGACGGGGCGTACTCGGCCAGGAGCGTCGTCGCCCCGGCGCCCTCGCCACCGGCGGCGAAGCCCTGCACCAGCCGCACCACGACGAGCAGGATCGGCGCGAGCATCCCGACACTCTGGTACGTCGGCAGGATGCCCATCACGGCGGTCGCGCCGCTCGTGATCAGGATGACCGTCGCCAGCGTGGTCTTCCGGCCGACCCGGTCACCGAGCGACCCCCAGAACAACCCGCCGAGCGGACGCATCACGAAGCCGGCACCGAACACGGCGAAGGCCGACAGCAGTGCGACCTGCGGGTCGCCCTGCTTGAAGAAGTACAGCGAGATGACGGTCGCCAACGTGCCGTAGAGGCCGAAGTCGAACCACTCGACGAAGTGGCCGACGCCCGCAGCGACGATCACCTTCCGCATGCCCTGGCGGCGTGCGTCGTCGCCCAGGGCCACCTGGACGTCGGGGGCGGTGGCGGCATCGACGCTGGGGTGCGTCCGGGTTCCGTCGCTCATGGGTGGGCCTCACACTTCGTTGTCGAGAATTCGTTGACGATAGCACTCGTCGGGCACACATTGCCACACAGTGGGAAAGACGCGCCACCGAGTGATACCGTTCCGAGCATGCAATCCCGTGAACAGCACCACGACGTCGTGGTCGTCGGCGGCGGTCTCGCCGGTGTCAGCGCGGCCGTCGCCGCCGCCCGCCTCGGCTCGAGCGTCGCCCTCGTCACCAACCGCCCGGTCCTCGGCGGCAACGCCTCGAGCGAGATCCGGGTGTGGGTGGTCGGCGCGACGGCGCACGGCACGCAGCGGTTCGCCCGCGAGACCGGGATCATGGGCGAACTCTTCCTCGAGAACCAGTACCGGAACCCGCAGGGCAACGCGGTCTACTGGGACCAGGTGGTGCTCGACCTGGTCCGGGCCGAGCCGAACGTGCACCTCCACCTCAACACCGACGTCCGGACCGTGCAGACGACGGACGACGCCGTCGGCCCACCGCGCATCACCGCCGTCACGGGCTGGACCATGGGGTCGGAGATCGAGACGACGTTCACGGCACCGGTGTTCCTCGACTGCACGGGCGACGGCCTCGTCGGAGCCCTCGCCGGCGCCGAGTACCGCATCGGGCGCGAGGGCCGCGACGAACACGGCGAAGCCTGGGCACCCGAGCAGGCGGACGACGAACTGCTGGGCAGCTCGGTCTTCTTCTCGACGCACGACACCGGCCGGTACGACCGGTTCGTCCCGCCGTCGATCGCCGTCGACCTGTCCACGACGCCGATCCTGGCGAACCGGGCGATCCGGACCGGCGACAACGGCTGCAACTACTGGTGGATCGAGTGGGGCGGCGAACTCGACACCGTCGCCGAAAACGAACGCATCCGCGACGAGCTCTGGGGTGTCGTCTACGGCATCTGGGACCACATCAAGAACTCGGGGGCGTTCGACGCGGACACCCTGACGCTCGACTGGGTGGGCGCGATCCCCGGCAAGCGCGAGTACCGCCGGTTCGTCGGCGACCACACCCTGACGCAGCAGGACCTGCTCGAGCAGCGCTCGTTCCCCGACACGGTGGCGTTCGGCGGTTGGTCGATCGACCTGCACCCCGTCGAGGGCGTCTACGCCGAGACCGCCGGCGCCCAGCAGCGGTACACCGACGGCACCTACGACATCCCGTTCCGGTCGCTGTACTCGGCGAACGTGTCGAACCTGCTGTTCGCCGGCCGCGACATCTCCGCGTCGCACGTCGCCTTCGGGTCCACCCGAGTGATGGCCACCTGCGCAGCCCAGGGGCAGGCAGCGGGCACCGCCGCGCACCTGGTCGCCCGGCACGGCACGACACCACGCTCCCTCGGCACCGAGCAGATCGCCCTGCTGCAGCAGACCCTGCTGCGCGAGGACGCACCGGTCATCGGGGTCCGCGCCGACGACCCCGCCGACCTGGCCCGCGCCGCCCGCATCACCGCGAGCAGCGAGCTGACCACGATCGACACGACGCCGTTCGCGACCGCCGACCGCTTCGACCTCGATCGCGACGTCGCGGTCCTCCTGCCCGCCGACCCCGCGCTCGGCGAGTTCCGGCTCCGCACCGAGGCGGACGACGACACCGATCTCACCATCGAGCTCTGGACCACCGGCAAGCCCCAGAACTACGCCCCGATCGACCACGTCAGCACGCACTCCGCACACGTCGCCGCCGGACCGGGCGAAGCGGTCGTCGATCTGGACTTCCACCCGGACGCACCGTGCAACGCGGTCGTCGTGGTCCGTCGGCAGCCCGGCGTCCGCCTGGTCCTGACCGACGGACACCCCTACGGCGTGATGGCCCTGCGCGCCCGCGCCGCCGACGACGAGCAGTTCGACGACCACATCCCCGAGGAGTCCGGACAGCCCGTGACGGACTGGGAGGCGCGCGCCCTGCGCGGACACGCGTTCGCGTTCACCGCAGCCGGCGAGACGGACGCGTGGCGGGCCTCCCGGGTCAGCGACGGCCACCAGCGCCCGTTCGGCGGACCGCACATGTGGTCGTCCGGTGCGGGTGTCGGCGCAGCCGTGCTCGCGCTCGACTGGGCGGAGCCCGTCGACGTCCACCAGGTGCGCATCGTCTGGAACGACGACGTCGACGCCGACCTCATCAACCTGCACCACCACCGCACCCCCTGGGACGCCGTGCCCACACTCGCCCGCGACTACCGGATCGAGGCGTGCGTCGACGGGACCTGGCGGACGCTCGCCGCGGTCGACGCGAACCGGCACCGCCACCGCATCCACGACGTCGATCCGGTGCGCACGGCGGCCCTGCGGGTCGTCGTGACCGCGACGAACGGATCCCCGTTCGTCACCGCGAGCGCCGTGAAGGTCTCCTGACGCGCGCCGGGACGGGCCAGAATGAGGGGATGGCGACCACCCCTCCGAACCAGAGCATCGAGCGAGCCGCAGCGGTCCTCGGTGCGCTCGGCGCGTCCGACGGCGCGGTGCGAGCCTCCGACATCGCGCGGGCGATCGGGCTGGGGACCTCGACCACCGGGCGGCTCCTGGCGACGCTCGAGTCGCTCGAGTACGTCCGACGCGACCCGGAGACCCAGGCGTACTCGGTCGGTCGGGCCGTGCTCGAGCTCGCCAGCCAGGGGCTCAACCACAACCCGGTGCACCGCGAGAGCCGCTCAGCGGCGCAGGAACTCGCGCACCGGGTCGGGCTGACCGCCAACGTCGGCGTGCAGGACGCCGCGTCGTGCATCTACCTCTGCCACTTCGAGGGGTCGCTCGCGCCGAAGTCGCACACGATGATCGGGATGCGGCAGCCGATGCACGCGTCGGCGCTCGGCAAGGCGCTCATGCTCGACCTGTCGCCGGACGAGCGCCGCTCGCTGCTCGGGGACGACCTGGCCCGGTACACCGACCACACGATCACGACGCACGACGCCCTGACGGCCGACCTCGCCGTCTCGGCAAAGCGCGGCTGGTGCGAGGAGAACCAGGAACTCGCGCTCGGCCGGTTCTGCATCGCGGCACCGATCCGCAACGCCTCGGGGCGGATCGCGGCGGCGCTGTCGATCTCGGGGCGCCTGACGCAGTTGCGTGACCGCGACCTGGACTCCCTCGCCGAGGACCTCATCGAGGTCGCCGACCGCATCAGCGTCGGCCTCGGGATGATCAGCGCCGTCGCGCACTGACGCGGGCGTCGCGGCGCGCCGCCCGCCGCCCGCCGGGACGGGATTCCCGCGAAAGCGACAGTCTGCCGCGGAATGTTCGCGGACATCTGTCGCTTTCGCGCCCGAGACGCGCGTGAGGGCGGACGGGAGGCCCGTGGCGGCGTCGCCACGGGCCTCCCGTCCGGTCTCCTGGTCGCGCGGGGCGGCGGAGCGCTACGCGCGCGACGGCAGCAGGTGGATGGCCTCCATCGCGAGCTCGGCCGCGATCGGGTCCTTCGCCAGGACGGCTGCCTTGAGGTTGGCGAGCTCGGGCAGGATCACCGCGGCCGGGATCAGCTCGGCGAGTTCGGGGACCCGGAGCTTGAAGGACAGTCCGTCGGTGGTCGACCGGCAGAGCTGCACGAGCGACGGGTTGCCGCAGGCGTCCGCCCACTGCGAGTAGATGTCGGCGCCGTTGCGGGCGACCTGGTCCTGCTCGTCGGCACCGACCCGCGCGATGACGTCGTCGAGCATCTTCACGATCTTCTTGCGCTGCGGCTCGGTGAAGTTGGGCACCGCCAGGCGCACGACGCCCCCGTAGATGACGCCGAGCGTGCGGTAGGCGTCGAGGAGCTCGTCCTTCGTCGGGGCCGCCACACGGGTGTAGCGGTTCGGTGCCATCTCGATCAGGCCGGCGCGGGCGAGTTCCGCCAGTGCCTCGCGGATCGGGGTGCGGGAGACCCCGAGCCACGCGATCAGGTCGTCGTCGTTGAGCCGTTCGCCGGGCTCCAGCGTGCCGTCCATGATCGCGTCGCGGATCTTGTCCTGCACGGTGTCACGGAGGAGCTTGCGCTCGGCGGCGGGCTGCGTCGAAGGAACTGGCATGCACCCAGCGTGTCACATGTGATGGTTCGCGCGCGAGAGGCGCGACGGCCACCAGGCCCGCCGACCGAGGTCGTACGCGATCGCCGGCACGAGCAGCGAACGGACGACGATGGTGTCGAGCAGGACGCCGAACGCCACGACGAACGCGATCTGCACGAGGAACAGGATCGGGATGACACCGAGGGCCGCGAACGTCGCCGCGAGCACCACGCCAGCCGAGGTGATCACCCCGCCGGTGACTCCCAGTCCGCGCAGGACCCCCTCGTGCGGCCCGTGCCGCAGCGCCTCCTCCCGCACCCGCGTCATGAGGAAGATGTTGTAGTCCACCCCGAGCGCGACCAGGAACACGAACGAGTACAGCGGCACGCTCGGGTCCGCACCGGGGAAGTGGAACACGTGGTCGAACACGAGCGCGCCGACGCCGAGGGCCGCCGCGAACGACACGATCACGCTGCCGATGAGCACGAGCGGTGCGACGACGCTGCGGAGCAGGAGCATCAGGATGAGCAGGATCACGACCAGCACCACGGGGATGATCAGCGTGCGGTCGCGGATCCCGGTGTCGTTCGTGTCGACGGCCGTCGCGGTGACGCCGCCGACGACCGCGCCGGGATCGACCCGTTCGACGGCGGCGCGGAGGTCGCGGACCGTCTGTTCGGCGGCGTCGGAGTCGGCCGGGTCGGACAGCGTGGCCTCGAGCAGCACGTCGCCCCGCGACACCGTCGGAGCGGCGGCGGCACCGCTCGGGTTCGAGTCGCTCGTCACGGGCACCGTTCCGGACGGTGCGTCCTTCGCGGCGGCGACGACGCCGTCGACGCCGTCGACCCCCGTGACGGCGTCGACGAGTGCGTCGAGGTCGCGCTCCGACCCGATGACCTGCGCCGGGCTGCCGGAGCCGCCGGGGAAGTGGTCGGACAGGACGTCCTGCCCGTCGCGTGCCTGCGAGGCCCCGATGACCAGGTCGCTCTGAGGGACCCCGTCGGCCTTGAGCCCGACCAGGCCCGTGCCCATCGCGAGCAGCCCGACCGTGCAGACGATCCACACCACCCGGGAACGCTTGGCGACGAGCCGACCGACGCGGGCCCAGATGCCGCGCGCGTCCGGTCCGGTGAGCACCGGGTGGGGGCTGCCGTACGCGGGACGGAGCGGCCAGAACGCAGCGCGACGGAACGCGAGCAGCAGGGCGGGCAGCAGCGACAGGGCGGCGAGCAGGCTGAACGCGATGCCGATCGCGGCGACGGGACCGAGCGCCTTGTTCGAGTTGAGGTCGGAGAGCAGCAGGCAGAGCACGCCCACGATGACGGTGCCGCCCGAGGCCAGGATCGGCTCGAGGCTCCCCCGCAGGGCCGCCTTCGTCGCACCCCAGCCGGTGCGGTGGTCGCGCAGCGCCTCGCGGAAACGCGCCGTGTAGAGCAGGGCGTAGTCCGTCGCGGCGCCGATCACCAGGATCGACAGGATCCCCTGCACCTGGCCGTTCACGGTGACGATGTCGGCCTTCGCGAGCCACCACACCACGAGGATCGAGGCGCACAGGGCGAACGTCGCGGTGCCGAGCACGAGGATCGGCAGCAGCGGTGACCGGTAGACGATGATCAGGATCACGAAGACCGCGGCCAGCGCCACCCCGAGCAGCAGGCCGTCGATGCCGGCGAACGCCTCGGTCAGGTCGGCGGTGAACCCGGCGGGCCCGGTGACGTACCCGCTGACACCGCTGGGCAGGGAGTCGTCGACGTCGGCGCGGATCGCCTCGACCGCGTCACCGGTGTCGGCTGCCGTGGTGAGGGTCGCGACGATCTCCACCGCGTCGCCGTCCTCGCTCGGGATCGCCGGGCTGACGGCTTCGACGTCGTCGCGGTCACCGAGCTGGGTCGCGAGGTCCTTCGCCGCGGTCAGGTCGGACGACGACATGCCGCCGTCGCGCTCGAGCACGATGATCGCGGGTGCGCCCGACTCCTGCCGGAACTCCGACGACCGCTCCTGCACCTTGGTGGCGTCGGCCGATGCCGGCAGGAACGAGGTCTGGTCGTTCGTCGACACCTCGGAGATCTTGCCGAAGTACGGACCACCGACGGAGGCGATCGCGAGCCAGACCACGATGACGAGCGCGGGGAGGACGATGCGGAGGAAGCGGGACACGACGGCGAGCGTACACCGATCGTCAGCATGCTGATTACTAGACGGTCTCGAAGCTGATCACGACCGGTGTCGACCGTAGACTGCGCGCATGGACGACACGACCGAGCAGTGGCCCCTCGGCCGGCTCCTGTCGGCCGCGGCACGCTCGGTCGAGCGAGACTGGGACGAACGCCTCCGCGCCATCGGGCTGCCGCACGCCGCCCTCATCGCGGTCGACATCCTGATCCGCACGGGGCCCACCGGCGCCGACACGATCGCCCGCACGGCGCGGGTGCAGCCGCAGACGATGTCACGGACGCTCGAGCGCATGGAGCGGGACGGCCTGGTCGAGCGCACCCCGCACCCCGACGACCGACGCCGGCGCCTCGTGACCGTGACGGATCACGGACGCCGAGCGTGGGAGACCGCTCGGCACATCGAGCGCGAGGTCCTGCCGGACGATCCAGCACTGCGGACGGCGCTGACGGAACTGCTCGGGAAGTCGCGTCGGCCGACCAACTGACACGCTGTACCTGAAATACCACATGCGGTACGATGGGGCGGTCGGTGGCACGCCGACGCGAACCCGTAGGAGTCCCGCATGTCCGAACGACGGGCGGCCCGCCTGGCCGCCGACACCGCCGACACCGCCACCCGCAGCAGGCGGCGCCTCCGACGCCGACGCCCGTTCCTCGTGGCGCTCATCGCGACGATCGGGTCGCTGATCGGCATCGCCGCGGTGATCGCGCCCGTCGCGAGTGTCTTCGTCGGCAACATCGCGCGGAGCTACGACACCCACACGGAGACGATCCCCGACGCTCTCCCGGAGGGCGATCGCCCCGCTGCGACCGACGGCGCGGAGAACATCCTGTTCGTCGGCTCGGACCGTCGCACGAAGGACGACCCGGACGTCGGCAACGCTTCGGGCGGGCGATCCGACGTCCTGATGCTCGCGCACGTCCCCGCCGACCGCAGGGCCGTCTACCTGATGTCGATCATGCGCGACTCGTGGGTCGACGTCCCCGGACACGGGCGCGCGAAGATCAACGCCGCGTACGCCTGGGGCGGCATCCCACTCACCGTGCAGACCGTCGAACAGCTGCTCGACGTCCGGGTCGACCACGTCGCCGAGATCGGGTTCGGCGGGTTCAAGGGCATGACCGACGCACTCGGTGGCGTGACGGTCGACTCCTCTCGAGCCTTCGACGCGCGCGGCCACGACTTCGTCGCCGGCGCGAACCGGCTCGACGGTGACGCCGCACTCGCCTTCGTCCGCGAGCGGTACTCCTTCGCCGACGCCGACCACACCCGTGTCCGGAACCAGCAGGCGTTCATGCGGGGCATCGCACAGGGGCTGTTCTCGCGGGGCGCGATCACGAACCCCGGACGCATCCAGGACTTCGTCACCGCCACGAGCAAGCACCTCGCGGTCGACCCGGGGCTGACGTTCCCGACCCTGGTCGACCTCGGGTGGTCCCTCCGCGATCTCCGGCCCGACGACCTCACGACGTTCACCGTGCCGACGGCCGGATCGGGGACCGCACCGGACGGGCAGTCCTACGTCACGCTCAACGGCCTGGCCGTCGACTCGCTCTCGCAGGCGCTGCGGTCCGACGACGTCGCGGGCTGGCTGGCCGACAACCAGCAGTAGCGCTCCCGTCCCTCTCGACACGCACCACGCACGACGACGCCCCGCGACCGAGGTCGCGGGGCGTCGTCGTGTTCGTTCCGTGGAACGATCAGGCGGGGAGCTGCAGCTCCTGGCCCGAGTAGATGAGGTTCGCGTCGTCGATGGTCGACGTGTTCGCGGCCCACAGCTTGTTCCAGCCGCCGTCGATCTTGAGCTTGGTGGCGATGGTGTCGAGCGTGTCGCCCGAGGCGATCGTGTACGTCTTGCCGCTCGTCTTCACGGCGGCGGGCTTGCTCGGCGTGGTGGCTGCCGGGGCGGCCTCCTGCGCGGGTGCCGGAGCCGGGGTGCTCGGTGCGGCCTGCTCCGGGGCAGCGGGAGCCGGCGCGGCCTGCTGCGTCGGGGCCGGAGCAGCGGGGGCTGCCGGAGCCGGAGCAGCGGCGGCCGGTGCGGCACCGCTCGTGCCGCTCAGGCCGAGCTGGGCCGAGCAGGCGGGCCAGGCGCCCCAGCCCTGCGTGGCGAGGACACGCTCGGCGACGGCGATCTGGGCCTCACGGCTCGCGCCGGCGGGGCTGCCGACGCCACCGTTCGCCTGCCAGGTGCCGAGGTTGAACTGCAGGCCGCCGTAGTAGCCGTTGCCGGTGTTGATGGCCCAGTTGCCGCCGGACTCGCACTGCGCGAGGGCGTCCCAGGTCGAGCCGGACGCAGCGTTCGCGGGGGTTGCCGCGAGGCCGACACCGGTCGCGGCGATGCCGGCGAACGCGAGGCCGCCGACGATGGTGCGGGTACGGGAAAGCTTCTTCATGTGATTGCTCCACCGGGGTCACGAGCCGCTTCGAACGCGGAATCCACTGCCCACCCCGACCGATCGCGGTCAGTTGTGGGGTGCGCCACCGGGGGCAGTGGTCATCGGGCCGGCGGCACCTCGGTCGGCAACCATAGGAAACTCTTCACCGTTATCAAACCGAGACAAACGGTTCTACCCGTTGGTGCTATGTACCCCGCACCTGAACCTGTACGCCTCGATGCCCATGGCCATGGTCATCGACCCGTACCCGGGTACGTCACCTTGGCAGTTCCCTGGCAATGACGGCCAGGAGGCCCGGATCACGCCCGCGACAGCAGCGTGACGGCCTCGAGATGGCCGGTCTGGGGGAACATGTCGAGCACACGCGCGCGGCGCAGCCGGAACGAGGGCATGCGCGCGAGGTCCTTCGCCAGGGTCACCGGGTTGCAGCTCGAGTAGACGACGTGCTGCACGTCGGATTCCTCGAGCCAGGTCGACAGCGCCTCGCCGATCCCGCGTCGTGGCGGGTTCACCAGGACGAGCTCGGGCACCGTGTCGGGTCGGGCGCGGAGTGCGTGCTCGGTGGCGTCGTCGGCGGCGAACCGCAGCCCCTCGAGCCCGGCCTCGCGCGCGGACTGCTTCGCCGAACGGATCGCCTCGGCACTCGTCTCGATGCCCGTCACCGCTCGTCCCGGTCGCGCAGCGTGCAGGGCGAACCCGCCGACGCCGCAGTACAGGTCCCACATCGACGCCGGGTCGAGCTCGTCGATCCACGCCGAGGCCTGCGCGTACAGCTCGGTGGCGACGACGGTGTTGGTCTGGAAGAAGCTCTGCGGCCGCAGGTGCATCGTGATCCCGCCGAGGCGCATCGGCAGCGTCTCCTGCTCGGTGAGCACGATCTCCCGGTCGCCCTCGGTCACGGCCTTGTGCTCGGGCAGCAGGTTCGCCGTGACGACCACCACGTTCGGCAGGGCGTCGCGCAGCACATCGAGGTACTGCCGGATCCGAGTCACCTGCCCTTCGGACCGCAGGACGAACCGCACCATGAGTTCGCCGTCGGGCGACTCGGTGACCAGGACGTACTTCAGCTCGCCGCGTCGGGCAGCGACGTCGTACGGGATCAGCCCCGCGGTCTGGACGAAGTCGGCGAGCAGGGGCAGCGCGTGTCGGATGCCGGGCGTGCAGATCCCGCAGTGCCGCAGGTCGACACCGCGCTGCCGGTGGTCGAGGATGCCGACGGTCGGGTGCTCGGTCGAGCCGCCGACCACCATCTTCGCCTTGTTCCGGTACCCGGACTCGGGGCTCGTGATCGCCGGTGCCCACGTGACGGCTCCGGGGCCACCGGCCGCCTCGACGGCGTCGTGCAGGAGCTCGCGCGTGCGGAGCTCCTTGTCGAGGACCTGGTCGGCGTAGGGCTGCCCCATGAGCGTGCACGACCGGCACACCCCGCGGTCGAAGTAGTCGCACTGCATGGCCGAGTCAGGATACGGCAGCGTCCCGCGTCGTCGTGGCGATCCGGTAGACCGACGTCGTCGCCGTCAGGAACAGCGTCGTGCCGTCGCCGCCGCCGAAGCACAGGTTCGACGTCACCTCGGGGACGGCCACCTCGCCGATCCGCTCGCCGGAGGGGTCGAACACCACGACGCCGCGGTGCGACGAGGACCACACGTTGCCGTGCACGTCGACCCGGATGCCGTCCGGTGCGCCCTCGCCCGGCTCGAGTCGCGCGAACACCCGGCCGTTCTTGAGCAGGTCGCCGCCGTCACCGCGGCGGTCGTAGGCGCGGATGACCGGTTCGTCCCCCGATGAACTCGCGATGTAGAGGACCTGCTCGGACGGGTCGAAGGCCAGGCCGTTCGGCTCGTCGACGTCGGTCGCGACGGGGCGCAGGTCCTCACCGGACGGTCCGCACCGGAACGTCCAGTGGTCGCCGTACTCGCGCACGCCAGGGTGCCCTTCGCGCGGCTGGGTGATGCCGTAGGCCGGGTCGGTGAACCACACGCTGCCGTCCCGGGCGACGACGACGTCGTTCGGCGAGTTGAACCGCCCGCCGGCCCAGGCGTCGACGATCGGCGTGACGACGCCGTCGCGGTCCCGCTCCACCCGCCGGAGCCCGTGCGAGCACTGGACGACGCTGCCGTCGCGGTCGAGGGTCCGGCCGTTGGTGAACTCGACGCCCTCGGCGTACGTGGAGGTCTCGCCGGAGTCGGCGTGCCACTGCAGGATCCGGTCGCCGGGGATGTCCGACCAGCGCAGGGTGCGGGACGACGGGATCCAGCAGGGTCCCTCGGCCCAGGTGCTGCCGGTGGCGATGCGCTCGAGCGCGTCAGGGTCCGGCACGAGGTCGTCGAGCAGCACGGGTTCTCCTTCGAACGGTGTACCCACCCTACGTTCGTCAGGCCGCGGCCGCCGCCTCGCTGCGTCGTCGCACGGCCTTCTCGATCGCCGAGACCGCGAGGCCGAGCAGGATCGACGCCACGACCGCGAGTGTCGTGACGAGGAAGGGCTGCTCGCGACTCCAGCGCCCGGTGGCCGCCGCGATGCCGACGCAGTACGCGGCCCACACGACGTCGGCGAGCACACAGCTGACGAGGAACCGCCGAACGTCGAGCCCGCTGTCCGCGCCGACCAGGTTCGTCGTCAGCCGGCCCATCGGGATGAAGCGTCCGAGGACCGCGATGCGCCCGGGAGCCGCGCGGTAGCGGCCGTCGATGGCGTCCCGGGCCTTGCGGACCTTCGGACGCGCGAACCACGACCTCGAGCCGAGGTCGACCGAGCGCGCCAGGTGGTACAGCCCGAGGTCGCCGAGGACCATGCCGATCGTGGCCGCGGCGACGAGGACGAGGACCGGCAGGAGGCCGCCGTCACCGCCCACCAGGAGTGTGCCGACCGCGACGACGAGCGCCTGGCTGGGGAGGAAGACCGCGACACTGCCGACGGCGAGCACGAGGCCGACCACGACGAACGTCCACGGGGTGCCGATGAGCTGGACGACCAGGTCCTGTGCTGCGTCCACGCTCACCCTCCACGGGCGCCGGAGGAGCGCACCGGACTCCATCTTCCCAGGTCGGCGGGGCACCGCTCACGTGCGCTCGACGATTGCCCGCATCGCTGCGGCCGCGGCGTCCGGGTGACCGTCGAGGACGGCATCGGCGAGCGCGATGTGCAGGCCGACGTCGTGCCGGTCCGGACGGAGGCTCCCGCGTTCGCGCAGCACCTGGCCCACGACGCGGTGCAGCCGTCGGTACAGCGCGTTGTCGGACAGGTCGAGCACGAGCGCGTGGAGCCGCACGTCGGCGGCCACGAAGTCGAGGCGGTCGTCGCGGGCCGCTGCGGCGGCGAGCTCGTCCGCGGTGGTGCGGAGCGCCTCCCGTCGGTCCGCGCACTCGTCGAACGGCGCCCGCCGGGCTGCTGCGGCGGCTGCGGCGGGTTCGACCGCCGCGCGGAGTTCGCGGAGCTCGACCGCCACGCGGTCACCGTCCGGGCCCCGGAGGCGCCACCGCACGACGCGCGGATCCAGGACGTCCCATTCGCTCACACCGAGGACGGTGACGCCGACGCGGCGCCGCGCGGTGAGCAGGCCGAGGGCGACGAGGACGCGGACGGCCTCACGGACGATGCTCCGACTGGCGCCCGTGCGGACGGCGAACCCGTCGATGCTGTCCCGGTGTCCGGCGGGCAGGCCGCTGGTGACGATCGCTCCGCCGAGTTCGTCGACGACGCGGTCGAACGTGCTGGTCACCGTTGGGACACCGGGCTGACCACGAGCTCGTCGACGCGCATGTACGACGGCGCCTCGAGCACGAACGACACCGCACGGGCGATGTCCTCCGGCTGCAGCATCACCGATCGTGCGGCGGCGTCGGGTACCGACGGCCGCTGGTCGAGGAAGTCGGTCGCGACGTCACCGGGGCACAGGTGCGTCGCCCGGACCCCGTGGTGAGCCTCCTGCTGGTTGAGGCTCCGGACGACCGAACCGAGCGCGGTCTTCGAGGCGGAGTACGCGACGCCGGCACCGGGCTGGAAGGACCACCCGGCGTAGGACGACACCACGACGACCACGCCGCCGGACTCGCGCAGCGCAGGCAGTGCGGCGTCGACGACCGTGACCACCGCGGTGAGGTTCGTGTCGACGATCGCGCGGAAGTCCGGCAACGACTGGTCGTCCCACCGGCGCCGCGGTGCGTTCAGCCCGGCGGCGAGCACGACCGCGTCGAGTCGTCCGAACCGCTCGAGCACGGCGTCCCGCGCAGACGCGACGGCAGCGGGATCGGCAGCGTCGAGGGGCAGGACCTCCGCCGTGCCGCCGGCGGCCGTGATCGTCGCAGCGACCTGCTCGAGCCGGTCCACGCGACGCCCGCTCAGGACCACCGTCCACCCGTCTCGCGCAGCAGCCTCGGCACTCGCGGCACCCATGCCGCTGCCGCCGCCGGTGACCCAGAGCACACGCTGATCCGTCATGCTCGAATAGTATGCCTATTGCGGTCACCGATGATCCGCACCGACGACAGGAGCGACGATGCACCTCGACCTGACCGACCGCGTGGTGGTCGTGACCGGAGCAGCACGCGGGATCGGACGCACGCTCGCCGACCGCTTCGTCGCCGAGGGCTGCCGCGTCGTCGCCCTCGACCTGGCCTTCGAGCCCGACTTCCCGCTCGACCACGTCGTGTGCAACGTCGCCGACCCCGAGTCGGTCCGGGCCGCCGTCGACGAGGTCGTCGCCCGCCACAGCACGATCGACGTGCTCGTGAACAACGCCGGCATCAACGTCGAGGGCACCGTCGCCGAGCTGCAGTGGGACGCCTGGCGCCGGTGCATGGACGTCAACCTCGGCGGCACCTTCCTGATGAGCCAGGCCGTCGCGCCGGTGATGCAGGCCGCGGGCCGAGGGCGGATCATCAACGCCGCCTCGTTCGCCGCCATCGTGCCGAGTGTCGGCAGCGCTGCCTACGCGGCGTCCAAGGCTGCGGTCGTCTCGTTCACCCGGGTGCTGGCGTCGGAGCTCGGCCCGTGGGGCATCACCGTCAACGCGTACGCGCCGGGCATGGTCCCGACGGCGATGAACGGATTCGCGACCATGCCGGCCGAGGCCCAGGACCGCCTGCTCGACACCCTGTCGCTGCGCCGGTGGGAGACCGCGGACGACGTCGCCGACCTGCTCGTCTTCGTGGCGAGCGACGCCTCGGGCTACATCACCGGCACCCTGCTCGACGTCTCCGGCGGCAAGCTCGCGACGCAGATCCCGGCACGAGCGCACGGCCGCTGAGGACTCAGCGCAGCATCTGCTCCAGGAGCACGCGCAGCTGCCGCCGGTCCCGCTCCGGCAACCGAGCGGTGAGCGGCAGCAGTGCATCGCGGATCGCACCCTCGAGCGAGCGCGCCACCTCGAGACCGGCGTCGGTGATCACGACGTCCACCGCGCGGGCGTCGTCCGTGTTCGGCTGCCGTGCGAGCAACCCCTTCTTCTCCGCGCGCGCCACCAACCCGGTCATCGTCGACTTCTCGAGCCCCAGGTACTGCGCCAGGTCACCGATCCGCAGACGACGGTCACGCAGGATCGCGAGGACGCGCAGCTGCGTCAGTGACAGCCCCGCATCGGCCGCGAGCCCGGTCAGCGGACCCATCGTCCGGAAGGCGGCCTCGCCCAGGGCATCGACGAGCTGCTCGTCCTCGGTCATCTCCTGCACGGCTCCAGCTTAGTTGACGAACTTCGTGATGCGAACTACTTTGTTCGTAACACGAAGCAACTGGAGGACACCATGCACGCAGCAGTCGTCACCGAGTTCGGCCACGCCCCGACCTGGCAGGAGTTCGGCGAACCGACTCCCGACCCCGGCGAGGTCGTCGTCGACGTCGTCGCGGCCGGGCTCCACCCGCGAGTCCGGTCGCAGGCCGACGGTTCGCACTACACCAGCGAGGGCGCGCTCCCCCTGGTCCCCGGCGTCGACGGCGTCGCCCGGTTCCCCGACGGCACGCTCCGCTACGTCGCCGTCGCGAGCGACACCCGCGGCACCATGGCCGAGCGCGTCGCGGTCGACCCACGGGCGAGCGTCGTGCTGCCCGACGGTGCCGACCCGGTCACCGTGGCAGCCGGCGTGAACCCGGTGCTGTCGTCGTGGGTGGCCCTGCGCCGGCGGATCGACTTCGCCCCGGGCAGCCGCGTCCTCGTGCTCGGCGCGACCGGGGCCTCGGGCACCGCGGCGGTGCAGGTGGCGAAGCACCTCGGTGCCGCACACGTCGTCGCGAGCGGTCGCAACCCGGGGCGACTGGCGGCGCTCACCGCCCTCGGCGCCGACGTCGTGCTGCCGTTGAACGACGTCGACACCCTCGGCGCAGCGGCAGCCGACGTCGACGTCGTCATCGACTACGTCTGGGGCCAGCCCGCGGCCGACGTGATGCGCGCCGTCGTCACCGCCCGCACCGAACCGGGTCGCCGACTCGACTGGATCGCGATCGGTTCCACCGCGGGCCACGAGGCGACGATCCCGTCCGCGGCACTGCGCGCCTCGGGCCTGACGATCGTCGGCAGCGGGCAGGGATCGGTCGGTCGCGCCGGGTTCGTCGCCGAGCTGCCGGGCATCGTCGGTGCGATCGCGGACGGCACCGTCCGGGTGGATGCGACGGCCGTGCGGTTGGCGGACGTCGAGGCGACGTGGGCCGGACAGCCCGCCGGGAGCACGGGCAGAGTGGTGTTCACAGTGTGAACCGAGCGCGAGCAGGCTGTCCGGTCGCACAGGTTCTCCACATCCCACTCTTCGTAGGCTGTGAGGGCCCAGTGAGCCGGACTGCAGCCCGACCCCGAGGAGGTGCCCGATGGTCCTCGTCCTCGTCGCGTTCGCGATCGTCGCCCTGATCGTCCCCGCCCTGACCCCCGTCCTCGGCCGCCGCGTGTTCTACGTCGCTGCCCTTGCGCCCGCAGCCGCCGCCGTGCTGACGGTGCTGCAGACGGACGCAGCCCTGCACGGCAGCGTCGTCGAACGGCACCGGTGGGTCCCGCAGCTCGACCTCGAGATCACGCTGCGGATGGACGCCCTGTCGTGGGTGCTCGCGCTCGTCGTGTCGATCGTCGGGGCCCTCGTGCTCGTCTACTGCGCCTCGTACTTCGGGCGCGACGAACCCGGGATCGGCCGGTTCGCGGGCGTGCTGACCGCGTTCGCCGGGTCGATGTTCGGGCTCGTCCTCGCCGACGACGTCATCGTGCTCTTCGTCCTGTGGGAAGCCACCACGGTCTTCTCGTACCTGCTCATCGGACACGACGCCGACAAGCGTGCGAGCCGTGCCGCCGCGATGCAGGCCCTCGTCGTCACCACCGCCGGCGGTCTGGCGATGCTCGCCGGTCTGGTCATGCTGTCGGTCGCGGCGGGCACGACCTCGCTCTCCGGCATCATCGCTGCCCCGCCGACCGGACCGATCGTCACCGTCTCGGTGGTCCTCGTCCTGCTCGGCGCGCTGACGAAGTCGGCGATCGTGCCGTTCCACTTCTGGTTGCCGGCGGCGATGGCCGCTCCGACCCCGGTCAGCGCCTACCTGCACGCCGCAGCGATGGTGAAGGCCGGCATCTACCTCGTGGCCCGGCTCGCTCCGGCGTTCGCACTGCTCGACGGCTGGCGCGAGACGATCACCGTGCTCGGTGTCCTCGGCATGCTCATCGGTGGCTACCGAGCGCTCCGCCAGACCGACCTCAAGCTCCTGCTCGCCTACGGCACCGTCGCGCAGCTCGGGTTCCTCGTGCTCGCCGCCGGGTGGGGCGCGCCCGCGGTGGCGCTCGGCGGGGTCGCCCTGCTCGTGGCGCACGCCGCGTTCAAGTCCACGCTCTTCCTCGTCGTCGGCGCGATCGACCACACCACCGGCACCCGCGACCTCGGGCGCCTGAGCGGCCTCGGCCGGAAGGCACCGTGGCTGGCCGTCGTCGCCGCCCTCGCGCTCGTGTCGATGGGCGGCATCCCGCCGACGATCGGCTTCGTCGCGAAGGAAGCCGTGCTGACCGGCTTCACCGAGTCACTGCACGGTCCCGACGCTGGCTGGGCCTGGTTCGCCCTCGTCGGTGTGACGCTCGGCTCGGTGCTCACCGTGGCGTACTCGCTCCGCTTCTTCTGGGGAGCGTTCGCCCGCAAGCCCGAGGTCGCCCAGACGGAACCGCACGCCCTGCACGGCCTGGGTGTGGTGCCGTCGATCCTGGCACTGACCGGTCTCGCCCTCGGCCTGCTGACCCCGGTGGTCGCGCACGGCATCGAGCCCGCCGCGACGGTGGCTGCGCTCCCCGGCGAGGAAGTCCCACACCTCGCGCTCTGGCACGGCCTCGAACCGGCGCTCGGCATCTCGGCCGTCACCCTGGTCGGCGGTCTCGCGCTGTTCGCCCTCCGACGTCCGGTCGAGGCACTGCAGCACCAGCTCGCCGGGTTCCCGAGCGCCTCGGGCACCTACCGGCACCTCATGCGCGGCCTCGACCGGTTCGCGACGGGCCTGACCGCCGGTGTCCAGCGGGGTTCGCTCCCCTACTACCTGACGGTGATCCTGTCGGTGTTCGTCGCGGGTGCGCTCGCGAACCTCGTGCTCGGCGGGCCGTGGGAGTTCCACGTCCGGTTCTCGGACTCGTGGGGGCAGATCCCGGTCGTCATCGTGATGTCCGTCGGCGCCATCGCCGTCCTCACCGCGAAGACCCGGTTCGCCGCCGCCGTCCTGGTGGGCGTGACCGGCTACGGGATGTCCGTCCTGTTCGTCCTGCACGGCGCGGTCGACCTCGCCCTCACGCAGCTCGTGGTCGAGACCGTCACCCTCATCGCGTTCGTCCTGGTGCTCCGGCGGCTCCCCCCGCGCATCGCGACGACGAACCCGAGCCGGTTCCGCATCGTCCGTGCGCTCTTCGCGGGGCTCGCCGGACTCACGCTGGCGATCGTCGTCATCGTCGCCGCCTCGGCGCGCACCGCCGACCCGATCTGGCCGGACCTGCCGGCGCTCACGAGCTCGTTCGGGCACGGCCTGAACGTCGTGAACGTCGCCCTCGTCGACCTGCGCGGGTGGGACACCCTCGGTGAACTCACCGTCGTCGTCGCCGCGGCCACGGGCGTCGCGAGCCTCATCTTCGTGAACTCCCGCGAGGACACGCTGCCCCGGCTCCGTGACCTGCCGGAGAAGCTCACGGCCGACGGCCAGCGCACCGACGGCGAGCCGCGCGCCTGGCTGCCGACGAGCGCCGCCATCCCGACCGGCCGCTCGGCACTCCTCGACGTCGTGGTCCGACTGCTGTTCCACGGGCTCATCGTCCTGTCGGTCTACCTGCTGTTCGCCGGGCACAACGCGGCCGGCGGCGGTTTCGCCGGTGGCCTCGTCGCCGGCATCGCGCTGGCGGCCCGCTACCTGGCGGGTGGCCCGGCCGAACTCGGCGCCGCCGCCCCGGTCCGTGCCGGTCGACTGCTCGGACTCGGTGTCGCGACGGCAGCGATCACCGCGATCGTGCCGCTGTTCTTCGGTCGCGAAGCCCTGTACTCCGAGTTCTTCGAGGCGACCGTCCCGATCCTCGGCCACGTCGAGTTCGTCACCGCCACGTTCTTCGACATCGGCGTGTACCTGGTCGTCGTCGGCCTGGTGCTCGACGTCCTCCGCAGCCTCGGCGCCGAGGTCGACCGGCAACGCCTCGAAGACGCCTCGGCACCCACCCGCGACACCACCGAGGGGTCGGTCCGCGACACCCTCGAGGCCCCCACCCCGGAAGGGAGCGCCACATGACCGTCACCCTCGTCCTCGTGATCGCGATGGCCGTGCTGTTCTCCTGCGGCGTCTACCTGCTGCTCGAGCGGTCCCTGACCCGGATGCTGCTCGGCTTCCTGCTGCTCGGCAACGCCCTGAACCTGCTCCTGCTGGTGATGTCGGGCGCCGCCGGCAACCCGCCGATCGGCAAGTCCTCCGAGGGCATCACCGACCCGCTCCCCCAGGCCTTCGCCCTGACCGCGATCGTCATCACCTTCGCCGTCAGCGCGTTCCTGCTCGCCCTCATCCACCGCTCGTGGCAGCTGTCCCGTGCCGACGAGGTCGAGGTCGACGAAGCCGACGTCGCCATCGGCCGCACACGCGACGACCCCGACGACGACCCGGAAGCCGACTTCGACCCGAAGTCCCCCGAGGACGCCGACGATCCGCACGAACACCAACCGCACCAGGACGGAGTGAACCGATGACCTGGCTCGTCCCGCTCCTCGTCCTCGTCCCGCTGCTCGGCGCAGCCGTCGCACTCGGCCTCCTGCGGCACCAGAAGCTCCAGCGAGCGATCACCGTCGTGGTGCTCGTCGTCGCACTCGCCGTCGCCGCGACCCTCATGGTGCTCGTCGACCACCACGGCACCATCGTCGTGCAGGTCGGCGGGTGGGACGCCCCGTACGGCATCTCGCTGGTCGTCGACCGCCTCAGCGCCCTGCTCCTCACGGTGAGCGCCAGCGTGCTGCTCATCGTCCTGCTGTTCTCGATCGGCCAGGGGCTCGCAGCCGACGACGGTGAAGCCCCGGTCACGATCTTCTACCCGACCTACCTCGTGCTGGCCGCGGGCGTGCTCGACTCGTTCATCGCCGGCGACCTGTTCAACCTGTACGTCGCGTTCGAGATGCTGCTCGTGGCGAGCTACGTGCTCATCACCCTGGGCGGCAGCGAGCAGCGGGTCCGGGCCGGCACCACGTACATCGTCACGAGCCTGATCGCGTCGGCGATCTTCCTCGCCGCGATCGGCCTGGTGTACGGCGCGACCGGCACGGTCAACATCGCCCAGATCAGCGAGCGCGTCGCCGAGCTGCCCGAGCACGTGCAGCTGCTCCTGCACACGATGCTGCTCATCGGCTTCGGCATCAAGGCGGCGGTCTTCCCGCTGGCGTTCTGGCTGCCGGACTCGTACCCGACCGCCCCGGCCCCGGTCACGGCCGTCTTCGCCGGTCTGCTGACGAAGGTCGGCATCTACGCGATCATCCGCCTCGAGACGGTGATCTTCCCCGGGCCGCAGTTGAACAACGTGCTGCTCGTGGTGGCGGTGTTGACGATGGTCGTCGGGGTGCTCGGTGCGGTGTCCCAGACCGACGTCAAGCGCCTGCTGTCCTTCACGCTCATCAGCCACATCGGCTTCATGGTGATGGGTGTCGGGCTCGGGACGGTCGCGGGGACGGCGGCTGCGGTCTTCTACACGGTGCACCACATCGTCGTGCAGACCACGTTGTTCCTGGTGTCCGGCCTGATGGAACGCGTCGGGGGGACCACGTCGACCCGGTCGCTCGGCGGGTTGTTGAAGGCCGCGCCGCTGCTGGCCGCGCTGTACCTGATCCCGGCGTTCAACCTGGGCGGCATCCCGCCGTTCTCCGGCTTCATCGGCAAGCTCGGGCTGTTCCGCGCCGCCGCCGAGGACGGCTCCCCGCTGGCGTACGTCACGATCGCCGCCGGCGTGGTCACGTCGCTCCTCACGCTGTACGCGCTGATGCGCGTGTGGGACGCCGCCTTCTGGCGGCCGAAGCCCGCGGCCGAGGCCGCGGCACCGCACGCGACGACCGCCGAACCGCACGCAGCCTTGCGGTCGCCGGAACCCGCCCCCTTGACCGTCTCCGAGGAGACGGGTGAGGCCTTCCACCCAGGAGGCTCGGTGACGGTCACCGACGCACCCCACGCGAGCAGTGCCTCCCGTCCGGCCACCGGGTCGACCGAGACGGTCGGCGAAGCGCCGACCAAGGTCCGGCTGCCGCGCATGCTCGTCGGCGTGACGACGGTCGCGGTCCTCGGATCCGTCGCCCTCACGGTGGTCGCCGGCCCGCTCTACGGGTACGCGAGCCGCGCAGCGGAGTCGCTCGAGTCGCCGGACCGGTACGTGCAGGCCGTCCTCGGGGGTGACCGGTGAACACCGACACCCGACACGTCGCGAACGCCCGCCGCATCGCGGTGGCGTGGCGGTACGACGTCCCGCTCGTCGCCGGGCTCACCGTCCTGTGGGCCCTGCTCTGGGGCTCGTGGACGCCACTGACCCTGCTCTGCGGCATCGTGGTGGCGCTCCTCGTCACCCAGGCGCTGCCGCTCCCGCCGGTCCCGCTGTCGGCCCGGTTCTCGATCGTGCACGCCGTCCGGTTCCTCGTCGTGTGGTCCGGACTCGTCATCACGGCGTCGTTCCGGGTCGCCTGGGTCGCGTTCCGGCCGCGGGGTGTCCGCCGCAGCTCCATCACGCTCGTGCAGCTGCACTCCACCGCCGAGATGACCTTCACGCTGGCGACCCTCGCGATCTCGCTGGTGCCCGGCTCGTACGTCGCCGACGTCGACCTGCGGCGCCGGCGCCTGCTGCTGCACGTGCTCGACACCGAGCGGGTCGAGCAGGTCGAGGCCGCTCGTCGCGAGGCCCTCGGCATCGAGGCCATGGTCATCCGTGCCCTCGGTTCGAAGCAGGACGTCTCCGAACTGTCCGAACCGCTGCCGGAGGTCACCCGATGAGCGCCGCCGTCGTCGTCATGGGGATCGGCATCGCCCTGGTCCTGGCCCTGCTCGGTGCCACCCTCGCGCTCGCGGTGTTCCGGATCGTGCGCGGCCCGACGATCCTCGACCGGATGATCGGATCGGACATGGTCCTGACGACCGTGCTCGTGGTGATCGCGGCGTCGATGGTGGTCCGGCGCGACCTGACCGGGATCCCCGTGCTCGTGGTGATCGCGGCGACGAGCGTGTTCGCCACCGTCGCCGTGGCCCGAGCGGTCACGCCGTCGTCGGACCCGTCGGACGAGGGCCTGAGCGTCACCACCCCCGAGCACGCCGCCGAAGCAGAGGAGCAGTCGTGACCGAGATGATCCAGGCGTTCCTCGACGGCGCCGGCGTGCGGGCGTGGATCGCACTCGCCCTGCTGCTCATCGGCTCGCTGCTGTCCCTCGGCGCCGGCGTCGGCATCGTGCGGTTCCCGGACCCGCTCGTCCGCCTGCACGCCATGGCGAAGCCGCAGGTGCTCGGGCTGGCGTTCGCCCTGGCCGCGATCGTGGTCGCGGTGGGGACCTGGACGGCGTTCTGGGTCGTCCTGCCCATCATGGTGTTCCAGCTGTTCCTGGTGCCCGTCTCGACGCACATGATCGCCCGCGCCGGGCTGCGGGCGGACGACTACCGGCACGAGGACCTGCTGGTCGACGACACCGAGTCCTGATCGTCAGGCGGCCGTCCGGCGCCGCAGCAGCAGGTTGACGACGGCTGCCAGCACGACGACCGCTGCCGAGGCGGCGGGGAGCACCATCGCCGCGGCTGTGCCGTGCTGCTCCGCCAGGTCGCCCGTGATGGCGGAGGCGATCGACTGCCCGACGATCACGGCGGAACCGAGGATCGTCATCGTGGTCGCGGACCGGCCGACCGGTGAACGGTCCGAACCGAGGCTGTACTGCGCGACGAGGGTCGGACCGATGCCGACGCCCATGATCGCCAGGACGATGCCGACCGCCACGACGGAGTCGGCCTGCGAGAACGCGATCGCGCCGCCGAGCAGCACGACACCGAACACGAGCCAGCGCCAGCCGAGGCCGAACGACCGCGGGAACGCTGCGGACCCGAGGGCGAGTCCGGCCGAACCGATGCCCATCAGGCCGTAGAGCAGGCCGGCCTGGGACGCCTCGCCGTGGGTCTCCATGAACGCCGTCAGCGACGTCAGGGTCGAGCCGAAGAACAGGCCGATGCCGAGGATCCCGCCGACCACGACGACGAGCCGCGGACGCAGGAGTTGGCGCGCCGGGGCCTGGGTCAGTTCCTCGTGCTGCCCGAGCACGAGCTTGCCGGTGGGGTGCAGCGCGAAGGCGGTCACGAACACGAAGGTCAGGGCCGAGGCACCGGCCACGGCGACCCAGGGGGCGATCGCGCTGGCGAGGATGCCGACCAGGAACGGGCCGATGATGAAGACGGTCTCGTCGGCGGCGGACTCGTACGCCATCGTGCCGCTGAGGGTCTTCTCGCGGCGGGCCGGCCGCATGCGCTGCGCGATGATGGCGACGAGCCGGGTACGGGACATCGGCGCGACCTGGGGCGCGGACGCCCCGATGCAGAACGCCATCGCGAGCACGGCCAGGTCCGGCGCGCTGCCGCTGACGACGAAGGGGAACGCGCCGAGCAGCGCCGCGTTGACGAGGCCGACGGGGACGAGCACGGCACGCTGGCCGAACCGGTCCGCGGCGGCGCCGACCATCGGTCCGAACACCGCGGCACCGATGCCGACCGAGGCGGAGTTGACGCCGCCGAGGGCGACGGAGTCACGCGCGGCCACGACGAGGGTGAGGACCCCGACGACCATCATGGCGAACGGCAGGCGGGCGATGAACGCCACCGGGAAGTACCAGCGTCCGGCGAGGGAGACGAGCGAGGCGTCTCCGGCGGTCGCGGTGTCCGTGCGCTCCGGGGCGGGCGCGGACGGGGTGGGACTGGTGTGGAGCATGGGGGTGTGCCTTCTCGGCCCGGCCCGGTTCGGTGGGGGCGGACCCATCGGGTGCCGCCGTTGTCCGCCGGGGAGCCGGCGGCCGGTAGATACACACTGCGTGTTTCAGAACTGCTCCCATCGTACCAACCGTTCCGGTCGGGGCCAGGGGTAATGCTTCGTCACCGGACCGTCCTGCGGCCCGCTCGGCCCATATCGTGGCGCGCATGGAACAGCGACGCATGGGGCGCACGGGGGCGCCCGTCAGCTCGCTGACGCTCGGGACGCGTGCCGTCGCCGGCGTCGCGGCCCACGACCCGTCGGCCGGAGTGACCCTCGTGCTCGAGGCGCTCACCCGCGGTGTGACGTCGGTCGACGTCTCGGACGCCGACGGCGCGGGCCTGGCCGAGACGGCTGTGGGCGCGGCGATCGCCGGACGGCGCGAGGACGTGTTCCTGTCGGTGCGGTTCGGCGCCCCGGTCGACCAGGACCCGGCGCACCGGGGCAACGGGCGGCGGTGGATGTTCCGTGCCGTGGAGCGGAGCCTGCAGCGACTCGGCACCGACGTCATCGACCTGTACCAGCCGGCACTGCCGGACCCGGCGACGTCGCTCGACGAGACGCTCGACGCCCTCGCCGACCTGGTGGCACAGGGCAAGATCCGGGCCTTCGGGCTCCCCGGGTTCCCGGCCGAGGAGCTCGTCGAGGCGCAGTGGCTGCGGTCCGGGTCGAAGAGCGCCACCGCCACCCACGTGCCCTACTCGATCCTCACCCGCACGGCGGAGCGCACGGTGTTCCCGGTCGCCCGTCGCTTCGGTCTCGGGGTCCTGGCCGGAGCACCCCTCGCCGGCGGCTGGCTCGCGGGCACCTACCGCAACGGCACCGTCCAACCTCGTTCACCGCACGTCGACGAACAGCCGGACGCGTACGACATCGGCGCCCCGCGGAACCGTCGGAAGCTCGACGTCGCCGACCGGCTCGGACGACTGGCCGACGACGCCGGGTTCACGGTGTCGGAGCTCGCGGTCGCCTTCGCCCTGACCCACCCGGACGTGTCCTCGGTGGTGATCGGGCCGCGCACCGTGTCGCACGTGGACGCCTACGTGCAGGCGTCCGAGATCCTCCTCGACGACGGGCTGCTCGACGCGATCGACGCGATCGTCGCGCCGGGCACCCACGTGCTCGAACGGGACACCGGGTTCGCCCTGCCGGCGCTCAGCCGCGAGCGACTGCGCGGTCGGACCCCGGTGGGCGCCGGACCGAACCGCTCGTAGGTCCGCGGTCAGGAGACCTCGCCGGCACGCGCGCCCGCCCACAGGTCGACGTCGGTGATGCCGACGGAGTGCTCGTCGATGATGCGGAGCTCCTCGTCGGTGAACGAGGTGTTCGCCAGCGCCGCGACGTTGTCCTCGAGCTGCGACACCTTCGACGCCCCGATCACGAGCGAGGTCACCCGCTCGTCACGGAGCGCCCAGGCCAGGGCGAGCTGCGCCAGGGACTGTCCACGAGCCGCGGCGACGTCGTCCAGTGCCCGGAGGTGCCCGACGACCTCCGGGGTGATGCTCGAGGCGTCGAGCGACTTGCCGGCGGCGGCTCGGGAGTCCGAGGGCACCCCGTCCAGGTACTTGCCGGTGAGCAGGCCCTGCGCGAGCGCGGTGAACCCGATCACGCCGAAGCCGAGCTCGCCGGCGGCGTCGAGCAGCCCCTCGGTCTCGATCCAGCGGTTGAGCATCGAGTACGACGGCTGGTGGATGAGGAGCGGGGTCCCGAGGTCGCGCAGGATCGCGGCGGCCTGGCGGCTGCGTTCCGCGTCGTACGACGAGATGCCGACGTAGAGCGCCTTGCCCTGCTGGACCGCGGTGTGCAGCGCACCCATCGTCTCCTCGAGCGGGGTCGAGGCGTCGAGGCGGTGCGAGTAGAAGACGTCGACGTAGTCGAGACCCGTCCGCTGCAGGGACTGGTCGAGCGAGGCCAGCACGTACTTCCGCGAACCGCCACCCTGACCGTACGGCCCCGGCCACATGTCCCACCCGGCCTTGGTCGACACGACCATCTCGTCGCGGTACGGCCGGAAGTCCTCACGCATCAGGCGCCCGAAGTTCACCTCGGCGGCTCCGTACGGCGGGCCGTAGTTGTTCGCGAGGTCGTGGTGCGTGATCCCGAGGTCGAAGGCGCGACGGCTGATCGCGCGCTGCGTCTCGAACGGCACGTCGTCACCGAAGTTGTGCCAGTACCCCAGGGAGAGCAACGGCAGGTCGAGGCCAGAGCGGCCGGTGCGGCGGTACGTCATCGAGTCGTAGCGGTCGTCGCTGGCGATGTAGGTCATGGACCGAGCCTGCCACCGGCACCATCGGACGAGCGCAGCACGCGCGATCGGGTGCATGATCGTCGCACCGACACGGAAGGGCACGACCATGGCACGGACGACGAAGACCGAGGGCACCTTCACCGACGAGGAACGCGCGGCGATGCAGGAGCACGCCGCCGAGGTCAGACGCACCCGCGGTACGAAGGGCACCAAGGCGGAGAAGGCGGCAGCGGACGCCGCTGCGGTCGAGGCGAAGATCGCGGAGATGCCCCAGCCCGACCGCGGGCTCGCGGAACGCATCCACCGCATCGCGCTCGAGGTGTCGCCCGACCTCGCACCGAAGCTCTGGTACGGCATGCCCGCGTACTACAAGGACGGCAAGGCGGCGTTCTTCTTCCAGGACGCCGCGAAGTTCACGGCCCGTTACGCGACGCTCGGGTTCCAGGACTCGGCCGCGCTCGACGACGGGACGTTCTGGCCGACGTCGTGGGCGATCACGCCGGGGTTCTCCGAGGCGGATGAAGCGACCGTCGCCGATCTGATCCGCCGGGCGGTCTCCTGATCCCCGACCGGTAGCGTGGAGCGCATGACCGCGCTCCGTACGGCCGACCGATGACCGCCGTGGGTGCGCCCGCCCTGTTCGCGCTGGTGTTCCTGCTGCTGTACGTCGTGAGCAGGCGGCGTGACCCGCGGATGCTCCGCAACGGGGTGTTCCTGACCGCAGCCGCGTTCTTCGCGCTCGCCACGGCCGTGACCGCCCTGACGCTCGTGGTCCCCGGGTTCAGTCTGCTCGTCGGCACCGTGCTGCTGCTCGTCCCGCTCGCGGTGGTCGTCCTCGGTGTGGCGCTCATCGCGAACGGGTTCCGAATGCTCCGCTCCGAGGGGCGCAGCCTCGGCAACACGCTGTCGCTGGTCGCCGGGGTGCTCGTGTTCGTGCTGCCCGCGGTCGCCATCGCACTGTTCGTGTCCGCCAGCGGCGAGGGCTTCACGCTCTGGGACGGCACCCGGATCGCGGTCGCCGTGCTGATGGTGTTCGTCTGCGGGTACTTCGCGGTGTCCCTCATCGCGTTCGCCGTGTACTTCGTGGTCTACGGCCGGATGCGCCACGGGACGGTGCCGGACGCGATCGTCGTCCTCGGTTCCGGGCTGATCCGCGGCGAGGTGCCGCCCCTGCTCCGCAGCCGTCTCGACCGGGCGCTCGTGGTCTACCGCGCCGAGCGGGCCGCCGGGCGCCGGCCGCTGTTGATCCCCTCCGGCGGGCAGGGCGACGACGAGCCTCGCCCCGAGGGCACCGCGATGGCCGAGTACCTGTTGGCGAACGGCGCAGATCCCGAGGACGTCCGGCCCGAGACCGAGTCACGCAACACCCGTGAGAACCTGCGGTTCTCGCGCGCCGTGCAGGCCGAGGCCGGGCGCGACGGTCAGGTCGTCGTGGTCACGAACAACTACCACGTGCTCCGCGCCGCCACCCTGGCCCGGCGGCTCGACCTGCCGGCACAGGTGGTGGGTTCGCGGACGGCGCCGTACTACGTGCCGAGCGCGTTCCTGCGCGAGTTCGTCGCGGTGGTCGTCGAGCACCGGTGGCTCAACGTGGTGGCGTGCACGCCGTTCGTCCTGTTCACCGCGTTCCTGCTCTGGGAGTCGTTCCAGCAGCGGTAGACGTGACCAACGGACGGACGGGAGGCCCGTGGCGGGCCCGCCACGGGCCTCCCGTCCGAGCCACCGTAAGATCTCGACCATGGTCGAGATCCAGCCGCCCCGCCCGACCGACCTGCTCCCGATCGGCGAGATCGTCCGACGCACCGGCGTCGCCGCGTCGGCCCTGCACTTCTACGAGCGCAAGGGCCTGATCCGCCCCGAGCGCACCGACGGCGGCACCCGCATGTACCCGCGACACGTCGAACGGCGGATCGCGATCATCCAGGTGGCGAAGCGCCTGGGCATCCCGCTCAGCGAGGTGGCCGAGCAGTTCGGCACGCTGCCGGCCGACCGGATGCCGTCCCTGCGCGACTGGAACCGGCTGAACGAGCGGTGGCGTGCGCGACTCCGGGCCCGCCAGCTGGAACTCGAGCGGCTGCAGCAGGAGATGACGCAGTGCATCGGGTGCGGCTGCGTCTCGCTCGGGGCGTGCTCGGTGGTGAACCCGGGCGACACGCTCGGCGACGAAGGCCACGGCGCTCGGCGGCTGCTGCCGATCGAGGACGACGCGCCGCAGGACTAGACCCCGCGCAGCCCCTCGTCGATCCGGTCGAGCAGCGCGCGCGCCTCGGACACCCCGTGGTCGTCGCCGCCGAGCGCGGCGCGGAGCTTGCCGGCCCAGTGCGCGCGGAGGCGTCCGATGCTCTCCCGCGCCACGTCGGTCGAGTGCAGCTGCACGGTCCGCGCATCGTCCGGGTCCTGCCGACGTTCGACCATCCCCTTCTCCACCAGGGACCGCAGCGCGACGCTGAGGTTGCTGCGCTTGAGTGCCGTCGCCTCGGCCGTTGCGCTCGGCGAGGTGCCCGGGTTGCGGTCGACCCAACGCATCACGAGCGCCTCGGTCCCGGTGAGCGGCACGATGTCGAGCGCCCCGGCACCGTGCGGGTCGATCTCCCGCGAGATCCGCAGCACGACGTCGGCGAGGTCGGCGAGGACGTGGTCGGACACGGCGGAGTGCATGTCCGTACTGTACCGAGGATCGGCAATGAGTTATGCTTTCATAACAATGACCACGGACACCGGAACCATCCGCGCGCACGCCGCGACACCCACGACCAGGCAGCAGGGCATCACGACACCGCTGCTGCTGGTGCTCGGCCTGCTCAGCGCCGTCGCCCCCTTCGCCACCGACCTGTACCTGCCGGCGTTCCCGCAGATGACCACCGAGCTCGGTGCGAGCGCCACCACCGTGCAGCTCACCCTGACCGCGTTCCTGGTCGGCGTCACGGCCGGCCAGCTCGTCTTCGGCCCGCTGTCCGACCGGTTCGGCCGCGTGCCGCCGCTCATCGCCGGCGCGGCACTGTGCGTCCTCGCGAGCGTCGCCGCCGTGTTCGCACCGAACATCGGCGTGCTCATCGCGGCTCGACTCCTGCAGGGCCTGGGCGGTGCGGCCGGCATGGTGATCAGCCGTGCGGTCATCTCCGATCTCGCGACCGGCAAGCCCGCAGCCCGCGCGTTCTCGCTCATGATGATCGTCGGCGGGGTCGCCCCCGTCGTCGCTCCGCTGCTCGGTGGCCTGCTCACCGGTCCGATCGGCTGGCGCGGCCTGCTGTCGATCGTGCTCGGTCTGTCCGTGGTCATGCTCGTCGCGGTGCTCGCCGTCATCCGTGAGACCCACCTGAAGGCGCACCGCGACGTGCTGCGCGAGGAGCGGAAGGGCTCCGGTTCGCCGCTCCGTGCGCTGCGCTCCCGCACCTTCCTCGGCTACATCGCCGTGTTCGGCTTCGCGTTCGCCGTGATGATGGCGTACATCTCCGCCTCGCCGTTCCTGTACCAGGACATGATCGGGCTCGGCACCGTCGGCTACGGCCTGGCGTTCGGGCTGAACGCGCTGGCCCTGATGGGCGTGAGCATCGTGTCCGCCAAGCTCACCGAGACGCGTTCGGTCACCGGCGTGCTGTCGCTCGGCATCGCCCTGGTGTTCGCCTCGACGGTCGCGTTCGCGCTGCTCGTCGTCTTCGCGGCGCCCGTGTTCTGGCTCGCGGTCCCGCTGTTCACCGCGGTCGGGTCGCTCGGACTGGTGCTCGGCAACGCCACGGCACTGGCCCTCGGCGCGGTCCCCGCCGCTGCCGGCAGCGCGTCGGCCGTACTCGGTGCGCTGCAGTTCGGGCTCGCGGCGCTGGTGTCGCCGCTCGTCAGCATCGGCGGCTCGGTGACGGCGGCACCGCTGGCGATCGTGATGCTCGCGTCCGCCGTGGTGGCCGTCGTGGCGCTGCTCGTCGCCCGAGGACGCACCCGCCTGGCTTGACCCGGTACGACGTCCTCGACGTCGCACGACATCGAGGACGTCGTACCGAGTCGGTCACCGACCCCGCAGGAACGGGATCCGCGGCATGAGCCAGTCGACCCACACCACCCGCACCCCCGGGGCCACGGCGAGCGCCCACAGGATCGAGGCCACCGCGTCGGTCGGGTAGTGCACCGCGTCGATCGACACCGAGAAGAACACCACCACGATCGCGACGACCCCGAGCGTCCGTGCGAGTCGGTGCCACCGGGTCTCGCGCAGCAGCCAGATCAGCGCGATCACGAACGCCGTGATGTAGACGGTGTGCCCGCTCGGGTACCCGGGGTCGGGCTGCACCGGGAACGGGTGCGGCAGCACGGCGACGTCGGGCCTGGCGCGGTGGACGATCTCCTTCACGACCGCGGACGGCACCCACGTGATGGCGATCGTGCCGCCGAAGGCCAGGGCCGGGCGGAGACTCCGGGTGCGCCACCAGATCACGGCCACGACGACGACGGTGATCCCGATCGCCGGACCCGGACTGATGACGTGGTAGACGGCGGTGGTGAACGCCCCGATCGCGCCGGTGTGCAGGGCGTTCAGGGCCTTCGACAGTCCGAGGTCGACCGTGCCGAGGGCGAACCCGACGAGCGTGATGACGACCACGGCGATGACCGCGATCGCGACGGAGACGAGCGGGTAGGGCGACGGCTCGAGGATCCCGGTGCCGTCGGACTCCGGTCGGCGGGGGCGGAGCAGCGGCGCGTCGGTCATCCGACCATCGTCCCAGCCCCGACTCCGACCACGGGCCCGGCGAGCCTCTGAAAGCACTCAGCGCAGCCGCCCGCGAGTAGACAGGAGGCATGCCAACCGTTGCCGAGAACATCGTCGCCACCCTCCGCAAGAACGACGTCGCCCGCGTCTACGGCCTGCCGGGGGACTCCCTCAACGGCTTCACCGACGCCCTGCGCAAGGACGGCACGATCCGGTGGGAGCACGTCCGCCACGAGGAGGCCGCTGCGTTCGCCGCGAGCGCCGAGGCCGAACTGACCGGCGAGCTCGCGGTCTGCGCCGGCAGCTGCGGTCCCGGCAACCTGCACCTCATCAACGGCCTGTTCGACGCCAACCGGTCGCGCGTCCCGGTCCTCGCGATCGCCGCGCACATCCCCACCGCCGAGATCGGCTCCGGCTACTTCCAGGAGACCCACCCGCAGGAGCTGTTCCGCGAGTGCTCGGTCTACGTCGAGTACGTCGCCGACCCGACCCAGATGCCCCGCCTGCTCGAGATCGCGATGCGCGAAGCCGTCGAGAAGCGCGGGGTCGCGGTGCTCGTGATCCCCGGCGACGTCCTGCTCGCCGAGGCGAAGGACGACCGCACCACCCGCATCGAGCGCACGACGCCGCGCATCGTGCCGAGCGAGGCCGAGCTGCTCCGCACCGCCGAGCTGCTGAACGGCGCCGACAAGGTCACGATCCTGGCCGGCGCCGGTGTCGCCGGGGCCCACGACGAGGTCATCGCGCTGGCCGAGCGCCTGCAGGCCCCGATCGTGCACGCCCTGCGCGGCAAGGAGCACATCGAGTGGGACAACCCCTACGACGTCGGCATGACGGGTCTGCTCGGCTTCGCGTCCGGGTACCGCGCGATGGAGGACGCCGACGTCGTGCTCATGCTCGGCACCGACTTCCCGTACCAGCAGTTCTTCCCCGCCAAGGCGAAGCACGTGCAGGTCGACATCCGCGGGTCGCAGCTCGGCCGGCGACACCCCGTCGACATCGGCCTGGTCGGCACCGTCAAGGACACCGCCCTCGCGCTCATCCCGCTGCTGACCGGTTCGCACCCGACGAAGCACCTCGAGGAATCGCTGAAGCGCTACCGGAAGACCCGCGAGAAGCTCGACGACCTGGCCGTCCCCGCCGGCAAGAAGAAGCCGCTGCACCCGCAGTACGTCGCCCGGGTGCTCGACCGGATCGCCGCGCAGGACGCCGTGTTCATCCCGGACGTCGGCTCCCCCGTGGTGTGGGCGTCGCGCTACCTCACGATGAACGGCAAGCGTCGTCTGATCGGCTCGTTCGTGCACGGCACGATGGCGAACGCCGTCCCGCAGGCGATCGGTGCGCAGACGGCGTTCCCGGACCGCCAGGTGATCGCGCTCGCGGGTGACGGCGGGCTGACGATGCTGCTCGGCGAGCTCATCACGATCGTGCAGAACAAGCTTCCCGTGAAGATCGTCGTGTTCGACAACTCGTCGCTGAACTTCGTCGAGCTCGAGATGAAGGCTGCCGGGTTCGTGAACTACGGCACCGAGTTGCAGAACCCGGACTTCGCCGCGGTCGCCGAGGCGATCGGCATCAAGGGCTTCAAGGTCGACGTGTCCGACGACTTCGAGGACGCGATGGCCGCCGCGCTCGCGCACGACGGCCCCGCGCTCGTGTCCGTCCGCGCGAACCGGCAGGAGCTCTCGATGCCCCCGGCGGTCACGCTCGAGCAGGCGAAGGGCTTCACGCTCTACGCCATCCGCACGGTGCTGTCCGGTCGCGGCGACGAGCTGCTGGACCTCGCGTCGACCAACGCGCGCCAGCTGCTGTAGACGCGACCGCACGGCGGACGGGAGGCACGGTGCCAGCTGGCACCGTGCCTCCCGTCCGTCACGACGTCACCACCCGAGCGGCTGGCCGTCCTCCAGGAACACGCCGGTCGGGCCCTCCGGGCCCACGCTCGCCGCAGCCGCGACGGTCGCGGCGCTCACCTCGACGGGGCGACCGTGCGGGTTCGGCACCCCGCCGAGCTCGGTCGCCGTGTAGCCGGGCTCGAGGACGACGAAGCGCACCTCGGGTGCGATGCGGGCGTACTGCACCGTGAGCATCGAGACGGCCGATTTGCTCGCGCCGTAGACCGCGGCCTGCACGGTCGACGCCGCGCTGTCCGGGTCGTGGACCGCCGTGAACGAGCCGAGCGCGCTGCCGACGTTGACGACGAGGGGGCTGGTCGATCGGCGCAGGATCGGCAGCGCGGCCTCGGTCGTGCGGACGATGCCGACGGCGTTCGTGTCGAAGACGGCGAGCGCGTCCGGTCCGTTCAGACCCCACATCGCGATGCCGGCGTTGTTGACCAGGACGTCCAGGCCGCCGTTCGCGGCGATGTGCGTGAAGGCTGCGGCGACCGAGTCGTCGTCGCGGACGTCGAGCTGGACGGAGCGTGCGCCGATCTCGGCGGCGACGGCCGCGCCCTGGTCGGCGTCGCGAGCGCCGATCCAGACGGTGTGGCCGGCTGCGACGAGCTGGCGGGCGGTTTCCTTGCCGAGGCCACGGGTGGCGCCGGTGATGAGTGTCGTTGTCATGGGTCCAGCGTCGCGCTCGACGCGGGTCGGCAGGGAGTCGCCCGGTTGTCGTAGGACTGGTGGGGCCAGGACGGGGCCGCGACGTGCGCGCAGACTGGTGGCATGGCGGACACGGACTTCGGGCACACCCTGCGACGGCTCCGCGACCACGTCACCCCCGCGGCCGCCGGCATGACCGTCGGGCCGCGGCGTCGCGCGGCGGGGCTGCGGCGTGAGGAACTCGCGGGCCTCGCGGGGATCTCCGCCGACTACCTGACGCGCTTGGAACAGGGACGCGCGACGTCGCCGTCCGCCCAGGTGGTCGAGGCGCTGACGCGGGCGCTCAGAGTGTCCGACGCCGAGCGCGAGCTGCTCTACCGGCTCGCCGGGCACGCGACCCCCGGTGCGGACGTCGTACCGTCGCGGATCCCGCCGAGCGTGCAGCGGCTGCTCGACCGGCTCGCCGACACCCCCGTCGCGGTGCTCGACGCCGCCGGCAACCTGCTCGTCGCAAACGCTCCGCACGAAGCCCTGATGGGGCCGATCGGCGGGATGCGCGGGAACGAGCGGAACACCGCATGGCGGCACCTGGTCGGCTCCGGCAGCCGCGCCGTGCACACACCCGCGGAACAGGCGGCGTTCGAGGAGAACCTGGTCGCCGGACTCCGCATGACCGCGGCCCGCTACCCGCTCGACCGGCAGTTGCAGCGGCTCGTGCATGATCTCCGGGCGGCGAGCCCGCGGTTCGTCGAGCTGTGGGACTCGGGTGCGACGACCCTGGGCGAGACGGCCCGCCGCAAGGTGATCGACCACCCCGACGTCGGGCTCGTCACGCTCGACTGCGACACCCTGGTGGTCGGGCCGGAGGACCTGCGGATCCTGGCCTACACGGCCGTGCCGGGGTCGGTGGACGCCGAGCGGTTGGCGCTGGCGATCGTGCTCGGGACGCAGTCGTTGGTGGAGTGACCGCTCGCCCCCAATTCGTGGGGGATGCTCGCGACGTGGCCCTCAGCCCGTTCCAAGGTTGGCTACGATCCGAGAGCGTCGGCTTCCGGCGATCTCAGACGTCCGGTCTCCTGCCGGACTGCACACCCGAGGGGACCCACCCGTGCAGCACAGCACTGCAACACTTCGACGCGCCTGCGCGATCGCCGCAACCATCGCCGTGATCGGCCTGAGCACCGGCTTCAGCGCGTTGACGGCCACGACCGCCTTCGCCGACGAGCAGCCCGTCGCACCGACGACGACCGCGACCGCGTCCCCGGCGCAGGGCACTGACAGCACGGCCGACGGCGCTGACGAGTCGGCTCCGCCGGTTCCCGGGGCGACGTCCACGCCGACGGCCGAGGCGACAGCTGATCCCACCGCGGAATCGTCCCTGCCGGTCAGCACGTCGGCCGCGACTGCGACTCCCGATCCCACCGCGCCCGTCGCAGCCGAACCGGCCGCTTCGCCGACCGCGACGATCACCGGGGACGCGACCGTCGGCAGCACCCTGACCGCGACCGGGCACGACTTCACCGGCGACCTGGCCTACGCGTGGACCAGCGGTGACACGTCCTTGCCGGTCACCGCCGACTCGTACGTCGTCGCTGCCTCGGACGCCGGCAAGACCATCCGCGTCACGATCACCAGCGACACCGACGAGTCCGCGACGACCACGACGGCCGTCGTCACGCAGGAGGCGACCTTCCCGGAGGCCTCGACCGAAGACGACCCGATCACGTTCTCCGCGGTCGCCGGTGAACGTTTCACCCACACGTTCGCCGCCGAGGGCTTCCCCACACCGACGTACTCGGCTGCGTACTACTCGCTCGACGATCCGTACGCGAGCGAGGACGACGGTGACGAGTCCGGGTACCTGCCGTACGGCCTGTCCCTGGACCACGCCACCGGCGCGCTCTCCGGGACGCCCCGCTACTCCGGCACGTACGCGTTCCGCATCGTCGCGACGAGCGGCACCACGACCGCGTCGCAGTACGTCAACATCACGATCGACGCCGCCGCACCGCTCGGCGTGGAGGTCAACGCCGAGGACAAGGACACCTTCCTCACCGCGCACTCCACCAGCTGGGTCATCGAACGCGACGGCACCGTCTGGACGTTCGAGAACGAGACCACCCGTCAGCCCGACGGTGGGTACATCGGGTTCGGGGTCGGGTTCGAGGGCGGCCAGCCCACCATCGACCAGGGCGGGACCCTGCTCGTCAGCGGCCACCTGGTCGACCGCTTCGGCAACGAGGTCGATGACGCCGACGGCTACCCGGTGCCGTTCACGGTGACCTCGGATCACCCTTCCGACGTCATCACGCCGAGCCGCGATCCGTGGGTCGCGACCGACGTCACGTTCCCCGAGGCGTCGACGCACTCCCTCGAAGTCGCCTCGAGCGGGTTCGCGACCGCCTTCACGGTCGTGGTCCAGCCCACCGCGGCTCTGGCTGTCTCCCCCACGGGCACGGTCGCCACGTCGACCGCCACCACGGGCGAGCTCGCCTACACGGGCTCCGACGCGATGCACCTGCTCCCCTGGGCCGGCGGGCTCGCCGTCACCGGAGCAGCGGTCATCGCGCTGCAGGCCTCCCGCCGCCGGAAGCAGCACTGACGTGGGCGCGCAGAACCTCATCCCCGAAGCCACGCTCGTCGCCTACCTGGTCGGCGTGCCCCTGGCCGTGATGGGTGCGATCGCGGCGTTGATCCTCGGTGGCGTCGAAGGTGCCGTGGTCGGAGCGTCGGCGTTCGTCGGCGGCATCCTGTTCGTGTGCACCGGCATGATCGTCAGCACGATCGACCGGCGCTGATCCGTCGTCAGGCGCTGCCGGCTACGCGGCGTCCTCGACGTCGAAGACCACGACCCGGGCACTCGCCCCGCCGATGAACTCGGCTACCGGCCGGTGCTCCGGGTGCGGCAGGTACCCGGCGAGCGCCTCGCGGTCGCGGAACCGGACCACGAGCATCCAGTGGAACCCGCCCTCCAGCCCCTCGGTGCTCACGCTCGTGCCCGACTGCACGGACTCGACACCGTCGATCCGTGGCAGGTGCTCACGCGAAAGCGCCGAAGCGTCGGAGGATCGGTCGGCCCCGTCCCACGCCACCAGCACGGTGTGCGTCACTGCGGACATGTCAGTACCTCCGAGTCTCAGAACGCGGGCGTTCCGCCGGCGATCGTGATCGTGGACCCCGACTGGTAGCTCGACTCCGGGCTCACCAGGTGCACGTACGCGGCACCGAGCTCGGCGGGCTGACCGGGCCGGCCGAACGGCGAGGTCTCGCCGAAGTGCGACACCGTCTCGGCATCGTCAGAGCCCGGCTGCAGCGGCGTCCACACCGGCCCCGGTGCGACGGAGTTCACGCGGATGCCCTTCGGCGCGAGCTGCTGGGCGACGGCCTCGGTGAAGAGCTTGATCGCGCCCTTCGACACGGCGTAGTCGATCTTGTCGGCCGACGGCGTCGACGCCTGGATCGAACCGGTCGTCACGATGGTGGAGCCCGGCTCGAGGTGCGGCACCGCTGCCTTGGTCAGCCAGAACAGCGAGTAGATGTTGGTCTTGAACGTCGAGTCGAACATCGACGTGTCGAGGGTCAGGATGTCCTCGTTGCTGTCCATGCGGCCGGCGACCATGACCAGGGTGTCGAGACCGCCGAACTCGTCGACGCCCTTCTGCACCAGGTCGATGCAGTACTGCTCGTCGGAGATGTCCCCGGGGAAGAGCACGGCGCGACGTCCCTCGGACTCGAGCAGGTCGCGGACCTCTTCGGCGTCCTCCTGCTCGTCCGGCAGGTAGGACAGCACCAGGTCGGCTCCCTCACGCGAGAGGGCGATGGCGGCGGCGCGACCGATGCCGGAGTCGGCGCCGGTGATGATGCCGCGGTAGCCGGTCAGCCGCTCCCGGCCGACGTAGCTCTCCTCGCCGTGGTCGGGCTTCGGGTCCATCTTCCACGCGGCACCCGGCAGCGACTGCTCCTGCTTCGGGTACGGCGGGGCCGGGTAGAGGGTGTTCGGATCGCGCTTGTCGTACTGGCTCATGCGTTCCACTGTCGTCGTCGCGCGTGGACGCGCGTTCAGCCGCTGCGGTCCTGGGACACGGCTGGTGACGGACGGGAGGCCCGTGGCGGCGTCGCCACGGGCCTCCCGTCCGTCACGTGGTTCAGACGCCGGCCGTGGTCCGGATCCAGGACGAGGCCTGCGACAGCAGGGCGTAGTTCGAGCCGGCCTTGGTGTCGGCGCCGGGGTCGGCGCTGTCACCGGTGGAGCAGACGGCGACGACCTTGCCGTTCACGAGCAGCGGGCCGCCGGAGTCGCCGTGGTTCGAGGCACCGGTCACGCCGGTGAGGTGCTGCGCACGACCGCTGTACGCGTCGGTGCTCGCACCGGTGAGCGAGACGGTGGCCTGGTAGAGCCCGTCGGACTGGGTCGCGTTCGCGCGCAGGCCGTAGCCCTGGATGGTGCCGGTCCCGCTCGACTTGGCGGTCGCGGTGAGGTCGAGGGGCGCGTAGGTGGACAGCGAGTAGGCGGTCCGCAGGTGCACGAGTGCGATGTCGCCCGCGGGCGAGGCGCTGACGCGGTCGACGGCGACGGCGGTGCCCCGGTTGGTCGTGGAGTTGGAGTGGTAGACGTTCATCGCACCGATGCCGTCGATGCAGTGACGGGCGGTGAGGATCCACGAGGCGTTGATCTGCTCGCCGGTGCAGTTGCTGACGTAGCCCGACGGGATGGAGCCGCCCGACGCTTCGAGCTGGACCGCCCACGAGGTGGTGGGGGCCTTCTCGCCACCGACGACCTTCGTGCTGGCCGGCAGTGCCGAGGCGGGTGACGCGGCGAACACGCCCGCGGTGATGACGGCCGCGGCGGCGAACGCGGCTGCGATGGACTTCTTCATGACGACTCCTCTGTCGGGGAAGCACCTGACCCGTTGCGCTGTGCAACTAGGCAGCATCCTGACCCTCGTTCGAGGGCCGCACCAGTCCGCACTTCGACGGACCCGGTCGCCCTAGGATCGTGTCGACCGGGAAACCGAAGGGGCGACATGAGCACGAACACCGCGCGGAAGACGCGCCCGACCGTCGTCACCATCGCGTCCGGCATCTGGTGCGCCGTGGTGCTCGTCCGCCTCGGGTTCCTGGTCGTCGCGGTGGTGCACACCGACGGTGGGCTCGCCGTCGCACTGGTCGGCTCCTTCATCGGCCTCGCCTTCGCGGCCTTGTTCGTCTGGCTGGCGATCCGGATGGCCCGCGGATCGGCGTCCGCACGGCTCTGGCTCGCGATCGTCGCCGGCTTCGCCGTGGTGAACACCGTGGTCGGGCTCGTGCTCGGCGCGGGGGCCGCAGGCTTCCTCTACCCGATCGCCCTCGTCGCCGCGACGGTCCTGAGCTACCTGCCGTCCACGCGAGGGTTCTTCCCGAAGACCGAGCGCCGCGATCGCCCCGCCGAACCCCGCACGATCGGGTGGGACCCGGCGACCGGTGAGCGGATCACCGAGCCGGCACCCACCGACGGACGCGCCGGCTGACGGATCAGCGACCCCGTCAGCACGGACGGGGCCCGCGGCCATCACCAGCCGCGCCCGCCCGGAGATCACACGCACGAAGCCCTAGACCGACTCGGCCTCCGGCACCAACGCCCGCACCTGCGACGCGGCACCGAGCGCCACGGCGTCCGACCCGAGGGTCGACTGCGCCAGCCGGATCGTCGCGCCGCTCACCGGGGGCTCGGCCGCGATCGCCGCGGTGATGGCCGGTTCGAGCAGATCCCACGACCGCGCGATGCCGCCGCCGATCACGATCGTCGTGACGTCGAGGATCCCCGCGGTGAGCAGGGCGGCGCGCGCCAGTCCCCAGCCCGCGGCCTCGAAGACGGCAGCGGCGTCCGTGTCACCGGCACGCGCGGCGACCGCGACGTCGCGCGCCGACAGCCGCCGGCCGGACCGTTCGGCGTACCGGTCGGCGATGCCCCGCGCGCCCGCGATGGTCTCGAGGTGCCCGATCTGTCCGCAGGTGCACAGCGCGTCACCGAAGCCCGGCACGTGGCCGATCTCACCGGCGGCCCCGCGCGGCCCCGCGAACAGCCGTCCGCCGAGCACGAACGCACCGCCGACCCCGGTGCCGAGGGTCATCCCGAGCACGTCGGACTCCCCCGCGACGGCACCCGTGGCGATCTCGCCGAGCAGGAACGCGTTCACGTCGTTGTCGAGCGTCGCCGGCACGCCGAGGGCGTCGTTGACCGCGCGGGTCACGCCGTAACCGGCCCAGCCGGTGAACGAGTTGCCCGTCACCAGGACGGTGCCCGTGGCCGCGTCGACCACGCCGGCCGCGCCCACCCCGACACCCGTCAAGGAGGCCCGGTGCCGGACGAGCAGGCCCGTCACCGCCCCGACGGCGGCCGTCACGATCGCCGCCCCGCCCGCGTGGGCGGGCGTCGGCAGGTCGACGCGGTCGATGACCTCGAGGTCCGGGGTCGTCAGCACGACCTTGGTGTTCGTGCCGCCGACGTCGACGCCGGCGATCACCCGGTTCACGCGGTCACCGCCGCGAGCGAGGCGAGACGCTCCGTCCGACGCTGCCGTTGCAGGACGGGGTCCGGCACGGGTACAGCGGCGAGCAGGCGTCGCGTGTAGTCGGTGGTGGGGTGGAGCAGCGTCGTGCCGGTGGTGCCCTGTTCCTCGACGACGCCCTGGCGCATCACGACGACGCGCTCGGCGAAGTGCTGCACCACGGCCAGGTCGTGCGAGACGAACAGGCACGCGAAGCCCAGGTCGTCCTGCAGTTCGCCGAGGACCTCGAGGACGGTCTCCTGCACGCTGACGTCGAGCGCCGAGGTCGGTTCGTCGGCGACGAGCAACCGCGGCTCGAGCACCAGGGCGCGGGCGAGTGACACCCGCTGGCGCTGGCCGCCGGAGAGCTCACGGGGTGCACGCGAGGCGAGCGACCGCGGCAACCGGACGGCGTCGAGCACCTCGTCGATCCGCCGACGACGGTCCGCCGACGACATCCCACGGCGGTGCACGGCGAGCGGTTCGGCGATGCACTCCGCCACGGACATCCGGGCGTCGAGCGAGGCCACCGGGTCCTGCAGCACGACGCCGATGCCGGACCGGAGCGCCCGACGATCACGGCCACGGGCGCTGCGCAGGTCCTGCCCGAACAGCGACACGGTGCCGGACGTCGGCGTGATGAGCCCGAGCGCCACCCGGGCAGCGGTGGACTTGCCGGAGCCGGACTCGCCGACCAGGCCGACCGTCTCGCCCGCGTGCACGGCGATGTCGATCCCCTGCAACGCGTGGACGGCGCGCGCCCCGCGCCCGAACGTCACCGTGACGTCCCGCAGGTCGACCACCGGGGCCGCACCGGGCCTCCCGGCCGCCGCGTCAGCGGACCCCGCGTCGACCGCAGCGGCGGGACGGTCGCCCGCCACGTCGAGCCGCGGCACCGCGGCGAGCAGCCGCTTCGTGTACTCGTGCTCCGGACGGAGCAGGACGTCCTCGACGCTGCCGGTCTCGACGATCTCGCCCTGCAGCATGACCGCGACGCGGTCTGCGAAGTCCGCGACGACGCCCATGTTGTGCGTCACGAGCAGGACGCCCGTGCCGGTGTCGACAGCGAGCTTCCGGAGCAGTTCCAGGATCTCGGCCTGCACGGTCACGTCGAGGGCGGTCGTCGGCTCGTCCGCGATGAGCAGCTTCGGCGAGTTCGCGATCGCCATCGCGATCACCACGCGCTGGCGTTGCCCACCCGACAGCTGGAACGGGAACGACCGGGCCCGCTGCTCCGGCGACGGGATCCCGACGCGACGGAGCAGGTCGACGGCCTCGGCCGCGGCCTGCGCGGCGGTGACCGTGCGGTGGTTCCGGATCACCTCGGCGATCTGCGCGCCGACCCGGGTGAGCGGGTCGAGGGCCGTCGCGGGCTCCTGGAAGACCATCGACACCGTCGAGCCCCGCAGCGCACGCAGTGACGGTTCGGGAGCGCCCACCACCTGGTGCCCGGCGACGAGCGCGCTGCCCGTCGCGGTCGCGTTGCCGGAGAGCAGCCCCATCGCGGCGAGCGCCACCGTGGACTTCCCGGAGCCGGACTCGCCGACCAGGGCGAGCGTCTCGCCCGCCGCGACCGAGAGGGACACGCCCCGGACGGCCGACACGGTGCCGGACTCGGTGCTGAACGAGACGCCGAGGTCGGTCGTCCGCAGGATCGGTTCGGTGGTCATCAGCGGCCCCTCACGTCGAAGGCGTCCCGGAGTCCGTCGCCCACGGCGTTGAACGCGCAGACGATCAGGATCACGGCCAGACCCGGCGGCACGATGAGCCACCAGCGTCCGGAGTACGCGGCGGTGAGTCCCGCCGAGAGCATGCCGCCCCAGTCCGTCGCGGGCGGCTGCACGCCGAGCCCGAGGTACGAGACGTAGGCGACGAGCAGGATCGCGTCGGCGACCTGGAAGGTCGCGGCGACGACGATCGTGGACACCGAGTTCGGCAGCAGGTGCTTGCCGATGGCGCGGGCGTGCGAGCCACCGATCGCGCGCAGGGTGAGCACGTAGTCGCGGTTCTTCAGCGTCAGGGTCTCGGCGCGGATCAGGCGGGACGGCACCAGCCACGACACCAGCCCGAGGATCAGGATGAGCCCCGCGACACCAGGGGTCGTGATGGCCGAGATGACGAGCAGGATGAACAGCGCCGGGATCGCGATGCCCGCGTCGACGACGCGCATCATCAGCGCGTCGACCCAGCCGCCGACGTAGCCCGCGACGGAACCCCACAGGGTGCCGACGACGGTGGCCAGGACCCCGGCGGCGATGCCGACCATGAGCGAGACCTTGCCGCCGTACATCAGCCGGCCGAGCACGTCGTGGCCGACGGCATCGGTGCCGAGCCAGTGCGCCACGCTCGGACCCTGGTTGGCCTGCTCGAGCAGGGTGTGGGTCTGGTCGGTCGGGTACAGGAACGGCCCGACGAAGCAGAACAGGACGATGACGACGATCACGGCCAGGCCGATCACGGCGAGCGTGTTGCCGCGGAACCGGCGGGCGGCGAGTCGGAACCCGGTGGCCGCGACGGTGACGGGGGCGCCCGGTGCTTCGGGTGCCAGTTGTACGGCGCTCATGCGCGGTCCGCCTTCACGTCACGGGTGGACGCAGCGTCGATCACTGTCACGGCGCTCATGCGCGGTCCGCCTTCACTCGGGGGTCGATCAAGGACTGCACCACGTCGGCGAGCAGGGTGCCGATGACGGTCGCGATGGAGATGACGAGGACGCAGCCGAGCAGCGTCGGGTAGTCCGACGACTGCGCCGCGTTCCAGAACAGGAGCCCCATGCCGGGGTAGTTGAACAGCTGCTCCGTGACGAGGGCGCCGCCGAACAGCACGGGCAGGTAGTAGCCGAGCATCGCGACGACGGGCGTCAGCGAGTTCCGGAACACGTGCCGGCGCAGGATCGTCATCGTCGAGGCGCCACCGGCGCGGGCGGTGCGGACGTAGTCCTCCTGCAGGTTCTCGAGGGTCGAGGCCCGCATGTAGCGGCTGAACACGGCGATCATCGCGAGCGCTCCGGTGACGACCGGCAGGACGAGCCCGGCGGGGTCCTGGAACACCTCGGCGAGCGTGGTGCCGCTCGGCGCCTGCGACGGCAGCCACGGCAGCTGCTGGCTGAACACGATGATCAGGATGAGGCCGAGGAAGAAGGCCGGCGTCGAGTAGAAGACGAAGGCCAGCGCGGTGGCGGCGTAGTCGACCGCGCCGTTGCGGCGGGCCGCCTGGAGCATGCCGACCGGGATCGCGACGACGAGGCCGAGGACGGCGGAGATGCCGGTGAGGACGAGGGTCTTCGGCAGGCGTTCGGCGATGAGCTGCGACACCGGCTCGTTGAGCGTGTACGAGGTGCCGAGGTCACCGGTGAGCAGGCGGCCGAGGAACCGCAGGTACTGCACCGGCAGGGCCTGGTCGAGTCCCTGCGCCTGGTTGAACGCGGTGATCTGCGCGGGCGTCGCGGAGACGCCGAGGACACCGCGGGCGGGCCCGCCGGGCAGCGCGTGCAGCAGGCAGAACACCACGATCGTGACGATGAGGATCACCGCGAGCGCCTGCAGGACGCGCCTGGTGAGGTAGAGGACTGTGGTCATGCGGCTTCCGATGGTCGGATTGGAGACGTGCGAGGGACGGGAGGCGCGGTGCGCGTCGGACGCGCACCGCGCCTCCCGTCCGTGGTCACGGTCTTACTTGTTCCACTTCCACTGGGCCGGGTGGAAGTTGGCGAGCGAGTCCTGGTCGAACCCGGACAGGCCCTTCTTGACGACCGAGATCTGGTAGTCGGGGCTCGGCAACCAGATCACCGGCAGGTCCTTCGCGACCGCGGCGCTGTAGTCCTGCACGGCGGTGGCGTCGGTCGAGGTGGTGGTCGCGTCGATGAGGTCGTCGACCTGCTTGTTCGAGTAGCTGCCGAAGTTCGCCGAACCACCGGTCTGGAAGAGCGACTCACCGGTCGGGTAGGCCGGGAAGTACCAGCTGCCCGCGGTGCCGAAGAACGACAGGTCCCAGTCACAGCTGGCCTCGTCGCTCGTGCAGGTCGGGGTCTGCGACAGCACGCTCGACACCGGCGCGGTCTTGATCGTGAAGCCGATGCCGGTCTTCGCGAGCGAGGACTGGATCGCGCTCATCATGTTGTCGGTCACGGTCGAACCGGACTGCGACAGCACACCCATGGTGAACTTCGTGCCGTCCCGCACACCCTCGCCGCACTGGCTGTCGGACGTTCCGGGGTCGGTGCAGACCATCGTGCCGCCCTGCTCCTCCCAGCCGTGGCTGGTCAGCAGGTCCTTGGCCTTCGACGTGCTGAACGGGTACGGGTTGTCCTTCTGGACGTCGGAGACGTAGTCGGACTCCTGCGCCTGCGGGATCGGGCCGTAGGTCGAGGTGGCGGTGCCGTTGAAGACGACCTTCGACAGGGACTTCTGGTCGATCGACATCTGCACGGCCTGGCGGGCGTACAGCTGCTTGAAGACGGCGCCCATGTCCGGGTTGTTGAAGTTGTACGGCATGTAGGTGATGGCCCAGCCGGTCCACGGCTCGACCTCGTAGCCCTTCGCCGTGAACGAGGACTCCTGGTCCATGTCCGTGGCGTTGATGTAGCCGTAGTCGACCTCGCCGGAGCGGACCGCGTTCACCTCGGCGTCGGCCGTCGTGAACGGCAGCAGGTTGACGGTCGTGATCGAGGGCTTCTCGCCACCGTCGTACTTCGTGTTCGCGGTGAGGGTGACCTTGCCGGCGGTGGTGAACGCCTTGACGCCGTACGGACCGGAGATGGTCTTCCACAGGTCGTCGGTGGCGTAGTCCGAGATCTTGCCCGCCGCGGTGTTCAGGTACTTCCAGACCTGCTTCGCGCCGGCGGTGGTCTCGTCGGCGTCGGTGACCTTCGCGCTCGCGCTCGTCTTGTCCCAGGCGTGCTGCGGCAGCGGGATGATGTGGCTCAGCTGGTTGGCGAGCATCCAGTCCGAGTTGTACGCCTTGTCGAACGTGATCGTGAAGTGGGTGTCGTCGACGGTCTTGAAGGCGGTCCAGTTGTCCGGCGCCTTGCCCTTCGAGTACGAGCCCCACTGGTCCTTGTTCGCCTTGATCAGGTTGAACCAGAACTCGACGTCGCGGCTCGTGATCGCCTCGCCGTCGGACCAGTGCCGGTCACCGAGGGTGATCTCGACGCTCTTGCCGTCGTCGGCGAACTCCGCGTCCGTGGCGACGGACCCGTCCTTGTTCCACGCGATCTTGCCGGTGGAGCCGTCGTACGCGACGAGCGGCTCGTACAGCGACTGCGCGATGGAGCCGTTGTTCGTGTTGAGGTGCGCGGCGGTGCCGATCGGCAGGATCCAGTTGGGTGTGAAGTTCGCAGGAAGGGCGTAGTCGATCTCGTCCGGATTCGCGTTCGAGGTGGCGGAACCGCCCCCGGAACATCCGGCGAGCAGGGCGCTCACGGCGATCGCTGCTCCGGTGAGGAGCGCCCAGCGGCGGGGCTTGGTCATGTGTGTCTCCTGGTGCGTGGGAGTTCTGGGGAGGTGGAGCACGCGTGCCGAGCGGCACGGACACAGTCAATGGCCAAAGCCGTTGGAAAAACAAACATCTTCGTGTAAAAACTGCGTTTCTGCCGTTTGGACGAAAGGGTGAACGGGCCGTTCCGCCGGTTAGGCTCCGGGTGTTCGGTCGGTTCGGCCGTCGTTTCCCCCGGATTGGAGAAAGTCGTGACGGACCTCTCTGCTCGCGTCCTCGAACTCGTCGCGTCGGGTCAGGCCGCGAGTCGCACCGAGATCGCCACACTGCTCGGCGCCGCTCCGTCGACGGTGTCGCACGTGGTCACCCAGCTGCTGTCGCACGGGCTGCTCGCGGAAGAGGGCACCGACGTCTCGACCGGCGGCCGTCCCCGCAAGGTGCTCCGCATCGGCGGCGTCGACGAGTACGCGGTCGCCGCCGACGTCGGCGGTGGGCACGCGCGGGTCGGGATCGTGCTGCCGGGAGGCGCGCTCGAGTCGGTCGCGAACGTCCCGTTCGCGCTCTCCGACGGTCCGACCGCCGGCCTGCAGCGGTTGGCCGGCCTGCTCGAGCGGCTCGCCGACGACCGGGGCCGCGCCGGTCTGCGCGGGGTCGGTCTCAGTCTGCCCGGACCCGTCGACGTCGAGGCCGGTGTCGTCGACCTGCCGAGTCGGATGCCGGGCTGGAACGGGTTCCCGGTGGCCGCCTGGTTGTCCGACCGCTTCGGCCTGCCGGCGATCGTCGACAACGACGCGAACTGCATGGCCGCCGGCGAGCAGAGCGTGCAGCCTCCAGGACGCCGGCAGACCATCACGATCAAGGCCGGGTCGGCGATCGGCGCGGGCATCGTCATCGACGGCCGCCTGTACCGCGGGTCCACGGGCTCGGCCGGGGACATCACCCACGTGCGGATCGACGCCGCCGGCGACACCCCGTGCTCGTGCGGGAACACCGGGTGCCTCGAGACCGTCGCGTCCGGAGCTGCCCTGGTGCGGATCCTGTCGGGCGCCGGCGTCGACGTCTCCTCGACCGCAGACGTCGTCCGACTCGCCTCGGACGCCCACCCTGAGGCCACCCGTGCCGTGCGCTTGGCCGGTCGGTACCTCGGCGAGGTGCTCGCGGCCAACGTGAACTTCTTCAACCCGGACGCCGTCTACCTGGGCGGCATCCTCTCCACCCTCGACCCGTTCATCGCGGCCGTGCGCAGTCAGCTCTACGAGAGCTGCCACCCGCTCATGACGCAGCACCTGGCCATCGAGCCGGTGTCGCTCGGTGCCGATGCCGGGCTCGTCGGTGCCGGCCAGTTCGCACTGCAGCGGGGCCTCGCCGCCTCGCTCGAGGAGCTGTCCACCCCCATCCCGCAGTCCACCACCAGGAACAGGAGCGTCCGTGTCTGAGACCGTGTCCGCCACCCCCGCCGTCCCCGCCGGTGCCCGTCGTCCGGTCGTCGCCATCGCCGGGCTGGCGATCGAGACGTCGACCTTCACCCCCACCCGCACCCACGCGCCGGCGTTCCACCCGGACCGTGGCGACGAGGTCGTGGCGCGGTACCCGTTCCTGTCCGCGATGTCGGACACGGCGGACTTCCGCGGGGCGCTCATCGGGCACGCGCTGCCCGGCGGCATCGTGGACCGCGACTCGTACGAGGAACTCGCGTCGGAGATCGTCACGCGGCTGCGCGCGATCGTCGACGCCGAGCACGTGGACGGCCTCTGGTACGACATCCACGGCGCGATGGTCGTCGAGGGGCTCGACGACGCCGAGGCGGACCTGCTCGGCCGGATCCGTGCGGTGATCGGCCCGGACGTCATCGTGTCGGCGTCGATGGACCTGCACGGCAACGTCACGCGCGAGCTCGCCCACCAGGTCGACCTCGTCACCTGCTACCGGATGGCCCCGCACGAGGACGCCACGGAGACCAAGGAACGTGCCGTCCGGAACCTGGTCGACGTGCTCACCACGCGTCCTGCCGGAGCGCAGCGCCCCGTGAAGGCCTGGATCCCGATCCCCGTCCTGCTGCCCGGGGAGCAGACCTCGACCCGCCTCGAACCCGCCGCCTCGCTGTACGCCCAGGTGCCGCTCGTCGAGCAGACCGACGGCGTGCTCGACGCCGCGATCTGGGTCGGCTACGCCTGGGCGGACCAGCCCCGCGACCAGGCCGTCACCGTCGTCACCGGGTGGGACGAAGCCGCCGTCGCCGCCGGGGCCGAGCGCCTCGCCCGTGCCTTCTGGGACGTCCGTGAGGACTTCGTCTTCGTCGCCCCCACCGGCACGTTCGACGAGTGCCTGGCCGCCGCGCTCGCGCCCGGCGCCGCACACCCGTACTTCGTGTCCGACTCCGGCGACAACCCCACCGCGGGCGGCTCCGGCGACATGACCTGGGGGCTGACCCAGGTGCTCGCCAACCCGGCCTTCGCGAGCGCCGACGGCCCCACCCTGATCTACGCGAGTGTCCCCGGCGCCGCCGCCGTGGCGACCGCGGTCGAGGCCGGTGTGGGTGCGACCGTCACGGTGACCGCCGGTGCGTCGGTCGATGCCGTGCACGCCGGACCGATCACCATGACCGGCCGGGTCCACGCGATCAAGCACGGCGACCGCGACGCCGAGACCGAGGTCGTGCTGCAGGTCGGCAGCGTCTTCGCGATCCTGACGAAGCTGCGCAAGCCGTACCACCACGAGCACGACTTCACCGACCTCGACCTGGCACCACGGCAGGCCGACGTCGTCGTGGTAAAGATCGGGTACCTCGAGCCGGAGCTGTTCGACATGGCCGCCGACTGGATGCTCGCGCTCACCCCCGGTGGTGTCGACCAGGACCTGCTGCGCCTCGGGCACCACAGGATCGAGCGGCCGATGTTCCCCTACGATCGAGTGTTCCCCGAGGCCCCGGACCTGACCGCCAGGATCATCCCGGCCTCGGACCAGCCACTCGGAGCCTCTGCATGACCCCTTCGCCCGTTGCACTCGAGATCGCGGTCACGTCGCCGCAGGGTGCGGTCGTCGCACGGGACGGCGGGGCCGACCGGGTCGAGCTCTGCGTCGGGCTCGAGCTCGGCGGGCTGACTCCGTCGCAGGCCCTGGTCGAGACGACCCACGAGACCGGGATCCCGGCGCACGCGCTGGTCCGGTGCCGCCCCGGCGGGTTCGTGCACACCCCCGACGAGGTCGAGCTCATGGTGCGCGAGGTCCGGACGGTCCTGCGCTCCGGTGCCGCCGGTGTCGTCGTCGGTGCGCTGCGCCCGGACCGGACCCTCGACGAGGACGCCCTGCGCCGCTTCGTCGACGCCGCCCGCTCGGTCAGCACGACCGCCGAGATCACCCTGCACCGGGCGATCGACCACGCGGTGGACCCCGTCGCGGCAGCAGCCACGCTCGCGGTGCTCGGCTTCACGCGCGTGCTGACCTCCGGCGGCGCCCCCACCGCGGGAGCCGGCGCTGCCACGATCGCCCGGATGGTCGACGCCGCCGGGCCGGTGCAGGTCATGGCCGGTGCCGGTGTCACCCCGGCCGACATCCGGGCGTTGGTCGCGACGGGTGCCGCCGCCGTGCACCTGTCGGCAAAGCGTGCCGCGCCGGACAGCGCGCACGCCGGGGTCCCGATGGGCGGGGCCGACGACGGTTCCGCGCACTTCGTGACCGATGCCGAGGTCGTCGCGGCCGCCCGACGCGCCCTCGACGCCTGACACCGAGCCCGCGTCAGCCGCGACGCCCGTCGAACCCTCCCGACTTCAGAACAACTCGGCCAGATCTTCTGACTTGTGCCGCTACCTCAGAAGATCTGACTGCTGGGTCCTGAGATCAACCGACCACACGGTAGGCACGGAGCCACCTCGCGCCGTGCCTCCGGTCCGACTGGGACAGGTCGCGGGGAGCGCCACGATCAGATCTCGGTCACGCCGGCTTCTGGGATCGGTGTCGATCCGTCGTCCAGTGCAAAGAACTCCTCGGCATCCTGCGGCGCCCACCCGAAGAGCGTCGCGACGGGCTTCACCGTCGTGTCACCGTCGCGGTAGGCATCGAGCGCAGCGTTCACGAGCAGCCAACTCGGACGTGGCTCCCCCGCAGCGTGCGAGAGGTGGACGTACTCGGCCGCTTTCCCGAGCTGCATGTAGATCGAGCGAGCGCGCAGGCCGTTCAGATCTGCTCGGACGGTCTCATCGATGCGTTTCTCGTTGAAGAGCCGCCACGCCATCGACTCGGGCGAGAGCTGGAAGTGCTCGACCAGTTCCGGGAACGCCGCTGCCGTCGAGCGCTCGCCGATCGCCGCACCGAGTTCGTCCGTGGGGGCGAGGAAGGCCGCGGCGAAGCTGTTCGCGCGCCGCTCGACGTTCGAGCGCGCCGTCCCCATCTGTTCCTCGAGCATGCCCTGGCGAGCATCGCCGAATGCGATGTGTGCGAGTTCGTGCGCGAGCGTGAACCGCTGACGCAAGGGCCGGTCGGTGGTCGCAAGGAGGATCACCCGACATTGCGTGTCCTCGTACGAGAGGCCGTCGATCCCCTCCGGCAGGTCGGTGACGACGACCATCACGCCGAACACTTGTTCGATGGCCGAGATGAGATCATGCGTCGACATTCCGCCGAGCGGTCGACCGATCACGGCGACGAAGCGACGAGCGAGCTCAGCCGCTTCGACCGTGTACCAGCTCGACCGTCGAGCGAGCTGCGGGAGCTCAGGCCGGACCAACGGGCGGTCGATCGCTGCGAGGCCACGAACGCCCGCGGCGAGGAGCTCGACCGTCCTCGCGCCCGTCTCGTCATCGGCACCAGCGAGCCGGGCACGCTGCGCGAACACCGGTCGGAACGGCTCACGTCCAGTGATCAGCCAATCGACGCTGCGACGGCCCACTTCGGCGATCCTGGCCAGTTCAAGGGACGAGAACCGTCGCCGGCCCGAGAGCGACTTCGAGAGTTTGCTCGCGTCGATCCCGATGGAGGCTGCGAAGTCCGCCCGCCCGAGGTCGACCGAATTGATCACGGCTTCGACACGTTGCTCCAGGGATTCGGCCATGTGCTCATCCTACTTGCGATTATCGCAACCGGCAACACATCACATGCAGCGACCGAGCAACGCACGGGAGGCACGGCGCCAGCTGGCACCGTGCCTCCCGTCCGCCGTCAGCGCGTCAGCGCTGTCAGTCCTTGACCGGGATCGACTGCGCCTTGAGCGCCGCCACCGTCTTGGACTGCCCGGACTCGAGCGCCTCGAGCAGCGTGCCGTCACCGGACGCTGCCGAGCCGAAACCGTCGGAGACGTCCGAGTAGGTCTGCGTCATCGTCGGACCCCAGGTGAAGGGCTGGATGTCCTTCGCCGCGGTCGCGAACTCCTCGTAGATCTTCTGGTTGCCGTAGAAGGGCAGCCCCTCGGTCAGGGCCGGCAGCTCGGCACCGGTGCTGGAGGCCGGGTAGAGGTTGGCCTCCTTGTTCAGTGCGGAGAGCGCCTCGGTCGAGGTGTTCAGCCAGACCAGGAACTTCGACGCCTCGGCGGGGTGCTCGCTGCCGGCGAAGACGACGTTCGACGAACCGCCCCAGGCGGCCGACTTCGACTCGCCCTCGCTCCACTGCGGCATCGGCGCGACGGCCCACTTGCCGGAGGTCGACGGCGCACCGCTCGAGATGGTGTTCGCACCCCAGACGGCAGAGACCCAGGTCCAGTCCTGGCCGCTGTCGTACGCGGCGTTCCACTGGTCGGTGAAGCTCGGCAGGGTGTTCACGAGCTTCTTGTCGATCAGGTCCTGCCAGTAGTCGGCGACCTTCTTCGACTTCGCGTCGGTCAGGTCGACCTTCCACGAGTCGCCCGAGTTCGCGAACCACTGGCCGCCGGCCTGCGACACGAGTCCGGCGAACTGGTTGACGTCACCCTTGGCGAAGTTCGTGATGTTGCCGCCGAGCGCCTTGATCTTGACGGCGTCCTCGGCGTACTCCTCCCACGTCTTCGGGACGTCGAGCCCGGCCTTCTCGAACAGGTCCTTGCGGTAGTACAGCGCCATCGGACCGGAGTCCTGCGGCACGGCGTAGACGGACTTCGACTCGCCGAAGGTGACCTGGTTCCAGAGGCCGTCGGAGAAGTCCTTCTTCGCCGCCGAGATGCCGGAGCACGCACCGATGTCCTCGAGGCCGCCCTGCACCCGGAACGCCGGCAGGGTGTCGTACTCGACCTGGCCGATGTCCGGCGCCTGCTTCGCCTTGAGCTGGTTGAAGAAGTTCTGGTACGTGCCGCTGTTGCCGTTCGCGACGATCGAGGTCTTCACCTGGATGTCCGGGTTCGCCTTGTTCCAGATCGCGACGACCTTGTCCATGTTCGGCACCCAGGTCGTGAAGTCGAGCGTGACCTTGCCGCTCGAGGGCTTGCAGCTCGCGGCTGCGGTGTCGGAGGAACCGCCGCCGCTGCCGCTGCCGCCGGCGCTGCAGCCGGCGAGGGCGACGGTCGCGGCGACCGCCAGGGCGGCGACGCTGAGGAACTTCGTTGTCTTCATGCTGTTTCCGTTCGGGATGTGGTGTGGGGAGGGCTGGTGTGCGGAGGGAGTGCTGGTCGGGGTGGCTACTTCAGACCGCCGGACCCGAGGCCGGAGCGCCAGAAGCGCTGCAGGCTCAGGAAGGCGATGAGCAGCGGGATGATCGAGACGAACGACCCGATGAGCACGAGGGTGCGCAGGTCGGGGTACTGGTTCACGCTCGAGTTCCACGTGTAGAGGCCGAGGGTGACGGGGAACAGCGACGAGTCGCGGAGCATCACGAGCGGCAGGAAGAAGTTGTTCCAGACGGCGACGAACTGGAACAGGAAGATCGTCACGAGCGCCGGCGACATGAGCCGGACGGCGACGGTGAAGAACGTGCGGACCTCGCCGGAGCCGTCGATGCGCGCGGCCTCGATGATCTCGTCGGGCACGCTCGACGCCGCGAACAACCGCGACAGGTAGACGCCGAACGGGCTGACGATGCTCGGCAGGAACACCGACCAGAACGTGTCGGTCAGGTCGACCTGGCTGAAGATGAGGAACAGCGGCAGGGCGAGCGCCGTGGCCGGTACGAGGACGCCGCCGAGGAACGTGTTGAACAGTGCCTCGCGTCCACGGAACCGGTACTTGGCCAGGGCGTACCCGCACATCGCCGACAGCACGGTGCCGAGCAGCCCGGCGACACCGGCGTAGGCGATGCTGTTGAGCAGCCAGCGCAGGTAGATGCCGTCCTGCCGCGTGAACAGCTCGGCGAGGTTCGCGAAGAAGTCCTGCACCGAGGTCGCGCTGAACCACAGCGAGAACGTGGTGTTGAAGTTCGCGGCCGTCTTGGTCGACGAGACCAGCAGCCAGAAGATCGGCAGCAGGAAGTACAGGGTGAAGACACCCATCACGATCATCGCGGCGCTGCGCGAGATGACGCTCTCCCGCGGCCCGCGTGCACCGTGCTGGTGCGGACGGGAGGCCCGGTTCGGCTCGAGCGGTCGGCCCGCGTCGCGCACGGTGTCGCCCGGGGTCGGTGCGTGGACGGTCACTGTGCGGCCTTCCGCTGGGTCAGTCGGAGGAACCCGATCGACAGGATGAACGTGGCGAGGGCGAGGACGACCGAGAACGCGGCCGCCAGGTTGAAGTTCGGCACCGACGAGGTCGAGTAGACGAGCATGTTGGGCGTGAACGTCGACGAGATCGTCGAGGTGAACTGCCGGAAGACGGTCGGTTCGGTCAGCAGCTGCAGCGTCCCGATCACCGAGAACACCGCGGTCAGGACGATCGCCGGCACGACCAGGGGGATCTTGATCGACAGTGCGATCCGGAGCTGCGAGGCGCCGTCGAGCTTGGCGGCCTCGTAGATCTCGGCCGGGATCGCCAACAGCGACGAGTAGATGATGAGCATGTTGTAGCCGACGAAGACCCAGGTCACGACGTTCGCGACGGCCCAGAGCACGGTGCCGGACCCCAGGAAGTCGACCTTCGAGGTGACGGCGGAGAACGGCGACAGGTCCGGGGCGTAGAGGTAGCCCCACATGATCGCGGCGATGACACCGGGGACCGCGTACGGCGCGAAGAAGGCCAGGCGGAAGAACCGCTTGCCACGCAGCAGCGGAGAGTCGAGCAGCAGCGCGAACAGGAGCGCGAGCCCGAGCATCACGGGGACCTGCACGACACCGAACAGCAGCACGCGGAGCACCGAGTCCCAGAACGCGCTGTTCTGGAACACGAGCGCGTACTGGCTCAGCCCGCCGAACACCTGTGTCGGGGCGCCGAACGTGCCCTGGCGCTCGATCTTCTGCAGCGACTGCCACACGGCGTACAGGATCGGGACGAGGTAGAACGCGGTGAACAGCAGGGCGAACGGGACCACGAAGATCGCGATCGCCAGGCGGTAGCGGGAGCCCCCGCCCCGCCGACGGACGGCGCGGGGCCGCTGGGTGGTGGTGGTCATGATCGGTTCCTGTCGGTGCGGATGATCTGGGTGCTGCCGGCGTCGAGGACGGTGACGCCGTCGACGGGTCGGTCGGTGACGAGCTCGTGGCCCGTGACGGTGTGCGAGGCGGGCTGGTCGGAGTGGTTGAGCAGGAACACCCACTCGTGCTGGTCGTCGCGGCGCCGGACGACCTCGACACCCGGTGCGGTCGCGGGATCCGGGGAGACGCCGGCCTCGGCGAGCACGCGGCGGAGCAGGTCGCGCAGCGCGTCGGCCTCGAGCACGGTGGACGTGTACCAGGCGGATCCGGCGCCGTGGTCGTTGCGGGTGACCGCGGCCGTGCCGGCGAGCGGGCCCTCGGCGTACTCGACGACGCTCGTGGCACCGCGCAGCGCGACCGGCTCCGACCACACGGTGCCGGTGGTGCCGTCGGACAGCGCGATCGCCTGGTCCGCGGCGAGCGGCAGGAACTCGTCGACGCGGATGCCGAGCAGGTCGCGGAAGGCGCCCGGGTAGCCGCCGGTCCGCACCCGGTCACGTTCGTCGACGATCCCGCTGAAGAAGGTGACGACCGCGTGGCCACCGGCGGAGACGTGGTCGGTGATCACGGCGGCGTGCTCGTCACGCACCAGGTACAGCTCGGGGACGACGACCGCGGTGTACCCGTCGAGCGGGGCGCCCGGCGCGACGACGTCGACCGTGACCCCGAGGTCCCGGAGCGCGGCGTGGAACGCGTGCACCTGCTCCAGGTACCGGAGCGCCGTGGTGGGGTGGGCCTCCAGGTCGGCGGCCCACTGGTTCTCCCAGCTGAAGACGAGCGCGACCTCGGCGACGACCCGGGATCCGCGCAGTTCGCCGAGCCGCTCGACGAGCGACCCGAGGGCGACGACCTCGCGCCAGGTGCGCGAATCGGTGCCGGCGTGCGGCAGCAGTGCGGAGTGGAACTTCTCGGAGCCCTGCACCGACGCGCGCCACTGGAAGAAGCAGACGCCGTCCGCGCCCCGGGCGATGTGCGCGACGGTGTCCTGCAGCATCTGGCCCGGTGCCTTCGCGACGTTGTGCGGCTGCCAGTTCACGGCGCCGGTCGAGTGCTCCATCAGCAGCCACGGGGCTCCGCCGGCGAGTCCGCGGGTGGTGTCCGCGGCGAAGGCGAGCTCGGCGTGCGGGCGGGGCAGGCGGTGGTCGAGGTAGTGATCGTTCGCGATGACGTCCATGTCGGCCGCCCACGACCAGTAGTCGAGCGCGGTGATGTGCGCGGCGACCATGAAGTTCGTGGTGACGGGCTTGTCGCTCAGTTCGCGCAGCACGGCGGCCTCGGCACGGTGGTGGCCGAGGAGTTCGTCGGACGAGAACCGGTCGAAGTCGATGGTCTGCGCGGGGTTCGTGAACGACAGCGTCGCGCGGGGCGGCAGCACCTGCTCCCACGCCGAGTAACGCTGGCTCCAGAACGAGGTGCCCCACGCGGCGTTCAGTTCGTCGACGGTGCCGTACCGGGCACGGAGCCAGCCACGGAACGCCTCGGCCGAGACGTCGCAGTAGCAGTGCGCGTTGTGGCAGCCGAGCTCGTTCGACACGTGCCAGAGCTTCACCGCGGGGTGGTCGCCGTAGCGCTCCGCCGTGGCGCGGACCAGGGCGAGGGCGTGCTCGCGGTACACCGGGGAGCTCGGGCAGAACGCCTGGCGACCGCCGGGCCAGCGGGTGGTGCCGTCGGCGACGACCGGCAGCACCTCGGGGTGCAGCGTGGTGAGCCACGGCGGGGTCGAGGCGGTGCCGGTGCCGAGATCGACGCCGATGCCCGCGCCGTGCAGCAGCTCGATGACGGTGTCGAGTGCGGTGAAGTCGTACTCGCCCTGGCGCGGCTCGACGTGCGACCAGCCGAAGACGTTGATCGCGACCAGGTTCACCCCGGCTTCGCGCATCAGCCGGACGTCCTCGACCCAGACCGCAGGGTCCCACTGCTCGGGGTTGTAGTCGCACCCGAAGGCGAGCCCGGTCGAGCCGAGCCCGAGCGCCCCGGTGGCGGGCGTCGGCAGGGTGGTCGTGGTCACGTCGGGGTCCTCGCTGATCGGGGCGACCGCTGCCGCTCCGGTCGTTGACGACCCCTTCGACGGCGAAGGTCACCCAGGTTCTGGGAGCGCTCCCAGTCCAGTCGGATCGAACGGGTTCGGATCATTCTGGGAGCGCTCCCAGAGTGAACACCAGAAGCGGACCGCTGTCAACAAGACGCGTGCTGGAGCCCGTCGCGGGACGGATATGGTTGCCGCATGTCCGAGGTCCGAACCGCACGCCAGCGCGCCACGATCCAGGACGTCGCCGACGAATCAGGACTCTCCCGGGGCACCGTCTCACGGGTCCTGAACGACGAACCGTACGTGTCGCCCGAAGCCCGCGAAGCCGTGCAGGCAGCCGTCCGGCGCGTCGGCTACGTCCGCAGCGCGGCGGCCCGGAGCCTGGTCACCCGGCGCTCCGGAGCGATCGCCCTGATCGTGCACGAGCCGTCGGTCCAGGTGCTCGACGACCCGAACATCGGCAACATCCTGATCGGCACCAACACGGTGCTGTCGCAGGCCGACCAGCAGCTCGTCACGATCATGGTCGACTCGGCCCGCGACAACGAACGCGTCGTCGAGTACCTGCGCGGCGGGTTCGTCGACGGCGCCATCGTGCTGTCCGCCCGCGACGGCGACCCGATCACCCGGGCGATCGAGGAGATCGGCATGCCGGCGTGCTTCGTCGGCCACCCGTCCGACGCCGCGAACATCTCGTACATCGGCATCGACAACCGCGCGGCCGCCGAGCAGATCACCCGGCGCCTGGTCGCCACCGGCCGGAAGCGGATCGGCATGCTCGCGTCCGGGCTCGACCGCGACTCGGGGCAGGACCGACTGGCCGGCTTCACCGCGGCGCTCGGCGAACGCTTCGACCCGGAGCTGGTGGCCCGGAACCCGCTGTTCAGCTACACCGCAGGCGCCGAGGGCATGCGTGAGCTCCTCGACCGGGCCCCCGACCTCGACGGGGTGTTCGCCGCCTCGGACGCCGTGGCCGCCGGCGCGATGGACGTCCTGCAGCGCAGCGGCCGGTCAGTCCCCGGTGACGTCGGCGTCGTCGGCTTCGACGACAGCGCCTGGGCACTGCGTTGCGACCCGCCGCTGTCGACGGTCCGACAACCCGCGCACACGCTCGGCGAGAGCGCGGCGCAGCAGGTGCTCGCGCAGATCGCCGGGTCCGACGAGGGGCCCCACGGACTCATCCTGCCGACCGAGGTGGTCTGGCGCGGGTCAGCCTGAGCACCACCCTCCGACCCCGGCTCGGTAGCATGGCCCGGTCCCCGTCACCGTCGACCGGCCCACCCCGCGAAGGAGCCCCGATGCCCCCGACCCCTCCCCGGATCGGCCTCGTCGGCGCCGGCGTCATCGCCCACGCGCACATGCCCGGCCTGCTCCGCCTCGGCCCGGTCGTCGTGTACGCGCAGGCCGGTGCACAAGAGCTCGCGGCCGCGTTCGCCCCGGCCGCAGCCGCCGCGGGCGCGTCGATCACCGTCGTCGACTCGCTCGACGATCTGTTCGCGGTCGTCGACGTCGTGGACGTGGTGACGCCGACCTTCGCCCACGCCGAGGTCGTGCGCGCCGCCCTCGCCGCCGGCAAGGACGTCGTGTCGGAGAAGCCGCTCGCCCGGACCGACGCCGACGCTGCCGACCTGGTGGCCCGTGCGCAGGACGCCGGCCGACAGCTCTTCCCGGCCCACGTGGTGCGCTTCTTCCCCGCCTACGTGCGCCTGCACGACGCCGTCACCACGGGCCTCCTGGGCGACTTGGCCGTCCTGCGGTTCGTGCGCTCCGGGGCCTTCCCGACCCGCACCGCGTGGTTCGCCGACCGGGCGCTGTCCGGCGGCATCGTGATGGACCAGATGATCCACGACCTCGACATCGCGCGGTGGGTCGCCGGACCCGTCACCACGGTGTCGGCGGTCGGCGTCCGTGCCGGCACCGAGGCCGAGCCGGTGGAGGCAGCACACGTCCTGCTCACGCACGAGTCCGGGGCGATCAGCCACGTCGCCGGGATCTGGGGACCGCAGCACCTCGCGTTCTCGACCGAGTACTCGGTGACGGGCACGCACGGCAGCCTGGCGCACCGGTCGCTCGACGAACAGGACTACGTCGCCGACCTCGCGGTGCCCGACGCCGCGGACGGCTTCCTGCCCGAGGTCGACCCCGCCGACGACCCGTACGGGCTCGAGCTCGCCGAGTTCCTCGGGGCGTTCGCCGGCGGTTCCGCTCCGCGGGTGACGGCTGCGGACGGCGCCGAGGCGGTCCGGATCGCGAACGCGGCACTCGAGTCGATGGACACCGGGCAGCCGGTGTCCCTGACGACGGGGGCTCGCGCGTGACCGCCCTGAAGATCGCCGTGATGTCGTTCGCCCACACCCACGCGATCGGCTACCTCACCGCCCTCACCGCGATGCCCGGGGTCGAGGTCCGCGGTGCCGACCCGGGCGGCGTCAGCACGGGCGAGACGATCGTCGAGCTGCGCGGCCGCGACCTGGCCGACGAGCTCGGGGTCGACTACGCGGAGACGTACGACGAGCTGCTCGCCTGGGGCCCGGACGCCGTCGTCGTCACGAGCGAGAACGCCCGGCACCGCGAGCTCGTCGAGGCAGCGGCCGCCGCCGGTGCACACGTCCTGTGCGAGAAGCCGCTCGCGACCACGTGGGAGGACGGCCTCGCGATCCGCGACGCCGTCGAGGCGGCGGGCGTCGTGCTCATGGTGGCGTTCCCGGTGCGGTTCACCTCGGCGTTCGACAAGCTCCGTGCGGCGCACGACTCCGGAGCGCTCGGGCAGCTGTTCTCGGTCCGTGGCGCGAACAACGGCATGCTCCCCCTGACCCGGTCGTGGTTCACCGAGCCGGAGCTGTCCGGCGGCGGCGCGATCGTCGACCACGTCGTGCACATCGCGGACCTGCTCGAGGGCCTGATGGGGTCGGCACCCGCCACCGTGACCGCGGTGGCGAACCGCACGCTGCACGCGGCCCGGGCGCAGGCGGAGACCGCCGGACTCGTCACGATCACGTACGCGAACGGCGTCGTCGCCGCGATCGACTGCTCGTGGAGCAAGCCGGACACCTCAGCGGTGTGGGGTGGGCTGACGCTCGACGTCGCCGGGACGGGCGGCACGGTGTCGCTCGACTTCTTCGGGGCGGCTGCTCGCGGGATCGTCGCGGAGACCGGGCTGCCGATCGAGTCCCGCACCGGTGCCGACCCCGACGCGGCGATGCTCCGGACGTTCGTCGACGCCGTCCGATCGGGCGTGCAGCCGCAGCCGGACGTGCACGTCGGGCTGCGGACCCTGTCGATCGTGCTCGCCGCGCAGGAGTCGGTGGCGTCGGGCCGCACCGTGTCGGTAGCCAGCGAGTAGCGACACGACACGCGGGAATGGCCCGCGACCGGCGCTGCTTGACGACCCCATGACCTCGTCAGCAGAGCGCCGCGGGTGGCTCGGTGTCACGTCCGTCGCACTCGGATCCTTCGTCCTCGTGCTGTCCGAGTTCCTGCCGATCGGACTCCTGCCCGCCATCGCCGCCGACCTCGACGTCGGGATCGGCACGGCCGGACTCATGGTCGTCGCCACCGGGCTGGTCGGTGCCGTCGCGGCGCCGGTCGTCACGGTCCTGACCTCGCGGGTGGACCGCCGTGTCGTGCTCGTCGCGCTGACCGTGCTGCTCGTGGTGGCGGACGGGCTCGCAGCGATCGCGCCCTCGTTCGGTGTGCTGCTCGTGGCCCGGATGCTCCTGGGCGTCGGCATCGGCGGGTTCTGGGCGATCGGCGCCGGCATCGCCGGTCGACTGGTCCGGCCGGCCGCCACGATCCGGGCGACCTCGCTCATCACCGCCGGCGTCTCGGTCGCGACGGTCGTGAGCCTGCCGCTCGGCGCCCTCGTCTCGTCGCTCGCCACCTGGCGGCTCGCGTTCGTCATCGGCGGTGTGCTCGGTCTGGTCGCGCTCGTCCTGCAGCTCGCGATGCTGCCGCGCATCCCCGCGCAGCAGCAGGTCCGGTTCGCGACGCTCGGCTCGCTGCTCCGCGTCCCCCGCGCCCGTGTCGGTCTGATCGCCGCCGCGTTCCTGTTCGCCGCACAGTTCGCCGCGTACACGTACATCGCGCCGTACCTGCAGGACCTGGTCGGGGTCGGACCGGACACCGTCACGCTCGCGCTCCTGGTGTTCGGCGTCGCGGGGATCGTCGGGAACTTCGCCGCCGGCTTCACCCTGGGACGGAGCGTGCTCGGGACGATCAGCGTGTCCAAGGTCGCCCTCGCGGTCGCCGTGGTCCTGCTCCCCCTGCTCGCGCACTCCGTCGTCGGGGTGTTCGTGCTGCTCGTGGTGTGGGGGCTGGTCTGGGGCGCGTTGCCGCTCGGCATGCAGACGTGGATGTCCACGGCCTCGCCCGCCGGGTCCGAGACCGGGCTCGCGCTGTTCGTCACGACCATCCAGCTCGCGATCGCCGCGGGGTCGGTGCTCGGCGGCGCAGCGGTGTCGTCGTTCGGTCTCGCTGCGGACTTCTGGTTGTCCGGAGGGGTCGCCGTCGTGGGTGCGATCGTGCTCGTCTCCCTTGGGCTGCGCCGCTCGAGCGCAGCGCCGGTCGCCGACGAGGCTCCGGCACCGGTGCCGGTGCCGACCTCGACGGGTTCCGTCGCCGTCGCCTGCCCCTGACCGCCACCCGCGCCGTCAGGGCGCGGGGAGCGTGACCACGGCGTCGGCTGCGGTGATCGCCACCGGATCGTGTGCGGCGTGCACGACCACGACGCCGTCGGCAGCCTCGGCGGCGAGCGCCGCCACCACGAGCGCCGCGGACGCCGCGTCGACGCCGGCCGTCGGTTCGTCGACGAGCAGCACGCGCGCCCGCTGCGCCAGCCCGAGTGCCACGAGCGTGCGCTGCCGCTGGCCGCCGGACAACGCGTCGAGCGGGCGGTCGGCCAGTTCGGCGATCGCCATCCGCTCGAGCTGCGCGTCGATGACGGCGCGGTCGTCGCGTCCGAGCGGTCGCCACCAGGCCCGGTGATGCCACCGGCCCATCGTGACGGCCGCGCGGACCGTGAGCGGGAGCGTGGTCGGCTGGACGGACTGGCTCACGTGGGCGACGCCGCCTGACGGGAGGCCCGTGATGCGCCCGGCGGTCGGCCGCAGCACGCCCGCCACCACGTCGAGCAGCGTCGACTTGCCGGATCCGTTGGGTCCGGTCAGCGCGGTGACCCGGCCGGCCGGGAAGGCCGCGTCGAGGCCGTCGAGGACGGTCCGCTCCCCGCGCAGGGCGGTCACCTGCTCGAGGCGGACGGCGGGCATCGGATCGGTCGCGAACACCTGAGCACGCTATCAGTATCGATAGTCGTTTTCATGTAGCGTCTCGGATCGTGACCTGGCTGACCGACCCCTTCACCGTCGACTTCATGGTGCGTGCCCTGACCGGTGGCGCGCTGGCCGCGGTGCTGTGCGCCGTCGTCGGGACGTGGGTGCTCGTGCGCGGGATGGCGTTCCTGGGCGAGGCACTGTCGCACGGCATGCTGCCCGGCGTCGCGATCGCAGCGCTCACCGGCGTGCCCGCAGTGCTCGGCGCCGCCGTGAGCGCCGGCGTGATGGTGTTCGGCGTCGGGGCGCTCCGACGACGCGGTGGCTTGTCGTACGACACCTCGATCGGGCTGCTCTTCGTCGGGATGCTCGCGCTCGGGGTCATCATCGTGTCGGCATCGCGGTCCTTCGCCACCGACGTCACCGCGATCCTGTTCGGCGACGTGCTGGCCGTGACCCGCACCGACCTCGTCGGCCTGGCGATCGCGGTCGCCGTCGCCCTGCTCGTCGCGGCCGTGTTCCACCGACCGTTCACGGCACTGGCCTTCGACGTCCGCAAGGCCGCGACGCTCGGCCTGCATCCCCGGCTCGCCGAGGTGGTCCTCATCGGCCTGGTCACCCTCGCCGTCGTCGCCTCGTACCGTGCCGTCGGCACCCTGCTGGTCGTCGGGCTGCTGCTCGCGCCCGCCGCCGCGGCCCGCGCCTGGACGAAGCACGTGGCCTCGACGATGCTCCTCGGCGCGGTGCTCGGTGTCGTCGCCGTCCTGGTCGGCCTGCTCGTCTCGTGGCACGCCGGCACCGCCGCCGGCGCCAGCATCGCGGCCGTCGCCGTCGCCGGGGTCGCCCTGTCCCACGGGCTGGCAGCCATCGCACGCAGCACCGCGCGCGCGACCACCAGGCCCGTCGAACACCCCGTCCGAGCACCAGCACGAGAGGCACCATGAACCACGACCCGACCACCGACCGCCCCCACACACGCGCACGACGCACGCGACTCCTGGGTGCCCTGGGCCTGACGACCGGCCTCGCGCTCACCGTCACGGCGTGCTCCACCGCGTCGACACCGCCGGCCGACGACGCCAGCGCGACCACGGCCCCGCACGGCTACGTCGCGGGCGCGACCGAGTCCCAGGAACCGCAGCTGGGCCTCCTGGCCGTCTCCGCGACCGGCGAGACGGCGCTGCACGACCTGCTCACCGGCGAGACGACCGACCTGGACCGCATCGGCGCAGCCGAGCACTCCGCGACCGACGGTCGGTTCCTGGTGACGAGCGACGGCGACCGCACCGCGGTCGTCGACGGGGGCTCCTGGACCGTCGACCACGGCGACCACACGCACTACTACGCCGCCGAGCCGCGCGTCGTCGGGACGCTCGAGGGCGGCGGTCCGGTCCAGGTGCACTCGTCGGAGACGATGACCACGATCGCCTGGCCGGAGCGCGGCGAAGCGGTGGTGCTCGACCGCGCGGCACTCGGGCAGGGCGAGCTCGACGAGACCGCACGACTCGACGCGACCGTGCTGCTCCCGCTCGGCGAGCACCTGGTCGCCGCCGAGGGCGACACCGTCCGCGTCCTCGACACCGACGGAGAACAGACCGAGTCGACCGGGTCGACCAGCGCCGGACAGGCCTGCACCGACCCCGCTGGTGGCATCGTCACCCGCGCCGGCGCCGTGGTGGGCTGCGCCGACGGAGCGGTCGTCGTCGACGATGCCGGTGCGACCTCGTTCGTCGCACTGCCGGACGACGCCGAGCGTCCGACCGCCTTCGCCGCGCGGGCCGGCCGCCCGACGGTCGCCGGACTCGCGGGCGACACCGGCTTCTGGTTGCTCGACGTCCGACAGGGCTCCTGGCGGCACGTGCCGACCGAACGGCCGCTGCGTGCGGTGGTCGCCGTCGACGACCAGGACGAGCACGTGGTCGGGGTCGACGACGCGGGTCGGGTGGTCGTGGTGACCGCCTCGACCGGGAAGGTCGCGACGACTGATCCCCTGGTGGACGGCGACACCGACACCGACACCGCGCCGCTGCTGCAGCTCGACGCGCAGCGCGCCTACGTGGCCGACCCCACGGCCGCCGTCGTGCACGAGGTCGACTTCGCGGACGGCGCCCGCGTGGCCAGGACCATCGAGCTCCCGTTCGCGCCCGTCGCGTTCGCCGAGGTGGGACGATGAGCGGAACCTTGCCGGTCGGGCGCACCGCGCGTGCGGTGGCAGCGGCCCTCGTCGTCGCAGCCGTTGCCGTCACGACAGCCGGCTGCACCACGACCGGGTCGGACCGTCCGCTCGTCGCCGTGACGACGAACATCCTGGGCGACGTCGTGACCGAGGTCGTCGGCGACGACGTCGACGTCATGGTGCTCATGCCCCCTGGCAGCGACCCGCACTCGTTCGAGGTCTCCGCGCAGCAGGCGGCGCGACTCCGGAGCGCGGACCTGGTGGTCGAGAACGGCCTCGGGCTCGAGGAAGGCGTGGCCCACCACGTCCGCGCCGCGGCCGACGACGGCGTGGCCGTCTTCACCGCGGGTGACGCGATCGACGCCCTGGAGTGGACCACCGACGACGACAGCGGCCCGGACCCGCACTTCTGGACGGACCCGGCGCGCATGGTCGACGTGGTCGAGGCCCTCGACGAGGAGCTGGACGCCGTCGGCATCGACACTCCCGGCGCCGAGGCCTACACCGACCGGCTCGATGCCCTCGACGACGACATGACCGCCGCGTTCGACACCATCCCCGCCGATCGCAAGGCCCTGGTGACGAACCACCACGTGTTCGGCTACCTCGCCGACCGCTACGGCTTCCGGGTGGTGGGTGCCGTGATCCCGAGCGGCACGACCCTGGCGTCCCCGAGTGCCGCCGACCTGCGTGACCTGGCGAACGCGATCGAGCAGGCCGGCGTCCCGACGATCTTCGCCGACGCCTCGCAACCCGCACGCCTGGCCGAGGTCCTGGCGGACGAGGTCGACGTGCAGGTGTCGATCCGCTCGCTGGCGACCGAGTCCCTGACCGAGGACGGCGCCGCGTCGACCTACCTCGGGATGATGCGCTCGAACACCGAGTCGATCGTCGACGGCCTGACAGCTCCGATTTCTTGATGAGAATGAGAATCAGTACAGTGTTGTCCATGACCAGAACCAAGACCCTCCGCGCCGCGGCACTGCCGGCCGCGCTGCTCGGCACCGTTGCCCTGGCCCTGACCGGGTGCGCCACGAACGCCGCCGATGCCGAGAGCACCTCGGCCCCGAAGACCGACAGCACCCGCATCACGCTGACCTACGACGGCGGCCTGCTCGTGCTCGACCAGGACCTGCAGGTCGTGGCCGACGACGCCGTCGACGGCTTCACCCGCGTGAACCCCGCCGGCGACGGCCGCCACGTGCTCGTCACGGTGCCCGAGGGCTTCCGGGTGCTCGACACCGCAGCGGACCCGGCCCTCACCGACGCGGTCTTCCCGGCCGACACCGGTGGGCACGCCGTCGTGCACGGCGACCGCACCGCCCTGTTCGCCGACGGCACCGGCGACGTGACGACCTTCGACAACACCGACCTCGACGGCGACGCCCTGCCCGACGCCCGGACCACCGAGTCCGAGGCGGCGCACCACGGCGTCGCGATCGAGCTCGAGGACGGCACGCTCCTGACCACCATCGGCACCGAGGAGAGCCGGAGTGGCGTCCGAGCCCTGGACGCCGACGGCGAGGAACTCACCCGCTCCGAATCGTGCCCGGACGTGCACGGCGAAGGTGCGGTCCAGGACGAGGTCGCGGTCTTCGGCTGCACCGACGGCGCGCTCGTCTACGCCGACGGCGCGTTCGAGAAGCTCGACGCCCCGACCGAGTACGGCCGCACCGGCAACCTGTTCACCACGGACACGTCGTCGGTCGCGGTCGGTGACTACAACGACGACCCGGACAGCGAGGGCTACCTGCTCGACCAGATCGCGCTGATCGACGCGGCTTCGGGGAAGTACACCGTCGCGGACCTGCCCGACGGCGTCGGCTTCACGTTCCGCGACCTCGCACGCGGCCCTGGCGACGAGGCGGTGGTGCTCGGTGACGACGGCGCCCTGCACACCTTCGACGAGACCAGCGGGGAGCAGCTCGACTCGTTCCCCGTGATCGACGCGTGGGAGGGTCCGGCCGAGTGGCAGGACGCCCACCCCGCCGTGAAGGTCGCCGGCGACATCGCCTACGTCACCGACCCCGCCGAGCGGAAGGTGCACGCCGTGGACCTGACCACCGGGAAGGTCGTCGCCTCCAGCGACGCACTGCCGGGCGTGCCCAACGAGATCGCGGTCGCGTAGCGCTCTGCAGGCGACCACGCGCAGACGGGCGCGCCCCGCTCAGCGGCAACGCGAAGCGTTGCGCGGGGCGCGCCGACCGAGCCTGCGAGGGAGGCGTGGCGACACCGCACCGGGCCTCCCGTCCGTCCTGGGGTCGCGTCAGCCCTGCGGCGGCGCGTAGAACTGCAGGTCGTTGCCCTCGCTGTCCTTGAACGGCACGATCTTGCCCCACGGGTGCTCACTGATCTCGCCCTGCACGTCCGCACCACGCTCGCGGATGCTGGCCAACTCGTCCTCGATCGACCCGTCCGGCTGGAACGTGATGACCGCTCCCCCGCCGCTCGACGAGCTCGCCGACTCACGGCCGTTCAGGCCGATCATCAGGCCGTTCGCGTCGATCTCGCTCCAGTCGTCGGACTCGTCCGTGACCGTCAGGCCGAGGGTGTCGCGGTAGAACGCGACCGCCCGCTGCATGTCGGTGACCGGGACCCATACCGCTGCGACTCCGCTTGCCATGGTGCTGCCTTCCGTCGGTGTTGCCGTGCTGCGGAGCGTAGGCAGCACGCGATGCGCACCGACTCAGCGGTCCCTCGTGCGTTCGGAAATCGGATGACACCTGCAATCCGACTGCGCATCGGCCTCGAATGCCCTGTGCGTCACATCCGCGACGCGTACGAGATGAGAGGTCCCACCATGACCAGCAACGCAGCAACCGCTCGCAACCGCACCGGCTCGACGTGGACCCAGAAGGGTGCGCTCCTCTTCGGTGTCGTCTTCCTGATCGTCGGCATCGCCGGCTTCATCCCCGGACTCACGATGGACATGGGGTCGATGTCGATGGCCGGCCACGGTTCCATGGCCCTGCTCCTGGGCCTGTTCCAGGTGTCCGTCCTGCACAACATCGTGCACCTGCTGTTCGGCATCGTCGGACTCATCGCAGCCCGTTCGGCATCCGGCGCTCGCCTCTACCTGGTCGTCGGCGGCATCGTCTACGCGGTCCTGTTCGTCTACGGGCTGTTCACGGCCGGCATGGCGGACCCCGCGAACTTCGTCCCCCTGAACAGCGCGGACAACGTGCTGCACGCGTTCCTCGCCGTCGCGATGATCGTCCTCGGCTTCGTGCTGCCGCGCATCGGAGCGCGCACGCGCTGACAGTCGTCCGTCGTCTGACGCGTTCGCGCCCCCTGGCGGGCATCGCGCCCATGTGAGTCGGGGCGCGATGCCCGTTCCGGGGCGCGGTGCGCGGCGGCGGCGCTCCACACGTCCACCAACCCGCGGCGTACTGTCCGACGCATGCCCGCTCTCACCGACACGTTCACCCTGTCCAACGGCCTGCACATCCCGAAGATCGGCTTCGGCACCTGGCAGATCCCGTCCGGCGACGACGCCTACGACGCCACGAAGACCGCCCTGGACGCCGGCTACCGCCACATCGACACCGCCCTGGCCTACGGCAACGAGGCCAGCGTCGGCCAGGCCATCCGTGACAGCGCCGTCCCCCGCGACGAGGTCTTCGTCACGACGAAGCTGCCCGCCGAGATCAAGACCGCCGACGGCGCCCGTGAGGCCTTCGAGACCTCGAGCCGCAACCTCGACGTCGGCGTCATCGACCTGTACCTCGTGCACGCACCGTGGCCCTGGGACGCCATCGGCTCCGACCACCGCGACGGCAACGTCGAGGTGTGGAAGGTGCTGGAAGAGGTCTACGACGCCGGCCGGACCCGCTCGATCGGTGTCTCGAACTTCGCCGTCGCCGACCTCGAGGACCTGCTCGGCCGCACCGACGTCGTCCCGCACGCCAACCAGATCCGCTGGTTCATCGGCAACACCCAGGACGAGACGACCGCCTTCGACCGCGAGCACGACATCCTCACCGAGGGCTACTCGCCGCTCGCCACCGGTGGCCTGCTCGAGAACGAGCAGATCGCCGAGATCGCGGCGAAGTACGACAAGACCGTCGCCCAGGTCGCGATCCGCTACCTGCTCGAGAAGGACGTCCTGCCGCTGCCGAAGTCCACGACCCCGTCGCGCATCGCCGCGAACGCCGACGTCGACTTCGTGCTGTCGGCCGACGACGTGGCCGCGCTCGACGCGCTCGAGGACACCACGAGCTGACGCGGCCCCACCCCGGACTGGAGGCGCGGTGCCAGCTGGCACCGCGCCT
>NZ_JADKSA010000009.1:0-59653 GCF_015350945.1 Curtobacterium sp. VKM Ac-2884
AGGCACGAGGTCAATCAATAAATTGGCATTGACAATGTGCACGCTGTTGAGTTCTCAAGGACCAGACGCACTCCCCCGCTCGACACCCGAAGATGCTCCGCCAGAGAGGCTGGTGAATCCGCTGCCCGGGGAAGAACCGTGGCGGACAAGATCCCCGGGTAAACCCAGTGACCGTCTCAGCCGTTCCGTTCTCCGCCGCCGTGGCAACGAGAGGTAACACTACACAGGCCCCGGGGGCCTCGCCAACCGTGGTTCCTCCCGGGCGTGTCGGCCCGGGAGTCCCCGTCGGCGGCGGGGCTACTCCGCTGCAGCGAGCTGCCCGCAGGCCCCGTCGATCTCCTTGCCACGGGTGTCGCGCAGCGTCGTCGGGATGCCCGCGGCGTTCAGCCGTCGGACGAACTCGTCCTGCACGTGCACCTCGGACGAGGTCCACACGGAGCCCGGCGTCGGGTTGAGCGGGATCGGGTTGACGTGCACCCAGCCCTTGCCGCGCTTGTTGAGCTTCTCGGCGAGCAGGTCCGCACGCCAGGCGTGGTCGTTCATGTCCTTGATGAGCGCGTACTCGATCGAGACACGACGGCCCGTCTTGACGTAGTAGTTGTGCGCGGCGTCGATCGCCTCGTCGGCCTTCCAACGCGAGTTCACCGGGATGAGCTCGTCGCGGAGTTCGTCGTCCGGGGCGTGCAGCGACAGCGCGAAGGTCACCGGGATGTTCTCGTCCGCCAGCTTGAGGATCGCGGGGACCAGCCCGACGGTCGAGATCGTGATGCCACGGGCGCTCATGCCGAGGCCGTTCGGCTGCGGCGCGACCATCAACCGCACGGCGTCCATCACCCGCTTGTAGTTGGCGAGCGGCTCTCCCATGCCCATGAACACGATGTTCGTCACGCGCTCGGCGTCGACGCGGTCCTTGCCGCCCTTGCGGGGATCGCCCCCGAGCTCGCCCGCGGCGATGGCCGCGTTGGCCCGGACGATCTGCTCGATGATCTCGGCGGTGGACATGTTGCGGGTCAGCCCCGCCTGGCCGGTGGCGCAGAACGGGCAGTTCATGCCGCAGCCGGCCTGCGACGAGACGCAGAGCGTGATGCGACCCGGGTACCGCATGAGCACCGACTCGACCAGGGCGCCGTCGTGCAGCTTCCACAGGAACTTGATCGTGTCGCCGTTGTCCGTCGCCAGCCGCCGGGTCTCGGTCAGCAGGGGCGGCAGCATCCCGGCGACGAGCTGCTCGCGCTGGGCGGCCGGCAGGTCGGTCATCTTGTCCGGGTCGGACGTGTAGTGCGTGAAGTAGTGGGTCGCGAGCTGCTTCGCGCGGAAGCCCGGCAGACCGAGTTCCTTGACGCGGGCCTCGCGCTCCTCGGCCGTCAGGTCGGCCAGGTGCACGGGCGGCTTGCCGCGCTTCGGCGACGCGAACTGCAGCAGCGGACGGCCGTCGGTGTCGGTCGCCTGCTTCCAGCCCTCGGTGCGCGGGCGCACCTGCGGACGAGCAGACTGCTGCTGTTCGAACGGGGTACGGGTGTCGGAAGCCATCAGGCCAGGATACGGGAGGCCCGTGACACGTCGGTGCCGGACCCTCCGGTGGCCGGGATGGTCACCGTCGACGGCCCCGCCTGCGTCGGATCAGCTGCCGGCGGGCAGCAGGCGCGCGAAGTGGTGCGCGGCCGAGTACATCGGCACGATGTCGACGACCTCGCCCGGGTGCGGTGCCTGCAGCACGAGCCCCTGGCCGAGGTAGAGCCCGACGTGGTCCTCGTCGTCGTACACGACCAGGTCACCGGGCAGCGCCTCGGACTCGGGGATCGTCGTCGCCGCGGCGTCCTGCGTCGGGACGTAGTGCACGAGCGGGATGCCGACTGCCGCGTACGCGACCATCGTCAGGCCGGAGCAGTCGATGCCCTCGTGGCTCGCGCCGCCCTCGACGTACGGGTCGCCCATGTACTGCAGGGCGGTCTCGACGATGGTGGCGCGGTCGCCGCCGGCGGACAGCGCCGCCGACAGGGCCGACTGCGCCTGGGCCGTGGTCACCCCGAAGCGCAGGTCGAGCGTCGGGTACGAGACGACCGTGGTCGTGGTGGTCATGCCGTCGGTCGTGACGACGGGGACCTTGACGTCGTGCGCCACGGTGAAGGTCTGCGCGGCCTGCGCGGTCGTCGTGCCCTGCTGCGTCTCGGCCGGGGTCGCCGCGTTCGCCGGCACGGCCAGGGTCAGACTCGAGGTCACGGCGATGGCCGGTGCGAGCAGGATCGCGGCACGCTTGGCGTTCGCGGTGCGGCGGATGTGCCGCGGGTCGACGGCCCGCTCGGCACGCAGGACGGCCTTCCGGCTCAGGACGGCCGCACCGGCGCTCGAGGCGACCGGGAGCGGACGCGGCTGCATCCGGACGGTGCGGGTCGGCTTCGGGTGCTCCACGAACGTGGCCCGGGCAGCGGCGGGACCGAGAGCCGAGCGACGACCACGGGGACGGGACGGCTGCGGCTGCGGCGACGCCGGGGCGGGTTCCACCGCGGTGTGCGGGGTCGCTCGCGAGGGCTGTCGGTCTTCGGCTGCTGCAGGCAGGGCGTGGCGTCCCATGGGTCCTTCCGGGTCGGGACCGCTGGGCGATCCGGAAAGTAACGTATTGGTCACGGGGCGGATCGAGGCTGGGCAGTCCCGGAGTGTTCCTGCGGCTCGTCACAGGAACGGGCGATCCTCGCAGGTCGCTCAGATGCGGCAGATCAGCGTCCAGGGGCCCGCGGACCCGGCGTCAGACGGACGCGACCCGCATGACGGCGGCGATCCGGGCCTCCCGGTCGGACGACTGGCGGTCGAGGCGAGCCGCCAGCGCCACGACGGACGCGTCGACCGGGGCGTCCCCCGAGATGTCCCCCGGTACCGGGACGCCGGCGCGGACCGCGAGTGGCAGCACGCCGGCCCAGACCGCGTGGTCCTCGCCGTCGTCCGCGGCCTCGCCGTTGCCCTGGAACCGGACCTTCACGCTCGCGCGGTCGAGGGGCAGCTGCAGGACCTGGGTGGCGCGGACCTCCTTCGGGGTCATCTCGCGGACCTCGTCGCGGCGGCCGGGCATGAGGTGGTCGGAGACCTGCCAGAGCGCCTCGGTGCGGAGCTCGGGCGGCACGACCGTCGCGGCGCCCGCGATCATCGCACTGCGGTAGTTCGCCGAGCTGTCGAAGGTCGATCGGGCGAACACGAGCCCGTCCAGGTGCGTGACCGTCGCTGCGACCTGCACGCCGGTGGCCCCTGCTTCGAGGAAGAGGCCGCCGCCGGTCGAGCCGTGCAGCAGCAGGACCGGGCCGGCGCCGAGGTCGCCGACGCCGCACAGGAAGGGCAGCACGATCGGGTGGCCGCCGCGGACGAACCCGACGTGGGCGAGGTGGGCCTCGGCGAGGATCGCCCGGAGGACGGCGGGGTCGTCGGACTGGCGTTCGCGGATCCGCCGGACGCGCAGGTCGGGGCCGTCGGAGGGGTTCGGGGTGCTCATGCGGGCCACGCTAGGTTCGACAGTGGTCCAGTGCGTGGACCAGATCGAGGTGATCGTGGTGGACCAGTCCGGAAAGACCGCAGGGGTGGTCGCGCGCGTCCGACGGATGGTCCACGACGGCACGCTGCGCGAGGGCGATCCGCTGCCCTCGACCCGGGCGTTGGCCGCCGAGCTCGGCGTCGCACGCGGCACGGTCGTCGCCGCCTACGACCAGCTCGACGGCGAGGGCTGGATCCGGACGCGGCACGGTGCGGTGGCGCGGGTCGTCGCGTCGGCTGGCACCGGCGGCGTGGCGAGCGTGGGCGGCCGGGGCGGCGCCGTCGGGGACTTGCTGCCAGCGTCGGACCCGGGTGCGACGGCGATGGCCACCGCCCGGGTCATCGACTGCCGCCCCGGGGTCCCCGCCGTCACCGCGATCGCGCAGCGGGACTGGCGCGCGGCCTGGCGGGCGGCGGCCGACGCCCCACTGCGGAACGCCGTCGCGGACCCCCTGGGCACGGTGGAGCTCCGAGCGCAGGTGGTCGCACAGCTCGGCCTGAGCCGCGGGTTCGCTCCGTCGGTCGACCGGGTGCTGCTGACCGCGGGGACCTCCGAGGCGTTGTCGCTCGTCACCGAGGCGCTCCGCGTGCACCTCGGACGCGCACCCGTGTTCGCGGTCGAGGACCCGGGGTACCGGACCGGTCAGCGTGCGGTGCTCAGCGCGGGCGGGACCGTCGTCGGCATGCCGCTCGACGACGACGGGATGGACCTCGATGCCCTCACCGCCGCACCGCCGGTCGACGTCGTGCTCGTCACGCCGACGCACCAGTACCCGCTCGGCTCGGTGATGCCGGTGGCGCGACGGCAGCGGCTGCTCGCCTGGGCTGCGGCGACGGGCACGCTCGTGGTCGAGGACGACTACGACTCGGAGTTCCGGCACCGCGGCAGCCCCGTGCCAGCACTCGCGGCACTCGACGCCGAGGGGGTGGTGCTGCACGTCGGCGGGTTCTCGAAGACGCTCGACCCACGGCTGCGCTGCTCCTACGTCGTGCTGCCCGCGACGGCTGGTGTGCTGGTCGGGGCCGGGCCCGTGGCCGGGGTCGCCGACGCGGTGCTCGCTGCCCGTCGTGCCCGCGGCGCGGTCGTCGCCGAGCCCGTGCAGGTCGCGCTCGCGCACCTGCTCCGGACCGGCTCGCTCCGCCGGCACCTCGGCCGGGTCCGGCGCGACTACACGCACCGTCGCGCCCGGATCGCGGCCCGGCTCGACGACGTCGTCGGACTGGAGGCCCGTGCGCTGACCGGCGGACTGCACGCCGTGGTGGTGTGGTCGGGTCCGGCGACGGGGCAGGAGGTCGCGGCGCGGATGGCCGGTGCCGGCGTGCTCGTCTCGACGCTCGAGGAGTACGGGATGGCTCCGGGCAGCACGCCGGCCGGGGTCGTGCTGGGGTACGGGGCGGTGACGGTTCCGGAGCTCGACCGGGCGCTGGACGCGCTGATCGGTGCGGTGGAGCGGGCCGCGACCGTTGCGTGACCCTGGTGCCCCGGTGCCCCGGTGCGCTCTGGCCGCCGGACGAGTCGCGATCAGCCGCCGGACTGAGCGGTCGCGACCACGTTCGAACCGGCCTGCTGGCACGCGGTGTTCAGGGTGCGCCCGACGAGGTCCCACTCGGGGCTGCCCTCGAGCGCCGGCCCCGACGTGGGTGCCGGGTGGGCGTCGAGGTACTCGTGCGCGTAGTCGATCGCGTTGTCGAGCCGCTCGTCGCTGCTCGACAGGTGCTCGTACCCGAAGCGCTCCGCCGCGATCAGCGCCTCGTACTGCGCATCGGTCAGGGCACCGCGGGAACGACCGTCCGAGGCGTTCAGGGCGATCGTCGACAGCGCGCTGATCTGCCCGCAGACGGCCGCGGCGCTGCGGTCCTCCTCCATCGGGTCCACCGTGGGGGACGCCGCCGGTGCGTCCACCGCTGCGTCCGCCGATCGAGCGCTCGACGAGGTCGGCGTCGGTGTCGACGAGGCGTCGGCGGAGCAGCCGGACAGGACGAGGGACGCGAGCAGCGCACCGGCGACGACGGGCAGCGCGAGTCGGGGGGAAGCCATACCCGCCATCGTGGCAGCGCCGTGGTCACGCACGGGGCATCGTGTCGAGATCGAGACCTCGTCGACACCGGATCGTGAGCAAGCGGGCGAACCGGTGGTCAGTGCTGCTGCAGGTGCGCCCGCACCTGTGCTTGCACGGCGGCGGCGTCGCGGTGGTCCCAGAGCGCGAAGTGCGTGCCACCCGGCAGCGTGACGAGCTCGGCGCCGGGGATCGTCTCGGCAGCGCGGGCGCTGTCGTCGTGCACGACCTCGGAGTCCGCGTCGCCGTGCACCAGGAGCGTCGGAGCCCGGACGGCACCGAGGTCGAGCGACTCGACGGCCGCGAGCTGGCGCACGTCATTGTCCCAGCCGGCGCGTCGGGGTCCGGACGCGTTGCCGGTCCGGGCGAGGCCGAGCAGGAACGCCCGCCGCACCGGGTCGGCCAGGACGCCGGCGACGTGTTCCCGCAGGGCCCGGCCACGCAGGGCGCTCACGCCGGCCACCGCAGCGCGTGCCGCGGCAGCCGGGGCGATGCGCGCAGCGGCCGACGCCAGACCGGCGCCGAACACCGTGTCGGTCACGAGTCGTTCGGCCGGTCCCGCCGACCCGGGGACCCAGCGACCGGACACCCCGGAGGCGACGGCGAGCGCCCTGGTCCGATTCGGGTGGCGGACCGCCAGTCGGTACGCGGCCGGGGCGCCACCGGACCAGGCCAGCACACCGACCCGGTCGATGCCGAGGTCGTCGAGGACCCCGGCGAGCTGGTCGGCCTCGTCGTCGATCGTGGAGTGGTCGGCGTCGAGTCGGGTGCCGAGGTAGCCCGGTCGCGAAACCGTGACCACGCGGAAGTCCTCAGACGGCAGGAACGCCCCCATCAACTCGGCGACGTCGATCCCGCCGGGGCTGCCGTGCAGGATCAGTACGGGGACGCCGGTGTCGGAGCCTCGGGTCCCGACCTCGACGCCACGGGTGACCGCTCGGGTCGAAGGGGGCATGGGCCGACGATACTGCTGGCCCCCGTGCGGCGTCGGTGGCGGGGTCAGCGGGCCTCGGGGCGCGCGGAGCCGCGGGTGCTCACGAGGTCGGCGAGGGACGGTTCGGCCTCGTCGGTGGGCACGGCCCAACCACGTCGGGCGGCCTTGCGGACGAGACGGTAGGTGGTGACCTGGACGGGCTCCACCCCGTCGGCGGATTCGTAGTTCGTCATCGTGGTTTTCTCCCTGAATCGCGAGTGGTTCGCTGCAGCCGAAAGTACCCGGACGCCGTACCCCCGGACGGGGGCCTGCGTTCCATGGCCAAAGGCCGGAGAGCGCGCCACGAGGACCGTCGCGTCAGCGGGATTGTTCGCATACAATGCGAACATGTTGATCACCGTCGACCCGACCGCGCGGGCCACCCTCGCCGAACAGGTCGCGTCACAGATCCGGTACGCGATCGCACGCGGAGACCTCGCGAGCGGGGAACGCCTGCCGTCGGCGCGCGACCTCGCCGCCGCGGTCGACGTCAACATGCACACGGTGCTGCGCGCCTACGCACAGCTGCAGGACGACGGACTGATCGAACTGCGGCGGGGTCGCGGAGCAACGGTCTTGCGATCGGGCAACGCGTCGTTCGACCGGCTGCGCACGCTCGTGGACGAGCTGCGCGACCAGGCCGACACGCTCGGGGTCCCGCTCGACGACCTGTTCACGATGATCAAGGGGGCACGATGACGAACCGACCGATGGACGCAAGGACTCGCCTGGCGGTGGTGGCACCCGGGACGGCGGTGTCGCTGGCCCTGGTGGTCGCGGCCCTCGTCGCCGCACCGAGCCTGCCGGACCGCATGGCCGTCCACTTCGGGGCCGACGGCACCGCGGACGGCTGGAGTTCGCCCTGGCCGGTGTTCTGGATCACGCTCGCGGTGACCGCCGGCGCCGTGGCCGTGGCGTTCGCGGCGCTGCGGATGCCCGACCGCCGGACCGCCGCCACCCTGGTGCTCGTCGCCAACCTGTTCGCCGGCAGCCTGGGCACCGCCTGGATCGTGCTCGCCGCGACGAACACCGTCGGCGACGGGACGCTGTCCGGCTGGTGGACCGTGCCGTTCCTGGCCGTCAGCGCGGTCATCGCCGCGGTCCCGGTCGTCGCGCTCGTCCGGACGGCTCCCCCGGTGCCGGCGCACGACGTCGAACCGCTGCGCATCGGGTCGGACACACGGGTCGCGTGGCGCGCCCGCATCGGCAGTCGCTGGTTCGCGGCGCTCGGGGCCGTCGTCGTGGGGCTCGGGATCGGCACGGGGCTCGCGATGGCTCCGGTCGACCTCGGTACGGCCGTCGCCTCCGGAGCGGTGTTGGTCGTCGCTGGGCTCGCCGTACTGGTGCTCGCCCGGGCCGAGCTCACCGTGGACCGGCGTGGGATGCGACTGACCTCGACGTGGACCCGCATCCCGCTCATGCGCGTCCCGCTCGAGCGGATCGAGTCCTGCGGGTGGGAGGACGTCTCGCCCGGACAGTGGGGTGGCTGGGGCTACCGGCTCTCCGGCCGTGGGGTCGCCTACGTGGTGCGGTCGGGGCCGGGCCTCGTGGCACGGCTCCGCGGCGGGCAGGCACGGATGGTGACGGTGCCGGACGCTGCGGGCGGGGCCGCGGCCCTGGGCGCGCTGCTCGCCCACCGCACGCCGGCCTGACGGGGCTGCGCCGGGCCTCCCGGTCGGGGTGGTGATGCCACGAGTCTTGGGTGAGGCGACAGTCCTCGCACTGCGGAGCCCGAGAGGTGTCGCTCAGCCCGAGACTCGGGGCGAGCTCGCGCCGCAGGCGGTCAGAGGCTCGTCATGCCGCCGTCGACGCGGAACTCGGCGCCCGTCGCGTAGGACGACTCCGCGCTGGCGAGGTAGACCATGATGCCGGTGACGTCGTCGGGGGTCCCGGGGCGACCGAGGGGCGTGCGGGCGACGATCGCGGCCCGCGCTTCGGGGTCGCCGGAGATCGCCGAGACGAGGCCGGTCTCGGTGTAGCCCGGTACGACGGTGTTCACCCGGATGCCGTCCCCGGCGTAGGCCATCGCGGTCGCACGGACGAGCGCGTGGATGCCGCCCTTGGTCGACGAGTAGGCCGCGAAGTCCGCACCCTCGCCGTTCAGCCCGGTGGGTGAGCCCGTCGCGATGATCGACCCGCCGCCGCCGGCCGCGAGCATCGCCCGGACGGCGTGCTTCACGGTCAGGAACGTGCCCGTCAGGTTGACCGCGACCGTGCGGTTCCAGGTGTCGAGCGAGACGTCCGCGACCCGGGCGTCGTGGCCGAACAGTTGCACGCCGGCGTTCGCGACGACCACGTCCGGCGTCAGATCGCGCTCCGCGAGGGCGGCGAACCCCGCTGCGACGCTGGTCTCGTCGGCGATGTCCACGGTGAGCGGCAGCGCGAGCGAGCCGGCTGCCGCTGCTGCGGTGCCCGCCGCCGTCGCGTCCCGGTCGGCGTAGACCACGCGTGCGCCCTCGGCGACGAACCGGTCCGCGATCGCACGGCCGATGCCGGAGCCCGCCCCCGTGACGAGTGCGGTCCTGTGGTCGAGTCGTGCGGTCATGCGGGAGCTCCGTCCTGGGAGCGCCGTCGCTCCACAGACCCATCATTGCCCAACCGGTTGACCGGTGGTAGTCATGAGCCATGACTGCGACGTCGATGGGCACTGCGACGTCGATGGGTGCGTGGCGGTTCACGCTGCGCGGCGCCGAGCTCGCCGACCTGGCGTACGACGGCGAACCGGTGCTGCGGGCGATCCGGTTCGTGACGCGTGACCACGACTGGCGCACCGCCGACGACACCGTGCTCGCTCGGACGCTGCCCTCCGGCACGGGCAGCCGCGGGCGCCTGCGCATCGAGGCCAGCGCCCGCTACGACGACACCGAGGTGCTCCGGTACGTCCTCGAGGTCACCGTCGACGGCCCCATCCTGCGCGTCGACGCGACCGGCACCACGACGACGCCGTTCCGCCGCAACCGCATCGGCCTGGTCGTGCTGCACCCGCCGACCCTCGCCGGCGTGCCCGTCACCGCGCGGCATCCGTCCGGCAGCGCCACCGCGGCCGCGTTCCCGACGTGGATCGCGCCGCACCAGCCGGCCGGCGACCTGTCGGGGCTGGACTGGTCGACGGGCCGGGTCGCGCTGACGCTCGACCTGGCCGGCGACGTGTTCGAGACGGAGGACCAACGGGGCTGGACCGACGCCTCGTTCAAGACCTACTCGACGCCGCTGTCCGAGCCGTTCCCCGTCGCGCTCGACGCGGGCTCCGTGGTCCACCAGTCGCTCACGTTGCGCGCGACGACGGACGATCGACCGGGAGGCACGGCCTCCCCCGCCCCGGACCTCGCGTTCCTGGACGGGCCGGCTCCCACCGCGGTGGTCGCCCCGCCGCCGACGCTCCAGCTGCTCGCTGCCTCGGCCCCGGCGGCTGCGCGCCGGGCCGACGCGCGCCCACTCGGCGTGCCGGTCCTGGTCGAACCCGTGCTCGACGATCCGAACGTCGGGGCGGTGCTGGCGTCAGCTCGGCGCGATGCGGGTGGCGGGCCGCTCGACGTCCGGTTCGTCACCGACGACCCGGATCGACTGCGCGCCGCGATCGACGACGTGCTCGCGGGCGGGCCGGTCGTCCGCATCGGGGCGTTCGACCCGTCCTCGCACGTGACGACCCCGGCGCTGCAGCAGGCCCTCCTCGATACTGCGGCGGCTGCCGGCGACCTCGAGGTCGTCGCGGGTACGCGCGCGCACTTCACGGAGCTGAACCGGACCGTCGACCTGTTCCGCGACTGGGACGGGCCCCTGACCTTCAGCGTGACGCCGCAGATGCACGACCGATCGCCCGAACAGGTGACCGAGTCGATCCGGATGCAGCGCTGGGTGGTGATGAGCGCCTCCCGGCTGGCCGCCGGCAGGGCGCTCCACGTCGGACCGGTGACGCTGCGGCCACGGTTCAACGCGGTGGCGACGTCCGCGCGCCCCGTCGTGACCGACGCGACGGTCGAGGCCGGGTACGGGCCGCAGTTCGTGGCGGACGCGACGGATCCGGCGCAGCACTCGGCGGCGGCAGCGGCGTGGTTCCGGGCGTCCGTGGGGGCGCTGACGGTGCCGGGGGTCGCCTCGATCACCCTCGCCGAAGCCTGGGGACCCCGCGGCGGGCCGCTGCCCGCGTAGGAGGGCCCAGCAAGTACCGCGAAAGCGACAGATTCCCGCTGAGGGTCGGCGGGAATCTGTCGCTTCGGCGGATCAGACGGGTGTCAGCGGCGGACGGCGTCGATCTTGAGCATCTTCGCGATGACGCTGTCGAGCTCGCTGTCGTCGAAGACCTGCTTCCAGTCCTCCTTGATGAGCTTCTCGCGGCCGTAGCCCATGGCGATGTGGCATGCGTCCGAGAACGGGTTCGAGCCGCGCAGGCCGTTGGTCAGCGCGATCCACGTGTGGCCGTAGAGCATGGCGCGGGCGGCCTCGCGGGGCACGCCGACGCCGGTGACGGTCTCCTCGAGGGCGTCGTTGAGGAAGTCGCCGATCATGCAGGCGATGGTCTCGACCAGGGTCGGCTCGAGCACGGCGAGCTGCTTCACGGTGACCCAGTGCACCTGGATGACGGGCGCGTACATGGTGGTGATGACGGCCTCGGCGATCGCCTTGGCGCGCTCGTCCTCGTCGCCGAGGGACTCGGACGCGTCGAAGGCCGCGATGACCTCCTGCGGAGCGGCGATGCCCCCGAAGGTGTCGTCCCACTCGGCCTTGGTGGTGCGCTCGAGGAACACCGACGGGTGGCACGGGTGCGCCACGGCGTAGTGGATGTCCTCGCGCTTGGCGAGCAGTCCGGCGTAGGCCGCGGCCGGGTCGAGCGTCAGGATGCTGGCACCCGACTTCATGACCGGGACGAGCTGTTCCGAGATGCTCCCGAGCAGGACGTCCGGCACGGCGAGGATGACCACGTCGGCGACCTTGGCGGCCTCGACGCTGTCGGTGAGTGACCGGCCGAGGGCCTGGATGCGCTCCTGCCCGGCGGGCGAGGCCTCGCTGTAGAGCGTCGTGTACTCGCTCTTCGCGAAGTTGTTCGAGACGCGGGTGCCCATCTTGCCGCCGGCACCGATCACGGCGACGGTGACGTCGGCCGTACCGGATCCGGCAGCGACGGTGTGGGGGGTGGTGACGGTGTCGGTCATGATTCCTTGCTCCTGATGTGCTCGATGGTGTGTTCGGTCCACGCCGCCTCGATGCGGGTGGTGGTCTGTGCGGGCGTCTCGCCCGGTCGTGGTTCGGCGCCCGCGTGCTCGTCCTGCCAGGGCAGCCAGAACTCGATGACGCGGTTGATCCCCCGGGTGTCGGGGTCGATCGCGGCGCGGACGGCGTCGTGGTCGATGACCCCGGTGCCCATCGGGACGCCGGTGTACTGGAACCCGACCCACCCCGGTGACCGGGTGAACCCGGAGTCCTTGACGTGCCAGTTGACGACGTGCGGGGTGGTCATCGCGACGACGTCGGCGGGGTGTTCGAGCCGTGCGACGGTGTTCGCCGGGTCCAGGCAGATGCCGAGGTGGTCGGAGCCGATCGCCTGCACGACCGCTACGAGGTCGGCGGTGGCGACGACCTCGTAGGTCTCGAGGGCGAGCGTCACCCCGGCCGCTTCGTAGGCGGGCAGCGCCTGACGCAGACGGCGTTCGGTCTCGGCGGCGTCCGGCTGGTCGTCGCCGCTCGTCCACATCGACCGGACGAGCGTCGCACCGAGCACCTGCGCGATGTGCAGGTACCGGGCGAGGTGCGCCGGGTCGGTACCGCGGGTGCCGACCTCGAGTGTGAGCCCGAGGTCGTCGGCCAGCGTCCGGATCGCGGCCAGCCGGTCGTCCGACGCGGTGTCGAGCGGCAGGTGGTCGCAGATCTGGAACAGGTCGACGCCGTCGTGGGCCGCGGCGTCGCGCAGGGCGTCGTCGAGGGACAGCGGTGCCGGCACGCGGCCGGACATCCGCCAGAAGTAGGCGTAGGTGGAGAGGCCGAGCAGGGAGGTCACGCCGGTGCTCCGTCCTGCGTCGCGGCCAGCGCCTCGGCTTCGTCGAGGATCGTGCGGATCGCCTCGGGGTCGTGGGCGAAGCGGCCGAGGAACAGGCCACCGATGCCGCCCTGTCCCCGGGTGAGCAGGCCCGGCCCGGCGCTGCCGCCGTAGATGACGACCGAACCGGCGAGCTCCGGACGGGTCGCCAGGTGCTGCTCGATGCCCGCGAGCACCGCGACGATGTGCTCGTCGGGAGCGGGCTGCGGTGCGCCGATGGCCCAGACCGGCTCGTAGGCGGCGATGACCGGCCCGGCGAGCCCGTCGGCGACGGCCGTCGCGACGAAGCGGTCGAGCTGCGCGGTGACCTCGGCGACGGCAGCGGACGGGTCGCCGTCGGCCGCGCGGTCGGTCTCACCGATGCAGATGAGGGGACGCAGACCGTTGCGGAAGGCGGCGTGCACCTTGCCGGCGATGTCCTGGTCGGACTCGTGGAACAGGGAGCGACGCTCGGCGTGCGCGATCTCGACCAGGTCGACCCCGACCTCGCGGAGTTCGCGGCCGGACACCTCACCCGTGAAGGCACCCTCGTCGGCCCACGCCAGGTCCTGCGCGCCGAGGAGCACCGGGGTGCGCTCGAGCACGGCGTGCACCGGCACGAGCGACGGGAACGTCGGGATGACGAAGAGTTCGACGGCGCCGGACTGGACCGCCGGGTGCGTCCGGGCGATGTCGGCCACGGCGGCCGCCCACTCGAGCATCCGGGCGTGCCCGAAGTACATCTTGAGCGACACCCCGATCGTGATCGGGGCCGCCGCCGTGGTCGCCGGCATCAGGCGTCGGTCCCGACCGGAGCAGAACCATCGTAGGAACAGATCGCCGCGACCTTCTCGGCGCTCGCGCTCGACTGGTCGAAGGTGTAGCCGAGCCACTCCTTCGCCATCCGGCGGGCGACCTCGATGCCGACGACGCGCTGACCCATGCAGAGGACCTGGGCGTCGTTCGACAGGACCGAACGCTCGACGCTGAACGAGTCGTGCGCCGTGACGGCCCGGATGCCGGGGACCTTGTTCGCCGCGATCGCGACACCGAGTCCGGTGCCGCAGATCAGGATCGCGCGGTCGGCCTCACCGGACGCGACGAGTCGCGCAGCATCGACGGCCACGTGCGGGTACGCGGTGTGCCCGTCCGCGTCCACGCCGACATCGACGACCGACGCGACCCGCGGGTCGGCCTGCAGGTCCTGCTTGATGATCTCCTTGTAGTCGAACCCGGCATCGTCCGAGCCGACGACGATGCGGAACTGCTGGTCACTCATGCGGGTGCCTTTCGTGGTGGTGTGGATCAGGCGGGGACGGAGACGGTCGACAGGACCGCCGCGGTGATCAGGGCGAACGAGATCGCGCCGGCGTCGGGGGTGCCGACCGCGTCCTCGCCGTGGGTTCGGGCGCGGCCCATCTTCGGCAGCAGGTCGGCGGTCGCGTCGGCGGCGGCCGTCGCTGCGGCGGACGCGGCCGACCAGGCGCGGACCAGGTCGTCGCCGGCCGCGACGCGGTCGGTGAGGACCTGGTCGAACGGGACGATCGCGTCGACCATGGTCTTGTCGCCGGGGACGGCTCCGAAGGCGAGGACCGCCTCGACGGCCGCGTGCACGGCCTGTGCAACGGTGGCGGCTGACGGACGCTGGTCGTCGCCGAGGACGCGACCCAGTGCCTCCAGGGCGGCTCCCCAGATCGCGCCGGACGTGCCACCGGCCTTGTCGGACCAGGCATCTCCGGCGATCGCCAGGACGCTGCCGGCGCCGGCGCCCCGTGCGGCGGCGTCCTGCGCGGCGCGGTCCGCGGCGGTGGAGCCGCGCTGCATGCCGATGCCGTGGTCGCCGTCGCCGGCGACGGCGTCGATGCGACCGAGCTCGTCGGCGTGGTCGTCGATGGTGGTGCGGATGGCCGTGATCGCCTCGACGACCCGGGCGGCGGATGCCTGCGACGCCTCGGTGCCGGGCGTGACCGGTGCCTGCTCGTCCGCGGCGAGCGCCTCGGGTGCGACCGGCTGCTGCGGGACGGCACCGCCCTTGCGGTAGGCGGGGCTGTCGGCGGGCGCGGCCCAGAGCTCCTCGAGTTCGTCGTCGAGCCAGAAGAGTGTCAGTGAGACGCCGGCCATGTCGAAGCTCGTGACGAGTTCGCCGACCTCGGGTTCGACGACCACGACGCCCGCGTCGGCGAGCCCACGCTGCACGGCACCGAAGACGACGAAGAGTTCCTCGTACTTGACGCTGCCCAGGCCGTTGAGGATCGGGACGACGCGCTGGCCGGCATGCGCTTCCACGCCCTCCGGCAGCTCGGTCAGCAGTTTGTCGACGAGGAGGTCGGCCAGGCCGGACGCGGTGGGGACGTCGGCCTCGGCGATGCCCCGCTCGCCGTGGATGCCCATGCCGATCGCCATGCGCCCCTCGGGGACGGTGAAGAGCGGCTCGTCGGCTCCGGGCAACGAGCAGCCGGAGAACGCGACGCCGAAGCTGCGGGTGCGGTCGTTGGCACGGGACGCGATGGCGGTGACCGCGTCGAGGTCGTCCCCGCGTTCCGCTGCGGCGCCGGCGACCTTGAAGACGCACAGGTCACCGGCGATGCCACGACGCTTGTGGGCTTCGTCGCTCGGGGCAGAGGCGACGTCGTCGGTCACCCGCACGGTGCGGACGTCGATCCCGCTGTCGGCCAGTGCCCGCGCCGCGGCGTCGAAGTTGAGCACGTCGCCGGCGTAGTTGCCGTAGCTCAGCAGCACCCCGCCGCCGTGCTCGGACGCCTTCGCGACCGCCGTGACCTGCTGGGCGCTCGGGCTGGCGAACAGGTTCCCCATCGCAGCGCCGGCTGCCAGGCCGTGTCCGACGAGTCCGCCGAACGCCGGGTAGTGGCCGGAGCCACCGCCGACGACGAGCGCGACGGTCCCCTCGGGGCTGGTGGTCGAGCGGGCGACGCCGCCGTGGACCTTGCGGACCCGGGCCTGGTTCGCGGCCACGAAACCGTCGACCATCTCGTCGGCGAAGTCGGCCGGGTCGTTGAACAGGCGGGTCATGCGTGGCTCTCCTGGGTCGTGGTCGTCGTGGCCTGCGCCGCAGCGTCGGCGTCCCGTCGTTCGTTCCGCTTGGTGTTCCGACCGAGCACGAACATCAGCACGCTCGACAGCACCATGAAGAAGCCGACGATGAACATCGGGACCTGGTAGCCGCCGGTCCACCCGCTGACGACGCCCGTGATGTACGGGGCGGCGAACCCGCCGAGGTTGCCGATGGTGTTGATGAGCGCGACCCCAGCGGCCGCGGCGGCACCGGTCAGGAACTGCGTCGGCACGGTCCAGAAGTTCGGCAGCGCGGCGAAGATCGCGCAGGCGGTGACCGCGATGACGGCGATCGTGGCGGCCGGGCTGTTCATGTAGAGCGCGACCGGGATGCTCAGGCCACCGACGAGCGCGGGGACGGCGATGTGCCAGACCCGGACGCCACGGCGGAAGGCGTCACGCGACCAGAAGTACAGGACGACCGCGGCGGGGACGTACGGGATCGCCGTGATCATGCCCTTCTGGAACAGGTCGAACGTGGTGCCGAACTGTTCCTGGAAGCCGTCGATGATCGTCGGCAGGAAGAAGCTCAGCGCGTACAGGCCGTAGATGAAGCCGAAGTAGACCGCGGCGAGCATCCAGACGCGACCGGAACCGAAGGCCGCACGGAGACCGCCCTTGGCGTGCCCGTCTCCCCCGCTCTTCGCGGCGCTCTCGGCAGCGAGCGTCGTCTCGAGCCAGACCTTCTCGTCCTCGTCGAGCCACTTCGCCTGCGACGGCTTGTCCTTGAGCACGAAGAGGCACAGGACGCCGACGATGATCGCCGGGATCGAGACGCACAGGAACATGAAGCGCCAGCCGGCCAGGCCGCCGAGCATGCCCTCGTGGGTCATCAGCCAGCCGGCGAGCGGGGAGCCGATGACGCTCGTCAGGGGCTGGGCCAAGTAGAACAGCGCGAGCATCTTGCCGCGGTGCCGGGCGGGCACCCACGTCGACAGGAACAGGATTGCGCCGGGGAAGAACCCGGCTTCGGCGATGCCGAGCAGGAAGCGCAGCCCGACGAGCTGCGGGTAGTTCTGCACCCACGTGAAGAGCAGCGAGACGATGCCCCACGTGATCATGATGCGCGCGAGCCAGATGCGCGCGCCGAACTTGTGCAGCGCCAGGTTGGAGGGCACCTCGAGCACGAGGTAGCCGATGAAGAACACGCCGGAGGCGAACCCGAACTGCGCGGCGGTCAGACCGAGGTCCGCCTCCATGCCGTTCGGGGCCGCGAAGGAGATCGCGGTGCGGTCGAGGAAGTTGATGAAGAACATCAGTGCCACGAACGGCACGATGCGGATCGCGATCTTGCGGATGGCCGTCTTCTCGACGACCGAGGTGGGGATGCCTCGCGTGGCGGGGATGTCCACGATGACTCCTGCTCGGTGGGGGTGGTACGACTCCGACCCGTGCTCGGCGCTCGGACGGAGCGGGCGCATCGGTGCGCCTGGTCCAGTGTGCGGATTCGAGGCCGACTTGTCAACCGGTTGACCAGATCATCCCGAGCGCCTGAAGCCCAACCGGTTGACCGAACGGTACGCTCACTGCATGCCCGCGTTCAGCCCGGACGACCCCCTCAACATCCGACTCGAACTCGAGTCCGTGCCCGCGGGGTCGCCCGCCTCCGAGGTCGCCCGACAGCTCGTGTCCCTGCTCACCGCAGGCGAGCTGGCCCCCGGTTCGCGACTGCCCTCCGAGCGGATCCTGGCCGAGCGGCTCGGTGTCGGCCGCTCCGCCGTGCGCGAGGCGCTGGCGGCCCTCGAGATCCTGGGGATCGTGCAGATCCGGCCCGGCTCGGGCACGTACCTGCAGGGCGGCACCTCGGACCTGCTGCCGACGACGCTGTCGTGGGGCCTCATGCTCGCCTCGAACCGCACCCGCGAGCTGCTCGAGGTCCGGTCGTCGCTCGAGCGCACGGTCGCGATCCTCGCCGCGCAGCGCGCCACGCCCGAGCAGGTCGCGGAACTCGGTGAGTACCTCGTCCGGCAAGAGGCCACCCTCGACGACCCCGAGGCCTTCATCGACGCCGACGTCCGCTTCCACGTCCTGCTCGCCCGGGCCGCGGGGAACGACGTGCTCGGCGACCTGCTGCAGAGCCTGCGCTCGATGCTCAGCGTGTGGGTCGGCCGCCGCGTGCAGACCCGCCAGGCCACCGAGGCCGCCTACGACGAACACCGTGCGATCTACGAGGCGCTCCGGGCCGGCGACGTGCCCGCCGTGCAGCGGGCGATGGACGAGCACATGGCCACGGCGAGCGCCCGCATCGAGAACGCGGAGCCCATCCCTCCCGCCGAGTAGCGGGGGCGCGGCGCGTGCGCGGCGCGTGCGCTTCGTGAGCAGAAATGGTCGGGTCCGTGACGGCGACCCGACATCTTCTGCTCACCATCGGGCGGCCGGGAGGCGCGGTGCGGGTCCGGCTCGCACCGTGCGACGTTGCTGGGGCGGCAACAGGGCTTGGGTCGGGCCCGGCGGGTGCGCTGGAGTGGGCAGATGCATGCACACGAGACCACCACCGATGGCGTCCGCTCTGCGCGCGACTGGTGGGAGCAGCGGTACGCCGAGCGCGACGGGATCTGGTCCGGCCGGGTGAACGCGGTGCTGGCCGACGTCGCCGGGGTGCTGCCGGTGGGGCGCGCGCTCGACCTCGGCTGCGGTGAGGGCGGGGACGTCGTCTGGCTCGCCGAGCAGGGTTGGGACGCGCTGGGGGTCGACCTGTCGGTGACGGCGATCGAGCGCGGTTCGCGGGCGTCCGTGTCGGCCGGGGTCGAGGAACGGACCGCGTTCGTCGCCGCCGACCTCGCCACGTGGGAGACGGCTGCGCGCTTCGACCTGGTGACGGCGTCGTTCCTGCAGTCGTGGCCGGTGGAGATCCCCCGCGCAGAGATCCTGCGGCGGGCGACCGGATTCGTCGGCGTCGGCGGGCACCTGCTCGTGACCGCGCACGCTGCCCCACCGCACGACGATCTGCCGGCAGAGATGCGGGAGTACCGGTTCCCGACGCCCGACGAGGACCTGGCGGCCCTGCAGCTCGACGGCTCGTGGGACGTCGTCGCCGCCGAACTCCGGCCGCGCACCGCGACGACGCCCGACGGCGACCCGCACGAGGTCCTCGACAGCGTGGTGCTCGTCCGCCGCGCGCGCTGACGCCGTTCTCAGCGCGGGAGCGGCACCGCGGTGTCGAACGCCTGCACGACACGCGCCACCACCTGGGCGGGCGGGGTGTCCCAGATCGCCTGGTTGAAGAGCTCGACCTCGACGTAACCGGCGTAGCCGGCAGCGACCACCGCGTCCGTCACCGGCCCGAAGTCGACGTGGCCGTCCCCCGGGTAGCCCCGGGACAGCAGCGGGTCCGCCGCGATCGGGGTGGTCCAGTCGCACACCTGGTACGACGCGATCCGCCCGGCAGCCCCGGCGCGGGCGATCGACGCCGCGAGCGCCGGGTCCCACCACACGTGGAACGTGTCGACCACGACCCCCACGGCAGCCGCCGGGAACGGCGCCGCCAGGTCGATCGCCTGCGCGAGCGTCGACACCACGGCACGGTCTGCCGCGTACATCGGGTGCAGCGGCTCGACGGCGAGCTGGACCCCCGCGTCGAGGGCGTGCGGCACCAGGTCGGCGAGCGCATCGGCCACCCGGCCCCGGGCGTCGACCAGGTCGCGTGACCCCTCGGGCAGTCCCCCGGCGACGAGCACGAGCACGGGCGCCGAACCGGGTGCTCCGGCCGCGGCGAGGGCGGCGGTCTCGTCGATCGCGCGGCGGTTGTCGTCGAGCGCCCGCTGCCGCGCGGTGCCTGGCGGGAGCGTGAAGAAGCCTCCGCGGCAGTGCGACGACACCCGGAGCCCGGAGTCCGCGACCATCCGGACGGCCTCGGCGAGACCGACCTCGGCCACGGGCTCCCGCCAGGTGCCGATGGCTCCGACGCCGGCCCCGGCCACGGTGTCGAGCGCCTGCCGGAGCGGCGCGTACTTGATCGTCGCCTGGTTGACCGACAGCCGCGGATGCGGCGCAGCGCCGGCGGACCGGACCGGCGTGACGGCGTCCGCCGCGGTCGTCACGCGACCACCTCGGCGACGGTGCGATCGGCGGTGGGTGATCCGGGCCTCCCGGTCGGCCGTGTCTCCACGCCGGCCACCGCGAGCAGCGCGTGCCAGCGCGAGGCGGCGAGGTCCGGGTGTTCGAGGGCGCCGCAGGCGTTCGCGAGCCGGACGGTCTCGGACAGGTGCGGCAGGGAGCGGCCGGCGTGCTGGCCGCCGACCATCTGGAAGGCGGGCTGGTGGCCGTTCAGCCAGGCGAGGAAGGCGATGCCGGTCTTGTAGTGCCAGGTCGGGGCACTGAAGACGTGGCGGGAGAGCGCCTCGGTGGGGGCGAGGAGGGTGCGGTAGGCGGTCGCGTCGGGCAGGGCCTGGACGGCGGCGGAGGCGATGGGGGCGATGGCGGCGAAGGCGCCGAGGAGGGCGTCGGAGTGGGCGCGGCCGTCTCCCGCTACGAGGTCCACGTAGTGGAAGTCGTCGCCGGTGAACATCCGGGCGGTCGCGGGCAACTGGGAGCGGAGGGCGACCTCGGCGCGGGCGTTCAGCAGGCTCATCTTGATGCCGGAGACCTTCGGCCCGGCGTCGCGCATGATGTCGAGCACGGTGTCGGGGCCCTGCTGCCCGCCGAAGTAGCCGGCGAGGGCGGGGTCGAAGGCCTCCCCCAGCCAGTGCAGGACGACGGGGGCGCTCGCCCGTTCGATGACCCGGCCGTAGACGCGGCGGTAGGTGCTGGCGGCGGCGTTGCTGCTGGGGCTGTCGCGGTCTGCGCGCTGCGCGAGTCGGGCCAGGTGGCGGCTGGCCATCAGGACGACGCCGGCGCCGGCGTCCTCGGCGTGGTGGAGCTGGGCGACGTAGGCGTCGACGACCTGCTGCTCGGCGGGCAGGTCGTCCCCGTCGTCCGGGAGGTCGTCGGTGTTCACGCCGACGACGATGCGGCCGCCGACGGAGTGCGCCTCGCGGGCGCTGCGGGTGATCAGCTCACGCGTCGCGGCCGGGTCGAGGCCCATGTTCCGCTGCGCGGTGTCCATCGCGTCGGCGACGCCGAGCCCCCACGACCACAGGTGGTGGCGGAACGCGAGGGTGGCGTCCCAGTCGAGGTCGGCCGGGGCGCCGGGGGTGTTGTCGGCGGCGGCGCGCGGGACGACGTGGGCGGCCGCGTAGACGAGGCGCTCGGTCAGTGGCGCGGTCGGCTTGGCGGCGGCCGTGACCGCCGGCTCGTGCAGGGCCGTCCGACTGGTCGTGCCGTCGGGGGCGAGGAGGGTGAGGTCGGTCATGCGTGTGCCCCGACCGTTTCGGTGTGCTGGGCGACCTCCGGTGTCTCGACCTGGAGGCGCGGCTCGGCCCCCGTGGGCAGGTGCAGCTCCGGCAGGTCCACGCGTCGACCCTCGGTGCTGGACCGCAGGCCGGCCTCCGCCAGCGCCACGCCGCGGGCACCGGACAGCAGGTCGTAGGGGTGCGGGCGGCCGGCGACCAGGTCCTGCAGGAAGTCCTCCCACTGGGCGCGGAACCCGTTGCCGAACACCTCGTTGTCGGGGACCTCGAGCCACTGCGCCTTGTAGTCGCGGTCGTCCTTCAGGTCGGGGTTCCACACCGGCTTCGGCGTCGCCGTCCGGGGCTGGATGCGGCAGCCGAACAGCCCCGCGACGGCGCTGCCGTGGGTGCCGTCGACCTGGAACTCGACGAGCTCGTCACGGTCGACCCGGACCGCCCAGCTCGAGTTGATCTGCGCCGTGATGCCGCCGGCCAGGTCGAAGACCCCGTAGGCGGCGTCGTCCGCGGTCGCCGGGTACTCGTGACCCTGCTCGTCGGTGCGCTGCTCGATGTGGGTGACGGCGCGGGCGTACACGGACTCGACGCGGCCGAACAGCTGCTCGAGCACGTAGTTCCAGTGCGGGAACATGTCGACGACGATCCCGCCGCCGTCCTGCTGCCGGTAGTTCCAGCTCGGGCGCTGGGCACTCTGCCAATCCCCCTCGAACACCCAGTAGCCGAACTCGCCGCGGACGCTGAGGACCTTCCCGAAGAACCCGGAGTCGATCAGGCGGCGGAGCTTCCGGAGGCCGGGCAGGTAGAGCTTGTCGTGCACGACGCCGTTCGGGACCCCGGCCTCGGCGGCCAACCGGGCGAGTTCGAGCGCTTCCGAGGAGGTCTCGGCTGTCGGCTTCTCGGCGTAGATCGCCTTGCCGGCGGCGATCGCCTTGCGCAGCGCATCGGCGCGGGCGCTCGTGACGGCGAAGTCGGCGAAGACGTCCCAGCGCGGGTCGGCGAGGGCGGCGTCGAGGTCGGTCGTCCAGTGCTCGAGGCCGTGGCGGGTGGCGATCTCCTCGAGCTTCGCGGCGTTGCGGCCGACCAGGATCGGTTCGAGCTGCACACGGGAGCCGTCCGGCAGCAGGAGTCCGCCGTCCTCGCGGATGGCCAGGATCGACCGGACGAGGTGCTGGCGGTAGCCCATGCGTCCGGTGACGCCGTTCATGATGATGCCGATGGTGCGCGTGGTGGTCAACGCGTGCTCCCTTGCTCGCTGTGGCCTGCTCTCCGCGTGGTGGAAAGCGCTTGCCCGGAACCGTACACCACGGTCGGCGCGCTGCAGTAGTACCCGAACACGAACGCACACGCGCGGCCGGGGTCCGGCGGCGGCTCCGGCTGCGGCTCCGGCGGCCCGCGCCCGAGGTTCCGAAATCTTGGAGTCTCGCGGCGCTGAGCGGCACTCCGTGGAACCTCGGCGTCGAACCCGCGGCATGTTGTGGAACCTCGAGGTCCGGGCGTCGGCGTGTCGTGCGACGCTCCGCATGCGCCGCTGGCCGATGGGGACCGCCTAGGACGCTCCCGACCGCGCCATCCGAGGTTCCGAGATTTCGGAACCTCGGCGCGCCAGGCGCCACTCCGTGGAACCTCGGCGCCGAACCCGCGGCATGTTGTGGAACCTCGAGGTCCGGGCGCCAAGTGTCGCGCGCCCTCGAGCCCGACCGGCCGCCGGCACCGCACTCCGTGAGCAGAAAAGGTCGGGTAGCGGGGCCGGACCCGACCTTTTCTGCTCACCAAACCCGAGCGCCGCCCGCCCGCGCCGCGCTACCGCGCCGTGCTCGCCCGCAGCACGACCTCGCCGTCGATGGCGCCGTCGGCCTCGAGCCCCAGGGCCCGCCGCACCGCCCGCTCCCCGATCTCCTCGAGCGGGAGCCGCACCGTGCTGAGCGCCGGCACGACGTCGGCGAGCATCTGCACGTCGTCGAACCCCGCGACGCCGACGTCCACCCCGGGGACGAGCCCGCGCTCCCGGATCGCCGCGACCGCCCCCACCGCCATCAGGTCGGTGACCGCGAACACGCACCGCGGCAACGCCCACGCGCCTCCCGCCGCCCGGTCGAGCAGGGTCACCATCGCCTGGTACCCACCATCGCGCGTGAACGCCGACGGCACCACCGAGTCCTCGGGCACCCGGATGCCGTGCGCGGCGAGCCCGGCGACGAAGCCCTCGACCCGCGCGTGCGCCGTCGCCAGGTCCGGGTCGCCGGACAGGACGGCGAAGGAGTCGTGGCCCTGCTCGACGAGCGCACCCGCCAGGGCCGCGGCACCACTGAGGTTCCGGATGACGACGCCGTGCACGCCGGGGACCCCGGCCGCGGCACCGTCGAGGTCGGACACGAGCGCGGACACCCCGGCACCGGCGGCGACGAGTGCGCCGACGGCAGCTGCGGAGTCCGACGCTCCTGACGTCTGCCCGGCACCGAGTCGACGACTCACGGCGAGCACCACGGCCCGCGGCCGGAGTCCGGCGACGACGCCGAGCACCGCGGCCTCGCGCGCAGGGTCCCCGCCGGTCGAGGTGATCGTCACCACGAGCCCGGCGTCGTCGGCAGCCCGGATCGCCCCCGCGGCGATCGCGGCGAAGTAGGGGTCGGCGATATCGCCGACGACGAGCGCCAGGGTCGTGGTGGTCCCGCGAGCGACGGCCTGCGCCTGCACGTTGGCGGTGTACCGGAGCTCGTGGGCGGCGGCCTGCACCCGGTCCACCGACTCCGGTCGGACCTTCCGCGTGCTGCCGTTCAGCGCCCGCGAGGCGGTCGCGAGCGACACGCCTGCGAGCTCGGCCACGTCGGCCAGGGTGACGGTGCCTCGCTCGGGCATGTCGTGCCTCCAGTCCGGTCCGCGCCGTGCGCGGTCTGTGGTGAGGATAGCGATTTCCCGGGAGGCCCGACCAGCGTCCGCGCCGTCGGCGCGGCCTTCCGAGACGGCTGGTCACATTGTCAGAACATCGCGCAGGAAAGCGCTTGCCATGAGCGCTCACGTCGTGTAGACCTGGGGTCCTCGGCCGAGACACCCCGAACGCTCGCCCACGGCAGACGCCAGTGGTCCCGAACGAAAGCAGTGACGATGAAGTCATCCAAGAGAATGCTCGCGCTCGCCGGCGGCATCGCCGCACTGGCCCTGTTGAGCGGCTGTGCCTCCGGCAGCTCCGGCGACGGCGGCAAGGTCGATCAGCTGACCTTCTGGCTCTCCACCTCCACCGCGCAGGAGAAGGGCTACCAGGACCTCGCCACCGCGTACGAGGAGAAGACCGGCGTCGCGGTCAAGATCGTGAACCTGCCCTACGACGGACTGCAGACCAAGCTCCGCGAGTCCGCCCAGGCGAACTCGCTGCCCGACGTGGTGCGCGCCGCCGGCATCGACCCGCTCTGGACCGGCAAGACCGTCGACCTGGCCTCGATCGTCGACGACGACGCCAACAAGATCGATCAGGACATCATCGCGAAGGACGACGACGGCAAGGTCACCTCGATCCCCTCCGACGTCACCGCTGCCGGCCTGTTCGTGAACAAGTCGCTGTTCGAGAAGGCCGGCATCGACTACCCGACCGACCCCGCGAAGGCGTGGACCTGGGACGAGTTCCTGAAGGCCGCCGACCAGGTGAAGGCGAAGACCGGCGCGAAGTACGACTTGGTGTTCGACTCGTCGCCGTCGCGTCTGCGCGCCTACATGTTCACCAAGGGCACCGACTTCATGCAGCAGGAGAAGGACGGCTCCTTCCCCACCGACGCGAAGACGGTCGACGCACTGCAGGACTTCGCCGACATGAACGACGACTCGGTCATGCCGAAGTCGGTGTGGACGAGCAGCCAGGACCCGAACGCCCTGTTCAAGAGCGGCCAGGTCGTCGCGTACTTCTCCGGTGTGTGGCAGTCGTCGGACTTCGCCTCGAACATCACCGACTTCGACTGGGCGAGCGCCGCCACCCCCGCCGACCCGACCCACGCCACCGAGATCAACTACGGCGGCAACATCGTCGGCTTCGAGAACTCGGACGCCCGCGGTACCGCCGCGAAGAAGTTCATCGACTACATGTACGACCCGACGAACTACGCGAAGCTCGTGACGACGAACGGCTTCCTGCCGGTCGAGACCGGTCTGGACATCCAGTACCCGTTCGAGTCCCAGGCGGCCAAGGACTCCTTCGCGCTGTACCAGAAGGAGATCGACGCAGCCGACCCGATCTCGAGCTCCTACGCCAAGGAGAGCGCGAAGTGGGCGGTCGAGGGCAAGGAGCTCGGCACCGATCCCACCACCGCCGAGGTCGGCAAGCTCATCAACGGGCAGCAGTCGGCGAAGAAGACCCTCGAGACGATCACGAAGTACTACGAGGAGCACGTCGGCTGACGGAACGGGGCCGGGCGCACGCGCCCGGCCCGGTCCGGCGTCCCGCGCCTTGTCCGCTCCCCCCGCAAGCGACGAACGAAGAGGATCATCGTGAGCATCCCCACCGCAGCCGGTGACGTGCAGACCGCCGTCCCCACCCCGGTGCCGCCCCGCCGGCCCGGAGCCGCGAAGACGACGAAGCGCCGCCGCTCCGGCGTCAGCAAGCCCGTCCTCGCCCCGATCCTGTTCGTGAGTGTCAACGCCGTCCTGTTCGTCGTGTTCTTCGTGTGGCCCGCCGTGATCGGCCTCGGCTACTCGTTCACCGACTACAACGGTGTCGTCGACCCGAAGTTCATCGGGTTGGCGAACTACTTCGAGCTGTTCGCCGACGACACCTTCTACGCAGCCCTCGGGCGCACCTTCCTCTACGCGATCGTGGCCGTCCCGCTCGGCTTCGTGCTCGCACTGTCGATGGCGCTGATGCTGACGAGCCCGGCGGCGAAGGGCCGGAGCGTCGCCCGCATCGTGTTCTTCGTGCCGTGGCTCATCTCCCCGATCGTCACCGGTGTCATCTGGCGGTGGATGTTCGGCGAGAACTTCGGCCTGGCGAACTTCGTCATCGAGTCCCTCGGAGGCAAGGCCGTGCCGTGGCAGTCGAACGCCGACCTGTCGCTGCTCGTGGTGGTGTTCGCCACCGCGTGGGCCGGAGCCGCCTTCAACATGCTGCTGTTCGTCGCCGCGATCCGGAACGTGCCGCAGTCGTACTACGAGGCAGCGTCCCTCGACGGCGCCGGAGCCTGGCACCAGTTCCGGTACATCACGCTGCCGAGCATCGCGCCGACGTCGTTCATCGTGATCCTGCTGTCGTCGCTCGGGGCGTTCAAGGAGTTCGCCACCATCCAGGCGCTCAACGGCGGCGGACCCGGCACCGACAACAACCTGCTCGTGCAGTACATCTACACGAACGGGTTCCAGAACGCCCACATCGGCTACGCGAGCGCAGCGTCGATGGTCCTCATGCTCATCCTCATGGCCATCGCGCTCATCCAGTTGGCCGTGAACCGTCGGACGGAGGCCCGTCGATGACCGCCACCCTGCCCAGCGCCCCCGGCGCACCCGCAACCGACAACACGACCAAGAGCAAGAGCAAGAGCAAGAGCAAGCGCAAGCGCCTCGACGGCCCACCCCGTCCGAAGGCCATCGCCGCCACGGCCCTGCTCTGGGTCTTCATCATCGCCTTCGGCTTCCCGGTCCTCTGGTTCGTCCTGAGCGCCTTCAAGCCCGGCGGCGAACTGTTCTCGTACCCGCTGACCCTGCTGCCGAAGAACTGGTCGGTCAGCGGCTTCACCGAGGCGTGGGCGAGCTACGACTTCGCCCGCTACTTCGGCAACACCGTCATCGTCGCGCTGGTCACGACCGTGCTCACCGTGCTCGCGAGCGCCGCCACCGGGTACGCCCTGGCGAAGTACGACAACAAGTGGCTCAAGGTCTTCTTCGTCTGCATCCTGGCGACGACGATGCTGCCGACCGAGGTCATCCTCGCGCCGACCTTCATCGTCATCCGCGACCTCGGCATGTACGACTCGTTGGCCGGCATCATCGTGCCGTCGGTCATCACCGCGACCGGCATCTTCATGTTCCGGCAGTTCTTCATCACGGTGCCCGACGACCTGGTCGAGGCCGCGCGCATCGACGGTGCGAGCGAGTTCGGGATCTTCTGGCGGATCATGCTGCCGATCTCCCGTCCGATCATGCTGACGCTCGCGATCTTCTCGTTCCAGTGGCGGTGGAACGACTACATCTGGCCGCTGCTGGTGCTCAACGACCCGCACCAGTTCACGATCCAGATCGCGCTGCAGAGCATCGTCGGGGCCGAGAACGTCAACTGGACCGTCCTGCTCGGCGCCTCGGTGATCTCGATCATCCCGCTCGTGCTCATCTACCTCGTGTTCCAGAAGTACGTGAACGGCGCGGACCTCAACGCGGGACTCAAGGACTGATGGGGTTCCTCGACGCGGTCGGCCCGGCCGCGGACGCCGCCGTCACGCGCCTCCGGCTCGCCGACGACGATCCGGCTGCGCTGCAGCACCGAGAACTGATGGCGCGTGCCCTCAGCCTGGTCGGGGCGTGGGTCCGGAACGAGCGGACGGGAGGCCCCGATCGCCTTCCCGACGACGACCTCGCCACCGCGCACGGCTGGGTCCGGCACCTCGCGGCCCGGCAGTCCCCCGGCGGCACGTTCGTCGGCGGCGACAACGTGCTCTCCCCGCCGGACTCGGCGTTCACGGTGAACGACGTCTGCGACGCCCTCGAACTGCTCGCGCCGTACCGGGCGTCGGTCCCGGCGGCCGCGGTGCTCGCCGACGAGCTCGACCGGATCGTGCACCGTGCGACGCCGGCGCTGCTCACCGGTGGCGTGCACACGCCGAACCACCGGTGGGAGGTGTCGGCCGCCCTCGCCCGGATCCACCGACTGTACCCGGCACCGGCGCTGGTCGAGCGGATCGACCAGTGGCTCGCCGAGCGTGCTGACATCGACGACGACGGGCTGTGGTCCGAGCGCAGCCCGAACTACGCGGCTGCCGTGTCGTGCCCGTCGTTCCTCGTCCTCGCCTCGGTGCTCGACCGGCCGGAGCTGCTGGACCCCGTGCGCCGGTCCCTCGACGCCACCCTCGCGCTGCTGCTGCCCGACGACACCGTCGAGACCGTCCAGTCCCGCCGCCAGGACCAGTCGCAGGCGTTCGGCATCGGCGCGTTCGCTCCCCTGCTCTGGCACCTGGCCGTGCTCGACGACCGCGCCGACCTCGCCGCCGTCGCTGCCCGGGCCGCCGACGCCGAGACGTGGCAGCCCGGTGCGGTCGCCGCACGCGCGATGACGGATCCACTGCTCGCCCGTCCGTTGCCCGTCGGTGCGCCGCTCGAACCGGCCGTGCACACCTTCGCCGACGCCCGGCTCGTGCACGTCCGAGAACAGGGCCGCAGCGTCGTCCTGTTCGCCGGGTCGGACGTGCCGTCGCAGGGCCACGTCCGATCGGGCCTGGCGAACAGCCCCACGTTCCTGCGGGTGTTCGCGGGCTCGGTCGCGCTGACCGACGTCCGGCTGTCGCGGGAGTTCTTCGGGCTCGGACCGTTCCGTCCGACGTCGCTGGAGTCCCTCGGCGACGGGCGGTACCGACTCACCGAGACCGTGTCCGCCGGCTACCACCAGCCCCTGCCCGCCGCGGCTCGACGGACCGACGGCGCCTACGCGCTCGGGGACGAAGGTCGCTTCTCGGCGTCGATGTCCTTCGGTGCGCGTGCGGCCGACACTGTCTCCCTCACCACGACGGTCGACGTCACCGTCACGCCGGACGCGGTCTCGCTCGACGTGACGACCGAGGGCGCCGACGTGCCGTGGTCGCTCCAGCTCACGTTCCGCGGCGGGGGTACGTTCACGGGTGTGAGCACCGACGCCGCGACCGGGGAGACCGTCCTCGCCGACGGGACCGGCACCTACCGTGTCGGCGACGACGCCGTGTCCTTCGGAACCGGCAACGGCAGCGGTCCGACCCAGCCGGCGTTCTACGCGCCCGGACAGGACTACGCGTTCCTCGGCGGCACCGACCGGCCGGACGGCGAGCACGTCCACGTGACCGGGCGCTCCCCCGGCACGACGCGCATCGTGATCGGCACCGTTCGATGACCCTGCCCGGCGTGGTGCTCGTCGGTGCGCGTGGCTACGGCCTGCACCACCGCGCGAACATCGACCGGCTCGTCGCCGCGGGGGTCTGCACGCTGACCGCCGTCGTCGACCCGACGCTCGACACCACCACCGACGCCGGTGTGGTCGTCGTGGCCGGCGTCCTGGCGGCTCGCGACCACGGCCCGGTCGACGTCGTGGTCATCGCCGCCCCGATCGCCGCGCACCTGCCGTTGGCGGCCACCGCCCTCGAAGCCGGTGCCGACGTCCTGCTCGAGAAACCCCCGGTGACCACCCGCGACGCGCTCGACACCCTGCTCGACGCCGAGCGGCGCACAGGCCGAGTCGTCCAGGTCGGGTTCCAGAGCCTCGGGTCCGACGCCCTGCCGGCCTTCCGTGACGGGTCGCTCGTCGGTCCGGTCCGCTCCGCCGCGGCCGTCGGCACGTGGACGAGGAACCAGGCGTACTGGGACCGCTCCGCGTGGGCAGGCCGACGCCGGATCGGCGGGGTCGACGTCCTCGACGGCGTCGTGACGAACCCGCTCGCCCACGCGGTCGCGACGGCCCTGGCGCTCGTCGGCTGCCGTCGGGCGTCCGACGTCAGGCGCGTCGAGGTCGAGCTGTTCCGGGCGAACGACATCGAGGGCGACGACACCTCGGCCGTCCGGGTCACGACCAGCGCCGGGCTCGAAGCCACCGCGGCCCTGACCCTCTGCGCTCCGTCCGAGGTCCTGCCGACCGTTCGGGTCCGCGGCGCCGCCGGGAGCGCCGTGCTGCACTACACAGCCGACGAGGTCACCGTCAACGACACCACCCGGACCCTCGGCCGGACGGACCTGCTCGAGAACCTGCTCGCCCACCGGTCCCGCGGCGACGAACTGCTCGTCCCCCTGGTCTCCACGGGTGCGTTCGTCGAGGTCCTCGAGGCCGTTCGTGCCGCCGAGCCCGTCCGCATCGACCACCCCTGGGTGACGTGGGAGGGCGAGGGGCCCGCCCGTCGTCCGCTCGTCGCCGACGTCGAGGCGATCGTCGACCGCGCCGCCGACGCACGAGCGCTGTTCTCCGAGGTCGGTGCGCCCTGGGCCCACACCGCGCGCGACGAGGTGCTGCAGGTCCTGCGCGTCGACGGAGGGTCGGTGGCGACGGAACTCGACGGCTCCGGGACCATCGCGACGTCGTCGCCGCGTCCGTACCTGCACCCGGTGGGGACCCTCGGCGGCACCGTCCTGAGCGCCCACCACCCGGCCGACCACGACTGGCACTGCGGCGTCGGGGTCGCGATCCCGGACGTCGACGGCGTGAACTGCTGGGGCGGCCGCACCTACGTGCACGGCCCGGGCTACGTGTGGCGCGACGACCACGGCCGCGTCGACGTCGTGCGTGCCGAGCAGCACCCCGCTCCGCACGGCGGCGGCACGGTCCAGGAACTCGTCTGGCGCGGCCCCGACCACACGGTCGTCCTGCACGAGGACCGTACGCTCACCTGGCGCGCCGTCGACTCCGGGTGGGAACTGACATGGTCGTCCTCGTTCCGAACCCCCGGCGACGCCGTCGTGCACCTCGGCGGTCCGGGCAGCAACGGCCGGGTCGGTGCCGGGTACGGCGGGTTCTTCTGGCGCTTCGCCGACTGCACCGACGTGGTCGTCCGGACCGCTGACGCGCAGGGCGAAGCGGCGGTGCACGGCTCGGTCGCCCCGTGGGTCGAGTGGTCGGCGGTGTTCGAGGGAGCCCCGGCCACGATCCGGCTCGAAGCGCTCGACCACCGCGATCCCTGGTTCGTCCGGGCCGCCGAGTACCCGGCGATCGGTTCGGCCCTCGCCTGGCGTGCGCCGGCGCTCGTGCACCCCGGCGTCCCGCTCGTCCGGTCGTTCCGCGCGACAGTCACCGACAGCGCGACGCCGAGCGGCAATACGCTGGACCGATGAGCACCGCAGACTGGGAAGCCCGCGTCGCCGCACTCTGGGCCGACGACACGATCGACGACCAGCAGCGCATCGACCGCATGCGCGATCTCGCCGACGCTGCGCCGCACCCGGCCCTCGGCGCGTTCGAGCTCGGCGGCGCGAACGACTCCGGCGGCCACGAGGCCGAGGCCGACGTCCACTACGCAGCCGCCACCGCCGCGGGACTCGCCGACGTCGATCCCGCCCGTGCAGCACAGATGGTCGTGCAGCACGCCTCGACCCTGCGGAACCTCGACCGCGTCGACGAGGCCATCGCGATGCTCCGCGACGCCCCGGAACACCCGTCCACCGGTGCCGCGCCGAAGGTGTTCCTCGCGCTCGCCCTGCACAGTGCCGGCCGTCACGACGAGGCGCTCCGCGTCGCGATCGAGGCCGTCGAACCGACGCTCCCCCGCTACCACCGGTCGGTCCGCGCCTACGCGGCTGCCCTCACCGAGTGAGTTGCACGAGCCGGGCGACGGTGAGGGCCCGGCTCGCGGGGACGCGCACGTCCCTCCCGTCCGGTCGCGACACCCGAATCGCGGCGGGACGAGCTCCGGAACAGGACAGGAAGGAAGCGTCGACGCTCGACTGACGTCCAGTGAGGCGCTCCCTCCCCACGGGCCGAGCGTGCTTCGGCCACTTGCGGATTCGGGTTCCGGTTACCTCGCACAGCATGCGCCTGCGCCGCCTGAACCGATAGGGGCAGTGCCCGATCAGCCGGGATCGGCGGTCAGGCGTTCCGTCGCTGCAGCGCTTCCGCAGCTCTGCCGAGCAGCCAGTTGACGGCCCAGCCCAGCACGCCGATGACCGGCAGCGCCAGGATCACGAGCGTCCAGACGACCTTGACCAAGAACGTGCGCCGACGGTCACGCCAGACCTGCACGAGCGCGAGGACCTCGAGGGCCAGCATCAGCAGGAGCACGAACACGTGCGACCCGGACAGATCCATGAACACAGTGCGATCCCTCCGTGGCGGCCGGTGCCGCGCAACGAACCGACAGTAGGGCCGACGCCGCAGCCCACGCCACCTCCCGTCCAGGTGCCACCGCGCCGCCGTTCCCGCGCCGGTGATGCCCTCCACTCCGGCGAGCGGGCGAAATACCCCGGCCCGCCGACTCCCAACCCCGGCATTTCGCCCGCTCGCGCGAGCGGGCACTCGTATTCCACCGGATGCATGCAAGTCGCGGCATGCGCCCGCGAGCGGGCGAAATGCCCGGGTCGCGGAGCGCGCAACCCGGGCATTTCGCCCGCTCGGCGTCCAGCGTGCCGACCGAGCGGGCACGCGGGCACGCGGGCGCGCGCCGACCGAGCGGGCACGCGGGCGCGCGCAGGTGCGCAGGTGCGCGACCGGATCGACGCACGAGACGAGACCGCGGGAGGACGGGAGGCGCGGGGCGGGCCCACACCGGGCCTCCCGTCCGCCAGCGGCAACCGTCTAGGGCCGCGCGCCCTCCTGCTGCCCCGTCACCTGAGCGACCGGCAGGGAGTCGCTCGTCGTGCGGAGCGACTCCTGCCGGATCTCGAGCTGTGTGACGGCGAGCGCGGCCAGGTCGTGCAGGTTGGCGAGGTCGGCCTCGGTCGCCTGCCGCGGCTTCGTGTCGAGCACCGCGAGGGTCCCGATCGGAACACCGTCGTGGCGGACGAGCGGCACGCTCACGTAGAACCGGATGCCGAGCGCGCCGGTGACGAGCGGGCTGTGCTGCATGTCCGGGTGGATCGACCCGTCCGGGATGACGACGGGGACCGCGACGGGCGCGAAGCCGTTGCCGAAGTTGATGTTGCGCGCTGCTTCGTCGACGCCCTCGGCGATGTACGACTGCGACCAGGCGCGGTCCTCGTCGAGCACCTCGACCAGGGCGATGGGCGCGTCGAACAGGCGGGCGGCCATCGCGGTGGTGCGGTGCAGGGCCTCGTCGGGCAGGGTGTCGAGCGTCGCCGGACGGGCCGTGTCGACGTCGGCTCGCGGTGCTCCGGCAGACGCGGCCGGAGCCGCCGCCGTGGTGTCGACGACGTGGTCGGCGCCGGCGGTCTCGGTGATGACGACGTCGCGCAGCAGCGTCACGAGCTCGGCACCGGCGGGGCGTGCGGCCGGATCCTGCGCGGTCATCGCACGGAGCAGCTGCTTCCAGTGCTCGGGCAGCGGCTCGGGCACGACCGGGTCGCGGGACAGACGGGCGACCGCGGACTCGACGAGCGAACCGGGGAACTCGCGACGGCGGGTGAAGCACTGCAGCAGCACGAGGCCGAGCGAGTAGACGTCGCTCGGGCTCCCGACGTCGCCGCCGCGGGCCTGCTCGGGGCTCAGGTAGGCGGCCGTGCCGGTGGTGACGCCGTCGGCGGTCATGCGTTCGACGCCCGCGGCGAGCGCGATGCCGAAGTCGGTGAGCCGCGCGCGGGCGCGGTCGGAGTCGTTGCCGTAGTCGACGAGCAGGATGTTCGACGGCTTGATGTCGCGGTGCACGACGCCGTGGCTGTGGATGTAGTGCAGCGCCTCGGCCATGTCGTAGCCGATCTCGGCGATGTGGCGGGAGGCGAGCGGGCCGACGGCGAGGCGTTCCTCGAGGTCCTGGCCGACGACCAGCGCCATCACGAGGTACCGCTGGTGGGTGCCGTCGTGACCGGTGACGACGCCGGTGTCGAGCAGGCTGACGAGGTTGTGGTGCTCGAGCGAGGCGAGCACGCCGAGTTCGGCCTCTTGCCGGGCGATGTCGACCGTGCCGGCGTGGAACACCTTGACGGCGACGGGGCGGTGCAGGCTCTCGTCGATGCCGCGGTACACGACGGACATGCCGCCCTGGCCGATGGCGTGTTCGAGTCGGTAGCGCCCGTCGAGCAGTGGGGCCGCGGACTGGGTGTCCTCGGTCGGACTCATCGAACCTCGTTCTCGGTGCGGGCAGGCGTCGGTGCATCCTCCCATCCCGACGGGGATCGTGGTGGCCCGCGGCGTTCTCCGGCTGAACGGCGCCGACGCGTCAGCCCGTCGGCCCGCTCTCGAACAGCACCCGCATCGCGTCGGCCCGGATCCAGCGCTCGCTCACCAGGAGCGGCCGTCCGGTGCCGGCGTCGACGGTGCAGCTCTCGATGAACCACCCGAGGGTGACCTCGTCGAGGTCCAGGTGCCGGGCGACCTCGTCGGTGACCACGTCGGCACCGGCGCGCACCCACCGGCGGACGGGCTCGGCGCCGGCGGCCTCGCGCAGCACGTCGTAGAGCGAGTTCCGCACCCGCAGCGCCTGCCCGAGTTCGGGGACGACCGTGCGGGGCACCCACTCGACGCCCCACGCGGCGGGCAGTCCGTCGACGAGTGAGCGCCGGGTCAGCCGGTGGCACGGCGCTCCGGGTTCGAGCCCGAGGTGCGGGGCGACGGATGCGGGCACCGGGGCGAGGGCGCAGGACAGCGTGACGCTCGAGGGCTCTCCCCCGGCGTCGCGCACGGTGCGGCTCCACGACGGCGCGGCGTCGGAGCCGATCCGGTAGTCGATGCGCCGTGCGACGAAGCTGCCGACGCCCTTGACCCGGCGGATCCGGTTGCGGCGCTGCAGGTGCTGCAGGGCGGCGCGGGCGGCCGACCGGCCGACGCCGAAGCGTGCGGCGAGTTCGGCCTCGCTGGCGACCCGGGTGCCGACGACGGTGTCGGCGAGCTCGGCTTCGAGCTCCGCCGCGATCTCGAGGTAACGCGTTTCCGGCACGCTGCGGACTGTAACCGAGGTGGCGGGCCCGTCGCACACCTGTCCGGACAGGAGCGCTGCAGGCTCCCGGCGCTGTTCACCTGCCGGACACCTGCGGACCGGATGGTGGTCATCGGTTCCTCGGACGCTGTGGGCAGCCCCGCTCTCGCGGGAGACAGCCCGCACCCGCGGGCGACCGGACCACAGGAGCCCCATGATCTCGCTCGTCTGCCTCGACATGGCAGGGACCACCGTGCACGACGGCGGTGTCGTCGTCGACGCCTTCCGAACCGCCCTCACCGACGTCGGCCTCGAGCCCGGCACGGCCGCGCACGACCACGCCGTGCAGTACGCGCTCGACACCATGGGTCAGTCGAAGATCGCCGTGTTCACGGCCCTGTTCGACGGTGACACGGTGCGTGCCGAAGCGGCGAACGCCGCCTTCGAGCGTGCCTACGCGACGACGGTGGGACGCGGCGTCCGGCCCGTCGACGGTGCGGTGGACGTCCTGGAGGCCCTGCGCGCGTCCGGCACGAAGGTCGCGTTGACGACGGGGTTCAGCCCAGTGACCCGCGACGCCGTCCTCGACGCGCTCGGCTGGCAGGACCGGGTCGACCTCGCGCTGTCGCCGGCCGACGCCGGTCGTGGCCGTCCGTTCCCGGACATGGTCCTGACCGCGGTGCTGCGCACGCAGACCGACGACGTGCGCCAGGTCGCCGTCGTCGGTGACACCGTGGCCGACCTGCTGACGGGCACCCGTGCCGGGGCGTCGATCGTCGCCGGTGTCCGGACCGGGACCCACCAGGACGCCGACTTCGCCACCGTGCCGCACACGCACGTGCTCGACTCCGTCGCCGACCTGCCCGCACTGCTCGCCGGCCTCGACGCGGCCGCGCTCGGGACCGACGCGCCGCGCGCCGACGAGCCGCGCGCCGACGAGTTCAGCGCCGACGAGTTCAGCGCCGTGGCCCGGTGACCGACGTCGACGCCCGGTACGCGCTCTGGCACGGCATCGGGCACCCGGTCACGGTCGAGGAGCACGCCGGGGCCCTGCCGATGCACGACGGGTCCGTCCTGGTCGCGATCGAGGCGGCGACGGTGTGCGGCAGCGATCTGCACACGGCGCTCGGGCACCGAGCCGGACCAGCGCCGAGCGTCCTCGGGCACGAGCAGGTCGGCCACGTCGTCGCGATCGCCGAGGGGTCGGTGCCGACCACCGTCGCCGGCGTCCCCGTGGCTCTGGGAGACCGGGTCGTCTGGTCGGTCGCGGCGTCGTGCGGCACGTGCGACCGGTGCCGTGCCGGGCTGCCGCAGAAGTGCCGGTCCCTGCGGAAGTACGGTCACGAAGCATCGACCGCCGACTGGCTCCTCAACGGCGGGTTCGCGACGCACTGCGTCCTGTTGCCCGGCACCGCGATCGCGGTCGTGCCCGAGCACCTGCCGGCCGTGGTCGCCGCCCCGGCCGCGTGCGCCACGGCCACCGTCGCCGCAGCACTGGACGCGGTGGACCGCCCGCTCGCCGGGGCTCGGGTCCTCGTGACGGGTGCGGGCTTGCTCGGGGTCACCGCGGTCGCGATGGCCGTCGCCGCCGGGGCCACCGTCGTCGTCTCGGACCCCAACGCCCGGCGACGTGCCCTGGCCGTGTGCTTCGGTGCGGATGCTGCGGTGTCGCCGGGCGAGCCGGTGAGTGCCGTCGACGTCGCGATCGAGCTGTCCGGCTACCCGGACGCCGTCGAGACCGCGGTGGACGCCCTGGACGTCGGCGGGACGGCCGTCCTCGTCGGCGCGGTGTCGTCGAGCCGTCCGGTGTCGCTCGATCCCGAGCGCATCGTGCGGGGGCTGCTCCGGATCGTCGGCGTGCACAACTACGCACCCCGGCACCTCGCCACCGCGGTGGACTTCCTGGCGTCGACCGACCTGCCGTTCGCCGACCTCGTCGAACCCGCCGTCGGACTCGAGGGGGTCGACCACGCCGTCGTGACCCCGCCGTCGGCCGGGTACCTGCGCCGCGCGGTCGTGCCGTCCAGCATGCTGGTCGGATGACGACGTACCGCGCCGCCCGTGTCCACCTCGGCGCGGGCACCGACGACACCGTCCTGCACGTGCGGGACGGTGTCGTCGTCGCGGAGCACCGTGCCGACGACGACGTGGTCGACCTCGGCGACGTCGAACTGCTGCCCGGGTTCGTCGACGTGCACGCCGACTCCCTCGCCCGGTTCGAGCAGCCGCGCCCCGGCGTCGGCGTCCCGCTGCCGCACGCCCTCGACGCCTTCGCCGCCGACGCGCTGCTCGCCGGCGTGACCACGGCGTTCCTGTGCTGCTCGATCGAACCCGACACCGTGCCGACCCGGAGCGCGGAGCACGCGGCCGCCGTGCTCGACGCCCTCGCGACCACGCCACTGCCGATCGACGTCCGCGTGCACCTGCGCGTCGACGTGACGGACGACGGCACCGTGGACGCGCTCGAGCGGCTCGTCGCCGGTGCCCCGGCGCGCATCGGACTCGTGTCGTACATGGACCACACGCCGGGCCGCGGGCAGTACCCGGACGAGGCGGGGTGGCGTCGCGCCTACCGGGCGCTGGACCGACTCGGCAACGACGAACTCGATGCACGCCTCGACCGGTTCCGCCGCGGAGCCGCCGGGGTCCCGGGCCGCCGCGAGCGCATCGCCGCGGTCGCTCGCGCAGCCGGTGTCGTCCTCGCCGCGCACGACGACGACTCGGCCGAGGCCGTGCGGACCGCGGCGCACCTGGGCGCCGGCATCTCGGAGTTCCCGGTGACGTCGGACGCCGCGGAGACGGCCACCACGGCAGGGCTCGGTGTCGTGGTCGGTGCACCGAACCTGTGGCGCGGCGGCTCGCACGGGTCCGGCCCCTCGGCCCGGTCGGCACTCGTCGCCGGGCACGCCGACGTCGTCACGTCCGACTACCACCTCGGCTCGCTGCTCCCCGGGCTGCGTGCCGCTGCGGCAGCCGGGGTCGCGCCCTTCGACGACCTCGTCCGCACCGTCACCGCAGCACCGGCGCGGCACACCGGTCTCGACGACCGCGGCTCACTGACACCCGGACACCGTGCGGACGTCGTGGCGATCCGCGGCGAGCGCGTCGTCGGGGTGTGGGTCGCCGGTCAGCGGGTGCTGGCGCGCACCTGATCCGCGTGCTGCCCGGGTACGGCGTCGAGGACCGACGGCGCCAGGCCGAGTCCGGTGGTCATGCCGATGCCCGTGGTCACCGTGACGACGTCGACGCCCGGCAGCGGGTGCTCGACGAGGAACTCCTGCCGGGGCGATGACGCGTAGACGCCCTGCCAGCGGTCGAGTACGCGGAGCGGTGCGCCGAACAGCCGCTCGGTCTCGGCGACGAGCAGCCGGAAGCCGTCCTCGTCCTGGAACGGCGGAGCGTCTACTTCACGCTCGTGGGTGTCCCCGACGATGACGCTGCCGTCCGGCGGCGACGTGTACATCTGGTTGAGGTCCCAGCGGATGCCGTCGGGCAGCGACGCCGACAGGGCGGACCGGAGCGCCTCGGCACTCGGCATCGCCGCGAAGCCGGAGTACCGGAGCAGCGACCACCCGGTGAGCAGCGGCGTCGCGAGCGGGAAGGCCAGCGGGATCGCCGCGCGGAGCATGTGCAGGCGGCACCGGACGACCCCGGCCGCCTCGGCGAGGGCCGGGAACAGCTGGTCGACGTCGTGGTTCGTGCAGACGACGATGCGGTCGGCCTCGATGGTGCCGCGCGCCGTGCGGACCGCACCGGTCTCGATCCCGAGCGCAGCGGTGCGCCAGTGGAACCGGACGCCCTGGGTGGCGAGCCAGGCGGCGATGGCGGGTGCGGCCTCCCGGGGGTCGACCTGCAGGTCCTGCGCGAGGTGCGCTCCCCCGCTGGCCGTGGCGGGGTCGACCGGCACGGCGGCCGCGATCGCGGACCCGTCGAGCAGACGGACGTCCGCGCCCGTGGCGCGGTACTCCTCGAGCACCGCGAGCTCTTCCGGACGGCGCGCGACGACGTGCGCACCGCGTTCCCGAGCCGTGAACCCGGCGAGCGGAGCCAGCGTGAGCCACCGGTGGCGGGCCTCCTGGGCGTACCCGGCGGCCTCGCCCGTCTGCGGGGTGATGCAGGCGTGTCCGAAGTTGCGGACGCTCGCACCGACGACGCCGGCGGCGCGGTCGACGACGGCGACGCGTGCGCCGCGGAGCATCGCCTCGTAGGCGACGCCGAGGCCGACGATGCCGGCGCCGACGACGAGGACGTCCACCCGCTCGGTGCCGGCCGTCGTGACTGTCGTCGTCGTCGCGTTCATCGGAAGACCCTCCGCATCCACATGGCGATGCCCTCGACCACGAGCACTGTGACCAGGATCATCAGGACGATCCCGGTGACGGACGCGTAGTTCGAGCCCTGCGCGGCGTTGAGCAGGTAGTAGCCGATCCCACCACCACCGACGATGCCGAGGATGGTCGCCGCGCGGATGTTCGTGTCGACGAGGTAGAACGTGTGGCCGATCATCGCCCGGATTCCCTGCGGCACCGTGGCGCCGGCGTACCGCTGGAACCGGGTCGCACCGGTGGCGGTGAGGGCGCGTTCCGGGCCGGGCTGGACCTCTTCCAGCGAGTCGGCGACGAGCTTGCCGAGCAGGCCGATGCCGCCGAACGCGAGCGCGAGGGTGCCGGCCTGGGCGCCGAGGCCGGTGATGACGATGAGCACCACGGCCAGGATCGTCTCCGGGATGCCGCGCACGACGACGAGCAGGAACCGGGCGCCGGTCCGGACGCCGCGGGTGGGTGCGACGTTGCGGGCCGCGAACGAGCCGATGACCATCGAGAAGACGAGCGCGAGCAGGGTGGCGGCGAGCGCGATGGCGACGGTGTCGAACATCGCGGAGAACATGACGCCGGCACCGTAGCTGCCGAACGACGGCGGCCAGAACTGGGCGGCGACCGGCGGGATCTTGCCCCACACGGTGGCGAGGTCGCCCCAGGCGATGTCGCACACCAGGACGCTGCCGATGACGACCAGGCCCGCGACCCAGGACCACACGGTGGTGCGGACGCGCGCGGCGGTCCACGGGCGGCGGAGGGCGTCGTCGGGGGTGGCGAAGCGCGGGGCGGCGGTGGCGCGGGGTTCGGCCGTGGCACTGTTGCGCTGGCGCCGCTCGTCGCCGGCCTGCCGGCGGCGCATGCCCGCACGGATGGCGCTCGCACCGATCCCCCGGCCGGACGGCGCGACGCCGAGCATGGCGGCCCGGACCGAGCTCGACACGATCTCCATCAGCACGCACAGCGCGAAGATGACGATCGCGTACCCGATGCCGAGCGAGTAGTCGAGGGACTTGAACGCGAACGACATCTCGCGGCCCAGCCCGATGATGCCGACGTACCCGAGGATCACCGACCCTCGCAGGTTGATGTCGTTGCGGTGCAGGATCGTCGCGACCCACGACGGCAGCACCTGCGGCAGCACGCCGGCCGTGAACTGCTGCAGGCGGTTGCCCCCGGTGGCGCGGATCGCGGTGCGGGGCCCTTCGTCGATCTGCTCGATGGCGTCGGCGAAGAGCTTCGAGATCATGCCGATCGAGTGGATGCCGATGGCGAGGATGCCGGGCAGCGGGCCGATCGTGAACATCAGCACGAACACCATCGCGAGGACGACGTCGGGGATCGCGCGGGTCAGGACGCTCACGAACCGCGCGGCGGCGATCCACCCGCGGCCCGGGCTGGTGTTGCCCGCGGCGAGGTAGGCGACGGGGACGCTCAGCACCGCGGCGAGCAGGGTGCCGAGCAGCACGAGCCCCACGGTCAGGGCAGTCTGCTGCAGCAGCGTCGCGGCGTCCGGGAACCGGACGGTGCCGACGCGCTGGAAGAAGTGCTCCGCGTTCGACCACGACGCGATCATGTTCGGCACCGAGATGTCGATCCGGGCCAGGGCGACGCACGCCAGCACGGCCAGGGCGACGAGCGTCAGGCAGGCGGCGACGCGCTCGGGCGAGACGCGCCGGCGCGGTGCTGCGGCGACGGCCTGCTCGGGCGAGCGGTGGGTGCGGACGACGGGCCGCTCGGTGACGGCGGTCATGCCGGCAGCCCGCTCGTGGCGTCCACGGTGTCGTGCAGCGCCTCGACGGCCGCGAACTCGTCGGTCGACGTCGCGACCTGGCCGTAGATCTCCATGACCTGCGCCTTGCCGAGCCCCTCGGTGCGGGTGTCGAGGACGACCTCGCCGTGCCGGAGTCCGATGATCCGGTCGGCCCAGGACAGCGCGAGGTCGACCTGGTGCAGGCTGCACAGGACCGTCAGGCCCCGCTCAGCGGCGATCTCGCGGATGAGCGCCATCACCTGACCGCTCGACTCCGGGTCGAGCGACGCGACGGGCTCGTCGGCGAGCAGGACCGACGGGTCCTGCATGAGCGCCCGGGCGATCGCGACGCGCTGCTGTTGTCCGCCCGACAGCGTGTCCGCGCGCTGGTAGGCCCGGTCGAGCAACCCGACGCGGTCGAGGTGCGCGAGCGCACGGTGCCGCAGCCGGCGGGGGTAGGACCACAGGCCGAGCCGCGGGCCGCGCAGGGCGGCGAGGGCTCCGGTCAGGACGTTCTCGAGCACCGTCAGCGCGGGCACGAGCTCGAACTGCTGGAACACGAACCCGACCTGACGACGCAGCTCGCGGAGCCTCCGGCCGGACAGGTCGTGCACGGTCGTGCCGCCGACCCGGACGGTGCCGGAGGTGGGCAGCTCGAGGGCGTCCACGTGCCGGAGCAGCGTGGACTTGCCGGACCCGGACAGCCCGAGGAGGACGACGACCTCGCCCGGTCGGACGGTCAGGGACACGTCCCGGAGCGCGGTCGTGTCACCGAAGCGCTTCGTGAGTGCGGTGATCTCCACCGCGGGGTCGTCGTGCGTCATGCGTGCTGCTCCTCGCGCTGTCCGGGCTCCGGGGGTGCCGGGGTCAGGCCTGGCAGGTGGTCGACTTCGTGGTCTTGCAGATGTCGCGGATCAGGTCGTAGTACCCGTCGTCGACCGGCTTCGTGCCGTAGAACACGCTGCGGAAGCCGTCGCTGTCGGCACTCGTCACGCCGGCGGCGATGATGTCGTCGATCGTGACGTCGGCGAGCGCCTTCGTCAGGGTGTCCTTCTCGGCCTGCGGCAGGGTGTCGGAGACGACGATCGGGGCGCCGGGCACCATGGTCTTCGCGATGACCGTGACGTCCTTGTTCTTCTCGACCTCGCTGTCCTCGGCGAAGCCGGCCTCGCACTCGGTGCCGGCGGCGACCTTCTGCACGCTGACGTCGTGCTTGCCGGCGAAGACGGGGGTGACGTCCTTGGTCGGGTCGATGTCGGCCTTCAGCAGGTTGTAGCTCGGGAACAGGTAGCCCGAGGTCGAGGACGGGTCGACGAAGCAGACCTTCTTGCCCTTGAACCCGTCGAGCGAGGTGATGTCACTGCCCTTCGGCACGATCGCCTCGGAGTAGTAGCCGGGCTTCTGCCCCTCGGCCGTGATGATCGACGACACGGGCGTGATCTTCGCGCCGTTGTTCTTCGCCGTCACGTAGGTGAAGCCGGAGAACGACGCGACGTCGATCTTGCCGGCGACCGACGCCTCGATGAGCGCGGCGTAGTCGGTCGACTCGTGGTACTCGACCTTCTTGCCGGACTCCTTCGCGATGTAGTCCATCAGCGGCTGGTAGTTGGTCTCGGTGTCCACCGAGTCGGGTACGACGCCGAACACGATCGTGTTCTCGTCCGCGGCGTACTTCGTCGCGGTCGACGTCTCGTCGCTGCCGGCGGCGGCCGTGGAGCCTGCCGAGCAGGAGCTGATCGTCGCGGCGAGCACGAGGGCGCCGGCCAGGGCGGCCAGCGGCTTGAGGGCGGTGATGGGCATGATGACCTTTCGGGCGGCGGGGCGAGGATCCGCAGCGGGGCGGGGTCCGCCGTCCGCTCGGGACGCCGCAACTGTGGCATCCGACAGGTTGCGCGCCGTGCCCAACCGGTGCACCGAGGGTGACCGGCAGGTGAACACGACAGGCACCTGTCCGGACAGGTCTCCCCTGCCGGCGCGGGACGGTCCGCCCTCAGACCGCCAGCAGTGCGATCCCGGCGAGCACGACGACCGACGCCGCGATCCGCATCCCTGCGCGCCCCTCGCGCAGCACCACGACGCCGAACACGCTCACGAGCACCACGCTGACCTCGCGCATCGGGGCGACGAGCGCGACCGGTGCGATCGTGATCGCGACGAGCACCAGGATGTACGACAGCGGCGAGAGCACCCCGAACGCCAGCACCCGGCCCCAGTGCGCACGGAGGACCGGCAGGACCTCGCGCCGACGCGGGCCGAGGGCTGCGCCGAACAGCACGATCTCGACCGCCGTGCAGCCCACCATGAAGGCGACCGGTGCGACACCGCCGCGCACCAGGTGCGCGTCCCAGATCGTGTACGCGGCGATCGCCACACCGGTGAGCAGCCCGGCGACGATGCCGGGGTCGAGCCGACGGCGCGGGAGGGCGCGGGGTGCGGTCGCCGTCCCGCGGTCCGCGAGCCCGACCGCCACGACCCCGACGAGAACCAGCAGGCCGCCCGCCAACGCCCACCACGACGGTCGCTCCCCGAGCAGGGTGATCGCGAGGACGACGCTGATCGTCGGGCCCGTCCCCCGTGCGGTCGCGTACACCGTGGACAGCTGCCCGACCCGGTACCCGCGCTGCAGCACGAGCATGTACGCGACGTGCAGCAGCCCGGACACGACGATGCCGACCAGGAAGCCGGACAGGCTCCCCGTGCCGAGCCCGCCGGTGAACGGCACCACGCCGATCCACACGACGACGCTCGACACGGCACCGAGCCACAGGAACGGCAACCCGATGCGACTCACGCCGTGGGCGATGACGTTCCAGGCGGCGTGCGCGACGGCGGCGGAGAGGACGAGGAGGACGGCGAACGGAGTCACGGGCAGGACCTTCTGCTCGACGCGCGGCGCGACGAGCGAGGTCCTCCAGGCTTTTGTCCGTTCAGATGACGGTCCGCGTTCGGTGGCGGGCCGTGGCGCCGCTCGGACCAGTCGGACGTGAGTCCCGGAACCCTAGGCGCTGTCGACAGGACGGTAGCACGGGCGGCGAACGACGATCCAGCCTGTCCGGACAGGTGCATCTGCGGTTCACCACGCGTTCGTCCCCACGCTCCCGGGTCGCACGCCCCAGGCCACGCTGCGCCGATGGGCTGGCCACTCCACCGACCTCGAGAAGGGCCTCGACCGTGCGCATCCCCAGGACCATCCCCATCGCCGCGACCGCGATCGCACTGGCGGCGAGCGGCCTCGCCACCGGCATCGCCGCAGCACCCGCCGCCACCGCAGCGACCCCGGCCGCAGCCGCCGCTGCCAGCAGCGAACACGTCGTCGTCATCGGCATCGACGGCGCCATGTTCGACCGCATCGCCGCGGCGGATGCCCCCAACCTCGACGCGATGATCGCGTCCGGGTACTCGTCGAAGACCTGGCTGTACGCCGCCCCGATGGCGCAGACGCTGTCCGGCCCCGGCTGGGCGACGAACCTGACCGGCGTCTGGCCGGACAAGCACAAGGTGCTCAGCAACACGTGGGGCACCACGAGCGACATCACGAAGTACCCCGACTTCCTGACCCGGCTCGAACGTGCGAACAGCGCCCTCACCACGTACGCCGACGCCAGCTGGAACCCGATCGTCGACGGTTCGGTCGGCACGCCGCTCATCGGCACGGTGGACGAGCGGTACGCCGCCACGAGCGACGCCGACGCGGCTGCCGACGCCGTGTCGACGCTGCGGTCGACCGGCCCGAACGCCTCGTTCGTGCACTTCGACGACGTCGACCACGCCGGCCACTCGTACGGTGCCGCGTCGCAGCAGTACCTCGACGCCATCAGCGAGGTCGACGGGTACGTCGGGCAGCTGCGGGCTGCGGTGCAGGCGCGCACCACGTACTCGTCGGAGCAGTGGTCGTTCATCGTGACCGCCGACCACGGGCACACCGACGCCGGCGGCCACGGCGGCAGCACCCCGGCCGAGCGCTCGGCGTTCATCATCAAGACCGGCCCCGGCATCACGAAGCAGACCCCGGCGATCCGCCCGAAGAACGTCGACATCGCCGCCGACGTCCTCGCCACCTTCGGCGTCGCCCGCCCCGCCGAGCTCGACGGCCGTCCGCTCGCGACCGCGTCGACCGACCCGTTCGACACGATGGTCGGCGCCCTGAAGCCCCGCGTCGACGAGACCGGGATCCCGGCTTCGACGCTCGGCTGGACGAAGAGCATGCCGACCGGCTGGAGCGTCGACAACACCGGCATGGGCACCGGTGGCGTCACCGAGTGGGCCGGCTGGACGCTGACCGACGACGACTTCTGGACGCAGTCGCAGCGCGACCAGACCCGCGAGGCCAACGTCCGCGAACGCGGTGTGTTCGCCGTCGCCGACTCCGACGAGTGGGCCGACAAGACCCACACCGGCACGTTCTCGAGCCGCATCACCTCGCAGCCGTACACGGTCGCGGGCAAGACCAGCGCGACCGTGTCGTTCGGCAACCACTACCGCCAGGAGGGCGCGCAGCAGGCCACCGTCCTCGTCTCCTTCGACGGTGGCGCGTTCCGGCAGGTCGCGTCGTACACGACCGACCAGATCGCGCAGGTCGCGTCGGTCCCCGTCACGGTGCCGTCCGGTGCGAAGCAGGTCCGCGTCCAGTGGGCGCTGACGAACGCCGACAACGACTGGTACTGGGCGATCGACGAGCCGCAGGTGCGCTGAACGCGACCACGGAGCGGACGGGAGGCACGGTGCCAGCTGGCACCGTGCCTCCCGTCCTCCTTCGGTCACCCACTCGAGCCGCGCCCGCGTTGTGCACGCGACCACGCGTCCGTCACCGCCGGTGCGTCGCCACCGTGCTCACCCGCAGGTCCTCGAACGTGCTCGTGAACCCGGCACCGCCGAGCGAGATCAGCCCGATCCTCGGGGCGCTCCCGAGGTCCGCCGTCCACGTCCCACCACGGACGAAGTGCCGCCCGTCGACGCTCGTCCAGGCGGTGTACCGGTGCTCCCCGCCGACGACCCGGTGCACGATCCGGAGCGTGGTGGTGTCCCCGACCGGTCCGACGACCGTGTTGCCGTAGCTCGGCGCGCCGGCCGGTTGCCCGGACACCTGCTTGCCGAACTCGGTCTGCCGGGTGTTGAAGATCGAGTTCGACGTCAGCCGGACGTAGTTCCCGTCGTCGCCCCACACGATCAGTCCGCCCTGCACGTAGTTCACGCCGTCGCCGGTGGCTGGGGTGTCCACCGCGACTGTGGTCTGCAGCACGTAGTCGCCCCGCGGCGCCGGTTCGGACAGGACCGAGGCGAGTGGCGTCGCCGGCGGGTGGATGTCGGCGTCCTGCGTCTGCCAGCGGAACGTGCCACCGCCGACGGTCCAGGTCGAGCGGTCGGGTTCACGGGTCCAGCGGAGCGCCGTGGGGAGGGTGTCGAACGAGGTCGACAGCGCGCGGATGGTCCGTCCGGGCACGTCGACGGGTGCGGTGGTCGCCCGGTAGGTCGCACGCTGTCCCGGCTGTGCGACCGGCCCCGGCTGCACCGTGTCGGACGGTCCCGCCCCGCCCCGCACGACGGGCCAGCCGTGCCGCCAGTCGAGCGGGTCGATGAGCGCCGGCCGCTTCGTGTACGTCGGCTGCCCGGCGTAGTACGGGTCGCCGCGGTCGACCGCGTGGTAGATGATCCAGTCCTGGCCGGCGAGGTCGGTGACCACCGTGTTGTGCCCGGTGCCGACCCAGCGGTTGCCGTTCTGCGCGAGGAGGGGTGTCCCGCCGACCCGGGTGCTCGTGATCGCGACACCGTCCTGGTCGGTGAAGGGTCCGAGGGGGCTGCGCGACCGGGCGACGAAGACGCCGTAGCCGGTCAGGGCGCCGTTGCAGCAGTTCGTGGCGGAGCCCATGAAGTACCACCAGCCGTCGTGGCGCGTCAGGTAGGCGCCCTCGTACCGGTTGTCGATCGCGATCTGCCGCTCGCTCGCGGGGTCGGAGCGGAGTCCGTCGGCGCTGAGCGTGCGGACGTTGACGCCGCCGAAGTAGCTGCCGAAGTACAGGTACGTGGTGCCCTTGTCGGAGATGACCTCGGGGTCGAACGCCCAGCGCGCCCCGGTGCCGTTCGCGGCGGTCTGCGGTGCCACGACCGGGCCGCCGGAGTCCGTCCACGGACCGGTCGGGCTCGAGCTCGTCGCGACGCCGATCGCGGATCCCCCGCCGGTCGGTGCCGATGCCGAGGGCGTGTCCGACGCGGCGTAGTACAGGTACCAGGTGCCCGCGCGACCGCGGTCGCCCGCGCGGTACACGACGTCCGGCGCCCAGATCCCGTTGGCGGACCCCACCCAGGCCGGTCGCGTCGGGAACGCGTCGTTCACGTACGTCCAGTGCGTCAGGTCGGTCGACCGGTAGGTCGGCACACCGTGCTGCACGAGCGACCCGTCGGCGTTCTGCTCCGTCGCCGTCAACGCGTCGGTCGTGCAGTACAGGTACCAGTTGCGGTCGCGCCCGACGCCGCGGATCGCGGTCGGGTCGGCGCAGCTCGCCGCCGTCTCGCCGTCGGGCAGGCTCAGCGCGACCGGGTTCCGGTGGGTCGGCGCGGCCGCGCCGTGTCCCGAGCCGCTGTGTCCGGTGGTCCGGTCCGCCACGGGCGTGGACGCTGCGGCGGGGCCGACCGGGAGGCCCGTGGCCGCGACCGCCGTGAGCGTCGCGACGGCGAGGATGGTTGCGACTGTTCGGCGCACGGGTGCCTGCTCTCATCGTCGAGGAAGGGCTGCGTGCGCGAGCGTACGCTCGCGCGCAGCGGACCGGGCCGGTTCCGTCCGGTTCCGCGCGACGAAGGAGTCAGCGATGCCCGCGAGGTTCGTGTACTGGATGAACGTGTCGATCGACGGTTTCGTCGAGCGCGACGAGGGCGAACTCGGCGACGCCGAGGGACCCGAGTGGATGCGGATCGACGAGCCGCTGCACCGCGAGTTCAACGCCCGCGCCGCGGCGATGACCCTGTCCGTCGAGGGGCGGGTCGTCCGCGACATGATGGACCCGTTCTGGCCGGACGCCCGCACCGACGAGTCGATGCCGGCGTTCATGCGCGAGTACGGCGAGGTCTGGACCGACCAGCCGAAGGTCCTGGTCTCGCGCACCCGGACCAGCGCCGACCACAACACCCGGGTCATCGGGGGCGACGACGCCATCGAGCAGCTCGCCGTCCTGCGCGAGGAGTCCGAGGGCGACATCGGTGTCGGCGGTCCGAACCTCGCGACGCAGTTGCTCGACGCGGGGCTGCTCGACGAGCTGTTGCTCTACACGCACCCCGCGGTGCTCGGCGCCGGTCGGCCGCTGTTCGACCCGCCGGTGACGGGCGTGCGACCGCCGGTGCTGCTGGACCTGCTCGAGCAGCGGGAGTACCACAACGGGGTCACGCTGCACCGCTACCAGGTGCTGCGGTAGTCACTCCCCCGAGGGGCCCGGCCCGACGATGACGAGTCGCCAGGCGCTCGGCCGGTCACTGTCGAAGTCGTTGAACGCGACGCTGTCGACGGCCTTGCTCGATGACAGCTCGATCTGGTGCGGGCTGTCGCGGCAGTCCATCGGATCGAGTTCGATGCTCTGCGATCCGCCAGGCAGCACCGTCCGCACGATGCCGCGCATGTGCCCGTTGCCGTAGCAGGAGAACTCGAGGTGGTCGATCGTCCGCGAGTCCGGGAACTGCACGCGGACGCCGGGCTCGAGATGGGCCGGGTCCTCGTCGCCGGGGCTCGTGTCGGCGCTCAGCACCCCGAGGACCGCGTCATCGGTCTCGGTCCTCGCCTCCTGCTGCGTCTTCCACCTGCCGAGGGCCTGTTCGTCGACGGGCGGCGCCGACGTGCAGCCGGCGAGCAGGGCCACGACGGCGAGCGCCGGCAGGACCAGGGCGGGGAGGTGTCGCACGCCGTGAGCCTAGCGAGGCCAGGGGCCAGTCGATGCAGGCACAACGAACGACGTCCCACCTGTCGATCGACAGGTGGGACGTCGCGGAACGCGTGTGCGGTCGGTCGGGTCAGACGTCGCGTCGACGTGCGACCGTCAGCGCGAGTGCACCCACGACGAGCACCTCGGCGGCCAGGACGCCGAAGCCACCCCAGCCGTTCAGGACCACGCCGCTCGTCGGGCCCGCTTCCTGCCCGGTGTACGGGTACATGAACAGCTGACTGCCGGCCTGGTCGGGCAGGAACTTCAGGACGTCAGCGATCCACTCGGCGTTCAGCAGCCCCGCCACGAGCGACAGGATCACCGGCAGGACGAGCAGGATGCCGAGCGTGATGGCGATGCCGCCGGCACTGGACCGGACCAGCAGCCCGATGCCGTAGGCGAGCAGCGCGAGGAGCGTCACGTACACCGAGGAGCCGAGGATCGGCATGAACACCGACGGGTCACCGATCTGCGGGCTCGTGCTGTCGGACGCCAGCAGCAGCGCCGACAGGACCACGCCGATCCACGTCGCCACGACGCTCACGACGAAGGTGGTCAGCGCGAGGACAGTGGCCTTCGCGAGGATCACACCGGTGCGTCGAGGGTCGGCGGTGAAGGTCGAGCGGACCTGACCGGTGCCGTACTCGCCGGTGATGATGAGCACGCCGAGCACGCCGACGACGAGCGCGCTGAGGGAGACGCCGGTGGTGTTGATGCTCACGAAGCTGCCGTTCGCGACGTCCTGCGGCGCGTTGTCCGGCGAGACGACGAACGCGCCGAGCAGTCCGGCCATGCCGATCGTCAAGACGGCCAGGATCGCGAAGCACCAGATCGTCGACCGGATGCTGCGCAGCTTGATCCACTCGCTGCGGACCAGGCGTGGGAACGACAGGCGGACGCTGTCCGGCACGGATGCCGAGTGTGCCCGGGTGACGGGCGGGGTGGTGGCGCTCATCGGGTGCCCTCCGATCGGTACTCGACGTCGTCGCGGGTGAGGGCCATGTAGGCCTCCTCCAGGCTCGCGCCGGTCGGGGTGAGTTCGTGCAGTGCGACGCCGGCCTGGGCGGCGATGTTGCCGACCGTCGGTGCGTCGGGACCGACGACCAGGAAGGTGCCGTCTTCGCGCGGGGTGACCGTCGCGTTCGGGCCGATGGCCTGGAACAGCTGGTCGGGCGACGGCGTCCGGACGATGACCCGGCTGCCACCGCCGGCGGCGCCCGGTGCGGCGCCCCCACCGGCGACGAACTCGGCGATCGGGGCGTCGGCCAGGACCTTCCCGCGGCCGAGCACGACCACGCGGTCGGCGGTCTGCGCCATCTCGCTCATCAGGTGGCTGGACAGGAACACGGTGCGACCGTCGGCGGCCATCCGGCGAGCGAGCTGCCGGACCCACAACACGCCGTCGGGGTCGAGACCGTTGACGGGCTCGTCGAGGATCAGGGTCTTCGGGTCGCCGAGCAGTGCGGCAGCGATTCCCAGGCGCTGCCCCATGCCGAGCGAGAACCCGCCGACGCGCTTCTTCGCCACGGACTCGAGGCCCGTCATGTCGATGACCTCGTGCACGCGGGCCTTCGGGATGCCGTGGGTCGCCGCGAGCGAGAGCAGGTGGTTGTAGGCGCTGCGGCCCGAGTGGACCGCCTTCGCCTCGAGCAACGCACCGACCTGTCGGAGCGGGTCGCGGAACGTCGTGTACGGCTGGCCGTTCACCGTCGCGCTCCCCGCGGTTGGCCGGTCGAGGCCCATGATCATGCGCATCGTGGTGGACTTCCCGGCGCCGTTCGGCCCCAGGAAGCCGGTCACACTGCCGGGTCGGACGACGAACGAGACGTCGTCCACGGCGGTCTTCGGACCGTACTGTTTGGTGAGGTGGCTGACTTCGATCACAGCGGCCACGCTATTGCAGGGGTGTCCGGCGGCGCGTCCGTCGGAAGGGGGATGTGTCAGGTGCGCGGGGGCCGGAGCCGTTCGGCGTAGCCTGACGCCGTGAAGCAGGCACAGGACGACGGACCGTTCTTCCACGGCACGAAGGCCGACCTCGTACCGGGCGACCTGCTCACCGCGGGCTTCCGGTCGAACTACCGCCCCGAGGTGGTCATGAACCACGTCTACTTCACGGCGGTCTCCGACGGCGCCGGGCTCGCGGCCGAGCTCGCCGCCGGTGACGCCGAACCGCGGGTCTACGAGGTCGCGCCGACCGGCCCCTGGGAGGACGACCCCAACGTCACCGACAAGAAGTTCCCCGGCAACCCGACCCGGTCCTACCGCAGCACCGAACCAGTACGGATCGTCCGCGAGGTCACCGACTGGCCCCGACTCACCCCGGAGGCGCTGCGCCTCTGGCGCGAGCGACTGGCCGCACTGCGCGCGGACGAGCGCGGCGAGATCATCAACTGAGCCGGCTGGCGGACGGGAGGCGCGGGGCGGGGCCGCCACGGGCCTCCCGTCCGCTTCGCCCTGGTCTCAGTGCCCCGAACGCGCCCTGCGGACGTCAGCGGCTGAGCGCGTCGCTCGTCGTGACGGTCGCGAAGCTGCCGTCGAGCGCCGCCATGAAGGCGGCGTGGACGCTCGCGCCCGGGACGGTGACGCCCCCGAGCGTCAGGTCCGGCGCGGCGCACGCGTCGGCGACGACGGTCGCGGTGAAGCCGAGCACGTGCGCGGCCCGGGTCGTCGAGTCGATGCACATGCTGCTCATCATCCCGACGATGGTGACCTCGTCGACTCCGGCGTCGGTCAGCAGTTCCTGGAGTCCGGTGCCGATGAAGCTGTTCGGTGCGTGCTTCTCGAGGATCGGCTCGCCATCGACGGGCGCGACCGACGGGTGGAAGTCGAGGCCCGGCGTGCCCGGCACGAAGAACGTGGCGTCGGCGTCGGTGGACACGTGGAAGACGTGCACCACCAGGTCGCCGGCGGCGCGGAAGGAGTCGAGCACGGCGCGGGCGGCGGTGGCAGCGGCCTCGGGTTCGACGAGGGGGAACGCCCCACCCGGGAAGTAGTCCAGCTGGATGTCGACGAGGAGCAGCGCGCGGGTCATCGGTTCAGTATGGCGGGCGGCGGGCTTCGGTGCTGGCGAGACCTGGCGGGTGCGCTGTGACCCGGATGCGGGTCATGAACGACCGGACTCATTCGGAGCCCCCCGTTCGAGGGGTTTGGTCGTGTGCGGAGTCTCGGCTCAGCGCTGCTGGTCGTCCAGGTCGAGCGACGTGGTCAGTTCCGGGAACGCCCGCGCCTGCTCGACGAGCTGCTGCGCCTTCCGCATGACCCCCTCGACGCTGTCCGCACCGGCGACGAGGCGCACCGGTGGTGCGGACATCTCCGTCAGGGCGAGGAGCGTCCGGGCGAGCTTCGCCGGATCGCCGCTCTGCTTGCCCTCCATGCCGCGGAAGAACTCCTTGGTCTGGTCCGACGAGGACCGGTAGTCGTCGAGGTGGACGTCGCCCCAGAACGTGGAGCTGCCCTCCGCGAGCAGGTCGGTCCGGAAGAAGCCGGGCTCGACGACCGTGGTGTGGATGCCGAACGGCAGGACCTCGTCGTGCAGCGCTTCCATCCACCCCTCGAGCGCGAACTTCGACGCGGCGTACGCGCTCCCACCGGCACCGGCGACGATGCCGGCGGTCGAGCTGATGCTGATGACCCGACCGGAGCCCTGCGCCCGCATGACGGGGAGCACCGCGCGGGTGACGTTCATCGCACCGAAGAAGTTCGTCTCCATCTGCGCGCGGAACTGCTCCGGGGAGACCTCTTCGAAGAACCCGCCCTGGAAGCTCCCGGCGTTGTTCACGAGGACGTCGATGCGGCCGAACCGCTCGATCGCTGCCTCGACCGCGCTCCGGACGGTGCGCTCGTCCGTGACGTCCAGCGCGACGGCGAGCAGCTCGTCGTGCTGGCCGACCGCTGCGACGACACGTTCCGGGTCCCGCCCGGTCGCGACGACGTGGTGTCCGGCGTCCAGGGCAGCGCGCGCGAACTCGGTGCCCATACCGCGGCTGGTCCCGGTGATGAAGAAGGTCTGGGGTTCGGTCATGCCCCCAGCGAAGACCACTTCCGCGCAACGAGTGAGGCTCTGCCGAAACAGGGTCGAGCAGAACCTCCCTTCCGCCGCTCGAGCCGCCCTAGCGTCAGGGACATGGACCCCCTCGTGACCACGACCCCGTCGGCTCCGTCGACCACTCCGGTTGCCGACGACCGGCTGCCGTGGTTCCCGCTCGCACTGCTCGCGGCGATCGGGTTCGTGCTCGTCGCCATGGAGACCATGCCCGCGGGCCTCCTGCCGGTCATCGCGCACGGCATGGGGACGTCCGAGGGCACGGTCGGACTGTTCGTCAGCGCCTACGCGATCGGCACGGTCATCGTCACGGTGCCGGCGATCGCACTCACGCGGGGCCTACGCCGCAAGCCGTTGATCATGACGGCCATCGCCGTGCTGATCATCGCGAACACCCTCACCGCGTTCGCCCCGAACGTGACCATCGCGCTCGTCACGCGGTTCGTCGCCGGCGCGGCTTCCGGGATCATCTGGGGCATGTTCGCCACCTACGCGCGGCGCATCAGTCCCGCGCGGTTCGCAGGCGTCTCGCTCGCCATCGTCTCCACGGGCGCCCCCGTCGGCTTCGCGCTCGGCACGCCGCTCGGGTCGTTCATCGGCACCGCCCTGGACTGGCGCTGGTCGTTCATCGGACTCAGCCTCGTCGGGGTCGTCATCCTCGCGCTGATCGCGGCGTTCGTGCCGGACGCACCCGGGCAGACCGGCACTGCGAAGCTCTCCGTGGTCAAGGTGTTCCGCATCCGTGGGATCGCGATCATCCTCGCCGTCATCGCCACGTGGATGGTCGCGCACAACACGATCTACACCTACATCTCCCCGTACCTGCGGGTGACCGGCACCGACCTCAGCGCCGGACTCGTCCTCCTCGTCTACGGCATCGCGGCGATCCTCGGCGTCGTGATCACCGGAGCACTGCTCGATCGGCATCCCCGCCCCCTGCTCCACCTGAGCGTCGGACTGTTCGTCGTCACCGGCGTCGTCCTGCTCGTCGGCCACGCATCGCCGGTCGCCGTCCTGGTCGCCGCCGTCCTGTGGGGAGTCAGCTTCGGTGGTGCCTCGACGCAGCTGCAGGCGGCGCTCACCACGGCCGGTGGGGAGAACGCCGACGTCGCCAGCGCGTTCCTGCCCGTCGCGTTCAACATCGCGATCTTCGTCGCCGGGGTCTTCGGAGCCGCGCTGTTGACCGTGTTCGACGGACTGGTCCTGGCCGTGGTGATGATCGTGTTCGGGGCGGTCGCGGCGCTGCTCACGCTGGTCGGCCGACGATCGGCGTTCCCCGCTCGGCTCTAGTCGACAGGCGGCGGACGAGGCCGCCGACACCGCCACGGTTCAACCGTTGACCAGGTCGCCGTCCCACGTCAGGTCGCTGTCCTCGTCGACCGGGAAGGCCTCGAACCGGTCGTCGGCCAGGACCGCGTCGACCAGGGCACGCGCCCCGGCGACGATCGTCGAGTCCCAGTCGATCTCCGACGCGAGCACCCAGGAGTGGTCTTCCGGCCAGAGCATCTGCGGGGTGTGGCGCAGGTCCGCGACCGTCCCGATCCGGGCACGGTCCAGCCATGTCGGGTCGGCGAGCTGCGGCAGGGTCATCGAGAGGAGGAAGCACTCGCGGTGCGGCCAGTCGAAGCGTTCCACCGCGAGGGCAGCACGGATCGCCGCCTGTTCTCCGTCGTGCACTGCTTGCTGCTCGACGACGTACCGCTGCATCGCCTCGATCTCCTCCGCAGTCGCCTGATCGGCGCCCTGCCAACCGACGGCGAGCGTCGAACCGCCGCTCAGATCACCCCACCCGCCCCAGACCGCTGCGACCAGATCGTCCGGCGTCGAAGTGGCCTCGGCCAGGTGCTCAGTGAGCGCAGCGAGCAGGATCGGCTCGAACCAGCCTTCCTCGGGCGGGTGGACGCGCCATCCGTCCTCGAGCACCAGGTCGGACTCGTCGGTCCGGCCGGTCAGGCTCCGCCACTGCACCAGCGGATGCAAGGTCTTCCCGGTGCGAGCCGCGACCTCCGCCCACGGCCACACCGCCGACTCGACGTTCGGGCGGTCGCCCCACTCGTCCACGATCGAACGGTCCTCGCGATCCGCCGACACCGGGTGGAGGATGCGCGCGGAGGCCTCGAACCCGGTTCCGACCGTCCCGCCCACGGTGCCGAACGCCCCCGCGCGGGCGAGCAGCCAGGCGCCGCGGGACACGTCGGTGATCAGTTCCACGTGCCGCGCCGCGTGTCAGCTGCCGGTGGACGGTCGCTGCGGACGGGACGCGCGCAGTCCCGGGAACTGCTCGTCGCGCCACTCGCCGTCGACGGGCACCCCGCTCGCGGCCGCGCGCTCTTCGCGCTCCCGCAGCTCCACGCGCCGGATCTTGCCCGAGATGGTCTTCGGCAGCTCCGCGAACTCGACCCGACGCACGCGTGCGTACGCCGGGAGCGCGGTCCGCGCGTACGCGAGCACCTGTTCGGCGGTGTCCGCCGTCGCCTCGAACCCGGCGGCGAGCGTCACGTACGCCTTGACGACGTTGAGCCGGGCGTCATCGGGGGCGGGCACGACGGCACTCTCGGCCACGGCGGGGTGCTGCAGCAGGGCACTCTCGACCTCGAACGGTGACACCTTGTAGTCGGACGACTTGAACACGTCGTCGGTCCGACCGATGAAGGTCAGCTCCCCGTCGGCGTCCCGCACCGCGATGTCGCCGGTGTGGAAGAAGCCGTCGCGCATCGATGCCGCGGTCCGTTCGGGGTCGCCGAGGTACTCGGCCATCAGGTTGACCGGTCGCTCGTCGAGGTCGAGGCAGACCTCGCCCTCGTCGCCGGGCCGCCCGGTGACGGGGTCCAGCAGCGTCACGGTGACACCGGGCAACGCACGGCCCATCGCCCCCGGGGTGACGGTGCTGCCGGGCGCGTTGCCGATGATCGCGGTGGTCTCGGTCTGCCCGTAGCCGTCGCGGATGGTCAGACCCCACGCGCGTTCGACCCGGTCGATGACCTCGGGGTTGAGCGGTTCTCCGGCCGACACGACCTCGCGCAGTGCCCGAGGGCGCTCACCGAGATCGGACTGGAGCATCATCCGCCAGGCGGTGGGCGGCGCGCAGAACGTGCTCACCTCGGCGGACTCCAGCTGAGCGAGGAGCGCGGCCGGATCGAACCGCGGGGTGTCGTGGACGAAGACGGTCGCCTCGGCGATCCACGGCGCGAAGAAGCAGCTCCAGGCGTGCTTGCCCCAGCCGGGCGAGCTGATCGCCAGGTGCACGTCTCCGGGCCGCAGACCGAGCCAGTGCATCGTGCTGAGGTGTCCGACGGGGTAGGACGTCTGGGTGTGCACCACCATCTTCGGCTTCGAGGTCGTGCCCGACGTGAAGTAGACGAGGCAGGGATCGGAGGTCTTGGTGACCACGATCGGTCGCGACTCCCCCGCGGGCGCTGGTTCTCCGAGGTCCGACGGGTAGTTCGTCCAGCCGTCCGCCGTGCCGCCGATGACCACACGCGAGAAGTCCCCGCGGACGTGGTCGTACTTCGCGGTCTCGCTGCGGTTCGTGACGACGTGTGCGACGGCTCCGCGGTCGACGCGGTCCTGCAGATCGGCGGTGTCGAGCATCGTCGACGTCGGCAGGATCACCGCCCCGAGCTTGATCACCGCGAGCATCGTCTCCCACAGCTCGAGCTGGTTGCCGAGCATGACCAGCACGTGGTCGCCCTTCCGGACGCCGTGCTCGTGCAGGCGCACGGCCAAGCGGTCGGACCGGGCGGCCATCTCCGCGTAGCTGAGCCGCTGTTCCGAGCCGGCCGCGTCGACGATCCAGAGCGCGATGCGGTCGTTCCCGGCCGCGATGACGTCGAACCAGTCGTCCGCCCAGTTGAAGGTGTCGCCGAGGTCCGGCCACCGGAAGGCGGCGCGGGCGGCATCGGCGGACTCTGCGGAGAGCAACTGGTCACGGGCAGCGCGGTACGCGGCGGTCACGTTCGGGGTGGGCACGGACCGATCATGCCGCATCCGTCTGGTCGCCGATCCCGAACAGCCGACGTGCGTTCCCCGACGTGAACGCGTCGCGGGCCGCCTCCGAGGGGAACTCCTGCAGGAACGTGTCGATCTCGGCGGCGGAGGGTCGCTGGAACGGGTGGTCGGTGGAGAACAGCAGCCGATCGGGCGTCGTGACGTCCAGCGCGTGCCGGAGCAGCGTGGGGTTGAGCATCCCCGAGCTGGTGATGTGGAGGTTCGAGCGGACGGTGTCGGACACCGTCCGCTCGAGTCCGGCGACCCGCGACAGGCTGTCCGCACGGTCGAGCCAGAAGAGCAGCAGTTCGCCCCAGTGGCCGAGCACGACCTGCAGGTCCGGGTGCCGGTCGAAGGTGCCCCCGACGATGAGGCGCAGTGCCGCACGTGCCGCCTCGAGGTGCCAGCCCCACCCGAAGGTCGCCAAGCCGAGCTCGACCATCGGGTCGAACCCCTCGTACGCCGCCTGGCGCAGGCGCTTCGACGGGATCTGCGGGTGGATGAAGACCGGCTGCCCGAGCGACGCCGCGACGGCGAAGAGGTCGTCGTACCGGCGGTCGTCGAGCGGCACCTCGCCCGTCCGCCCGTAGACCATCGCCCCCACGCAGCCGAGGCCGGCAGTGCGCTCCAGTTCAGCGACGGCGGCGGCCGGGTCGGCCATCGGCAGGGTCGCGAACGCGCGGAACCGGTCCGGGTGGTCCGCGACCGCGGCGATCGCGATGTCGTTCGCCTGCCGGCTCAGCAGGATCGCGTCCGCGGCATCGAGCGGCTGCGCTCCGGGCGGCGCGAGGGACAGCACCTGGACGTCGATCCCCTGCTCGTCCATCGCTGCGAGCCGGGCGTCACCGAGGTCACGGAGCAGCGCACCGTTGTCGCCGAGTTCGTCCAGCGCCGTGCTGGGGTCGCGGCGGTCGTCGGGCAGGGCGTTGACGGCGTCCGTCAGGGCCGGGTGGTTCCAGTGCTCTTCGATCGCGATCAGGGTCATCGGGGTTCCTCCGTCAGCTCGTGCACCGATGCGTTCGCTCATCGGCGTTGAGTGAACCGTACACCTCGCTCAACGCCGTAGAGTCAGACGCATGGCCGAGACCTCACGCGACGCGAAGCGCGCACAGACCGCCGAGCGCATCCGCGCAGTCGCTCGGCAGCAGTTCGGTGCGAACGGGTACGAGGGCACGACGATCCGGAGCATCGCCGCAGCAGCGGGCATCGATCCGTCACTCGTGATGCAGCACTTCGGGTCGAAGGCAGCGCTGTTCGCGACCGCCGTGCAGCTGCCGGCCACGTCGGACGGTGGGAACGAGCGCGCGGCGGCCGACCACCTGCTCGACGTCCTGGGCATCCGGTTCGACGCGCTCCCCGCCGAGACGGCCGCGCTCGTCCGGTCGATGCTGACGGTGCCCGAGGCGGCGGACACCATGCGTGGCTACCTCGACGAGCGGGTCGAGAACCTGGCGCGCTCGCTGGACGGCGACGACGCCCGGCTGCGGGCGTTGATGACCGTGAGCGGCATCCTCGGCATCACGATCACGCAGCACTTCCTGCATCTCAGCGCCTTCGAGAGCGCGTCACGTGACGACCTCCTCCGCGCGGCGCGGGGCTGGGTCGAGTCACTCACCACCGGGTCGCACCCCACCGAATCCGGCGCTCCGCAGTAGCGGCACTCACACTCCTCCGCCCACGGCCGCACGGATCGCCGCGATCGTGTCCGCGGTCTCCTCGTGCAGGTGCACCCGGATCCCCATCGCCCGCGCAGCCTCGATGTTCTCGGGGACGTCGTCGACGAAGAGGACGTCCCCGGGCGCGACAGCGAGCTGGTCGAGTGCGATCCGGAAGGCCTCGGTCTCCGGCTTCGTGACCCCGATCTCGTGGCTGTAGCAGATCGGGTCGAACACGGCTGAGAACCCGAACCGTCGCTCCTCTTCCTGACGGGCGCCGTCACCAGAATTGGACAGGATCGCGAGCCCGACCGTCCCGCGCAGACCGGCGAGGAAGTCGAAGAGCGGCTCGTTCAAGGAGCCGCAGTACGCGTCCCAGAAGTCGGCTCGCATCGACGCGAGCACCTCGGCCGAGGCGCCGAGGGCGGCGCCGATCTTCCCCCAGTACTCGTCGTCGACCCCGGTCCGTCGGGCGGCATCGGGCAGGTCGGCGTCGGACAACCGCGAGGAGAACTCCTCGTCCGTCATGCCGAACGCAGCCGCCCACCGCGTGCGGAACTGCGCGGGCCATGCCGCGTCGTCGACCATCTCGAGCACGCCACCGACGTCGAGCAGCAGCCACCGCACCCCAGCGCCGGTCATGCGGAGACCCCGTCGAGTCGACGGATCATCTCGAGCTCCCGCTCGTCGGGCGCGAGGACGTACGGCTCGGTCGCCCCGGTCAGCTCGTACCCGCGTCGGGCGTAGAAGGCCTGAGCCCGCAGGTTGCGCTCGTGCACGTGGAGACGGAGCGTGGTGCCGTGGCCGGAAGCCCACGCCTCGATCGCGTCGAGCAGCGCATCGGTCACGCCGGCCGCACGGCCTCGGTGCGACGGCGCGACGTACACCCCGACCAGCAACGGTCCGGTGGCGGTGTCCGGGATGAACGCCCCCATCGCACCGGCCCAGCGGCCGTCGGCGTCGATCGCCACGAGCGCGGTCCCGCCGGCGTCCTGACCCCGGCGACCCCGCGCACGCCATTCGGTCTCGTCGAGCTGCTCGGCATCCGCCAAGTGCTCCGCGTAAGCAATCGGGGTGTCCTGGAGCATCTCCAGGCGGAGCGCTCGGACAGCTTCCCAATCAGCCTCGGTCGTCGGTCGGATCGTGATCCCCTGCATGGACCGAGCGTAGGACAGACAGCCGTCGGCGAAACTCGTCCGAACGGATTCCAATCGACTTGGGGCAGGGCGCCGAATCACCTGCACAGACCGGGAACCACCCGGAGCGCTCACCAGCCGCACATTGCTGGTTCTCCACCCTGCACCAGGGTGTGTTCGGCGCGCACACAGCAGCCGCGCCGAGCGCGACACCTCAGCAAAGGACAGATCACCATGCGCAAGAGCCTGAAGACCTCCATCACCCTCGCCACGACCGGCGCCCTCGTGCTCG